>NZ_AUMO01000080.1:0-28370 GCF_000430725.1 Azohydromonas australica DSM 1124
ACGACACCGCTGGCATCACAGGGAAAACTCAGAGCACGCCGAGTAAACAGGCTGTTGAACCGCAGTTGAAAGCCGTTGGCCTGCTTGACGCTGGTGCTCGGGATAGAAGCCGTGGTGCTGATGCTCGCTGCAGTGTGCATGGTGCCCTCCTTCGCTGCAAAAGCCTGCTGTAGTTCGGGTACCGAGTCGGCAGCGTAGCTGCGTTGCAACCCGGTTCATTCGACCTGCTGACCACTTGTCTCCTCAACGCCCGCGCCGGCCCTGTAGTTGACACAGCGCTTTTGACAAGGGCGCCGCTGCCGCAACCTCCCACTGACCGCTACTGGAGGGCAGGCATCGTTATCACTCACCGGGTCGTTGCACCACGGCTGCCCTCACCCGGCATCGAACTGCGAGCCCACGAAACGCCAGACCAGTTGCCAGGCATCCGGTTCCTGCGCGTAGTTGAAGCATTGCCGTGGGTCTCCGCATGGCCCAGTTCCTGGGCCCGACATAAGGTGGCAATGGTGCGGCGGTCGCCCTTGTAGTGCGTGACGTGCATGGCGCGACCGCTGTTCGCAGCGGGCCTCTCGCTGCCTGCAACTTTGTGCATGGGTGCCCTGTGCCTACAGTTCGGTCGCCGCGTCGGCGTTGCGTACCGACACCACCGCGTCGGTGTTGCCGTGCAGCACCAGCAGCACCGTACCCACGAGCACAGGGTCAAGAGGGTGTTGTCAGCCCTGGGCGCGCCGAGCACCGAGCATTGCCTGGGGAAGCGCCATGCCATGTCCGCCGGCTCGGTAGGCCCGACAGTGCCGGCGGCTTTAGACGAGTGCCTGATGCCGCGCAGCGCTGCTGCGCTGGCGGCCAGACGTGAAAGAGAAAGGGCGGCCGCAAGAAGCGGCGCGGGCTGGGAAAAAGAAGGAGGAGGGAGGGAGAAGAAGCAACCACCCCGCAGTTCGCCCTGAAAACCGGTCGGACCCGGTAGCCTTTCAGCAACCCGTCCTGGAAGCACATCGCGTCTGCAGCACAGCGGCACCCGCGGTCTGCATGCCAGACGGTCAATGATTGACCACTTTCGCACGCAGGCGCTGGTACGGAGCATTCAGCGTGCCGTACAAGTCATCGACAAGCACTTCCCGCAGCTGACCGGCCTACGCATCGATCGTGTCGGCTTCGCCATGGTCGCCCAGCAAGGCAGTTTCGAGCACCGTACCGTTGGCAGCGACGCGGGCGCGCATGACTGGAAGTCAGTTTCCCGTTACAGCCCCAAGCTGGCGCAGGATGGCCGCCAAGTCCAGCCAGACGTTCTCGCGCCTGATACGGCCGTCTTCGGCCATGTCGAAGATGTGCAGCAGGCGAAAGCTCAACCGCCTGCCGTGGCCCGGGATGCCGAAAGGCGTGCCCGGCGCCGTGCCTTCCCACAGGCTCTCGTCCACCACGAAGTCCGGACCGTAGTAGCGCCGCAGCGAGGTCACCTTCTCGCCGTGCAGGTCGGCGAACAGCGCTTCGTAGAACGCGCGCGCCGCCTCCCGTCCGTGCACCGGCCCGGTGGGCGAGCCCACCACTTCGTGCTCCAGCTTATCAGCCATGGTGCTAAGCACTCCGGCCACGTCGTCTTCGGCCTCGTACTGGAAATGGCGGTCGATCATGCGGTCGAATTGCTCGCGCGTCAGGGCATTCATCGCTCACTCCTTTCGGGCTGGCTTGACAGGGAACCACACCTATAATGAGACACACGCCTTTTCATGAGACATGTGTCTCATTGATAAATCATGGTCGCCTTCAAGTCAAGTGCACGTGTATCCCGCCCCGCAGCCGCCGCAGCGCCTGCCGGAATTGCCGCGCAGGCGCCCGACACGCAGGGCCGCGTCAACCAGCGCCGGCGCACACAGCGTGCGCTCATCGAAGCCGTGCTGGCGTTGCACGACGAGGGGGCACAGCCGACCTTCGCCGAGGTCGCAGAGCGGGCACTGGTGTCGCGCGCCACGGCCTACCGCTACTACGCCTCGGTGGAGGCGCTGCTCAGCGAAGCCTTGTTCGAGCGCTCGGTGCCGCCGCTGGACGAGGTGTTCCGGCCCGGTGATGACCCCGTGCAAGCCATTGGCCGAGCCGTGCGCGACTTCAACCGGCTGCTGGTGCAAGACGAAGCGGCGCTGCACGTCATGGAGCGCTCGTTCATGAGCGTGTGGCTGGACAACACCCCGGATGCACGGCCACCAAGGCCCGCTCGGCGGCTGCAGTACATCGGGCCCCTCGTCGAGGCGCTTAGAAACGAGTTGCCCCCTGCGGCCCGCAAGCGCTTGGCACAGGCGCTTGCGATGGTGGCCGGGCCCGAGGCCGTGCTGTCGCTGCGCGACGTGGCCGGTGCCACCGTTGAGGAGGTGCTGGACGCCAGCGCCTGGGCTGCGATGGCGCTGGTACAAGCGGCGCGAGCGCAAACGGCCGGGGCCGGGACTCGCGAGGCGCCGGACGCCAGCGGCCATCGTCCCGACACGCTGAACTCAAAGGCCCTGGAATCCAACTTCCCGGCTACGCCCCGCCGCCCTCCAGACGCTCCATGAGCCACTCCCGGGTGCACCGCTCCCCATGAAATCCACGAACGCCCGAGTGTTGGCGGGCAGCCGTGTCCGGCTCGGGCAGTACAGCGCAATCGATCCAGCGTCCACCCGACACAGCGGCAGCCGCCGCAGCCGCAGCCGCGGCACGCCACGCTCAATGTGCACCGGCACGTCCGCACGGCCAGCAGCACCACGCCCAAACCAGAAGGCAGCCTCATGTAAGGCCACACAAGATCATGGGCAGTTTTTCATGGCGAATTGCCGAGCCACGGTTCGATCGCCCAGGCAGATGGGGTCTTTTGTTGCGCATGTAAACACAATCGGCGCAGTGGTTTCCAAGTCGTTTCAACGGCACCGTCACGGGGGCTGCGACCTCCCATTGCCTCGTTCGCCCTTGATGTCGTGGCTGCCCTGCGGCTGTTGCGGTAACGTGCTTGGCTGCATGGATCCAGGACCGACGATATCGGCGCACCAGAGCTTGCGCCTGCAGTGGCTGGTGCAAGCCTGGCATTCCTCGAACAGGTGACGCTGCAGGCGACACACGATTTCATCCCTGCGCCCCAGTCCGGTCAGCATCACTGCCCAGCCGTTGGATTCTGAGGCACTGGGCTGGCGATGAAGGAGCGCAGATAGACAGCGTTGACCCTTTGGTAGCTGCCGACGCCGATGATCTGCCCCCGGTCGTTCATGTCGCGCACGAAGAGAGTCAGCCAGTGCGAGGCGCTGGCCGGCCGCATCAGGCTGCGCAGGTCGTACATGACTCCGCTGCGGTACAGGAAAGGATCGACGCGTCCTCCTGTCAGGCGGTTGCCCACGACCCACCCTCGGTTGTTGATGCGCATCCCCTGGAAGCCAAGGCCGTCGGGCAGGTCGGGCAGCAGTCGGTAGCGGCCGCCACTGTAGATGAAGGTGCGGGTGCGGCTGTTGATGAAAGCGTAGCCAACGATCTGGCCAGCGTCGTTGATATCGGTGGCCAGGAAGTATTCGGGCTCGCCAATGCCCACCACCGTGGTCGCGCGGCCGTTGTCGTAGACGTAGAAGCGCCCGGGCAAGCCGTATTCGTTGAGCAGAACTTGGCCAGCATTGTTGAGGGCCTGGACTATTGGACTAATGCTGCCCGGGATATCAATCCAACTGGTGCCTGCGGCCTCATGGATGTAGGGCCGGGAGTCGGCCATGCCGACCACCGTACCGACGTCGTTGATGGCGTAGCCTGAGGCGGTGCCGGTCAATGGCAGGCCGAAGAGCTCCTCGGTTTGGCCGCCGCGGAACACGACCGCCCGAAATCGGCCTGCTGCGTTCTCAGCCACGCCCGTGGCAACGTCGAGGTTGTTGATGCCGAACACCAGGCTGTCGTGTCCGTCGGCCAGAGCGGGCAGCGGCTGCATTTCCCCGTCGCGGACGATAAAGGCTTGCCGCAGGCCGCTGCGGTTCTTGCCTGAGCCCACGACCGAGCCTTGGTTGCTGACGGCTGTGGCCTCGACCGACACCATGCCCGGGAGGCGGCCAAGGTTCCTGATCTCGTACCTGGGGGCCACAGGATCGGCCTGCGTGCCGGCTGGACCCAGGGCCAGCAGGCAGCAAAGGGTGGCAGCGACAAGGCGGCCGCCGCGCAGGAAGGCGTGGACAGCATGCATGGCGTGGGTACTCCCGTGCAGCTACCGGGCTGCAACCCGTGAGCGTGCGCCGGCCCGGGCGGGCGAGCAAGGTCAAATGCAAACCCACATTAAGGACGCAAGCCGCAGGTACTGCGGCCTTGCATGTGCCACCGCTCGGTACCCCGCCGTGGAGTCCCTGGTCAGTTCCTTGTCCTGCCAGTGTCAGCCCAGGCCCTAAGCCCGGAGTCTGGGCTGGAAGCCCTGATGCATCGGCACCTCCCCAGAGGTTCGCTGGCTTGCTGCAGCGTGGCCTTTACCCGCTTGCCCGCCCTGAACAAGTTACCAGCGTGGCGTTTCCCGCAGCATTTGTGCTCAGCACAGCGGCGTGTCCATCACAAAACCCATCCGGTATGAGCTGGCTTGGGGGTTGAGCGGAGTCCGCCCGGCGCTAACGAAAAGGCGTCAAAGCGCTCGCAGATCGCATCGCCATCGCAGCGCGTCACAGGCGCCATTGTGCGCTGTTCTACCTGGCGCGGGCGCGTGCGCCAGCGTCTGCAGCAGCTCGCACAGGTCTACACGCGATTGCTCGTGCGGCGGCAGGAAAGTTTCCAGCGGCTTCGACGACATCAACAGGGGTCGGGCTACCGCAGTGCAGCACAGCAGTTCGTGTGCTCAGCCATAAACAATCGGGCACGTCCCGCCGGCGGGCATGCCGCGATCAGGGCAGTGCTGGGCCCCTGGCCTAGCGGATCGAGCCGAGGCTTACGTCTGAATACGCCGCCCGGCCCGGCGCGAGGAGTAGCTTGCGACGCCTTCAACCGGCAGTGAGCCGGCGGGCCCGCTGTTGCGGATGACTTGAGGAGTTGCCCCATGAAAGCCTGGTTATGGAGCCTTACTGCCTTGGTCCTTCAAGGCGCGCAACCCCTGGCAGCGCAGGCCGCCCTGCCCTCCTACCGCGTCGATCTCTTCGACACCGCGCCCTCCGGCTTCACCTTCGGGCCTGCGTCGATGAACGACCGCGGTGCCATCGCCGGCCTGGCGACCGACAACGGCACTTTGCAGCAGCAGCTGGCGCTCTACCGCGGTGGCCGCTTCGAGCTCCTGGGCGCGCTGGACAGCCTGGGCGGCTTCAGCGACCTGCGCGAGGTGAACAATCGCGGCGAGGTGGTGGGCCACGTCTTCCGAAGCGAAGGGGTACGACCCTTCATCTACAGCCATGGACAGCTGTCGCTGCTGCCGCTGCCCGAGGACGCGCGTGGCCAGGCCCGGGTGCTGGACATCAACAACGCCGGCCATGCGGTGGGCTACACGCAGGAAGAGGGCCAGGCCCGACGCGCGTTTTTCTACGACGGACACCAGAGCCGTTACCTGGACGAGCTGCTGCCGCGCGACACGGTGCTCGGCGCCTTGAACGACCGTGACGAGATAGCCGGTGGCAGCGGCGACAACCATCCGCTGCTGCTGCGCCACGGCGTCGTCACCACGCTGCCGGCCCTGCCGGTCGAAATGCCCGTCGGCGACGAATTTGGCCTGCAAGCCTTCACGCTCAACAACGCCGGCCAGCTCTTCGTCGGCTATTCGATCAACCGGGACAAGGACTCCAATGACGAATGGGGCGCCTACGTCTACGACAGCGGCCGCTACACCCTCGTGTCGGGCGGCAACTACTTCGGCGTGGACATGAACGAGAAGGGCCAGGCGGTCGGTGACTTCTTCGACGAGTCCGGCGACCCGATGATCTACGGTGCCAACCTGTTCGCCAACGGGCAGTTCGCCACGCTCGACAGTCTCAAGCGCCCGAGCGACGTGCCGTGGCAGCTGCTGCAGACCTACGCCATCGACAACCGCGGACGCATCCTGGGCCTGGGCCGCATCGCGGACAACGAGTACCGCTTCTTTCTCGCCACGCCGGTGCCCGAGCCCGGGACGATGGGCCTGATGCTGGCCGGCGGCACGCTCGTGGCTGCGGCCAAACGCCGCCGGTGCCAACGCTGACCAGGGCATCAATGCACAGCTGCTGTCCCGCACGCTACGTCGCCCTCCTTGCCCGCCATGCGCCGGCGCCGACTTCGTCCAGACACTGGAGCGCGCGCTGGCAGGCGCCACGGTGGTGCTGGCGCTGGTAGGCCCTGGGTGGTTGCGTGCGGCCGCCAGCAGCGGCAGCCGCCGCCTGGATGATCCGCACGATTTCGTGCGGCGCGAGATCGAGCTGGCGCTGGCCCATGGCAAGCCGCTCATCCCGGTGCTGCTGGAAGGCACGCGCATGCCCGGGCCGCAGAACCTCCCGCCGTCGATGCAGCACTTCGCACGCTGCCAGGCTGTGGTACTGGCCAACGACCGCTGGAACGCCGACACCGCCACGCTCATCGACGTGCTTGCCTTGCGGTACGGGCTTGCCCGAATCGGCCCTCACGCACAGCGCACGCCGTGGCGGCGCTGGCCGAGCTCCCTGGTGGCGGACCTCGGGGAACTGCTGGCCCACCTCCGCGCCCTGATCCTGCGGCGCATGGGCAACGCCACGGACGCGGGTAGCGACCTGGCACTGCCGCGAACACTGGGCATGTTGCTGCTGTGCCTGATGCTGGGCGAGCTGCTGCTGGGTCTGGTGCTGGATCGGCCGCTGGGCCGGTGGCTGGCCGCCGGCATCACCCTCGGGCTGCTGGTGGGCGCGGCGCTGTCGAGCTTGCTGGCCCTGGCGTGGCGCCTGGTGCGGCGCGCTCCCGGCTGGCGCCGCGTCACGGCACCCTTCGCCTACCTCTACGGCGGGGCGTCGCTGTATTTCTGCGCGGGCGCATTCGTGATCTTCATCGGCACCCAGGTGGTGCAGCCCGATGTCTTTGGCTGGGTGCTCGAGCAGGTGCAGCGCGGCAGCGAGGCCTTGCCCGCCGCGGGCATCCTGAGCGCAAACGTCGCGCGGGGTCCGGCACTGCCCGCGGGTATTCTCGCTGATGCATTCTGGGTGGCCGGCGTGGTCTGGTGCGTACGGGCCTGGGCGGTGTTTTGCATCACGCTGGGCACCCGGCGGCGGTTGGCGGCTGCGGCCGCCTTCCTGCTCTGGGTGGCGCTGTTGGCCGCGCTGTGCGCGCTGGCATGGTGCGCAGCGGCGTAGCGTTACCTGCACACCCTTCCCCGCGTACAGCAGCCGGGTCCATCGGCCGTGACGCCTGCGGCGCGCGCTGCGTTCGGGGTCGCGCACCGCGCAGCCCGGATCTTTCGCATTGCCGCCGCCCCCACCCGGGTCGCCGTGGCTGGCGCTGCGGTACTTGCGTCCGGCAAACTTGGCGCGGCCACTGCATGAGGTAGAAAGCCCGTGTCACCCGGAGAAGAAAACAAGGCCGTCGTCATCCGCTACGTGGAGGCGTTCAACCGTGGAGACCCGCAGGCTCTGTGCGGCCTGCTGGCCGACGACGCGCAGATCCAGGGCGTCATGGGCCACGGCCTGTTCGAGAGGAGCGAGCCCGTCTGGCGCCAGCTCATCGAGGGCTACGGCATGCAGCTGCGCATCGAGGAGCTCGTGGCCGAGGGACGCATCGTGGCCGCCAGGTACACCGAGACGCGCACCTTCACCAGGCCGGCCTTCGGGCATGAGCCCACTGGCAAGTCCTACGAGCTGGTCGCCATGGAGTTCTTCGAGATTGAGAGCGGCAAGATCAAGCGCCGCTGGGGTGCGCGGGACTCGGCCTCGCAACTGTGGCAGCTCGGCGTGACCGCTTCCTGAGAGCGCGGCATCGTGCCAACACAGCTGGCGACGTCCGTGGAGGCGGCGCAGTAGCCATAGGCCGCGCAGCCGCTCCCCCTTCGGTTTGAGGCCGGGCGCCGGCAGCCCGCCCCGCTGAAGCTTCGCAGTAGACCCTGGCAAAGCTGCCGGTGGGCCCGGGCGCCTGTAGGCGGCAGGGCCCTCGCGCGCACTCCTTCGCACGCCTGGAGGTACCCAGACGGCAACTTGCGTCATGATGCTTCAACAAGTTACCTCCGTCTTTGAACCCGGCACTACGTTTGTGTGTGCAAACGGAGCAGCACATGAACGGGATTCAAGACCTTCTGACGGGAACGAGGGCCGTGCTGCCACGGCTGATGGGGGCTGCCCTGCTGGCAACCGTTCCCCTGGCTCACGCCGCCACGCTGGCCGTGCAGCCCCAGGTGGGTGAGCCCGCCACGAAAGTGGACCTGCGCGGCAGCGGCATGGGCGCCTTCGAGACGGTGGAGCTGCGCTACGACGACACCTCGCTCGGCGTGGCCCGCGCCAATGCCGAAGGAGCGTTCCGGGCCGACGACGTCGAGATTCCAGCCGTCGCGCTGCCCGGCCGCCGCCCCATCGCCGCGGTAGGCCGCAGCAGCGGCACCCGCGCGACGACTCTCTTTCTTGTGCGCAGCAACTGGCCGCAGTTCCATCGCGGCTCCTTCCGGCATGGCGAGGTACCGCACGAAAACGTGCTGGGCCCGGACAACGTGGCGCGCTTGCGGCTGTTGTGGAACGTGCCGTCCGGACTCACCTTCGACACGGGATCGCCGGTAGTGGCCGACGGCATGGTGTACATCCTGACCTCGGACCTCGCGCAAAGGGGCCTCCTGCTGGCGCTGGACGCGGCCACCGGAGCGCGGCGCTGGACCCAGCCTCTGCGATCCCCGACCGTGTGTGAAACGACGCCCGCCGTGGCGCAGGGCCGGGTGTACGCGCCGTCCCTGGGCCGCATGACGGCCTTTGACGCTCGCACCGGCGCTGTGCGCTGGCGCGCCGGGACCTCCTTCTGCGCCACCGCCATGACCCCAACGCTGGCAGACGGCAAGCTTTTCACCACCACGCCCGACGGGCCCAACTTGGAAGCGCGCGATCCAGCCAGCGGCCGGCTGCTCTGGAGCCGCAGGGTATGCACGGGCACGCCATCCGCGTGTGTTATCAACGAGATATACGCTCCGCTCACCGCCGGGGATGGAGCCGTCTACGTGACCAACTCCAGCGGCGGCATGTCGGCTCACGACGCGAACAGCGGCCGCCAGCTCTGGTCCCGTATGGTCGGCTCAGACATCATCTATGGGGCGCCGGTCGTGGAAGGCGAGGTGGTCTACGTCAGCCTCGCCGGCTTTGCCGGACACGGCCGGCTGCATGCGCTCGACCGCCGCACGGGCACCCGGCTGTGGACGGCGCCGACGGGGGACTTCAACCGCGCGACCCCGGCCCTGGCCGACGGCGTGCTCTACGTCGGCTCCGACGGCAGCGGGCTCTGGGCCATCGATGCGAGGACAGGCGCCCTGCGCTGGCGGCAAGCCGCCGTGGGCGCGGTGCGCACCTCACCCGCCGTGGCCAACGGCGTGGTCTACCTGGGCGCCGAAGACGGCCGCCTGTACGCGCTGGACGCCCGCACCGGCACCGTGCTGCACAGTATCCAGATCGCGCCGGTCGGGCAGCGGCTGACCCCTTCACCGGCCGTCGCCGACGGTGTGGTCTACGTGGGCACCGGAGACCGGATGATGGCTTTCGGCCTGAGGCCGGGCGCCACCGACACCGGCCGCTGAATCAACGGCCTGGCAAGGGGGTGGGCAGCGCGCGCGGTAACGGCGGGCGTGCGGCCAAGCCCACCGCGTTCCCACATCCGCATGCGGGCCGCAAGAGAAGAGGCGGCCCCTGCCTACGCGGTGGCCGCCTCGTCCAAGAGGAAGGGCAGCACCTGCGCCAGCAGCACACAGGCATCGCCTTGCCCGATCGGACATCCCTGCACGGCACGGCGGTAGCCGTGGGCAAGACATGCCACACCTGCACCGTACTGCCGGCACGCGCCTCGACCAGCCGACCGCCCTGCCCCTTCCCAGACTTGTCCAGGCGCTACAGCGCCCGCTGGCGTGCGGCACGGGCAGCGCGGCTCCCCAGGCCTGCACGTAGAGCATCCTCCTCTCCGGCTGCAGCTAGGTGTGCGACTCGCCTTCAGGTTCCCGTCCAAGGCGGAATTTGTTCACGTATAAGGGCACTAATCAAAGGCTAATTTCTTGACGTCGATTCAAGGCCCCAGCCGCATCGCGGCCGCTTTGCAAGGCGCGACAAGGACTTACTTGCCCTGACACCGGGGGCGTGCGCTGGCGCCGGAGATCGAACGCTTGACGGAGACCAGCCCAGCGGGTGCGATCGAAGCGTCAGTCGGGCTCGGGAATGTCGTACAGGACGACCTCGACCGCGCCGTCCTCCAGCTCGAACACTTCCAGGGCCTGGTTCACCAAGTCGCCCAGGCGGGCCAGCTCCTCCAGCGCCAGAGCGAACAGGTCACGCTGGCGCTCCAGGTCCATCACGAACACCGAATTCAGGCAGACGAGGCCGGCATGGATCGGCTGCTTCGCATGCTGGCCACCGAGCCGTCCCGGGCCACCGCCGCGAAAGTCCACCGCGTTGTGAGTCACCAGCGTGTAGTCGCCTTCCACGGCCAGGACGACAAGCTTCCAGTCCTTCACGCCTGACCAGCCGCGGTCACGCACGCAGGTGGACTCCACATGCCCGGCGGCCACGGCCAGCTGCACGAGTTCCGGCGACAGGCACTCGTCGATCAACAGGCGTAGCCTCATGTGCGCGCGGCCCTGACCACGCGGGCGCTTCGGCGCACGGCCTGCGGATTGAGCTCGCCCAGACGGCGGGGCCGCCCGCGGCGCGGATGCACCTCGCTGTAGACACGGGCGGACCCGACATGGGCCTGGGTCAGGAACGGGAAGGAGTCCTGCAGGCGTGGCAGCTCGATGCCGGCGTCCAGCGATGCCAGCACGCTGTCGATAGGCACGCGCGTGCCCGCGAACACGGGTGCGCCACCCAGGACCTGCGCGTCGGTGGTGATCAGCGCCTCGGCTTGGTCCACTTCCCTGGCGCGCACCAGCGCGGTCGAGACGTACGGCGCGACGTCGATCTCCACCGCGCAGCGTTCGACCTTCCAGCTCAGCTCCGCAGGCACCTGCGCCAGCGCCAGCACCGCTTCCCTGGCTGGTGAGCTTGTCACGCGGCCGGTGAGTTCCTCCAGCACCTGGCGGCGGGCCGCGGCGATGAGCAGATCCTCGGTGTCGAAGTAGAACCGCGCGAACGCAGCGCACAGCCGCGTGAACAGCCGCGTGCTGCCTTGCTGGCCCACAAGCACTTCAGGCACCAGATGCTCGTCCACCACGCGGTTCATCTGACGGTCGGACAGACCGGCAATGAACGCGGCTTCGGCCGTCGGCACAAGGGCAAATTGGGCAGCCATAAAAACCTCCGATTGTTCGGAAGTTTATTTTAGTTTCGCGCCGGCGGTTGGCGTATGCGCCATGGCCCAAGGCGTCCGGCTGCAATGCAGGCCGCGGACTTTGTGTTCGGAGCCCTCGTCGGCGACAGCCAACGCCAGCAATCGAGGCCTTCCGGGCATGAGGCACCACCTCTACCCCCGGACGTGGATGACGGAGGGCGCGGCGAGGATACGCCATGAGCCACACCGCACTCCCGCCCGCCCAGCCGTGCAACCCACTGCACGGTGCCACCCTGGAGATGATCGTCACGGCACTGGCCGACCACTACGGCTGGGCCGGCCTTGCCGAGCGGGTGCCCGTGCGCTGCTTCAGCAGCCAGCCCAGCGTGTCGTCAAGCCGGAAGCTCCTACGCACGACACCCTGGGCGCGGGAAAAGGTCGAAGGCCTCTACCTTTTCATGCTGCGCGAGCGCTGGCGCGAGCAGCGAGGGTGACAGCGGTTCGGATAACGTCACGCAGCTGCTTCGTGCGCGGCCGCAGGGTGCTTGCGAGTCGCCAGCTTCGGCCCCAGCTGGTGTCGGCTTTTTCTTCCCGGCAGCCACGCATCGCGACTCAAGGCAATTCCCGGGTGCCTTGATCCGACAAGCCCTGGCTGCTGAGGACTGCGGTTTGCCTTTGCTAGCGCAGGCCGTGCCAAGGTCAGTCAGTAGTCACCGAAACGCGAAGTCGAGCGAAGACCCCCGCGCCTTGGCCAACAGGAGCAGGACATGAGCGTCGATTCCCGTCTGAACACCGACATCCTTTATCAACCTCTGTCCCTCCGCGCGATGGAGCTCGCCAACCGCATTGCGGTCGCGCCGATGACACGCACGAGCGCCGAGCCGGACGGACGGGTGACCGACGAGATGGTGCGCTACTACGAGCGCTTTGCCGAAGGGGGTTTTGCGCTGCTCATCACCGAGGGCACCTACCCGGACGAGGCCTGGAGCCAGGGCTACCTGAACCAGCCTGGCATCGCTAACGATGAGCAGGCCCAGTCATGGCGCCCCGTGGTCGAGCGCGTCCACGCCGCTGGCGCGCGCATCGTGATGCAGCTCATGCATGCCGGTGCC
This sequence comes from Azohydromonas australica DSM 1124, assembly GCF_000430725.1. GTDB lineage: Bacteria > Pseudomonadota > Gammaproteobacteria > Burkholderiales > Burkholderiaceae_C > Azohydromonas > Azohydromonas australica. The sequence continues at coordinate 12,441 of NZ_AUMO01000080.1, forward strand.
CAGACCCAGGGCAACCGCTTCAAGACCGACACGGTGGGGCCGTCGGCGCTGGCGTCCAAGGGCGAGCAACTGGGCATCTATCGCGGCTCCGGGCCCTTTCCGACGCCGCGGGCCATGTTTCCGGAGGAGATCCGCGAAGTGATCGCGCTGTTCGCGCGTGCGGCCGAGCGGGCCCGGGACGCGGGCTTCGACGGTGTCGAAGTGCACGGCGCCAACGGCTACTTGCTGGACCAGTTCCTCACCGACTACATGAACGTGCGCACCGACGCCTACGGCGGCTCCACCGAGAACCGGGTGCGCCTGATAGCAGAGGTGTGCGCGGCGGTGCGCCGGGCAGTCGGGCCGGACTTCGTCGTCGGGGTGCGGGTCTCGCAGGCCAAGGTGTCCGACTACGAGCACAAATGGGCCGGGCGCGAGGAGGATGCCCGCATTATCTTCGAGACGTTAGGCCGCACCGGTGTGGACTACATCCACACCACCGAGCACCACGCCAGCGAGCCGGCCTGGGAAGGCGGGCGCCCGTTGGCCCACTACGCCAAGCGCTTCGGCGGGGTCCCCGTCATGGCCAACGGCGGCCTGGGCAGTCCCGGCATCGCGGTGCGACTGCTGCAATCAGGCGACGCCGACCTGGTGTCGATCGGCAAGTCCGCGCTAGCCAACCGCGCATGGCCGCGCCATGTACGCGCGCAGCAGCCGCTGCAGAACTTCGACCCGCAACTGCTGCAGCCGCTGGCCAATGTGAAGGGCGTCGAACTCTGAGAACGCCCGTCACCAACGACCGCACGAGACGGCCAGCCTCGGCTGGCCTATCTGTCCTGCGGCTACGCCGCAGTCTTTCGCGGCCGGCCGCGGCGCTTCGGAGCCGGCACCAGCCCCAGGTCCGCCGGCGTCAGCTCGAACGCCCGCATGAGGTTGTGCACCTTCACCAATGCCTCTAGCCGGGCGCCCTCTTCCATCTCGCGCAGCTGCCCTTCGGCTGCGGTCAGCTCGGCGCGCAGTTCGGCAACGCGGGCCCTCATGGATTCCGGGGTGGGCTTGGCCACCGGCTTGACCCAGCCGGTCGGGAGTTCTTCGGTCATTTGTGGTCCCTGATATTCGAATGGCCTCATGTGTGGGCACACCGACTCAGGATCAAGCCGCGCGCAGGGCCTCGTGAAAACAGCGCAGCCCTGCGCTTCCACGCGCCTCACGCACCGCTCACGAATCGGGCGCCGGTGCATGGAAGGCAAGGACAGCGCGAGGGAATCTAGTTGCCGGTGGGGTGCCAGCACGGCCGGAACGTGTCTTTGGTCGTTGTGAAAGAGGCACCACTGTGTGCCTCTCAGCGACTGCTGGCTGGTACGGTTGACGTCCATGCTGAAGGAGGCAAAAGGCCATGGCGATCTTTCATGCAACCACCAGATCGGTCAGCCGTAGCTCCGGCACTTCAGCGGTCGCCGTGGCGGCCCAGCGCACGGCGTGCCGCCTGGTGGACGAGCGCACCGGTCAGGTCCACGACCACGCGCACAAGGTGGGCGTGGTGAGCGCCGAGCTCCTGCTGCCCGATGGCGGCACCATCGACCGCCAAGAGCTGTGGAATGCCGCCGAGGCTGCCGAGAGACGCAAGGACGGCCGCACTGCACGGGAATGGGAGGTGGCACTGCCGGCCGAACTCGATGCCCAGCAGCGCCACGAGCTGGCCCGGCGCTTTGCCATCGAGTTGGCGCAGCGGTATGGCGTAGCCGTGAACCTTGCGGTCCATGCCCCCGCCCACGAAGGCGACGCCAGGAACCACGGTGCGCACTGCCTCACCACCACGCGCGTCGTCCGCCGGGATGCGTCCGGAGCGCTGATGCTGGGCGGGAAGACCGCCATCGAACTCAGTGACAGGGAGCGCCGCGCGCGCGGACTGGGATGGGCTGCCGAGGAGGTGAAGGCCGTGCGCGAACTGTGGCAGGACCTTGCCAACGAGGCACTGGCGCAGGCCGGCAGACCCGAGCGCATCGACGCGCGCAGCCTCAAGGAACAGGGCATCGAGCGCGAAGCGACGATCCACATGGGCGCTGCAGCGGTGCAGATGGAGCGCCGCGGCATCGTATCCGACCGCGGCGACGCCAACCGCCAAGTGATAGCCAACAACCATGAGCACCAGCAACTGCGCGAGCAGCTGACCGAACTCAAGGCACAGCGGCCGTGACCCTCCGTGCCTACCGAGCTGAACAGAAGCGCGATTCCGGCAACGGTATCTGACCCGGCCTGAAGCCCCACAGACGCCGCGCGCACTGGCACGTCTTTTGGAGCGACCTACTGGAGTTTCACCGGCGCATCGGGTTGTGCTGGCTACTGTCTATCGCTGCCAACTTCGAGGGCTTGGACATGCAGTCCGATCACCTGGAGCCGTATGGACCGGCGAACAGTTGGCCAAGCCACCAAACCGGTGGCTTGGCGCGGCCTGCATACCCAATAACTGATCTGGCGCACATCGCGCTTCTACATATGCGCTAGTTAACAATTCATTGTCAAAAAGTTAAGTTAAAATTCATGACTTATTTGCACGGGTGCCCTGTGCTGCAGGAAGCTCGGCCTGCAAGCACGCAGGGCAGACCGAAGGACCACCGAAGCAACGAGGTTCATATGGCAAGTCGGAGCAAGCAGCTCCTCACACCCGAGCAATTTGAGGCCGCTGTCGCAAAAGGCGGAACGATGCAGGAGCACACGATCAGGCTAGCGCGCCGCATGCTGGTAGACGGCATCCCGACCAGCACGGCAGCCCAGGAGGCCGACGTGAAGCCACCCCAGGCCAGTACGCTGAAGCGGCGCATCTTGGAGCTGCACCTTGCTGCTCAAGCAGTGAAGGTGTCAGCCGATCAGTTCATGCTGCAGCAGCCGCCGCGCAATGTACGCCTGGCTGCCCTCCGGCCCGAGTTGGTAAAGCTGCAGCGCGCGGGCTACACGCTCGCGCAGTTGGTCGAGTTCCTGGCCGTGAATGACATCGAGGCCACATCCGAAGAAATCACAACCATCCTGGCAGAGAGCAACGCATGAGCACTCGCACCTTGAAGTCCCTGATGCTGGTCGCCCAGAAGGGTGGCGTTGGCAAGACTGCCATCGCGACGATGCTCGCGCACTACCTGGCGCTGCTGCGTGGCAAGCGCGTTCTGGTCATCAACCTGGATCACCAGAAGAACCTCGTGCGTCCGCTGTCGCAGTCCGGCAAGGTCACGATGGCGTCCATCACCAGCGACAAGCTGCTGACCGACCCGAAGGCTGATGTAGAGGTCGCACCGTACGTGCTGGTGCCGGGTGACAAGGATGCGCTGGAAAGCCTGGAGCGCCAGCCAGACAAGCACAACGCGTTTGCCGGCAATTTCCGCTCTTTCCTGCGCCGCATGGAAGGCAAGTTCGACGTGGTGGTCGTGGACACCAACCCGAACCCCGATATCCGCGTGCTGGCCGCGATGGTCTCGATCGACTACGTGCTCGCACCGATCCAGCTCAACCAGGAGTCCATCGACGGCATTGCGGACCTGTTCAACGGCAAGCGCGTGGGCATCGGGCGCATCCGTGCCACGCTGAACAAGGAACTGAAGTTCCTGGGCATGTTGCCCAATCTTGTGAAGCCGGTCCCTTTCCAGCGGGTCAACCTGGAGAAGTTGCTGGCGGTTCCCGAGTACCGGGCGCAGTTGATGGGCATGAAAGACAACCCGACCGAGATCAAGGATCTGGCGCGCATCCCTGACCGCACGGTCATCGCCCAGATCCAGGCCAGCGGCCAGGTGCTGTGGGAGGTCAAGAACCACACCGCAGCACGCGAAGCTTGGGCTGAGATCAAGCCCGTGATGGATCGCATCGCACAGTTGATGGGCGTGGAGTAAGCAGCCGCCCCTGCTGCCTTACGAATACAAGGAACCTTCCAATGAGTATCGATCTGTCCGCCAGTCTGGACCTCGGCGCCCTGGACGCGCAGGCTGTTGCCACCGGCGAACCCCTCAAGCTGGACCCCAAGACGATCCGCCCGAGCCGCTGGGTCAACCGAGCCGATGACTCGTTCCAGAGCGAGGCGTTCGCCAGCCTGAAGGACGAGATTGCTGACGCTGGCGGCAACGTCCAGCCCATCAAGATCAGGCCGCTGACGCCGCCCGAAGGCGAAGTGCAGTACGAGATCGTGTTCGGCCACCGCCGCCACCGTGCCTGCCTGGAATTGGGGATCGATATCTCCGCCGTGGTCGAGGAGGTCGGCGACCAGCAGTTGTGGGCGCAGATGGAGCGCGAAAACCGTGCCCGTGAACCGCTGTCGGCCTACGAGCAGGGCCGCATGTATCAGCGGGCGTTGGAGGAGGGCTTGTTTCCTTCGCTGCAGGCACTGGCCAGGGCCATCGGTCGAGATCCCGGCGACATATCCAAAGCCATCACCATCGCGACCCTGCCGACAGAGGTCGTGAACGCTTTTAGCTCGCCCGGCGACATCCGCTTCCGGGATGCCTCCCCGCTGCGCGCCGCGATCAAGGAGAACCCGTCCGCAGTGCTAGAGACGGCGCGAGAGCTTGCTGCCAATGGCAATGCACAGCCGGCAGCCGAGGTGGTGAAGCAGTTGACCACTGCCGCTGTTGGACGGTCCAACAACGACCGTGCCGATGCCGAGGGAGACGTGACCGAGGTGACCAAAGGGGCAGCAAATTCCGCTGTTGGACGGTCCAACAAGGCCAAAGGGGAGGGTGCACAAGCCAAATCAAAAGCGGCTTCGATACAGCTGCGCGTGGTGGTTGAAGTGGGGGCGGAGCTGATGGAGGTCGTGACGGACTGCAAGCTGCGCAAGGACCGTATCCCCGTGCGACCCGTTGGGAGCAAGGATCAACCTCAGTACGTACAGCCTGCCAAGGTACGCATCGTGCGGGTAGAAGCAACTGCTTGACGACAGCCGTGTAGTGTCACGGTCAGGACACCGTGAGCAAGCCGCCCGTGTGGCGGCTTTTTTGCGCCCGGAGCGCACTACTCTCGGGTCAGACCAATCTTCGCGCTGCGCTGTTGGACCGTCCAACAGCCGGCTTGGAAGGCCAAATGCGTGCCCTGTGCTCTCCGCTTGCCGTACTGGCACGGCACAAAGGAAGCCGGGACAGGGTGGAGATAGACGGAGTGGGGAAGGTTAGGGCAGGATAGGCTGATCGCCGGTTTATGTATTACAGCTGGCGAGGGACTTAGGAGCGATCCGATGAGAGACCCTACCCAGCCGCCCCGGCAGTTCTCAGGCAACCCCACGCCTCGCCGCCTATGGCTACCCTTCCTGGTAGCTTCCGTACTCGGTGCCTTGATCGCTGTCATGGCAGAGCTGCCGTGGCAGCTTGTGCTGTATTCGGCCGTATTCGCGCCCGGTCTGTGGATGTGTGCGCTGGTCTGTCGGCACGGCAAGATTTTCGACATTGGCGTCCTCGTAGGCCTGTTCCTCGCCGTCGCTGGCATGTTGCTGGACTTGGTCGCCGATACCTTATGAGCGAGAAGAAGGGCCGCCAGCTGCTGGTGCTCGATGTAGGCAAGATGAAAGAGGATGTGGAGCGGTGCGCTAAGGAAGCCGGTCAGCTTCCCAGCCAATGGGCAAGGGCGGCTCTGCAGGCAGCTGTAGAGGCGGCCGGTGTCAACCCTGAACCTGCAGCCGTGCCAACTCCTCGCAGGCGCCTAGACGGTCCCACGGTGCGCTTCGACATGCGGCTGTTGGTGTCCGAGCACCAGACGCTGGTCAAGCTGGCCAGCCGTGAGAAGTTGTCCATGGCCGAATACATGGCCCGACTGCTCACGAGCCCAACAAATACGGTGGTGGGCCCCAAGACCCTAGAAGCGCTGGCGCAGTCCAACTACCAGCTCACCAAGCTTGCTGGCAACTTCAACCAGCTCGTGCGGCACTTGCATACGAAGCCCGCACAGCTCTCCACCGCCGACCACCAGCTCATACGCGACACCGTTGAGGCAGCACAAGCGCACATCAAGAAGGCATCCAAGTTCATTGCCGCTTACAGCGCCACACGGCGTACCGGCAGCGGCAGTTGGTGCAAGTTGGAGACTTTCAAGCCTTCGCCAGGCAGTCCGACGCAGGAGTGAGACCATGGCTCCGCAGTCCAAGACGCTGGGGCGACCAAAAGTGGACGGCGTGCTTTTGCTGTGGGGCACCGAGCTGTTCTATCCGCGCTCGAATCGAGGCAAAGGCGGCGGGCCGGTGCGCTTCACGCCACCACGCATTCCCACGGCGGCCAACATCCGCGAGCGCATTACAGCAACGGTGCGAAATACGCCCCAAGTCATGGTGAAGGTCACGGGGGGGTCAAAAGGCATGGAACGGCTGCGTGCGCACCTCACGTACATCACACGCCACGGCGAGCTGCCGCTGATGAATGAGCGCGAGGATGAGCGCCTGGGCATGGCGGAGGTGACGGCCACCGCTGACGATTTCCGCTGGGGTGGCTCCGAAATTCCGGAGCACAGCCACCGCAAAGAGGCGCTGCACATTGCCCTTGGCATGCCCCCTGGCACGCCGAGGGACGAGCTGTGCGCAGCGGTCGAGGACTTCGCTCGACGCGAGCTGGCCAACCACCAATGGTGCTGGGCCTTCCATGGCGACAAGGAGCACCCGCACGTCCACTTGGTCGTGCGAATCGAGGGACACGACATGAGCCGCCTGAACCCGCGCAAGGCGGATCTGCACCGCTGGCGAGAAGCCTTCGCACAGGCGCTGCAGGTGCGTGGCATTCAGGCTGAAGCGACGCGGCGTGCCACCCGTGGCGTGCTTGAAGCCGGGGAGCGGAAGTGGCAACTTCATGCTGGACCTAACGGCCGCGTGCGCCAGCCACAATCAGAGAAGCCAGCGTTATCGGCCAAAGCAATCGAGAGCTCGATGCGGGCATGGGGCTACATCCACAACGCGCTGGCTGCGTCCGAAGATTCAGGGGACCGCAACTTGGCTGGCGAAGTAAAGGCGTTCCTTCGCGGCACCCCAATGGTTCAGGCCATGGAGGCAGCAGTGATGCAGGAGGAGCGCCTGCAGCAACAGGTGCCGGTGCAGCAGCGCAGCCGGGGCCGGACGCTGGACTGAGGTTTCAATCTTCGCAGACTTCCGGTGGCTCGGGCGGCTCAGCTTGGGCAACTAGGCGAGGTCGGCTGACAGTCAGTTGTAGAACTGTGTATGCCCGCCATGCAGGGTCTTTTACGGCCTGAGGCGCAGCAATGACGAACCCATGCGTGGTGTTGACTGCAACGATGGGCTCTTCACATGGGAATGACACAGAGTTGCCGATCAACGCCTCGCACTGAACTGCAGCAGGTCCCCCGCTGATCGGCAGCATGGCACCAATTTTCAATTCTCGCGCTTCGCGTGCGGATGGGTCGGTGCCCTTAATGCCATCGCCAGGTACTACTACCAAGCTGCCGCCTAACGACAGGACAACCATACCCCTGTAGGGCGGCTCAACTTGCTTACCGATGACAACTTGGCAAGGCAAGCCGCGGCCACCGCTAAGTAGTGTCGCTTCTTCGAACTTGTAGTCCTCAGCTGGCTTCAGGATGTCGCGTAGAGGCTCCCCAAAATGCTCAGCAACGACCGCCAACTCGTCCAACGTCCATGGTGCCTCGCCTCGCACCTTGCGATGAGCTTGTGAGTAACTGAGACCTAGTGCTTCCTGTACGAGGTAGGAATGCTGACTTGCCATATGACCATGCCGCTCAAGCATTAAACGCAAACAGTGAACAGCCAAGGTCGTTTCTTTCCGCCAGAAGACAGGATCTCTTTTCTTCATGAAGTTTTTTGTAGTGAGCGCGCGATTTTGCTTGGCTCGCGCAGTTGCAGCAAAGCCCACCGCCTACCTTCGCTACCTGTTTCATGTGGATACCTAGTGAGTGATGACATGCCTGCGCCCTAACTTGTGTGAGTTCGTTTAGAGGAGCAAAGTGCCATTTCCGCTTTAAGAGAGAAGTGGAAAATGTCCAAGCAGTGTTTCCATAGAACGGAAAAACACGAGATGGCTTTGCTGCTCGTTGCAGCGGCTTCCCTTCTTGGAATCGCCTCTTCGGCATACGCCTTTGACCACTGCAAAACAGTCTTATGTCTTGCCGGTAACTGGTCGCAGATCCAGGACTGCATACCGGACGTAAATGAGGCCATGCGCTGCATGTCGCGTGGAAAGTGCTGGCCAGAATGCCCCGGCTCCAATACCAACGTGCAGTGGGCTGCGATGCAGTGCCCGCCGCAATACACGGTACTGGACCTGAACACCGGGGCCCGGTACTGCACCATGACTGGCGTAACGGACGTGGCCAAAGAAGCCAATCCGCACTACATGCGCATCTGGTGGTCCGCTGGCGGCACCGACATCTCGTACCAGTACAGCGACGAGGCCAAGGCCGATCTGCTGTCAGTGGGGGTCGTGCCCAATCCACGCTTTGACAGCGACTTTGAGATCTGGGTAGCAACGAAACCGGCTGACGCTTGTGCGCTGGGTGTCCTGCCTCCTGAGCAGTGCACCGCCTACCTGCCTTCCGGCTACAGCAGCGGCAACCAGTGATGGACGCAATCCCTGCGCTCATGCAGCAGTGCGCACCATTCATCCATCCGGCGACGTTGGCCCGCGTGCTGCATCGCGAGTCGAAGCACCAGCCATTCGTCATTGGAGTAAATGGCGCCCGGTTGGAGCGCCAGCCGCAGAACATCAGCGAGGCCGTTGCGACCGCAAAGAACCTGCAGCGCCTGGGGTACGACTTCGACGGAGGCATTGCCCAAATCAACGTGCGCAACTTTGCCTGGCTGGGCCTGACTGCTGAAACCGTGTTTGACCCTTGCGTCAACCTCTGGGCCGCCCAGCGCGTGCTGCTGGACTGCTACGAGCGGGCTCCCAGCCGAGACGAGCAAACCCGCATCCGCCAGATGTTGTCTTGTTACAACACCGGCAGCCACCGCGATGGATTCCGCAACGGCTACGTTTCAGGCGTGGTCAATGCGCCCGTCGCAATTCCCACCGTGCCTTCAAAAAAGGACCAGCCGTGAAAGTTTCTAATGCAATCACCTGGGTCAAGGACCAGTCCCTGCGGATGCAGGTGGCGCTAATCGCCGCCGTGCCGGCCATGGCCAACGCCCAACTCGCCGATAAGGCAGTGCGCACTGTCGAGGAGGCGCGCAACTTGGGCCTCATCGTTGCCGCCAGCATCATCACCCTGGCCGGCATTGCCGCCGGCTTGAAGATCGCCACCGACCGACAGGCCAACCTCAAGGACGTGTCACCCTTGCTGTGGGGCGGCGTCGTGGCAGGAAGTGCCGCTGGCTTTGGCACTTACATCATGTCTTGAGCTGCCATGCAGAAGGAAACCATCTACAAGGGCGCGACACGCCCTGCTCTGTTATTTGGCAGGGTGCCTCTGCTGCCAGGCGTGTTTCTGGGCATCTTCGACATCGTGGCCACGATGCTGGTGTTTATCTTCAGCAGCTTGCTGCTGGCGTGTGTTCCATCACTGATTGTGTTCCCGGTGCTGGCATGGCTCACCGTCATCACCAAGAGGGATGACCAAGCCTTGAGGCAGATGCGGATGGTTGCCTTCCTCAACCTGCGCAACCCCAACCAAAAAATTTGGGGTGTGCGCAGCTATTCGCCCATCGACTACAGCGAAAAAGCGCGGCTGCTGCCGCTCCTTGGCGGTAACGACTACTGAGGACCATGATGTTATCAATGCTGCGATCAGCAGTGATGTCGCTGTTCAAGCTTCGTCCGACGCTGCCAGCACGGTGGCATTGGGCGGGGCACGAGGCATCGTGCGCTTCCATGATCGAGCTCAGCAGCATGCTTACCGAGCATGATGTGCTGACACGGGATGGCGCCATCGTGCGCTTTCTGAAGTTGCGTCCGGTGCCGTTTGAGACTACGGGCGAGCTGGACATGCGCGGCTTCCACGAGGCCAAGTGCCATTGGATAGCGAGTCTGTCGGACATCCAGGATGCAGAGGTCGAGGTCAACGAGCACCGTCTGCAACGCTTTGGCCTTGACCTGCTGGAGCCCATCGAAGGGGATCATTACTCGGCCGATCTGGATCGAGACTTCACACAAGAAGTGCTCACGGCACAACCGGGGCTGCAGCGCGAGCACTACATCTCGATCGTGCTACGGCCCAACAGCTCAGCGGCTCGAGGGCTATTCCTCAAGGACGAGTACACGCCCCGGGAAATTTTGGAGAAACAGACCGAATGGTTGCGCGTCATGGAGGAGCTCACCGAGTCTGCACTGAGCATCCTTGCGCAATTCAGGCCGGAGGTACTGGGCGACTATTGGCGCGACGGCATGCGTTACAGCCGGGTGAAGGAATTCCTGGGTTTTCTAACCAATGGCGTGTGGGAGCCCATGCGCGCCGGCTCCGATCCGCTGTACCGCACGCTGCCCAGCCGCTACGTGCATGTGCGCGACAGCCTGGTGGAACTGCGCGACACGAACGCTGAGGATGACCAGCCGAAGTACGCACAGATCCTGGACATTCGCGAGTACGCCGATGTTGAGCCCGGCTGCCTGAACCTGCCACTGTACGTGCGCGAGCAGTGGATTGAGACCATTAGCGGGCGTGTGCTGGAGCGCAACGACGCGGTGCGCGTGCTTAAGCGACACCGATCCTACCTTGTGAGCGGTGAGGACGCGGCCAGTAATCAGGTGCGCCAGCTGGACCGCGCGATCGAGGAGGCGGCTGATGGCGCGTATTGCGTGGTCGAGTTCGCCTACACGATGGCGGCCCTAGGCAGAACGCCTGCCGAGGCGCGTCGAGCCGGCTCACGCATCAAGGCCGCGATCAAGCGCTCCACGGGCATCCAGCTCACGGCGGTGAAGGTGGTGCCCGACGCTGCCTGGTACTCGCAGCTGCCCGGTAACATGAATCTGCGCCCCCGCATCGCCTACCTGTCCAGCCGCGCCATGATGGCCATGGCGGCCACGCACGGATTCCCAACCGGAAAGCGCAGCGGCAACCCCTGGGGATCGGCCGCAGTGCTGCTGCCCACACCATCTGGCGAGCCTTTCGCCGTCAACCTGCACGAGTCGCCTGCGGAGGAAGTGAACACCGGCGAGAAGCTGCCCGGTACCACGGGCATCTACGGCAGGACCGGCTTCGGCAAGACGACGATCGAACTGTTCCTGGTACTGCTGCGGCGGCGCTGGAACCCGAGGCCGCGTGTGCTGATCCTGGACAAAGATCGGAGCACCGAGATTGCCGTACGCGCCGAGCGCGGCCAGTACCTGCAATTGCGTGCCAACACGCCTACGGGCGTGCAGCCGTTCCAGTTCCCACTGCAAGGCCGACCGACCGATGAGCAGGTTGCCGCCTGGATTGAACTGGTCAAGGCAATGGTGTACCACCCAAAGCTGGAATTCCAGCCTTCGGAACTGAGCAACATCGAGAAGGCCGTGAAAGCCATGGCCGAGCTGCCGTCCGAGCTGCGCTGGGTCAGCGCGGTGCTGGACCTGCTGGATCAGGGCGGACCGCAGACCGAGGGCAACAACATTCATGACCGCCTGAAGCGCTGGTGCCGAGCCGGCGCACTGGGCTGGGTGTTCGACAGCGCCCGCAGCGTCCTGCCGCCGCCTGAGGACGTGGACCTGGCAGCCATGGACTACACGCAGATCCTGGCGCTGCCCGAGGCTCGCGGCCCGATGCTGCTGGCGCTTCTCCAATATTTCAGCGACGTAATCAGCCAGGGCCATCGGCTCATGGCAGTGATCGTGGAGCTGTGGCGCGCATTGCAGGACGAAGGTATCGCTGCCTTCATCCTGGACCAGATCAAGACGATCAGAAAAAAAGGTGGCCTGCTCATCTATGACACGCAAGAGACCAAGGATGTAACGCGCAGCTGGGTGGGTCCCAGCATCATCTCTCAGACATCCACGCTGATCCTGGTACCCGACTCCAAAGCCGTGCACGAGGACTACGTTGGCAAGCTCGGTTTGACCGAAGCGCAGTTCGCGGCCTACCAGAAGATGAGCCTCTCGGGACAGCGCCAGATCATGGTCATCCAGAACGGCCAGAGCGTCATCTGCAACTTCGACTTGAAGCCCATCCGGCACCACGTCGATGTGCTGTCCTCCTCTCCAGAAACTGTGCGCCTGCTGGACCAGATCCGCGCGGAGGTCGGTGACGACCCCATCGACTGGCTGCCGGTGTTCCGCGCCCGCGTCGCCCGTTCCCAAACCTCTCCACTGAGGCAAGCAGCATGAACCGCACCATCACCCTGCTCGTTGCGCTTGTTGCTAGTGCCAGCGCCATGGCCGTTACCAACGAGGCCGTCAAGACCGTGAACGGCAAGGTGGTAGTGGAGCTGCCACCCGAACCCAAGTCGTTTTCTACCAACGAACTTGAGATGAAGAAGGACCCATGGCGGCCCGGCGTGCTGACAGCGTCCCATGTGATCCAGACCGGCCCCACGTCCTTTGTCGAGTGCCCGCGCTCCTGGGTGGACAGCACCTGCCGGCCGTACCTGAAGGGCCGCGACCAGCGTCGCCGCGCCTTCATCATCAAGACGGGCGGCCAGTGGGTTGGCTGCCCGCGCCAGAACAGCCTGCACCAATGCCGGCCGCTAAGCAAAGGCTCTTTCATGGAGATGCAGGACTGATGCCATGGCCGACCTCATCTGGTTCGGCGGGATGCTGGACGGAATGCTCAACGGCTACGCCCAGGCAGTGCTGGGGCGCGTTATTCCCTTCGTGATTATCGTAACCGCACTACTGGTCACGATCTGGGGCTTCGTGCAAGGCATGGCAATCGTCAATGAGCAGGTAGCCACGCCCGCGCGCACGATCGTCTGGAAGATTTTCCAGATGGCGATCTATGTTTCGCTGGCCACCATCCCGCACGCCTACAACGACAAGATTGTGGCCAGCGTTTATAGCCTCAGCGATGGGATGCTGGTGGCCTTCAGACCCGCAGGCACCGAGCTGCAGAGCTTTGAGACCGCATGGGAGGTGCTGGACCAGTTCGCCCAGGACGCGTCTCTGCTGGTGAGCGAGCCGCTGAAAAAGGCTGACTCGATGATGGGCACGCTGGTGGCCGGCTTGGCGGCCTTGGTGTTCCTGGTGGCCGCCGGCATCGTGGAAATGATCGCCGTGGTCTGCATTGCCGTCACCCGCGTGACGCTTGCCTTTGCACTGAGCATCGGTCCACTCTTCATCATCTGCCTGATGTTCAACGCCACAAAGCAGTATTTCTTCAATTGGGTGGGTTTGGTTGTCTCTGCAATTGTCCTGAACTGGCTGGTGTTTTTTGTGCTCGGCGTGGTCATTACCGCCGCTATCCAGATGTCGCGAATGGCCCTCGCGGATCTCAGCACCTACAACCCGGTCGGTGTGGCCTTTGTCTATCTGGTGGCCTGTGGCGCTGGCGGAATCCTGCTGTATTTATCGCCGCGCGTGGCTTCCAGCATTTCTGGCGGATCGCCACTGGATTTGGGCATGTCAATGATTACCCAGGCCGCCATCGCCATGCGCATCCTGGCCGGCGGCAAGGGCCCGGAACCCAAAGGTGCCGACAACAGCATCCAGCCCAACCCTGGACTGGCCCAGGCCGCCAGCAACGGTGCCCAAGCACTCTATCAGCGCATCGCTGATATGGGCCGCAGCATGAGATAGGAGCCCAACGTGTTCGAGAAAAAGATGATGGCAATCGCCTCATCCTTCGCGTTGATGGGCATGCCAAGCGTCCATGCCCAGGTCATCGTGAACGATCCGCTCGTCCTCATACAGCAACTCCAGCAGGTGCTGCACGAGCTCACGCAGATCGAGAACCAGATCACGATGATCGAGCACCAGCGCGCCGAGTTCCAGTCCATCACCGGCTCGCGAGGGCTGGGGTCGCTGTTCCGCAACCCCGCCTTCGACAACTACGTCCCGCTCAACGCCGGCAACCTGATCCAGAACATCGCGGCCAGCGGCTACAGCGGGCTGAGCCCGGCGGCGAAGGCAATACGCGATGCCGGGATGCTCTACAACTGCGAGGACATTGCCGACGCCAATCAGCGGACCTTCTGCCAGTCGCAGCTGGCGCAGCCGTATCAGGCCAAGGCGTTCTGGCAGCAGGCCTTGCAATCCGCCAATGGGCGCATTGGTCAAGTGCAGGGCCTTATCACTGCCATCAACAGCACCAGCGACCCCAAGGCGATTGCCGAGCTGCAGGCCCGCATCGCCGGCGAGCAAGCCCTGATCGAGCACGAGCGCAGCCGTGCCCAGATGCTGCGCGATCTCGTTGAGGCCGAGCGCGAAGTCATGGCAGCCCAGGTGCGCGAGCGCAACCTGGAACTGCTCAATCGCCCGCTACGGCCTGCCGCTCACTGACCCCCTACAGGAGCCTCCATGTCCAAGACCCAGGCCGCCGCAGTTCCCGAACCCTGGGAAGCCATCGTGCGGGCTACTACGGCACGCTGTGAGCGCATCCTGCTGTTGGTGTGCGTGTTCACGGCGCTGAGCCAGGTGGCCTCATTCCTCGGACCGCGCTTGTGGCCGAAGCCGCCCGAGCGCATCCCATTGCCGATCGTCGTGGACCGCATCAACGGCAGCGCGATGGCCGTGAACACGCTGCAGGAGCTCTCGCAGGTCGATGCGCTGGAGATGCAGCACAAGAAGCACCTGCGCGAGTTCGTGCGTGCGCGTGCCGGATATATCTACCCGACGCTGCAGCGTGACTTCGTCACCGTGCGCCGCATGAGCACGCCCAGCATGTTCCGCGAATACGAGCGCCAGTTCGATGGCGACAACGGGCTGGACAAGCGGCTGGGTGACCGCGAAATGCACAACGTCAACCCGGTGCTGGTGCGGCTGACCGGCACCACACCGAAGGGCGATCGCGAGGCAGTGGTGACCTATGACGTCACCACCCGGTACGCCGACAACAAGCGCTCCCCATTCACGCAACGCTATGTCGCCACGGTTCACTTCAAGTACGAGCTGAAGGCCGCGCTGGACGCTGTGGACCGCGAGGAGAACCCGCTCGCCTTCGTTGTGACGTACTTCCGTGCCGACGAGGAAACTGGCCAGAAGGAGGCCGTGCAATGAAGCTGCACGCTATCTGGTTGGCTGCCCTGGCGGCGCATGCTGGGGCGGCACCGATCCAGGAAGTGACGTACAGCGCAACCGAGGTCATCACCGTGCCCGTGGCGCTGGGCGTGCCGACGCGCATCGAGCTGGAGCCCGGCGAGGCCATCAACAAGTCGCCTCATACGGGCCTGGGCTCCGACTGCGACAAGCCCGAGCAGCCGTGGTGCCTCTACTGGACGCCGGGCGACAGCGACTTCGTGGTCAAGCCCAAGAGCGGCGCGCAGGCGGACATGCCCAACAACGTGTCCATCAAGACCGCGCGGCGTTCCTACACGTTCGTGTTCAAGCTCGGCCCAGCCTCGCGGGCCGTGCACCGGCTGCTGGTGCGCCCGCCCCGGGCGCCTGAGGTAGACCCCGCCACGGCGCTGGCGCAGGGCCGCATGCAGGCAGCACTGGCCGTGATGCCCGCGCCTGGTGAGGTGGTCGAGCAGCGCCTGACGAGCTGCCCCAAGGTCGTCAACGCTGACTACACGGTGGCCACCGGCAAGGCCAGCGAGGACATCCTGCCGCATGCCGTTTTCGACGACGGGCGCTTCACCTACCTGTCCTACCCGGACAACCGCCCGGTGCCCGCCGTCATCCAGGTAGACGCGGATGGCAGCAAGCGGGTAGTGAACCAGACCATTGACTGCGGCTATGTGGCGATCGACCGGGTAGCCCGCGAGTTCTGGCTGCGCCACGGCGACATGGTCGTCTCGGTCAAGAACAACGCATACGACGTCAACGGGCGTGGCCGCTCGGTCGGGGTTCTTCAGCAGCTCCAGCGTGCTCTCCGGGACTTCCTTGTTGAGCCCGTCCAGCCATTTGCCGGGCAGCTTCAGGGCCCGCTCGATATGGAAGGCCGTCTCGTCGGGGCACAGCGCCC
>NZ_AUMO01000080.1:28380-38211 GCF_000430725.1 Azohydromonas australica DSM 1124
CGTGGCAATCACCTCCCAGAAGTCCCGCGGCTCGAACGTGCGGATCTCCTGCTCGCGGTCGACCAGCAGGGCCAGTGTCGGCGTCTGGACCCGGCCGGCCGACACGAGCTCGCCGGGCGCCACGAGGTTGGCCTTGGTCAGTGCCCGCGTGGCGTTGACGCCCACGAGCCAGTCGGCCTCGGCCCGGGAGCGGGCCGCGGCGGCCAGCGGCCGCATGTCGGCGTCGCTGCGCCGGTGGGCATAGGCCTGCTTGATGCCGGTGGAGGTCATGGTCTGCAGCCACATGCGCTCGATGGGCTTGCGCACGCGCAGGTACTCCACGATCAACCGGAAGATCAGCTCGCCCTCGCGTCCAGCGTCACAGGCGTTGACCAGGCGGTCCACGTCGGGGCGTCCGGCCAGCTGGCGCAGCAGGTCGAGCACCTGCTTGGAGTCGGGCAGGGCCTCCAGCGCAAAGCACTGCGGGATGACGGGCAGCTGCGCCAGGTTGAAGCCGGGATCGTCGTCCTTGCGCACGCCCAGCTGCACCAGGTGCCCGCGGGCAGCCGCCACCAGCCAGGTCGCTGCGCTCGAAGTAGCCGCCCCGGCGCGTGAAGCCGCCCAGCGCCTGCGCGATGTCGGCGGCTACCGAGGACTTCTCGGCCACGATGAGTGTTTTCATGGGTTTGACTGTTGCGGGCTGGCGAAACAGGGTGCTCCCACGGTCATCGATGGATGCATGGACAACCCCGCGATGGCGGCTGCACCGCTTTGCCGTGGCTGGTTGCGCAAGGCCGCCGGTTCACAGCAAGCGCACCGCGCCCAGCAAGTCGAAAGCCTTGTCTTCCGAAAGTACGCCGTGCCTGGCCTTGAGCACCAGCATTTTGATGAGCGCTTCCGTGATGGGCGCCAGCCCGCCTTCGATGATCAAGGGCTGCGAATACACCGGCGTGAAGTCAGCGGCCTGCAGCGTGGCCTGATGGACCGTCGCAGGTGCCAAAGCCTGGATCGGTGCCGCGACCGAAGCCGGTGCAGGAGGCACTATGACTTCGGTGCGCATTACCGGTGCGGGCTCCTGTACCGCGGGCCGAACTTCAGGTTCGACGGGCGCCGGCAGGTCCGCCGCAACCGCTGCAGTGGCAGGAGCGTTGGTGGATTCTTCGACCGGATCAGCAGGCTCGATGAGCTGCTGGTGGTCGTGCTGGGAGGCCCTGTGGGCGCGCTGTCGCGTTTGCTCGGCGGGGGCGGCCCGGGCGGTACTCCGCTCACTCGACTCGGCCTCATCAGCACTACCTGTGGCGGATGGGCTGCTGGCAGCCGTGGGTGCAGCTGCGACTTCACCCGCATCGCCGTCGACGGTGGTGTCGGCATTGGCAGCCGTATCCCGCAAGGATGCAAGGCGTTGGAGCGTGGCTGCGGGAATGTCCACAGCCGTATGAGGCGCCTCGAACCAGTCAGCGGGCAGGCCCAGCGCACGAGCCATGCCGTGGCAGAGCTCCTTGTCCAGGCTCTTGCGCCCGCTGAGCATGGCCGACACGTACGGCGGCTTGGCATGGAGAACCCTGGCCAGCGCGCTCTTGGCGCCCTTGCCCTGGAGCAGCACGGCCAAGTTCTGCTTGCGCAACTCGGGAGATGCCATGGAGGAGGTCTCGTTCGGGCCAGACTGCGAGGGCGGTGCAATCTCGGTCAGGGGCAACTGGGCTTCAGCGACGGCAGCCGCGCGCCTCGTCGCCTTTGCGGCACGCTTGCCAGCGGCTCGCAGGCCGTCAGGAGCAGCCAGTGCCTGGGCGGCGTCAACGGCCGGCCCTGCTGCTGGCGCTGTCTCAGCCCCTTCAGTGCTTGCGGCCCCGGGAGCGGGCTCGACGGCGGCTGAGGCCGCGACATCGGCCCCCTGAGCCTGCTGGGCAGCGGGGGCATGAGCCGCAGCCTGCGTTGGGGTTGGCGCCGGTTGGGCAACGGCTGAAGCTTCTGCCGCTGGCTGCGCAGAGGCGGCGCTCACCTCGGGAGCCAGCGCCGGGGCACCCTCCTCGAAGTCCTCGTCGTCATGCAGTCCGGCTCGGTCGGGGTTCTTCAGCAGCTCCAGCGTGCGCTCCGGGACTTCCTTGTTGAGCCCGTCCAGCCATTTGCCGGGCAGCTTCAGGGCCCGCTCGATATGGAAGGCCGTCTCGTCGGGGCACAGCGCCCCCTGGGACATGGCTTCAAGGCGCTCCAGGGGCACCTCGGCCACCAGCGCCAAGGCTTCCCGCACCGGCGCGTTCTCCAGCAGCAGCCGCAAGTTGGCCGCACGCAAGGCGCCTTTCACGCCTTGCTTGACGACCTGCGGCTTGGATCTGTCTTGCCGTGGTCCGCTGGAATCTCTGTTCGATGCCGGGTGCAAGATCACGTTATCCCGCAGCGGTTCACGGGTGTTGCGGTCACGGTTGCGGCCGCGGTCGCCGTCGCCGTCACGACGCTTCGATGGCCAATCAGGCTTTGCCACGTGGTGCTCCAGGAGTATTCAGAACGCCAAGGCCTGCTGCGCCCGGTCCACCGCAGTGTCGTGCTCGGTAGCAGGTGCCGTGCAAACGCCACTGGCGGCCGGCACGCCGGGCCGTGCGGGAATGGAGTTGATCGCCAGAAAGTGTTTGTTGAGCAGCGCTGTGGCCTGGGCCAGGTCCGGATCGCGCTTCATCCATGCGGCAAGGCCCGGCAGCTCGCCGGACAGGGCCCGTGCATAGGCCGCTGCCTTGCGATCAGCCACCAGGGCAATGGCGCCTGCCAGCGCCTCGCGTTCAACGGGGTCGAGCCCCGCAAGGCGCTTTTTCTGATCGGTGTCTTCAAAGGACCGGACGAGCTGGGCAGCCGCCCATGCGTCGCCTGTGGCGTCCACCATGTCGTGACTCATTGCTGGAATTCCCCGGATGCAAATTCAATGTTGGCGTATTTCACCAGACCCGGCGTGCAAGCAGGAATAGCAAGTGCGCGGTACGGGACTGGCCTGCCAGGCGCAAGTCTTCAAGGCGGTATGCTGCGCTCCATCTACACGGCAGGAGCATTTCCATTGGCCAAGACTGACACCCAGACGAACAGCGCCTTCATGAAGTCCTTGAAGCCCAGCGCCGACCTTGCGGCCATCATCGGGGTCGATCCGTTGCCACGTACCGAAGCCACCAAGCGCCTCTGGGACTACATCAAGCAGCACAACCTGCAGAACCCGGCCAACAAGCGCAACATCCTGTGCGACGGCGCCTTGAAGGCGGTCATGGGCAAGGACGAGGTCACGATGTTCGAGATGACGGGGCTGGTCAGCAAGCACCTGGCTTGAAGTTGCACCGCCGCGATGCCGGCAGCGGCACCGTGGCGATACCGCATCCATGATGAAAAGCCCCGTCCCGCGGGGCTTCTTCAATGGGCGCGGGACATCCGCAGCAGCCGCTTTAAGCACGGCGTGATGCCCAAGCCAGCAGCCGCCGTTGGACCGGTTCAGGCGGCCTTCTTCGCAGCCGCCTTCTTGGCGGCAGCTTTCTTCGCGGGTGTGGCAGCGCTCTTGGCTGCAGCCTTCTTGGCCGGGGCGGCCTGCTTGGCGGCGGCCTTCTCGGCACGGGCCTTGGCGAACTTCGGATCCACCAGCCCCGCCAGCGACGTGGAGGGCGAGAACTTCACCAGCTTGCGCGCAGGAATCTTGATCTTGTCGCCGGTGGCGGGATTGCGGCCGGTGCGCGCAGCACGCTGGCCGAGCTTGAAGGTACCAAAGCCGGCCAGGGCCACGGCATTGCCCTTCTTGAGCTCCGAGCACAAGGCGTCGATCACGGTGCCGAGCACCTTCGCGGCGCTGGCCTTGGAGAGCTCGTGTTGTTCTGCCAGCAGGGCAGCCAGGTCGTTGCGGTTCATGCGTTGCTTTGCATGGAAAGTGGAGGCGCACGATTTTGACATTGGCACGCGGCGATTTTGGTCGCGGGAGTGCCGGCCGTTGCATCCGCCATCAGTGAGCGGCTCGCTAGCCTCCGCGCCGGAGCTCATGGAACGCAGGCTGCGCAGGCGGCGGGCTCGGGGGGCTGGATGGCTCGGCCGTTGTAGGCCCAGTACTCACTGTCGCGCAGCTGCGGCGATACCCGCACGCACCACCGGTCGTCGAAGGCCATGAGGCCCAGGTCGAACAGCGTGTGGATGTCCGAGCGCAGCACCATCGCGTCACCAAGGCGCTCGGCGGCGGCCGGCGCAGCAGGCGTCATGTGCGCGACCTCCAGCAGGGCTTCGACGGCGCAGTCTGTCACGGCGCAGCGCCCACCCCACGCCTGCAGCAGCCGGGTGCGCAAGGCCGCGGACCCGCGGCGAGCCTCGATGCTGCTCATCGCCTCAGCGCTTGCCTGGGCTGCTGCGACGCGGGTTTCTGCAGCCGACCCTTGTCCCAGCAGCTGCCTCAACTGCGCCGCGGACGCAGCCGACAGCCTGGGACACGAGCGCAGGACGTTGAGCTCGAAGCGCCCCTGGCGCATCCCTTCGGTCCTGACAGGCTCACCGTCGCTGTTGAACAACTCCAGCGCCTGGGCGACCTCCACGGGCACCCGCAGGTCGGGCCTGAACACATCGACGCTGGCCGGGGTGGCCAGGCAGATGAGCGCCTTGTCCACGAGATCGTGCCTCCCGGTGCGTGCTAGCGCCTCGCTGCGGCTCATCGGCCGGTCTGCGGCGACGAGCCGCCCGGCCAGGTGCAGGTGGTTGCCGCTCAGGCCAACGATGAAGAGCTCATCGCCGGCTGCAATGTCCTTGAAGGGCAGGCGCGGCGTGGCGCCGACATGGTCGATGACAACGCTTGTGCCGCCGCGTAGCAGCTGGCGCTTGTGCTCGAAGACATCGGCGTGGAAATAGAAGGCGAAAGACGACATGACGGGGATGACGAAAGCAATCCTTGACGCTTGACCGGAACGGCTTCCATGGGTGAGCCCATGTGGCCGCACAGGAATCCTTGAAGGGCACGCGCTGCGGCTTGCAGCCACCGGCGCGTGACCTCATAAGAACCGGTTCAGGGCAGGCGATATTGGCAGAAGCAGGGGCCTTTCGGATGCGGGCCACCGCGTCCTTGGGGCACGGCGCCGAAGGCAAGGCCTTCAACCGGGCACCGCTTCGGTGCCCATAGGATGCAGGCCGCGAAACGCGCCGCCCGCAAGTCCGACTCATGGCCCGCGAGGTGACGCCGCACGGCCGCTCAGTCCGATGGCGGGCCCTCGATCATCAATGGCATCGGCCCTCCAACTCGGCCGGTGGGCCTGCCCTCGTGGTCGAGCTCCACAAACCCCACCACGCCCCAGAACTGGCCGGTTTCCCGCAGCGCGACGCTCATGATCCGGCTGGTGACGGCTTCCTCGCCTTCGGCTTCTTCGTCCCTGGAGCGCATGATGGCCATCTCGGCAATGAAGAGGACACTGCCAGGGCCGGCTGCTTCCCGGGCCTGCGCCATCAGATCGGCCTTGCGCGCTGACGTCAGCTGGCCAGGCGTGGTGTCCAGCACTGCGCGCTCGATGCCCTGCTCCAGCTCGTCACGCCGGAATGCGATCCAGCGTGACTGGAAGCCGGCAAGCCGTACGTGAGGTGCCATGTAACGCGAGGCCAGGCGTGCATGGACCTCCAACAGGAACGGGCTGGGTCTGGGAGGAAGGTCATCCATCTTCATCTCTTGCTTTTGTCTGTTGAGCGTTCAGGGACGTATCCCCTCGGTGGCATGCCGCCGAGGGCAATGCGGGCATCGCAGCGGTCGCGGCCTGGGCTTCAGCTGTCGGTGCGGTACCTCGCGTGCGTGAGCTGTCTTTCAAAGCCGCAGGCTTCCCAACCATGCCGGCCAGCGGGTGTCGATCCAGGGGAGTGCAATACCAGGTCTGCCAGTAGCCCGTGCCGCCCTCGAACTCGATGCCACCCAGGACGAGGGCAAGCGGTGCCATCCACAGCAGCCGTGCGTCGTAGAGCCTGGGCAGGCTGTCGCCGTTGACGACTCGATCAACGGCATGGAGCGTCGCTACGCGGCACAACCGGCGGCCCATGGGCTCGGCCGGGCCTTCCTGCACTCGCAGATCGCCGCTGGCAGGCACAACCCGGTTGCCGGCCTCCTTGGTCAGCGGGACACCGCGGATTCGCTGGCGGCGCACTTCGAACAGCATGGCACGCGTCGCAGCAGACGATTGCAGCGATGGGCGCTGTTCAGCGGGATGCCGGAGATCGGCTCTCGCTCCAGGCCCTGGTGCTGCCTGCCTGCGCCCGGCAGGAGGACTGGCCCGGTGCACGGGCTCGTTGCCCGCCAAGGCCATGGCGGGCCGCCAGCATGCCGGACGGGGCATCGTGGTCTGGCGCGATGTCGAGCCCGATGTGCTCTGATTCGCCTTCGACGACCACGGTGACATCCTTGTGCGGCAGCGCGTACTCGCGCTGCACAGCGTGGCGGGGTGCCTTGCCAGTGGCCCTCAGCAGCACATGGGTGGCGGCCACGTTCAGCGGTCTGGCATCGTTCCTGTCGCAATCCGCGACCCACGGGCACATCGGAATGGAAATCGCATCACTGCGCCGGGAAATAGGCAAGCTCTTGCCACCATTCCCGAGATGCGTGCGGATCCGGGACCTCCAGCCTTTGTCACTGCTCGGCCCATCCTCCGGAAAGGCAGCCAGCGTTCCATGGGTGGCCTTGGTATCCAGCATCTCAGCATCCATTTCGCACAACCTTTATATGTATGAAAACACAGTATATGCGCAGGAAACCTTACTGGTGAAGACGGGCGTGCCGTCGCGCTGATGAAGCCCCCTGTCCTTGGCTTCGCTGCCTGCTGTATCTGCCTGCTCGTGTTCCAGCATTCCCGTCGGAGCCCGGTTGTTCTTGGTGGCGTTGCCTTCGCCACTGCAAAGCCAACCGACGGCTGTCGAGGAAATGTTGCGTTGCACAAAAGCGTTAGACGCAGACAGCGTTTTCCCTATACTGGCGGCCATGCTGCAGTGCAGCAATTTTTCCGACCAAGTTCACTTTCCCGAAGCCAAATGCAAACCGCCGAGCAACTGATTGCCATCCAGAAGTCTTCTATTGGAGCCGCCTTCAAGCTGGCCGCGGCGACCTTCGAAGGGGTCGAGAAGACTGTCGAGCTCAACGTGCAGGCCGTCAAGGCGGCGCTGCGTGAGTCCGCAGAGCACGCCCAGGCCGTTCTGTCGGTGAAGGACGCCAAGGAACTGCTGGCCCTGCAATCTGGCCAGCTCCAGCCGACCGCCGAGAAGGCCGCTTCCTACAGCCGCCACGTCTACGACATCGCCGCGGCCACCAGTGCCGAAGTGACCAAGATCGTCGAAGCCCAGGTGGCCGAGCTGCAGAAGAACGTCCTGGCCGCCGTGGACACCGCGCTCAAGAGCGCGCCGGCGGGCAGCGAGAGCGCCGTGGCCCTGGTGAAGTCCAGCGTCGCTGCTGCCAGCAACGCCTTCGACAGCGTGCAGAAGGCCGCCAAGCAAGCGACTGAAACGGCCGAGGCCAACTTCAAGCGCGCGACCGCCGGCGTGGTCAACGCGACACAGCAACAGGCTGCCTGAGCTGGCGCGGCCGGGCTGCGACTGCCTTGGCTGACCGAGGCAGCCGGCACGAAGCCGACGCGAAGGTTGTCCGCTCGGTACCTGCCGTCGAAGGTACCTTCTGCCCGGCCCCGGCCGGGCATTCCTTTTTCAGGGGCCGCATAGCCAGTGGCACCTTGCGGCATACCATGACGTGCGGCCAGTCCCCGCGCGCGGAGCGTGGTCCGTGCGCTTGACGTACTGCCGCCTCCGGGGCTTCTCATCACCCGTGCCGGCCATGGTGATGAAGGCCTGCGGCGTGAAGTGGCACCCGCATGGCAGTCGAATTCACGCCGGCGCCGAAGCACACGGCCAGCAGCTGACCATCGAGCGCGCGGTGCAGTGGATCGCGCTGGCGCTCCGTGAGTACCTTGTCCATCTTCAAGTCCTCGGTGGGGCGCTGCGCGCAGTCGTGGTGCGCAGCGCAGCCTGTGGCGATGTGGAGTCGGTCGAAGCCCGGCAGAGCCGGCTACCGGCAGCGCCAGCGGCGCGGTGAGTATGAAGCTGCTTGCATCCCCGGGTGGCCCAGCCTCTGGACTTGCGGCAGAGGCCGGCGCGGCTTCAGCCCTTGGCCCGCAATACGGACGGCAGCCACCGCTTGCCTTGCAGGCGCTGCTGGGCCAAGGCGACTGCCTCGGGCTTCTTCAGTCCTTCCAGGCCCGCCGCCGCTTAAGTGCCTGCGGCCTCCCGCACCGAGCACCCAGGCCAGAAGGGAATGCTGATCGCCGGGCAGCAGGTGGCCCCACCGCTCGCGGTGCGCTTCCATTTCCAGCTGCGCCTTGCACTCGGCCAAGTCCGCGCCTTCCTTTCGCACATCGGCGGTATCGGCGCGAATCTCAACGGGCCGGTCACCAGAGCCACGGCGCGACGACAGGCCGGTTTGCACGGCCAGTTGATAGGCCAGTACGCGCAGCGCGACGGCCGGGCTGTCTGCAAGTGTGGCGCGCAGCGCGGCAGTCCGATGTGCGGTCAACTGGCGCAGCAGCCGTTCGGAGTATTCCGGCTTGGTGGCCTTGGCCGCTGCCGTCCCTGCGGCAGTGCCGGCGCTGCCGGATGATGTTGCGCCCTGCGTGGCTTGTGCCTTGCGGTCTTCCACGCGCACCAGTCCACGAAGGACGGCCAGTTCGCCGCGCTGATCCACGTACACCACCGCACCGGCCAGTGGCAGATCGCGTGGGTCGATCTGCTGCAGGGTCTGCTCAATGGCCTCGCGTTCACGTTCGGCTTCGCGCTGCTGCGCTTCCAGCGCATCAATGGCCTCGCTGTCGTCCTCAGGGTTCAGGTTGTCGATCTGGTCTTCCAACTCGGACACCAGCGCCTCGATGGCATCGAGCCGCTGCTGCTGTTCCTCGCTCGGGTCCACGTCCAGCGTGTGGCCGTGGTCGAATGCCTGCCGGTCGGTGTACCCAAAGCTGGTGCAGACCTCCACCCACTGCCAGCACCCTTCGGCGCGCACCGCTTCGGCCTCGCGCTGCAGGCGCTCCGTGGCCAGCTTCTCAAGCAGAGCCGGCTCCGTCATAAAACCCGGGAAATCTACGTCATCGGAAAACAGGTCGCGCCGGATATTGCCACCCGCTGCCTCATAGGCTGAGAAGCCAATGAACTTCACCAACGGGTTATTCGGCGGCACATCGCGCTCGGTCAATTTGCGGCGCAGGTTGTGCGCTGAGCGTTCGTAGGGTGCTGAGTTGAACCACGTCACCTCTTGCAATTCGTGTTCTTCAGTGAGCGTCAATGCCATCAACTGTTCCAGTTCGATTTTTTCGTCCCGGTACAGTGTCATGAGCTTCGGGCTGATCTTGGCAAGTTTCAGCCGGCGCTCCACAGTGAGCGGGCTGATTCCCCAGGCGTCTGCAATCTGGGAAACCGTCTTGCCCTGCTCAAACATGCTCAGGAAGCTGTAAAACAAATCGCTCCCATGGAGCGGTTCACGCCCGCAATTTTCGGCTAGGGAAACCGACAGCGCATCCTCTTGGGATACTTCCAGGCAGCGCACCGGAAAATCCGCATCAATCTTGCCCTGAGTGAAAAGCAGGTTCAGGGCTTCCAGGCGGCGGCCACCGGCGACGACCCCGTAGCGCCCGCAGGGCTGTTTACTTCTGCCAAATGCCTGCGTAGTTGAGCACTTTGTCGAGCGAGAGCGCATTGCGGTACAGGGCTTGGGCAATGTTGCGTTCGCCGTTGCTGCGCAACAGGTTCAGCGCGAGTTGGCGTAGACAGGCGAAGACGCCGGGATTGCGGCGGATGCGGCTGGCGTCCTCGGCCATGGTGGTGTCGAGCACATGATGCAGGCTGTTCTCG
>NZ_AUMO01000081.1 GCF_000430725.1 Azohydromonas australica DSM 1124
CGGCATCGACACCACCGAGGTGCTCGAAGCCGCCGGCACGAAGTGGAACTTCCTGAAGTTCAAGCCGGGCCTGGTGGGCGGCCACTGCATCGGCGTGGACCCGTACTACCTCACGCACAAGGCCGACATGCTGGGCTACCACCCGCAGGTGATCCTAGCCGGGCGGCGCATCAACGACGGCATGGCCAAGTTCATCGCCGAGCAGACGATCAAGAACATGATCGCCGCGGGCAGCTACATCAAGGGCGCGCGCGTGAACGTGCTGGGCCTGACCTTCAAGGAGAACTGCGCCGACCTGCGCAACTCCAAGGTCGTGGACATCGTGCACGAGCTCCAGAGCTACGGCGTCGAGGTGTTCGTGAGCGACCCCTGGGCCGACTGCGACGAGGCGCTGCACGAAACGGGCATCCGGCTGCTGAAGTGGAGCGACCTGCCGCGCGCCGACGCCATCGTGGCAGCGGTGGCGCACAAAGAGTTCGCCCAGCTGCAGATGGAGGACGTGGCACGCAAGCTGGTGCGCGGCGGCGTCTTCATCGACGTCAAGGCCGCCTTCGACACCCAGGCCATCGAGGCCGCAGGCTACCGCCTCTGGCGGCTCTGAGCTCCGCGGGCCGGCCCGGGCGTCCCGCCAGCGCACCTCTCTCCCTCCCTCCCTCCCGCGCTGTCGATCGCCCGGCCAACGGCCGGTCCGCGGATTTTTTTGCGGCGGCCTACGCGGCCGCCGCCTGCGGTGCACACAAGAGCATCCGCCTGAAGTCCACCGCCGCCGCCACCCGCGCCGGCGCCTGCACCGGGCCCATGTGCCCCAGTCCCTCCAGCCGCTGCAGCGTGGCGCGCGGACAAATCTGCACCAGCAGCTCCGCGATGCGCTGCGTCGGCGCGGGCGAGCGGTTCCCGCACAGCAGCCGCACCGGCATTGCCAGCCGCCGCCAGGCGTGCACCGGCACCGCGTCCGCGAACAGCGCCCCGAATTCCGCCATGACCTTGGGCATGGCCTGCGCGATGCCCGCGCGCCGCCGCCCGTTGCAGGCCTCCCAGGCGCCGGCGCCGCTCCAGTAGTCCACGAAGCGCTCCGCCGCCTCGCGCAGCCGCTGCTCGCGCACCAGCGCGCTCACCGCCTGCCCCAACTCCAGCGCCTGGGCCCGCAGCGCCCGCGTCCCCGGCGCCTGCAGCAGGCCGAAGCGCACCGGCTCGTAGAGGGTGAGACTGCGCACCCGCTGCGGCCAGCGCAGCGCCAGCTCCAGCGCCACCGCGCCGCCGTAGGAATGGCCCAGCAGGTGCACGCCGCCGGGCTCGCGCTCCAGCAGCGGCGCCAGCCGCTGCGCCTCGTCCGCCAGTTCCAGCAATGCGGCCGGGTTCCAGCTGCCGCCGTCCTCGTAGCCGATCAGGTCGGGCGCCACCAGCTCCACCGCACCGGGCAGGAATTCCCGCCAGGGTTCCCACTGGCGCGCGCCGCTGGCGCTGCTGTGCAGCGCGATCACGCGAGCCCGCTCGCTGTGCGGGCCGCGGGGCGGCAGGGGGGCTGGGGACGGCATGTGACAACTCCTTCAGGCGCCGCGGCCCGCTGGCCGCCGTGTTGTCGCCTCGGTTGCGCCCGCGCGCCGGAAGGTTCATGTCGCATGGTGTTGCCACGGCCGAGCCCGATCCGCCGCACCATCGCGCCCATGCGCCGGATGACCTGCCTCCTCGCTTCACTCCTGTGGCTGGCGCCGCCCGCGCGCGCGGCCGAACCGCTGGCCCTGGCCGTGCTCGACGCCACCGGGGCACCGCGCTCCGCGGTGGTGGACGGCAACACGGTGCGGCTGCAGGCGCAGCTCGACCACCCGGCGCGGCGGGCCACGGCGCTTTCCTTCACCCTGGACGACGGGCGGCTGCTGGGCAGCTGCACCGTGCCGCGCGCGGCACGCGCCTGCACCAGCTCGGAGATCAGCACGCTGGGCTGGTATTGGGAAGGCGACGACGCGCACCCGCGGCGCGGGCTGCGGGCGCAGGCGACGACGGGCTGGCGCGCGCAGGGCGAGCTGGCGCTGGCGCCGCGGCCGGTGGTGTTCGTGCACGGCTTCATGTCCGACCACCACACCTGGGAGGCCTACACCGCGCCGGGCGGCTTCCTGGCGCAGGCCGGACTGCAGGGCTTCGCGGTGGGCGACGGGCGCGCCGAAGGGGTGCTCGACACCGGCGCCCTGGCGCGGCTGCGCAGCGCCACCAAGACGCTGCCGGAGAACGCCGCAGCGCTGCAGCGCTACATCGAGGGCGTCAAGCGCCGCACCGGCGCACAGCAGGTGGACCTGGTCGCGCACAGCATGGGCGGCCTGGTGGCGCGCTACTACGTGGCACGGCTGATGCGCGAGCGTGACGTGGCGCAGCTGCTCACCCTGGGCTCGCCCCACGGCGGCTCGGAATGCTCCGGCCTGGCCTCGGCGCTGGGCGTGCTCACGCCGGCGGCGCTGGAGCTGCGCCCGGCCTTCGTGCGCCAGATCTTCAACCGCGGCGTCACGCGCCGGCAGGGCGTGCCCTTCCACCTGCTTGCCGGCGACCCCATCGCCGACGGCTTTCGCGCGCCCTGCAGCGGCGTGCCCAGCGACAGCGTGGTCAGCGTGGACAGCGCCTCCGCGATTCCCGGCAGCGTGCAGCGGCTGCCGGTGCTGCACACCGACATGACGGCCTCGGCCGAGGTGTTCCAGCGCTTCGTGCTGCCGCTGTTGCGCCGCGGCGCGGGACAGGCCGAGGAGGACGCGCGTCGCGTCCCGGACGACGCCGGCGACGCGGCGGCGCAGTTCACGCAGGTGGTGGGTGGCCGCGTGGAGGCGGGCGCCACGGTGGAGATCGAGGTGCAGCTCGACGACGTGGCGGTGGCGGGCTTCGCGCTCTTCGACCCCAGCCGCGCGCTGGAGGTGACGGTGCGCGGCGCCAGTGGCCGCGTCATCAACCTCACGCCGCAGGAGCACGGCCTGACGCGGGTGGAAGACCCGTCCTCGCTGATGACACTGGGCTACGGCTTCGACCGCCCGCGTCCCGGCCCCTGGCGCGTGTCGCTGCGTGCGCCGCGCGAGGGCACCGACTACGCGCTGCTGGCCCGCGTCGCGGGCGGCGCGGTGCTGCGCTCCAGTGCCACCCCGCTCACGCCGGCGCGCGGGCAGCCGGTGCAGCTGACGGCGGCGCTGGAGCATCCGCAGCGCGTGCCCGAGGGCGTGGCGATGCGCGCCGTGGTGCACCGCCCCGACGGCAGCACCGAGACGCTGGAGATGCCCGGCGAGGGCGCCGCGCGCAGCGTGCAGTGGCGCCCCACGCAGCCGGGGCTGTACGGCATCGACATCGCCGCCAGCGGCCGGGCCGGCGTGCTGCGCATCGAGCGCATGGGCTTCCTGGCGGTGGAAGTGCGGCCCTGAACGAAAAAGGCGGGCACAGGGCCCGCCGCAAGGGAGAGGAGACGGTTCAGGCTCAGAGCTTGGCCACGCAGGACGGGTAGGTCGAGGGGCAGGTGCTGATCAGGCCGCCCGCGGCGTCCTTGGGGAAGGCGCTGGACTTGAAGAAGTCCAGGGTGCGCGTGTAGGGCGAGGGCGAGCCGGCGGTCACGCGGGTCCAGAACATGTAGTTGGCGCTCAGGCGGGTGCGGCCGAAGTTGTAGAGGTCGCTGATCTTGGGCGGGTTGTAGGCACCGTGCTGCACGGTGGTGGCGAAGTTCTCGGGCTGCACCGAGGGGCCCACCGCGACCTTGCCCTTGGCCGGGTCGTACATCGGATAGATGTGGGTGTTGAGGTCGGCGTCCTCGATCAGGATGTCCGGCCCGCCCAGCGCGACCTTGTTGCTCACCATGTTGGAGATGAGGCCCGGCATGTAGGCACGCGGGAAGTTGATGAACTGCATCACCACCGTGTTGGGGAAGGCGCGCTGGGTCGCGGCGCCGACCTGGGCCAGGTTGTCGAAGTAAGCGGTCTGCTGGGCCTTGGTCAGCGGTACCTTCATCTGGCCCATGGCCGTCTCGTTGAAGGTGATGCCTTCGAGCGCGTTGTGCTTGTTGAGATGCGCACCCATCGCGTCGCCCAGCGCGATCAGGCGGTCACGCACCTTGACGTTGTGCAGCGCGGCGTTCTCGCCGTAGCGCTCCTGGCTGCCGATGGCGTCGCGCCCGGCGATGACGATCTTGTAGGCGCCGCCCTCGTACTCGGCGGTGCGCAGGTAGTCAGGCACCGCCTGGCCACCGGGACGGAACACCTTGGTGCCGACCATGATCCACAGCCGCTTGCCCGCGGCCTGCACCAGGGCCAGGTCACGGTCCAGGCGCGAGAAGTCGTACACGCCCTTGGACTTCTCCAGCTGCGCCCACTCGTAGCGCAGGATCAGGCCCTTGACCTGCGGCAGCGGCTTGATCTCCGCCATCACCTTCTGGATCGTCGGCTCGTCGCGCTGCGGCAGCGCGATGTAGTGGCCGGGGTTCCACTTCACGCGGGTGTCGGTGGTCGCGACGGCCATCGCGCGTTCCGTGGCCGAGGCCGCGGCCCGGGCTTGCTGGCTGGCCAGGAAGGTCTCGGACACGACCGGATCGTCCTCCAGCTCCCACGCCGCCGGCGGCGCCGAGACGGTGTTGTCCTGCTCATCGGCCGCCAGCACGGCGGCGTCCTGACCGTCCGCCACGACGGCGCTGTCCGTGCTGGACAGCGACTGCGAGATTTCACCGTTCACCGCGCGGTAGGCCTCGTCCTGCCCGCCGCCACAGGCGGCCAGCATCACGCTCATGGAGAACAAGGAACCGACCAGAGCCAGCCGGGAATTCAGGTGGGAGTTCAGGATATTCATGGCCGTAAGCAAACTGTTGTTCAGGGGCGGCCTCCTTCCACCGCGGCCTATTTGCAGCGCGGTTTTCAGGAAACCATTGACTCAGGAGAAACCTGCTTCCGCGTCGTGACCGAATGTCTTGTCGACTGGTTTTCGAGCGGCGTTGAATAAGTTTTCGGCACGGCACAAACCGAGATAAGGCAAGCTCGTGTTAACTAATGTTTCTCGGGTAACGTACCGATCGAGAAAAATTACCGCTGCCGAAAGCACCCCTCTCCATGGTGCGCTGGGCCTTGGGGCGAGGGCCGCGATGCTGCCGACGGTGATGCCGCAGTGCCTGGATATGTAACGCGGGCGCCAAAGCGGCAAACCCTCCTGGGTGTCGGGTACATACCCGATCGGATCTCCGGGAAATGGCGTGAATAGTTCACTGAGTCCTTGGGGAAAATGCCGCCCAAGGCGGAACTTTCTTTTTTCAGGACGGGTGGGATATTCAATTGGGCTGGTGCAGGCGGCGCGGCAGGCCGTTCGCGCATGTGACTTTCGTGCGTTGAAGCGCCGTGGCGCGCTGTCCACGATGGCGACGAAGGCCGCATCCCGGCCGATGTGGAAAGCCCGGCATGAGCCTGACCCTGCGTGCGGTGTTGCTCGATGACCGGCCGCTGTCGCGGCCCATCGCAGCCTGTTTCGGGCGCGAGGGCGGCACCATCGGCCGCGCCGACGAGAACACGCTGGCGCTGCCCGATCCGCTGCGCTACATCTCGCGCCACCAGGCGCGCGTCAGCTGCACGGCCGCGGGTTTCGTGATCGAGAACATCGGCAGCGCCAACCCCGTCGCCGTGCGCGGCGAGCCGTTGCGGCACGGCCACTGCGTGCCGCTGCACGACCGCGACCAGCTGTGCATCGGCGCCTATGTGCTCGAAGCCATCGTGCTGCCCGACGAGGGCGCCGCCGCGTCCGCGGCGGCGGGCGTGGCCGTCGGCCCGGATGCGGGCCTGGATGAGGCGCTGTGGAACGCGTTCTGCGAGGGCGCGGGGCTGCACCCGGCGGCGGACCCGGGCACCAGGGCCGGGTGCATGCGCGCCGCCGGGCAGGTGCTGCGGCACGCGGTGTCGGGACTGCTGGAGCTGATGTGCGCGCAGCCGCTGCCGCGCGTCGCCGGCGCGAGTGCGCTGAGCAACCCGCTGAAGGTGGCGCCCGACGTGCAGGTGGCCCTGGAGCTGCTGCTGATGCGGGCGGACCCCGGCTTCCTCGACGGCCCGGACGCCGTGGCCGAGGCGCTGGAAGAATTGATCGCACTGGCCCTGGCCACCGGTGCCGGCACGCGCGCCGCGCGCGACGGCGTGCTGCGGCGCTTCGCCCCGCCGGCCCTGGAGGCGCGGCTGCACGACGCCGCCGTGGCGGCGTCCTGGTGGCCCGCGCAGCGCCGGGCCCGGCTGTGGGTGCAGTACGGGCTGCTGTTCGAGCACCTGCGCGACCAGGCGCGGGCGGACTTCGACACGCTCTTCGGCCAGGCCTTCGCCCTGGCCTACGAGGACCAGCTGCGGCGGCTGCGGCGGGACCGGGCCTGCTGAGCGCCGGTGCTCGTGGCGCCTCCCGGCCCGTCAGCCCGCCATGCCCACCTGCAGCTCGGCCACGTAGCCTGCCGCCACGCTGCCCGTGACGGTCGCCGTCTGCAGGCTCACGCCGTCGCTGAAGACGTTGTCGCTGGCGAAGCTCATGCGGGCCAGGTTGGCGGCGCTGTTGCCGTAGCCGCTGCTGGCATAGACCGTCGAACAGGCGTCGGTCGGAAAGGCGATCTGCGAGGTGCGCAGCTTGTTGCTGAACGAGGTGGCGCTGTTGGCGCTGCGGTAGATCTCGAAGTGCATGTGCGGCATGCGCCCGTCGTAGCAGCCGGGAAAGATGGTGCTGAACACCACCTGGCCGGCGGCGTCGGTGGATTGCACGCCGCGCAGGTAGTTCTCGCCGGTGACGCCGCTGGAGTAGAGCGAGTAGCGGCCCTCGCGGTCGCAGTGCCAGAGGTAGATGGCGTAGCCGGACAGCGCGGCGCAGCTGCCGTTGGTGTTGACCAGGCGCAGCTGCAGCGTGAGCGGCACGCCTGCCGCCACCCCGGTGGCGCCGGCGAAGCTCTCGCGGATGTCGCTGCGCACGATGCC
Source organism: Azohydromonas australica DSM 1124 (assembly GCF_000430725.1). Lineage (GTDB taxonomy): Bacteria > Pseudomonadota > Gammaproteobacteria > Burkholderiales > Burkholderiaceae_C > Azohydromonas > Azohydromonas australica. The sequence goes on from NZ_AUMO01000081.1 coordinate 6,933, forward strand.
CGAGAGCACCAGCGCGTTGATGTTGTTGTTGCTGCCGTCGCCCGGGTACGGGCCGGCCGTCTCCTCGGGCACCACGGCGCAGCTGGAGGTGCTGGTCGTGCCGGTGGTACTGGTCGTGGTGGTGGTCGATGCGTCCGTGCTGCTCGTGCTGGACGTGTCGTCGCCGCCCCCGCCGCAGCCGGCCAGGGCGCTGCCGCCGAGCGCGGCGAGCCACTGCAGCGCGCGGCGGCGGCGCAGGGCGGCGATGTGAAGGTCGTGGGACAGGCCCAGGTCGTGGTCGTGCATGGCAAAGCTCCTTGCGGGCGAGACTCGGCTCGGGGCTGCCCAGTACAACCGGCGGCTGTTGCGGCACTTTGGCGGGCGCATGTCGGCGCGGACACATCGCGCCCAAGCGGACAGGCAGCCGTTTTGCACAATCGGCGCGCCACGCCGCCCCGGGGCCGCGGCCCGCCCGGTGCAGGACGGCCGCCTGCTGGAGCGCGGATTCCGTCGCGGGGCCGCGCGCCCCACCACTTCTTCCTTGACCCGATGAACTTTCTGAAACCCCCACCGCTGCGCCTGGCCGCGCTGCTGCTGCCGGCGCTGGTCGGCGCCTGCAGCGCCGCGCCCGCGCGGCAGGACGCCGATGCCGGCCTTGCCCCGTGCATCGACGCGCTGCGCCAGCGCCTGGACGAGAACCCGAAGGTGTCGCCGCGCACCTTCGATCAGTACACGCGCGGCGCGCAGGACCTGCGCCCGGTGATCGAGGCCGCCACCGCCGGGCAGCCGGAGTTCCAGGTGCCGATCTGGGACTACCTGGCCCGGCGCGTGGACCCCGAGCGCATCGCCGACGGGCGCGCGCTGCTGTCGGGCCAGGCTGCGGCGCTGGCGGCGATCGAGAAGCGCCACGGCGTGGACCCGGCCACGGTGGTGGCGGTGTTCGGCATCGAGACCGACTACGGGCGCGTGCAGGGCCGCTACCCGGTGGTGGATGCCACGCTCAGCCGCGCCTGCCTGAACCTGGACAGCGCCGAGCGCCGGCGCAACTTCTTCGCCGCGCTGTGGCTGCTGCAGGAGGGGCACGTCCAGCAGGACAGCTTCGTGGGCTCCTGGGCCGGCGCCTTCGGGCAGACGCAGTTCATGCCCGCCACCTTCGTCGCCTACATGGACGCCGCCGCGGAGGGCGCTAGCAAGGTGGACATCATCGGCAGCACGCCGGACGCGCTAGCGACCACTGCGCGCTACCTGTCGGGGCTGAACTGGCGCAGCGGCCTGCCCTGGGGTGTGGAAGTGAAACTGCCGGACGCGGCGCTGGAGCGCTTCAACGCGCAGGAATCCGGGCACCGCTGCCTGGAGCGCGGCCAGCCCGAGGGGCAGTGCCGCACGCTGGCGCAGTGGGCGGCGGACGGCGTGCGGCGCGTCGACGGCGGCCCGCTGCTGGGCGAGGGTGGCGCGCCGGGCTGGGAGCCGGGGCTGCGCACCGCGCTGCTGATGCCCGCGGGCAGTGACGGCCCGGCCTGGCTGGTGACGCCCAACTACCAGGCGATCTGGCGCTACAACCGCGCCGACGCCTACGGGCTGGCGATCGGGCTGCTGTCCGACGCACTGCGCGGCCTGCCGCCGCCGCGCAAGGCCTGGCCCACGGACGACCCGCTGCTGCCGCGGCGGGAGCTGCGCGAGCTGCAGGCGCTGCTGCTGTCGCGCGGCCACTGCGAGGTGCAGCCCGACGGCCGCGACGGCCCGCGCACGGCGGCAGCCATCCGCGCCGAGGAGCGGCGGCTGGAGCTGCCGGAGACGGGTCGGTCGGGGACGCGCATCCTGGCGCGGCTGAAGGCGCAGGCGCCGGAGGAAGGTGCGGCGCAGGGCGCGTGCGGGGCGGCGGGGCCCGGTGCGGCGTCGGCGCCGCGCTGAGCAATCCCCGAAAAAGGAACCGCCCCACGGGCGTGGGGCGGGAGGGCGGCTCAGCGGGCGTCGTGGCTTACGCCGCCGCCGGTTTCACCCGCGGCGTTTTGCCGTGGGTGGCTTCGGTCATGGCGCGGGCGGCGTCGCCGGCCATGGCCGGGCCGCGCTTGAGGAAGGTTTCCTGGCCCTGGTCCGCGAGGCTCATCGCGCTCTGGCCCAGGTCGGTGAGGAACTCCATCCAGTTCTTCACCAGCCCCATCAGGAACTCGTTGAAGGCGTTGACGGGGAAGGCGCCCAGCGCGGCGTCGAGGCCCGAGCCGGACAGCTTCGGGCCGGTGCCCAGCGTGCGCGCCATCACCTCGGGCGCGGTCGAGAACTTGGCAATCAACTCCATGTTGGCGCGCATGAGCTTGGAGTAGGGCGACAGCAGGGTTTCAAAGGCTTCGGTGGGCATGGCTGCTCCTGAGGACAGACGGGTTGCGAAGGTGCTCGGCGATGTCGTTCCGTCCCGGCTTGGGATCGACGAGCGTCCATCGGCGGCTCCAGCCCCCCGCGGCAGTCCGCGAAAGCCGGCGCCGCCCCTTTGTCTCCTGTGGTCCGGGACGGTGTGCATTGATTTTGCTGCAATGCAGCAATCTACGCGCCGTGCGCCGCAGCGGGTTTCAGGTCGACACACCTTGGCGTTGACTCTGCGAGCGCGCTGGTGGTCGCACCTGCTTGCACCGCTGTCCGGGGGACAGCAGGGTCCCAAACCCGCTCCGGAAATATGACGCCAACTCAAATCAAGCGGCAACTTGCAGATACCGGAACAACGGCCATGAAACACATCAATGCAATACCTGATGGCTTGCCGATGAATAGTCTCGCAGTGATGCCGATGCTATTTGCCGAATCGAGCGCTGACCCGCCTGTTGACGCCGTCCAATAGCCGTATTGGGGAATTGCTGCCGCATCACTGGATATCGTTCGACTGCTCCGGGCGTCGAGGGTATGTTCGACGGAGGCTTACGATCCGCTGGTTTCGTTATTTTTCTTTTCCTTCTCCTTCTTCGCCTTATCGTAGTGCCACTTGATGGCGAAGAACATGCCCGTGCCGAACACGAGAATCTTGAACGTGAAGAAGACTATAGGGACCCATTCCATAACTTTGAGCATTTCCAGGCTGTTGCTGACACTGTCTGCGTGAGGAGTACCGCTTGAAAACTCTGCTTCAGCAGAGTTATTCTTTTTTCGAAACCAATTTAGATTATAACATGCCCATCAAAACCGCCTTGACTACCATGTCCACTTTGGGCGCAAACCCAATATTCAAGCAGTTTGAGAGTTTTTGCTTTATACAAGGCTGCGTCGTTTTCCCCTTCGCCATCGCGCGGGCAGTTCCCGAGCTTGCAGCGATAGGCCTGCTTGGCATGCCGGGGGTTCGAGTTTGGTGCGCTGCGCCTTTGCTTCGCTCCAAGGTGGGGCTGCCTGCGCGGCGATGACAAATAGAGGGCCGGCCTCCCGTACTTTGTCCTGCAAGTACGCGTCCCCTCACGCTGCCACCGCCGCCCCCCGCCGAGCCAGCCTGGCGTGTCCCCGACCGTGCCGCTTCGCCGCGTAGCAGGCGTGATCCGCGGCGCGCATCCAGTAGTGGGGCTGGGTCATGGCGTCCTCCAGCATGGCGACACCGGCGGAGGCGCCCACGTGCAGGCGGTGGCCTTCCCAGTGCAGTTCCAGGCGGTTCACGGCGGCGCAGACGCGGTGCGCAATCTCCAGCGCCTGCTCCGCCTCGCAGCGCTCCAGCAGCAGCACGAACTCGTCGCCGCCCAGCCGCACCGCCAGGTCGCTGCGGCGCACGCAGCCCAGCAGCGCCTCGGCCACCAGCTGCAGCATGGCGTCGCCTGCAGCATGGCCGGCGCTGTCGTTGATGGGCTTGAAACGGTCCAGGTCGATGGCCACCAGCGCCGCCGGCATCGCCGCCGACCGCGCCGCGAACACCTGCGCCAGCCGCCGCTCCAGCTCGATGCGGTTGGACAGCCGCGTCAGCGGGTCGTGGCGCGCGCTCCACTCCAGCTGCTCGCGCGCGGCCACCTGCGCGCTGTGGTCGGACACGGTCCAGATCACGCCGCTGGCCGCGTCGCCTGCGCGCTCCTGGCGCGCGTTCAGCACCGCCCAGAAGCGCTCGCCATCCGCGCGCTGCAGCTGCCACTCGCCGCGGTAGGACTCCCCCGCCGCGAAGGCCTGCTCCACCGCCTGCAGCAGCGCGCGATGCGGCTCGCATTCCAGGCCCGCCAGGGCCATCGGCCGGCCCTGCAGCTCGCCGGGCTCGCGGCCCAGCAGCCGGCACAGCTCGGCATTGACCAGCTCGAAGCGGCCCTGGCGCGTGAGCGCGATGCCCACCGGCGCCGCCGCCATCACCGACTCCAGCCGCTCCAGCAGCGCGGCGTTGGCCGCTTCCAGCGCGGCGCGCTCGCTGCCCACCTCGCGCAGCACCTGCGCCAGGCGCCCGACCTCGCCGCCGCAGGCGGGCCAGCCCGAATGCAGGTCCTGCCCGGCATCGAACAGCGACTGCGCGCGGCGCTCCAGCACGCGCATCGGCCGCAGCAGCCGGCCCACCAGCGCCAGCAGCACCAGGCTCGTGACCAGCACCATGACCAGCACGTCCACCAGCGCACGGCTGCGCGCCGCATGCAGCGGCCGCAGCAGCTGCTCCTCGGGCTGCAACCGCCACAGCAGCCAGTCCGGGCCCGTGACGGCTGCCACCGAGGCGATCAGGCCCGGCTGCTCCACCGACACCCCACTGGGCTCCAGCGGGCCGCGCTGCAGCTGCCAGCCGTTCCAGACGCCGGCAAGCTGCGGGTCGTCGGCCATGCGCGTCATCGTGCGGCGGGGGTCCGGGTGGGCCAGGATCCGCCCCTGCGTGTCGCTGACCACCAGCAGCGCGTCCCGGCCTTCCAGGTCGAGGTATTGCGCCGCGTGGGTCACCAGGTCGCCGCTGCCCAGGCGCACCGCGCCGCCGATCACGCCGTACAGGCCCTGGGGCCCGTGCAGCGGGTAGGTGAGCACCACCACCGGCTCGCCGATGACGCGGCTGGTCAGCACCTCCGAAACGATGGGCCGGCCTTCGGCCACGGTCTGCCGGAAGTAGGGCTGCTGGCCGATGTCCAGATCCAGCGGGCGCACGCCCTCGCGCTCGGCGTACATGCGCACATGGCCATCGGGCGACATCACCGCCACGTGGCTGAACTGCGCGCGCAGCACCGCCCGTTCGTGCATGAAGCGCGCCAGCGCCGGCGGGTCCTGCAGCGTGGCTGGGGTGAGCTGCTCGCCGGCGATGCGCAGCAGGTTCTGCAGCTCCACCACGCGGCTGGAGAGCACGGCCGCGGTGCGCGCGGCCTCCTGCACTTCGCGCTCGCGCTGGTCGCGCAGGGTGTCGCGCTCGGCGCGCTGCACCAGCAGCAGCGTGGTCAGGCAGATGCCCAGCGTCAGTGCCGCCACCCCGGCCAGCGTCATGCGCAGCCGCAGCGAGCCGCGGCCGCTGCGCAGCCACTCGCCCAGAAGGGCGGACAGGCGCCGGATCACGGGCCGGTACGCGCCGTGGACCGGCGCGCAAGCAAGGGACGTTCGGGAGGGAACGGAGCGGATGACAACATGGCGTAAGACAAGCGCTCTGTTCGGCAGGGCATGCGCGCCTTGAAGCCCATGTCCGTCAGCGGACGCGCCAGCCGTGACTTTTGACACGCGCTCCGAAGCGCTTTTGATGCTTGGGTGCCGAAGCTTGCGCGCCGTACCGGACGACGGCGGCGAAACGCTTGCCGCGCGCGGCGTCCGGCTTGCGAGGGCCGGCGCGCCGCGCCGCGCTTCATTCAGCCAGCAGGTGCCGGTCGATGAGCGGCGCCACCTCGCGCGCGAAGCTGCTGGCCAAGTCGTGGTCGCCGTCCGGGAACACGTGCAGCTCGGCGCGCGGCAGCAGCGACGCCAGGCGCCGGCCGACCGGCACCGGGCTGATCGGGTCCGCGTCGCCCCACAGCAGCAGGGCCGGAATCTCGATGCCGGGCAGGTGCGCCGCCAGATCCTCGTGGTAGCTGGAGAACCAGCCGGGCAGGGAAGGGTTGGCCCGGGTGAAGGCTGGCCGCCAGTCCTGCGCGCCCAGGCTGGTGACGTCCAGGCCGCCGGAGGTGACGCTCAGCACCAGGTGCGTGACGAGCCCGGGTTTCTGCAGCGCGGCCTTGAGCGCGATGGCGCCGCCCATGGACTGGGCAACCAACGCGGTGGGACGGTTGATCTTCTCGACCACCCGGGCAACCAGGTCGTCGATGCCGTTCACCGCCGGGTCCGGCGGCGTGGCGCCGAAACCGGGCCAGCCGACGTGGAGTTTCTCGGCCGGGTGCGCCAGGAGATTCGCCACCGGCTGCCACAGGGCGGTTTTGCCGGAGGCGCCGGGGAGGAAGAGGAGTTGGGAGGGCATGGATCAAAAACCTTCTTTGCGCAGGTTTGCCTCTATGTCTTCTTCTCTTCCCATGCGCTCGTAGCTCCGGGCCAGCTTTTCAAGCATGGCAGCCACGTTGGGAAAACTGCTTTGTACGCGCTGGGCTTGGCTGCGGTAATGAGCGGCCAGATCACGCTCCTGGCCGCCACCATCCCATGGCGAGCGGCTGGTGACGCCGCGCTTGTTCCAAGCACCAAAATAGAATCCGGTGCGAATTTCTTCAGCGTCCACCGAATCCAGTATTTTGCAAGCGTGAACGAAGGGCCAAGTCCCGTCCTCATCCGTGGGCGAATGGGCCAGAATTTGCCCCAATGTCTGATCTCCCATGGTGGCACGGTCGGCATCGCGACAGAGTTGGCGTGCCGTAGTGATGAATTGGGAAAAAATTTCGCCGTTGATAGAGCCATCAGACTTGGTTCCAGGCAGGCGCGAACAATAATGAAAGATGTCAAACGCCCGTTCCGCAGTTAATTTTTGAGATTCAGTAATAGGTTCCGTTCGCTCGCCATGCTCGGGTTTGTACAGTGCGCACACCAATTCCACGAACAGCTCTGGTTTTGACGTGATGCACTCGTACAGGGCACCGGAAGCGGCCCGATCGCCCTGGACAAGTGCGGGAAAAAGCTGGAACTCAAGCTGCATGAGAGCTATTGGTTCAATCTGCCCGGATTTCTCCAGTTTTTCGATCATCCTGGGCAAATTCCAGTGCTGGATGGAAGGCGAGTCTTCACCTTCGTTGTGTACAACGAACTGCTGAAGAGCTTTGAATAACAGCGTTGCGTCGACTTTATTAAGCATAAGCCGACAATATTTCAATGCTGCATTTGGTCGCTTCGCCGCCAGCAAACGATTGATGATATATTCGCTGCATTCGGCTTCGCTGTGACAATACGGTCGTGCTATCCGCCAGTAGTGTTCCTCAACTTCATGTCCACAGGCTTCTGCAAGCTTCCAAATCTCCTCCCGTGGTGACACCAAGTTCAGCAGGCGCGCCATCTTCTGGGGTGACCAATTTTGCGACCCTTCAAGCTGAATGATGCTTTGAAATGTTTTTTCCGTCTCTGTCGCTTTCATGGAGCCAAGAAGACCTGAAATGCAGCTTGTCATTTGGGAATGCAGGAAATCTCCACCTTCCATGGCAATCCACTCCGGCCACTGGATCGTATGGGGAAGAGCGCCAATCAAATGGCTTCCTACGGCGTCAGGCTGCTTGCACGTAGAGATCAGCTCTCTGATGCCTGGCATGCCCATGCCGTCGAATATGTCGGCAATGGCTTCAAGTCTCGCCGTTTTTACTGCTTTGTCGTATGCTTCGTCATGTGCACACTTGAAATCTGGAAGCTCAACCCAGTAGGTTTCAAAGAGCCACTGATGCCTGAGTACGAAACCGCGCGGCATCAGCAGTTCATAGCACGTTCTTGCAGGACCAATCCACTCGCCTAATTCATGGGGTGGAAGATCGCTATGGTTTGTGTACCAGCACATGAACTTGCGTAATGCTGTGCGCAGCAACTCGCAGTCATTGTCGATGATTGGCGCAATAGTAAATAGTTCAACCAACCCGAGAGCGGTCGCAAGGTCAGATTTGGAGCTGATCATGCTTATGTTGAGCAGGACGGCAGTTCTCGACGCGTGCCCCTTGCTAACGGCAATCAACTCTTCACGCGCTGCGCTGGCCATCTCAAACATCTCTGCGCGAGAAACCCCATGCCCAGCACCCGCGTCATCGTCCCTCCACTTAGGGCGCTGTGCGGGCAGCGCGGTTCTTGAACGGAGCGGTCCTGCAAGATTCCTCAATATATCGAAGGCTACGTCACCGTCGCGCTGAATCAAAAGTTTCAGAACACGGATCCGGTCCTGAAGACTGGCCGCAGTTTGTGGATACCAAGATCGGAACAGACCAAACAGACTGACGCTGGGTTTGTTGCCCCAATTTCCCTTCATCGGCACATGCGTCAGCTGCGCCAGAATCAACGCCACGCGCGCCAGCCGATTCGGCGCCCATGCCAGCGTTTCCAGAGCCCACAGCAGCCCGGCGTGCCAGCACCGTCCCATGAAGCCCGAGTCACCGGATTCGGTGATCAATCTCGCGACTGGCGCATCCGCCTTGCGCAGGCTTTTCTCAACCGCGCTCAGAAACGCATCCGGGGCCGCCTCGGCCAGGGTAGGCAGATGGGAGGCTAATGACAGCCAGCGCTCGGCGTCAGCTTCGCCCAGGAGCTGCTGGACGAATCGATCGACACGGTTTTCAAGTTCAAGGAACTGCAGCGCGGGCAGTTCTATGCCCCGCACCGCCAGTTTCAGCAGCGAGTCGCAGACCGAGTCGAACAACAGGCCTGAGAACGGGCGCACCTTGCCGTGCACGTTGACCATCCAGCGCTCCTCGGCGGGCAATTCCAGCTGGGGGTCAGCCGCCGTCAGCATGTCCTGCGCCAAGGCAAAGAAACGGTCCAACTGTGCCCCGGTGATTTGGTCGCCAAATTGATTCATCAACTCCAGCGGCGACTTTGCCTTCCAGACGTCGCCAATCTTCAATACCGGTGCGTCGTCGAGCCGGGCCAGGCGACACAGGTCTTCCTCAATGTCTTCATAGGCACGGCGGGCCAGTCGCTCCACCGCCTGGCGATCGCCGTCATGGCTGGCATGCCAGCACCCTACTAGGCACAGCAGCGGCAGGCTGAATGACTGGGCTGAATCCAGCCACACAGGATTCCGAATCGCCGGATTCGATGCCCGCTGGCGCCTGAATATGGTCCATGAGCGTCCCGTGCTGGCTGCGTAGCGCCGGGCGTCCGACTCTTCCATGCCGATGGCGATCAATGACTTCTCGAAGTCATAAATGTTCGGGCGGTCCAGCAGCAATTCCTCGCTGGTATCCTTGTGCGCGAGGTCACCTGTGGCCTGCGGCACGATGACGAGCAGCCCGTCACGCAAAACCGGAGAGGCCGCAGTCTCCGTTCTCGCTGCAATGGCAATTCTCAGCCTTGGGTTGGACTCAACATATTGCCAGCCTTGGGGGCCGGTAACGACCAAGCTTTCATCCGACAGCGTGCCCTGTGTCATGACGACCGCGACTGCAAAGGCTGCGGCTTCCTCGACACTGTCCGCACGAAGCGTCAACAGGTTATGGGAAATCTTGCCTTCCTGGGCCGCACGCAATTTCTCGCTCAATGCCGCCTGGGTCGCGGAGCGATCCATGTACAAGGCGTCCGTCGTGATGGCCGGCTCGCATTGCCGCGACCAGTTGTGCCAATATCTGGCCGGACTGGCGACGCCAAAGCCGCTCAGGCCCATTTCCTCACCAACCATCAGAGCCACTGCCGGCGTCTGTTCCAACCATTGCTCCAGATCGTCAGCGTCGCAGGCACGGACGCCGGCCCAATCGCCCTTGGCGGCATGCTCATCAACCCAGGCATTTTTCTTCACCCATCGCCTGGGCGTGACGAAAACGAAGGTGCATGCGGCGCGTTCCTCGGGAGAAGTCGCTTGGGTACGTTTCTCGTAATCGCCGTTTGCCTTGCCAGTGACGTCCTTGTCGCAACCGATTTCCCAGCGCGATGCTCCGGCGGGCACCCAGGCATTGCCGCGTTCACTGGAAAGAACGCCGTCCCAGCCAGGCATGAAGGTTGAATCCCCTGCTGGAAAGGAAATCTGTCGTGTGCTCTGCGGATCGAAGCAGAGGCGCCTCACCCAACGTGGCAGATGAATTTGTGCTTCCTTGGCATGGGACTCGACCCATGTGTTGATATCCGACGCAGTGATTCTCATTGCATTACCGCTAGATGCGGCTCAATGTGCTGATGCCCGAATCCGATGAATTCTCGTCGTTTCATTCAGATCTACTCGGTTTTACGCCGAGTCTTCATCCCGACAATGTGCGCCAAGAGTGGCAAGCCTGTGGGTGCCATTCTTGATGGCCACGCAATAAACAGCCATGCAATGAAATATTTCACGGACCGAAGTAGGTCGGTTTCGCATGCGGCATCCTCCATGGTCATGAAGGTGGCGTGCTGCGCTGTCGCGAGGCTCGGGTGTCCGGGACCTGCCGGTCCGGTTAAGTTTCTGAAATACGGGCCCGATTGGTGGGACTGCCAATAACCGGCCATTGATGGGCCTGATCAGCAACGAGTCTCAGCCGTTCGCCCTGAGCAGAGGACTGAGCTTGTCGAGGGCCCCGTGTCGAAGGGTTGTTGGCCTGCCAACAGTCTCTCGACGAGCTCGGTCCGAGGCTTCGACAGGCTCAGCCCGAACGGTTCTTCATTCGAGCTGAGCACTGTTTCCAATCAGGAACCGTATTGCCAATATTTCGCGCCAGCTTGGCGCGAAACTCCTCGCCAGGAAGGAGATTTCTCGCCTCAGGCCGCCGCGGCCAGTGGCCCCGCCGGCAGCCCGTTGGCGTCGAACACGCCTTCGAACAGTACCGAGCTGAGGTAGCGCTCGCCGCTGTCGGGCAGGATCACGACGATGGTCTTGCCGGCGTTCTCCGGGCGCCGCGCCCGGCGCACCGCCGCGGCCACGGCCGCGCCGCTGGAGATGCCGCAGAGGATGCCTTCCTCGCTCGCCAGGCGCCGCGCGCAGTGCACCGCCTCCTCGTTGCTGACCTGCTCGACGGCGTCCACCAGCGCCAGCTCCAACACCTCGGGCACGAAGCCCGCGCCGATGCCCTGGATCTTGTGCGGCCCGGGCTTGATCTCCTCGCCCAGGCGATGCTGCGTAAGCACCGGGCTGGCCGAGGGTTCCACCGCTACCGAGACGATCGGCTTGCCCCGCGTGCGCTTGATGTAGCGCGACACGCCGGTGATGGTGCCGCCCGTGCCCACGCCGGAGACCAGGATGTCGATGGCGCCGCCGGTGTCCTCCCAGATCTCCGGCCCGGTAGTGCTCTCGTGGATGGCGGGGTTGGCCGGGTTCCTGAACTGCTGCAGCAGCACGTACCGACCGGGATCGCCGGCGGCGATCTCCTCCGCCTTGGCCACCGCGCCCTTCATGCCCTTGGCGCCCTTGGTGAGCACGAGCCGGGCGCCGAACGCCAGCAGCAGCTTGCGCCGCTCCAGGCTCATGGTTTCGGGCATGGTCAGCGTCAGCGGGATGCCGCGCGCCGCGGCCACGAAGGCCAGCGCGATGCCGGTGTTGCCGCTGGTGGGCTCCACCAGTTCCTTGCCCGGGCCCAGCAGCCCGCGCGCCTCGGCGTCGCGGATCAGCGCCGCGCCGACGCGGCATTTCACGGAGTAGGCCGGGTTGCGGCCCTCGATCTTGGCCAGCACGGTGGCGCCCGCGCCGTCGGTGATGCGGTTCAGCCGCACCAGCGGCGTGCGGCCGATGGACAGCGAGTTGTCTGCGAAGAATCGGGGCATGGGAGTCCTCCTGGGCGTTGTTCGTTCTGCGGTGGTCTGGCGAGGGGCTGGGTGTGCGGGCGTGTCAGTCCTGCACCCAGGGCAGGCCGTGGAAGCGCCAGCCGTCGCCGTGGCCGCGCTGCTGGGCGGCGTCGAGCTCGCCTTCGAAGCCTTCGAGCACGTTGAAGGCGAGGCTGAAGCCGACCTTGGCCGCCGCCTCGGCGGCCAGCACTGAGCGCTTGCCGCTGCGGCACAGCAGCAGCAGCGGGCGCTGCTTGGGCACGCGCGCCTCCAGCTCGCGGGCGAAGCGCGGGTTGCGGGTGAACGCCGTGCCGGTGGCCCAGGGCACGTGCACGCTGCCCGGCACCAGGCCCATGAACTTGTGCTCCTCGGCGCTGCGCACGTCCACCAGCACGGCCTCGCCGGACTGCGCCAGGCTCCAGGCCAGCTGCGGCGGCACGCCGCCGGCATAGGCCAGCCCGGCCCGCCGCGCGGCCTCGCGGGCCTGTTCGAGAAGGGGATGCAAGACGACGTCGGCAATGGCGGCGGACATGGGGGCGTTCCTGGATTCGATGGAGTCGTTTGGGTGGGCCACCGTGCCGGCGCTTCGAGCCAGGCGTCGCGGTAGTCATGAACACAGGACGTCAGCCTAGGGAGCCTCCCGGGTCGGGCGAACGAAGCTTTGCGAAAAAGGTTGCGCGCAGAACGATGAAGACCCGATCGGCGACAAGACGGCTGCGGGCGCCGCATGAACTCATCCGCAAAGCGTCGTTCGCGCCGGTGATGCCGGGCCGGAAGATGCCTGCGGCGCGGCCCACAGGCGCCGCGGTTACGGCATCAATCAAGTCAAGGGCCCGGGGAGGGCCGATCGAGCACCATGAGCTTTTTCCAGGACTTCCACGACAAGCAGGCCATCGAGGAGCCGGGCACCTTGCTCTTCTGGGACAACTGGGCCACGCAGCACCACGCGGTGTGGGATTACTTCCCCGCTGAGCGCTGGGGGGAGCGGGTGTCGGTGTGCCTGGAGCAGGGGCCGCGAGCCTGACGGGCATTCCGTCCCGGCCCGCATGGAAACAGCCCGCCTGCAGGCGGGCCGTGATGCCTTCAATTCAGCGTCCGCAGCCTGTCCATCAGATCGCCACCCGCCGGAAACGGTAGCCGGCGCATTCGAAGCCCGGTTGCCCGTCCACCTCAACCCGTCGCACCGTCTCGCCCATCCCGGCCAGCGGCCCCTGCACGATGGCCTCGGTGTCGGACAGCACCTGCAGCACCGACACCGGCTGCGTGCTGCCGTAGCGCTCCGGCAGCTTCAGCCGTGCCAGCAGCAGGCTGTCCTCCTCGAACACCTCCACATGCTCCAGCAGCGCTTCCTCGCCCGGCAACAGCAGCGGCGCGTAGCGTCCGGCCACCCCGGTCCAGCGCGGCGCGCCGGGTGTGGGCTCGATGCGCTGGCCCAACAGCAGCTCCTTGCCGGCGGTGCGCACCACCAGCAGCTCGCGGCCGTCGAGCTGCTGGCGCCGGATGCGCACGTCGGCCAGGTCCGGGATGTCCAGCGGAATCAGCCCCAGCAGCGCGTAGCGCGGATGCAGCCACCCTTCGGCATCGGCGCGCAGCTCCAGCCGCTCGCCCAGGGCCCGTGCCTGCAGCCGTGATCCATCGCGGCGCACCTGCAGGTAGCCCACCTCCGTGGTGTAGCGCCCCGGGTAGGCGGCCAGCTCCGCTTCCGGCAACGGCGCCTCCTTGGGTGCTGCGTTGGGCCGGTCGGCCTCGGGCTGGCGCAGCCCCGCCTTGGCCGCCAGCGCCAGGCGCAGCGCCTGGCGCGCCACCTCGCCAAGGAGCTTGCTGGCTCGGCTGTCGTTGGAGGCAAGGGCCACGCCCAGCCGGTGGCGCGGCAGGGCCGCCAGGTGCGCGCGGTGGTACAGCGTAGCGCCCGCGTGGTGCACCAGCGGGCCGGCTTGCGGCGGCATCGCCTGGGGCTCGTCCAGCATCCAGCCCAGCCCGGTGCGCTGGCCCGGTACCGCCAGCGCGCCGTCCAGGACCTGCGGGCGCAGCATCTCCCGCAGCCAGGCCGCGGGCAGCACCTGGCGCTCCCCCGCGCGCCCCTCGGCGAACACCATGTGAAGAAAGCGCGCCAGGTCGAGCACGCCGGCGTTGAGCCCACCGGCGGGCAGGTCGCGCAGCCCCGTCTCGTGGGCGCGCCCCTGGCGGTCGTAGGCCTGGGCCAGGTCCGGCACGGCGGCGGGATGGACGGTGAAGCTGGCGTGCTCCATGCCCAGCGGCTCCAGCAGGCTCCGGCGCAAGTGCTCGTCGAACGGCCAGCCCGCCAGACGCTGCACGGCCGCGCCCAGCACGGTCAGGCCGACGTTGGAGTAGCTCATCAGCAGCCCCGGCGGGCTGGCCAGGTCGGTGTCGCGCAGGCGCTGCACCATCGCCTCGAAGGGCTCGGGCCGCTCCATGAACATGCCCGCCAGCACGTCGCGCGGCAGCCCGGCGTGGTGCGTCATCAATTGCCGCGCGGTGATCGGCGACGCGCCGAAACGCGAGCGCACGCTGAATTCCGGCAAGGCTTCCTGAATGGGAGCGTCCAGCACCAGTTTTCCCTGGGCGGCAAATTGCAGCGCCGCGGCGACGGTAAACAGCTTGGATATGGAGCCGACGCGGTATGGGGTTTGCGGCGTGGCGGGAATATGCGCTTCCCGGTCCGCCCAGCCGGCCGCGTGGGACCAGGCCACGCGCTGGTCGTCCACGAGGGCGATGCTCAGGCCTGTGATGCCCTGCGACCGCATCCGGCGCTCGATGTCCCGCTGCAGCCACTGGCCCAGCGCGTCCCAGTCATCCGATGCCACGTCGGGCAGAGGCTCCGAGGGGGCTGTTTCTGCACAGCCGGGCAGCCAGGGCGCGATCGCCGCGGTGCACAGATATTTGAGGGTATTTCGACGCTTGATATTCGTCATCGTTTTATTGGAAGGGCTCCAATGGCACGACGAGTATGCCAAGCCGAAGCCTTGGAAAAGCCAAAAGCGAGCCTTCACAACCTGTCCATATTCCCTGGCGGTAAGTCGGGCCATGCCGAGCCCGGGCGAGAATGGCCTGAACGAGACGAGGGACGGGCATGTCAAACGATCGCACTCTGGTGCTCTATCACGGCAAGTGCGCCGACGGCTTCGGCGCGGCCTTGGCGGCCTGGCTCCGGCTGGGCGATGCGGCGGACTACCTGGCCTGCCACTACGGCGACCCGCCGCCGGCGGTCGAGGGGCGCGAGGTGTTCATCCTCGATTACTCCTTCGAGCCCGAAGTGCTGCGCGCCATGGGCACGCAGGCGCGCAGCATCACGCTGCTGGACCACCACGTGTCGGCGCAGAAGCGGCTGCAGGGACTGGCGCTGGCCTGCCCGCACCGGCTGTATTTCGACCTCGGCCGCTCCGGCGCCGCCATTGCCTGGGAGCACTTCCATCCCGGCGCGCCGCTGCCTTACCTGCTGCAGGCCGTCCAGGCCCGCGACCTGTGGACCTGGGATGTGCCGGACGCGCGGCCCTTCCTGGCGGCGCTGGACCTGCTGCCGCTGGACTTCGCGGCCTGGAAGTCGGTGCTGGACCTGGACGAGCCGGCCCGGGCGCGCATGGTCGAGCGCGGTGCCGCGATGGAAGCGCGCTTCGACGCGCTGTGCACCGCCATCGCGGAGCAGCCAGCAGCGATCCGCATCGACGGCGAGGCCGGGCTGATGGTCAACGCGCCGGGCGAGTTCGCCAGCAACGTCGGCAGCCTGCTGGCGCAGCGCAGCGGCAGCTTCGCACTGGTGTGGCGTGCCGACCACCTGGGGCGGCTCAAGTGCAGCCTGCGCTCGGTGAAGGACTTTGACGTGGAACGGCTGGCGGCGCGCTTCGGCGGCGGCGGCCATGCGCAGGCCGCGGCGTTCATCCTGCCGGGGACGCGGGTGGCGGAGGTGCTGCAGGGCGAGCTGCAGTCCGCGGGTGCCGGGAGCTGAGCGGCACCGACCCGCACTTGGCCCGGACGCCTGCCGGGTGCCTTACTCGCCCTTCGGTCCCACCTTGCCGGCCAGGAAGGCTTTCAACACCGCTGGAAACTCCGGGCTCTCGATCAAGCCCTTGTGCCCGTAGCCCGGGAACAGCCGGATGTCCTTGTTGACGCTCGGCGCCTGCTCGAACAGCGAGCGCTGCATGGACGGCGGCATCAATTCGTCGTTCTCGCCGCCCAGCATCAGCAGCGGACCGCCGTAATTTCGCAGCGCCTTGACGTTGTCGATGGCCGCGATTTCGGGCGTGACCCTCGGCCGCACCACCAGCTTCGCGTACCAGGGAAACATGTTGCCGACCAAGGCCTCGGCGCTGGTGGCGGCGCCTTCGAGCACCAGCCCGTCGACAGGCTGCGTTTCGGCCACCGAGGCCGCCACGAAGCTGCCCATCGACAGGCCATAGACCACCAGCGGGCGCCGAGCCCTGGCGCGGGCGAACTGGAACACCGCCTGCGCATCCGAGCGCACCAGCGCCGCCGTGGGCGCGCCGTCGCTGCGGCCGTAGCCGCGGTAGTCGAAGACCATCACGTCCGCCCCGGCCTTGGCCAGGCCCGTGATCACCGGCAGGCCCTCGCGGTCCAGCCTGAAGCTGGAGCCGCCGAAATACAGCACCGTGGCGATGGACTGCGGGCTGTGGAAATACACGCCGCGGCTGACGGCGCCGTCGGCCTGCGGCACCGACACGTTTTCCAGCACGTAGCCGGCGCCCAGGGTTTCGGCCGCGGGCGGGCGCTGGTCGGGTTTGAGAAACACCTTCTCGTCGATGTCCACCGTCGCGCAGCCGGCCAGGGCGCCGCAAGCAGCCAGGGACAGCAGGGTCTTGCGGACCCAGGCGGTTCGCGACGGGGAAGCGATTGCCGTGCGGGAGAGGGAAGTCGTTGTTCTATGGGCGGCCATGAGGGGTTCAAAAGCGGCCGGCGGTTCGACTTCCACCACCGGGTTCGCGGTTCACGAGGCAAAGCAGTGCTATCGGCGCTGCTTGGCCGGCATTGAGCCGCGGCCTTAACAGAATCCCAAGGGCGTTCCCGCGCGGTCCCGCCACAGCTCCCTCAACAGCGACCACGGATAAATGCCCCGCTCGTGCCCGTCGCTGAACCGCAGCTGCAGCGCGTAGAGGCCGACCGGCTCCGCGCCGACCAGGCGCGGCAGAGCATCGGTGCTCACGTTCCGGCCAGCGCGGCAGCCGCCGCAGCGGCAGGCCGCGCGCAGCATGGCGGCGTCCAGCTCGGCCATGCCGTCGGGCCAGTGCAGCCGCAGCCGGTCCGGGTGCAGCTCGACGGCGCTGGGCGCCGCCTGCTCGCCGCTCATCGCTCCGTCCCCGCCGGCGCGCCCAGCCGCTGCAGGGCCGAGCGTGCCGCCTTGCGCACCTCCGGGTCGGGATCGTCCGTGGCGGCGGTCAGCGCGGGCACGGCCTGCGCGTCGCCGATCTCGCCCAGGGCGATGGCCGCCTCCTTGCGCAGGTTGCCCGCGGGATGCACCAGCGCGGCGATGAGCGGCAGCACGGCGTCGCGGTCGCGCAGCCGGCCCAGCGAGCGCGCGGCGCGCAGGCGCACCTGCCAGTAGTCGTCGTCCAGCGCCGCGCGCAGCGCCTGCGCGGCGGCCGGGTCCTCCGGGCGCAGCTTGCCCAGCGTGGTGGCCGCCTCCTCGCGCACCGGCCAGGCGGCATCGCGCAGCGCGGCGCTCAGCGCCGGCAGGACGATGTCGGTCTGGTCCGGACCGGCCAAGCCCAGCGCGCCGGTGGCGGCGCGACGCACCTCGGCGTCCCCGTCCCCGACGGCCACCCGTGCCAGACGCGGCAGCGCCGGCTGGTGCTTGAGCCAGCCCAGCACGCCCACCGCCTCGCGCCTCACGCTGGCCTCGGGCCGTTGCAGCGCGTCCAGCGCCGGCTCCACCGCCTCCGGCACCCGCAGCTCGCGCAGGCCGCGCAGCGCGGCGGCGCTGACGAAGCCGTCGGGGTGCCGGGCATGGCGCACCAGCCGGGCGCCCGCCTGGGCGTCCTTGAGCTCGGCCAGCGCCAGCGCCGCGGCCTCGCGCACCGCCGGGACGTCGGACAGCGCCTCGGCCAGCGCTTCCACCACGTCGGCATCGCTCCAGGCGGCCAGGGCGCGCGCGGCCTCGGTGCGCAGCGTGGGGTCGGGGTCGTGCCGCAGCACGGCGCTGAGCGCCGGCAGCAGCGCCTCGTCCTCCAGGTCGGCGGCCTCCAGCAACGCGACGCGGCGCTCGCCAGCGTCGGTGCTGGCGAGCCGGCGCCGCAGGTCGGCCAGCTCGGGATCGGTGTCAATAGGGGTCAGGGATGCGGTCATGGGTTCAGGCGGCGTAACGGGGCACGGAAGCGGGTCCGCCCAGCGGCGAAAGGCGGCCCAGGGTCGGGGTGTCGCTGTCGCCGTCGTGGCGCAGCAGTTGCAGGCAGCGGCGCTTGAGTGCCACGAAGTCGGGATGCGTCAGCAACCGGGCATGGCGCGGGCGCTCGAAGCGCACGCGCAGCTCCTCCACGACGCGCCCGGGGCGCGGGCTCAGGATCAGCACCCGGTCGGCCAGGAACAGCGCCTCGTCGATGTCGTGCGTGACGAAGAGGATGGTGGTGCGCATGCGCGTCCACAGGTCCAACAGCAGCTCCTGCATGTGGGCGCGCGTGAGCGCGTCCAGCGCGCCGAAGGGCTCGTCCATCAGCAGCACCCGCGGGTGGTTGATCAGGACGCGCGCGATCTCCACGCGCTGCTGCATGCCGCCTGAGAGCTCGCGCGGATAGCGCCGCTCGAAGCCGGCCAAGCCCACCAGCTCCAGCAGCGTGCGCGCCTCGTGCTCGCGCTGCGCGCGCGGCACGCCCTTCATCTTCAAGCCGTAGGCGACGTTGTCGAGCACGGTCTTCCATGGAAACAGCGTGTGCTGCTGGAATACCAGCCCGCGCTGCGGGTCGGGGCCGTCGATGGGCTGCCCGTCCAGGCGCAGGCTGCCGCGTGCGGGCTTCAAGTGCCCGGCCAGCGCGCCCAGCAGCGTGGACTTGCCGCAGCCCGAGGGACCGAGCAGGCAGATGAATTCGCCGGGCGTGGCGTCGAGGGAGACCTCGTGCAGCACCTCGAAGCGGTTGTCTCCGGTACCCAGCTCGATGCCGACGCGCTCGATCGCGATGTGCCCGCCGTGCGCGGCCACACCTTGCGGTGCCGCGGCGCTCATTGCGCGCCTCCTTGCGGCCGGTACCAGGGCATGAGGCGGGCGCCGGCGCGGCGGATGAGCGCGCTGCTGCCCATGCCCAGCGCGCCGATGAGCAGCATGCCCACCACGATGCTGGCGTAGTTCTGCACGGTGTAGGACTCCCAGGTGTAGTAGCCGATCCCGTACTGGCCCGCGATCATCTCGGCCGTGACCAGGCAGAACCAGCAGGTGCCCATGCCGATGGACAGGCCGGTGACGATGCTGGGCGCCGCGCCGGGCGCGATCACCTCGGTGAACAGCCGCCAGCGCCGCGTGCCCAGGCTGCGCGCGGAGGCGATGAGGCGCGCATCGACTGCCTCCACGCCGTGGATGGTGTTGAGCAGGATCGGGAACAGCGCGCCCACGAAGGTGATGAACACCATGCTGCCCTCGGAGGAGGGGAACATGAGGATGGACAGCGGGATCCAGGCCACGGCCGGGATGGGCCGCAGCACCTCCAGCGGCGGCAGCAGGAAGTTGCGGGCCCAACGCAGGCGGCCGATCAGCAATCCCAGGCCGACACCGATGAGCGCCGCGAAACCGAAGCCCAGGCCCACGCGCAGCAGGCTGCTGTAGAGGTGGCCACCGAGCTTGGGCGACTGCAGCAGCGCCCAGGCGGCACCCAGCACCTCGGCCGGCGGCGGCACGTTGGCGAAGGTGACGGCGCCCAGGTTCAGGCGCAACGTGGCGGCCAGGTGCCACAGCAGCACGCAGGCCGCGACCGAGCCGGCCTGCACAGCCAGGCGGCCCAGCGGCGCGGTACTCAGCGTGGCGCTTGCCGGCCGGCGCGGCGCCTCGGCCGCCGCCGGCCGGGACGCGGCGGCGAGGGAAGCGGGGGGCGTGATGGCGTTCATGGCGGCATCACAGCGCGGGTTTGGCGGCGGCCTGCGCGCCGGCGAAGTCCAGCACGCGGCCCTTGTTGGCCGCGGCGTAGGCGGTGGCGGCGTCCTTCTGCAGGAAGGCGCTGAGCTGGCCCTTGGCATCGGCGGCGAACCAGGTGTTGGGCGCCAGCAGCTTGATGCGGTGGATCAGGTCGTGCACGTACACGCCCCTCGCCTTCTTCCCGGACTGCTGCAGCTTCTGCAGGTCGGCGAAGGCGTTCTCGATGCTGGCGTAGTGGCGAACCTTGGGCTCGCCCTGCACCCAGACGCCCGCGGCGCGCTGCACGTCGGTGATGGGCTTGCCGGTGAGCGCGTCGCTGGCCTTGAGCGGCAGCTTGTCGTGCCGCGCCAGCCGCGCGTCGTAGTCCAGGCCGGACTGCTTGAAGGCGGTGCGGATGAAACGGTCGTCCACGAAGCTGGTGGCCTCCAGCGGCGAGTCGCGGCCCAGCAGCTTCAGCGTCTCAATGGAGGTCTTGAGCGCGGTGCGGTACTCGGGCTTCCAGGTGAAGTCGCGCGTCTGCAGCCCCAGCGGGCCGTGGTAGAGGTAGGCCACGGCAGCCTCGATGCCCGTGACCTTCTCGATCAGCTCGCTGTACTGCTCGGGCTCGGCGGCGATGAGCCGGTCGGCCTCGATGGCCGCGCGCAGGAACGCGACCACGACTTCCGGGTACTTGCGCGCGTACTCCGCGCTGACCAGCGAGCCGTGGTAAGTGGGCGCGTTGGCCTGGGCGCCGTCGTAGATCTTGCGCGCGAAGCCGCGGTGCTCGAACAGCTCGGCGAAGGGCACGAAGTCGGCATGCGCCTCGATCTTGCCGGCCTGCAGCGCGGGGCCGGCCACCTCGGGCGCCTGCGTGATGATGTTGACGTCCTTCTGCGGATCCCAGCCCTGGCTGGCCACGGCGCGCAGCAGCATGCCGTGCGCGGTGGAGGCGAAGGGCACGGAGATGGTCCGGCCCTTGAGCTCGGACAGCGCCGTCACCTTGGAGTCGCGCGGCACCACGATGCCGTTGCCGCTGCCCAGCGTGCTGCCCGACAGCACGGTGATGAACAGGCTCTGCTTGCCGGCCTTCAGGAACGCGGCGCCGTTGTTGGCGCCGGGGAAGTCGGCCATGGAGCCGATGTCCAGCTTGTCGGCGACCATCTCGTTGGTCAGCGGCGCGCCCGAGGTGAAGTTCTTCCACTGGACGTCGTACTGCACGTCCTTGTAGCGGCCTTCGCGCGGCAGGTACTTCTCCAGCAGCTTGAGCTCGCGGATGAGCAGGCCGCCCGTGGCGCAGTTGATGGTGGTGTCCTGCGTGCCGATGGCGACGCGGATGGTTTCAGCGGCCTGGGCGCCGGCCAGCGCCGAGGCCAGGGCCAGGCCCAGCAGGGGTTTCAAGGGCAGGTTCAAGGCGGGCTCCCTCGGTTTATCGCAGCAGGTAGGGGATGTCGACGTGCACGGCGCCGGTGGGGCAGTCCTTCTCGCAGGGCATGCAGTACCAGCATTCGTCGAACTTCATGTAGGCCGTGCCCTTGCTCAGGTCGATGGCCAGCACGTCGAGGGGGCACACGTCCACGCAGACGGTGCAGCCCTTGGGGGCGATGCACTTCTCGGCATCGACCGTCACGGGCACGGCCGCGGGGTGCAGCGCGATGGGGGCGATTTGCATGAAAGGTCTCCTGGCTCAGGCGGCCACGGCCTCGGCGGCCGGGATGCGCAGGCGGTAGTAGGCGTTCTTCTCGGTGTCGGCGATGGGCACGATGTAGGGCTCGATGGGCCGCTTGAAGCTAACCATGCGGCCCTGCTCGTCCTTGCGCAGCTGGGCGTGGCAGAACCACTCGGCGTCGTTGCGCTCGGGGTAGTCCACGCGGGCGTGGTAGAGGCCCCAGCGGCTCTCGGTGCGGAAGAGCGAGGCGCGCGCCGCCATCTCGGCGCAGTCGCGGATGGCGTGCACCTCCAGCGCGCGCATGAGCTCGTGCGCGTCGTTGGCCTTGAGCTCGTCGAGGTCGTGGCGGATGCCCTCGAAGCGATCCAGGCCGATCTCCATCTTGCGGGTGACCTTGGGCGGCTGCAGGTAGTCGTTGACCATGCGCCGCAGCTTGTATTCGACCTGGTTGGGCGGCAGCCCGCGCTCGCGCTGCAGCGGCGCCCACACGCGCTGGCGCTCGCGCTCCACTTGGCCGGCATCGACGGCGGCAAAGTCGTGCTGTGCGCAGAAGCGCGCGCTGCTCTCGCCCGCGAGGCGCCCGTACACGAAGGCGCCCAGCATGTAGTTGTGCGGCACGCAGGCCATGTCGCCCGCGGCGTGCAGGCCCGGTACCGTGGTCTGGGCGTGCTCGTTGACCCACACGCCCGAGGCCGAGTGCCCGCTGCACAGGCCGATCTCGGAGATGTGCATCTCCACCATGCGTTCGCGGTAGTCGGTGCCGCGCCCGGCGTGGAAGCGCCCGCGGCTGGGACGCTCGTTGGTGTGCAGGATGGTCTCGATGGTCGAGATCGTCTCCTCGGCCAGGTGGTCGAGCTTCAGGAACACCGGGCCCTTGCCGCCCTGCAGCTCCTGGAAGAACTCCCACATCATCTGGCCGCTCCAGTAGTCGCTCTCGATGAAGCGCTGGCCCTCGGCATTGGTGGTGAAGCCGCCGAAGGGGCCGGTGACGTAGGCGCAGGCCGGGCCGTTGTAGTCCTTGATCAGCGGGTTGATCTGGAAGCACTCGATGCCCGAGAGCTCCGCGCCGGCGTGGTAGGCCATGGCGTAGCCGTCGCCGGCGTTGGCCGGGTTCTCGTAGGTGCCGAAGAGGTAGCCCGAAGCCGGCAGTCCCAGGCGTCCGGCCGCGCCGCAGCACAGCACCACCGAGCGGGCGCGGATGACGTGGAAGTCCGCCGTGCGGCAGTCGAAGGCCATGGCGCCGGCGATGCGGCCGTCCTCGGCCGTGAGCAGCCGCGTCGCGACCAGGCGGTTCGTCACTTCCACCCGCGTGCGCTTGAGCTGGCGGTACAGCACCTTCTTGATGTCGTGCCCTTCGGGCATGGGCAGCACGTAAGTGCCCATGTGGTGCACCTTCTTGACGGCGTAGTCGCCGGTCTCGTCGCGCTCGAAGCGCACGCCCCAGCGGTCCAGCTCCTCGATCATCGGGAAGCTGTTCTGCGCATAGGCCATCACCGTCTTCTGGTTGACGATGCCGTCGTTGGCGATGGTGATCTCGCGCACGTACTGCTCGGGCGTGGCGTGGCCGGGGATGACGGCGTTGTTCAGGCCGTCCATGCCCATCGAGATCGCGCCGCTGCGCTTGACGTTGGCCTTCTCCAGCAGCAGCACGCGCAGCGCGGGGTTGGCCTGCTTGGCCTTGACGGCGGCCATCGGGCCGGCGGTGCCGCCGCCGATGACCAGCACGTCCACTTCGTGTTCGATCGTCTCCATGGTTCCTTTCCTTGGGGGTCAGCGTCGTTGCAGCCGCATGCGGAGCTGGAAGGTGTCCGAGCGGCAGTAGAGGTGTTCGTAGTCGATGGGCCGGCCTTGGCTGTCGTGCGTGAGGCGCTCGATGTGCAGCATCGGCGCGCCCGGCGGCAGGCCCAGCAGCGCGGCCGTGGCGGCGTCGGCGTTCACGGCGTCCAGCGCCAGGTCGGCGTGGCCCAGCGGCGTGGCGCAGTCGTTTTCCAGGATCAGGAAGATGTCGCGCGAGGCCAGGTCGTCGCGGCGCAGGCGCCGGCCCAGGTGCAGCGGCAGCCAGGTGAGATCGAGCGACACGGGCTGGTGGTCCAGGTAGCGCACGCGGCGCACCTCGGTCACGGGCGTGCCCGGGTCCAGCCGCAGCCGGTTGGCCACGCGCTCGTCGGCCGCCACGGTCAACAGCGACAGCAGCCGGTTGAAGGTCTCGTGCCCCATGCCGTTCATGGCCTCGGCGAAGCCCTGCAGTCGGCCCAACTCCTGGAAAGGTTTGCTTTGCGCGACGAAGGAGCCCTTGCCCGGCACCTTGAAGATCAGCCGCGCCTTTTCCAGGTCGCCCAGCGCCTGGCGCACGGTGATGCGGCTCACGCCGTACTGCGCCATCAGGTTGCTTTCCGAAGGCAGGCGCTCGTGCGGCTGCCAGGCGCCGCACAGGATGCGCTCGCGTAGCTCCTCGCGGATGCGGCTGTGCAGCGTGGGCTGCGGCAGCGCAGGCGCGGCGGGTGCGGACTGGACGGAACTTGTCATGACAGGTGGTGTGCGGGGCGCTCTTGATGTCTGATAGGTCGGGACTGTAGGAGTCAGGAACGCGTCGGCCAACGAACGAATTCCGTGCTGCATAGCTGCTGCCGGCATAAGCCTTGCGCGGCGGGAACTGAGGTTGATTTAGCAACCTAAATGCAAAAAACAGCTGAGTACAAAAGAAAACGGCCCGCCGTGTGGCGAGCCGTGGGAAATAGGGCCGTGCGCGCCGTGTCTTCAGCGCTGCACGCCCCAGCGGCGCACGGTGACGCGCTCCAGCGTCGCGAACACCAGGTTTTCGATCACCAGCCCGATGACGATCACGCAGGCCAGGCCGGCGAAGACGCGGTCGGTGTAGAGCTCGTTGCGGTTCTGGAACACGTACCAGCCCAGGCCGCCCTGGCCCGAGGTGGCGCCGAAGACCAGCTCGGCTGCGATGAGCGTGCGCCAGGCGAAGGCCCAGGCGATGCGCAGGCCCGACAGGATCGCCGGCAGCGCGGCGGGGATCAGGATGTACAGCACCAGCCGCAGCCCGCTCAGGCCGTA
Source organism: Azohydromonas australica DSM 1124 (assembly GCF_000430725.1). Lineage (GTDB taxonomy): Bacteria > Pseudomonadota > Gammaproteobacteria > Burkholderiales > Burkholderiaceae_C > Azohydromonas > Azohydromonas australica. The sequence goes on from NZ_AUMO01000081.1 coordinate 31,433, forward strand.
GTTGCGCCCGGCCATGCGCAGCACCTCCGGCACGTTCTGGAAGCCCGCGTGCGCGGCCAGCGCCAGCGGCCACAGCACCGCGTGCACCAGCACGAACAACAGGCTCTGCGAGCCCAGCCCGAACCACAGCAGCGCCAGCGGCAGCAGCGCGATGGCCGGCAGCGGGTTGAACATGGCGGTGAGCGTGGATAGCAGGTCGCGGCCCAGCCGCGTGGTGGCCGCCAGCGCCGTGAGCGCGAAGGCCGCGGCGATGCCCAGCACGTAGCCCCGCAGCAGCAGGCCCAGCGAGATGCCGGCCTTCTCCAGCAGCTCGCCGCTGGCCATGCCCTCGGCAAAGGCGATGGCGGTGGCGCTGAAGGTGGGCAGCAGCAAGTCGTTGTCGGTCCAGCGCGCCAGCGCCTCCCACAGCAGCGCCAGCGCCGCCAGGATGGCGCCGCGGCGCAGCAGCGCGTTCTCGCGCAGGCGCTGCACCAGGGGCAGCGCGCGCTCCACGGGTGCCGCGGTGTAGGGCTCCAGTGCGTACTCGGCTTCGGGCCGCACCGGGGCGTCGGCCGCCGCGGGGTGCATCAACGACGTGTCCGCGGACAAGGCGGCGGCGTCCACGTCGCCGTGGCGGTCGGGACGGGGAAGGGACGTGAAGACTGCGCTCATGCCGCTGCTGCCTCGGGTTGTGCCGTCTGTTCGGTCTGTTCGAACAGCAGGTGGTGGATGCGCTGCGCCTGCGCCTGGAAGTCCGGGCTGCCGACGCTGTCGAGGTCGAAGGGGTGTGCGTGCAACTCGGCCCGCACGCGCCCGGGGTGCGGCGACAGGAGCACGATGCGGTGCCCCACCACCAGCGCCTCCTCGATGGAGTGGGTGACGAACACCAGCGAGCAGCGCACCTGCGCCCACAGCGCCAGCAGCTCCTGCTGCATGCGCCGGCGCGTGAGCGCGTCCAGCGCGGCGAAGGGCTCGTCCATGAGCAGGATGCGCGGCTGCATTGCCAGCGCGCGGGCGATGGCCACGCGCTGCTTCATGCCGCCGGAGAGCATGTGCGGATGCGCGTCGGCGAAGGCCGCCAGCCCCACCTGCTCCAGCACGCTTAGCGCGCGGCGCTCGGCCTCGGCGCGGCTGGCGCGGCCGGAGGCCAGCAGCGGGAACATGACGTTGTGCTTGACCGTCTTCCAGGGCGGGAGCTGATCGAACTCCTGGAACACCATCACGCGGTCCGGTCCCGGCGCCGTCACCGGGGCACCGCCGAGGGTGATGCGGCCTTCCACCGGCGACAGGAAGCCGCCGATGGCCTTGAGCAGCGAGGACTTGCCGCAGCCCGAGGGGCCCAGCAGCACCAGGCGCTCGCCGGCGTGGAGGTCGAAGCTGACGCGGTGCGTGGCGCGCACCACGCGCGCGCCGGCCACGTACTCCAGGCTCACGCCGGCGACTTGCAGCAGGGGCGTCGTCGGTTGCATCGGGTACTTCCTTCCTGGAGCTTTCAGTTCGCGCCCGCGTTGTGCGGGTCGTCGAAGAAGTAGTCGCGCGCCGAGGCGGGCTTGTTCCTGATGGCGCCGACGCGGTGCATGAACTCGGCCAGCGCGTAGGTGTTCTGCGGCGTGAGCTTGAACTGCACGTCCGGGCTCTTGACGATGTCCAGCACCAGCTTGCGGTCGATCCTGCTCTTGTTCACGCGCAGGAACAGGTCCGTGGCGGCCTCGGGGTTGGCATGGATCCACTGCGCGGCCTCGGCCAGCGCGGCGGTGAAGGCGCGGTAGGTCTTGGGGTTCTCGGTGCGGAACTTGTCCGTGGCGTAGAGCACCGTGGCCGAGGCGGGGCCGCCGAGCACGTCGTAGCTCTTGAGCACGATCTTCGCGGCGGGGTTGGCGGCCAGCTCCTGCTCCTGGAAGGGCGGATTGGCGAAGTGCGCCGTGATCTCGGTGCCGCCCTTGCTGATGGCGGCCGTGGCCTCGGGGTGCGGCAGCGCGACGCTGATCTTGTCGAGCTTGGCGTGTTGCGTGTCGCCCCAGAGCCTGGACGAGGCCAGCTGCAGGATGCGCGACTGCACCGACACGCCCACGGCCGGCAGCGCGATGCGGTCCTTGTCGCCGAAGTCGGCGATGGTCTTGACCGCCGGATTGGTGCTCACCAGGTAGTACGGGAAGTTGCCCAGCGAGGCCACGCCGCGCACGTTCTGCTTGCCCAGCGTGCGGTCCCACAGCGTCAGCAGCGGGCCCACGCCGGCGCCGGCGATGTCGATGGAGCCCGAGAGCAGCGCGTCGTTCATGGCGCTGCCGCCGGAGAGCGTCACTTGCGACACGGCGATGTCCAGGCCCTGGGCCTTGCCGTGCTTCTCGATGAGCTTCTGGTCCTTGGCGACGTCCAGCAGCAGGTAGACGATGCCGAACTGGTCGGCGATGCGGATCTGGCCTTCGGCCCGCGCGCCGGCGACGCCCAGGGCGAGCAGGCCGCCCAGGCCCAGAACGGCCAGGCGGTGGAGGAGGGGTTGCTTCTTCATGTCAGGGGCGATGGCGGGTGGCCGGGGCGTGCGTAGGGTGCTTGAAAGCGGCGGGAAGGTTGCGCGGGCATCAGGCCGGCACGTCGCCCTCGATGGTGGTGCGGTACAGGCGCCGGCGCTGCGTCGCCGGGCAGCCGGTGGCCAGGTGCAGCACGGAGCGGTTGTCCCAGAACACCAGGTCGCCCGCGCGCCAGCGGTGGCGGTAGACGAATTCGGGCTGCGTGCCGTGCTGGAACAGCGCGTCGAGCAGCGCACGGCTCTCGTCGTCGGGCAGGTCGAGCACGCGGGTCGTGAAGTGCTCGCTGACGAAGAGCGCGGGCCGGCCGGATTCCGGGTGCGTGCGCACGATGGGATGCGCGGCCGGCGGCACCTCGGCGATCTGCTCGGCCGTGAGGTTCGGGCGCCAGGGGCTGCGCTGCTGCAGTTCGGCGTAGCGCGCCAGGTACCAGTGCTCGGCCCAGCGGCCGGCGACGGCGCGCTTGAGATCCGCCGGCAGCGTCTCGTAGGCCAGGTGCTGGTTGGCGAAGAGCGTGTCGCCGCCCTCGGTGGGCAGCTCCTGCGCGTGCAGGAAGGAGCCCAGGCTGGGCCGCGGCTTGTAGGACAGGTCGGAATGCCAGAAATGGCCCGCGTCGCCCAGGCCGATGGGCCGGCCGTCCTCGACGATGTTGGACACCACCAGCACGTCCGGATGCGTGGGCAACGCGAACTGCTTGAGCACGTGGCGCTGCAGCGGGCCGAAGCGCGCGCTCAACGCCACCTGCTGGTCGGGCGTGAGTGCGTGCTGGTCGCGGAAGACCAGCACGTGGTGGTCGAGGTGCGCGCGGTGCAGGCGCTGGAAGCCGGCGTCGGACAGCGGCTGCGACAAGTCCAGCCCCAGCACCTCGGCACCCAGCGGGCCGGGCAGGGGACGGACTTCGAACTCGTTGTGCTGGGACATGCTCTGGATCAAGGTGCTTCGGTGCGGGCCAGTCTAGGGAGCACCTTGCGTACACGGAACGAAGCAGAACGAATGTGCTTCGTCGCTTTGCTCAGCAGGCAGGGCATGCGGGCGAGCAGATCGGTAGGTGGTCGGCATCGCGCGCCGCGGGGCTCATGGTGGTTGCCCAGGCAACGGGGATACGGTCTCGCATGCGGAGCACCGGGTTGAAATACAACATACACGTGACTCCTGGAAGCCCAGGAGACCGTGGACTTCGTGGCCGCGGTCCCGCCAGTGCAAGGGAGGTCAAGGCCAAACCAGGAAGGGGGGAGGGCCAGGGGTCGTGCGAAAGGCCGGGTCGTCGCCTTCAGTGGAAGAATTTGTGGTTTTAGCGGCCACGTGTATGTTGTAAATGGGGCCTGGGCCGCTGCAGCCACCCTTCTCCCCCGCCGGTGGGCCTTGGGCTCCCTCCATTTGGGGTTGCGACGCACTCCCGAGAGTGCGGTGTGGCTTCGCGCGGGCTGGGGGAGCACTCTCTGCCCCGGTGACGCATGGGTGGGGGAGACATCGTTGTGTGCGCCGGTTCGGCAGGCCCTGGGGCCTGACCGCTTCATCGGAACGCATGCATGACGGGCTGCGGCCGGCCAAGGCCTTGGCAGCGTCGAAGAACCTGCTTCCCCTCCCGTTCGCGCAGAGCCGATACGCCGTTGCCGGCGCATCGACCGTTTTCGTCGGTCACCTGGCTGGGGCCAGCGTTAGGAGGGATATCTCATGAGTGTGATCGCTGTCATCGGGCTCGGTTACGTGGGCCTGCCGCTGGCGGTGGAGTTCGGCAAGCAAGCCCGCACCATCGGCTACGACATCGCCATCGACAAGGTGGCCGCCTGCCAGCGCGGCACCGACCCGTCGCGCGAGCTGCCCGACGAGGAGATGGCCGCGGCCCGGCACTGCGTCTACACCAGCGACCCCGCGCTGCTGGCCGAGGCCGACGTCATCATCATTGCCGTGCCCACGCCGGTGGACGCGGCCAAGATCCCCGACTTCGGCCCGCTGCTGGGCGCCAGCAAGAGCGCCGGCAAGCACATGAAGCGCGGCGCCACCGTGGTGTACGAGTCCACCGTCTACCCCGGCGCCACCGAGGAGGTGTGCATCCCGGTGCTGGAGCGCGAGTCCGGCATGAAGTGGAAGCAGGACTTCTTCGTCGGCTACAGCCCCGAGCGCATCAACCCCGGCGACCGCGAGCACACGCTGACCAAGATCGTGAAGATTGTCTCCGGCGACACCGCCGAGACGCTGGAGCGCGTAGCCCAGCTCTACGAGCGCATCGTCGAGCCCGGCGTGCACCGCGCCAGCTCCATCAAGGCCGCCGAGGCCGCCAAGGTGATCGAGAACACCCAGCGCGACCTCAACATCGCGCTGATGAACGAGCTGGCCATCATCTTCGACAAGATCGGCATCGACACCACCGAGGTGCTCGAAGCCGCCGGCACGAAGTGGAACTTCCTGAAGTTCAAGCCGGGCCTGGTGGGCGGCCACTGCATCGGCGTGGACCCGTACTACCTCACGCACAAGGCCGACATGCTGGGCTACCACCCGCAGGTGATCCTAGCCGGGCGGCGCATCAACGACGGCATGGCCAAGTTCATCGCCGAGCAGACGATCAAGAACATGATCGCCGCGGGCAGCTACATCAAGGGCGCGCGCGTGAACGTGCTGGGCCTGACCTTCAAGGAGAACTGCGCCGACCTGCGCAACTCCAAGGTCGTGGACATC
>NZ_AUMO01000082.1 GCF_000430725.1 Azohydromonas australica DSM 1124
CACGCCGGTCTTGCTGGGCCTGTTCTCGTTGGTGACGCTGCTGGCCGACCGACTCGTGCGTGGCGCAAAGCTGCCCATGCGCCAGGCCGCGTGGTACGTCAAAACCGCCCCGACATTCAGCGACGCGCTGGCTGCGGTACGAGCCCACTGGTGGCGCGCCATCGGTTTATCAACGTCCCGTTGCGAGCGCGACATCATTAAAGTACCCCGCAGCGTCTGGCGCCGCCTGCACGAGGCGGCCTGCTATGCCGCGTAATGGCCAAAGCCAAGCTACGAGTGCATCATCGAAAATGCGGTAGGCGGCTCGGGCAACGACACCACCACCGGCAACGAAGCGGACAACCGGCTTTCCGGCCAGGTGGGCAATGACCGCTCGTCGGGCCTCGGCGGTGCGGACGTGCTGACCGGCGGCACGGGCGCCGACACGCTCCACGGCGGTAAGGGCTTTGACACGCTCATCGGCGGCGCAGGCAACGACCTCTACATCGTGGACGAGTCCAGCGACGTCATCCTGGAAAGCTCCTGGGCGCCGGGCGAGACGGACACCGTGCATGCCTACGCCAGCTTCACGCTCGCGCCGGGCCTGATGGTGGAAAAGCTGAAGCTGCTGGGCAAGGGCGCCCTGAACGCCACCGGCAACGAGCTGGCCAACACCCTCACGGGCAACTGCGCAGTCCAATGTGCTCGACGGCAATGCGGGCGCCGACACGCTCATCGGCGGCACGGGCAACGACCCCTATGTCGTGTGCGAGACCACCGACGTGGTCAGGGAACAGTCCACGACCCGTGGCGAAATCAACACCGTGCGCTCGTACGTCGACTTCAAGCTGGGCCTGAACCTGGAGAACCTGCAGCTGCTCGGCCTTGCCGACCTCACGGGGACGGGCAATGCAGCGGACAACCGGCTCACGGGCAATGCCGGCGCCAACCTGCTCAGCGGCCATGCGGGCGCAGACACGCTGGACGGCGGCGCGGGGGCCGACACGCTTATCGGCGGCACGGGCAACGACACCTACGTCGTGCGCGAGGCCGCCGACGTGGTGCGCGAAGACACCACCGCGGCCAGCGAGATCGACACCGTCCTGTCTTACGTCGACTTCACGCTCACCGCGAACCTGGAGCACCTGCAGCTGCGCGGCCTGGCCGACCTGAAAGGAACCGGCAACTCACGCGCCAACGCACTGACGGGCAATGCCGGGGCGAACGTGCTCGATGGCGGCGCGGGAGCCGACACGCTGGACGGTGGCACCGGTGCCGACACGCTCGTCGGCGGTACAGGCAACGACACCTACGTGGTGCGCGATGCCGCCGACGTGGTGACGGAGAGCTCCACGAAGGCCACCGAGATCGACACCGTGCGCTCGTACGTCAACTACACGCTGGGCGCGAACCTGGAGCACCTGGAACTGCTGAGCCGTGCCGCCCTGAGCGCCACGGGCAACGGCTTGGCCAACAGCCTCACGGGCAATGCCGGGCGCAACCTGCTCAACGGGGGCGATGGCGCCGACACGCTCAATGGCGGTACGGGCATCGACACGCTCGTCGGTGGCGCGGGCGACGACCTCTACGTCGTTGACAACTTCCGGGACGTCATCATCGAGGGCGCCAATGCCGGCCGCGACACGGTGCAGTCGAGCGTGGACCACACGCTGGGTGACGGGCTGGAGAACCTGATGCTGGTCGGCGTCTGGCCTTCAAGGGCATCGGCAACGCCGCCAACAACCGGATCACCGGCAGCAACTGGGACAACGAGCTCCAGGGCGGCGCCGGCAACGACGTACTGATCGGCGGAGACGGCGCCGATCGATTGACCGGCGGCAGCGGCAAGGACCGCTTCAGCTTCACGGACTGGGACGACCTGGGCTTCGGCACGCTGTGCGACGTCATCACCGACTTCACCCGCGGCCAGGACCGGATCGATCTGTCCGCGATCGACGCCGATAGCACGTTCGCGGGCAGACCAGGCCTTCGAGCTGGTGACGACTAGCTTCGGCTCGAAGGCGGGCCAGCTGCGCTACAGCGCAGGCATCGTGTCCATCAATGCCGATGAGGACGCCGAGGCCGAGTTCCAGATCCAGCTCATCGGCAACGTGCCTGCAGCGCTGTCGGTGTCGGACTTCATGCTCTGAGAGAGCGGCTGGCGCGCGCCCGGGGCTGGCTGCTCAGGACGCGCCGGTGCCGTCGAGGAAGTCCTCCACGGCCGCCGCCACCGCCTGGGGCTGGTCGTGGTGCAGCATGTGGCCGCAGCGCGGCAGCGACACGCGGCGGTGCGGCGGCAGCGCCGCCATGCGGGCCTCGAACTCCGCGCGCGGGTAGGCCGCTCCCCAGCGCTGCAGCACCTGCGTGTCCTCGCCTTCCACCCACAGCAGCGGCGCCGTGATGCGCTGCCACGCCGCCATCACTTCCTCCTTGCGGTAGAGCACCGGGTTGACGCGCTTGTGCGCCGGGTCGGCGCGCAGCCGCCAGCGCCCGTCGCCATCGGGCTCGGCCCAGTGCCCGGCCAGCCACGCTGCCTTGTCCGCGCTCAGGAACGGGTCGTTCTTGCGCAGCCGCCGCGCCACCGCCTCCAGGTTCTCGTAGGGCATGAGCTGCGGCGGCTCCTTGAGCTCGTCGAGCCAGGTCTCCAGCCGCGAGGGCGCCTGCGCGGGACGCGTGTCCGGCATGCCGAAGCCCTCCAGATTGACCAGGCGCCGCACCCGGCGCGGGCGCACGCCGGCATAGACCATCGCCACGTTGCCGCCCAGGCTGTGGCCCAGCAGGTCCACCGGCGTGCCGGGGCACAGGGCGTCGAGCAGGGCGTCCAGGTCGCCCAGGTAGTCGGGGAACCAGTAGGCGTCGGCGCCGGGCACGGCGGTGAGACCGAAGCCGCGCCAGTCCGGCGCGATCACCCAGCGCGGCGCGGCCAGCGCGTCCGCCAGGAACTGGAAGGAGGCGCCCACGTCCATCCAGCCGTGCAGCAGCACCAGCGGCGGACGCTGCGCCGTGGCCAGCGCCGGGTCGCCCCAGCTCAGCACGTGGTAGCGCAGCTGGCGGATGTCGAGGAAGCGGCTTTCGGCGGGAACGCGGGGTTCGTAGGTGGGCGAGCTCATGTGCCGCACTCTAGGCCAGGCCCGGGTTGTGCCGGAGAGGCAGCCGCCATACGCGCTCCTAAGCTGCCCCGCCATGCAGACCGACCCTGACACCCCCCGCTCCCAGGCCACCGCGCCCGCCACGCCCGACCGCCATGCCGCGCTGGTGCAGGTCTGGCGCTGGCGCGTGCCCGCCGATTTCAACCTCGCCGAGGCCTGCTGCGGGCGCTGGGCGCGCGAGACGCCGCAAGCCGTCGCCATCCGCCAGGTGGAGGCGGACGGCACGGTGCGCAGCCTCAGCTACGCCGAGCTGCAACGCGATGCGAACCGCCTCTCGCACGCGCTGCGCCGCCTGGGCGTGGCGCGCGGGGACCGGGTGGCGATCGTGCTGCCGCAGCGCTTCGAGACGGCGGTGGCGCACGTGGCGCTGCACCAGATCGGCGCGATCGCCATGCCGCTGACCACGCTCTTCGGGCCGGAGGCGCTGGAGTTCCGGCTGCGGCACAGCGAGTCGGTGCTGGCGATCACGGACGAGGCCGGCATCGAGGCGCTGCGCAGCCTGCGCACCGCCGTGCCGGGCCTGCACACGCTGCTGGCCGTCGGCGGTGCCCAGGGCCGCGGCGAGGCGGACACGGTGGATTGGGACGCCGCGCTGGACGCCGCGCCCGAGGGCTTCGAGCGCGAAGCCACCGGCGCCGAGGACCCGGCCATCCTCATCTACACCAGCGGCACCACCGGCGCGCCCAAGGGCGCGCTGCTGCCCCAGCGGGCACTGCTGGGCAATCTCACCGGCTTCGTCGCCAGCCAGAACGGTTTCGACCTGGGCCCGCCCTGGGGGCTGCCGGCGCTGGAGGAGGGCGCCGCCGCGTCCGCCGAAGCGCCGCCGGTGCCCGGCCCGTTCTGGAGCCCGGCCGACTGGGCCTGGACCGGCGGGCTGATGGACGTGCTGCTGCCCACGCTGTTCTTCGGCCGCGAGGTGCTGGCCTACCGCGGGCGCTTCGACCCCGTGCGCGCCTTTGAGCTGCTGCAGGCGCACGGCGTGACGCACAGCTTCCTGTTCCCCACGGCGCTGAAGGCCATGATGAAGGCGGTGCCGCGCCCGCGCGAGCGTTTCGACTTGCGCCTGCGTGGGCTGATGAGCGCGGGCGAGGCCGTCGGCGACGCTGTCTTCAGCTGGTGCCGCGACAAGGTGGGCGTGGTGGTCAACGAGATGTTCGGCCAGACCGAGGTGAACTACATCGTGGGCAACTGCGCCACGCCGGCCACGGCCGACGGCCGCCCGGCGCAGGGCTGGCCGGCGCGGCCCGGCAGCATGGGGCGGGGCTATCCGGGGCACCGGGTGGCGGTGATCGACGACGGCGGGAACGTGTGCCCGCCGGGCGTGGTGGGCGACGTGGCGCTGCACCGGCTGGACGTGCACGGCGAGCCGGACCCGATCTTCTTCCTGGGCTACTGGCGCAACGAGGACGCCACGCGCGCCAAGTTCACCGGCGACCCGGCGGACAGCTGGTGTCGCACCGGCGACATGGCGGAGATGGATGCCGAGGGCTACCTCTGGTATCGCGGCCGCAGCGATGACATGTTCAAGGCGGCGGGCTACCGCATCGGCCCGGGCGAGATCGAGAACTGCCTGCTGAAGCACCCGGCAGTGGCCAATGCCGCGGTGGTGCCCAAGCCGGACCCCGAGCGCGGCGCGCTGGTGAAGGCCTACGTGGTGCTGGCTCCCGGCTTTCACGGCGACGCGGCGCTGGTGGAAGAGCTGCGGCAGCACGTGCGCGGGCGGCTGGCGCCTTACGAATACCCGAAGGAGATCGAGTTCATCGAGCAACTGCCGATGACGACGACGGGGAAGGTGCAGAGGAAGGTGTTGAGGGAACAGGAAGTGGAGCGCGCTCAGGGCCGCCCACAGGGCTGAAGCGCCGGGTCGCTGCCCGGCACGGCATAGGCTGTCTCCTCGTTCCCACGTCCAGGGTCTTTCCGCGCTGGCCGGCGATGGGCATGGCGGATGCCCGCCTTCCAGCGCCGGCCGGTCGCGCAGGTTCTCCTGCGCGCCGCGCCGGCCATTCCGACAAGGAGGCCCGACCATGGACGACCAACAGCAGCGCGGCCCGCAGGACGCGCAGATGCAGCAACAGGGTGAGCCCTCGCCCCAGCAGGGCGGCGGCCAACAGCAGGGCAGCCAGCAGTCGCAGTTCAGCGCGTCCTCGCCGCAGCAGGGCGGCGCTTCGGGCGGCCCCTCGCCCGGCGGCGGCAGCAGCGGCGGCGGCGCGCAGCAGGGAAGTACCGGCGCCGACGACGCCACCCGCCGCGGCGGCAATCCCTACACCGATTTCTTCACCCGCCGCGGCACCAGCCCCATGGACTTGCTCAAGCGGCTCGACGAGGACGTGGACCGCCTCTTCCACCAGTTCGTCGGCGGCGGGCGCGAGTTGCTGCGCAACCGCCTGCGTGACCGCGGCGGCATGGACGCCTCGGCGGACATGGGCACTGGATCCGCCGCCGGCAGCAGCGGCGGCACCGATGAGCGCCAGACCGAGGCCGCCGGCGGCGCATCCTCGGCCAGCGGCGCCGTGTCGCCCATGTTCGCCTCGGGCTGGCTGCCGGAGGTCGAGGTGAGCGAGCGCAATGGAAAGCTCCTCGTCCACGTCGACCTGCCGGGCCTGTCGCGCGAAGACCTGCAGATCCATTTCGACAGCGACCAGCTCGTGCTCCAGGGCGAGCGCCGCAGCACCCGCACCACCAGCCAGCCTGGCGGCTACTACCGCACCGAGCGCACCTACGGACAGTTCAGCCGCGTCATCCCGCTGCCCGAGGGCGTCAACCCCGACACCGCCCAGGCCAGCTTCCACAACGGCGTGCTGGAGATCTCCTTCGACATGCCGGTGCGCCACAACCACACGCGGCAGATCCCGATCGGCGAGGGCGGCGTGGGCACCGGGGCCGCCATGGGCACCGCCGACAGCACCGGCTCGACCAAGGGCAGCGGCACCTCCAGCGCCGCCGGCAGCGAGACCGGGCCGTAGCGCCGATTTGCCTGGGGCGGGCGGGCCGCGGCGGCCCACTCCAGGCTTCACCCCGCAAACCGATGGTGATGCACACTCATGTCCATGCTTGACACCATCCAACTGGGCCGCAGCGAGCTGCGCGTCACGCCCATCTGCCTGGGCACCATGACCTTCGGCGAGCAGGTGGACGAGGCCACCAGCCATCGCATCCTGGACCGCGCACTGGAGCGCGGCGTCAACTTCATCGACACGGCGGAGATGTACCCCGTGCCGCCCAGCGCGCAGCGCTACGGCGAGACGGAGCGCATCCTGGGCTCCTGGTTCAAGAGCCGTCCCGGCGTGCGCCAGCGCACGGTGCTGGCCACCAAGGTGGCCGGGCCCTCGCGCTATGACTGGATCGGCGGCGGCATGCCGGACCTGCGCCCCGAGCGCATCGTCGAGGCCTGCGATCACAGCCTGCAGCGCCTGGGCGTGGAGTGCATCGACCTCTACCAGATCCACTGGCCCGCGCGCCACGTGCCGGCCTTCGGCGGCGTGTACTTCGAGCCCTCCAAGCTGCGGCCCGTCACCGGCATCGAGGCGCAGCTGCAGGCGCTGGAGCGCCTAGTACGCGCCGGCAAGGTGCGCGCCATCGGCCTGTCCAACGAGACGCCCTGGGGCGTGGCGGAGTTCGTGCGCATCGCCGAGCAGATGGGGCTGCCGCGCATCGCCACGGTCCAGAACCCGTACTGCCTCGTCAACCGCGTGGTGGACAACGGCCTGGACGAGGCGCTCCACCACGCGCAGGTCTCGCTGCTGGCCTACTCGCCGCTGGGCTTCGGGCTGCTGACCGGCAAGTACGACCAGCGCGGCTTCAACGACGTGGACAACCCCGGCCGGCTGGCGCAGTTCGAGTCCATGAAGCAGCAGCGCTGGGGCCGCATCGAGGCGCTGCAGGCCGCGCGCCACTACAACGCGCTGGCGCGCGCCAACGGCCTCACGCCCACGCGGCTGGCGCTGGCCTGGTGCTACCGCAACTGGCGCGTGGCCAGCACCATCCTCGGCGTCACCAGCGTGGCGCAGCTCGACGAGAACCTGGACGCCTGGGACACGCAGCTCTCGCCGGAGTTGCTCAAGGTCATCGACGACATCCGCTGGTCGCACCGCGACCCGGCGCAGTGAGCACGGGACGACAAGAACAAAGATGGCGAAGAAGGACAAGCACGTCAGCGAGACGCCCGCCACCCAGTTCCTGCGCCGCCACGGCGTGAGCTTCACCGAGCACCTGTACGAGTACGTGGACCACGGCGGCACCGCCGAGTCCTCGCGCCAGCTCGGGGTGGACGAGCACAGCGTGGTCAAGACGCTGGTGATGCAGGACGAGCGCGCACAGCCGCTGATCGTGCTCATGCACGGCGACCGCCAGGTCAGCACCAAGGCGCTGGCGCGCGAGATCGGCGTCAAGAGCGTGGAGCCCTGCAAGCCCGAGGTGGCGCAGCGCCACAGCGGCTACCTGGTGGGCGGCACCTCGCCCTTCGGCACCAAGAAGGCGATGCCGGTGTTCGTGGAAGCCAGCGTCCTGGCGCTGGAAAAGATCTGCATCAACGGCGGCAAGCGCGGCTACCTGGTCGGCATCGACCCAAAGCTGCTCAGCACGCTGGTGGATGCGAAGCCGGTGCACTGCGCGCTGTAGCGCGTGCCCGGCCTGCGAAATGAAAAAGGCGGCTCTGGGCCGCCTTTCCGTTTCCATTCCAAGTTTCAAGTCGGAAGTGAACGATCCCCGTTCGCCCTGAGCTCGTCGAAGGGCCTGTAGGCTGGCTGTGCCGGGGCTTCGGCAGGCTCAGCCCGAACGGGTTTTATTCCCGTGCCAACGAAGAGCTGGAATCAAGCCGTCCCGATCCCGCTCACCCCGCCGGCCTGCCTGCCACCGCCGTCCTCATCGCCGGCGGGCGTCTCGGGCGCGAGGCGGAAGCCCACCTTGAGTGTGACCTGGTAGTGGCCGACGCGGCCGTCGACCACGTGGCCGCGCGTTTCCACCACCTCGAACCAGTCGATGTGGCGCACCGTGAGCGCGGCGGTTTCAATGGCGTTGCGGATCGCATCGTCGGTGCTGGTGGTGGAGGACCCCACCAGGTCGATGAGCTTGTAGACGTGTTCGGACATGGCTTTTTCTCCTTGGCCGCGCCTCGCTCCTCGACGGTCCCGCGACGGCAGGCGCCGGCGGCGCGGCTTGCCTGTGGGGCAAGCCGCCTGCCGGGGCCGTCCGGCCCAGGTCCGGTAAAGGGGGAGGGCGCGCTCAGGCAGGCTGGCTGCGCGGATCACCGCGCCGCTCGGCGCGCGGGCGCATCCAGGGCCGCGCCGCCATCTGCCGGTCCTGCAGCCGCGACAGCAGCGCCAGCGCCAGCACCGCGCCCAGCAGCGCCATGAGCATGTCGGCCTGGCTGTCGCCCAGGTCACCCTGCATGCCCATGAAGTCCTGCAAGGGCTGCTGGAAGAACAGTGCCAGGCGCCATTGCAGGATCTCGTAGCACGCGCTCAGCGCCAGCGCCACGCTGGCCGCGAGCACGGCGGCCGCGCCCCGATGCGTCACCCAGCCGCGGCACAGCAGCAACTCACGCACCACCATCGCCGGCACGAAGCCCTGCAGGAAGTGGCCCAGCCGGTCGTAGGGGTTGCGCGAGAGCCCCAGCACATCCTCCACCCAGAAGCCCAGCGGCACGCGCTGGAAGCTGTAGGCCGCGCCGGTGAGCACCACCAGCGCGAACAGCGTCAGCAGCAGGTAGCTCAGCGGCGTCAGCGCGAAGCGCCGGTGGCTCAGCACCAGCAGCGCCCCGACCCCGACCACCGGCGCGGCCTCTGCCAGCCAGCCGATGCGGTCGTAGGGCTGCAGCCCCGAGATGATCAGCGCCAGCCCCACCGCCAGCGCGCAGGCGGCGGGCAAAGGACTGGTCAGCGAGGGGGCGCGGCTGGAATACTGCATGGCGGGTGTCTCCAGAAGTCGGTCTGTGCCATTCTGTCAACCCCCTGAGCATTCCAGGTGCCCACCCCGGGTGGGTGTCCGATCAGTGTCCGCCCAGGCGCTTGTGCAGCTGCTTCAGGAACCACCACACGCCGCCGACCACCGGGGCCACGGCCAAGCCCACTACCACGTCGGCCGGCGGCATGACCGCGGCCAGCGCCGGCACGCCCTTGGCCGCCTTGGCCAGGTAGCCCACCAGCCCCAGCGCGTAGTAGCTGATGGCCACCACCGACAGGCCTTCCACCGTTTGCTGCAGCCGCAGCTGCAATTGCTGGCGGTGGGCGAAGAGCTTGAACACCTCCTGGTTGGTCGCCTCGCGCTGCACCTCCACGCGCACGCGCGCCAAGCTGACAGCGCGGTTGATGCGGTCGGCCACGTCGGTGAGCCGCGCGTCGGTGCTCTCGCACAGCGCCATGGCCGGCGCGAAGCGGCGGCCGAAGAAGCCCGAGAGCGTCTGCGTGCCCTCAATGCGGCGCTCGCGCAGGTCCGCCAGGCGGCGCTGCACGATCTGGTGGTACGCCCGCGTGGCCGAGAAGCGGTAACGCGTGCGCGCCGCGCCGTGTTCGATCTCGGCGGCCAGCTTGGTCAGCGTCTCGAACGCGGCGGCGTCGTCGAGCTGGTCGTCGTTGGCCATGGCGTCCACGGTGCGCTGCAGCGTGCGCTCCAGGCTCGCCAGCGCCGCCGCTTCCTTTTGCGCCACCGGGAAGCCCAGCATGGCCAGCATCCGGTAGGTCTCGATCTCGCACAGCCGCTGCGCCTCGCGCGCGGCCTGGTCAGTGGGCAGCCCCATGTCCAGCAGCACGAAGCGCGTGAAACCGTCGCCGCGCAGGCGCAGGTCGGTGAAGACCACGCCCTGGCCGTCGGCGATCACGGCGCCCAGCAGCGGCGCGCCGTCCTCGCACAGGTGGCCGCTGCAGCTGCCCAGCGCGGTGGAGATGCGCCGGCGCAGCCGCGGCAGGCTGTCCTCGTCGGCCTGCAGCAGCAGCACGTGGGCCGCGGCGATCATGGGTGAGCCTTCGGGCGGCGCCAGCGCGCGCACGAAGGACGCGGGCAGCAGCTCGGTGGCCGCAGCGTGTTCCAGCAGGTCGTCCAGCGCGCCGTCCTCGGGTGTGCCGCCGGGCAGGTGCAGCGGGCGGTTGACCTGCCAGCTCACGAACTCCCCGTGGCGCTCGAAGCGCATCTCGAAGCGCGGCGTGCGCAGCACGTGGTGCCGCGCCTGCGGCGGCGGCTCGGGCTCGCCGCAGGCGCGGCACAGCTCGGCCAGCGCCCCTTCCGCCAGCGACGCGCTCATGCCCCACTGGGCCCAGGACGACACCACGCTGGGCGTGCGTACCGGCAGCGCCGGGCGCGCATGCAGCTCGCCGTGGAGCTCGGTGTGGCTGCGCGGCAGCCAGGCGGCGGGGACCTGCGCGCTCGATGCGGGCGAGGCGGGCAAAGACTCGGTCAAGGTGTTCATGCGCTTCAAGGGACTGCCAGCGTGCCAATGTAATGGGCGTGCCTGACCGGCTCCCGACGATCCTTGTCAAGAGGACGCACCAGGGCGACGCTTACACTGGCAGGCTCTTAACTGCCTGCGCACTGCAACCGAGGGACATGGAGCTGTTGGCTAGCCTGCTGGCATTGGTGGGCGCGTACCTGTTGGGGTCGCTGTCCTTTGCCGTGATCGTGAGCCGGCTCATGGGCCTGTCGGACCCGCGCAGCTACGGATCGAAGAACCCCGGGGCCACCAACGTGCTGCGCTCGGGCAACCGCAAGGCCGCGGCGCTGACGCTGCTGTTCGACGCGCTCAAGGGCACTGCCGCGGTGCTCATCGTCCAGGCCCTGGCGCCGCGCCTGGGCTTCTCGGACACCACCGTCGCCTTCGCCGGCCTGGCGGCCTTCCTCGGCCACCTCTGGCCGGTGTACTTCCACTTCAAGGGTGGCAAGGGCGTGGCCACGGCGCTGGGCGTGCTGCTGACGCTCAACCCGCTGCTGGGCCTGACGACGCTAGCGACCTGGCTGGTCATCGCCTACTTCTTCCGCTACTCGTCGCTGGCGGCCATCGTCGCGGCGCTGTTCGCCCCGTTCTACGAGCTGCTGATCTGGGGCGCGAGCCCCACGGCGCTGGCCGTCGCGGTGATGGGGCTGCTGCTGGTCTGGCGCCACAGCGGCAACATCAAGAAGCTGATGGCCGGCACCGAGAGCCGAATCGGCCAGAAGGCCGCCGCCCCGGGAGCGCATGCCGCGCCCGGACACCACCCCGGCCCGGCGCACCACTCCCACGCGCCGGGCAACAAGCACCGCAACAAGCACAAAGGAGCGAAGTGATGGTCCAACGCTACGACGTCGGTTCCCGCCTGTCGGAGATGGCTGTGCACAACGGCACCGTGTACCTGGCCGGCCAGGTGCCCACCGACGCCACCCAGGACATCGCCGGCCAGACCCGCCAGGTGCTGGACCAGATCGACGCGCTGCTGGCGCGCGCCCACACCGACAAGAGCCGCCTGCTGATGGTGCAGATCTTCCTGGCGGACCTGGCCGACTTTCCCGGCATGAACGCCGTCTACGACCAGTGGGTGGCCGAAGGCAACGCGCCCCCGCGCGCCACGGTGCAGGCCCAGCTCGCCAACCCGGCGTGGAAGATCGAGATCGTGGCGACGGCCGCGCTCTGAGCCGCCGGCTTCCCCGCTGAATGAGCAACGGCCGCCCGATGGGCGGCCGTTTTCGTTTCGCGGCCCGGCCGCCTGGGTCAGAAATCCAGCCCCAGCTCCGACGCATCCCCCCGCCCTTGCCGCACCAGCACGGGCTCGTCGCCGGAGAGGTCGATCACGGTGGTGGGCGCCATCGGGCAGGCGCCCGCGTCCAGCACGGCCTCGACCTGCTTCTGCAGCCGATCGCGGATCTCCTCCGGGTCGTTCAGCGGATCCTCGTCGCCGGGCAGGATCAGCGTGGTCGCCAGCAGCGGCTGGCCCAGCTGCTCCAGCAGCGCCTGCGTCACGCGGTGCTCGGGCACGCGCAGGCCGATGGTGCGGCGCGAGGGATGGCTCAGCCGGCGCGGCACCTCCTTGGTCGCTTCCAGGATGAAGGTGAAGGGCCCCGGCGTGGCCAGTTTTAGCAGCCGGTACTGCTGGTTGTCGACCCGGGCATAGCTGGCAAGCTCGGAGAGGTCGCGGCACAGCAGCGTGAGGTGGTGCTTCTCGTCCACCTGCCGGATGCGGCGCAGCTTCTCCGCCGCCGCCTTGTCGTCCAGGTGGCACACCAGCGCGTAGCTGGAGTCGGTGGGCACGGCGCAGACGCCGCCGCCGTGCAGCATCTGCGCCGCCTGCTTCAGCAGCCGCGGCTGCGGGTTCTCGGGGTGGAGCTCGAAGTATTGGGACATGCTTTTCTTGTGGATCCCGTTCGGGCCGGCCCCGCGGCAGCTCCCTGCCGGGCTTGCCGATGGTCCCTGGCGAACGGAGGGTGGGTCGTCAGGGCGTGTGCACCCGCTCGGCCAGCATCTCCCACACCGGGATCAGCTTGGATGGGAGCAGCGGCAGGGTGCCGAGGTCGGTGTGGCTCTCGTCGGGGCTGTGGAAATCGCTGCCGCGCGAGGCGTAGAACCCGAACTCCAGCGCCAAGTCGGCGTACCTGCCGTACTCCTCGGGGCGGTGGCTGCCGGTGATCACCTCCACCCCCTCGCCGCCAAGCGCCTTGAAATCGCTGAAGAAGGCATGCTCTTCCAGCGGCGTGAAGTGGTAGCGCCCAGGATGCGCAATGACGGCCATGCCGCCGGCGCCGCGCACCCAGCGCACCGCGTCGGCCAGCGCCGCCCAGCGGTGCGGCACGAAGCCGGGCTTGCCCTCGGCCAGGTAGTGGCGGAACACCTCCGGCGTGCTGGCGCACACGCCGGTCTCCACCAGGAAGCGGGCGAAGTGCGTGCGCGAGACCAGCTCGGGGTTGCCCGCGTACTTCAGCGCGCCCTCGTAGGCGCCTTCGATCCCCACCGCCGCCAGCGCCTGCGCCATCTCGCGCGCGCGCTGGCCGCGCCCGCCGCGCGTGGCCGCCAGGCCCTGGCGCAGCGCCGGGTCGTCGATGTCGAAGCCCAGCCCGACGATGTGCACCGTCTTGCCGGCAAATGTCACCGAGATCTCCACGCCGCTGAGGAATGGCATCCCCAGCTCCAGCGCCGCGCGGCGCGCGCGATGCTGGCCGCCGATCTCGTCGTGGTCCGTGAGGGACCACAGCTGCACGCCGTTGGCGTGCGCCCGGGCCGCCACGCTTTCCGGACTCAGCGTGCCGTCGGACACGTCGGAGTGGCAGTGCAGGTCGGCATTGAGTGCAAAGGCTTCAATCACTGGGAGATTGTAGGCAGTGGGGGTCTTCCCCAACTTACGCGGCCTTGCGCGGCGAAGGGCGCCCCAGCCGCGACCGGGGCGCCCGAGCGGCGCCTCAGCGCTGCACCCGCAGGATCTGGCCGTTGTCCTCGTCCGTGAGCAGGTACAGCCAGCCGTCGGGCCCCTGGCGCACATCGCGCAGCCGCTTGCCCAGGTCGCCGAACAGCCGCTCGCGGCCGGTGATGGTGGTGCCGCTGACGGTGATCCGCCACAGCGCCTGGTCCTTCAGCGCCGCCACGAACAGGCTGCCCTGCCACTCGGGGAACTTGTCGCCCGTGTAGAAGCTGATGCCTCCCGGCGCGATGGAGGTCGGCACCCACCAGCTCAGCGGCTGCTGCAGGCCCGGCGCCGAGGTGGCGCCGCCCACCGGGGTGCAGCTGTCCACCGGCGTGGAGCCGTACTCGCAGCCGTAGGAGATCAGCGGCCAGCCGTAGTTCAGGCCCGGCTGCACGATGTTGATCTCGTCGCCGCCCTGCGGGCCGTGCTCGGCTTCCCAGAGCACGCCAGTGCCGGGCTGGAAGGCCAGCCCCTGCGGGTTGCGGTGGCCGATGCTCCACATCTCCGGCGCGCCGCCGCCCGCCGCGTAGGGGTTGCCCGCCGCCGGCGTGCCGTCGGTGGTGATGCGGGCGATCTTGCCGATGCCCTTGGTGGGGTCCTGCGCCAGGTCGCGGGCGCTGGCCTCGAAGCGGTCGCCCAGCGTCACCAGCAGCGCGCCGCTGGCGTCGAACAGCAGCCGCCCGCCGTAGTTGCGCTCCCCGGTGATCTTGGGCACCTGGCGGTAGATCTGGCTTCCGTTGACGAGGCTGCTCATGTCCTCCGAAAGCTCGGCGCGCCACACCGCCAAGCCGTTGGCGTCGGCGTTGCCCTCCACGTAGCTGAGGTAGACGCGCCGGTTGGTGGCGAAGCCCGGGTCCAGCACCACGTCGAACAGCCCGGCCTGCAGCGGCGGGTCCGCCTTCTGGTTGCTGATGAAGATCCCTGCCGGCAGCCCGCTGATGGGCGTGGACAGCACGGCGCCGTCGGCGCTGAGGCGGCGCAGCCGGCCCGCCCGCTCCGTCACCAGCATCGAGCCGTCCGGCAGGAACGCCAGGCTCCAGGGATGGTCCAGGTTGTTGCGGAACGGGGCCACCACCGCCGGCCCGGGGACGGGCGCCGGGGCTGGCGCAGGTTGTTCAGGCGCCGGAGCCGGAGTTGGGGCCGGGGCCGGAGCCGGAACCGGAACCGGAGCCGGAGCCGGAGCCGGAGCCGGAGCTTCCGGTGCGGGGGCCGGGGCGGGCACGGGCGCGGCGGGTTCCGGTGCCGGCGCCGCGGGCGTAGGTGCCGGTGCCGGTACCGGTACCGGTGCCGGCGAGGGCTCGGCCACGGGCGTGGGTGCCGCGGTGCCGGTGTCGCCGCCACCACCACCGCCGCCGCCGCAGCCGGTGGTGGCCAGGGCCACCACCACGGCGGCGCTCCAGAGCCACTGCACGCGCCGGGGCAGCGCAGAAGTCGGTGCGCCGGCATCGGCGCACGCCGGGGCGCGGGGGCAGTCCAGGAGATGGGAAGTCTGGGTTTTCATGGTGTTTCCTCCTCTCAGCGTGCGATGCGCAAGATGCGGCCGTTGTCCTCGTCGGTGAGGATCAGCAGGGAGCCGTCGGGTGCCTGGCGCACATGGCGGAAACGCCTTCCCATGTTGTCCAGCATGCGGGTGCGCGACACCACGCGGCGGCCGTCGAGCACCACGCGCCACAGCTCCTTGCCGCCCAGGCAGGCGATGAACAGGTGGTTCTTCCACTCGGGGAACATGCTGCCGTCGCAGAAGACGATGCCGCTGGGCGCGATGCGCACGCGGCCCCACTGCGTCACCGGCTGGTCCAGGCCGGGGGCCGAGGTCTGGCCGCCCACCACGGTGCAGGTGGCGGGCGGCGTGCCGTATTCGCAGCCGTAGGAAATTCGGGGCCAGCCGTAGTTGTGGCCGCGCTGGATGATGTTGAGCTCGTCGCCGCCCTGCGGGCCGTGCTCAGTGCTCCAGATCTCGCCGGTGGCCGGATGCAGCGCCAAGCCCTGCGGATTGCGGTGCCCCAGCGACCAGATCTCCGGCTTGGCGCCGGCGCGGCCGACGAAGGGGTTGTCGGTGGGCACGCTGCCGTTGCGGTTGACGCGCAGGATCTTGCCCAGGTGGCTGCCCAGTGCCTGGGCCTGGTCGCGCAGCGAATCGGCGCGGCCTTCGCCTACCGAGATGAAGAGCTTGTTGTTCGGCGCCAGCAGCAGCCGCGAGCCGTAGTGGAAGCGGCTCACCTTCACCGGGTACTTGAAGGAGGAGCGGAAGATCACGGTGAAGTCCCGCAGCGCGGTGCCCACCAGCCGCGCCCGCGCCACCGCCGTGCCGGCGCGGTTGTACTCGCCGCCCGAGCCGCGCTCGGCGTAGCTGAGGTAGACCCAGATGTCGCCGCCCACGGACTCCGCTTGCACGTCGAGCAGGCCGCCGTGGCCGGTGGTCTGCAGCCGCGCGGTGGGAACGCCACTGACGGTGGACATGCGGCTGCCGTCCGGGCTCAACAGGCGCAGCCGGCCTACCTTCTCCGTCACCAGCATGCGGCGGTCGGGCAGGAAGGCCAGGCCCCAGGGCTGATTCAGCCCCGTGTGCAGCGTCTGCGTTTCCGGCAGCGCCTCGGCGTACTCCGCCACCGCGAGGTTCTGCGCGGCCTCGGTCGCCGCGGCCTGGGCCGGCGCTTCGGTCGCGAGGTCTTCGCTCCCGCCGCCGCAGGCCGGCAGCAGCGCCGACAGCCCCGCCACACTTCCCCAGCCGGCGAACCGGTTGAGCGCCTGGCGCCGCGAACAACTCGCGGCAAGCACGGGATCACCCGCGCACTGCTGATCACGCATACGCACCTCAACGACGTTTTTCCGAACACGCTGTTCGTCCGAGGCCGCTTCGTGTGGCGGCAGGACGACATGCGTTTTCAGCAGTTGACGTGCCCAGCGTGGGGGCTTGACCAATGGACGGGAGAAGGGGCCTGTAAAGCTTGCGTTGTCACCGGCCTGCCCGGGCCGGTACGGCGTCAGAGGCTGTGAATTTTTCGTTCTGTGCCGATCAAGGTGCTGATCGGCGCGAACGAAATGGTTGGAGCCGAGATGGCGGCACGCAGGGGCGTAAAGCAGGCATGCAGCCCCTTGCAGGCAGGGCGCACGAGGGTTTTGCTGTTCATTTCGTGGTTCATACGGCCCCCAACGCTGCAGCGGACGCACCTTGGCCCAGGCCCAACAACTGCGGCGCCAGCGCCAGCGTGCGCATGAGGTTGTGCGCCAGCGCGTACAGCAGCGCGATGCAGCGCACCTTGGGCAGCCCACGCACGCCCAGGCGCTGCAGCCCGCGATTGCGCGCCTGGGCGTTGACGCATTCGGCCGTGGCTGCGCGCAGCTTGTAGACCTCCCGCGCCTCGGGCGTGCTCATGCGCACCCGCCACGCGGCTACCGCCGCGCTGTCGTCGTCCTTGGGCTCGTGCTTGTCGGGCAAGACCTCGCGGCCGTGCTCATCCTTCTTGGGCCGCGGCTCGGGCACCGGGGCCAGGACCTCGGTCTTGTCGGCCACCGCGTCGAGCTGCTCGTGCGCGGGGAAGCCCCCGTCCACCAGCCACTGCCCAGGCGTGTGGCCCAGGCGCTGCTCGACTTGCTCGACCATGGGTTGCAGCTGCGCCATGTCCGAGCCGCTGGTGCTCACGTCCACGCCCACGATCACCTGGCTGTCGCAGTCGCTGGCGAGCTGCAGGTTGTACGCCGGGCGGAACCCACCATCGGCCATCTTCATGACGCTGGCCTGCGCGTCGGTGCTCGACGCGCGGGCCTTGTTGGCCTTCTCGCCGTTCCTGCGCTTGATGGCCTCCAGCTCGGGCAGCCGATCCAGCGCGGCCTGCAGCCGCTGCTGCATCTCTTGGCGCGCGCGCTGCTGCGCCGCGGCCTGGCGGCGGCTGTACTGGCCCGGGTCGGCATCGAGCTGCGCCTTGAGCTCGCGCACGCGCTCGCGGGCGGCCTCCAGGTTGTCCTGCAGGCTGCCGCGGCGTCGGAACGACGCCGCCCCGGCGCTGGCGCGTACGCGCATGCCGTCTTGCGCCACGCGCTCGAGCCTGACGGCTCCGGCGCTCACCAGCGCGGCCAAGCTCGTGCTGAGCAACTCGTCGAATGCCACGTCGTGCGCCACGCGAAAATCCGACAGGCTGTGGTGATTGACCTGCACCCCGCCGCTGATCCAGCGATAGGCATCGTGTTGCATGACCAGCGCCGAGAGCTGCCGCGCGCTGCCCACGCCCTGCAGCGTCGCGTACAGCCACAACGCCAGCAGCAGCTCCGGCGCCAACGCGCTGCGCCCTACGCCGCCTTCTTGCACCTTGATGGCCGCGTACATCGCGCTCAAGTCTTGCTGCTGCACCCACGCCCACACCAACCGCGCGTGGTGCCCTGCGGGCAGCAGCGACTCCAGCTCCATCGCGCGCAGCTCCATCTGGCTGCGATCGGGCATCACCACGCGCGCCTTGCCCACGCGCGGCGCAGCCTTGGGTGGCTGCGCCGGGTGCAATGGCAAGTCCTCGAACAACTCACCGTGGCGGTCCTGGCGGGGGGCTTCGAGATCAGGGGCCATGGACGCTTCAACAGGCAACAAGCACTGCCGCTGCACGGATTGTCCAAAGATTCACAGCCTCTCAGGCCTGCGCCTGCACCTCCATCTGCAGCCGCTGCTGTCCCTGCCAGACGTCCAGCCGCACGCGGTAGGCCAGCCGCGCGGTGTCGGGCAGGGGCGTCACGTGGTTGAACCAGATCGCGTCGCGCAGCACGCCGTGCAGCTTGAGCCGCAGCTTCAGGTGGCGCTCGCCCACCAGGCGCTGCGCCACCACCTGCACCTCGTCGCAGAACAGCGGCGCGTCGAAGGCCTGGCCCCACACCTGCGACTCCAGCTCCTGCACTGTGGCGGCATCGAACCACTGCGGCGGCAGCGGGCCGTCTACCGGCAGCCGGCGCTGCAGCGCCGCGGCATCGAGCTGCTCCTCGGCCACCGCCACCAGCAGCTCGGCGAAGCGCGGGAAGTCGGCTTCCGCAAGCGTGCAGCCCGCGGCCATCGCGTGGCCGCCGAACTTCAGCAACAGCCCCGGCGCGCGCTTGCTCACCAGGTCCAGCGCGTCACGCAGGTGGAAGCCCGGGATGGAGCGGCCCGAGCCCTTGAGCAGCCCGTCCTGTCCGCGCGCGAAGACAAAGGTGGGCCGGTGCAGCCGCTCCTTGAGCCGCCCGGCCACGATGCCGACCACGCCCTCGTGGAAGTCGGGGTCGTACAGCGCCACGGCGGCCGGGGAGTCGGTCTCTTCGCCTTCTGGCGCAAGCTGCACCAGCAGGTGCTCGGCCTGCTCGCGCATGCCGGCTTCCACCTCGCGGCGTTCGCGGTTGATGGCGTCGAGCTGCTGCGCCAGCTCGCGCGCGCGCGCCGGGTCGTCGGTGAGCAGGCACTCGATGCCCAGCGTCATGTCCGCCAGGCGCCCGGCGGCGTTGACGCGCGGGCCCAGCGCGAAGCCGAAGTCGAAGGCGCTGGCGCGCAGCGGGTCGCGCGCGGCTGCGCTGAACAGCGCCGAGAGGCCCGGCTGCATGCGCCCGGCGCGGATGCGCTTGAGGCCCTGCGACACCAGGCGGCGGTTGTTGGCGTCGAGCTTGACCACGTCGGCGACGGTGCCCAGCGCGACGAGGTCGAGCAGGGCGTCCAGCTTGGGCTGCGTCTTGAGGTCGAAGCGCCCGCGCGTGCGCAGCTCGGCCCGCAGCGCCAGCAGCACGTAGAACATCACGCCCACGCCCGCCAGCGACTTGCTCTCGAAGCCGCAGCCGGGCTGGCTGGGATTCACGATCACGTTGGCCTCGGGCAGCAGCACCTGGCCGGCCTCGACGGCGGGGAGGTGGTGGTCGGTGACCAGCACGTCGATGCCGAGCTGGCGCGCGTGCGCCACGCCCGTGAGGCTGGCGATGCCGTTGTCCACCGTCACCAGCAGGTCCGGCCGCAGCGGCCGCGCCAGGTCCACGATGGTCGGGCTCAGGCCGTAGCCGTGCACGGCGCGGTCGGGCACCACGTAGCACAGCGAGTCGGGCGCGGCGCCGAGCATGCGCAGGCCGCGCAGGGCGACGGCGCAGGCGGTGGCGCCGTCGCAGTCATAGTCGGCCACGATGCAGATGCGCCGCCCCGCCTCCACGGCGTCGGCCAGCAGCGTGGCGGCCTCGGCGCTGCCGCGCAGCGTGGCCGGCGGCAGCAGTCGGCCCAGGCCGTCGTCCAGCTCCTCGGCGGCGCGCACGCCGCGCGCGGCGAACAGCCGCGCCAGCAGCGGGTGCACGCCGGCCTGCTCCAGCAAATGCACCGCGCGCGGCGGCACGTCGCGCAGCTCCAGCACGGGTTCGGTCATAGCGTCTCCAGCAGCGTGGCGGCGCGGCCGTTGCGCGTGCCGCCCAGCAGTTGCCACCAGCGCCGGGGCTGCGGCTGCAGCGTCAGCGCGCTGCGCTCGCCGCACAGCACCAGGGTGCCTTCGCCGGCCTGCGCCAGCGGGGCGATGCGCTCGGCGTCCAGCGCGGTCCAGGCCTCGCGCCAGGTGTCCCAGTCCTCGTTGAGCGCGGGCGTGCGCAGCCGCTCGTCCACGGGCACGGAAGCTTCGTCGCGCGCGGGCTGCGCGGCGCCGCAGCCGCTGAGCCAGGCGCCGTTGACGGGCAGCTCGCCGCGCGCCTCGCGCGCCTCGTTGACCGGGTGGCTGAAGAACATCATCTGCACCTCGTTGAGCAGGCGGCGCAGCAGCCGCGGCTGCTCGGGCAGGTCGCGGTGCAGCGCGTGGCCGATGAGGCGGTCCGGCGCCACCGTGGGCAGCTGCTCCAGCAGCGGGTGGGTGACGAGCCAGTTCAGCGGGCCGTGCCAGTGCAGCTCGAAGCCCTCGGAGACGAAGAGCTCGCCCACGGCCTCGAACAGGTGGCGCGACTCGTCCTCGCCCAGGTTCAGCAGGGACGGGTCGGTGAGGCCGATGTGGTCGCTGCCCAGCAGCAGGTGCACGGGCGTGAGGCGGCCCCAGGGGCGCTGCGGCGGCAGCCCGGCCGCGGCGGCGTCATGCGCGGCCCAGGGGATCAGCCCGTCCTGCACCTCCCAGCCCAGCGCGCGCGCCAGCGCGCGCTCGTGCGGCGGCGACAGCGAGTCCTCGTCCGCTTCGTCCCGCGCGGCCTCGCGCCAGCGCGAGAGCAGGGCATCCAGGTGCGGCAGCCGCAGCGACTGCAAGGCTTGCCGGCCGGCTTCGGACAAGGGCGCGGCGAAGGGAATCAGCAAATGCATGGGTGGAATTATCCGGGGCGGCTCCGGGCAGGCCCGGCGCGGGGGTTGTGAGGCCCTCGGCCTGTCGCCCGGTTTTCGCGCCCCGTGCTGGTTGCCCGGAACAACGATGAGGCGGGTTCGCGGGCCCTCCGTGCCTTCAGGTTCGCCGCCGGCCGTGCCGGCTACGATGCCGCCCCATGCAAATGCCTTACGAGTGGCAGATCGGCTGGCGCTACACGCGCGCCGGTCGGGCCGGGCGGAGAAACCGCTTCATCTCATTCATCTCCGGCGTCTCCATGCTCGGCATCGGGCTGGGCGTGGCGGCGCTGATCATCGTGCTGTCGGTGATGAACGGCTTCCAGAAGGAAGTGCGCGACCGCATGCTCAGCGTCATCTCGCACGTCGAGGTGCTGGAGCCCACGGGCGCCGCGCTGCCCGACTGGCGCGCCGTGGCCGCGCAGGCCCGGCAGCAGCCGCAGGTGCAGGGCGCGGCGCCCTTCATCGCCACCCAGGCGCTGCTGGCGCGAGGCGACAACATGCGCGGCGTGCTGGTGCGCGGCATCGATCCGGCCGAGGAGGCCAACGTCACGCCGCTGGCGGCGCGGCTGCGCGACACCACGCTGGCGCGGCTGCGGCCCGGCGCTTGGCAGATCGTGCTGGGCGCCGAGCTGGCCCGGCAGCTCGGCGTGGCCCCGGGCGACAGCGTCACCCTCGTCGCCCCGGGCGGGCAGGTCACGCCCGCCGGCGTGGTGCCGCGCTTTCGCGCCTTCACCGTGGCGGGCACCTTCTCCGCCGGCCACTACGAGTACGACAGCTCGCTGGCGCTGATCCACCTGGACGACGCGGCGCGGCTGTTCCGCGTCGAGGGGCCCACCGGCGTGCAGCTGCGCCTGGCCGACGTCAACGCGGCGCGCGCCGTGGCGCAGCAGATCGGCACCTCGATGCCGCAACTGCTCGTGCGCGACTGGACCCGCACCAACGCCGCCTGGTTCGACGCGGTGCAGATCGAGAAGCGGCTGATGTTCATCATCCTCACGCTCATCGTCGCGGTGGCGGCCTTCAACCTGGTCTCCACGCTCGTGATGACCGTCACCGACAAGCGCGCCGACATCGCCATCCTGCGCACCCTGGGCGCGAGCCCGCGCTCGATCATGGGCATCTTCGTGGTGCAGGGCGCCGCGTCCGGAATCATCGGCACCCTGGGCGGCACGGCGCTGGGGCTGCTGGTGGCACTGAACGTGGGCACCATCGTCCCGGCCATCGAACGTCTGCTCAACGTCAGCTTCCTGCCCGGCAGCATTTACGTCATCAACCACATGCCCAGCGACCCGCAGCGCGGCGACATCATCCCCATCGTCCTCATCTCCCTGCTGCTGGCCCTGCTGGCCACGCTGTACCCGAGCTGGCGCGCCAGCCGCGTCAACCCGGCGGAGGCGCTGCGCTATGAGTGAAGCTTTCACCGCACAGGCCCCGGCGCCGGCCGCCGCGGGTGTGGCGGCTCCCGCCGAGGCGGTGCTGTCGTGCACCGGGCTGTCCAAACGCTTCCACGACGGCACGCTGGACGTGCAGGTGCTGCGCGACGTCACGCTGCAGGTGCAGCGCGCGCGCACGCTGGCCATCGTCGGCGCCTCCGGCTCGGGCAAGAGCACGCTGCTGCACCTGCTGGGCGGCTTGGACGCGCCCAGCGCCGGGCGCGTGCAGCTGCTGGGCCGCGACTTCGCGGCCATGAGCGCCACCGAGCAGGGCCGCTGGCGCAACGCGCACCTGGGCTTCATCTACCAGTTCCACCACCTGCTGCCGGAATTCACGGCGCTGGACAACGTCGCCATGCCGCTGCGCGTGCGCCGCATGGCGCTGGAGCCCGCGCGTGCCCAGGCGCAGCAGATGCTGGCGCGCGTGGGGCTGGCGCAGCGCGTGCAGCACCGCCCCAGCGAGCTGTCCGGCGGCGAGCGCCAGCGCGTGGCCATCGCGCGCGCGCTGGTGGCGCAGCCGGCCTGCGTGCTGGCCGACGAGCCCACCGGCAACCTCGACCGCGACACCGCCGACGCGGTGTTCGCGCTGATGCTGGAGCTCGCGCGCGAGCGCGGCACGGCTTTCGTGCTGGTCACGCACGACGAGCGCCTGGCCGGGCGCTGCGACCAGGCGCTGCGCCTGAACCAGGGCGTGCTGCAGCCTTCCTGAAAGCCGGGGAGGTCCGTAATTTGCCTGATAGGGCTACTCCCGATTCACAAGTCCCGCTCCAGGGATTTGGCAACCGGGGCGAACCAATGTCGGTTCATCCGGGTCTAAGAAGACCGGCCTTACAGGAGGATCGTTGTGAAAGTTCTTGCCATCACTTCCTTGGTCGTCGCCGCGCTGGGGGCCTCGTCGGCCATGGCGCAAAGCCAACCCCTGACGCGTGACGAGGTCAAAGCGGATCTCGCGCAGGCCCGCTCCAGCGGCGCGCTGGAGCGCAACGACCAGAATTACGGCACCTGGTTCGCGACCTCGCCGTCGTCGGGCAACTACAGCCAGAGCTACAGCGAAGGACCCGCGATCAGCGACAGCAGCATGGCCAGCAGCTCGCCCATGTCGTCCGACAGCACCAGCATGGGCGCGGCGGGCCGCAGCTATGACGGCACGACCAGCGGCGGCGCCGCCAGCCGCTCGGACGTGGCTTCCGACCGCGACAGCGCCATGCGCAGCGAGCGCTGGATCTTCAACGACGCTGACGGCGTGCAGCGCCTCGACCCGGGCTGGAACAGCCACGAGGGCCGCGTCTACAAGGGCCCGGCCGACAGCTACTGAGTCCGGCTGAGAGAGCACCGGCCCGGCCACCCACCGCAGGGGAAACCGGGCTGGCCCCGAGGGCGCAAGGCCCTCGTCCTGGGCGGTAACTCGGGGCTCTCACAATGGGGACGTGAAGCCGTCCCCGCGATTTCCGCAAAGCCTGCCCGCCGCGCTGCGGGCGCTTTTTCTGGTTCTACTGCTCGCCTTGCCTGTTGCGCCGGTCCTGGCCGCCGCGCCGGAGCCGGGCGCGGGCAGCGCGGCACCCGCCGCCGGTGCGCCTGGCCTGGGCCAGCCCGGCGAGCCGGTGGCGCTGGTGGTGGGTTACCAGCCTTACTTCACGTCCGCTTGGTCCGCGCTGGTGATGCGCGGCAAGCGCTTCCATGAGCGCTACCTGCCCAAGGGCTCGACGGTGGAGTTCGAGCCGGCGCTGCAGGGCCGCAAGATCGCCGCGGCGATGCAGTCGGGCAGCGCGCACGTGGGCTACATGGGGCCGGTGTCGGCGCTGGTGGCCGCGACGCGCTCCGAGGGCCAGCCCGGCGAGCTGCGGCTGGTGGCCGCGCTGGGCATGGGCTACGACCAGTGCAACGTGATGCTGGCGCGTGTCGGCGGGCCGGCCACGCTGCAGGCGCTGCAGGGCAGCCGCCTGGCCGCGCCGCGCGACAGCTGCGCCGACCGCTTCGCTCGCGAGCTGCTGCGCGAGCGCAGCCTCAGCCCGGCCACGTACCTGGGCCAGAACATCGAGCAGATCGCCAATGGCCTGCGCGCCGGGCGCCTGGACGCCGCCGCGGTGTGGGAGCCCGTGGCGACGCGGCTGGTGCAGGAAGGGGTGGCGCGGCGCATCGGCAGCGGGCGGGAGCTCAAGCTGGCGGACGGGGGCTTCCTCGTCATGCGCGCGGAACTGCTGGAGCGCCGCCCCGACGTGGCCCAGGCCTGGCTGCAGGCCGAGCTGGACGCGCAGCGCTTCCTGGCCGACCCGGCCAACGCCGAGGAGATCGTGCGTCTGGCGCTGGCGCAGACCGCCGGCTTCGACGCCGCGACGCTGTGGAACGCGCTCTACGCGGCGGCCGAGGCCGATCCGCAGGCGCCGCGCATGACGTTTCCCTTCGTCTTCGACGAGGCGGCGCGGGGCCTGCTGGCCGGCACCATGGCCTACCTGCACGAGGCGGGGCAGGTGCCGTCGGACACGCTGCCGCCGCGCGCGCTGGCGGTGGAGCCGGCGCAGGCGGTGCTGCGCGGCCGCGGCCTGGCCCCGCCCGTGGGCCAAGTGATGCCGCAACCCGCGCGCGACGCCGGCGAGCTGCCCGAGGGGCGCGTGCGCATCACGGTGCGCGAGGGGGGCTGGGGCAACGCCAACACGCGCGACATCCGCGACGTGCTGGTGGCCGTGGCGCGCGAGCTGCAGGAGCGCATCCCGGGCCGGCCGCTGGCGCCGATCGTGGTGTCGCACTCCACGCGCTCGCCCATCTCGCTGTACGAGCGCGGCCCGCGCGGCGAGTACCAGGTGCTGCTCACGGCACGCGACGACCGCTGGGCCGGCTACGTGTACGAGTTCGCGCACGAGTTCTGCCACATCCTGGGCAACTACGACCGCCATCCGCACTTCCAGGGCGCCGGCGCGCACCAGTGGTTCGAGGAGGCGCTGTGCGAGGTGTCCTCGCTCTACACGCTGCAGCGCTTCGCGATGGAGTGGCAGGTCGATCCGCCCAGCCCGCGACTGCAGGCCTATGCCCAGGAGCTGCAGGCCAGCGCCGACCGCTTCCTGACCGAGAAGCACCGGCGCCTGGCGCCGGGCCAGACCCTGGCGGCCTGGTACGCCGAGAACGCGCAGCGCCTGCGCAGCGGCGCCTACGACCGCGACCGCAACGAGGTCGTGGCCACGCTGCTGCTGCCGCTGTTCGACGAGAACCCGGAGCTGTGGGAGGCGCTGGGCTATCTCAACCTCGACGCCCCGGGCGGCAGCTTCGAGCAGTACCTGCGCACTTGGCACGACAACGCGCCGCCCGAGCTGCGCGACAGCATCAGCTACGTGATGGCGCTGTTCTTCGGCCCCGGCGCCGGGCAGCGCGACGCGGCCAGGAGCATCGAGCTCACGGTGCCTTACGGGCTGAACTCCGGGCCGGACGGCATCGCGCGGCTGCTGGCGCGGCTGCTGGAGCCGGCGCTGGGCGCGGGCTTCGAGCTGGCCAACGTGCCCGGCGCCTCAGGCAACACCGGGCTCACGCGCTTGCTGGCGGCCGGCGACCCGGCCAACGCGCTGGCCATCATTGCCGGCAACACGGTGTGGGTGTGGGCCGGTGGCACGGGCACGGTGGAGCCGCGGCTGTTCGAGGTGCTGGGCGTGGTGTCCACTTTCGAGTCCTTTCTGTTCGTGCCGGCGGACAGCCCCTTCCAGAGCCTGCAGGACGTGCTGGAGTTCGCCCGCAAGAACCCCGACCGCCTGCGCGTGGCGAGCTCCGGCGCGGGCGGGCGCGACGAGCTGGCGATCCGGGCGCTGGGCGCGCAGGGAGCGCGGCTGCTCAACGTGCCGGTGTCCAAGCACGAGGAGCGTGTCGCGGCGGTACTGGACAAGCGCGTGGAGCTGCTGTTCGAGGAGCCGGGCGACGTGTCGGAGCTGCTGGAGCAGGGGAAGCTGCGGCCGCTCGCGGTGCTGGCGGCGCGTCGCGACCCGGCCTTCCCGGAGGTGCCGGCGGCGCAGGAGCTGGGCCTCGACCTGCGCCCCTTCACCAGCTTCCGCGCGGTGGTGGCCAATGCGTCCATGCCGCCGCAGCGGGTGCAGGCGCTGCGCCAGGCGCTGGCCCGCGTGCTGCAGAGCCCCGACTGGCGCGACTACTGCCGCCGCCTGCTGAGCTGTGCCGACCCACTGACCGAGGAGCAGACGCGCACGTACCTGCAGCGCTACTACGAGGCAGCAAAGGCGTACCGGGCGCAGCTGCCGCGCTGAGGCGGGGTCCCAAAACACCGGCGCGCCCCGCGGGGCGCGCCGTTCAGGTCATCAAGAAGGCCGAGGGATCAGGCCACGCGCCCGAACCACCACAGCGACAGCCCCGCCGCGGCCAGGGCCAGCGTGGCGCCCAGGATGGCGAAGAGGGCGGTGATCTCGGTTTCCTTCTTCTCCATCACCAGGCGCGAGGACAGCGTCTGGTAGACCTTCTTCAGGTCGGCCGCGGTGCCGGCATAGAAATACTCGGCGCGGGTGAGGTCGGCGATGGTCTTGAGCGTTTCCTCGTCCAGCCGCACGCGCATGCTCCAGCCCTCGAAGCCGATGGTGTCGCCCTCCTTGGTGCCGATGCCCACGGTGTAGACGCGCACCCCGCGCTCGGCGGCCATGCGGGCCGATTCCACCGGGTCCGGCCCCGTGGTGCGCTGGCCGTCGGTGAGCAGGATGACGGCTGCCGAGGCGTAGCTGCCGGGCTCCACCGGCTTGAAGTCGCGCGGCTTGCTCTCGCCGTTGTTCTCGCCCAGCGCCTGGGACGCCATCGGGCGCTGCCCGGTAACTTGGCTCAGGTCGATGCCCGCGTCCGGGAAGATGGTGGCCAGCGACAGCACGATGCCGCTGCCGATGGCCGTGGCGCGCTGGAGCTGGAAGCGGTCGATGGCGGCGACTACGTCCTCGCGGCTGAAGGTGGGCGCCTGCACCACCGCGGCCGTGCCGGCGAAGGCCACCACGCCCACGCGCACGTCCCGCGGCAGGTCGGTCAGGAACGCCTTGGCCGCGTTCTGCGCTGCCGCCAGCCGCGTGGGCTGCACGTCGGCGGCGCGCATGCTGCCGGAGACGTCCATGGCCAGGATGATCGTCTGCTCGGCCAGCGGCAGCGTCATCACCGCCGTGGGCCGCGCCGAGGCCAGCAGCAGCGTGCCCAGCGCCAGCAGCAGCAGCACCGGCGGCACGTGGCGTTTCCAGGTGCCGCCGCGGCCCAGCGCCTGCTTCACCAGCCCCAGGTCGGCGTAGGGCAAGACCACCTGCTTGCGCCGGCGCAGCAGCCACAGGTACAACAGCACCAGCAGCGGCAGCAGCAGCAGCGTCCACAGCAGCGAGGGCCACAGGAAATTCATCATGGCGACTCCCAGCAATCCCGGTGGTTCCTAAATGACATGGGGCCGCGGCGCTACGCTGCCGGCGGCCAGTCGGCTGCGCTGGCGGCGCAGGTGCACGAAGCGCACGATCGCGGCGGCCAGGTCCTCGTCGCTGGCCAGCTCCAGCGTGTCCACGCCGGCCTGCGCCAGGCCGGTGCGCAGCTCGGCTTCGCGTCGCCGCGCCACGTTGGCGAAGCGTTGGCGAAAGCCTCTGGAATGCGTGTCCACCATCAGCTGCTCGCCGGTCTCGGCGTCCTGGATGTAGACCATGCCCAGGTCGGGCAGCTCCAGCTCCAGCGGGTCGTACAGCCGCACGGCGATCACCTCGTGGCGCAGCGCCAGCGCCGACAGCGGCTCGCTCCAGCCCGGCTCGCTGAAGAAGTCCGACAGCACGAACACCAGCGAGCGTCGGCGCAGCTGCTGCAGCGCGCCCTGCAGCAGTTCGTGCAGCTGCGTGCCCTGCGGCATGGCCACCGGCGCGGGGCGGTTCATGAGCCGCTGCAGCAGCTCCAGCACCTGCATCCGCCCGCTGCGCGCGGGCAGCACGGTGTCCACGCGGCTGCCGTAGAGCAGGGCGCCGACGCGGTTGCCCCGGCGCGCCAGCAGCCGCGCGATCACGGCCGTGAAGTCGATGCCCACCTGCGCCTTGCTGCGCCGGCGCGAGCCGAAGTGCACCGAGGGGCTGAGGTCGAGCAGGAACCAGGCGGCGATGTCGCGGTCCTCGGTGTACTCGCGCACGTAGGGCTGCTGCAGCCGCGCCGTGACGTTCCAGTCGATGCGGCGCACGTCGTCGTGGTGCTGGTACTCGCGCAGGTCCGCCAAGTCCAGCCCTTCGCCGCGGAAGAGGGTGCGGTAGTCGCCCTGGAGCCAGCCGTCGAGGCGGCGGATGGTGCTCCACTCCAGGCGCCGCAGCAGCGCCTCGGCGTTGGCGCCGGGCAGGTCCGGCACCGTGGCGGCGGGGTTGCGCTCAGCCATTGGCGGCAAGCTGGACGCGGGTTTCCAGCGGCTTGTCGGGCGCGGGCAGCTTCTGCATCAGCTTGCCGATGATGGCGTCGGCCGAGATGCCTTCGGCCAGTGCCTCGTAGCTCAGGGTCAGGCGGTGGCGCAGCACGTCGGGGGCCAGGTCCACCATGTCCTCGGGCAGCACGTAGCCGCGCCCGCGCAGGAAGGCCAGCGCGCGCCCGCCCTCGACCAGGTTGATGGTGGCGCGCGGGCTGGCGCCGAAGGTGATGTAGCGCGCCATGTCGCCCAGCCCGGCGCGCGCCGGGTCGCGCGTGGCGGCCACGAGCTTGACGGCGTACTGCATCAGCGAAGGGTCCACGTACAGGCTGCGGCAGGCCTGCTGCAGCCCGGCGAGTTGCAGCGTGGTGGCCACCGGCTGCACCTCCACCGGCGCGCCGGTGACGCGCTCGACGATGACGAACTCCTCTTCCTCGGTGGGATAGTCCACCAGCACCTTCATCATGAAGCGGTCCACCTGTGCCTCGGGCAGCGGGTAGGTGCCTTCGGTCTCGATGGGGTTCTGCGTCGCCATCACCAGGAAGGGCTCGGGCACGCGGTGCGTGGTGCCGGCGATGGTGACCTGGCGCTCCTGCATCACCTCCAGCAGCGCGCTCTGCACCTTGGCCGGCGCGCGGTTGATCTCGTCGGCCAGCAGCAGGTTGGTGAACACCGGGCCCAGCGTGGTGCTGAAGTCGCCGCTCTTCTGGTTGTAGATGCGCGTGCCCACCAAGTCGGCGGGCACGAGGTCGGGCGTGAACTGGATGCGCTTGAACTGCCCGCGCAGCGTCTGCGACAGGGTCTTGACGGTGAGCGTCTTGGCCAGGCCCGGGACGCCCTCCACCAGCAAGTGGCCCTGCGCGAGCATCGCTACCAGCACGCGCTCCAGGAAGCGGTCCTGGCCCACCACCACGCGCTTGACTTCGTAGAGCACGCGCTCCATCAGGGCCGCGGTCTCGCTGTTGCTGCCGTGCATTCGAATCCTCCCGTGGGAAATGGACGTGGTGGGGAAGCCGGTTGAGGAAGCGGGCCGGCGCCACCGCGGCCGGCCCGCGCAGGGGATGTCAGAAGGGCGGCAGCCCGGCGCCGCCGGCGGCGTTCTCGATCGGCACGGCGAAGCCGATGCCCACGAAGAAGCGCTGCTGTACCGGGTTGAGGATGGCCGTGACGATGCCCACCACCTCGCCGTCGTCGGTGACCAGCGGGCCGCCGGAGCTGCCCGGGTTGGCCATGGCATCGAACTGGATCAGGTTGGAGAGCACCTGCTTGCCTTCGGGCGAGCGGAACTCGCGCTTGAGCCCGGAAACCACGCCCGCCGACACCGTGGGCCCGATGCCGAAGGGGAAGCCCACGGCCGTGACGCGCTCGCCGGGCTTGAGATCTGCCGTGGAGCGCAGCGTGGCGGCCTGCAGGTCGTCGGGGATGCGCTGCGCGCGCAGCACCGCCAGGTCGTTCTCGGGCATGACGTTGACCACCGTGGCCTCCGACTCCAGCCCGTCGGAGAACACCACCTGCACCCGGCGCGCGCCGCTGACCACGTGCAGGTTGGTCAGGATCAGCCCGCTGTCCACGATCACCACGCCGCTGCCCACGCCGACCTCGTTGCCATGGCTCGGGCTCTCGCCCCCCACGCCCTTCTTGCTGGGGTCGGGCTTGGCCACGCCGTTGTTCGGACCGCTGCCGGCGGCGGCGTCGGCCGGGCCGTCGTCGTCCAGCCCCACCACGCGCACCACCGAGCCGCGGATCTTGTCGTAGGCCTTGGCGGTGGGCGAGGGCAGCGGCTGGGTTTCGAGCGCCTTGCGCACCGCGGCGTCGATGTGCTTTTGCGTGATCACCTGCGCCGCCGGGCGCGAGGCCTCCCACAGCACCACCGGGCCGCCCAGCAGCAGCGCGCCGGCCAGCGCCCAGCCCCAAGCTGGCAGCACCAAGGCGCGGCGCCGCTTGGGCGTCGAAGTCTTGGAGGTGTCGGGAGAGCCGGGAGGGGAGGCGAGTGGGGAGGCGGCAGTCGCGGCGGCGGGGGCTGCGGAAGCTCGGCCTGGGGGTGCAGCGGCCGGCTGGCCGGGCGCGGGTTCAGTCCGATCCACCTCCGGCGGGCGCACCCGGCTGGAGTGGCTGTAAAGCGGTGTCCGGTTCGACCTGCGCCCGTTCATCTGCGCCCCCTGCTCTATGCAGCAATGCGGCCCCACGGTAGCACGATCCTCGCTCAGGCATCATCGGACGCATGGGTTACGCCGCTTTGCCGTGGGTTGACACCCACTGTCATCTGGATGCCGACGAATTCGAAGCCGATCGCGACGCGGTGGTGCAGCGCGCACGCGATGCCTCCATCCAGCAAATCGTGATCCCGGCGGTGGCGCCGGCGAACTTCGAAACCGTGCGCGCGCTGGCGCAGTTCCACGGGCTGGGCTACGCGCTGGGCATCCATCCTATGTATGTGCAGGGTGCCGGCGCGCAGGCGCTGCAGTCCTTGCAGGACGCGTTACGGCAGCACCGCGGCGACCCGCGCCTGGTGGCGGTAGGCGAGATCGGGCTGGACTTCTTCGTGCCCGGCCTGGACCGCGCGCTGCAGGAGGACGTGCTGGCCGGGCAGTTGGCGCTGGCGCGCGAGCACGGGCTGCCGGTGCTGCTGCACAGCCGCCGCGCGGTGGACCGGCTGCTGATGCACCTGCGCCGCGCCGGCGTGAACGGCGGCATCGCGCACGCCTTCAACGGCAGCGCGCAGCAGGCGCGCGCCTTCCTGGACCTGGGCTTCAGGCTGGGTTTTGGCGGCGCCATGACCTTCGAGCGTGCGCTGCAGATCCGGCGCCTGGCTGCCGAGCTGCCGGCCGACGCGCTGGTGCTGGAGACCGACGCGCCCGACATCCCGCCGCAGTGGCTTTATCGCAAGGCCGCCGAGCGCGCCGAAGGTGCGGCCATCGGCGCTCGCAACGAGCCGGCCGAGCTGCCGCGCATCGCGCTGGCGCTGGCCGGGCTGCGCGGCTGGTCGGCCGAGGAGACCGCGGCCGTGACCGCCGCCAACGCCCGGGCCGCGCTGCCGCGGCTCGCGCCGCTGATGCCCTGAGCGCGGCGCCCCGGCCCGGCCCGGCCCGGCGAGGCACACTCCCGGCCCTTTCCCTACAAGCGCAGCGAGATCCCCCACATGGCCAGCAAGAAGACCCCGGCGCGCCAGGCGCAGGCCGGCGCCACCATTTCCGAGTACGCCGGCGTGCGTTACCTGCACCTGGGCACGGAGTGGGTGCAGGGCGCGATGCGCGTGCGCAAGCCGCAGCAGATCGAGCTCGAATACGTGCAGCGCATGATGGCCTGGATGCTGTGGCGTCCCAGCGCCGAAGTG
The DNA here is from genome assembly GCF_000430725.1 of Azohydromonas australica DSM 1124. Classification (GTDB taxonomy): domain Bacteria; phylum Pseudomonadota; class Gammaproteobacteria; order Burkholderiales; family Burkholderiaceae_C; genus Azohydromonas; species Azohydromonas australica. The sequence continues at coordinate 31,891 of NZ_AUMO01000082.1, forward strand.
GCGCAGGGGCAGGCGGTGCAGCTGGGCCTGGGCGCCGGCGCCATCACCCGCTTCTGCCACCAGGCGCTCAAGATGAAGACCACCGCCGTGGAGCTCAACGCCACGGTCATCGACGCCTGCAAGCTGTGGTTCCACCTGCCCGATGACGACGCACGGCTGACGGTGCTGCACGAGGATGCCGCGCGCTGGGTGGCCGACCCGGCGCACCTGGGCACGGTGGAGGTGCTCAATGTGGACCTCTACGACCACGAGGCCGCCGCGCCGGTGCTCGACGACGAGGACTTCTACGCCCGCTGCCGCGGCGTGCTGGCCGACGGCGGGCTCATGACGGTCAACCTCTTCGGCCGCGACGCGAGCTTCGAGCAGAGCGCCGCGCGCATCGCCGCCGCCTTCGGGCTGGAGCAGGTCTGGAACCTCGCGCCCACCAAGGAGGGCAACACCATCGTCGTGGCCGCCCGCGGCGTGGTCGTGCCCGACCGCGACACGCTCATCGCCCGCGCCGAGCACATCCGCGAACGCTTCGGCCTGCCGGCGCCCAAGTGGCTGAAGCTGGTGCGGCCGCTGCGGCTGCCGGGCTGAGCCGCGCCGGGGCCGTCGCGGCCTCGTCTCCTGGGCTTGCGCTTACGTGGAATCCACACAAAAGCGCCGAGGGCGATTCCTAGAATCCGCCCAACTTTCGGTACAGGAGACACAACCGTGAAGATAAAAAGTCAGAAGGACTTCTGGTCTGGACTGATGTTCGTCGCCGTGGGCCTGGGCTTCGCCTGGGGTGCGACGAACTACAGCTTCGGCGTAGCGGCCCGCCCGGGGCCGGGCTACTTTCCCTTTGGCCTTGGCCTGCTGATGGCCATCCTCGGTGGAGTAGTCCTGTTCAACTCGTTGGTCGTCGAGACCGAAGACGGCGACCCCATCGGCGCCTTCGCCTGGAAGCCACTGCTGATCATCGTCGGCTCCGTCGTGGTGTTCGGAGCCCTGCTGCCGCGCCTGGGCATGATCATCTCGTTGCCCGTGCTGGTGTTGATGTCGGCCAGCGCCAGCGACGAGTTCAAGCTCAAGGAGGCGCTGCTCAACGCGGTGATCCTCACCGTGGGCAGCTGGGCCATCTTCATCTACGGACTGAATCTCACCATCCCGCTGTGGCCTGAACTCGGCGCGGCCACCGGAGGCTGATCGCATGGAACTGTTCGACAACCTGGCGCTGGGCTTCCAGACCGCCTTCACCTTCAGCAACCTTCTCTGGGCGCTGGGCGGTGCCATCCTGGGCACGCTCATCGGCGTGCTGCCGGGCCTGGGCCCGGTGGCGACCATCGCGATGCTGCTGCCCAGCATCTACTCGCTGGACGCCACGCCGGCGCTGATCATGCTGGCGGGCATCTACTACGGCGCGCAGTACGGCGGCTCCACCACCGCCATCCTGATCAACGTGCCGGGCGAGTCGAGCTCGGTGGTGACGGCCATCGACGGCTACACCATGGCGCGCAAGGGCCGCGCGGGCGCGGCGCTGGCCGCCGCCGGCCTGGGCTCGTTCTTCGCCGGTTGCGTGGGTACTGTCGTCATCGCTGCCTTCGCGCCGCCGCTGACCGAGCTGGCCTTCAAGTTCGGCCCGGCCGAGTACTTCTCGCTGATGGTGCTGGGCCTCATCGGTGCGGTGGTGCTGGCCTCGGGCTCGCTGGTCAAGGCCATCTCCATGATCCTGCTGGGCCTGCTGCTGGGCCAGATCAACACCGACGTGATCTCGGGCGTGCCGCGCTACAGCTTCGACATCCCTGAGCTCACCGACGGCATCAACTTCGTGGCCATCGCCATGGGCGTGTTCGGCTTCGGCGAGATCATCTCCAACCTGGGCCGCCCTGCCGAGCACCGCGAGGTCTTCACCAAGAGCGTGAGCGGCCTGTGGCCGACCAAGCAGGACTTCAAGGACGCCTTCCCGGCCGTGCTGCGCGGCACGGCGCTGGGCTCGATCTTGGGCGTGCTGCCCGGCGGCGGCGCCCTGCTGTCCTCGTTCGCCGCCTACACGGTGGAGAAGAAGACCCGCGGCCGTCCCGGCGAGGTGCCTTTCGGCCAGGGCAACATCCGCGGCGTGGCCGGCCCCGAGGCCGCCAACAACGCCGGTGCGCAGACCAGCTTCATCCCGATGCTCACGCTGGGCATCCCGCCCAACGCCGTGATGGCGCTGATGGTGGGCGCCATGACCATCAAGGGCATCCAGCCAGGCCCGCAGGTCATGACCAGCAACCCCGAGCTGTTCTGGGGCCTGATCGCCTCGATGTGGATCGGCAACCTGATGCTGGTGATCCTGAACCTGCCGCTCATCGGCATCTGGATCAAGCTGCTGACGGTGCCCTACCGCTTCCTGTTCCCGGCCATCATGAGCTTCTGCGCCATCGGCCTGTACACGCTCAACAACAACAACTTCGACGTCTACTTTGCTGCGATCTTTGGCGTGGTGGGCTACCTCTTCTACAAGCTCGGCTGCGAACCCGCGCCGCTGCTGCTGGGCTTCATCCTGGGCCCGATGATGGAAGAGAACCTGCGCCGCGCGCTGCTGCTGTCGCGCGGCGACTGGACCACCTTCATGTCGCGTCCGCTCTCGGCCGGGCTGCTGCTGGCGGCGCTGCTGATGATCATCGTGGTCATGCTGCCGTCCATCAAGAACAAGCGCGAGGTGGCGTTCCAGGACGCGGACTGACGTCCAGCGACCTGCTCCAACCCGAAGGGCCGCCGCGTGCGGCCCTTTTTCTTCTCGGGCGCGGAAAGGGAAGGCACGCGCGGTGCCCACAATCGGTACAGCCACGACCCAGGAGCCGCGCGATGTTCGACTACCGCAATCCCTACCCGACGCCGCGCCTGCCGGTGTTCGCGCGCAACGTGGTGGCCACCTCGCACCTGCTGGCCGCACAGGCCGGGCTGCGCATGCTGGCCGCCGGGGGCAACGCGGTGGACGCGGCCGTCGCCGCCGCGGCGGCGATGACGGTGCTGGAGCCCTGCAGCAACGGCCTGGGCTCGGACGCCTTCTGCATCCTGTGGGACGGCACCGAGCTGCACGGCCTCAACGCCTCGGGCCGCGCGCCGGCGGCTTGGACACCCGCCTATTTCCATGACCGCTACGGCGCCGGGGCGGCCACGCCGCCGCGGCGCGGCTGGGACAGCGTCACCGTACCCGGCGCCGTCTCGGCCTGGGCCGCGCTGTCGCAGCGCTTCGGCCGGCTGCCGCTGGCGCGGGTGCTGGCGCCGGCGATCGACGTGGCCGAGCGCGGCTACGCCGTGCCGGTGGTGGTGCAGCAGAAGTGGGCCGCTGCTGCGGCGTTGCCCGAGATCGCCTCGCAGCCGGGCTTTGCCGCTGCCTTCCTGCCTTGGGGCAGGGCGCCGCACGTGGGGGAGCGCTTTGCCATGCCGGGCGCTGCGCGCGCGCTGCGCGCCATCGCCGCCACGGGCGGGCAGGCGCTCTACGGCGGCGAGATCGGGCAGGCGCTGGCGGCCGAGGCGAGGGCAGCCGGGGCCGCGCTCACGCTTGAGGACCTCGCGGGCTACGCGCCCGAGTGGGTGCAGCCGGTGGGGCAGGACTACCGCGGCTGGCGGCTGCACCAGATCCCGCCCAACGGGCAGGGCCTGGCGGCGCTGATGGCGCTGGGCATCGTGCAGCACTTCGATCTGCGCGCGCTGGGCCCGGACAGCGCCGAGGCGCAGCACCTGCAGATCGAGGCCATGAAGCTGGCCTTCGCCGACGTCTACCGCTACGTGGCCGAGCCCGGCTGCATGGAGTGCACGGCCGGGCACCTGCTCGACCCGGACTACCTGGCCGCGCGCGCCCGGCTCATCGACCCGCAGCGCGCACAGGACTTCGGCCACGGCGAGCCGATGCGCGGCGGCACCATCTATCTCACGGCCGCGGACGAGCAGGGAATGATGGTGAGCTTCATCCAGAGCAACTACCTGGGCTTCGGCTCCGGCGTGGTGCTGCCGCAGTGGGGCTTGAGCCTGCAGAACCGCGGCCACGCCTTCAGCCTCGACGCGGCCAGCCCCAACGTGGTGGCGCCGGGCAAGCGGCCCTTCCACACCATCATTCCCGGCTTCCTCACCCGCGGCGGCGAGCCGGTGATGAGCTTCGGCGTCATGGGCGCCAACATGCAGCCGCAGGGCCAGCTGCAGACCCTGGTGCGCATGCTCGACCACGGCCAGAACCCGCAGGCAGCGTGCGACGCGCCGCGCTGGCGCATCCATTCGGGCCTTTCGCTAAACATCGAGTCCGCAATGCCGGTGAGCACCGTGACAGGCTTGCAGGCGCGCGGCCACCGCATCGAAGTGCTGGTGGACAGCTACCAGGACTTCGGTGCCGGCCAGTTCATCTGGCGCCTGGGTGAGCCCGGTTGCGACGGCTATGTCGCCGCCAGCGATCCGCGCCGCGACGGCGCGGCAGTGGGCTTCTAAGCTGGACTTTGGCCATTCCCGCGCTGCAAAGGCGAAGCGGCCCGGCTCGTAGACTGACTTCTTTCCCCGGCCAAGGGAGAAGACCATGTCTGCTCTGCCGACCCGCTTCGCGCAGGTCATTTTGTG
>NZ_AUMO01000083.1:0-34924 GCF_000430725.1 Azohydromonas australica DSM 1124
ACGTGATATCGCGGCTGCACGACCAGGACGCCCCCGTGCACGTAGGCCAAGCCTGGAGCGCGACGTTTGGACGGTGAGCCCTTGGGCAGGGGGAACTCAATGTCGGCTAGGACACAGCCATCCACGCGCAGGGCCGCGCGCAGGTCCTCCCCTGACATATCGGCGTCTGCACTGACGATCACATGTTCCAGGCCGTTCACGGTCCACTCGACCTGCTTCGGTGGCTTCATTGCGTACCTCCTTAGGGCTGGCACCCAGCGACTACCGCATCGGGTCGTGGCTCTTCAGCACATCGAACGCCTGCCGTCGCCAATCCTTAACACTGACCGTGGCAGGGTCAGGCACGTTGGTCCCAGATTTGCTGAGCTGCTGCTATGGGCAAGAGGGGCAATCCCACAGGATCCGCACCATGAAAACCATCAAGCAGAGCGAACGAGAGATATGGAGCGATGGCTTTGCTCATGGACAAGCGCTCTCGGACATAGCCGGAGTATGTCCATACCCGCACGGCTCAACAAATATCGATGCTTGGCAGGATGGCTGGTACCAAGGCGCTCTCAAGACAGACGGACTGACCTACCGCGATGTCCCGATCACGGAGCCGGACACCAATCTGGTTTGGGGGAACAAGTGCAGGCATCAGAGGAGGGCTGTGCTGAGCTGGAGCCAGTAGCCGTAGCCATATGAAAAAAGGCCGCTGACGCGGCTCCATGGTCGTCAGCAGCGGCGCTGCTTACGTTGCCGGCACCTGGGCGCGGTACAGGGACTTCCTGGTCGCGGCGACTTGCTCGACCACGGTCACAACGGCTTGGGAGGCGTTCTTGGCGCTGATGGTGAACGGCGCCAGAGCATTCTTGGCCGAACTCTGGCCCGGACTTTGGGCCATGGCGGCATCGAGCAGCTTCCGTCCATGGGCGTCGGCCAGCTTGACAGCCTTCACCACAAGTTCGTCGACCTGCTCCGCGGCCTTGACGAAGCCCGCTGCAACGCTCTTGGCGTCGGGCACGGCAGTGGCATTCAGCGGCGTCCGAAAGACCTGAGCCTGCCGCTGGACGAACTCGGTGCTGAAGTGGATCCAGTCCTGAGCAGCTTCTTGAACCTGGGTGACGAAGGCGTTCATGTTTAGGATGCTTGTTTAATGTTGCAGTGCAGCAATTGTGACCTGTATCACGGATTGCGAGGGGCGGCGCGAAAAGAGCCCGGGGACCGCGTCCGGGCTTCGACACCCGATCAGCAAGGACACGGACCAGCGCTGTCCGCGCCACACCGGCACGGTGCTGCCACGTCGCTGAACCTGCGCCGCCGTGGAAAGCTTTTTTCGGGTCGAGCACCGCCAGTGCGCACTCGGCAGCGCCGGGTGAGTCAGGGCTGGGGCAACTCCAGCGTCAGCGTCACGCTGAACGCGCTGCTCTTGCCGGGCTGGCTTTGCAGTTCGAGCTGCCCGCCCATCATGTCCACCAGGCTGCGCACGATGGACAGGCCCAGCCCCGTGCCGCCGAAGCGCCGCGTGGTGGAGCTGTCAGCCTGGGTGAACGGCATCGAAGATGCCCGACTGCGCCTCGGGTGTGATGCCGGTGTCGGCCACGTCCAGCCACAGCGTGAAGCGTGTGCCTTCAGCGACGAGCTGCCGCACGCTCAAGCCCACACGACCCTCTTCGGTGAACTTCACGGCGTTGCCCAGCAGGTGGACGAGCACCTGCCTCAGGTGCGAGGCACCGCCAAGCAGCTGTGCCGGCGGCCCGGCCAGGACGTCTAGCCGCAGGCTTAACCCCTTGGCATCAGCCTTGGGGCGCACCAGCGCGCACGCCGCCTCTAGCACATCGACCAAGCGCAAACGGCGCGTGCTCCGGATATATCTCGCCGGCCTCGATGCGCGAGAGGTCCAGCACGTCGCTCACCAACACCAGCAGTTGCTCGCCGGCCTGCTCGACGTGGCGCACGAAGTCGTGGGCGCGCTCGGGCAGGTTCATCTGCACCAGCAAGTGGCTCAGCCCACGGACGGCGTTGAGCGGCGTGCGCAGCTCGTGGCTCATGTGGGCCAGAAACGTGGCCATCGGCCGGCTGGCGGCTTCGGCTTGGGCGCTGCGCTGGCGCCGCTCGTCCTCCATGCGACGGCGCTCGGTGAGGCCGGCGATCATGGCCAGGAACCCGATGACGTCGTCCCGCGCATCGCGCAGCAGCCTCACAGTCAACAGCCCCGCTAAACGTGTCCAGTCGGCGCGCACGTAGGTTCATTCGGTGCGCCGTGCGGCCTCGCCTGAGGGTGTGCCGCTGCTTGCCAGGGCCTGCCGCAGCGCCGGCGGTAGCGCCCGGGCAAACTCCGGCACCGGCTGCACCAGCTCCTGCCCTCGCGTGTCGAGTTCGTCGGGGTGGTGGAAGTCCCACACCGAGCGGCCCACGGCCTGCTGCGCCGTGGTGCGCAACAGCGTCTCGGCCGCCGGGTTGATGGAGGTGATGAGGCCGCAGAGGTCGGTGGTGACGATGGCGTTGCCTGCGCTGCTCGCGATGGCACGCTCGCGCGCGGCTTACCCGCCGAAGCTGCACGGTGCGTTGCTGTACCTGCTGCTCCAGCGTGGCGTTGAGCTGCGCGAGCCGCGCCTCGGCCGCCTTGGGCTCTGTGATGTCGCGCGCGGTGACCAGCATCCCGGTGATGCTGCCGTCGTCCGCGCGTAGCGGCACCTTGATGCTGTAGAAGACGCGAGGCTCGCCGCGGCCGGCGTCAAGGATGCGGTCTAGTGTCAATGGAGTTGAGAAAGCGCGCTTTCCTGCTGGTGATGCAGCGCTTTGGGCAGCCTCGCAATGCGCACGTTACTTGACGGACGTGACCACGTAGCCTTTACCTGTTTGCATGAATTCGAACTCCACCGACTGCCCTTCGGCCAGCTTGCTCAGCAGCGACTGATCGGTGACCTTGAAGCCCATGGTCATCGATGGCCAGTGCAGGCTGGGCACCGGGCCGTGCGCCAGGGTAACGACACCGGCCTTGGCATCGACCTTCTTGACCGTGCCTTGGGCCTTGTGAACGGTGCTTTTGGCGTCAGCAGCCATCTTGTCCATCGGCATGCCTTTCATGCCGTCCATGTTGGATTGGGCGAACACGGCCGCGTGGCCAAGAGCAAGGGTCAGCACCGTAGCGGCCGCGGTGAACTTCTTCATGGTGAATCTCTCCGTTGAGTTCGAGACAAAAATTGGAATAGACCGGTGAGCGCTTCGCACGGCCACCGGCCACGAGCACGGACTTACCGGCCGCGCATCATGTCGTGGCACTGGGCCATCATGGCCATGCCGGCACCCGGATCCATCGGGTGGCCAGGCATGGCGGAAGCGCTTGTCGTGGGTGCGGCAGCGCCGTGGTCCTGGCCAACCGCCTGCAGCGAGGTGACAGTCAGCTTGCCTTCTATTGGGGCCAGGACAAGGGCCACGGTCTTGCCGGCGCTGATGCCCACAGCATCAACCGAAGCGTGCACCGGGAAGTCCATCGTCATGGCTGGCATGCCCAGGCTGGGGATGTCCTGGTGGGCCACCGTGAGCAGCCGCTGCTGGCTGTCGAAGTCGACGACCTGGCCAACGGCCAGGTGCGCGGCCGGCGCCGTGGCCTGCGAGGGCAAAGCGGGTCTCGGCTCCGCGGCATGCGTCATCGCTGCCACGGCCAGTGCCAGGGCGCCGATCCAGGTGAGATGCAGTTTCGTTTGCATGGTCAGCTCTCCTTGGTTCAGGAGTGGTGTGGCCGGCACTTACCGGCCGGTTTGGGTTGGCCCAGGCGTACCCGGTTCACCGCGAAGGCGCCAGCGTGCCAAGCCAGGGGCACGCTGCTGCCTGGGTCGCCGCATCAGCAGGTAGGCCGCCGGGATCACGAACATGGACAGCAGCGGCGCCGTGATCATTCCGCCCACCATAGGGGCTGCGATGCGCTGCATGACCTCGCTGCCCGTGCCGCTGCCCCACATGATTGGAAACAACCCCGCCAGGATCACGGCCACGGTCATGGCCTTGGGTCGCACGCGCAGCACGGCGCCCTCGCGGATGGCGTCGAGCAGGGCAGCCTCGCTGCGCTGTCCGTGCTCCAGCCGGTAGTCCCAGGCGTTCTTCAGGTACAGCAGCATGATCACGCCGAACTCGGCCGAAACGCCGGCCAGCGCGATGAAGCCCACGGCGCCGGCTACCGAAAGGTTGTAGCCCAGCAGCCACAGCAGCCAGATGCCGCCCACCAGCGCGAATGGCAGGGTGGCCATGATCAATACCGCCTCCTCCATGCGCCTGAAGGTCAGGTACAGCAGCACGAGGATGATCAGCAACGTAAACGGCACGGCCACCTTGAGCTTTTCGGTGGCGCGCTCCAGGTATTCGAACTGCCCGGACCACGACACCGAGTAGCCCGCGGGTAGTTGCACCTGCTGCGCCACCGCACGCTGCATCTCCTGCACCGCCGAGCGCAGGTCGAGACCGCGGATGTCCACGTAGACGAAGGCGGCCAGCCGGGCGTTCTCGCTGCGCAGCATGGGCGGGCCGTCGCTGATGCTGATGCGCGCGACGTCCGAGAGCACCAGGCGCTGGCCGCGCTCGGTGACAACGGGCAGTTGGCGCAGGGCCGAGAGCGAATCGCGGATCTCGCGCGGGTAGCGCACGTTCACCGGGAAGCGCTGCAGTCCTTCAACGGTCTCGGTGACGTTCTCGCCGCCCACGGCGCCCGCGACCACGGACTGCACGTCGGCGACGTTGAGCCCGTAGCGTGCGGCCGCGGCGCGGTCGATGTCCACGTCCACGTAGCGCCCGCCGGTGAGCCGTTCGGCCAGTGCACTGCTGACCCCGGGCACGCCCTTGAGCACGCGCTCGATCTCGCCGCTGAGGCGGTCGATGGTGGCCAGGTCCTGACCCGCGACTTTCACTCCCACCGGGCTCTTGATGCCCGTGGCCAGCATGTCCAAGCGGTTGCGAATAGGCGGCACCCAGATGTTGGACAGGCCCGGCACCCGCACGATGCGGTCGAGCTCCTGCACCAGCTGGTCCGGCGTCATGCCCGCACGCCACTGCTCGCGCGGCTTGAACTGGATCGTGGTCTCGAACATCTCCAGTGGCGCGGGGTCGGTGGCGCTTTCCGCGCGGCCGGCCTTGCCGTAGACGCTCTGGACCTCGGGCACCGTCTTGATCAGCCGGTTGGTCTGCTGCAGCAGTTCGGCGGCCTTGGCGGCTGACAGCCCCGGCAACGCCGTGGGCATGTAGAGCAAGTCGCCCTCGTCGAGTGGCGGCATGAACTCCGTGCCGATGTGCTGCAGCGGCCACAAGCTGGCCACCAGCAGCAGTGCGGCCGCGCCCAACGTGGCCTTGGGCCAGCGCAGCACGCCGTCAAGTAGCGGTCGGTATGCGGCAATGAGAGCGCGGTTGAGCGGGTTGGACTGCTCGTGCGGGATACGGCCACGGATCAAGTAGCCCATGAGCACCGGGACCAGCGTCACCGCCAGGCCGGCTGCCGCCGCCATCGCGTAGGTCTTGGTGAACGCGAGTGGCGAGAACAGCCGTCCCTCCTGCGCCTCCAGGGTGAAAACCGGGATGAAGCTCAGCGTGATGATCAGCAGCGAGAAGAACAGCGCCGGGCCCACCTCGGTGGCCGCCTCGCCGATGACGCGCCAACGTCCCGGGCCATCGAGAACGTGTCCCGGGTGCTCGTGCGCCCACTGCTCCAGGTGCTTGTGTGCGTTCTCGATCATCACCACCGCCGCATCGACCATCGCGCCGATGGCGATGGCGATGCCGCCCAGCGACATCACGTTGGCGTTGACGCCCTGGTAGTGCATGACGATGAAGGACATCAGCACGCCCAGCGGCAGCGAGACGATGGCCACCAGCGCCGAGCGCAGATGGAAGAGGAACGCAGCGCACACCAGTGCGACGACGATGAACTCCTCGATCAGTTTGTGGCTGAGGTTCTCCACCGCGCGCTCGATGAGGCCGGAGCGGTCGTACACCGGCACGATCTCCACACCCCTGGGCAGGCTCTGCTGCAGCTGGCCGAGCTTGGCCTTGACGGCCCGAATGGTGTCCAGGGCGTTCTTGCCCGAGCGCATCACGATCACGCCGCCGACGGCCTCGCCCTCGCCATCGAGCTCGCCGATGCCGCGGCGCATTTCGGGGCCGAGCTGCACGCGCGCGACGTCACCCAGGTGCACCGGCACGCCCGCTTCGGAAGTCAGCAGCGGGATCGCGCGGAAATCGTCGAGCGTCTGCAGGTAGCCGCTGGCGCGCACCATGTACTCCGCCTCGCCCATCTCCAGCACCGAGCCGCCCGCCTCCTGGTTGGCGCGCCGGATGGCCTCGATGACGCGGCCATGCGGGATGCGGTAGGCCGCGAGCTTGTCGGGGTCGAGCACCACCTGGTACTGGCGCACCATGCCGCCGACGGTGGCGACCTCGGCCACATTGGGCACGGTCTTGAGCTCGTACTTCAGGAACCAGTCCTGCAGCGCGCGCAGCCGTGCCAGGTCCTGCGTGCCGCCACGGTCCACGAGCGCGTACTGGTAGATCCAGCCCACGCCGGTGGCGTCCGGCCCGATCGAGGGCTTGGCCGTGGGTGGCAGCCGGCCCTGCACCTGGTTCAGGTACTCCAGCACGCGCGAGCGCGCCCAGTACAGGTCGGTGTCATCCTCAAACAGCACGTAGACGTAGCTGTCGCCGAAGAAGGAGAAGCCCCGCACTGCCTTGGCGCCGGGTACTGACAACATGGTCGTCGTCAGCGGGTAGGTCACTTGGTTCTCGACGATGCGTGGCGCCTGGCCCGGGTAGCTCGTGCGCACGATCACCTGCACGTCGGAGAGATCGGGCAGCGCGTCCAGCGGCATGCGCAGCGTGGCCACCACGCCCCAGGCCGAGAGCATCAGCGTGGTCAGCAGCACCAGGAAGCGGTTGGCAATCGACCAGCGGATCAGCGCGGCAATCATGGGCGAGCTCCTGCAGCTGCTGCGCTGGCCAGTGGGCGGATCGAGGTGATCTGCGGCGCGCCCTCGCTGCGCATCCGGAACTCGATCTCCACCCGTGCGCCAGGGGCCAAGCCCGCGGCTGGCTTTCCGGGGGGCAGCTGGAAATCCATGGTCATGGCCGGCCACTTCAGGCTCGGGATCGGCGGATGGGTAAGCGTCACCATGCCGCCCTGGACCGCCTCGACCTGCGCGTTGGTGCGGTGCGTATCGGCTGGAACCGCGACCGCGGCGGCAGCCGGCTCGCTGTTGAGCCGCGTTTCCAGCCCGCGCAGGCTGGCTTCCGAGTCGATCAGGAATTGACCCGACAGGACCACACGCTGCCCCGCCTGTAAGCCACGCCGGATCTCGGTCTGGCCTCCTGCCTCGCGGCCGGTTTCGACCTCCACGGGTCTGAAGCTGCCGCCCTCTTCAGCCAGCATCACCACGGCGCGGCGGCCGGTCTGGATCACCGCCTCCGACGGCACGGCCAGCGACTTGCCCGGCTGGCCGCCGATGAGCTCCATGCGCACGAACATGCCCGGCACCAGTTGCCCGCCGGGGTTGGGCAACTCCATGCGGGCCTTGAGGGTGCGGGTATCGGCACTGACCTGCGGCAGCAGCGCCTGCACGCGCCCCTCGAAGGTCTTGCCCGGTACCGCGGGGCTGCTGGCCCGCACCGGAGTCCCGGGACGCAACAGCGCCGCCTGGCTCTCCGGCACCTCGGCCTGGGCCCAGACCGTGGACACGCCCTGGATGCGCGCCAGCGTCATGCCCGGCATCACGGTCATGCCTTCACGCACCATGAGCTCGGCCACGACGCCGCTGAGCGGCGCACTGACCGTAACGCGCGGCTGCACCCGACCGCTGGCTTCCACCAGGCGGATCTGCGCCTCTTCCATGCCGGCCAGGCGCATGCGCTGCCGTGCACCCTCCACCAGCGGCGCCAAGTCAGTGCCCTGCATGCGGCGCACCGACAGGTATTCCTCCTGGGCCGCCACCCAGTCAGGAATGTAGAGCTCGGCCAGCGGCTGCCCCCTGGCAATACGGTCCAGCGTGGCCCGCACATGCAGCTTCTCCACGTAGCCCATGGCCCGTGCCTGGACAACCGCCTGGTCACGCTCGTTGTAGTCGATCGAGCCCACGGCCGAGACCTGGGGCGCCACAACGGCCTCGACCACGGGCGCGGTACGCAAGCCCAGGTTCTGCTGAATGCGCGGGCTCACCGTGATGCTGCTGGCGTCGGCACCTTCACTGCCCGCATAGGCGGGCACCAGCATCATGTCCATGAAGGGAGACTTGCCCGGCGCGTCGAACTTCTTCCCCGGCACCATGGGGTCGTGGTAGTAGAGGATCTTGCGGCCTGTCACCGGGTCCACGTCCCCGGCCTTCAGGCGGTCCTTGACGTGGCGCCGGGTCGCTTCCTCGCCCTGCGGCACGCTCCAGCTGGAGGGGTCCACGCCGGTGGCGGCACCGGTCGCAAAACCAGACGGGGCCGGGGCGGCGGGGCTCATTTCCATGCCGCGGCGCAGGCCCCAGCTGTAGAGGCCGAAGCCGGTTGCAGCGAGCGCACCGGCAGCCAGCAACGCGGCGACGATCTTCTTGGTTCTCATCTTCATTGCTCCGGGCTGCGGTCCGTGGCAGGGGTGGCGGCGTGCTGGTGTCCGGGCGGCAGCAGGTACTCCAGCCGCGCCCACAGCGCGGCGGTGTCCATCTCCAGGTTCAGCCGCTCCATGCGGGTGTCGATGTCCATGCGGCGAGCGTCCAGCACGGCAGCCAGCGGTCCGGTGCCGCCGCGGTACGCCGCCAACGCCGCGCGCGTGCGCTCGGCGGCCAGGAGCATCAGGCTCGCGTCGTACAACGCCAGCCGCTGCAGGTTGCTGCGCCAGCTCTGCTGCCAGCGGCGCACCTCGGCGAGGTGCGCTCGGCGCATCTCCTCGCGCTCGGCACGCATCTGCTCGACCATGGCCAGCCGGGCCGCCACTTCGCGCTCCTGCAGGTTCTTCTGGTTCCACAGCAGGGGCACCGAGACGCCCAGCGACACCATGTTGGAATAGGCCGGACCGCGCTGGCTGTACATCAGCTCCACGTTCCAGTCCGGCCGCTTGTCCTGGCGTGCCATCTCGGCCTGGGCCCGGGCCACGGCCTCCTTTGCCGCCATCACGGCCAGCTCGGGGTGGCTTTCGAGTGCGCCCTCCAGCGCGTGGTCCTGCAGTTGCAGCCGCATGATGGCCGGGCTGCCCGCCAGCGGCTGGCGCGCCAAGTCGGCGCCAACCCAGCGCGCAAGATCCGCCGTCGCGTTGGCCACGGCCGACTCGGCCTGCTGGAGGCGGTCCTCGATCTGCGCGACGGCCGAGCGCGCCATGAAGACGTCGGCCTGCGGGCCACGGCCTGCGCGGTAGGCTGCATCGGCGGCCTCGATCTGCAGCCGCGCCTCGTCGCGCTGCGTCTGCAGCAACTCGACCATCCGCTGCCGGTAGCAGCGCTCAAGCCACGCCTGCGCGGTGGCGCGTCGCAACTCCGTGAGCTGCAGCGCCCGGGCCTCGCGGGCCACGTCGGCCTCGCGCTCATAGCGCTCTGCCCGTGCTTGGCGCTTGTCCCGGGCAGAAATGGTCTGCATCACCCCAATGCTGCGCATGGTCATGAAGTCCCGGGTGAGGCTGAAGCGGTCAGGCCCGTCGACAGGCAAGTTGGTGACGTTGACGCTGAGCATCGGGTCGGGCAGCTGGCGGGCTGCCACGCCCATGTCACGGGCAGCCGCGGCGGCGGCGTCCTGGGCCACGAGCGCCTGGGAACGCTCCTGGGCAGCGTGCAGGGCCCGCTCCAGTGTCAGTGGCCCGGGGGGCGCGGTCTGGGCTGCGGCGCTGCCCAGGAAGGCGGCAGCCAGGCATACCGCTGCCAGCTTGGGCAGGGCAGCGGCATGCGGCGAACGCAGGGGTTCGCAGGGCGCCCGGCCGGGCGCCCCAACAGGGAAGTGCTCCAAGAGCTGACTCCGGTTGGTAGCCGTACGGCTGCGTGAAGGCAGCAGCGCGCACGCGATGACGCACGCACCCGGCTCGTGCGGGTGCAGCGGCGCATGAAGGCGGGAGTCAGCTCAGCGTTGGCGGTCGCCAGACGCTCGAGGGATCAAAGGACCAGAGACGGTCCTGGGGTGGCGGCACCGCGTAGGCGGCAGCGGGCAGTCCGGCGCTGAAAAGCATAGGAAGCGCCATGCAGGCCTGGGTCAGATTGCATTCCTGCCCGCTTTTGCAAGCATGGCCTGTCTTGGCCGCCGTGTCGGCGTCGTTGCAGCAGTCGTGGGCCATGTCTGCCATGACGGACATGGCTTGGGGTACCGACTGCTCCATCGGGCAAGGCTCCGATGCGAAGGCGTGCATGTTCGCAAACCCCTGGAGTGGGATCGCGAGGCAAAGTAGAAATGCCAGCCATACACGCATTTTTCAATTATAGGCGGGCATCCCCGATGAATTCCGGCCTCTACCGACACGCTACAGCCGGGTACTCAGCCGCTCCCACGCTCAACCAGCCCTGGTTTTGATCAACGCTTCACCCGCGTCTTGCAGCAGTGACGGTGCGTACCGCTCGATACCACAAGCTGTTCGGCGACTGGATGACGGCGGGGCCGGGCACCGTGGGCGGCGGCATTACCAAGGTGGTGTGCAACCGCAGCTGAAGCAGCGGGAAGCGGCTGCGCGGCCCATGGCCACTGCGCCGCCTTCACGGGCGTCGTCAGCTGTGTTGGACCGATGCCGCGCTCTCAGGAAGCGGTCACGCCGAGCTGCCGCAGTTGCGAGGCCGAGTCCCGCGCACCCCAGCGGCGCTTGATCTTGCCGCCCTCGATCTCGAAGAACTCCATGGCGACCAGCTCGTAGGACTTGCCAGTGGGCTCATGCCCGAAGGCCGGCCTGGTGAAGGTGCCGGTTTCGGTGTACCTGGCGGCCACGATGCGTCCCTCGGCCACGAGCTCCTCGATGCGCAGCTGCATGCCGTAGCCCTCGATGAGCTGGCGCCAGACGGGCTCGATCCGCTCGAACAGGCCGTGGCCCATGACGCCCTGGATCTGCGCATCGTCGGCCAGCAGGCCACGCAGTGCCTGCAGGTCTCCACGGTTGAACGCCTCCACGTAGCGGATGACGACGGCCTTAGAGAAAAACTTGCCGCCCTCGATCTCGAAGAACTCCATGGCGACCAGCTCGTAGGACTTGCCAGTGGGCTCATGCCCGAGGCCGGCTTGGTGATGGTGCCCGTTTCGGTGTACCTGGCGGCCACGATGCGTCCCTCGGCCACGGAGCTCTTCGATGCGCAGCTGCATGCCGTAGCCCTCGATGAGCTGGCGCCAGACGGGTCCGACACCTCCCACAGGACGCACAGTGCCTCGCGTAGCGCGGCGCCATACCGCGTCCGTGCCCGCCGCTTCCGAGGCGGCGCGGCAGGCTTGGACAGCAGCCGGATTGCGTGCTTACGGGGTAGCCCGTGATGGCTACGAACTCATCCAGGATCGCGCTGCGCTCTTCGATGGTGCTGGCCCGATACCATGTGCCTACCGTCTCGACCCATTCCTTGCGTGTCGCCATGCTGACTCGCCTGGTCACGTTCCACTACGCCGACCGAACCTTCCGACCGGAGGCGAGCTACGTGAGGCAAGCAAGCAGACAGGAACCCGCCCGGTGGCAAACCGGGTGAGTCAATGCAGGGTGGGCGGCGGCGGATGCCACCATGGCTCACAGATTTGCAAGACCCGCCAGAGCTGCTGCCGATGCCCTCCAAGTCGCAGCGCTGGTGTTGGGCGCAAGCCGGTTCGAACACGATTCCAACTACACGGGAACGTCCGGACTGGTGTCCAAGTCAAGGGCCATGGGTACCGTGATGCTGAAGGTGCTGCCCTGGCCCACGTTGCTGTCGAGGCTGATCTCGCCGCCCATCATCGCGACAAGCCGGCGCGTGATCGACAGCCCCAGGCCCGACCCGCCGTACCGGCGCGTGGTGGAGGCATCGGCCTGGATGAAATCCTCGAAGACGTGCTGCTGCTGTTCCGGCGCGATGCCAATGCCGGTGTCGGTCACGTCCATGCGAAGCGTGATGCGGCCCGCTGCCTGGCCGAGTTCGCGCGTATGCAGCCCCACGCTGCCGGTGTGCGTGAACTTCACGGCGTTGCTCAGCAGGTTCAGCAGCACCTGCTTCAGCCGCAGCGGATCGCCCACGAGCATCGCCGGCAGCGTCGGTGCCGGCTCCAGGTGCAGCGCCAAGCCCTTGGCCTCGGCCTGTGGCCGCACCAGCGCGCACACTTCGTCCAGCAGCGCCACAACGTTGAACGGCACCTGCTCCAGGCGCATGGCGCCGGACTCGATGCGGGAGAGGTCAAGCACGTCGGTGGTCAGCGCCAGCAGATGGTGTCCGGCCTGCTGGATATGGGCCGCGTACTCGCCAGCCTTGCGCGGCAGATCCATCTGCGCCATCAGGTGGCCCAAGCCAATCACGGCGTTCAGCGGGGTGTGGAACTCGTGGCTCATGTTGGCCAGGAACTGCGACTTCACCCGGTTGGCGTGCTCGGCACTGGCGCGCGCGGCCTCGGCGGCGGCAAGGGCGCTTTCCGCGGCCTGCCGCGCGGCGACCAGTTCCAGCGCCGAGCGCCGGCGCTGGCAGGCCTGGCCAGCCAACACCAGCCCGGTCAACGCCGAGGCCATGATGAAGGACTGCGCCAGGAACTGGCGCTCTCCCAGAGTGAAGTCGGCTGCGAACGGGCTCAGCCCGAACTGCGTGTAGAGCACGACCTGCAGCATCAGGATGGCGCTGGCCAGCGCAATGCATCGATGCTCCCCGCGCAGCGCCCCCCAGATCAACACGGGCAGGACGATGAAGATCGTGGGATATGGCTGGGCCAGCACCAAGTGCCCGATCAGCAGCAGCGTGCCCAGCATGAGAAGCAGTTCGCCCCAGCCGGCGGGCGGCCTGTCGCTCTCGTCGCTCCCACCCGCCAGCGCCAGCAGCAAGGGCGCGAAGATCAGCACCCCGGCCGAATCGCCCGTCCACCACAGCTTCCACGAAGTCAGCAGCGGCTCCCCGGTATGGATGCTCATCGCCGTGCCACCGACGACGGTGCTCAGCAGCGGGCTGGCCAGGGCAGAGAACAGCACGAAAGCCAGCACGGAAGCCACGCCGTCCAGGTGAAAGCGGCCACCGGCCCAGCGATGCAGCAGGTACGCGCCTGCAGTCGCTTCGAGCGTGTTGCCCGTGGCAATGGCCACCGCGACGCTGGCCGGAAAGCCGAACAGGGCCGTGCTGGCGATGAGGTCGGCGCACAGGCCCACCCCGATGAACAGCGGCCACTCCTTGCGGGCCGTCAGCAGCAGTGCCGCCAGGAAGATGCCACTGGGCGGCCACAGCGCGGCGCCCAGGTCGGGCGCGATGAAGAGCGCTTGCCCTCCCCAGGCCGCGAGCAGGTAGAGCGCGGCAAAGGCGAACAGCCGCATCGCGCGCGCGGCCGTGCTGGATCTCGCGGATGGGTTGCTGGACTCTGGCATCCGGCTGCTCATGGCGTACGTCCGCTCACGAGCCGGGATGTACCGCCAGGGCTTCGATGTCCAGGCAGAGGGAATCCGCCCGGCGTGACAGCACGGGTCTTCACGTCGGACGGATTGTTGCCCGAGAAGTCCAAGTGCACTTGCAGCACGTCACGTGCAGGCCCGGTGTGGGTGTAGATCACCGCGCGCATGGGACTGCTTCTTGAGTTCCCGGTCTTTCCGGTGAGGCGGGAGCGGGACTCACAGGGCGTGCGGCTATTCTGCGCACTTCCGCGTCGAGCTTGTGGGCGGTCTTGCCGCTGTCGAACATCCCGATGAGGTCGATGCACGCGAGGGTCGGCTCGACCGTGCTGACCGCGGCGAAGCACCATTGGACGACGCGGGTGCAGCCCTGGAAGTCGCTCGGAATGAGCTTGCCGGCCTCCTTGGCCAAGTAGAGCACCACGGCGGCCGACTCGGCCACGATGAAGCCGTCATCGTCGATGACCGGTACTTGGCGGAAGGGACTGATCCGACGGCAGGCCTCGCTGTCGAGCTCGCCGCCGATGTGGTCGAGCGCGTGGACCTGATACGGCAAACCCAGCTCCTCGAGCGCCCACTGTGCTCGGAGGTCCTTCATCTCGCCGCGCCCTACGGGAAAGATGCGTCAGAAGCCATACGGCGTGATCATGTCGTCCTTTCGTCGGCGACTAGATCCGCCGACCCGTGCCGCAGCGTACACGCCGCAGACTACGGGGAGAGTGGAGCGTCCGGCCGGAGCGGTTCGCTTCAATACTCGATTTGCACCCCACGATGGCGCAGCTGTAGAAAAATAGCCAGCAGCAAGGGCGTTCATACGATGTGCCCACCAAAAAAATTTATCCAATCAGCTGCCTAGGCGGCCATTAGAAGCTGAAGTGCAAGCTCAAGGCAGTGAGATTACTTGCCCTGGATTTTGGCATGGGGTGAGCCGTATTGAGTACCGGTCAGCTGGCGAGAGCGGCCAGATTGAGATCATAGGACTTGCCTAGCCAGAGTGCAGAGTCTCGATGATCACGCAATTCATCGCCAGTATTCGGATGCACGAATACGTCTAACGTGCCGTGGTTCAACGCTAGCCAGCTTATGACCTGGGAAAAGTGAGTCGGCGAAAGCGCCAACTGATAGCTCCACATAGGGTGCGGGCCCACTGGTTTTTCATGAAAGCGGCCGAGTTCCACTTGGCCCGCGAGTTCAACTTCAATCGTCTCGCGCAGTGCCCAGGCCTCGGATCGGCTGGCTGAATTGAAATACACATGAGCGTGCCAGCTTTCAATTATGGAATGATCTCGGAATTCCATGTTTTCATCCTTTTGTCAGTGGCTGAGATTTTCCAAGAACCGTCTTTGCTCCTTGCACATTTTCTTAGGACTTGCTCGCTGTGGTAGCTTCCTTCACGCTTTATAGGCCCACCAAGCGTTCTGCCCCACTCAAGGCTGCGGAAGGCAACGCGCGCATGGAGGCGTTGGTGAAGCTCACAAGCGTGATGCATGCCTTTGAGCCGGCGAACGTGACTTCACGCCGATGGCGCGACCGCGCGAAGTTACCGGCCTGATCTGCTTCGCCATTCCAGCCCGTGCCGGGCTGCGACGCGAATGTCAGCTTGAATCTGGTGACCAGTGTGCGCGAACTTTGCTGCCCGCGGCACGCTTGCTGGCTGAGCCTCAGCCCCATGGTGGCAGGCTCGGGTATCGACATGGAGATGAAGCTGTGACCCCCACTGTCATAGCGCTGTAAGCCGATGATTCGTCCCGTCTCGTGCACGCCTGAGACAACCGTGTCGTGCTTGCGCCCGGCAAAGCAGGATTGCTGAGGTTGTTCAGTGCATGAGTTTGCTCGTAGCGAAAAACAAAATTTCGGGCGCTTGCTCCATAAACCGGTGACTGAGCTTTGATTATCGAAGGCAGTGGGTAGGCGGATCGTCCATATCCAGTAGCGCCAACGTAAGGTGAATGGCGCACGGTGGCCGAGTCTTCAGCGCCCCAGAGCATGAGAGAGCCAGCTATTTTCTAAAAAGGGTAAATTCGGCCGTAAGCGTCGCCAGACGTTGACGAGTCGTCCGGCACGCGTGTTGCGCAAACTTGGAGGTTGCCCTGTAGAGAATAAGTCAACAAAATTGGCATTTCACTCGCCTTGAATACACACTCACGGCTGATGTTCAATGCCTTGCAATTTTTCTTCCAGAGTTTTGCTATATGGAGAGCCTGACCTCTTTGCTGCACCTTCAAGCCAGCCGGCAAGCCATATTCTGGATTCTTCGGAGTCTTTTTCGTGTGGGCAGTCTTTCACAAGTTCTTCCCCACGCTTGAATCCGTCGATCCATATTTCTTCATAATTCACCATGTTGATGGTCCTTTGAAGGATGCCCGTTGCTGCAGCCTTGTATCGTACAAAAGCTCGGTCTTCCCCTCGACTCGTGTCTCAAAACTGGGTTACCTTGGGCAACATGGCTTGCCAGCCCTGCCCAAATGTGATCAAGAAATATTGGCATTGCTCGATATTCCGAGTTGTGGCTCGTTTGAGCCTTGGGTGTCCGGTCAGGGCTGTTTACTTCTGCCAAATGCCTGCGTAGTTGAGCACTTTGTCGAGCGAGAGCGCATTGCGGTACAGGGCTTGGGCAATGTTGCGTTCGCCGTTGCTGCGCAACAGGTTCAGCGCGAGTTGGCGTAGACAGGCGAAGACGCCGGGATTGCGGCGGATGCGGCTGGCGTCCTCGGCCATGGTGGTGTCGAGCACATGATGCAGGCTGTTCTCGATGCTCCAGTGTCTGCGTACGAGGCGGGCGAACTCTGGGGCGGTCACCTCGGCGCTGCTGAGCGTGCTGAGGTAGTACGCCGGGGTCTGGGTGCGGGGGACGAAGCGAGCCTTGGCGGTATCGAACACTTCGGTGGTGCGCCGCACCTCGATGAGAGTAAGGAAGCGGTCGTGCCAGGGCTCAACGCCGCTGCCCGGAGGCAGTGCCCACACCCGCACCTCGCGCTGCTCGATTCGGTTGCGCTGCCCGACATCGCAGTCGTAGGCGCAGTTGGCGGCCGGGCGTTGCTGCGCGTGTTTGTGCATGGCGTCATGCAGTCGGGGCTGGTTGGCCTTGAGCTGGCACAGCACGTGCGCCCCAGCAGCTGTTACTTGGTCAACTGTTTTTTTGCAGGTGTAGCGCGTCCAACGTGAAGATGCACCCGGCCAAGTCCAGTTCTTCGATGAGCCGTTGCACGGCAGGGATCTCGTGGTCCTTGCCTTTGCTCTCGATAAGTACGTGCCCCAACACCAAGCGCTCATGGACTGCCAGCGCGCTGAGCACCTGAGCGGCCTTGCGATCCTCGAACTGGTCCAGGCTGCCGCGCAGCGTCTTGCCGTCCATCGCCACGAGCGCACGCTGCGCCGGCGCCTCGGGTGCATCGCACAGCTGCTCCTCGGCCATCAGACGCATTGCCTGCTCCAGCTCTGCCGCATCGAGCCCCTGCAGGATCTTTCGAATCCCCGTATAGGCCGGCGCGCGCCTCCAAGCGCTGCCGAACGCCTCGTTGAGCCGCTGCCAGTGCGTGTCGATGAACAGGTGGATCTTGCGGTACGACGTCGCCCCGGAAGCCACCGCCAGCACGCAGTACAGCAGTGCGTGCACAAGGTCGTAGCGCTTGCCTTGTGCCCGGCGCGGGTCGCTCACCGTCGCCAGACATTCCTTCAACGTTTTCATCCGCCTGCCGTCATTGCATTACCGGCCCGCCATTATCCTTGGCAGAAGTGAACGACCCTGGGTGTCCGGTGAACCAAATCTGGCTGAGGGTGTGTCCGCAACTACAGGCGGTTTGTGAGTGAGTCTGTTCCAGCAACACTAATGTCAGCTGTGATTGAAAGTGTCGGGAAAGTAGGCCTTTTCTTCGTGAGTCCTTATCCACGCGCAAACTACACCCCGGGGCGTGAGACCGAAGGCGTGGACGGCTCGGCCGCCATCCTGTAGGACGACGCCCACGCAAGTACCGCGAGCCGCCGCCGCGGCACCCGAGGGCCAGCGCGCTGCGGCTTTCCACAACGCGCTCGCCGTCCAGGGCGGGCAAGATGGCGGCGTGGCTTGCGGGACAGCAGCTGCACTTCATTGATGATGGGTACAACCTGACAGGCCCCGGCTCCGCAAGGACCGGGGCTTTTTTTGCGCCGGTGGCGCGCACGGCCAAGCGGGCAGGAGTGACTCCATCAAGCCCAAGCACTGGCGCGGGATGGTCAGGCTGATTGGTCCCGGATTTGCTGAAGTGCCGACATGGGCGAGAGGGCAAACCTCAAAGGATTCGTGCCATGAAAGCCATCAGACAGAACGAACGAGAGATATGGAGCGAGGGCTTCGCTCATGGTCAAGCGCTTTCGGAGGTAGCCGGAGTTTGTCCATACCCGCGCGGCTCAGTTGAAGCCGATGCCTGGTTGGATGGCTGGTACCAGGGCGCCCTCAAGACGGACGGTCTCAGCTACCGGGATGGCCCGGTCACGGAGCCCGGTACCAAGCTGGTCTGGCGGGACAAGCCTAGATACTCAAGGCACGCCAGGCGTAGGCATGCCGCTACACCATGCGGCGGACGCTGCGCATGAGCTGCGGATAGCGCCGCCTCAGCGCCGTATGGCCTCCAGCGGCATGGCGAGCGGGGCCTTGAGTTGCGGCACGACTTCGCTGTCGCAGATCTGGGCCAGCGGGCCGGGTCAGTGGCTCACCGGAGTGGGCTTGGAGTTGGCGTCCTTGGGAACTGCACTGGTAGCGCTGGGCTGCCTCACGGCAGCACCGCGTCGAGCTTGGTTGGAGTACTCACAGCCGCAGTACTGCTGTGCAGCGGTCGCACTGCCTGCACACCAAGACCTGTGCCTGGCAACAGGCGCGGAGAAAGAATCGGGCAGATCCGTTCGCGGGCGGCATGGGAGCAGCGGCTGGTTCGTAGCGCCAGGTACAGCGGGCCTCAGGTAGCACCCGTTGTCAACGTCCAAAAGGCTGCGCAGACCACAGCTTGAACGGTCCGTTCCGCCACCCTTGGCTGCAGGGCGCCAAGGGTGGCGGACTCCTTCAAAACCCGCGGCCGAAAAGCGCGTTGCGACCGCCGGAAAAACACGCTTTCTGACCGCCACCGACAGCGTAGTCTGCTGACTGCTCTTGCTGCCGCTTCTGGCAGCCAGCATGCAGTGATAGTCCACGCATAAGCAGGTTGCTGAATTTCGGCAATCTGCACGAGTTTGGCCAGTTTGACTTTGGCGCCTCATCAAGCCGCCCGCGGTGCGGTCGATGACGCAGTCGTCTATCGGAACGCGCTAGGGCGTGGCCCTCCCACGTGCAGACCTACAAAGGAAGAAAGCCGTTGAAACCGTTCGCACAATACCGGGCCTATCGCGTGCGTGACCTGATCTCCCGGTATGCCAGCCTGTGCAAGTCAACGCCACTGTACAGAACCGGCAGTTCCCGAATGGGAGCATGGCGGCTGCGCCGAATTGCCTGGCTGCTGGGAGGCTCGCTGGCGGTATCGATGCTGGTAGCTTGCGAAGATTCCCGTCACCCTGCCGTGCGCGCCGTATTTGCCGATCCCCCAGCTTCGCAGGTGTCCACTGCAGCCCGGGAAGAAACGCGCATTACCCTGGTCATGAAAACGCTCACCAATCCGTTCTTCGTCGAGATGGAGCAGGGCGCGCGCAAGTTCCAGAACGAGGTGGGGATTGAACTGCTGGTCAAGACGGCCACGCAGGAGACGTCGATAGAGCAGCAGATTCAACTCGTCAATGATGCGATCAAGGCCCAGTCGCGAGCCATAGTCATCGCCCCCGGTGACTCGACCCGGCTGGTGCCGTCGCTCAAAGCGGCCCAGGACGCTGGCATTCACATCGTCAACCTCGACAACCGCCTCAACTCCGAAGCCATGGTGGCCGCTGGCATGAAGCCGGTGCCCTTCATCAGCGTGGACAACGAGCAGGGCGCATACCTCGCGGCTAAGTTCCTGGCCGACCAGGTCCGCACGCCCAGTGAAGCCATCATCATCGAAGGCATCCGCACGGCAGACAACGCCCATCAGCGCAAGCGAGGCGCCGAGCGCGGCCTGCACACCAATCCCGGCATTCGCATCGTTGCCGAGGAAGCGGCCAACTGGAAGATCGACGAGGCGTACGAACTCACCGCCCGGCTCTTCAAGCAGCATCCCAAGGTCAAGCTGGTGTTCTGTGCCAACGACATGATGGCCATCGGTGCCATCAAGTACCTCCAGGAAACGGGGCGTACCGAGGTCCTTGTGGCCGGGTTCGATGCGCTCAGCGATGTGATGCCGGCCATCCGGGCCGGGCAATTGGCCGCCACGGTAGACCAGCAGGCAGCCCGGCAGGGCTACCTCGGCGTCAGTACGGCGCTGCAGATGCTGGCCGGTGAAATGCCGGCAATGGAAGTCACTGTCGACAGCAAGCTCGTTACCGCGCGGTCCTTGAAATGACGGTGCTGCTGCGTTGGCTGCCCGCCCAGTAACGCATTCGATCTTCAGGACAGCTGGACAATTTTGAGATGAGTCCCCTGAGACGCATTGGCGACGTACTTCGATGGCCGCGTGGCACGCTGGCGCTGCAACTCACGGGTGTGCTACTGCTGATCAGCATCCTGCCGCTGCTGATCTATTACGTGGTCTCCTATCGCGCCGCCGAGAGGACCATCCTCGACGTGGCCTCGCAGCAGGGCCTGCAGACGCTGCGAAACCAGCGCGATTACCTGGTCCTGCAGTTCGAGCAGGTGGAGTCGCTCGCAGCCAACCTGTCGCAGATCGACGAAATCACCAATACGCTTTCCAGGATCAACAACAACGCTACGCGCGGCTCAATCTACGATAGCCTGGCCACCAAGGCCCGCATCGGCTACCTGCTAAGCAACTACAGAAATCTAGGTGGCCTGGTGTCAATCGACATCTTCACACTGGACGGCACGCACTTTCACGTCGGCGACACGCTGACTGGAAGCAACGAGCGATCCGAATTGCGCAATGAGCTACTTGAGCGTACCTTGCGCTCCAACGCCTTCGTCACTTGGCACGGGGTCGAGGACAATATCGAGAAGGCCTCGAGCTCTCAGAAGGTGTTGGCTGCTTCGAAGATGTTGGTGAGTGCCAGGTCGTCATGGCTGCGCGCCGAGCCAGTGGCGATGCTGTTGATCAACTATTCGACCGACTATCTCCACGAGCGCCTCAGCACGGTATCAATCGGCCCAGGCGCGTCACTGATGGTGCTCGATGAGCAGCGACGGCTGATCTATCACCCCGATAAGAACAAGATTGGCCAGCCCGTGGCAGCCGAGTTCGCTGCCCTGCTTGAAGGTTCCTCCGGTTCGTTTACTCAGCGCTTGGGCGACGACGACGTGCTGCTGAGCTACGAGGTCATCCCGGAGAAGAACTGGTACGTACTCAGCATCATTCCCAAGCAAACGCTGCTCGCGCCCATGGCCGACATCCGCCGTGTGGCCGGCGTGATGTTGCTCTTCATGATGCTGCTGGTCCTGGTGCTGCTGCGGCTGTTTGCGATGCGCATCGTGGAGCCTATCGGCGCCATTGCCCAAGGTTTCAAGAACTTTCAGATCAACCACCTCGCACCGGGCTGGCGCATGCCGCGGCCCCGGTCGCTGAAGCCCATTGCAGACTTGGCGCAATGGTTCAACACCTTCCTCGACCACATGGACCAGCGCAAGGAGTCGGAAACGCGGCTGCGCATTGCCGCGACAGCCTTCGAGGCGCAGGAGGGCATGCTGGTGCTCGATGCCGATGTCCGCATTCTGCAAGCTAACGGTGCTCAGCACGCCGTTACGGGCCATGCCGCCGACGAGATCATTGGTCACGGCGTGGACATGCTCGGCTTCGAGCGCCATGGAGCGTCCTTGTTTCCGGAGATGCGGCGCACGGTGGAGTGCACTGGTTCGTGGAAAGGCGAGGTGTGGAGCCGCCGCAAGAACGGTGAGCGCTATCCGGCCTGGGTCACGCTCGCAGGTGTTCGCGACGAGCGCGACGTGCTGACCCACTTCGTAGTCACGCTCACGGACATCACGGAGCGCAAGGCCTCCGAGGAGGAGAACCGCAAGCTCGCCTTCTACGACCCGCTTACAGGGCTACCCAACCGTCGCCTGCTCATGGAACGACTGCGCCAGGCTATGCTCGACTGCCCTCAGCATGGGCAGTCGCTGGCGCTCATGTTCCTGGATTTGGACAAGTTCAAGACCCTCAACGACACCCTGGGCCACGACGTGGGTGACGCGCTGCTGTGCCAAGTGGCGCAGCGGCTGGTGCACTGCGTGCGTGAGGTGGACACGGTGGCCCGCCTTGGCGGGGACGAGTTCGTGGTCTTGATCGAGGGCCTGGATGAACGTGGCGACCAGGCCGCTGTGCAAGCCGAAGGAGTGGCCTTGAAGATCATGTGTGAGCTCAACCAGGACTACGAGGACCTCGCCGGGGAGGTCTACCACAGTACCTCCAGTATCGGTATCGCCATCCACTCGGACGTGGACAGCACCCTTGAAGAGTTGATGAAACAGGCAGACATCGCTCTCTACCAAGCCAAGGAGGCAGGACGCAACACACTGCGCTTTTTCGAGCCCGCCATGCAAGCCCGGCTGATGGCGCGCGCTGCGCTGGAACAGAACATGCGCCGAGCCCTGGCAGAAGATCAGTTCAAGATCTACCTGCAGCCCAAGGTTGACGTGCATGGAAGCATTGTCGGCGCCGAGGCACTGGTGCGTTGGGAACAGCCTGGCTGTGGCATCGTTCCGCCACAGTCCTTCATCGCCCTGGCCGAGGAAACGGGTTTGATCGTGCAGCTCGGCGAGGTCGTGTTGCGCAAGGCTTGCAAACAGCTGGTGACCTGGGCTGGACATCCTCGCCGGCGCCACTTGGGCATCGCGGTCAACGTCAGCCCTCGTGAGTTCAGGCATGCCGAATTCGTCGCGAATGTGCTGCGTGTTGTTGAGCAAACCGGCGCGGACCCGGCCAGACTCACGTTGGAGATAACCGAGAGCTTGTTCGTCGATGACGTCAAAGACATCGTCGCGAAGATGAACGCGCTGCGTCAGCGTGGGATCAGTTTCGCGTTGGACGATTTTGGTACCGGCTACTCATCGCTCGCCTACTTGAAGGAGATGCCGCTACAGGAGCTGAAGATCGACCGCTCATTTGTGAATGACGTACTTACTGATGCCAGCGACGCCACCATTGCGCGAGCCGTGATTGCAATGGGTCACGAGTTGGGTATCGAAGTAGTTGCCGAAGGCATTGAAACTGCCGTGCAGTACGAGTTTCTTAGGGCCAACGGCTGCCGCCTGTTCCAGGGCTATTTCTTCAGTCCACCCATCCCGCCGGAAAAATTTCATCAGCTTCTGGAAGACGACATCCCTTGTGTCGAGTTGTCGCTGTAGCCGGGGTTCTCGGACTTTCGGTGCATTTTGGTGCACCTGCTGCCGATTTCTTGATGCACGACAGACACTTGCAAAACGTTGTACGGCGGCTCCAAGGGCGGCCGCCAGCAGCGACGCAAGTTATCGAGCTCGTTGGACTCTTGGCATTGAAGCGACCAAAATGCACCGAAAGTCCGAGAATCCCTGTCAGCCCTATGTTCGCGGTGCTAACCAATGGGCACGGTGTGGGACAGCCATGGCGGCCAAGCCGACCGGGCGGGTTGCCCACATCTGGACAGGTCCGCAGCAACGGCATCCGGGTTGCCATGTTCGGGATCACCTGAACTTGAAGGACTTCGCCATGAAACAGACTGTCGTTGGGTTGTTTGACTCCGAGGCTGACGCGCAGCGCGCGCTGCAGATCCTCACCGCCAAGGGCACCGATCCTGGCCACGTCCAGATAACTCACGCCGAAGGCGCCGCCACGGCAGGCACGACCGCGCAGCCCGACGCCGCCTTGACGAGCCGGGTGCGAGGTTTCTTCTCCGACATGTTTGGCCCGCCGGACGAGCCCGAGGTCGGCCACTATGCCGAGGCGGTGCGCCGCGGCGGCGCGCTGCTCAAGGTGGAGATCGACGACGACGCGCAGCTGGACGACGTGCGCGAGGCTTTCACGACAGCCAGTGCTGTGGACATCGACCAGCGCGTGGAGTCCTGGCGTGCGCAGGGGTGGAGTAGCGCCTCGGGGACGGCCTCCGCCCAGCCTGCCGAAGGCGTGATCCCCGTGGTGAAGGAAGAGCTCCAGGTGGGCAAGCGGGTGGTCAGCACCGGCGGCTTGCGGGTGTACGCGCGCACCGTTGAGACTCCCGTGAGCGAGACGGTGCAGTTGCGCCAGGAACATGTCCAGGTCGAGCGCCGTCCGGTGGACCGACCGGCCACTGCCGCCGACTTGGCGGACCTCAAGGACCGCACCATCGAGGTCCGCGAAACCGCCGAGCAGGCGGTAGTCGCCAAGACCGCGCGCGTGGTGGAAGAGGTGCGCGTGGGCAAGACAGTGGAGCAGCGCACCGAGCAGGTCAGTGACACGGTGCGCAGCACCGAGGTCGAGGTCGAACGCATTCCCGGCACCACGGCCGTCGGCGCCTTCGACCGGGACTACTACCGCAACGACTTCAATGCCCGCTTCGCGGCCGAGGGCGGTCTCTACGAGGACTACGAGCCGGCCTACCGCTATGGCCACGCGCTGCGTGACGACCCGCGCTACGCCGGGCGCCACTGGGACGAGCTCGAGCCCGAGGCCCGCGCGGATTGGGAAACTCGCAACCCCGGCGGCACCTGGGAGCGCATGAAGGCCGCCGTGCGCCGTGGCTGGGAGCGCGTGACCTCGTAACGGCCGGCCGGCCGTGCAGCCGAGCTGGGGCAGATGGTCGTGAGCGAGCGTACCGGAGCCCCGCCGTTGCGCTCGCCATCCAGCATGGCCCAGCTCCAGCACGGCCCTGCTAATGCGCACGCCTACGCATCGCATCTTGTGCCCCCTTGCGCAGCCCCGAAAAACATCAGAACTGCCGAGCGGTGGGCCCGATGTTCTGCTTGCACGGCGCGAAGCCATCAGTACGCCGGCCTCGTGGGGCCCGGGGACCAGAAGCGCCAGAAGATCGGTGCGCGTCCCAGCCCGGACGCGCGCTGTCCAGGACAGGCTGGACCGTGTTGAGCGGCCGGTGCGGTTGGCTCATCGTGGCCTTGCAGCGTCCACAGGGCGTGCTCGCCCTGTACTGGGCGCAATAACCGGGATTCTGGAGAATGCTTTCTTCAGTCAACGCGCGCGCGGCCAAGCGCCAATGAATGCGCTGATGCCGCGAGGCGCCACACTGTGTGTGCCGCTGTGCTGGACGGCCGGGTAGGCCCAGTCAAGGCACGAAGAATCAGGCCGGCCTGCTCGGGCCATGGTTCCTGCGCATCGGATCTTCCTCGAACAACGCAGTCAGGATTGGCGGCTTGGCGCTGGTGAACGGCTTGGGTGGTGCTCATGGGATATCGGTCTCTAGCCCGACGACGTCACCGCTCAGCACAGGTGCGACGTGGACTGTGTTGACCGACTCGTTCCATCCTCTAATGGCTGGTGCTGTACAGCCGGTCGGCAAGCTCCCAAGCCGAGACGCTGTTGGCCGGCGGCTCATTGGTCAGCAGCACACCCAGACGCGCCACGAGCTTCATGACCTTGAGCTCACCCAAGCCCATCCCGAGCACGACGGCCGCGACC
This sequence comes from Azohydromonas australica DSM 1124, assembly GCF_000430725.1. Lineage (GTDB taxonomy): Bacteria > Pseudomonadota > Gammaproteobacteria > Burkholderiales > Burkholderiaceae_C > Azohydromonas > Azohydromonas australica. The sequence goes on from NZ_AUMO01000083.1 coordinate 25,114, forward strand.
GTGATCCCCGGGATGTTTTCGTCAACGTCGATGGCGGCCTCGGGCGCTAGGAAGCAGACGATGTCGTAACGCCCCGGACTGTCCTCGCTGGGGGCCGCCACGTACCTCACGTCTTGGAACCGGACCTCGGTATCGGCAAATTCGATGACGCCGAAGTCGGCCATCACCTCCTTGGGTACCGGGGGCTTGAAGGCGTGCACGATCAGACCATCCGGCAGTGCCGGTGCAGCGGCTGTCAGCGCCAGCACTGCGTCCACACCGTCCGGATCGCCATTGCAAGTGACCGCCAGCCGTATCGCGGAGCCGTCCTGCGTTGGGGTGTTGTCGATTTCGATGCCCAGGCGCTCATCAAAGGCTGCTACGGCATCGGCCAGGACCTCGCCGGCCTGCCTGACGCCTTTGATCGCGTGTTGCCATCCGGGCTCATCGGGAGTCAGCTGGGACAGCAGCCGGAGCTGGTCCGCGTGTGCCAGCACGGTTTGCCAGAAATCAGCCGCCTTGGTCGCAGTCATGTTCGTCTCGCTTCGCCGGCTTGCGTTGAATCCTTGCCTGCAGGATATGCCGTCCGGCTGACACCTTCCCGGCCACATGAATGGCCTTCTTCCATGCGGGCTTGAGGCGTGGCGCTGCTGGCAGTTCCGGTGGTCTGACCAGCACAAAAAAGGGCGCCACAGCGGGCAGCGCGTGCTGCTGGTTGAAGACCACTTCGTCAACCAGGCGGTGACGTCTGCCGTGGTGCGTGCCGCGGCACTGGAGGTCGAGGCTGCCGACAACGGATGCAGCGCGCTGAAGTTGGTATCCAGCAGGTCCTATGACCTGGTGCGGATGGACATCCAGATGCCGTTCATGGACGGCCTGGAGGCCACGAGGCAAATTCGCCAGCGCATCGGTGCAGCGCTGCCCATCGTGGCCATGACAGCCAATGCCTTTGGCGAGGACCGGCAAGCGTGCTTGGACGCAGGCATGAACGACCATGTGGCCAAGCCGGTGGAGCCCGCTCGGCTGTACACGACGTTGCTGCGATGGTGGCCATTGCCCAATGCCTCGTGAATGACCGCCACGGGAGGTCCGCCGTCGGCGTGCTGCGGCAGTGTCTGCTGCCGCTGAGCGGCTATGGGCGGCTGTGGGCGGCTGTGGGTAGCCATGGGTGGCTCGGCAAGGTCCACCATCCCTGCAAAGCGCCCGTGATCTGGCGCTGTCGCCTTCTGGTGCAGGCGCCTGCCCGGAGCCACTCGCCGCTGTGCTGCGCGAGCTGCGGCGCGTGCTGGGGCCTCTTGGCGCTGTGAAGGCAGCGGCGATCGAGGACGCCGTGCGGCGCGCAGACCACGCCTGCCCGGCGTCTTGCTGAGGCGGCCGCGTCTTCGGAGCGACTGCTGGCGCAGCACTGGCACCTTGCTGCGGCTGGGTGCTGGAACAGGCTTTGGCGGTCCGCGTGACGCGACGCACATCATCGCCGCGCTGGTGCACGCAAGTTGCCCGCGAATGGGCTGGCGCCGTGTCGGCACCACCGTCCGATGCTTCCAGCGTCGCCGCGCCAACGGCAAGCCGTATCCATCCTGCGGTGAGGTATGCCGCGTGAAGCGGCTGTTTCCGGTCAACGAAGCGCTCACCTCCAGGCACACCGCCGCCCTGGGGATCATTGCGACGGACCTGGGCTGTCCATTGGACGCGGTCTACGTCGGGAACGGGGCCAATGGCCCCGCGGTGTTCTACGAGGACCGCCAGGGCAGCGAAGGCACTCGCTGCGCGTGCGCCGTGAGCGGTCGGTACTGGCAGGAGTGCCAGGTGAAAGCTGCCGTGACGGCACTGCTGGCACGTCCGAACCCAGAACCGGACCTTGGAGCTGCGTGAGCAGCCATACCGGCACCATGACCTCATCGCTCAGCCGGCCGGTCTCGACGCCGACACAGTTTCTGCTCTTGGCTACGGTGCACTGAGGCCGTGCGCGTCGCGGGCACCGCTTGCCCTTGAGTCGGGCCTTGGCTCAGGGCTCATCCAGGCCCGCCAGGCCAGCGACGTCGCCCTCGCGCTCAATCAGCGCCAGCCAACTCCGCAGCTCAGCCTCGCTGCCTTCAAGCAGCCGCAGGGGCAGTGATCGGTCATTGGCCTTGGCCAGCATGTTGTGCAGGCCCAGGTGCGCCACGAGCAAGTAGTGCATCGGCGCCAGCAGCGCCTGGCGCTGCTGTGGATGCTGGCGGGCGAAGCGATGGAGTTCCTCGATCGCATGGCCCAGCTTCTCGCCGACGTAGTTCAGCGGCACGCCATGGCGCTGCTGCGGTGCGGTGTAGGCCGGGCCGTTGGCGTCCAGCGGAAAGTCGTCCTGGCTCACGGTTCTCCCCTGACTCAATGCAGCGTCTGCGCGCAGCAGTGCTTGTACTTGCGCCCGCTGCCGCAAGGGCAGGGCTCGTTGCGGCCGACCTTGGGAGCCTGCCGGCGCAGCGGCGCATGCCCAACGGCGCCCGCGCGCCGGGCCGGCTCGTAGTAGCGGTAGCACCGGGTTGCGCCGGCAATCATGGTCGCGATCACTTCCTGGCGCCTGTCGGCATCGATGGGCGGCGGCCGCATCCCGGGATCCGGATCGTGCTCGTGAACCAGCATCATCATCGGCAGCAGGCAGCCGCCTTCCTTGTCGCTGGCAATGAGCTCGTTCCAGCTGCCCGGGCGCGCCTGCACGCCGCGCATGAAGCCGTGCGCCCAGTCGTTGCCGTGCACCACGCCCGCCTCATCCTCCAGCAGCACCAGCAGGTACACATCCGGCCCGGCTAGGGTGCGCTGCAGCTCCGCGACAATCCAGTTCGAGTGGCGCATCATCAGGCCGATGATCTGGCCGGCTTGCTCATCGCCATCGAAGGCGAACTTGCCACCCAGCACCTGCTGCACGGCCTCGTTCGGGGACACGAACTCGGGGCTGCAGATCAACGCCGTGAAGTACCCGTCCATTGCCTCCAACTTCATGGCTGCACAGCCGGCATGCAGGGCATCGTGGAGCTGGTCAAGCTCCTGCTCGGCCAGGGGATCGGAGGTCGAGGCGGCAAGCATGGGCGTGAAGGTTGGGCATGCAGCGCAGTGCAGCGGCATTGTGGCGCATCGGGGGGGCCCATGACCGCAGCCACATGGTTGAGAGTCACCGCAGCCCTGCTGGTGCTTCAGCCGCCGGCGTGGCGATCTGCGCCGGGACAGGCAATTGCACCTCGGCCCCGTCCAGCTCGGTAAGGAGTTTGGCGACGCGGGCCTTCAAGGATGCGCGCGTGGGCTTGGACCTGGGTTGCACCTTGCCCCTGGGCATCTCATCGAGCTTGTGCTTACCGTGAATGGCGCCTCACCGGTGCTGCGGGTATTGCAATCCGCCGCAAAGCATCCGTTTCTGCGTGCCGCAGAAGTCGGTCAAGTGTGGTCTGCTGGACCTGAATTCGCCTTTTGACCTGCAGCGGCGCGTGCCGCAACGGGTCGTTGCTGTTGGGCGTTTTTGCCGCTGCACCTCCAACGACGGCCATATCCAAAATTATGGATCGTCGATGAGCAGGACTGGGCATCGGCCGGCTCCATGGCGGGTGGGCGTTGACTGGATGCGGCGTCGGGCGCGCTGCGGCCGTGCGGTCGGTCGTAACGGCCAGGGGCTGCGCCCGGCGTGAGGCTGGCTGCCAGCGCGGCCCGGTTTCCTGGCGTGCCGGCGCCCGGAGAAAGGGACGAATCGAAGGAGAGGTTGATGGCTCGACTACCCGTCGTTGGTCCCATCGGCCGGCGTGCCGCTCGTCGCACCCGGAGCCGCTTGCGCCAGGTGGCTGCCCACCGTTGACAGCAGGCCGCGCAGCCAGCGGTGGGCCGCCTGGTGCTGCGAGCGCTCGTGCCACAGCTGGTAGAAGCGCATGCGCGGAAAGCCTTCGGGGGCCGCCACGCTCACCACCGGCAGGCTGGAGGTGAACTGCTCGGCGAAGTGGCGCGCGGTGGTGAACACGAGGTCGCTCTGGGCCACCAGGTAGGGCGCCATGGCGTAGTAGGGCACGAACACGCGCGCGTCGCGGGTTTGCCGCAGGCCGGCCAGGTAGCTGTCGACCACCGCACGGTGAGACTTGGCAAAGGGCGTGGGCACCACGTGCGCGGCCGCCAGGTAGCGCTGCAGCGTCATCGCGCCCGGCGCGGCCAGCGGATTGCTCGGACTCATCATGCACACCAACTCGTCTTCGATGAGCAACGACAGGTGCATGCGCTCGGGCGGCAGCGGCCAGTTGCCGATCACGATGTCCAGCTCACCCTGCGCCAGGGCACGCTCGTAGTCGTAGCCGGGCGTCAGTGGATGGATCAGCAGACGCGCCTGCGGCGCCTGAGCACGGAAGCGGCCCACCACCTTGGCCATGAAGCTGGCGGCCAAGTAGTCCGGCGTGGCCACGGTAAAGGTCATGACGCTGGCGCCTGGCTCGAAGCGCTCGGGTCCGGCCAGCATGCGGTCGATCTCGCCTAGCACCTCTCGCGCGCTCTGGCGCAGCTGCAGCGCCCGGGCCGTGGGCACCATGCCGCCGCGCTCGCGCACCAGGATCGGGTCGTTGAAGGCGTCGCGCAGCCGCTTGAGAGCCGCGCTGATGGCCGGCTGCGTCTGGTTCATTCGCACCGCCGCGCGCGAGACGCTGCGCTCGGCCACCAGTGCCGTCAGCACGCGCAGCAGGTGGATGTCGACTAGGTCCTGGCTTCTTGTCATGTTTCTAAGGGTTCAAGCGGATGGCGCGTCCTTTGGGGGCGCGATCTATAGCGCTGATTTATGGCGCACATTCCGCACGCCTCGCGCGCGCCAGGACCATTGTTCCTACAGTGCGCCCCCAGGCGGCGGCTCCTTTCGGACCGGGATTGGACCGCCAAGCCACAGGTCCAGGACCGAGGAGACAAGCATGACATCCACCGCAGCGGCCGCATCCGCCCTGCCTTCCGCCACCCCGTCCGAACTGGACGGGGTCTATCGCAAGATCATCTGGCGGCTCATCCCCTTCCTGATGCTCCTGTGGGTGCTGGCCTGGATCGACCGGGTCAACATCGGCTTCATCAAGCTGACCATGCTCGACGAGCTCAAGTGGAGCGAAGCCGTGTACGGGTTGGGCGCCGGCATCTTCTTCCTGGGCTACTTCTTCTTCGAGGTTCCCAGCAACCTGCTGCTGCAGCGCATCGGGGCCAAGAAGACCATCATGCGCATCACCATCGGCTGGGGCCTGACCTCCATCGCCGCGATGTTCGTGAAGACGCCCGAGCAGTTCTATTTCGTGCGCTTCCTGCTGGGTGTGTTCGAGGCCGGCTTCTACCCCGGCATCATCCTGTACCTGACCTACTGGTTCCCGAACGACCGACGCGCCAAGGCCTTCGGCATGTTCATGTCGGCCTCCGCCTTGGCGGGCGTGATCGGCGGGCCGCTGGCCGGCACCATCATGACCGGCATGCACGGCGTGAACGGCTGGTCGGGCTGGCAATGGGTGCTGCTGCTCGAGGGCATCCCTTCGGTCGTCGCCGGCTTCGTCACCTACTTCTACCTGACCGACAAGCCCGAGCAGGCCAGCTGGCTCACGCAGCGCGAGCGCCAGTTGGTGCACGAAGACCTGGAGCGCGACGGCCACTCGCTGGGCCACCGCGAGCACAGCATGCTGGCTTCGCTCAGGAGCGGCCGCATCTGGCTGCTGATCCTGATCTTCTTCTGCATCATCGCTGCCAATTCGTCGCTGACCTTCTACGGCCCGACGCTGGTCAAGGAAGTGGGCTTCACCAGCCCCGTGGCCGTGGGCTGGATCATGGCCGTGGCCTACCTGTTCGGCGCCGCCGGCATGATCTGGAACGGCTTCCACTCCGACAAGCACCAGGAATCTCGCTGGCATTGCGGCCTGGCCGCTGCGCTGGGTGCTGCCTCGCTGCTGGGCGTGGCGGCCTTCCTGGGCCACAGTGCGCTGGCCGTTCTGGTGGGCCTGACGCTGGCCATCGTGGGAACCATGAGCGCCATCCCGGTGTTCTGGCAGATGCCCAACCGCTTTCTGGCCGGCACCGCGGCCGCCGGCGGCGTGGCGCTAATCAACTCCATTGCCAACCTGGCCGGATTTGGCGCGCCCTGGATGCTGGGCCTGATCAAGACTGCCACCGGCAGCCTCTCGCCCGGCCTGTACGTGGTGGCCGCGATCGAAATCTGCGCCACCTTGCTGGTCCTGGCCTGCGTGCCTTCCTACCGCAAGCAGCCCGCTGCCGCCGTTGCGGCGCACTGAGCGGCTGGCGGCGCCCTCACTTGCGAGAACCGAACGATGACCCTCACCATGACCCGCCTGAACCTGGCCGAGCTCAACGCCATGGACCGTGATGCCTTTGTCGCCGCCGTGGGCCCGACCTTCGAGAACGCCGCCTGGATCGCGCAAGCCGCCTGGGCTCGCCGGCCCTTCGCCACCATCGATGCGCTGCACGCTGCGATGCTCGACGTGGTGCGTGAGGCCTCCGACGAGCGCCGCGTTGCCTTTCTTCGCGGCCACCCCGAGCTGGCCGGCCGCGAGGCGCAGGCCGGCACGATGACGGTCGAATCCGTGGGCGAGCAGCGCAGCGCCGGCCTCGACGCGCTCAGCCGCGACGAGATGCAAGAGATGCAGCGCCTGAACCGTGTCTACCGCGATCGCCACGGCTTCCCCTTCATCATTGCCGTGCGCCGCCATACCAAGCAGCAGATTTTCGAGGCGCTGCGCACGCGCTGCGCCGCGAGCACGGACACCGAGCACCGCGCCGCGCTCGAGCAGATCGGGTTCATCACCCGCGGGCGCATCGACGCCCTGGTGCATGCCTGAAGACGGACCACCCGCACTCTCTTTTCCCGACGACACGTTCCCGTTCCAGCCGGCCGCGCGCGGTGCGCCGGACCGGTGCTCCACGCCCGCAAGCGGGCACACAAACACAAGGAGACAAGCATGGAGAATCAAGTCGTGTCCCGCCCCGCGCGCAGGCAGTTTGCGCTCTCGGGGCTGGCCCTGGGCGCTGCGGCGCTGGCACCCCGCGCTGCACTGGCGCAGGCACCGGCACAGCCGGCCGCTGCGCCGGCTGGCCCAGCCCAGGCCAGCGGCCCCATCGTGCTGCACGGCGTGAGCCCGCGCCTGACGGTGCACGCGCTGGACACCTTCCACGGTGCGGCCGCCACCGGGTTGCGCATTGATTTCTCCAGGCTCGAAGGCGGCCAGTACAAGCTGGTGCGCTCGGTGGTGATGAACGGCAACGGGCGCTCCGACGAGCCGCTCCTGATCGGCGAGAGCTACCAGGCCGGCGACTACGAGCTGCTGCTGCACGTGGACGACTACTTTGCCGCCAAGGGCGCCAAGCTGCCCAAGCCGCCATTCCTCACGAAGCTGCCGGTGCGCATGCGCGTGGTGAACGTTGCCGAGCGCATCCACCTGCCGATCCAGTTCGGACCGTGGAGCTACACCTATTCGCGCGGCAGCTGAGCCTGCATCACTTGCCTCATCCACTCGTACTCGAGACAAAGGGACCGTCATGACCGGCATTTCGACGCACGTGCTCAACATCACCACCGGCAAGCCTCTGGCGGGCATGCAGGTGGAGCTCTACGACATGGCGACCAACCCGCCCACGCGCCTGAACAACGTGCGCACCAACGCCGACGGCCGCACCGATGCGCCCGTCTTGGCGGGCAAGGATGCACGCACCGGCCACTTCGAGCTGCGCTTTCACGTCGGCGACTTCTTCAAGGCTGCCGACGGGCTCTCGGACGTGGTGCCCGTGCGCTTTTCCATCTCCGACGCCGCGCAGCACTACCACGTGCCGATGCTGTGCGCGCCTTGGTTCTTTTCCACTTACCGCGGTAGCTGACCGCAGGAGATCCCAACGATGTCCCAAGCCGATCCCAACGCAGAAAAGTACATGGTCGACGCCCTGCGCCTGGCCATGCGCAACGTTCGCGAGCGCAAGACCTGGCCCTTCGGTGCCGTGCTGGTGCGCAACGGCAAGGTGCTGGCCAATGCGGTCAACGAGGTCGACGTCCTGTGCGACCCCAGCGCGCATGCCGAGATGCAGGCCGTGCGCATGGCCGCCAAGGCGCAGGGCGACACCGACCTGTCTGGCAGCGTCGTGTATGCCAGCGGCTACCCGTGCTCCATGTGCCTCACGGCCATGTACCTGGCCGGCGTGAAGGAGGTGTACTACGCCTACTCCAACGAGGACGGCGAGCCCTACGACCTGTCGGCCGCGCGTGGCTATGTGGAAATTGCGCGCCCCATCGAAGAGCGCGAGATGCCCCTGCGTTCGCTGCCCGTGCGTGACGAGGGCGAAGACCTGTACGAAGCCTGGGAGCGCGCTACGCGCTGATCTTTGGCTGGCGCTGCAAATCCAGCTGCAGCGCAAACTCCCGGCTGCCCGCCACCTTGCCGGTGGCAGGCGGCCCGCGCACCAGACCCGGCGTAGCCCCCCGGCGTGGGAAGCGCATGCCGCCGGCGCTGCGCCTCGTAGGGTCGGTGGCGCAGGGCAGGTGAAGTCGCCGCACCAAGCGTTGCGGACTTGCGGCATGGAAGTCGGCCACTATCCCAGCGAGGTGCCCTGTGCCGCTGCCGGAAACAAGATCGGCGTGGAGCGCGACCTCGTCTGTGTCTGGCAGGGAATCGAGAACTGCAGCGCAGTGCCGATCTTGGTACCCCATCCGTTTGCACCGCCCGAGCGGTTCACCTGCAGCGAAGGTGGCCCATTCTTTGGAGATGACGGCGTTTCCTTGCCGAACATCGACACGTGCGCCCCGGCCGGACCTGGCCGGCCACCTGGGACCGCCGCAGCAGGGCTGCGGCGCACAAAAAGTGCCACCTTGCCCGAGCTGCGTCGCTGGCGGATGCTTGGCGACAGCCCGTTGTCCAGAGCGCGCGGTTGAAGTTCCGCCTTGCTCGTGCCCGATACCAGGCGCTCGCTGCACAACGGACCTCACATTTCCCCAAGAAATCTCGCCAGAGACGGCCTGTTCAGCGGCTTCACCGCCGGACACGCTTGCGGCCAGGGCGCCCCGCTGCGCTGCGGCCCTTCGAGAGGCCCAACCGCACAAAAGGGGTCACTTTGCATTGCTTGCGTGGGAACTCCTCCGCGCTTCGCCATAGGGCTCCTGGCCGATGGCAGTGGTGGCCCCGAGAAGAGCTGCCTACTTTTTGAGCTCCATCCACTTGGCGACAGCCTCCGCGAGCTGGCGTTCGGCGTCGCCATCGCAGTTGATGGCCGGATAGGCCAAGTGCTGCTCCAGTGACCAGTCCGCGGGCTTGCGCGCCTGCCACCACGCCACCGCGGCGTCGGCAACGTCGAGCAGGACGGCGCTGCCCGCACTGGCGACGATGGCGTGCTCGCGCGCGCTCGCGAGCTGCAGCTCCGCGGTGCGCTGCTGCACCTGGCGCTCCAGCAGCTCGCGCGCTACGCGCTGCTCGTGGATGTCCGTGGCCACGGCGAACCGGCGCGCCCCGTGCCCACCCGCATCGTGCAGCAGTTGCGCGCGCACCAGGAACCAGCGGTAGTCGCCCGCGGCACTGCGCAGCCGCAGCTCCACCTGGTAGGGCGTGCCGGTGCGCCGCACGGTCTTCCATGCCGCCTGGGCTCGTGGTCAGTCCCGTGTATGGATCTGTCGGACCCAGGCGCGCGTGCCGCGCCCGTGGCGAGGCAGCCCGGTGAACCGGAACCACTGCTCGTTGACGAAGTCGGGCTGTCCCTGCGGTGACGCGGCCCAGACAATGCTCGGCACGAGGTGGGTGAGCGCCCGGAACTCCTCCACGGCGCGGCGTTGCGCCTGCTCGGCAGCCTTGCGCTCGGTGATGTCGAAGGTGATGCCGTAATA
>NZ_AUMO01000083.1:34934-36124 GCF_000430725.1 Azohydromonas australica DSM 1124
CTGAAGTGGACCCAGTCCCGAGCAGCTTCTTGAACCTGGGTGATGAAGGCGTTCATGTTTAGGATGCTTATTTAATGGTGCAGTGCAGCAATTGTGACCTGTATCACGGATTGCGAGGGGCGGTGCGAAAAGAGTCCAGGGAACACGTCCGGGCTTCGACCCCTGATCGGCAAGGATTCAGACCGGCGCTGCCCGCGCCACGCCGACACGGTGCCGCCCAGGTCACTGAACCCGCACCGCCGTGGACGGCCTTTTTCGAGTGAGCCGCGCCAGCGCGCGCTCAAGAGCACCGGGTGAGTCAGGGTTGTGGCAACTCCAGCGTCAGTGTCACGCTGAACATGCTGCCGCTGCCCGGCTGGCTTTGCAGTTCGAGCTGCCCGCCCATCACGTCCACCAGGCTGCGCACGATGGACAGGCCCAGCCCGGTGCCGCCGAAGCGCCGTGTGGTGGAGCTGTCGGCCTGCGTGAAGGGGTCGAAGATGCGCGCCTGCTGCTCGGGCGTGATGCCGATGCCCGAGTCCACCACCTCCAGGCGCAGCAGGACCAGCCAGTCGTTGCAGGCGAGCTGGCGCACGGTCAGCGCCACGCCGCCCGACGGTGTGAACTTCACGGCGTTGCCCAGGAGGTTGATAAGTACCTGCTTGAGGCGCAGGGGGTCGCCCAGCACCTGCTCGGGCAGCGCCGCCGGTAAGTCGAGCGCGAGCGTCAGGCCCTTGGCGTCGGCCTGCGGCCGCATCAGGACGTGCACCGCCTCGAGCAGCTGCCGCGGCTCGAAGGGCACTTCCTCCAGGCGCAGCTCGCCGGCCTCGATGCGGGAGAGGTCCAGGACATCGTTGGTCAGGCCCAGCAGCTGTTCGCCGGCCTGGGCGATGTGCTTGACGAACCCCTGGGCCTTTTCGGGCAGGGGCATCCGGCCCAGCAGCTGGCTCAACCCGATGACAGCATTGAGCGGCGTGCGGATCTCGTGGCTCATGTGCGCGAGGAAGGCGCTCTTGGCCTGGTTGGCCGCCTCCGCCTGGGCGGTGCGCTGGCGCAGCTCGTCCTCCATGCGCCGGCGCTCGGTGAGGTCCGCGATCATGGCCAGGAAGCCGATGACGCCGCCTTGCGCATCGCGCAGCAGCGTCACGCTCAACAGCCCCGGAAAGCGCGAGCCGTCGGCACGCACGAAGGTCCACTCGGTGCGCTGGCCC
>NZ_AUMO01000084.1 GCF_000430725.1 Azohydromonas australica DSM 1124
TCCGCCTGAGCATCGGGTGAAGCTCTTTCGTGTGCCGGTGTCCACCCACCGCATCGATTGGATCGTGACCAACGATCTATCTCAGGATTCCACGGATGCAACACAAGAAGCGTGCGGCATGCGTTGGAAGATTGAGCAGTTTCATCGCGAATTCAAGCAGCTCACTGGAGCGGAAAAATGCCAGTGCCGGCGCGGCCGGATGCAGCGCAACCATATTGCTTGTGCCGTGCTGGTTTGGGATTGCTTGGCAGCTCAGGCGCGACAGGTCGGGAAAACACTCTATCAGCTCAAACGCGAGATGCTGTCCAACTATCTAAGAGCCGAGCTGCGCAGCCCGGCGGTGCGGATGGTGCTCGTTGCGTAAGTCCTAATAGTGCCGCCTGTCCAGTTAATAAAGGAGGTTAATATAGATTTACAACTCAGCGGCTTGATGCGCTGATAACGTCCGAGACTTGGATGGTGGCGTTGTTGCTTACACGGTTGAACAATTAATCGATATTAATTTTGAAGGGGTCGCCTATATTTGTAGACATGGGATTCATCAAGGCGTTGCGCAAATCAGTGAGCGTATGGCGTTGTTGAATTGTATTCCGCAATCTCGCCCAGCACTGGAGAAATTCATGTCCCACCTTATTGACACGAGCACCGGCCAAGCTGCGATGGCGTATGTGGGCGAGGCACCCTGGCACAAGCTGGGGCAGTGCCTGACGGCCGGCGCCGACCTTGAAACTTGGCGCCGCGAAGCGGGTCTCGCCTACAGCGTCGAGCGCACGCCGGTGCTGTTCCAGCGCGCCCATGCCGGCGCATCCGACCGCATCGAGGCCATGGAAGGCCGGGATGTGCTTTACCGCTCGGACACCGGCGCGGCGCTCAGCGTCGTGAGTCGCAGCGGCTATCACGTGGTGCAGCCCGGCGACGTGCTGGACTTTTTCGGCCGGCTGGCCGAGGCCGGCGGCTTCGTGCTGGAAACGGCAGGGGCGCTGTCGGATGGCAAGCGGGTGTGGGGGCTGGCGCGCGTGAACGATGGCGCGCCTGTCGTCGGGCATGACACGGTGCGCCCGTACCTGCTGCTGGCGACCTCCTACGACGGGACGATGGCCACCACCGCCAAGTTCACCACCATCCGGGTCGTTTGCCACAACACGCTGACCATGGCTGCGGGTTCTGATACTGGCGCGCCGTCCGAGCAGGACGCGACCGAGGGGCCAGTGGTGCAGTGCGTGCGCGTGCCGCACATGACGAAGTTCGACGCGGGCGCGGTGCGCCAGCAGTTGGGCATCGTGCTGACGGCCTGGGATCGTTGGCTGGTCCAGGCCCGGCTGCTGGCGGAGGTCGACGTGACCGAGGCCCAGGCCGACCGGCTGGTGGCCGATCTGCTGTCTAGCGTTCAGCGCCCGCCCAAGGACCAGCCGCTGCCGGACGTGCGCGCAAGCCGCAGCTACAAGCGGCTGTTGAGCCTGTTTGGCGGCGAGCAGATCGGCGCCGAGCTCTGCGGCACCCGCAGTGCATGGGCACTGCTCAACGCCGTCACGGACTACGTGGACCATGAGCGTGGGCGCAGCGACGACACGCGCATGACCTCGGCGTGGTTCGGCGCTGGCGAGGGGCTGAAGCTGCGCGCCTGGGATGCCGTGCGCGAGCTCGCGGTGAAGGTCGGTGCCATGCCGGCGGTGCCTGCCTGAACACCACCGCCGCGCAAGCTCCAGCTGGGGAGCTTGCGCGGGCGCTCCCCGGCGTTGCCGAGCAACCATCTTGCATGCGCTTTCGTGTACGGAGCCACTTTCACGCTGGAAGGACGTTGGTCGCCATGTGTGCGCTGATCAGTCAACAGCAAATGCAGGCTGCGCTGGACCTGCACTGGCGCGGGCCGGCGCACGACGTGGCCGCGCTGCGCGAGGGTTGGGTGTTGAGCGAATGCCACGGCTCCAGGCACGGCGCGCTGCAGGTGCAGTGCGTGGACGCCGCCGCGGCGCTTCAAACCGCCGGAAGCCTACCCTTTGCCGTGCCGATGCTGGACTCGGATCTTGACGCCTGGGCGCTGGTGCGCGGCGGCGTGGAGCCGCACCACTTCGCAGCCAGGGCGTTGCTGGCCTGCTTCAATCCGATGGAGCTGGGTTGCATCGCATGGGCCGCCACCGCTTCATCGTTCTCCAGCGTTTCGCAGGCGGTGTGATGCAACTTCCAGGCGCCAGCGGCCAATGCGGGACGTGCCGGCACTGGCAGCGCCGTGGCGGCACGCTACTGCCGGCGACCATGGGCTGCCGGGCCTTCGAGCAGGAGCAGCCCGGGCGCACGGCGGCGTTGCTCGCAGCCATTGCGGTGGAGCGCGCCAGCTGCGGCGGCTGCCCCGTGTGCGAGCCGCTGCCCAACGAGCCGGGTTCCTTCCTGGCGCAGGACCTGCCACTGGCGCCTGCTGCGTACTTCACCGACACGGAGAAGCTGCCGTGAACCATGCCCTTGCGACACGCGCACGCGCGGCACTTCGTGGCTGCCGTGCCCGGCATCGAACCGCGCCGCGTCACCGCGGCGCCCCGCGGTCCCGGGCGGCATCAGCGCGAGCACGAGCTCACCCGCCCGGGCGGCGGGCGGGCGCGGGCGCGGCACGTCCTGGCGCGCAGGTGGTGGGCTGCAGTGGCCGAGGGACAACGCCATGACAACGCCGGAAGTCCGGCGCGTCACGCGGGAGCAGTTCCGGCGCGCGCTGCACCGGGCAGCGGCCGGCATCGGGGCCGGCCTCGCTTGCCGTTACGACGCCCGTCACGACGAAACGATCTGGACCGTCAACGGCCAAGCCGTCGGACTCACCGTGGGCCGCATCAGCGCCACCCGGGCGTACTACCTGGCCGGGCAGATAGTGAGCGCGGTCGCCATGCCTGATCAGCTCGCCGCTGACGACTGCGGGTCAAACCCATGAGCACAACAGCTGCGCAGGAGTGGTGGCAACAAGGCCTCTTCGAATGGCAGCGCGAGGCGCTGCAAGGGCGCCAGGAGCTCGCGACGCTGCGCGCGCAGCACCAGGCCTTGCTGCAGGCACTGCAGGACCTGCTGGCGGCCGTCGGTGGGCCCGATGGCACCAGCGCGCCCCATCGACCCGGCCCAGGCACGCCGCGCTGCGGCCGTCGCCCTGGAAGTGGTCCGTGCCGGCTGAGCCCGCTACCCTTCACGCTGCGACTGCGAAGGACCGTGATGGTGAAGGTTTCGATGACGGCCGAGGAGTTCGACAGCCTGGGCGAGCGGCTGGGCCGCCTGACGCCGGAGAGCGTGGCCATCGCGCGCGAAGTGCTGGTGGACGGCGTTTCCAGAGCCACGGTAGCCGAACGGCATGGCCTGACCAGGCCGCGCATCACCTTCATTGTCGATCGCGTGCTGGCCGCTGCCCACGATGTCCCGCGGGACTGGGTGCGCGTGGAGGTGTGGCTGCCGCCGGAGCTGGCGCAGCAGGTGCGGGAAATGGAAGCGAAGGCTCGTGCGCGCGCCAGGGACAACAGCGGTTGACCTGCAGCCCACAAGCCTTGCAAAGCCCGACAAGGAGATCACTGGATGTCCACAATCGAACTTTCAACCGTCGTCTTTTACGAGGGAAGCTTGCCGAGCGTACTGCCGCTGTGGAACTGCAGCGTGCCACTGGTCAGTCCCGTGCCGGACGCCTTGACGGCCGTCTATGGCACAACCAGCAAGCCGGACGCGTTTGCAGCAGCGTATCAATATGCCAAGCGCAACCAACTTCAACATACCGTGATTGATGTCACCGTGACGCTTGAGCACCGGCCCAATCCGACGGTGATGAGGGCAGAAACTCTCGGCAGCTACGACTTCTTCAGCATGCGGCGCATGGCGACTTCCATGGAGGGCCAGATTGTCGAGTGGATTCGTGCCGGCCTGGCGCCTGATGACAGGCGCGCCAAGCTGTTCGACGAAATGCTCCCCACGCAAGTCCTGGCGCGGGAGCCTTCGCTCCTGGGCGTCTTGATGGACTCTCCGGCCTGCCGACATTTGAAGCTGCTCGCTTGTCCAGCCCAGACCATGATCGATCTCCAGGTCTTCAATGTTGGAGTCGTGCCTTTTCGGCACTGGTCGGCGATCCAAGAGGCGACTTGCCGTTTCGATCCGTCGGTGAAGATCAGCCTGGAGCCTCCGCCCGCCTTCGCCGCCAAGCTGGCCGTGCCGTCCTCCAACTCGGCTGGTTGATCTCAGCCAGAAAACCCTCGTACGCAGTGATTCCTGTGCGCGACAAGTCTTGGGCGAGGCAGGGCGCCAAGATCGCGCAAGCGATCCCGTGAGGGCGGCGTTTTCTGCATCGCGATGTCGTGCTGCATAACGCCGAGGCCGCACCGGTCAATGGGCGCGACAGCCCGCGGTGCCGGACGGGGCACAAGGCAAGCTTGACCGGACCGGTGTGCCGGTCAGGAGAGCGGTCAGACTGCGATGGATGACTGCAAACAGGGTGCAAGCAAGCACTTCAAGCGTAGACGGAGCTCCAGCCTCCGCAAGGCCGCCTTGCCGGTATGACGGCCAGCCGCGCCAGGCTCAATCCTGAATCGTCGTCCTTGCGCACGCGCAGCCTTACCAGGTGCTGCGCCGGCAAACGCCACCGGTCAATCGCTGCGCTTGACGTAGCCGACCCGGTGCGTGAAGCCGCCCAGCGCCTGCGCGGCGGCAGTGAACAGAGGCGGTCTCTTGGTCACGATGAGCATTTCCATTGGCCTGGCCATTGTGGTCTGCCGACGTTCGCCGTGGCCTGTGTGGCAATCTCGGCGCGGGCATGGCAACGCCCTTGGCGCACCGTGATGACGATGCCGCCGGGGCCGCAACATGCTCCGTTTGCTTTGACCTGTCGCTGTATCAGGGCAGGGTACGGCGCAAGAGCGAAGCGGCCACCGCCGCGAAGGCGGCCGCACGGCTGCTCGTGCGAAGCCGCCTCGGTTCAGAGCAAGCGCACGGCTCCCAGCAGGTTAAAGGCCTTGTCTTCCGACAGCGCGCCTTGCCTGGCCTTGAGCACCAGGATCTTGATGAGCGCTTCCGTGATGGGTGCCAGGCCGCCCTCTATCACCAAGGGCTGCGAGTACACCGGCATGATGTCAGCGGTTTGCTGGGCGGCTTGCTGCACTGTCGCATGTGCCTGAGCCTGGATCGGCACTGCAACCGGAACCAGTGCAGCAGATGCCATGACTTCGGTACTCAATGCCGGCGCAGGCGCTTGTCCCGAAGGCTCAACTTCAGGCTCGACCGGCGCCGGCACCTCCGTCCGGACCGGCGCGGTGGTCGCGGCGTCGGTGGATTCTTCGACCAGGTCTGTGGGCTCGACGAGCTGCTGGCCGCCGCGCTGGGCTGCGCCGCGGGCGCGCCGTCGCGTCTGCTGGGAGGCCTGGGCGGCGGCGTCCTGGAAGGCGGCATCGCCTTCAGCGCTGCCCGCCAGGGCGGTACTCGGCTCGCTCGACGCGACCGCCGCTGGTGTGGCTGTGGCGGATGTGCCGCTGTCAGCCGCAGGCGCGGGTGCCGCTTCAGCCGTGTCGCTGCCGCTCTCGGCGGTGTCGACATTGGCCGCTGTGTCCCGCAACGACGCGAGGCGTTGGAGCGTGACTGCAGGAATGTCCGCCGCGGTACGAGGTGCTTCGAACCAGTCATCGGGCAAGCCCAGCGCTCGGGCCATGCCTTGACAGAGCTCCTTGTCCAGGCTCTTGCGCCCGCTGAGCATGGCCGACACGTACGGCGGCTTGGCATGGAGGACTCTGGCCAGCGCGCTCTTGGCTCCCTTACCCTGCAGTAGCAGGGCCAAGTTCTGCTGGCGCAATTCGGGAGAAGCCATGGCGGAGGTTTCGTTCAGTCCGGACTCCGAGGGAGGGTCGACCTCGGACAAGGGCAACTGGATTTCAGCGGTGGCCGCGGCTCGCCTGGACGCCGTTGCCGCGCGCTTGCCGGCGGCTTGCGAGCGTTCGGCAGAGGCGAGCGCTTGGAGGGCGCCTGCGGCCGAGCCCGCTGTTTCTCGCGCTGGCCCGGCCACTTCGGTGCTGATGGGCAGGGCAGCGGGTTCCACGACGGCTGAAGCCGCATCATCGGTTCCCTGGGCCGGGGAATGAGGATCATGCGCTGTGGCCTGCGTCAGGGCTGGCGCCGCTTGAGCCACAGCTGCAACCTCTGTCACGGGCTGCGCAGAGGCGGGGCTCACCACGGGGACGGCCGGGGAACCATCCTCAAAGTCCTCGTCGTCCTGCAACTCGGCTTGATCCGGGTTCTTCAACAGATGCAGCGTGCGCGCCGGCACTTCCTTGTTGAGACCATCGAGCCATTTGCCGGGCAGCTTCAGGGTCCGCTCGATATGGAAGGCCGTTTCGTCGGGACACAGCGCGCCCTGGGACATGGCTTCCAGGCGCTCCAGGGGCACCTCGGCCACCAGCGCCATGGCTTCCGGCACGGGCGCGTTTTCCAGCAGCAGGCGCAGATTTGCAGCACGCAAGGCGCCCTTTACCCCTTGCTTGGCAACTGGAGGCTTGTTGTCTTGCCGCGGCCGATCGGGCCGCCTGTTGGACGTTGGGTGAAAGATCACGTTATCCCGGGTCGGGTCAGGGTAGTCGCGGCCACGCCCGCGGTTGCCGTCACGCTGCTTCGGTTGCCAATTGGGCTTTGCCAAGTGTTGCTCCACCAAGTATTTACCAAGCCAGCGATTGCGACTGCTGTCGCAACCCCGGGCCCATCAGACATGCTCACGGTTGATCAAGTTCCGTGCCATGACCGGATCGCGTGTTTGCCGCAGCCGCAACCCTCAGGGCGAGGAGGCCTTTTGCCGGCGAAGGACGGCTACATGATCGCAGCGCATATCAGCACCCGCTGATCTGATAGACGGGAACCGTTCAGTCCCAGTGTAGATGAAAGCTCAACGGAGGCCTTTCAGGCGCCTTACGGTATGGGGGGAATGCTGCGTCACACTGCGCTGGGACGTTGCCAATCCATCGGCGCCTGACCCAGCTGTCTTGGCGGCGGTATGCTCTGCCATCCCAATGTTCATGAGGATTTCACTTGGCTGAAACCAAATCCCAGAAAAGCGGCGCCTTTATGAAGGCCTTGAAGCCCAGCCCTGAGCTGGCCGCCATCATCGGTGCCGAGCCGCTGCCCCGCACCGAAGCCACCAAACGCCTCTGGGACTACATCAAGCAGCGCAACCTGCAGAATCCGGCGAACAAGCGCAACATCCTGTGCGATGGCGCACTCAAGGCCGTCATGGGCAAGGACGAGGTGACGATGTTCGAGATGACGGGCCTGGTCAGCAAGCACATGTCTTGAAGCGGCTGCGCTGGTGAAAGGCCAGGGTGTCGCTGCACCCGATGGGCCCGGACGCCGCGCGGGCCCCGAAGCGGCGGACTGCTACGAATGTCGTCCGCTGCCGCAGTGCCTTGTGCCATGGGCGGTACGGACAGTACCGAAGTCCCATGACGGCAAAGCCCCGCACTGCGGGGCTTTTTCATGATATTGGCGTTGGCCCTGAGCTGGTGCAGCAACCGGTTTGTGATGCCTGATCCGTGATCAGATCAGGCAGCTCTCTTCGCCGCCGCCTTCTTGGCGACCTTCTTTGCCGGTGCGGCCGCTTTGGCCGATGCCTTCTTGGCCGGAGCCTGGGCCGCTTGCTTGGCGGCGGCCTTCTCGGCACGGGCCTTGGCGAACTTCGGATCCACCAGGCCCGCCAGCGACGTGGACGGCGAGAACTTCACCAGCTTGCGCGCGGCGATCTTGATCTTGTCGCCGGTGGCGGGATTGCGGCCGGTGCGCGCGGCGCGCTGGCCGACCTTGAAGCTGCCAAAGCCGGCCAGGGCCACGACGTTGCCCTTCTTGAGCTCCGAGCACACCGCGTCAATCACGGTGCTCAGGACCTTGGCAGCACTCGCCTTGGGAAGTTGGTGCGTTTCTGCCAGGAGGGCAGCCAGATCGTTACGGTTCATGCTTCGCTTGCACAGGTGAGTGAGGAAGAAACGGGATTCTGGCATCGCCCTCACACGATTCTCGCGGCGGGTGCGGGGTCAATGCGCGCGCAAGCAAGAAAAGGCAGCTGGTAGACGCGATAAGCACTGGACCGCAGCGCTGCCCAGTGGCCTTCGGTTCTCACTCATGCAGGGCTGGCGACGATTCGCACCGGTTCGTGCAGTGCCCGGGCCGTCTTCAAAGCCGTGTACCACGTCGTCGGCTCCGGGCTGATGAAGCCGTTACCTGCGGCCCTGCATGCTTCGCGTGTGTGCATGATCTGGCCTGGAACGGTGTGCACCGCAGCAAGAGGCCCGCAAAACCATGTCAATCCAGGACCCGTCCTTCCACCCGGTACATTCAGGCGAGACCAACGCGCTGCCCGGCACCATGGACGACGCCAAAGCGTGGTGGGAGCAGCGCCGCCCGGCGGGCTGGTCGCTGGAGCAGCACCTGAGACATCCCACGGTCAACTGCACGAGCGGCTGCGAGATCGGTCTTGCCCATGCCGTTGCGAGCATGGTGCGCTTCGCAGGCTGATCCGCGCGACTCCATCAGACTTCGCTTGGGTGAGCGACCCGGCCATGGCCGCCTTCAGTGGTTGTCCTCGACGTACCGCACGAGCTCGGCCACGGCCTGGCCGTACGGTCCATCGGCAGGGATGTGCCGGGACAGCTCCTTCACCATGCGCTTGAGCTTGTGGACATCGAGCACGTACCAGGTCTCGGCCAGCCTCTCGAACTCGGGGCCACCGTGGGCCAGGTACTCATGGACCTCCCGGCCGACCAGCGACGCGTCCATGCGCAGCACCCTTACCGCATCCTCAAGGACCGCTTCCTCCACGCTGCGCAGCTGCGTCAGCTCGAAGGGAAACCGAGCGCCGTTGTAGAGGCCCAGCAAAAAGCGCGCGACGCGGCCGCACTGCGCTGAGCTGCCCTTGGCAACCTCGAACAGCCGCCGCAGCGCCTCGACGCCTGTCTGCTCCTGGCCAGCACGCCCGTCGGCCACCGGGGCCGTGTCTCCGGCCTCATTGAAGCGCTTGGCCTGCAGGGCGTGCAGCTGCTCGGCGTCAGCCAGTGCCGCCGTCGGATCCCGCTTGTCGTCCTCGAGGATGCGGCTGCGCAGCGTGTACGTGGTGTCCGGGTCGTGCACCAGCATCTGTGCTGCGCCCCGATAGTCGTGCGCGGCGAAGTCGAACGCCGGCGCGATGGCCCGCACCTTGCCGCTGGCGAAGTCGTGCAGCAGCCGCTCGAGCTCCATTCGCCGCTCGACAGGAATCTGCACCGTCACCGTGACCGTAGGCTGCGGGGTCGGATCGTCGTCGGATGCCATGGGTGGCGCCTCCTCTGCGCTGGAGTGCCGCCGGAGCCGGTGGTCCGGCTGCACACGGATGCTAGGTCGGCCGTGAGAGCGTGGGCAATGACTTCAGTCGACCACGGCCGCAGCTGGTGGGGTGCCGGCGGCGTGGGTGGTGCAGCTGTCGCTGCACTGCTCCAGGGGGCGGCGCCGCCGCGCGCATCGCGGGCGTTACCCGCGTCGCGCAGGTCTTTGGCCATGGCGAAAAACACGGCGCGCTTGTCGCGCCGCGCACAGGATTCGGCGAATCGATGGTGTAGTTTCAACCCATCGAGTCGGGCTGGCTGGCATTGGCCCAATCTGCGCCTTCTGTGGCGTCCCAAGGAGATCAACATGCCCACCTTCAACGTCCCGGCGACTTTCGCCGTCGTCGCCGTCGTCGCCGACAGCCCCGAGCGTGCGGTGGAAGTCGTGGACGGCTTCTGCGACTACGGCATGCAGGTATCGAACGATGAACAGGTAATTGAGCATTACGCCTTGCACGCCGATCAGGTACGGCCGGCGGCAGGCACGCAGCAGCCCTCCGCGGAACCCCTGGCCATCAGTCCAGAAGCACTGGGCCTGGAGCCGTGCGGTGAGGAAAGTGGCGGCCACCCGGCCAGCTACCTGCTGGGCACACTGCGGGTGGGCGACTGCACGCTGCACGCCGAGGCCTATGAGGTGCGCGAGGTGGGCAACAAGTGGATGGCGGCCAATCGGGCCTTCCAGAAGAACGTGGAGCTTGCCCACGGTCTCGGTGGCGACACGTTGGCCACGCTGAGCCACGCGGGCCGACGCTACATCCTGCTGCTCTATCCCTACGCAGTCAGACCGGCCTTGCGGGCAAGCTCACCCGGACAGGACTTGCCTGAGGCCTGACTCATCGGCCGCTGCAGGCGTCGTCCCATGCCGGGCGCTTTTCCAGGTTGCACGAGCGCACCGCAACCGTGCCTTGTTCTGGCCGCGCGCTGCGACCCGAGCCTGATCCCGACCGAAACAGACCCCAGCGCGAATGGCGTAGACCACCTGCGTCCGGTCCCCAAATTCGCTCACCTGAGGACAAGATGGGCTGGCGCTGCCTGAAGTCGCGGGTCGGGCGCGGCGGCAGCCCTCGCACTGGCAGCCTCCAGTCCGACTCGAAGATTCAGGGGAAAGCTCCTGCGCAGGCGCCGGGAGTGCCGTCACCGGCGGTTGCCGCTGTAGTGGTTCGGGTAGCGGCCATGACCATGTCTGCCAGTTGTGATGGCTTGCCGCTGAAGCGCCGATTCGGCCATGGCTGGAGCACGGCACGCACGGCCAGATCCTTGCGGTTCTCGTCGACACCGGTCCGTGCGGGCAGGGCATCCCGTCCGAGCCCTGCTCAATGGGGTTTCAGGTCCTTGCCTGGCAATTCACTGCGCAGACCTTCTGGTTGCGCCCCAGGATCTCACTGGTCAGCAGTTCAGACAGGAGCTTGTGGCGGCCGCACTTGAAGCACGACAACAGTGACCGAGCCGTTGCCCAGGGTGACACCGCCGAAGGCCGCGCCGGGCTTCTTGGCCGCGTACCTCAACCTGTCGCTGGAAATCGTCGTCTTGGCGTCTGCGTCGCGGGCACTCATGGGCAGTCATCGGCAATGGACAACTGCAGAGGAGGGTGGACGCACGAATCTGAAGGGGTCGTCGGTGCACCGGTTGCGGCAAGGCTGCGCCGGCGGCGTTTCCTCACAATGCTCTGCAGCCTCAACCTGGTGAAATACATCGCGGATGTCGCAACCGTGCGCTGAGTCTGCCAAGGAGCCTTGAGCAGTCGATTGAAGGCCGGCAGCAGCCGGCGGCGAAGCAGGAGATCTATGTCGGTCGCGGCGACAGTGTCCGGCGTGCTTGGCCGTTCGCACGGTATACGCACTTGTCCGCGCTGCTTGATTCAATGGCGCTGGCGTGGCGAGGTCTGTCGGCCGCGGAACTTTTACTCATCGGCGCAGCCTGCTTGCTGCACCCTGCGGCAATCCCGAATAGACACATTTGGCCACAGCCGCAAGAATTCGCTGCCTCGAATGCCGCATGGGACTCGTGCGGTCAAGTCCGAGCCAGCAGCGCCAGCGTCGTCACTGTGACTTCGGGTCCTCAACGCCGTTTCCTGAAAACACTCCGCGGCCGGTTTTTATTCTCCCGGTTGAATTGGCCATGCCTGACTGCACGCAGCAAGAAACTGAAATCCAAGCCAGCTGCACCATGGATCTCGTGGCGAGCAAGGTTCAGCGCATCTCCGCGGCTGCCCTGAGCGCGCTCGAGCGCCGGCTGCAGGAGAAGCGGCTGCCCATGGAGGAGCAGGCTTTCCTGACTGCGCGCCTGGAGGCCTATCGCAAGGCCGCGGCGCTGACCTCGGGTTCCGGCTGCGGTCGCCCGGACTGCTGCATGGCGTAGTCACCCGATACCCGGCCGCCGCGGCTTCGCAAGTGCCTCGATGGTGCCGCTTCAAGCCGCCGCTCGGACCGCCCGGCGCTGAGCGACAGCGCGCCCAGGGCGGACAGCGAAGTCTGCCGTCGGCGTTGCGCTGCCGCAGCAGTCAGTGTGTGCCGCGGCTTGCGGTTCGGGGTAAGGCGTCGGCCGTCCCGATCCGGACGGGCATGCCCGCTTCGTCGAGCTCGATGCGCCCTGTCAGTGCCGTGGGATGCGCAAGGCTCCACAGCGTGATGGACAGGGCCGTCCTTGGTGGCGTGGCATGCGGGGTTTGACCAAGGCGCATTCGCCTGGAGAGGTACATCAGCACCAGCGTCGCATCGTGGCCATCACCCACGGCAAGTTTCGCCCTGGACTCCAGCTCCGCCAGGCTCCTGGCTGTGTCGTGCTCCGACAGATCGATGTCGATGACGGCCCGCTCCGCGCCGGCGGCCAGATCCGCGGTTCGAAATACCAGCCAGCGGCCGGGAAAGTCGAGCAGGCGCACGCCGGGAGCACCATAGCGATTCGACAGCCGGGCGTAGAAGGTCTGGAGCAGCTCTGGGGGCTGCTGGTCGAGCGTGGAAGACATGGGCCGCTACTGTGCCGCGCGGGCGGGCCTGGGCTGTGCCGCTGTTGCAGCGCGGTCACACCACGGCCGCGGGCTCGCATGAAAAGTGCCGCTTTCAAGCCATCACGGCGTGACGAACCGTCATTGGCGGTGGCCGTTGCAGCACTTGGCGCAGCGGCCGTGATCGTGTCCGGTCACCGTTGAGCGTGGCGGCTTGCAGTCGGCGTGTCCAGCTGGCCGTGGCTGGCGCGTAGCCAGCTCCTTCGGATTCACGTCGGTACCGGTCGGTACGGCAGGAAGGGCAGTCCAAGCCCTGCCCGGTGGGGCCTCAGATCCTTGCCTGGCAGCTCACTGCGCAGGCCTTCTGATTGCGCCCCTGGATCTTCTTGGTCGACAGCTCTGACAGGAGTTTGTAGCGGCCGCGCTTGAAGCAGGACATGGTGGTCGAGCTGCTGCCCAGCACTGGCGCGCCGAAAGCAGGGCCCGGCTTCTTGGCCGGGTACCGCATCCCGTCACTGGACGTCTTGTTCCCGGGCTTCTGGTCGCGCGCGGTCATCTGGATTTCAGGCGGAAGGAGAAGGCGTCTCGTGGTGCTGACGGCGGAAAACTTCAAGAGGGCGTGTGCCGTGCATAGCGACGCCGGCGGCTGGCGTGGCAGCCTACCGTGTTGAAATCCCGCTTTGGTGGCCCGCGTTCCGCGAGCATCGGGTCCCTCACTTCAACCAGGCCGCAACCTCCGACCAAGGATTACCCATGAATCACGTCTTCGTCACCCAGGCACAGGAAGCAGCCGAGCAGTGGAGCGAGCTCAGCACGGCGTTCTTCCAGCAACAGGCCCGACTGTTCCAGGGCCAACTGGGTTTCGGGACGGCTGCACGCGATGCGCGCGGCCTCACGGCGGACTTCATCCAGGCCACGCAACAGGCCGACGAATTCGTAGTCAAGGCGGTGAAGCTGCTCGATGCGCAATGCGCACAGTTCCTGAACGCTGCGCTGCAAGACAGCCTGGCCAGGGAAGCGCTCGCACCGGTCGTGGCCGGGTACAAGAGCGCGTCGCAGGCCGTGGTGGCCGCGGTCGAGCGGCTCACGCAGGCGCGCAAGGCGCTGCTGGAAAAAGCCCTCGTGTCCTGATCCACGCGGGCTGCTTCTCGCGGCCGCATGGACAGCGCCGCGAGCCGCCGCGCAGCGGCCAAGCCGGCTCGGTGCATCGGCCGGCTGACCTGGCACGGCGATCAACACACGGGTGCCGGCTTCCCGACCATGGGTGTCGCATGCCGTTTGCGGGCGCTTGCAGCCGCAAAAGAGAAGATAGCCAAGCGACTGCGTCTGGCGAGCCTGGCCACATTCAAGGCCGCGGGGCCGTTGCAGGGTGCGGCAAGCGCGGCGTCTGCCGCGGCTGTCGAGACGGCGCGCCGAAGCGGCCGCCGCGCTGCAGGTCTGTACGACGATCGGTGCGGTGCGAGACAACGGCTGCATCGGTTCAGCCGCACTCAGGTCTGCTCCCTGCTCAATCCCACGGCGGGCCGTCATCGTCGGTCGCAGCTTGCGCTGGCAGCCATGGCGAAAGTACAGGCAACGCCGGCGGCGGCGCGCTCTGGCGGCGAGGCTGCTGCGGCTTCTTCGACGCCGCGCTCCGTGCGGGCTTGGGTGTCGCCTTCGTCTCGCCGGCGACGGGCCGGTCGACGAAGTCCGCCACGTCGCCTGGCAGCCACGGTGCGAATGGGGCCAGGTCCGGCGGGTCCACCACATACCACTTCTTGATCGCCGGGTCCCAGCGCGCGCCCAGCGCCTTGACCTGGTTGCGCTGCTCAAAGGGGCAGTCGAGGATGACCTTCATCGGCCGCCCCCGCCCAGGCCAGGACGCACAGTCCTGCGGTCAGAGGTCTCCATGCGTGCACCTGTGGTCCCGAGCTGCATTCGGTCCGCGACCCTCGTGTCGATCTCCATCAACTTCCTGCTCCAATGTTTTGCCCAGGCTGCCCGTCACCGTGCAGGCGCCAGTTGCTTGCGGTCCGACGCCACGGGCAGCGAGGGCAGCAACAGGCGCCATCGTCGCAATCATCAGCATCCACCAGGCTGACGCCTGCCAGGGCCGCCGCGGCGTGGCAGGTTTGCATGGTCGGCGCTCGCCAAGTTTCTTCGAGAATCTGTGCGGCAAGCCGCGCCCTTGCGTCCATGACCAACTGCCTGCCTTCAGGGAAATGAGGCTAGAGTGTACGAAGTGGCGGATACGTCCATGCTCAAGAGCCGTCTCTCCGTGAACGCACTGGCTTTGCTGCTCCCCAACGCTGCGAGTCGTTGGCGTTGGCGTTTTCGTCACTGGGCTGATGCGGCGCAGCATTTCGCGCGTTTCGCCTGACTGTTCGGCGTGGCAGTTCACCTGCGACAGTTTGGATGGCGCGGTGAATTGGCTGCATGTGGAGCGGCCGCTGCGCGGTGCGTCCTGCTTGTTGACCCGAGCTTCCACCGTCATCGCTGCGGTTCCAACGTGCACCCGGAATGCCAAGTTGAGTCGTCCGAGCAACAGATTTTGGTTTCGACGGACGCTATTTCGCAGCGAGGGTTACCAATCGGTTTACTTCGAACTCATAATTTCGATGGTGGGATTTCCACTCACTGCCGTTGAGGAGGCAACACTCAAATGCCCAGCAAGAAACTTCCCGCATCGAAAAAGGCTTCCGTAAAAGCCGCTCCGGTGAAAACCTCGCGCGCGGCCAAGACCGCGCAGGCGGCTCCTGCAGCCGTGTACCGCCTGAAGGTCGATCTGGCCAACCTCGCCGTCGGCGCCAAGACGCTCAAGCAGCTCTCCCGTGCGGTGGGCAAGCTCGCGCAGACGCTCACGAGGATGGAGGAGGGCGGCAACGTGTCGCTGGAGCAGCCGGTGACGGCCAAGGGGGCACACCTGTCCACGCAGGACGCCAAGCTTGCGCGGCGTTTCGGCATGGAGGAGGGCCGCGCTCCGCGCGGCGCCAAGACCGCCGCACCGGCGGCCAAGAAAGCCTCTGGCGCCGCGCAAGCGGCTGCGGCACCGGCGAAGAAGGCGGCCGCCAAGAAGGCTGCTGCGAAGAAGACGCGCACTCAGGCCACGGCGGCTGATGCTGAGCCGGTCACTGAGGCGGCCACCACCACCACGGCATCAGCGAAGAAGGCGGCAGCCAAGAAAGCCGCAGCCAAGAAGACACCTGCCAAGAAGGCGGCAGGCAAGAAAGCCGCTCGCAAGACCGGCGCCAATGGTGCTGGCGAGCCTCAACGGGCCGCGGATGGAGAGTCTGCGGCGGCTCCCGAGGCACCGCCGGCGACCGACATGCCGGGATCCGAAACCACGCCGACCTGACGCCGGACTGCGGTGAACACCGCCCGCCCCGGGATCCGCCGGGTCCCGGGGCGTGGATTTTCATGAACCCGCTGCCCGAACCAGCAACGAAGGGAGAACACTGCAAGGCGATGCAGGGAGGAGACATGAAAGAGCAACGGCTGCGCGTGACCATTCCCTATGGCGTGCATTTCGGTGACCTGCACCTGTCACGCAACCCGGATGATGGGCTGGTGCACTTTGAGATGGCGCCCATCCAGGCCATTTGCGAAGCCAGTGGCCTGGACCTGGAAGAACTGGTCCAAGGACCAGAGCCGCTCGTGGGATTGCTCATTGCGGCCTGGTACGAGGTCCATATCGTGCAAGGTGGTGTGCCGGACCCGGTACAGGAGGACCTCATGCAAGAGGCTCGATTGGAGACGCAACATGGTGGCGGGTTCGCCCACGCGCCCGGACATGCTTGATCGGGCTCTGGCTGCCCGGCGGCACATCTGCCCATCACGTCGTAACCTGCATCAGGGCGTTGCGGTGACAACTGTTATCTTGGGCCGTAGCCTTGGAGGTGGGGAAGATTCATGGCAAGAGTAATTGCTGGCTTGCTGCTGTTGATCTATGTCAGCGCTGGAATCGCCTCGGCCTACCTGCCGCAGCAGCACATGCCGTGGCTGGAAGCCGTCGCCTGCGTCGTCATCGTGACGGCTGCAGTCATGGGCATCGTCGCGCAACTCCGTAGAGGCGCTGACCGCTGACACACGGCGTGTCTGCCGGACAAGGCACTCGGTTGGGCTTTCTGGCGGGAAAAGAGCGCCACTCGCTGCTTGCACGCTGGTGTCAGGTCGCTGGTGGCCCCGTATCTTCGGCACCATGCTGCCGGACGTGACGGTGCAGCCGCTACTGCTGTTCGGCCAGAGCTTGCTGGCGGGTCAGCTCCGCGTAAGCGCTCCAGGTCTGCTCCTTCATCAAGGCCAGCTTGCGCTCTTCGTCTTCTGTGTCATAGCCCAGGCGCTTCAATTCTTCGATCCACGTGGCCTGAGCGGCTGCCCGGCCCCCGCTTTCACTGGCCAGGCGCTGTGCCCTCTCCAGCGCCGTCTCGTACTGCTGCATTGCCTCCCCCTCCAACATCTGCCGGCTCTGCAAAAGCCAGTCTTGGTGCCGCGATAGCATGCCTTGGCGGCGGCGTTGAGGACGGCACGGGCCGCGTTTTTGAGGGGCACCTTGATCGATGGTCACTCGCGCGTAGCGACGCGTCCTGGCTGCCGGCAACGGCTACCGGACGCACGCTTGCGGCGGGGTGCTTCAGGCCCTGCGGACAGCGGCAACTTGCCCTTGTGCTTGCGTGTCCCGTAGCTGGTCCAAGTGGATGGTGAAACCACAAATTCCCTCACATTTGAACCCAGTGAGCCAGCGCGACGTCGATGAGTTCGAGATGGCTTCAAGCTGGAATCTCCTCGGCATGCATCTGCATCCCAGCAGAGGTCAGCCCAAACCACGCAATGCTTCAGGTGCGCAGCACGGCAGGGAGGCGACCTCGCCCAGCACAATGTGCACGCGGCAGGTGCCTGAGGTGGAATCATCTGCCGATGCCCATTGCCGAAAACGTCCAACGGCTTTCAACTGTCCGCTGTGATCACGAAGTGCGGGTCTGGATAAATGGTTCATGGGCTGGGCTTGCGGCGTGTTCTACATCCGGGGACATTGGGGAAACCGAACGCACGCCGAGCCGCTGGCGCTGGCGCTGGCGCTGGCGTTGGCGTTGGATCCACCCGAAGAAACATGGAGATGCCTATGCTTCGCCTTCAGGCCACCATCCCGCACGGTCTTGAGTTCGAGGACCTTGCCCTGACTCGCGATCCTGTAACGGGTAGCATTCACTTCGAGCTCGCCCCGATCCAGGCCATCTGCGAGGCCAGCGGGCTGGATCTTGCCGCGCTGGTGAGCAGGCATGATGATGCTGTCTGCGCTCTCATCGCAGCCTGGTACGAGGACCACCTGCGGGAGGGCGGCTCACCCGATCCGGTACTGGAGGCGTTGGATGAGGAAAGGCGGTACGAGACAGAGCGCGGCGCCGGTTTTTCCTACCCTCCCGGCCATGCCTGACCCCTGAGCCGGGTCGAAATTTGGCGTGACACCCAGACTCACGTGCGAGTGCAACGCCAGCAGGACAGGGCTCAAGCCTTGCCGAAGCCAGTGGTGGCCAGTCTCTCGCCGGCGTCGAGAGGCCGTTTGCTAGGAGCATCCTGGCGGATAGACGAAACTTTTGCCGTGCTTGCTTTCGAGCCGCGCCTCCTCTATGAAGTCCTCCAGTACCGGATCCGGTTTGCCACCGTGCTGAAGATGCGCCTTGTGCCAGGTGGCTGTGAAGACTTCGACGATGCGCTCGCCACCCTCCACGACTTGGTCGAAGTCAACGCCGCTGGCCTTGCAGGCGGCCTGAATGGGCGCCATGTCGAAGACCAGTGACCCGGCTGGCCGAAGCTGTCGCAGCATGCTTTCAGCAGGGTGCCCGGGCGTGTTGAAACTTAAGCGGTCACTGCGCACAAAGTGGCAGACGGCTTGCTGGAGCGGCCATGTCGGCCACAAGCAGCGCTGCCGTACCAAGACATATTTGAACCGTATCCGGTAAAAGGTTCAAATATGGTTGAACCTCGAGCGGTGATGCGTCGCTGTAGAACCTGTTCCCAAGTTGGCCGCACCGCAGAGGCTGCGCTGCTGGCGAACCGTGCATGCAGATTCAAGGCACGACGCCCAGTACAGGGCTCAAGCAGCATCAACGCGTTGGCGTTGGACGCCTCAATGATGCCAGTGCAGGCAGCGCCAGCGCCTGGTCCTGACGTTTGCTGCATTCACAAGCTAACCACTTCAATATTTACCTTGAGGAGGAATCGCCATGCCACGCCATGCAAAACAGGACCCGGCTCGTGAAGAACGCATCGCCTACGAGATCGTCGTGGATGCGTACGACGAAACTGAACGAGCGATGGGTTGGTATTACTACCTGGAAGACCACCTGCATGTGCCATTCGTCGCGACCTGCCGTCTCGAGCGCACCACATCGCCGCTGAAAGCAGGCGAGAAAGTGAAAGTACTGGGCATGGCTCCGGAGGACGACTGCATGTCGGAGGTGTACGTGCGTATCGAGTATGGCGATTCCGAGCTCGCTGTGCCGCTCGGGCAGCTGGAGTGCCATAGCCGCGACAAAGCCACGTGCGAGGCTGTTGCGGACTGGCACTATTGGCAAGATCGCGGAAACGAGTACTGAAGATCTACGGACGTCGCAAGGCCGAGTCCCGAAAACGTAACTCGACGTGGAGGCGATGGGAGTCTCGTGTCGGCAGCGCTACCCAATAGCGCCAACGTGTGCACGACAGCTTTGTAGGCATCAATCGCGCATATATCTAAAACAGTTGCGTAAGCATCTATAGCGGCACCGCTGCCTTTCTCCCGCTTCAACGGGTCATGCAACAAGCTGCGTCAAGCGACTGCATCTTCACGCGCACAGCACATGCTGGACCCGGCGTCACTGTGAAGTCCATCGCGGTGACTTACGACGGCCGGGTGCAGGACGGTGTTGGCCACGTGCAAACCGTCAACAACTACCACGCGCGGCTCAAGGCCTGGATCAACGGGCGTTTCGTGGGGTGGCAACCAAGTGCCTGCCGAATGACCTGGCATGGATGCGCATGTGGGAGTGGTTCAAGGACGGCATCAAGCCCGAACACTTCATCATCTCAGGCCTCGGCCACCAGCTCATCAACACATAACGCGAACAGCGCCACATGTGGTCAGACACGGCTTTGGTCACTGGTATGAGAATCGTCCAGCAACCAAATCCATCCCGGGCAGGGCCCTAGCCGTGCGGTGCCGCCAGCACTCCGGCCGCTGAGGCTCACAGCCGTCCCTGGCGATAGGCATCCCATCAACCATGCTGGCCGGGAAGCGGCGAACCGTTTTCAGACATGCGACGCTAGACGGTGCCCATCATGGCCATTGGCAGAATCGGTCCATGCGGGCGCCAGGATTGACGGATATTTTCAGGCATGTCCAGTGCCAGGAAAAGGGCGGGCTGCATCGCCCGGCCGGCAGTGGCCCGTAGTGAGTGCAACGCTGCCAGAAGGAGTTGGCTGTGGAGATCGGCATGCCTCGCGAGGGACCCGGTAGGGCACCCACCATGATCGCCATCCCACGACTGTTGCTGGTGGCCGCGGTCTATGGCGCAGCAGGGGCTGTGACGGTGCTCTTCTCGCTGCGTTTTGCCATCCCGTCACCCGTGTTCCTGCCCGCAGGCGTGGCTGCCGGCGCAGTGCTGGTCTGGGGTCCTGGTGTGGCGCCGGCGGTATTTCTCGGGAGGGTGCTGCTGTCGCTGCTGACCGGGGGCACTTTTGGACCGGCACCCTACACGCTGCTTTTCGAACTGTGGCTGGCTGCGGCCGTGACAGTGCAGGCACTTGCGGGCGGTCTGCTGGCACGGCGTTTCCTCAAGGCAGACCCTGGACTGAGCACGGACGCCACGGCAGTGTGGCTGGTCGCCGTCGTAGGCCCGGCCACTTGTTGGCTGGCACCTGCGCTGGGCATGCCTGCACTCCAGCTTGAGGGACGGATGCCGTCCACGGACATCGCGTTTACCTTCTATCGCTGGTGGGCCAGCGACAGTCTTGGTGCTTTACTGCTTGCACCGGTGTTTGTGCCGCTGTTCGGCCGGCCGAGCCATGTGTGGCGTGAGCGACGCGCGGCAGTCCTGGCGCCTTTGCTGGTCACGGCGGTGTTGATGACAGCCGTGTTGTTTGCATCCTCCAATTGGGAGCGGCGCCGTGTGGAGAACCAGTTCGATGCCGACGTGCGCATGCAGACCGATGCCTTCACCAGCGCCGTGCACCAACTTGACGCGGTGGCATCGGCACTCACTGGCCAGGTGAGGCAGATTCCAGTCGACACTGATCTGGTCAGCCGAGCCCGCCTGGTGCGCCCGCTACAGGCGC
This sequence comes from Azohydromonas australica DSM 1124, assembly GCF_000430725.1. Taxonomy (GTDB): domain Bacteria; phylum Pseudomonadota; class Gammaproteobacteria; order Burkholderiales; family Burkholderiaceae_C; genus Azohydromonas; species Azohydromonas australica. The sequence continues at coordinate 20,566 of NZ_AUMO01000084.1, forward strand.
TACTGCCTGAAGGTGCGTCGCTGCACTGGCTTGCCAAGCCTGCGCCACAAGATGCCGACTTGCAGCTTCTTTTGCAAAAGGCCAATGCGGGGCAGCTTGTTGAATCGATGCTGCGCTTGCGCGACCAGCCGGAACTGGTGTGGGCAATACCCGGCGATGGCGCTGTCTACTTCACGGTACCGCTGGAGCAACTGCTTCAGGCCTTGCGCATGAGGTTTCCCTCACAGCGCTGCCTGATGCTGTCACAGGACAGCTCCCTGCGGCGACTGGCCGGTGATGCGGACTGCGGCGCATCGCGAAGGCGGCTGCAGCGCGATGTGCCCGTCACCGTAGGAGGCAAGCCGCTCACGCTGCGTGTGACGGCGCTACCTGACTACGCGGTGCAGAACCGGACTTCCAGTACCTGGAGCGTGTACGCGTTGGCGCTGCTGGGCAGTGCTTTCCTGGTGGCCTTCATCTTCACGGTATCTGGCCGTGCCTCGCGCATCAGGGAACTGGTGGACCAACGCACGCAGGCCTTGCAGGCCAGCGAGGCTCGGCTGCAAAGTCTGTTTGACGCGGCGCTGGTAGGGATTTTGTACGTCGGACTCGACGGGCGCATCGAGCGCATGAACCCGGAAGGCGCGCGCATTGCCGGCTGCGACAACAGGCCCTGCGAAGGCAAGCTGATGTTGCTTGACTTCGTGCTGCCAGCACTGCGCGACGAAATTGCACCACTGTTCGCCGCAGTGGTTCGCGGTGACACGAACGGCTGGACGCGGGAACTCACGCTGGTGCGTTGCGACGGCGAGCAAATTCCGGTACTGCTGCGCCTGGCTGCTTCACAAGGCACCAACGGGCGGCCACTGCACCTGGTGGCCGTCATGGTCGACCTGACCGAAATAAGGAAGCTGCAGGCTGCCGAACATGCCCGCGAGGTGGCCGAAGTGGCCAACCGGTCTAAAAACGACTTCCTGGCACGCATGTCCCACGAACTGCGCACGCCGCTCAATGCCATCCTGGGGTTCGCGCAACTGCTGCGCGAGAGCTGCAAGGCCGACCCCTCTGCGCAGGACAGGCTTTCCCATGTCGAACGGGCGGGCTGGCACCTGCTCTCGATGATCAACGACGTCCTGGACGTCTCTCGGCTGGAAACCGGCCAAATCGCTCTGGAGATGGAGCCGGTGCCTCTTTTACGGGCATTGCGTGACGCTGCCGCCCTGGTGCAGGACGCCGCGAGGCAGCGCGACGTGACCATGAGTGTTGAAGCCGTTGGCACTGATGTCGCGGTGATGGCTGACGCTACCCGGTTGCAGCAGGTGCTGCTCAACCTGCTGAGCAATGCCGTCAAGTACAACCGCCGGGGAGGGCGCGTCCAAGTGACGTTGACGAAGGAGGCCGGTGAGGTAGGCGTGGCGGTGCAGGACACCGGTCAAGGCCTCACGGCCGAACAGATCGGGAACCTATTTGTGCCTTTCAATCGGCTGGGTCAGGAGCGATCTGCGACACCCGGGACCGGCTTGGGTCTGGTCATTGCGCGCCAGCTGGCGCATGCCATGGGTGGGCATCTCGACGTCCACAGCGTCCCTGGCGCGGGCGCCACTTTCACCCTGTGGTTGAAGCTGGCGCAGGCCGCGGTCGACGCCGGTGTACAACACGGCGGTGCGGCCGAAAGCGCGGACTGTCTGGAAGGCCAGGTTCTGTATGTCGAGGACAACGAGGTCAACGTCGAGGTGATGCGCGCTGTCCTCGCTCATGAGCCCAACCTGCACATGAAAACCTGCGCCACTGGCGCAGCAGCGCTGCAGATCGTCGCAAGCGGTGGCATAGACCTCGTCTTGCTGGACCTGGGGCTGCCCGACATGGACGGGCACGAAGTCCTGGCGCAGCTGTTGCGCATGGATCCAAAGCTGGCTGTCATTGTGGTCAGCGCCGATGCCAGCAGCGCAGCAGAGGCAAAAGCGCTCAGTGGCGGAGCTCGTGCCTGCTTGCCCAAACCCTTTGATATCGCGCGCTTGCGGGATCTGGTCAGCCGGACGATTCATCGCCACGGCGAGATGTAGGTCAACTCGTTGAAATCTGTCTGGACGCTGGCAAGCTGGACAGAGCAGCGAAGGTGTGAATTGAGCTCACGTGGAAAGGTTGCTATGTAAACGGTGGTGACTCAATTTGTGGCGGGACGGTCAACGCTCTGAACATGGCTTTTTCCAATCAATCGAAACTATGTCGATGTGGATGCTGGGACGACCACATGGGCATAGGAAATTTGCACGGACCTTGTCGCGTGTGGACAAGGTCGAGGCCGGTTAACCGAGGAACTGAAGATCCACGTGTCGGCTTCGACGACCTGCGGGCAGACTCAAAAATCTTCGGTACAACGGACTTGAGACTCATTGCGCCCGTTGCCGCAGAGGCAGTTATGGCCGGCGCCGCAGCAGCGTCGCATGCACGGTTTGCGTTTCGCCGTCCTGAACGTGTCGGTGTTCTGCGCGGTCGACAGCAGCACTTTCCCTACCGGCCAGCGCTGCACGGCCTCCAGCCGCGACTTCGCGACCGAAGGCGTCCATGCCCAGTTCCAGGCTGCCATGGTGGAAAAGATGAATTCCATCAAGGTGGAACGTGCGCAAGGCCGGCACTGACATTGCCGCTGTGGTGGACGGGAAGCAAATCGCGTAGGACCTGGTGCACGTGGCCATGGGCAAAGCCAAGGACGCGCGGCTGGCCGCCGGTGGCGAAGCCGTGGGCCGCAACAGCGAGGGTGCGCCGGGCCCTACGTAAAGCCGGCGCTGTCCACCGACCCCACATCGGGCATGCATATCAACCAGGAAAATACCTCCGGCCCAGTGGTGAGCGTGATCCGCGTGAACGGCTACGACCAAATGCTGGCCCTGGCCAACGACACGCCGTTCGGCCTGGCCTTGAGGATGCGCACCACCAGCCTGAAGCACGCTACGCACTTCAAGCGCCATGAGCAGGCGGGCATGCCCATAGCGAACCTGCCAATGGTGAACCTGCCTACCGCGGGCGTGGACTACCACGTGCCGTTCGACGGCTGCAAGAGCTACAGCTGCGGCCCGCGCGAGCAGGGCCGCTACGCGGCGGGGATCTTCACCAACGTGGAGATTTTCTGCACCCAACCCTGAGCCGCCTGACCGCGCCGCACCAGGGGATGCCTTTCGACAAGGTGCGGCATTGTTCCTGGTACAGGTTTTCCTGTCGTTCCTGGCCCTACTGTATCGGCTCCAGCAGAGACACCGGCGTGCGGGCTCAACCAATTGCCTTCAAATGCTCGACCGATACACCGAGGTAAAACCCTGGATTGGATGTTCCTTGGCGATTGAGTTGGGTCGGCGCCGCACAGGCATGATGCGCTGGCAAGGGAAATCAGTTTCGACCCGTCTTGAATCGATCCGTCCATGCCTGCAAATCATCTTCCCAGTGCGGTGCCTGAAGGCGGTCGGCGCGGCTGGCCGTACGAGGAGGGCGAGACATCGACGCTGGTGCGCTGCTGCAAGTGGGCGGCCACGTCGCTTGGCGACACGCTGAGCTGGCCGCAGAGCCTTCGTACCGTCGTCGAGTTGTGCCTTGCCTCGCCCATGCCGTGTTTTGTCTGGTGGGGTGCCGACCTTGTGCAGCTGTACAACGATGCCGCGGTGACCCTTGTGGGCACTCACCACCCCGCAGCGTTCGGTGTGCCTGCGCGCCAAGCCTGGGGTGATGGCCGGGACAGGCTCACTGCGCTGATCGAGCAAGTGCTGGCAACGGGTACCAAGGTGGTTGGCAACGGGTTGCCCTGGCACGCCGAGCCAGATGCACTGCCGATTTACTGCAGCCCCCTGCGCGACGACTCAGGCTCGATCGCAGGGGTGTCCATCACCGTGCTGGAAGCATCGCCAAGGAGCATGGCAGCTCATGAGCCGGCTTCCTGGCCTGCGGTGCCTGAACGCAGCGCACAGGGGGCGACCGTACCGGCCTCGCCGGATGGCGATGCCGTGGAGGACTTTCGTGCGGTGTTCGAGGCGACACCTGCACCGCTGCTGGTTCTTGCGGTACCTGACCTGCGCATCGTGGCCGTCAATGACGCGTATCTGCACATGCTGAGCCGGCGGCGCGAAGATCTGCTGGGAGGCACCCTGTTCGACATCGTTGCGGGCTCCTGTCACGAAGCAGCCACGGCAGTCGTGGACAGCTTGCGTGCATCTCTGGAGCGCGTGATCGCGACGGGCTGTACCGACGTGATGCCGGCACAGTGCTACCGCATCCGCCAACCTCAATACCGCAGCAGTGGAGGCGAGGAGCAATGGTGGAGTCTCGTCAACACGCCCGTGCTCGGCGCTGACGGCCATGTGAGCTGGGTACTGCACCGGGTGGAAGACGTCACTGAGCTCATGCGACCACCCGACGAAGCAGCCTCCTACTTGGCATTGCCGCAGGAGCAGCGCCTGCTGTTCGAGCGGCTGCGTGCCAGCAGCATGGAGGCACAGCGTGCCCAGTTGGCCACGCGCGACAGCGAGCGACAAATGAGGCTGATGGCCGATGCCGTACCGCAGATCGTCTGGACGGCCCAGCCGGATGGCCGGATCGATTTCTTCAACTGGCGCTGGACGGAGTACACGGGCGTGGCACACAAGCCCATCGATGCCGCCGAATTGGTGGCTTGCTTCGTCCATCCCGAGGACGCCACGAAGTCGTTGGCTGCTGTTGACCAAGCGGTGCGCAGTGGTGGCGCGTTCAGCGTCGAGCACCGTATTCGCTCCGCCACGGGCGAGTACCGCTGGTTCCTGGCCCGCGCACTTCCTCACCGCAACCCGGACAGCGGCGAGATCGTGCGGTGGTTCGGCGCAGCGGTGGACATTCACGACCGTCGTGAGGCCGAAAGCCTGCTGCGCGAAAGTGAAAGCCGCCACGCCTTCCTGGTGCGGTTGGGCGATGTGCTGCGCTCGCTGGCCGATCCGCAGGCCATCCCGCGCGAAGTTTGTTGTCTGCTGCGCGAACACCTCGATGCATCCACCGTCACCTTTGCCCAGCCTGCCAACGAAGACGCAATCGTGCTTGCTGCATCCGATCCCGCCCCCGGCTTGGCTGGACTGATTGGCCTGCATCGGCTTGCAGACTACGGGCCGCGGGCCGAGGCGGAATTGCGTGCCGGACAGGCTGTGTCGTGCGGCGACGTCACCAGCGACATGGGACTGAACGCCGTCCTGCGTACGGCATTCGCCACCATGGGCACAGGAGCCTGGGCCAACGCCCCGATGGTCAGGCAAGGGCGGCTGGTCGCCATGCTTTCGGTCCACTTTCCCGAGCGTCATGCGTGGAAGCTCAGCGAACTGGACCTGATGCAGGAAGTCGTCAAGCGCGCCTGCGCGACGATCGATCGTGCCCGAACCGAGGTCGCCCTACGCGAGAGCGAGGCGCGCTTTCGTGCCATCGTGGACCTGGTGCCCGACGTGCTGTGGAGCAACGATTCCACCGGCAGCGTCGACTGGTTTAACCGGCGCTGGACCGAGTACACCGGCCAGCCGTTGGAGGAGGCCCTGGGCGTCGGCTGGCTCCAAGCCATCCATCCTGACGACAAGCCGCCCGCGTGGGCACGCTGGCACGAGGCCATCAAGGTGCAACGTAGCTTTGTAAGCGAGCACCGTATCCGGCGTCACGACGGCGCTTGGCGTTGGCATTACGTGCGCAGTGAGCCGCTGCTCGATTCCGAGGGCCGCGTCGTGAGCTGGTACGGCGCGGCGCTCGACATCCACGAGCAGCGCAGTGCGCGCGAGTTGCTGGAGCACCAGGTGCAGCAGCGCACCACGGAATTGCGTGCCGTGCTTGACAGTGCAGCCAGCGCCATCATCGCCACCGACTTGCGCTGGCGCATTACCACGCTCAACCCGGCTGGCGAGGCGCTGCTGGGGCTATCGGCGGCGCAAGCGTTGGGCCGGCGTGTGCTGGACTTCGTCGACCCCCTGGAGCGTCGTACACGTGCACATCTGCTTCCTCGGGCTGTGCGGCAGGCGCTTGAAGCCGGCCAAGGCGAGCCGCTGCGCGAAAGGCGCCGCTATGGCCGTGAAAGCAACGAGTGGACGTACATCCGCGCGGATGGGACTCGATTTCCGGGGCTGCTGAACCTGAGTGTGCTGCGCGACGAGCAGGACAGACCGCGGGGGTTTCTCGGGGTCGTCACGGACCTGACCGAGCGCAAGGCGCTGGAGGAGGCGTTGCGGCTGCGCACGGCCCAGGCCGAGGCGGCCAACCTTGCCAAGAGCACGTTCCTGGCGCACATGAGCCACGAGATCCGCACACCGCTCAATGCCGTCATCGGGCTGAGCCAGCTGCTGCAGCGCAAGACGTTGCCGCAGGACGCCGCTCGCTTCGTCGATCACATACACCAAGCCGGTGAGCAGTTGCTGGCCGTTGTCAACGACGTGCTGGACCTCTCGCGTATCGAGGCTGGAGAAATGCGCCTGGAGAGCGTGCTCTTCGAACTGCCCAGGCTGCTGCAGGCGGCATGCGAGATGGTGCGGCCGCAGGCCGATGCCAAGGGCTTGGCACTGCAAACTGAAGTGCCGGCCGATCTTCCCAGGCATGTCATGGGCGACCCCGTTCGGCTCAAGCAGGTTTTCATCAACCTCATGGGCAATGCCGTGAAGTTCACTTCGATTGGACAGGTGACGTTGCGTGCACAGCTGATGGAACAAACACCGCAGACAGCAAGACTTCGCTTTGAAGTGATCGATACCGGCATAGGCATCGAGCCTGAGGCCCAGGCCCGAATCTTCGAGGCCTTCGCTCAGGCCGACAGCTCCACGACGCGGCGCTTTGGTGGTACGGGGCTGGGCCTGTCCATCGTGCGGCGCCTGGTGGAAATGATGGGCGGGCAGCTTGAGCTGCAAAGCACACCGGGACGGGGCAGCACGTTCAGCGTGACCCTCGTCGTGGACCTGCCTGCGGGCACGTCATCGTGACTGGTCGGCCAACGCGCTTCTACAGGCGCCGCCGTACGCGTAAAAGGAGGGTGTTCCAGCCGTCCCCATGGCTTACTGGAGTCCGCGTGTACCAAAGCTGGCGGCCCTCACGCCGAGCACAGAGAATTACCGGACATCCGTGTATGGGCTGAACCTTTGTGGGTGGGAGAACTGGGGCCGATGTCGCATTGCCGAAGCGACGCCAGACAGTTTCCACTCGCTCTCAAGGCAAGTTCAATTCAGGGAGAGCTTGGCATGGCATTCAAATTGGCAGACTGCGGTGGCAGCCTGAGTGATCCCGACCGCCTTGCCGCAGTAGCGGCCACCCGGCTGTTGGACACGCGATCAGAGCCGATGTTCGATCGCATCGCGGAGCTTGCGAGAAAGTTCTACAGGACCGAAACAGCGTTCATCTCGCTGGTTGATGAGCGCCGGGTGTTTCGCAAGAGCATTGTGGCGTCCCTGTCCGCATCGACGTCCAAGCCACAGCGTGAATTGCCGGTGGACCAGTCGTTGTGTTCGCTTGTCATTGCCACAGGCAAGTCGCTGGCCGTCGGTGACGTTCGCAACGAGGCCCGGTGGGCGTGCGATGGCGGACTCGATACGCAGCGGTACGTTTCCTATGCCGGCGTACCGTTGCGCATTGAACGCCACGCCGTGGGTACGCTCGCTATCGTCGACTCGGCGCCAAGAATCTGGACTGACGACGACCTTGGTGCGCTGCGGGATCTGGCTGCTTCAGTCGTGACCGAAATCGCGTTGCGCTCGACGAGGAAGCAGTGCGAGCATGCGCAAGCCGCTTTCAACACGCTGCAGCAGACGCTGGGGCTGGCCATGGCTACAGCCGGCTTGTGCACCTTCGACTGGGACATTGCACAGGACTACATTACCTGGTCCGACAATCTGGAAGGAACACTGGGACTCGTGCCCGGCACCTTTGGCGGCACGTTCGATGACTTCATGGCATTGGTGCACCCTCAGGACCGCGAACGGGTCTGCGCTGCCTTGCAGCAGGCAGTGAAAGAGCGCGGACCGTATGCATGCGACTTTCGCATGCTGCGTCCCGACGGGTCAGTGCGCTGGTCAGAAAGCCGCGGTCGCATGGTGTGTGACGAGCAGGGGGTACCGCTGCGCCTGTTCGGCATTGACGTTGATGTCACGTGCCATCGTGAGGCTGCTGCGCAGCAGGATGTCGAGCGCAAGCGGTTGCTGCGCCTGCTCAAAGGTCGTGCGCCGTGAGCGCAGCTGAGGCCGCTGCTCCTTCGCGGACTCTATATACAAACCGCAATTTTCATTGGGCACAGATACGTCATGCTCTCAGCAACCACGCATATGTCGAGTAGCACGTGGCCGTGTCGGGTGCTACTTGCACGAAGGAGAAACTGCCGCGCGCCAGTACCTTCGATGATGTACCAACTCAGAGCCGGCAAGTCAGCTTCATTCGAAATTCAAGAAAAACTATTTCCTGCAGCGTCGTCATGCCGTTCATAAAGTTCATATGCATCGCGGCGTGGCTGCTTCCTCCTTGCGAGCCAGAACCTCAGCTCCCAGCAATGGCAGGAACCAAGACCTCGGCGATTTCACCGATCCAGCACGTCGGCTTCATCGGGAATGCCCGATACTTCAACGCTTTGACCTTCAGCCTTGGCTCTGACCATGCACCTGACATTGCGTCAACTGAGGTACTTCGTTGAAATTGCCCGTAGCCGCAGCTTTTCGCGCGCTGCCGAGCATCTCAGCGTTGCACAGCCGGCACTGAGCCAGAACATTGCAGCGCTGGAGGCGGAACTCGGTGCCAAGCTGTTTGAGCGCCATGCCAGAGGGGTCGAGCTGTCAGAAGCGGGGCACCGCCTTTATGCCCGTGCCGTCGAGTTGCTGGCTGGGTTTGACAGCCTACGAGATCATGTCGAGGGACGCCCGGTGCGGCCATCCGGCCCGGTTCGCGTATCCATCGCCGGTTCCCTGGCTGCCGTCGTGATTGCGCCGTTGCTGCGCCGGGTGACGGATCTGTACCCCGACGTTGAGTTGACTGTCACGGAGGCTCTTTCGTTCGAAGTGCGCAGACAGGTGGAATCAGGCGAGGTCCACTTGGCCTTGATGCCCGGCGCGTCCGAACTTCTCGGCATGGAGGCGCTGCCCGTCTTCGAAGAGCGTTTCATGCTGTTTGGCACCTATGGCGCCATGCGCCGTGAGCCCAAGCAACTGCCGTTTGCCGAGGTCGTCCAGCGTCCATTGGCGGCGCCTGACCGTGGCCATGACCTGCGCAAGATTATCGAGCGAGCCGCCAGCTCCCTCAACCAGCCACTGGACGTGCGCTACGAGCTCAACAGCCCACCCATGCTGGTCGCGATCGTGAAGGAAGGACTGGCCTATGCCGTCTTGCCGGTCAGCGCTTGCATAGAGGCAGTGGCCGCCAAGTCGGTCGCAGGTCGCTTGATCGTCGAGCCCGAGCTGACCCGGGTGCAGGCATTGGTCTGGCCCAAGGATCGACCCTTGACGCCCGCTGCAGCAGCCGTTCGGGACGCCATTGCGCACGTCATGGCCGAGCTGGTCCGGGATGAGCGCTTGCATGGGCGGCTGTTGGACACGACGTATATAAATTTCTAATACCAGCCCAGTCTAAGACAGTATTGGATACCTGAGCCCGCTTTCACCAAACTGTCTCCTATAGGACGGCGTTGCCGTCCGACGCTAGGAGACAAGTCATGGCACAGAAGAACGTCGTGGTCATCATGTCCGATGAGCACGATCCGCGGATCATGGGATGCTCCGGTCATCCCTTCGTGAAGACGCCCAACCTCGACGCGCTAGCCAATCGAGGGGTCCGGTTCACCAACGCCTACACGCCCAGCCCCATCTGTGTGCCTGCCCGTGCAGCATTCGCAACGGGCCTGAGGGTGCACCAGGTGCGCCTGTGGGACAACGCCATGCCCTATACGGGTGAGCAACGCGGCTGGGGGCATGTGCTGCAGGACCATGAAATCCGCGTCGAAAGTATCGGCAAGCTGCATTACCGCAATGCCGAGGATCCAGCCGGTTTCGATGCCGAGCATCTGCCAATGCACGTTGTTGGCGGTCACGGCATGGTCTGGGGCTCCATCCGCGACCCGTTCCGCCCGCGCCCCAACGGGCCGCGCATGCTGGGCGAGTGGATGGGTCCCGGCGAGTCTACGTACACGCAGTACGACCGTTCCGTGACGAAGCGGGCCGTGCAGTGGCTGCACGAGGCAGCCGAGCGCCGTGACGAGAGCGGCTTCGTGCTCTACATCGGCCTGGTAGCGCCTCACTTCCCCTTCGTGGTGCCTGAGGAGTTCTACAACCTCTACCCGCTCGACAAGCTTCCCGAGCCGAAGCTGCATCCAAGCACCGGTTACCAGCGCCATCCGTGGGTGCAGGAGTATGCCGACTTCATGGGCTCGGAAGACCGTTTTGCCGATCCCGATGAGCGGCTGCGCGCCTTTGCCGCGTACTACGGCCTGTGCAGCTGGATGGACCATAACGTGGGCCAGATCCTGGCGGCGCTGCAAGACGCCGGCTTGGCCAACAGCACGCACGTGGTCTACACCTCTGACCACGGTGACAACCTGGGCGCCCGCGGCGTCTGGGGCAAGTCCACGCTCTACGAGGAGAGCGTGAAGGTGCCGATGCTACTGGCCGGCCCTGGCGTCACTCCCTCGGTGTGCGACACCCCGGTGGACCTGCTGGACCTGTTCCCCACCATCCTGCAAGGCGCAGGCATCGATCCCACGCCGGAGATGGTGGACCGCCCGGGACGCTCGCTGTTCGAGGTGGCGACCTCCGCCCCGGATCCCGAGCGGCCGATCTTGAGCGAGTACCACGCCGCGGGCAGCAACTCCGCCGGGTTCATGTTGCGCAAGGGACGCTGGAAGTACCATTACTACGTCGGATTCCGCCCCGAACTCTTTGACCTGCAAACCGACCCCGAGGAACTGCACGACTTGGCAGGCGATCCCGCGTACGCACAAACGCTGGAGGGCATGCACCGGGCGCTTCTCGCCATCTGCGACCCCGAGGCAGTGGACCGCCAGGCCAAGGCCGACCAGGCAGCCTTGATTGAGCATTACGGCGGCCCCGACACGGCCCACACCATGGGCTCGTCGACCTCGACGCCAGTGACAGCCAAGGTCGACCACTGATTCAGCGGAGGTCTCATGGAGCAGCTTGAAAAGAACGCGGCCGGTGCCGTGGTGGAAGAACGCTTTCTCACTGACTGGAGCGGCCTTACGGTTGGGCAGCCGCGGGAGGTTATGCGGCCCAGGAGTACCGAGGAAGTCGCGGCCATCGTGCGCCGCTGCCGTGAAGAGGGTCGCCGCATCACGGTACAAGGTGGCATGACTGGTGTCGCGGGCGGCGGGGTGCCGGCGGATGGCGACGTCGTGATCAACCTGGAGCGCATGAACAAGATCGAGGAGATCGACGCGCTTGAAGGTGTCATGCAGGTTCAGGCAGGTGCCACCCTGCAGGAGGTGCAAGATGCCGCAGCGCAGCAGGGCTGGATGTTCGCAGTCGATCTGGGCGCACGCGGAAGCTGCCAGATCGGCGGCAACGCTTCCACGAACGCTGGCGGCATTCGCGTCATCCGCTACGGCACGATGCGTGACTCGGTGCTGGGCGTCGAGGCCGTGCTGGCTGACGGCACCGTGGTGTCATCGCTCACGCGCCTGGTCAAAAACAGCACGGGGCTGGACCCGAGGTTCCTGTTCGTAGGCACCGAAGGCACGCTGGGCATCATCACGCGTCTGACGTTGCGACTGCACCCGCCCATGGGCGAGATAGCGGCAGCGTGGGTCGCCGCTACCGACTTCGAGTCGCTGCCCAAGCTCCTGCGCTCGCTCAAGCGGAGCCTGGGTACCGGCCTGTGCGCGTTCGAGTTCATGTCGGATCGCTTCGTGCGCCTTGCAACCCGCCTGACTGGTCAGGACATGCCGCTGCCGCAGCATGCGGACTGGTACGTGCTGGTGGAAGCGGCGGGATCGGCCGGGCAATCGATGGAGGAGTCGCTGCAGGCTGCGCTGGAGAAGGCGCTGGAAGACGGTGACATCATCGACTGTGCGGTTGCCGCCACGATCGCGCACCGCGAGGCTTTCTGGCGGCTGCGGGAATCCATTCCGGAGATCCTGACCCACCTGAAGCCGGCTGCCACGCTCGACATCGGGATGCCCTGGGCTCACACGGCGTCCTACATCAGCGAAGTGGACGCTGCACTTCAGGCAAAGCTGCCTGATGCGCAGCACCTGTTCCTCGGACACCTGGGCGACAACAACTTGCACATCATCAGCGGGCCGGTCGATGAAGCCGGCGTGCATGCGGTGGACGAGATTGCCTACGGAGCACTGCGCGGTCGCGGCGGCACGGTCAGTGCCGAGCACGGCGTAGGGCGTTTGAAGAAGGAATACCTGTCCGTGACTCGCTCCGCGGAAGAAGTCGCGTTGATGCGTCGGCTCAAGCACGCCTTGGACCCGGAAGGCCTGCTCAATCCAGGCCGAATCTTCGATTGAAGTGCCAAGAAACCAACATAACGGAGACAAGCATGAATCGAAGGGAAATTCTGGCCGCCATGGCAGCTTCATCGCTCGGCATGGCACCTGCTGCACGAGCACAAGGCTACCCCAGCTCGCCTGTGCGCATGATCGTGCCCTATGCAGCCGGTGGTGGTGCCGATGCCGTCGCCCGCCTGCTCGGTCAAAGCATGGCGGACGAACTACGGCAAGTCTTCAATGTGGACAACCGGCCTGGGGCGGGGGGCATGCTGGGGGCAGACGCCGCAGCGAAGGCAGCACCGGACGGATACACCCTCTTGCTGGCAGGCAACCCGGAATTGACGATCACGCCGTCATTGGCCGCCAAGGTACCTTACTCGCCTCTGAGCGACTTCAAACCCATTGCGCTCATATCGCAATCACCCAATGTGCTTGTGGCCGCCCCTGCACTGGGTGCGAAGACGCTGCGTGCAGCACTCGACGCTGCCCGTAAGTTGCCCGGCGGTATCACCATCGGCACACCGGGCAACGGCTCACCGCAGCACATCGCTGTCGAAGTCATGCGCACGCAACTTGGTCTGGATCTTGTGCATGTGCCCTACAAAGGCGCTGCGCCTGCGGTGATTGCAGCGATTGGCGGTGAGGTCTCGTTCGCTCTTGTCGGGGCTCCGCCACTACTTTCCCATTTAGCTGCCAACAAGCTCGTGGCCCTCGCAGTTACCCAGCCGCAACGCTCGCCACTGGTGCCCAGCGTGCCGACAATGGGCGAAGCCATGGGCGTCATGCAAGATGACGACTTCGTCACCTGGTACGGCTTGCTGGCTCCGTCGAAGACACCAAGCGACGTGGTGTCGGTTCTCGAAAAAGCCGCATTTGCTGTTCTCAAGCGCACGGACATGCGATCCCGACTGGCAACGCTGGGCACTGATCTGGTTGCATTGCCCGCTGACGCGTTTACACAGCGCATGCGCGCGGAATCAAAGGTCTACGCGGACATCATCAAGCGCTTTGGAATCAAAGTGTCCTGACGCGCGTACCGCCATGCGGTAGAGGTTTGTCCGAACGCATCAACCAACGCCTGCGCTTGCCGCCCATGAGACGGGATGGGACTGTCAAGTCTCAACAGTCAAGAGGTCAGTCCGATGTTGAAACGGTCCCCGACCGAGGCTGATCTTTGCAGGAGGCCTGCCCTCCATGGGACAGCCGGTTCACCGCATGTTGAACTGAACAACGACAGCGTCCTCCTTGCGGCAGGGCAACCTGTCCCGCCAGCACCGGCAAGTGCACCGTGGACACGACGAATTCTTGATACGCCAAGGGGCTTCTTCTTGTTCCCCGTTGGATCTCTGGAGTGTTGAAGCAATGAAGATTCTGGTGCCCGTGAAACGGGTGGTGGACTACAACGTGAAGGTTCGGGTGAAGTCCGACGGCACGGGCATGGACCTCACCGGCGTGAAGATGAGCATGAACCCCTTCGACGAGATCGCCGTCGAAGAGGCCGTGCGCCTCAAGGAGAAGGGCGTCGCCACCGAGATCATCGCGGTCTCCTGCGGCGTCACGCAGTGCCAGGAGACGCTGCGCACGGCGCTGGCCATCGGCGCCGACCGCGCCATCCTGGTCGAGACCCCCAACGATCCATCCTTCGAGCTGCAGCCGCTGGCCGTGGCCAAGATCCTCAAGGCGCTCATCGACAAGGAGCAGCCCGGGCTGGTGATCCTGGGCAAGCAGGCCATCGATGACGACTGCAACCAGACCGGCCAGATGCTCGCCGCGCTGGCCGACCTGCCGCAGGCCACCTTCGCCTCCAAGGTCGAAGTTCTGGAGGGCAAGGCCAAGGTGACCCGCGAAGTGGA
>NZ_AUMO01000085.1:0-8043 GCF_000430725.1 Azohydromonas australica DSM 1124
GCGATCGACCGGGTAGCCCGCGAGTTCTGGCTGCGCCACGGCGACATGGTCGTCTCGGTCAAGAACAACGCATACGACGTCAACGGGCGTGGCCGCTCGGTCGGGGTTCTTCAGCAGCTCCAGCGTGCTCTCCGGGACTTCCTTGTTGAGCCCGTCCAGCCATTTGCCGGGCAGCTTCAGGGCCCGCTCGATATGGAAGGCCGTCTCGTCGGGGCACAGCGCCCCCTGGGACATGGCTTCAAGGCGCTCCAGGGGCACCTCGGCCACCAGCGCCAAGGCTTCCCGCACCGGCGCGTTCTCCAGCAGCAGCCGCGGGTTGGCCGCACGCAAGGCGCCTTTCACGCCTTGCTTGGCAATCTGCGGCTTGGATCTGTCTTGCCGTGGTCCGCTGGAACCTCTGTTCGATGCCGGGTGCAGGATTACGTTGTCCCGCATCGGTTCACGGGTGTTGCGGTCACGGTTGCGGCCGCGGTCGCCGTCACGACGCTTCGATGGCCAATCAGGCTTTGCCACGTGATGCTCCAAGTGTCTTTCAGAATGCCAAGGCCTGCTGCGCCTGGTCCGCTGCAGTGTCGTGCTCGCTGGCAGGTGCCGTGCAAACGCCACCGGCGGCCGGCACGCCGGGTCGTGCGGGAATGGAGCTGATCGCCAGGAAGTGTTTGTTGAGCAGCGCCGTGGCCTGGGCCAGCTCCGGATCGCGCTTCATCCATGCGGCAAGGCCCGGCAGCTCGCCAGACAGGGCCCGTGCATAGGCCGCTGCCTTGCGATCAGCCACCAGGGCAATGGCGCCTGCCAGCGTCTCGCGTTCAACAGGGTCCAGCCCCGCAAGGCGCTTTTTCTGATCGCTGTCTTCAAAGGACCGGACGAGCTGGGCAGCCGCCCATGCGTCGCCTGTGGCGTCCACCATGTCGTGACTCATTGCTGGAATTTCCTGGATGCAAATTCAATGTTGGCGTATTTCACCAGACCCGGCGTGCAAGCAGGAATAGCAAGTGCGCGGTACGGGACTGGCCTGCCAGGTGCAAGTCTTCAAGGCGGTATGCTGCGCCCCATCTACACGGCAGGAGCATTTCCATTGGCCAAGACTGACACCCAGACAAACAGCGCTTTCATGAAGTCATTGAAGCCCAGTCCCGACCTTGCGGCCATCATCGGGGCCGATCCGCTGCCACGTACCGAAGCCACCAAGCGCCTCTGGGACTACATCAAGCAGCACAACCTGCAGAACCCGGCCAACAAGCGCAACATCCTGTGCGACGGCGCCTTGAAGGCGGTCATGGGCAAGGACGAGGTCACGATGTTCGAGATGACGGGGCTGGTCAGCAAGCACCTGGCTTGAAGTTGCACCGCCGCGATGCCGGCAGCGGCACCGTGGCGATACCGCATCCATGATGAAAAGCCCCGTCCCGCGGGGCTTCTTCAATGGGCGCGAGACATCCGCAGCAGCCGCTTGAAGCACGGCGTGATGCCCAAGCCAGCAGCCGCCGTTGGACCGGTTCAGGCGGCCTTCTTCGCAGCCGCCTTCTTGGCGGCAGCTTTCTTCGCGGGTGCGGCAGCGCTCTTGGCTGCAGCCTTCTTGGCCGGGGGTGCCTGCTTGGCGGCGGCCTTCTCGGCACGGGCCTTGGCAAACTTCGGATCCACCAGCCCCGCCAGCGACGTGGAGGGCGAGAACTTCACCAGCTTGCGCGCGGCTATTCTGATCTTGTCGCCGGTGGCGGGATTGCGGCCGGTGCGCGCAGCACGCTGGCCGAGCTTGAAGGTACCAAAGCCGGCCAGGGCCACGGCATTGCCCTTCTTGAGCTCCGAGCACAAGGCGTCGATCACGGTGCCGAGCACCTTCGCGGCGCTGGCCTTGGAGAGCTCGTGTTGTTCCGCCAGCAGGGCAGCCAGGTCGTTGCGGTTCATGCGTTGCTTGCAGGGTGAGTGGAGGCGCACGATTTTGACATTGGCACGCAGCGATTTTGGTTGCGGGAGTGCTGGCCGTTGCATTCGCCATCGGTGGGCAACTCGCCAGCCGCCGGACACCGGGGTTCATGAAAAGCTCGGTGCGCGGGCGGCGGATTCGGGGTGCTGGATGGCTCGGCCGTTGTAGGCCCAGTATTCGCTGTCGCGCAGCTGCGGCGATACCCGCACGTGGCACTGATCATCGACGGTCATGAGGCCGAGGTCGAACAGCGTGTGGATGTCCGAGCGCAGCACCACGGCGTCACCAAGGCGCTCGGCGGCGGCCGGCGCAGCAGGCGTGACGTGCGCGACCTCCAACAGGTCTTCGACGGCGCAGCCCGTGACGGCGCAGCGTCCACCCCAAGCCTGCAGCAGCCGGGTGCGCAACGCCGCGGGCCCGCGGCGAGCCTCGATGCTGCTCATCGCCTCAACGCTTGCCTGGGCTGCTGCGACGCGGGTTTCTGCAGCCGACCCTTGGCCCAGCAGCTGCCTCAACTGTGCCGCGGACGCGTCCGAAAGCCTGGGACACGAGCGCAGGACGTTGAGCTCGAAGCGCCCCTGGCGCATCCCCTCGGTCCTGATGGGCGCGCCATCGCTGTTGAACAACTCCAGCTCCCGGGCCACCTCCGCGGGCAGGCGCAGGTCGGGCCTGAACACATCGACACTGGCCGGGTTGGCCAGGCAGATGAGCGCCTTGTCCACGAGATCTTGCCTCCCAGTGCGCGCTAGCGCCTCGCTGCGGCTCATCGGCCGGTCTGCCGCGACAAGCCGCCCGGCCAGGTGGAGGTGGTTGCCGCTCAGGCCAACGATGAAGAGCTCATCGCCGGCGGCGATGTCCTTGAAGGGCAGGCGCGGCGTGGCACCCACATGGTCGATGACCACACCCATGCCGGCACGCAGCAGCTGGCGCTTGTGCTCGAAGACATCGGCGTGGAAGTAGAAGGCAAAAGACGGCATGGCAGGGATAACGGCAGCAAACCTTGATGCTTGACGGGCGCGGCATTCATGGCGTTCGCCATGGCTGGCCGTTCAGGCTTTCTTGAAGACAACACACGCAGCAGCATTGCAGTGGCCAGCGTGCAGTCCCATGAGAATCGGTTCACGTCAGGCGAAGGGGGCAGGAGAGGGGAACCTGTCTCGAATGTGAGGTCATGAATCGAGCGCTGATTCGGCGCTCATCGAACTCAGGCTGCGCAACGCCTGCAAAAGCCGACCCATCGATGATGACGCTCCATGGCCTGCAAGCTCAGTCCGATGACGCGTCCAGGGTAAGCAGTGGCATTGGACCGCCGGTTCGGCCGGTGGGGCAGCCGTCGTTGTCGAGTTCCACAAACCCCAGCACGCCGCTGGGCTGGCCGGTTTCCCGGAGCGCGACGGTCATGATCCGGCTGGTGACGGCCTCATCGCCTTCGGCCTCTTCGTTGGTGGCGCGCTTGACAGCCATCTCGGCGATGACGAGGGCCCTGCCAGGGCCGGCCGCTTCCCTGGCCTGTGCCATCAGCTCGGCTTGCCGCGCTTGCGTCAGCCGGCCCGCCGTGGTGTCCAGCACTGCGTGCTCGATACCTTGCTCCAGGTCGTCGCGCCGAAATGCGATCCAGCGCGATTGAAAACCAGCCAGCCGCACGTGAGGTGCCATGTAGCGCGAGGCCAGGCGCGCGTAGACATCCAGCAGGAACGGGCTGGGCCGGGGAGGGAAATCATTCATCTTCATCGTTTGCCTTTGCTGAATGCGCCAGGGACGCGTCGTCCCGGCGGCATGACACTCATTGCGATGCTGGAGTCGTTGAGGTGGCCGGGGCTTCGCACGTCGGTGCCACCGCTCGCGTGCGCGAGCTGTCTCTCAAACCCGAGGGCTTCCCAGCCATGCCGGTCAGCGGCTCCCGATCCAGGGGAGTGCAATACCAGGTCTGCCAGTAGCCCGTGCCGCCCTCGAACTCGATGCCGCCCAGGACGAGGGCAAGCGGTGCCATCCACAGCAGCCGTGCGTCGTAGAGCCTGGGCAGGCTGTCGCCGTTGACGACGCGGTCAACGGCATGGAGCGTCGCGATACGGCACAGCCGGCGGCCCATGGGCTCGGCCGGGCCTTCCTCCACTCGCAGATCGCCCCTCGCAGGCACGACCCGGTTGCGGGCCTCCTTGGTCAGCGGGACACCGCGGATTCGCTGGCGGCGCACTTCGAACAGCATGGCAAGCGCCGCAGCAGACGATTGCAGCAGTGGGCGCTGTTCAGCAGGAGGCCGGGTATCTGCTTTCGCTCCAGCCCCTGGTGCTGCCTGCCTGCACCCGGCAGGAGAACGGGCCCTGCGCACGGGCTCGTTGCCCGCCAAAGCCATGGCGGGCCGCCGGCATGCCGGAAGGGGCATCGTGGTCTGGCGCGATGTCGAGCCCGATGCGGTCGGATCCGCCTTCGGCGACCATGGTGACCGTCTTGTGCGGCAGAGCGTACTTGCGCTGTACAGCGCGGCACGGCGCCTCGCCCGTGGCCCTCACCAACCCATGAATGGTCTGCCTGTTCAGCGGCGTGGAATCGTTCTTGTCCCGATCCGCGACCCGAGGACGCACCGGGATCGACTTCGCACCACCGCGCCAGAAGATTGGCACGTTCTCGCCGTCACTCCCGAGAGGCTCGAGGACCTGGACGCTCCAGCCTTCGTCATTGCGCAGTCCATCCTCATGCAAGGCGGCCAGCGTTCCATGGGCGGCTTGGGTATCCAGCATCTCGGCATCTCTTTCTTCTGGCTTTTTATATGTATGAAAACACAGTATAGAGGCCGCCGGGGGTTCGCTGGTGAAGACAGGCGTGAGTCGCTTTGGTCAGACCCCACCGTTTGGCATCGCCGCCTGCCGTAGCTGGCTGCGCGTATTCCAGTGCCCCTCTTGGAGCAACACCGTTCTTGCTGATTTGCCTGCGTTCCCGCCAAGCCGATCAACCCCTATCGAAGAAATGTTGCGTTGCACAAAAACGGTAGGCGCAGGCAGCGTTTTCCCTATACTGGCGGTCATGCTGCAGTGCAGCAATTTCTCTGACCCCTCTCTTTTCCCGAAGCCAAATGCAAACCGCCGAGCAACTGACCGCCATGCAGAAGTCCACCATCGCAGCCGCCTTCGCGCTGGCTGCGGCGACCTTCGAAGGGGTCGAGAAGACCGTCGAGCTCAACGTGCAGGCCGTCAAGGCGCTGCTGGGCGAGGCTGAGGAGCACGCGCAAGCTGTCCTGTCGGTGAAGGATGCCCAGGGACTGCTGGCTCTGCAGGCCGGCCAGCGCCAGCCGGCTGCCGAGAAGGCCGCTTCCTACAGCCGCCACGTCTACGACATCGCTGCGGCCACCAGCGCCGAAGTGACCAAGATCGTCGAAGCCCAGGTGGCCGAGCTGCAGAGGAACGTCCTGGCTGCCGTGGACACCGCGCTCAAGAGCGCGCCGGCCGGCAGCGAGAACGCCGTGGCTCTGGTGAAGTCCAGCGTCGCTGCTGCCAGCAACGCTTTCGACAGCGTGCAGAAGGCCGCCAAGCAAGCGGCTGAAACGGCCGAGGCCAACTTCAAGCGCGTGACCACCAGCGTGGTCAACGGTACGCAGCAACAAGCTGCGTGAGCCGGCGCGGCCGGGCCGCGACTGCCTTGGCCGACCGAGGCAGCCGGCACGACGCTGATGTCAAGGTTGCCTGCTTGGTATCCGTCGTTCACGGTACCTTCTGCCCGGCCCCGGCCGGGCATTTCTTTTTCAGGGGCCCGGTAGCCCGTTGCACCATGCGCGCGGCCCGTCCCCGTGAGCGGAACGCGGTCCATGCGCTCGACGTGCTGTCACGTCTGGGGCTTCTCGTCGCCTGTGTCGGCCATGGTGACAACGCCCGGGCACAGACCTGCAGCGTGGAGAGCGACCATCATCGCGGTGGAGTCCACGCCGGCGCCAAAGCACAGCGCCAGCAGCCGACCATCAAGCGCGCGGCACAGTGCGTCCCGTTGGCGCAGCGTGAGTACCTTGACCATCTTTCGGTCCTCGTCCTGGACCTCGCGGGAGCCGCTGCGGCGCGCAGCGCAGTCCTGACCCGCCTCGCTCTGCGGCACCGTCGGTCACGGTCCGGCAGAGCAGGGCACCAACAGCGCTACGCAGGCAGCGAGCTATGGGGCGGCTGCATGGCCGAAGGCAGCCCGGCCCCTGCTTTTGCAGCAGAGGCCGGCGCTAGGCTATTGCACCGTCAGCCCCTGGTCCGCAGCGCTGGCGGCAGCCACCGCGTGCCTTCAAGCTGGCGCTGCGCCTGCGCAATGAGCGCGTCCTTCTTCAAGCCTTCCAGGCTGGCCGCAGCCGAGGGCGACACCGCGTCATGCACCGCCGCAATGATCTTGGCCTTGGGCACCAAGCCAAGGTAGTTTTCAAGGCGCGGCTGCCAGAAATCGGCCATGTCCAGGCCCACGGCGGCGGCAATGGCGTCGGCGATGGGCTGCGGCGACTCGCGGCCCTGCACCGCGTTGAGCGTGCTGGCCGTGCAGACGGCAAGCAGGTCCAGCACATCGGCATCGTTCGCCTCCAGCACCCAGGCCAGCAACTGGCGCTGGTCGCGGGGCAGGCGCTCGCTCCATCGCTCGCGGTGCGCTTGCATCTCAAGCTGCGCCTTGCACTCGGCCATGTCGGGCCCTTCCTTGCGCACATCAACCGTATCGGCGCGAATCTCAACGGGCCGGTCGCCGGTGCCGCACAGCGACGACAGCCCGGTTTGCAACGCCAGTTGGTAGGCCAGCACACGTAGCGCGACGGAGGGCTTGCCGGCCAGCGTGGTGCGCAGCGCCGCCGTGCGGTGTGCAGTCAGATGCCGCAGCAACTTCTCAGAGCAGTCCGCCTTGGGAGCCTTGGCCGCTGCTGCCCCTGTGGCAGTGCTGGCGCTGCCAGCTGCCGTTGCGCCCTGCGCAGCCCGTGCCTTGCGGTCCTCCACGCGCACCAGGGCGCGCAGCACCGCCAATTCGCCGCGCTGGTCCACGTACACCACCGCGCCGGCCAGCGGCAGATCGCGGGAATCGATCTGCTGCAGGGTCTGCTCAATGGCCTCGCACTCGGTTTGCGCCTGCTGCTGCTGGTCTTCCAGCGCGTCGATGGCCTCGCTGTCGGCCTCGGGGTCGAGGTTGTCGATCTGGTCTTCCAGTTCGGACACCAGTGCCTTGATGGCATCAAGCCGCTGCTGCTGTTCCTCGCTCGGGTCCACATCGAGCGTGCGGCAGTGGTCGAACGCCTGCCGGTCGGTGTACCCAAAGCTGGTGCGGACCTCCACCCACTGCCAGCACCCTTCGGCGCGCACCGCTTCGGCCTCGCGCTGCAGGCGCTCCGTGGCCAGTTTCTCAAGCAGAGCCGGCTCTGTCATAAAACCCGGGGCATCCGCGTCATCGGAAAACAGGTCGCGCCGGATATTGCCACCCGCTGCCTCATAGGCCGAGAAGCCAACGAACTTCACCAACGGGTTATTTGGTGGCACATCGCGCTCGGTCAATTTACGGCGCAGGTTGTGCGCCGAGCGTTCGTAGGGTGCTGAGTTGAACCACGTCACTTCTTGCAATTCGTGCTCTTCAGTGAGCGTCAACGCCATCAACTGCTCCAGTTCGATTTTTTCATCCCGGTACAGCGCCATGAGCTTCGGGCTGATCTTGGCAAGTTTCAGTCGGCGCTCCACAGTGAGCGGGCTGATGCCCCAGGCGTCGGCAATCTGGGAAACCGTTTTTCCTTGCTCGAACATGGCGTGGAAACTGTCATACAAATCACTTCCGTGGAGCGGTTCACGTCCGCAATTTTCGGCTATGGAAACCGACAGCGCATCCTCTTGGGATACTTCCAGGCAGCGCACCGGAAAATCCGCATCAATCTTGCCCTGAGTGAAAAGCAGGTTCAGGGCTTCCAGGCGGCGGCCACCGGCGACGACGCCGTAGCGCCCGGTAGGCTTGGGGGACTTCTTGCCTGACACTTCAGCCCGAACGACGAGGTTCTGCAGCAGCCCTTGCGAGTGGATCAGTGCCGCCAGTTCCTCGACGCTGCGCGCCGGGCTCTTCTTGCGAACATTAAGAGGGTCACGTGCAAGATACTTCAGGGGTGCAGTTATTTCCCGGCCTTGCACCCGCTTGAT
>NZ_AUMO01000085.1:8053-13776 GCF_000430725.1 Azohydromonas australica DSM 1124
ACGCTGCGCGCCGGGCTCTTCTTGCGAACATTAAGAGGGTCACGTGCAAGATACTTCAGGGGTGCAGTTATTTCCCGGCCTTGCACCCGCTTGATGGCTTCGACAATCTGAGTTTGTTCAGAGAGGTCCATGTGCTGCTCCAAAAAGACCGGGACACAAGCCCGGCAATGAAGGTGCGGATCAGCCGGGAGAGCGCCCGGCGCGCCGGCTTTTGATTTCTCGCTGGCCGATGTCTAACTATATCGCTTTCATTGGGCGCTTCAGTAAATAGCAGTAAAGTGTTACTATTCAAACGAACGAGAACTGTTTTTGATGGGCGTCTGAACTATAGTTTGAGGCATGGAGACAGCGAAGCTCTCACATAAAAAGGTGAGGCTCCATTGATTCCTGTCAGCAACTTTTAGCTTGGAGATTTCAAAATGGCCCATCTCCTCGATACCACCACCGGCCGCGCCGCGATTGCTTTTGTCGGTGAGGCCCCCTGGCACAAGCTGGGGCAGCGCCTGACGGATGGCGCCGACCTCGAAACATGGCGCCGTGAAGCCGGGCTCGCGTACACGGTCCAGCGCACGCCGGTCCTGTTCCAGCGTGCCGATGCCGGCGGCGCCGACCGCATCGAGGCGATGGAAGGCCGGGACGTGCTCTATCGCTCGGACACGGGCAACGCCCTGAGCGTCGTAAGTCACGGGTACCAGGTTGTTCAGCCGGGCGAGGTCCTGGACTTTTTCGGCAAGCTTGCCCAAGCCGGCGGCTTCGTGCTGGAAACCGCCGGCGCCCTCTCCGACGGCAAGCGGGTCTAGGGGCTGGCAAAGGTCAACGACGGGGCCCCGGTTGTCGGCCAGGACACGGTGCGTCCTTACCTGCTGCTGGCCACAAGCTACGACGGAACGATGGCCACCACCGCCAAGTTCACCGCCATCCGGGTCGTGTGCCACAACACGCTGACGATGGCGGCCGGCACGGGGGTGAACGTCACAGGCGGGCAAACCGAGCAGGACACCATCGAAGGCCCGGTCGTGCAGTGCGTGCGCGTGCCGCACATGAAGAAGTTCGACGCGGGCGCCGTGCGCCAGCAACTCGGCATCGTGCTCACCGCGTGGGATCGCTGGCTGGTGCAGGCGCGGCTGCTGGCGCAGGTGGACGTGACGCAGACGCAGGCCGACAAGTGCGTGGCAGACCTGCTGCTGTCGGTCCAGGCCACGCCCAAGGACAAGCCGCAGCCCGACGTGCGCGCGAGCCGCAGCTACAAGCGGCTGATGGACCTCTTTGGCGGCGCGCAGATCGGCGCCGACCTCTGCGGCACCAAGAGTGCGTGGGCACTGCTCAACGCGGTCACGGACTACGTGGACCACGAGCGCGGGCGCAGCGACGACACGCGCATGACTTCGGCGTGGTTCGGCGCTGGTGAGGGTCTGAAGCTCAAGGCCTGGGACGCGGTGCGCGAGATCGCGGTCAAGGCTGGCGCGATACAGCCTGCCTGAGTCGCCTGACCAATCGGCCCGGCCGCGCGCCGGGTCGCCCACCTCTCGCACCGTGCTGGAGCTGCGCTACGACCTGCAGCGCATCGTAAACCTGACCACCGGCCAACTGCTGTACGGCGCCAGGCGCGCCGCCTGGAGGACCCCCACCGTGCCTTACGACCCCATCGCCCCCGGCGTCGGCTACGCCCCCGGCCTGATTCCCTTGGGCAACACCACGGAGCCGATGCTGCAACACACCAAGGGCCACGACTGCATGACCAACCTGGTTGACGCCATGCGCAGCGACATCCCGCGCAGCGAGCGGCGCGAGATGGCCGCTGGCTGTCTGGATGCACCGCACATCATCCCGGCCGGCAGCGTGACCCGATATCTCGACCAGTCCGGACGCCTCGGGATGCGGTTCTCGTGGCGAGATCAACTGGACTGCGGCGCGTTGGCGTGGCTTATCAAGATCGAACGCGTGAGCGCGCAGCGCCGCGACGGCTGCTTCCCTTGCTGGTGGGACACATGGGGTGCATGGGCTGCCCACGCCGCGCTGCACTACCCGCGCGAGTTCTCTGGTGCGTCTGCTGGCTGACCGCCATGAACACCAGTCTGCCTGGTGCTGCAGGCCAGTGCTGCCATTGCCAGTACTGGCAGCGCCGCGGCGGCACGCTGGCGCCGGCGGCCATGGGGTGCAGGGCCTTCGAGCGCGAACAGCCCGGGCGCACTGCGGCCCTGCTCGCTGCCGTGGCCGTGGAGCGCTCCAGCCGTGGGGGCTGCCCCGTGTACGAGCCGCTGCCCGACGAGCCTGATTCCTTCATCGCGCAGGATCTGCCGCTGGTGTCTGGGCCCGCCTCGTCTTTCACAGGTATTGAAAGGCCCTGAAATGGCGTCATCCACTTCAACGACTGCGTGCGGTGCTTTCCGGCCGCCGTGCGCGGCATCGCAGCCACTGCCCGCCAGGCACGCGGCCTTGTCCGATCCCGCGCGTGTCGTGGACACCCACTCTGCGCAAGTCTGCCTCGTGTCTCACGAGGAGTTCCGGCAGGCACTGAGGCAGGCCGGCCACGGGCTCGCCGCGGCCCTTGCGTACCGCTACGACGCACGGCGCGACGAGACGGTCTGGAAGATCAACGGAGAGGCTGTAGGCCTCACCGTGGGCCGCATCGGTGCAACGACTGCATGCTTCCTCGCCACGACGGCGACTGGCACGGACACGGCCGGCCGCGGACAGCCGGTCGAGTCGCCGGCGGCTGCAGTGCATGGCCAGGTCGCCAGCCTCGATACCGACGACCTGAGGAAAAGCGCATGAGCGCGACTGCTGTTCAGGAGGAGGGGCAGCAAGGCCTGTTCGAGCGGCAGTGCGAGGCGTTGCAAGGCCGCCAGGAGCGCGCGACGCTGCGTGCCCAACACTAGGCGCTGCAGGACCTGCTGGCGGCGATGGAGGCCGCGACGACGCCGGCCAAGAAGCTACGCTTGAGGCTGTGATGCAGCAAAGGAAGGCGTGGCGATGGCAAAGGCATCAATGACCGCCGAGGAGTTCGAGGTCGTAAGAAAGCGGCTTGTCAAAATGACGCCGGATAACGCGGCAGCCGCACGGAAAGTGCTGGTCGATGGCCTACCGCCCATCGAGGTGGCGCAGCAGTGCAATATGTCCAAACAGCGCTTGAATGGCATCCTCAACTCTGTGCGGGCCGCCGCGAATGGCGTGCCCGTAAGCTGGGTACGCGTAGAGGTCTGGGTACCACCAGAACTGGTACAGCAGGTGCGTGACATTGAGGAGCGTGCCAAAGCCAAACTCGGTGGCACGCCGCAGTAGTCCAGTTGCACAATCCGCTCTGATCAATGGAGCGGCCGGTCAAGTGCAGTTGGCTCACAGCTGCCGCGCTGGTTCAGCGCGGCAGTTCATTGAATGCCTTTTCATGGGTTTCTCCAGGCCCGGCGCAGCTCAACCCTTCCCGGTCGCAAGCGGCGGATCTTCATTGACCGCTCAACCGTCTGCACTCCACCGGGCCTTGATCGGGTGTGAGGCACAGCGCGATCATGGGATCAGGCCAACAGGAGTGGTTCAAGTACAGCAGCCGCTGTGCCTCACACGGCCGATTCTATGGACCCGTCAGCCACCTGACCGCCCGATGGACCGACCGTTGGGCCGTGCCAGGGCAGGGTGTCTGGTCTGCGGCCAGTTCGGCGCCAACAACGTCTATCGAGGCGCACAGCTGCGAAAACAGTGCTTCCTATCGGCCCGCTTGGAACTCCCTGCTGCAATGCGGTGGCATTGCAGCGTGGCTGCTGAATAGTGCAGCATGCCCGTGCCCGAAGCCATCTTCCGCACCGTTGGAGTACCCGGCACCGCCACGTGGCAGCCCGGCGCAGGCAAGGCAGTCCGTGACGGCGTCCACGCCTATGCAGCTGTTGAAGCCGAGCGTGTCAGCAGGTACGGCGGTTCCCAGCACGGGGCAGGGCGTCGGGCATGCCAATCCAAAGCGGTGTGCCCGCTTCGTCGAGCTCGATGCGGCCTGTCAGCGCCGTGGTGTGCGCCAGACTCCATACCGTGATGGCGAGGATCGTTTTCGCTGGGGCGGCATGCCAGCCGCGGCCCGGCCGCATCCGTCTGGCCAGGTACATCAGCACCAGGGTTGCATCGTGGTTTTCGCCAACGGCGAGCTGCGCCGTGGATTCCATCTTCGCCAGATCCTTGCCCGCGCCGCGCATTGGCAACTCGACATCGATGACGGCCCGCTCCAGGCCAGCGGCCAGCTCCGTGGTGCGGAACACCAGCCAGCGGCCGGGGAAATCGCGCAGGCAAACGCCTGGCGCACCATAGCGGCGGGACAGTCGGCCGTAGAGCGTCTGGAGCAGCCTTGGCGGCGGCTGGTCGGGCATCGAAGACATGGCCCGGTACTTTGCCAGCCGCCATGGGTGCGCTGCGCGCTTGTTGCCGTGATGTCACATCCGGCGCGCTGGCTCGCGTGGTGAGCCAGCAGGTCGTGTAGGAGTCAAGGCCAATGGGCCGGACGTTGTAAACGCGGCGTACTGGTGTCAGGCGTGTCCGGGCGGGTACGAGAAGCCGCCGCCATGCTCATCCTCGAGCCGGGTCTCTTCCATAAGGTCTGCACCGGGTCCGGCGCGCCACCACGCGCCAGATGAGCCGCGTACCAGGCCGCGATCAGCAGCCCCACGAGCGGCTGCGGACCTTGCAGGATTTCACCGAGGTCCAGGTCACTGGCCTCGCAGATTGCCTCGATGGACGCTATCTTGAACCGCACTTGTCCGTCGCCTGCGTCTTGCGAAAGGCGCAGATCGGCAAACTCGACGCCGTCCGGAATGGTCATGCGCAGCTGCAGCTCTCCCAGGAGGCACTGCAGTGGCAGAAAAAGGCGCATCTGCCGCCCTTTGGTCGCTGGACGACGCCACGCCGGTGCACAGCTTCTCGACGCTGCTCGCCGAGCTCCCGACCATCGTGCGCAACATCTGCCGCACGCCCGGCGCCGCGCCCGATGCGCCGAGCTTCACCGTGCTCACCACGCCCACTGCTAAGCACAGGCGCGCACTGGAGTTGATCGAGCAACTTCAGGTGTAGGTAGAAACCGGCCCCCGATGTCATGCCAAGTGCGCGTCATGCAAGGGAAAACTTGCTCGGCGGCTGCCGGAACTTCGGATTAACGCAAAGAACCGTCTTGGGGTGACTTACGATTCTGGGAAATCTCAAGACATCGCTGTCAGGCTCCCACAAGGCTTTCAAGTACGGCAAATACGCTGCGCCGTACCTTGCGGCATTTGCCTGTCGATTCAATCGCCGCTCCAATCTGTAACCTTGTCGGTCGACTCATCGTCAATGTCGCACGCTGCCAGCCCAAGCCTCAGCACGCCATACGGAAGGCTGCGGATCATTTCCAATCAGGTTCTTTTTTGACGGCGGTATCTATTTTAGGACTTACGCAAAAGTTTGATAGAAAATCATAGAAATCCCATGAATTAATTTCAACTTGAACTTCTTGAAAGCATAGATCATAGTTTTTTCTTTCACTAGGCGGCGACATGAATCCATCCCGCGTGGACTACTGTCAGTTCCTGTTATCGAGTCAGGTCAACTTCACCTTGACGCACTATGCCGAGCATCATGCCCACTTTAGCCATGACGCCCTCAATCGGTATTTGAACGGCGAGCGCATCACATCACGCATCATTTGGGAAAACATTCGGCCGCACGTGATTCCCAGCGCTCATGGCTATCTGATTTTTGACGATACCGTACTC
>NZ_AUMO01000085.1:13786-37021 GCF_000430725.1 Azohydromonas australica DSM 1124
ACGCTGCGCGCCGGGCTCTTCTTGCGAACATTAAGAGGGTCACGTGCAAGATACTTCAGGGGTGCAGTTATTTCCCGGCCTTGCACCCGCTTGATGGCTTCGACAATCTGAGTTTGTTCAGAGAGGTCCATGTGCTGCTCCAAAAAGACCGGGACACAAGCCCGGCAATGAAGGTGCGGATCAGCCGGGAGAGCGCCCGGCGCGCCGGCTTTTGATTTCTCGCTGGCCGATGTCTAACTATATCGCTTTCATTGGGCGCTTCAGTAAATAGCAGTAAAGTGTTACTATTCAAACGAACGAGAACTGTTTTTGATGGGCGTCTGAACTATAGTTTGAGGCATGGAGACAGCGAAGCTCTCACATAAAAAGGTGAGGCTCCATTGATTCCTGTCAGCAACTTTTAGCTTGGAGATTTCAAAATGGCCCATCTCCTCGATACCACCACCGGCCGCGCCGCGATTGCTTTTGTCGGTGAGGCCCCCTGGCACAAGCTGGGGCAGCGCCTGACGGATGGCGCCGACCTCGAAACATGGCGCCGTGAAGCCGGGCTCGCGTACACGGTCCAGCGCACGCCGGTCCTGTTCCAGCGTGCCGATGCCGGCGGCGCCGACCGCATCGAGGCGATGGAAGGCCGGGACGTGCTCTATCGCTCGGACACGGGCAACGCCCTGAGCGTCGTAAGTCACGGGTACCAGGTTGTTCAGCCGGGCGAGGTCCTGGACTTTTTCGGCAAGCTTGCCCAAGCCGGCGGCTTCGTGCTGGAAACCGCCGGCGCCCTCTCCGACGGCAAGCGGGTCTAGGGGCTGGCAAAGGTCAACGACGGGGCCCCGGTTGTCGGCCAGGACACGGTGCGTCCTTACCTGCTGCTGGCCACAAGCTACGACGGAACGATGGCCACCACCGCCAAGTTCACCGCCATCCGGGTCGTGTGCCACAACACGCTGACGATGGCGGCCGGCACGGGGGTGAACGTCACAGGCGGGCAAACCGAGCAGGACACCATCGAAGGCCCGGTCGTGCAGTGCGTGCGCGTGCCGCACATGAAGAAGTTCGACGCGGGCGCCGTGCGCCAGCAACTCGGCATCGTGCTCACCGCGTGGGATCGCTGGCTGGTGCAGGCGCGGCTGCTGGCGCAGGTGGACGTGACGCAGACGCAGGCCGACAAGTGCGTGGCAGACCTGCTGCTGTCGGTCCAGGCCACGCCCAAGGACAAGCCGCAGCCCGACGTGCGCGCGAGCCGCAGCTACAAGCGGCTGATGGACCTCTTTGGCGGCGCGCAGATCGGCGCCGACCTCTGCGGCACCAAGAGTGCATGGGCACTGCTCAACGCGGTCACGGACTACGTGGACCACGAGCGCGGGCGCAGCGACGACACGCGCATGACTTCGGCGTGGTTCGGCGCTGGTGAGGGTCTGAAGCTCAAGGCCTGGGACGCGGTGCGCGAGATCGCGGTCCAGGCTGGCGCGATACAGCCTGCCTGAGTCGCCTGACCAACCGGCCCGGCCGCGCGCCGGGTCGCCCACCCCTCGCACCGTGGCGGAGCTGCGCTACGACCTGCAGCGCATCGCAAACCTGACCACCGGCCAACTGCTGTACGGCGCCAGGCGCGCCGCCTGGAGGAGCCCCACCGTGCCTTACGACCCCATCGCCCCCGGCGTCGGCTACGCACCCGGCCTGATTCCCTTGGGCAACACCACGGAGCCGATGCTGCAACACACCAAGGGCCGCGACTGCATGACCAACCTGGTTGATGCCATGCGCAGCGACATCCCGCGCAGCGAGCGGCGCGAGATGGCCGCTGGCTGTCTGGATGCACCGCACATCATCCCGGCCGGCAGCGTGACCCGATATCTCGACCAGTCCGGACGCCTCGGGATGCGGTTCTCGTGGCGCGATCAACTGGACTGCGGCGCGTTGGCGTGGCTTGTCAAGATCGAACGCGTGAGTGCGCAGCGCCGCGACGGCTGCTTCCCTTGCTGGTGGGACACATGGGATGCATGGGCTGCCCACGCCGCGCTGCACTACCCGCGCGAGTTCTCGGGTGCGTCTGCTGGCTGACCGCCATGAACACCAGTCTCCCTGGTGCTGCAGGCCAGTGTTGCCATTGCCAGCACTGGCAGCGCCGCGGCGGCACGCTGGTACCGGCGGCCATGGGGTGCAGGGCCTTCGAGCGCGAACAGCCCGGGCGCACCGCGGCCCTGCTCGCTGCCGTGGCCGTGGAGCGCTCCAGCCGTGGGGGCTGCCCCGTGTACGAGCCGCTGCCCGACGAGCCTGATTCCTTCATCGCGCGGGATCTGCCGCTGGTGTCTGGGTCCGCCTCGTCTTCCACAGGTATTGAAAGGCCCTGAAATGGCGTCATCCACTTCAACGACTGCGTGCGGTGCTTTCCGGCCGCCGTGCGCGGCATCGCAGCCACTGCCCGCCAGGCCCGCGGCCTTGTCCGATCCCGCGCGTGTCGTGGACACCCACTCTGCGCAAGTCTGCCTCGTGTCTCACGAGGAGTTCCGGCAGGCACTGAGGCAGGCCGGCCACGGGCTCGCCGCGGCCCTTGCGTACCGCTACGACGCACGGCGCGACGAGACGGTCTGGAAGATCAACGGAGAGGCTGTAGGCCTCACCGTGGGCCGCATCGGTGCAACGACTGCATGTTTCCTCGCCACGCCGGCGACTGGCACGGACACGGCCGGCCGCGGACAGCCGGTCGAGTCGCCGGCGGCTGCAGTGCATGGCCAGGTCGCCAGCCTCGATACCGACGACCTGAGGAAAAGCGCATGAGCGCGACTGCTGTTCAGGAGGAGGGGCAGCAAGGCCTGTTCGAGCGGCAGTGCGAGGCGTTGCAAGGCCGCCAGGAGCGCGCGACGCTGCGTGCCCAGCACTAGGCGCTGCAGGACCTGCTGGCGGCGATGGAGGCCGCGACGACGCCGGCCAAGAAGCTACGCTTGAGGCTGTGATGCAGCAAAGGAAGGCGTGGCGATGGCAAAGGCATCAATGACCGCCGAGGAGTTCGAGGTCGTAAGAAAGCGGCTTGTCAAAATGACGCCGGATAACGCGGCAGCCGCACGGAAAGTGCTGGTCGATGGCCTACCGCCCATCGAGGTGGCGCAGCAGTGCAATATGTCCAAGCAGCGCTTGAATGGCATCCTCAACTCTGTGCGGGCCGCCGCGAATGGCGTGCCCGTAAGCTGGGTACGCGTAGAGGTCTGGGTACCACCAGAACTGGTACAGCAGGTGCGTGACATTGAGGAGCGTGCCAAAGCCAAACTCGGTGGCACGCCGCAGTAGTCCAGTTGCGCAATCCGCTCTGATCAATGGAGCGGTCGGTCAAGTGCAGTTGGCTCGCAGCTGCCGCGCTGGTTCAGCGCGGCAGTTCATTGAATGCCTTTTCATGGGTTTCTCCAGGCCCGGCGCAGCTCAACCCTTCCCGGTCGCAAGCGGCGGATCTTCATTGACCGCTCAACCGTCTGCACTCCACCGGGCCTTGATCGGGTGTGAGGCACAGCGCGATCATGGGATCAGGCCAACAGGAGTGGTTCAAGTACAGCAGCCGCTGTGCCTCACGCGGCCGATTCTATGGACCCGTCAGCCACCTGACCGCCCGATGGACCGACCGTTGGGCTGTGCCAGGGCAGGGTGTCTGGTCTGCGGCCAGTTCGGCGCCAACAACGTCTATCGAGGCGCACAGCTGCGAAAACAGTGTTTCCTGTCGGTCCGCTTGGAACTCCCTGCTGCAATGCGGTGGCATTGCAGCGTGGCTGCTGAATAGTGCAGCATGCCCGTGCCCGAAGCCATCTTCCGCACCGTTGGAGTACCCGGCACCGCCACGTGGCAGCCCGGCGCAGGCAAGGCAGTCCGTGACGGCGTCCACGCCTATGCAGCTGTTGAAGCCGAGCGTGTCAGCAGGTACGGCGGTTCCCAGCACGGGGCAGGGCGTCGGGCATGCCAATCCAAAGCGGTGTGCCCGCTTCGTCGAGCTCGATGCGGCCTGTCAGCGCCGTGGTGTGCGCCAGGCTCCATACCGTGATGGCGAGGATCGTTTTCGCTGGGGCGGCGTGCCGGCCGCGGCCCGGCTGCAGCCGTCTGGCCAAGTACATCAGCACCAGGGTTGCCTCGTGGTCTTCGCCAACGGCGAGCTGTGCCCTGGATTCCATCTTCGCCAGATCCTTGCCCGCGCCGTGCATTGGCAACTCGATATCGATGACGGCCCGCTCCAGTCCGGCGGCCAGCTCCGTGGTGCGGAACACCAGCCAGCGGCCGGGGAAATCGCGCAGACACACGCCTGGCGCACCATAGCGGCGGGACAGTCGGCCGTAGAGCGTCTGGAGCAGCCTTGGCGGCGGCTGGTCGGGCATCGAAGACATGGCCCGGCACTTTGCCACCCGCCGTGGGCGCGCTGAGCGCTTGTTGCCGTGATGTCACATCCGGTTCGCTGGCTCGCGTGGTGAGCCAGCAGGTCGTGTAGAAGCTAACGCCAATGGGCCGGCCATCATGAACGCGGCGTGCTGGTGTCAGGCGTGTCCGGGCGGGTACGAGAAGCCGCCGCCGTGCTCCTCCTCGAGCCGGGTCTCTTCCATAAGGTCTTCCTGCACCGGGTCCGGCGCGCCGCCACGCTCCAGATGAGCCGCGTACCAGGCCGCGATCAGCAGCCCCACGAGCGGCTGCGGGCCTTGCAGGATTTCACCGAGGTCCAGGTCACTGGCCTCGCAGATCGCCTCGATGGGCGCCATCTTGAACCGCACCTGGCCGTCGCCCACGTCTCGCGAAAGGCGCAGATCGGCAAACTCGATGCCGTCCGGAATGGTCACGCGCAACTGCAACTCTTCCATGCCCTCTCCCTGCGTTGCCTTGCCCGAATAGTCGTTCCTGTTTGCTGACCTGACCCGTGGAGCTCTGGAAACCCCCGCACCTGGGCGCCGGAGTCCGGCAACCGACAGGGCAGGGTACTTCCTGGCCTGTTTCTCTGTCAGGACGCTGAGGCCTCGGCGCCCGGCGTGTCGGTGGCCGGCGGCGCCTCGGGAGCCGCAGCCGATTCGCCACCCGCAGCACGTGCAGGCTCGATCGAGCCGTTGGCGAGCGTCTTGCGTGCGGCTTTCTTGCCAGCAGCCTTCTTGGCAGGCGCTTTCTTGGCCGCGGCCTTTTGACCTGCACGCTTGGCTACCAGCGTGACGTCGACCGCTTCGGCTGCGGGGGCCGCAGCCGTCGGAGCGGCCTGGGCGCGGGTCTTCTTCGCTGCGGCCTTCTTGGCAGCCGCCTTCTTTGCTGGCGCAGGTGTTGCGGCCGCCTGCGCAGCGCCAGCAGCCTTCTTGGCAGACGGCGCGGAAGTTTTGGCGCTACGCGGCGCGCGACCCTCTTCCATGCCGAAGCGGCGTGCGAGCTTGGCATCCTGCGTGACCAAGCTGACCGCCTTGCCGGTCACGGGTGCTTCCAGCGACACGCCGCCGCCGTCCTCCATCTTCGTGAGCGTCTGCGCCAGCTTCCCCACCGCACGCGAGAGCTGCTTGACCGTCTTGGCGCCGACGGCGAGGTTGGCCAGGTCAATCTTCAAGCGGAAGGTGGCTGCTGCAGCCGGCTGCGCGGTCTTCTTGGCAACAGGGGATGCCTTCTTTGCAGCGGACTTGGATGCCGCTTTCTTGGCGGCCTCGATTTTCTTGCTGGGCATGGTGTTGGTACTTCCTCAACGGACAAGGCAAATGGGGTCCGTTGCTCATTATTGCCGTTGAGCGCAAGCACACCGGGTGCACAAGCACGCGAACGCCAAATCCACTGAAGCATCCATCCGGTTCAGGGTATGGCGAAAGCCCTCATCCGGGCCGGGCGGTGATGCGGTTTCATGCGCAATGGACAAAGGGATACCTTCCCCGAGTTCGGATGAAAACTAGCCTGGAAGAACCGGGGCCGAGACTTCAATGCGCAAGGGGCCCTCATCGCGCTGTCAACTTTCAGCGTTTGCCTAATTTTTAAGCAGTCGCGCTGTTGTCAATCGAATCAACGACTTGCCGTGACGCCAGGGTGCTGGCTCACAGAGTTGTCCACCGAATCTGGGGACAAGCCAGGCGCTGCACGCGCCCGGCTCAAATGCTCGATCTCAAGCAGCCGGGGTCAGCCCGGCCGCTGTTCAACAGCGGCCATCGGGCCGCTTGGCTTGATATTGACGGCTGGTTTTCCAAGCGTGATGGGTATTGCTGCAGGCGGCCTCGGCGATACTTGGCGCTACGCCAATGAATCCAGCACGAAAGGGCGCTCATGCAGAAATTCTCTCCAATCGGGATGATGCTGGACTTCGCCTATGGCCGCGGTAGCGCGGACAGCAAGGCGTCTGGCGGCAAGCCGAATCATTCCAGGGCCACCAGCCCGGCCAATACGGCAGTGCCGCTATTGGCGCTTGCTGCCGCATCGCAAGCCTGGTGGGAAAGCCATCGGCCGTCGGGCTGGACGCTGGAGCAACACCTGGCCGACCCGACCGCCGGTTGCAACAGTACGGCGCAGGAGCGGGCATTGGCTGAAGCGGTCGCGCACTGGATAGGGCAGGGCTGCTGACACGCGCGGCGTGTCACAGGTCAAGGCGACCTGTTCAACCGTAGGCGAGCGGCTTTCCTCACGACGGCTTTGCCGAGGAGCAGCGATGGACCAGTCGAAGATAGCGAGCTTCTGGCGGGCGGTCGTGGACATCGGAAACGCGCTGCGTGTGCGACTGGACGCTCCACCCAGTGCTTCCAAGGCGAACGAGGTTTTCGAGGCCGTCTGCGAAATCGAGGAGATGATGCGCAGCGCCGTTGAGGACATCGAGCCACTGCTGTCTGCCGACCTTGATCTGGACAGCAGCCTCGATGGCCAGCTGACGATCGTCATCACCTGCAATGACAACTCGGCAGGCATCGAGGCAGTACAGCGACTCGTGGCCTCGGCCCCCGCGGTATTGCCGTGCTTCCAGGTCCGTGCGTTCAGACCCCCCATGTCCAAGGAAAAACTGTGCGAGCCTGGCTTCCTGAGCGTTGACGGCACCGACATCCAGGTCGAGCAAGTGCGCTTCAAGCCGCTGCCCAGCCATGCCACGCTCGGCGCGTTTGACATCGTGTGCTTCGTGCCACCGTCGAGCAAGGCGGAGATGGACCCCGACAAGGTGCCAGGTGCGTTCGCCGCCTACATGGTCCTGACCAGGGGTATCGGCGAGTTGCGTTTCATGACCCGGATCACGCGCCTCAAGATCGCCGTGGTGGAGCCCGCGCCCGACGAGGCTGTTTGCGCCTGGGATCTCCTGGAGATCATTGACCACGCGCCGACGCAATGAGACCCGTGCTGGCGCCGCCCAGAACGCATGTGCTCAGTATCAGGCTTTCCGTGGGAATCTTGCAGCTGGCCCCAGTTGGGGCCACCTCAGAACAGCTCAGGATTCGGATCGTTCATCTGCGTGAAGTTGTCCTGCACAGGCGGCAGGATGGCATCGGCCACGGGCTGCAGTTGGCGCTCGATGTCGTCGCGGTAGGCGTTCGGCACGTGACGCATCTCCAGCGGCTGCAGGCCTGAAGTCGTGATGACGCAGCGTTTGCCATGCGCATTGTTCAAGGGTCTCCTGGTAGCCGTGGGCATTGCCGGGCCGGTGCTTCCCTCTTCGGCTGAGCGCCACCGCACCATACCGTTGCGTCGATTCGCGCCGCCAGCTTGAGCCTTGAGCCACCCATGAATCATTGACTCGACGAAGCACCAGTGACGGCTGGCAAGCGAAGTCCTGCCGCCGGCCCTGCGGGATAAGAAGACTGGAGAGGTGCCAGCAATGGCGGCCCGTGCA
Source organism: Azohydromonas australica DSM 1124 (assembly GCF_000430725.1). Taxonomy (GTDB): domain Bacteria; phylum Pseudomonadota; class Gammaproteobacteria; order Burkholderiales; family Burkholderiaceae_C; genus Azohydromonas; species Azohydromonas australica. The sequence goes on from NZ_AUMO01000085.1 coordinate 21,570, forward strand.
GCGGCGGCCTTGGCGTCGGGATGTTCCTGGCTGGGAACACTCCCAACCTGCGCATGCACGGCAAGGCTGTTTCACTGGAGGCCATGCGCCTGGCCACCGGCCTGGCGTTCGAAGCAATGTGGGAGGCAGCACCATGGGCAACACCGTCAACCCGGCCACCACCCCAGCACAGCCTGCCGTGCCGCCGCATGGGCCGCCACCGGTTGCCGACGGCACCGGGCAGGACCCGACGCAGGCCGAGATCCTGGCCGCCACCACCACGCCGCTGGATCGCCTGATGGACGAACCCTCCCCACTGGCGGCCAAGGACACCGGCGCCGCGCTCAATGGCGCCGTCGCCGGCGCCCTGGCGAACCAGCAGGCCGGCCGCATCGCCAGCAGCGAGCCGACGCCGGCGCAGAAGGCGGCCCAGGGATTCGTCGCGGCACAGGGTCCCAATCCGGCGACGGTGCCGGTGGACGACCTCGTGCGCAGCGCCGCCGACCTGGTGCACCGGGCGCCGGCAGCAGAGCAGGCGCATGTCGCCAACGTCGTGCAGCGTCTGGGCGTCGCGCTGCAGGAGGGCCGTCTGGTGCCCGGCGACCCGCTGCGCCAGGTGATGCACACCGCCGCCAACAGCGCCCCGGGCAGTAGCGCCTACAAGGGTGCGCTGGCGCACCTGACACGCGCGGCTGAGGTACTGGAGCGCACCCGGCTGGCGCCGGGCACGGCGCTGGCTTTCGACCCGGCGCCGCCACAGACCATGGTGCAGGAGGCTGCCAACCGGCATGCCAACGCCACCGGCGCGGGTGCCACGGGCGCGGAGCCCGCGGCCGGCTTGCCAAAGCTCGACACCACGCTGGTCGACGCCGATCTGTACTACCGGCAGGACAACCGCACTTCGCTGCGACGGGCCTTCGACGCCGTGACGCCGCGACCCGACCCGCCCCGTCAGCCGCTGACCATCGAGAGCCTCAAGTCCACCGCCCATGCGCTGTCCGAGGAGCTCGCCGCCGCCATCAAGGGCGCGGGCACCGGCACGCCGTCGCAGGTCGGGCGCCAGCAGGCCTGGCAGGCTCAGGGCAACGCCGACGCGCCGCGCCAGGTGAAGAGCAGCACGGCCGCGGGCGACGGTTTCCACAACCTCATGGAGCCCGGTGCGCTCAAGCAACTGCGCCAGCTCACGCCCGACCCCAACGCCCGCACCGTGACGGTGGGCGAGCGCAGCTACTCGGTTACCGAGCTCGAAGGCATCCGGGCCGCCAACCAGCCGCAGGTGGATGCCAAGGTGCAGCAGGCGCTGGATGCCCGGGCAGCCCAGGGCAAGACGACCTCGGCCGACGCCAAGGCCGGCATCACCCGCACCAACGTCAAGGCCGTGCACGGCGACACGCCGCCCGTGGCGCTGCCAGACGGCACGCCCGTGGGCCGCGCCAACCCGAGGCTGGGCCCGCTGCCACAGCCGCCGGAGCTACCCGGCACCCGGCAGGGCGGCGCCATCGGCGCGGCCGGCGCCTTCGTGGTCAGCGGCGCGGCGGCGCTGCGCGACGGCAAGCTCACCGCTGCGGAAGCGCGCGACATCGCCGCCAACACCGCGGCCGGCGGCGTGCTCGGCGCCGTGGGCGCCAAGGCCGAGCAGGCCGTGACGCCGGCCATCGCGCGGGCCCTGGCGGCGCGCGGCGCTTCCTCGGGCGCCGGTGCGGCGCTGGGCACGACGCTGGCCTCGCGGGTGGCCGGCTCCACGGTGGTGGGTGCCGCCATCACGGCGGGCGTGTCGATGTACCAGAACCGCGACGGGCTGGCCAAGGGCGACTCGCAGGCCATCGGCCGGGTGACGGCAGACACGGCCGTGGGCGCCGTGGCGGTGGCCGGCGGCGCCATCGCTGGTGCTGCCGCCACGGGCGCGCTCGCGGGCAGCGTGGTGCCGGGCGTGGGCACAGCCGTGGGCGCGGTGGTCGGCATCGGCGTGGGCGTGGCCGTGACCTACGGCGCCCAGATCAGCGGCGCAACCGACTGGGTCGCCGGCAAGGTGGCCGACGGCGTGGACGGCCTGAAAAATGCCGCTTCCAGCGCCTGGAGCAGCCTCAAGGAAGTGTTCTGATGCCTCACCGACTGCCTGCCTGGAGCGACGTGAATGCGCAGGGCGCGTCGCCCACGGCGCTGGCGCTGGCGCTGCGCGACGCGCTGATGCACCCTCCTGCCCGGCAGCCGGAACCGCACGAGCCGGATGCCTTCGTGGACGGCCTGGCTCGGCTGCTGGCCCGTGCGACGGTGCAGGACTGCATCTGGGCAGGCTTCGGGTTCGACGCGGCGCGCTCGCCGCTGTACGGCTGCCTGGTGGAGCACGGCTGCCGGGCCAGCGTCGAGCTCAGCAGCGACGACCCATCGGCCGCCCTGCACCGGGCGGTGTGCGTGGGCTGGATCGACGACTACGGCACGCGCGCCTGGGTGGACGGCGTAGAGCTGCCCGTGCCACGCGATGAAGACGGCCGGCCCCGGGCCGATCCACACGGTACGGGCTGGTGCGCGCAGCGTTGGTTCTTCATCGAGATCGGCGGGCTGCAGGAGCATCCGCGCAGCGACCCGGCCGACCTGCTGCGGCTCGGGACGGTGCGCGGCGTACTGGTGTGGGACGCCGAGCGGCGCAAGGGACACCTCGAATGGCCGCGCGAGGACGAGGTGTGGACGTCTCCAGGCGCCAGCGTGCGCGACGGTCGGTTGCTCGTCCATGGGTCGCGCGCTCGAATGCACGTGGATGCACCGGCACGCAACGTCCCGCTGGATCAGGCCTTCGGTGCTGAGTCATGAGCATAGCGCTCCTGGCGCTCCTGATGCATGCGCCGGACCAGAGCCAACGGCTGTATCTCGTGTGTGTCGCGCGCCAATCGCGCTTATGTCAACAATGTTGCATTGTCAACTTATTCGACATTGCGTCTGACATAAAATAGATCGGAGTTTCAGACAGGCGGCCGGTATGCTGCGGCGGCATATGGCCATGGAGCACGTGTCTAACGTCTGCTTAAGCCAGCCTGGTGAAGCCAGATGCCAGTGGATCGAGTCGCCCATACTGTCCACAGCCACCGTCACCGAAAGTCCACCAACTCGAACTCATGGATGGCCTCCATGCCGAGGTCTTCGAAGGCCACCACCCGCGCGCTGCGGATCGCTCTGGACAGCAGGTAGGCTGCGCCACCCGTGGCCGCGAGATATGCAGCGCCGTGACGCGCGATCGACGCGACGGCCTCGGGCCCGCGCTCAGCCTTGCCGACCATCGCCAGCGCCCCGTGCGCCGTAGCAGCGGCTCCACGAACTGGTCCATGCGTGTGGCCGTGGTCGGCCCGGCCGGGCCCACGGCCTCGTCGCCCGCCGCGTCCACCGGGCCGACGTAGTAGACGACGCGGCCGCGCAGGTCCATAGTCAGCGGCTGGCCGCGCTGCAGCAGGTCCGAGCCGCTTGTGGGCGGCATCGCGTGCAGCCAGCACCTTGCCCGACAGCAGCAGCGTCTGGCTGCAGCGCCAGCGCGCCACTTCGGCCTGGTCGAGCCCGTCGAGGTTGACGCTCACGGCATCGCTCACGTCGAACCGGTCGGGGATGCCGTCCCACAGCTCCGGTGTCGGCGCCTCGATGTGAGCGGGTCCGGAGCCATCGAGCTTCACGCGCACGTACCGCGTGGCGGCGCAGTTCGGGATCAGCGCCACGGGGATGGTGGCCGCGTGGCACGGCGCCGTCTTCAGCTTCACGTCCAGCACAGTGCTCAGGCCGCCCAGACCTTCGCCCGTTTATGGGCTCGCGGCGTGCCCTAAATCCAGGAACAGCGGCGAAGCCGGACACACGGAAAGCCGCTGCGCCGGATTGACGCGAAGAAACGTGGAGAAGCCGATGCTGCGCCAGCAAGCCACCAGCCCGCACGGTCTCAAGTTCGAGGACCTGGCCCTGACTCGTGATCCCGTGACGGGTACCGTTCGCTTCAATACTGCACCCCTGCAAGCCATCTGTGACGTCAGCGGGCTGGACCTTGTCGCGCTGGTGAGCCGCCATGACGGCGTTGTCTGCGCCCTCATCGCCGCCTAGTGGGTCATCCGGCAAGACGGGTGGATTTTTGTCTGGAAGCGACTATCTTTGATAGGTCCTGCGCTCCAGGAGGCTTGCCATGGCCCGTCCGCACAAAGATCAATTACGTGCGCTGACCGACGAGGAATCGCAGTGGCTGTTGAAGTTGAGCCAATCGCGCATGGCGCCGGTGTCGCATGTGCAGCGGGCGCAGCTGTTGTTGGAGATCGCTGCTGGCAAGACCTACATGGATGCTTGCCGCATAACTGGGCGCCGCAGCAGTGACAAGGTAGGCGAGTTGGTGACTCGCTTCAACCAAGAAGGACTGGCAGCCATACGGCTGCGTCACGGAGGAGGACCGCCCGTGACGATCGGTCCCGAGCAGCGCGCACTCATCGTCAGCGAGGCTCGTCGACAGCCAACGATTGAGCAAGACGACACGGCTACGTGGTCAGTTACGCTGCTGCGACGTGCCTTGAACAAGAAGGGCTTGAAAGTAAGCCGCGATACGGTCTGGACGGTGTTGCGTGAGGCCGGCTTCACGTGGCAGCGCGACCGCACGTGGTGCGATACCGGACGGTCACGGCGCAAGCGTAAACGTGGGGTGGCGCTGGTCATTGACCCAGACACCGAAGCCAAAAAAGGCATTGATCGATCGCGCGTATCGGGAAGGTGAAAAGCTCGGACTTGCGGTATGGGCTGAGGATGAAGCTGGCCCGTACCAGACCAAACCACGCGCGGGCACAAGCTGGCAGCCCATGGGGCAGCCGGCCAGGCAACCCCATGAGTACGTGCGCGAGGGTACAGCCAAGCTCATGACGCTGTTCCACCCGGCCACTGGGGAGGTGCGTGTCAAGGGCGTGCCCGGCACACCGAATAAGGTACTGCATCCATGGCTGCAACAGGAAATCGAGGAAGTTCTCAAAGGGTTTCCCGCCGTCAGTGGTCTGCCAACTGAGTCCGGCAAGTGGTTGCAATGGCAACAAGGATTGAACGGGTGCATCACCTAGGCAGAGCATCTTCCCCGGCTGCGGATGCTGCTGATCATGGATAACTTGTCCGGTCACCTCACGCCGTCGTTCGTGCTGTGGCTGCTTGAGCACGGCGTCCTGCCGCTGTACACGCCCATAGGCGGATCGTGGCTCAACCTCGCAGAATCTATGCAGCACATCCTGGTGCAACGGGCATTGACGGGCCAGTATCTACAAACGCCTGTAGCCATCATTGAGAACCTGGAGTGCGCCGCCCAGGCGTGGAACAGGAATCCCACGCCGTTTGTTTGGGGAGGTCCTCGACAAGGCCGGCGACGCAGAACACGGGAGCGGATGCATCGACTGGCGGCTTCAGGCGCGTGTGTCCTTCGCCCGCTGCGTCGCGCAAGACCAGTTGCAGCCCAATTCCACCCGTCTTGCCGGATGACCCACTAGTACGAGGACCACCTCAGGGAGGGCGGCTCACCCGCTCCGGTACTGGCGGCGCTGGATGAGGAGGCGTGGTACGAGATGGAGCGCGGCGGCGGCTTTTCCTACCCGCCCGGTCATGCCTGAGCTGGCTCGGCGTTCGGCGTGACGCCTGCACCTCGCGTCAGGTGCAACGCCGGGAAGGCAGGGCTCATGCCTCGCCGAAGCCGGTGGTGGTGAGCTTCTGGCCGGTGTCGAACACCAGTTCCCTCTCGGGCCAGCGCAACGCCGCCAAGCGCGTGCGCTGGACGCCCTCGCCACCGAGGCGCTCCTGCCAGCGGCTACCCACCGAGAAGTCCACGCAGAACACGTTGCCCCGTGCTCCGAGCCAGGCGCTGGGTGCCACGCCCTCGAAGAGATCCGGGCCGCCCTTGCCCGGCCGGCCCTGTTCCCGCGGCAGAAACTGGCGCCAATGGTGGCCGACCACCACCGGCTTTTCATCCCGGTAGCCGTCCCACCAGCGCACGCGCTCGGTGAAGCGCCACTGGCCGCTGGCGAAGAAGGGCACCTGGGCACAGCGCTCGACACCGGAGCTCAGCACCCGCATGGGGTTGAGCATCTGGCGCGCTTCGTCACGCCGCCCCACGGCCTGCAGCATCGGCAGTGGGGCGCTGGGATCTCCAAAGCGGTGGCGCCAGCGCCCTTTCTCGGTACGGGCGGCATCCTGCAGTCCCTGGGCCTGCATTGCTGCATCGGCCGCGTCGTCGAACTCCTTGAAGCAGGAGCCCGGCCGCATGCCTTGTGGCAGTGCGCCCAGCCGCGACAGCGACGGCGCATCCCACGCCGCGTGCACCACGCGCAGGTCCGCGCGCGACAGCGCCAGCGGCAGACACTCGAAGAACGCCAGCATGTCGGCACGCTGCCCGTCATCGCGCAGCCAGTTGAACGGCGCGAACCGGGCATCCCGGCGAGGATCCTCGTTCCAGAACCAGTCGTTGCCATGCTTGCGCAGGCCGCGCAGCAGGGCGAGCTCGTGGTTGCCCAGGACCGCCACGGCCCTGCCTGATTCCACCAGTCGCCGAACACGCTCGACGACGCCGGGGCTGTCCGGGCCGCGGTCGCACAGGTCGCCGACGAACACCAGGGTGCGGCCTTCGGCATGGTCGCCGGCGTCGTCATAGCCCAAGGCGGCCAGCAGCGCGCACAGCGCCTCGTGCTCGCCGTGGACGTCGCCCACGATGTCCAGCGGTGTGCCGGGCAGGTCGGCATGCATCGGATGTCTCCCTCGTCGTTTCGTTGTCGTTGTCGCGCCATGCGCGCCTGCAGCGGTGCAGCCTTGTCCCATGCCGGCCCGGCGTCACGCTACCGTGGCGTCAACGGCTTGAGCAAGCTGCGCGGCCCTCACACGCGGCGCCAATGATCCAGCGCCCGGCCACAGTCCGCTGCCGTGGTGTTATTCGCCGCACCCCGCGCCGGCTGGGCTCCCGGCCTCCTGCGACCTCCACGGCCGCAGCGGACAATCCAGCCGATGCTGTTGTCGCTTCCCGAGGACCTGGAATCCTTCATCCGCAAGCAGGACGCGCCCACGCTGGCTGGCGTGTTGCTGGAGCTCGCCGGTGAGCACGACGCCGTGCTGCGGCGGCTGGCACGGCTACAGCTCACCGAGAAGCCCGATCGGCTGGCGGAGCACTTCCGCAAGGTATTGGCACGCTGGCGCCGCGGCGCCACGGAGGACCTCGACGAAAACGAGACGCGTGCGTTTGGCCAGTCGCTGCAAGGCTGAATGCACCAAGTGGAGCGTGAGCTGCTGCCCGGGAGTCCGGCGGCGGCACTCGAGCTGGCCGAGGCTCGCATCGACGGCAGCACGGGCCTTTCGCTGCGCCATGCGATGGCCTGAGTCGTTCACCGAGTGATCGAACCGCTGGCTGAGCCGGCGACTGAACGTCCGCGCCATGTGCCAGGCTGTCTTACGCGCACCGGCTGATTGGCTCCGGCATGGCGTCCTGCGCCGTGTCACTCGCCTGGAGCTCGTGGGCAGCCGCCAACGCGGCCAGCCGTGCAGCCACCGCGTAAGGGTAGAAGCGGTTGAACGCCGTGGCAGTGGCCTCGGCCAACGGCACGAAGCGCGCGCCTGGGGCGTTGAGGTTCTGATCAGTGCCGCGCTCGGCATGCACCCGGTGGAACGCACCGGCTATTTGGTGGTCCATCAGGTACACCACCGTCTCGGCCGTACCGCCAGCGACCTGCTCGCAGGTCGGGACGCCTTCCTGCACGATTACGTCCGAAGTCTGCCGGCCGTCCTTGATGACGTGCATCTTGTTGCGGGCGCGGCGCCCCAGCTGCGACAACTCGGCCGCATCGCGCACGGTCATGATGCCCATGCCGTAGGTGCCATTGTCGGCCTTCACCACCACGAAGGGCGGCAGAGCGATGCCGTGCTCGGCGTAGCTGGCACGGATACGCCCAAGCAGTAAATCCACCTCGTGCTGCAGCCGCTGCAACCCGATGCCTTCGGCGAAGTCCAGGCCGCCGCAATGGCTTGAGAGCGGGTGAAGCAGCCAGGGGTCCATCCCCAGCAACCGTGCCAGCCGCGTCGCCACGGCTTCGTGGTGGCGAAAATGCGTGCTCTTGCGCCGCACATGCCACCCGGCATGCAGCGGCGGCAGGAGCGCCTGGCCGCCGTGCAGGTCCTGCAGCTGCAGCGGCACCCCGGCGGTGAGGTCGTTGTTGAGCAGCACGAGCGCCGGATCGAAGCCGTCGAGCCCCACGCGCGCACCACGCCGGCGTAGTGGCTCCAGCCGCAGAAAAGTACCGTCCGGCAGCGCCACCTCAGTAGCAGCCTTCAGCTCCGGTAGCAGCGAGCCCACACGTACCTGCAGCCCGGCCTCTTGCAGCAGCTGCTGCAATCGCGCCACGTTGCTCAGGTAGAACAGGTTGCGGGTGTGGTTCTCGGGAATCAACAGCAGCGTCGCATCGGCTGCAGACGACCGCCTGAGAGCTTCGCGCGCGGCCTGCGCTGCGCGCGCCAGCATCACCGGTGAGAGGTTGTTCCAGCCGCCGGGATAGAGGTTGGTATCCACTGGTGCGAGCTTGAAGCCGGCATGGCGCACGTCGACCGACGCATAGAACGGTGCGGGGCAGGCCAGCCATTCTCGCTCAAACCAACGCTCGATAGGTGCGGCAGCATCGACAAGCGTGCGTTCTAGCTCACTCAGCGGTCCAGACAGAGCGGTGACAAGGGAAGGAACCATGGATCTCCAGAAACGACCTGGTGTACGCACGGCAAGCCGGCGCACCTACAACAGGAGCCGGACTATAGCGAGCCCTTCATTCCCCACGTGGCGCACGCCCATGTCCGAGGAGCGTGGTCGCCGCACTCACGCTAGTTTGAAGTTGGATGTGTCGACAACGGCTGGTATAAGCCAGACGTCACTGAAGCTGCCTGAAATCGGCTGAAGATGAATATCAAGCGGCGGTCGACATGTTGGCCGTCGTGCAGTTCAGGCGACGCGTTTCACGGCAAGACCGGCGGTTGATATGCGAGGGTAGGCGCCAGCAGCCACAGCAAGAGCAGCACCATCGGCGTATGCGTGATGAACTGTGCGAAGCTGAATCCCACCGGGTTTCGTGCCTTCAAGCCGAAAAGGCTCAGTAGCGGCAATCTCCAGAACGGGTTGATGAGATTGGGCAGGGCCTCCGCCGCGTTATGGATCTGCACCGCCCAGCCCAGATGGATCTGCAGGTCGTTTGCCGCGACGGCATGGTGCGCTGGAAGCCCGTGGGGCCGCGCGGCGAGCCCTTCGACCTGGTTCACCGCCCCGCTTACACCGCCGACGACCTGCCCAGGCTCAAGTTCGCGGTGCTGCAGGCAACGGGGATCTGCGTGCCGCCTGATTACCTGTGCACCGACGACCTGCGCAATAGCCGGCTGGCGCCGGTGCTGCCCTGCTGGGAGCGGCCGCCAGCCCGCGTGCTCGCGGTGATCCCCTCGAACCTGGTGCATGCCCGCTACTGTAGGTGACGTTCGCAACGCCACGAGCGTTCATTTGCGGACAGTTTTTGAGAAGAAGCATTTCAACTCTGAAACGGTATCAACGTTGGTCCGGTCGGATCCGATAAGCAACAAGCATCCTGTGCAATTGAGGAATGTCAAGATGATGAGAGCAACGTTTTTTCGCCGGTGGCCCATTCAGCGCAAGCTGCTTACAGGGGTCCTGCTTTGTCTGGCCGTTTCTACACTGATTTCGGTCGCCGCCAGCGTTTCTTTGACAACCCATGCACTTGAGAAGCGTATCGCTGATGTGGAGCTGCCATCGGTTCTCGCCGCGATTCGGTCCGACATTCAAAGGCAAGTCTCCGAGCCGTTGACCTCAGCACTGGATATCGCCGAGAACCACTTCTTGCTCCAATGGGAAGAGCATGGTCAACCGGCGGCTGGGCAGCCAGATTTTCGTGCCTACGCTCAGCGCTTAAAGGAAAGGCATCAAGCATCGAGCGTATATTGGATCGGTGCGTCAAACCGTGTTCACTTTACGGAAGCAGGAGCCCTCCGTACTGTTCCAGCCAATGAATCTTGGTTCGACCAGTTCCTGTCAAGTGGCCAGGCATTCAAGCTGGATCTTGGGCAGGACCCCACCAGACATGAGCTGACGCTGTTCGTGAACGTCAAGTTCACTACTGATGCAAATCAAGTCGGAATCGCCGGACTCGGTCTGTCCATGGAGAGCCTGGCCAAGAAGCTCGCGCAATACCGCATTGGCGACACTGGCACAGTCATGCTCGTGAACGGCGACAGCAAGGTTCTGGTCCACGGAAACCCCGCCTATGCCGACGGGAAGCACCGCCTCACAGATGTGCCGGGCTACGGCATTTCCACCGTGTCGAGCCTCATGAACAAGGGTCAGAAGTTTGCCCATGTCACCGAGCAGCTTGGCGATGTAGAAACGATGTTCGCTTCCACCTTCATCCCAGAGCTGAATGCCTATGTGGTCGCTCAGGTGCCCACCGCTGAACTTCTCGGCGTTGTGAAACGAGCTGCGTGGACGGGGCCGCTCCTCGCAGCGTCTATAGGCTGCGTGATCGCGCTGCTCATGGCAACCGTCATCGCGCGTGCACTGGCCGGTCCGGTGCGCCGAGCTGCGTCCATGTTGAATGAGATAGCCAACGGTGACGGCGACCTGAGCCGGCGCATGGAAGTCGAGAGCGAGGACGAAATCGGTCAGCTCTCAGCCGCGTTCAACCGCTTTATTGACTCTTTACAGGTGATGGTACGGCAAGTACGAGATTCCGCAATGCAGATTGCCTCCGTGACTGCTCAGGTCGCATCCGGGAACCAGGATCTTAGCGATCGTACGGCTCAGGCCAGCAGCGCCATACAGCAAACTGCAGCAACCATGGCCGGTATCACGGATCAGTTGCAAGTCAACGCGGCGGGAACCCTTTCGGCTGCCGACCTTGCTCGTTCTGCCCACCTTGTGGCCACGCGCAGCAGTGAGTCAATGGCAGAAGTAGAACGGGTGATGACCAATATCGATGAATCTTCACGGAGTGTGGCCGAGATCATTGGCGTTATCGACAGCATTGCATTCCAAACAAACATTCTTGCGCTGAACGCTGCTGTCGAGGCCGCCCGTGCGGGTGAACAGGGCCGTGGCTTCGCTGTGGTTGCAGGAGAAGTCCGTATGCTGGCCAAGCGAGCCGCTGATGCTGCCAAGGAGGTGAGAAGTCTCATCTCCATCGCAAGAGCCCAAACACAAGCTGGCACAACGCAGTCACGAACAGTCAGTGCGACAATGGTGCATCTGCTGCAGTCCGTGTCCCAGCTCTCTGAGTTCGTTGGCAAAGTCAACGAAAGCACTCAGAGGCAAACTCAAGGAATTGTTGAGTTGAATACCGCTGTATCTCAGATAGATGTCGCTACACAACAGAATTCTGTCCTCGTGGAGGAGGTCGCAGCGGCAGCAGAAAGTCTTCGCAAGCAAGCAGCAATGTTGGATCAGACGGTAGGCAACTTCAAGCTGGCATAGGCAATGTCTTCGCCGTGAACCTCTCCGCTTGAGTCTGAATCATTTTCTGGTGGGGTGAAAGTACGGGTGGTCGGCTCTTGGGTGCGTCGTTGCTGGCAACCATTGGCACGCTCACCAGCTCGCTGCCTCGTGCGCCCGTCTCGTACTCGAGTCGGCACCAGAATCCGGTTCGGCCTCGTTCATGGAAGGTTTCAATTGAGCCTGGGCTGCTGGCGCGCTCCGGGCCGTACGCCGCTGGAAGCGCTTGCGCCTATGGTGATGATCCAACGGCAAAGAAGTCTGCGGGAAAGCAAGAATCGCCTTGCGTACTTTGATATTGCACACGCTCGCGCCTGGGCAGCTGTCTTCGTGCGTTGGTACAACAACGTGCACTTCCGCAGCGGAGTCCGTGACGTCAGCCCAGCTGATCGCCACGCTGATCGGGACCACGAAACCCAGACCGCACACCACGCGTCTACACCGCGGCTCGCGAGCGCGACGCATCACGCTGGTCGGGTGCGACTCGCGACTGGACTCCCATCGGCGCTGTTGCGCTCAGTCCTGAGCGAAAGGCAGTCGTCGCGGCGCACTCGCTCACCCCGGATACGGGATCTGGCTGCATAGACCAAGCGACAGTTGCGTTGCGCGCGCCGGCTTGTCGGCGGGGCTTGGACCCGTTTGCTCACCTGCATGGACGGCGCGCATCAAGGAGGAGTCGAGCACGGCACGCGACCAGTCGATGTGGTCGACGCACCGCGCAGCCGGGCCAGCAGCTCAGCGTGCAACCTGTTCCGCACATCCGCAGCATGCCAGTCGAGAAGGCGCCGCCAGTAGGTCCTCCCGTACACGCCCACCTCCACGGGCATGTCTTCCCGCTGGATGCCAGTCTTGAGGTCAAAGACGAGTCCGGTGAGGCAGCGCCGCGGGTCGGCCGGCTTGAGCCCCGGAGGATCCTTGCGGCGCGACATGGGCGGTGGCGGCAATGGCTCGATCACAGCCCGGAGCTCGTCGTCGATCAACGGTCCCGCCATGGTGAAACCTAGCCCAGTAGACAGATTCACCCAGTACGCCGGCGTCTACCGTGCCTACATGAAGTTTGAGCCACAAGTGCTCCGGCTAGGCTTGACATGAGCGCCGCCACGAGGCGGCCCAACGCTACCAGTGCGGGGTAGATCACAAGAATGCCACCCCCCTGCCGATCGCTCACGGCACTGGTGTACGCGTTAGCAAGTCGCATCGGCGCCCATCGCCGAAGCCGATCTGAACGAAGACGTCGGCACCGTGACACACCAGGGTCGCCAGGCGGGCCAGATCGACGGACCAGCGTCCACTGCCATGGCTACGGCGCTGCAGCCTCGCCAACGCGCCGGCAATGGCGTTGCAACTGCGGTCGTCAAGCGTCACGCCCTACGTGCGCTGGAGCGTCCTGCGCCGCGCACGGTGCCGCTACGGAATTCCGTGATCCAAGTCACCCGACAGTGGCGCTGCAGCTCGCCGGCCGGGTGCCGGCGCGCAGTGTCATCCGCCAGACCCCCGGGCGTTGATGGCACTCGAAAAGTGTGTCGAGGCCGCCAACAAGCGGAGCTACACCGCCACCGACACGGCAGCCATGACTGGCGCTTCGGTGTCTGCAGCTGCCGTCACGGTAGCCGCAAGGCCTTGGCGGCCCTTGTCGCGGCGTGCGCCGGAACTTCCTGCCCCGTACACGGACCGCGATCGCCTTCCCTGATCCAAGGTGCGGGATGTTGATGACTACAGATGCCAACCGTGGGCTGACACGGACCATCCTGCACCGGTCAGCTGGCGTGGATAGCATTCAAGACTGCCAGAAGCGCGCTTTTTGAGCGCCGTCGATGGCTCCAGCCGGTTCTTGCCATGTTGGAGGGTGTCGGCGTCCCTTTCTTGGAATCGGTCGCTCCCTGTGCATAGGGCGGACGTGTGCTGGGCTCGCTCCTTCAGCGCGTCAAGCGGCTAGACATCACGGCCGCCAGTCGAAGGGGCGGAAACCAGTCGCCAGCATCGTGAACTGCGCGCCACAGCGTGCCGAACTACATCGTTGGTGTTCTCAAGCCGCTTGAGCTCGGAGCGGCGTGCGCCAAGCACCGCCACCGTTCCACGAACAGCAGTTGGAGTTGATGGCCATCGAAGGTGAGCCCAGCTATGGGCTGGTGAGAAAGCTTGCAAATAGCATTCAGCTTCTCATGGCACAACAGCCGTCGCTGTCGGCAATGAGCAGAGCGCGATGCGGCCGATCTGTGCCAAGTGCCATGCTGGACGCCGGCCACCGGCCTCATCGCATCTATGAAGTCGACGCATTAAGGGGCCTGCCGCGGCCTTTTGCCTCACCGTCGCGGCTCAGGACTTTCCCGTAGAGCGCACCAGGTCCGACCAACCGTGGAGCCCCGCTTACAGAGGGAAAGCAACGTAATAAGCACATGCCCACCGAGGCAAGGTTTCAGAAATGAAACGCTCCGTCTCGACGTTCGACTTTCCCGTGAATATGCCGGGCTATAGATTTCGATCAACAACGGAATACATAGGCGGCCACAGCGGCCGTACTAGCAAGGAGTCAGCTTGAAGTCGTTCAAGAAACAGCATGCAGTGGTCATGGCACTACTGATTGCGTCAGCATCCATCGCATCTGCACAGCAGTCGGCCAAGGTGGGCTTCATTTATCACGGGCCAGTTGGTGATGCGGGATGGACGTATCAGCATGACCTGGGTCGGCAGGAAATGGAAAAAAACCTTGGCTCCAAGGTGGTCGTCCGCATTGTTCCGAACACGCTCGAAGGACCGGATGGAGAACGCGTTGCGCGTGAGCTTTCCAGCGATGGTGCAAAGATGATCTTTGCAGTGGGATTCGGCTACATGAAGCCGGTCCTTAAAGTCGCAGCGGAGAATCCGGACAAAGCGTATGCCACCGCTACGGCGTACATGACTGCGCCGAATGTCGGCGGCTACAACGCGAAGTGGCACGAGGGCGGCTACCTGGCCGGCATCGTTGCAGGCAAAACGACCAAGTCAAACATCATCGGGTTTGTTGGCGCCCATCCAGTTCCCGACGTGATGTGGTACCTCAACGGGTTCATTCTCGGAGCTCGGTCGGTGAACCCGAAGGCGACGGTGCGATCTGTCTTTGTCGGTTCTTGGTCTGATCCTCCGAAGGAGTCCGACGCGGCCACCGCCCTGATCAACACGGGTGCAGACGTGATGACGCATTACACGAATTCACCCGCTGTGGTCACCGCCGCCGACTCACGTGGCGTTGCGAGCATCTCGTTCCACTCGGACATGCGCAAATACGCACCCAAGCATTACCTCACCGGTGTGACCCACAACTGGGGCAGCTACTACACCCAAGCAACGACAGAGGCCTTGGCTGGAAAATGGAAAGGCAGTCTTTATTTCGGAGGGGTGAAGGAGGGGGTGATCCGGCTAGCCCCCTTTGGCACTCAAGTACCGAAGGATGTAGCGGATCTGGTGGCCGCGAAGACCAAGGACATTGCCGAGGGCCGACTGAACGTATTTGCAGGTCCGATCAAGGACAACACGGGCACGGTGCGAGTGCCGGCTGGTTCCAACCTGCCCGATGCTGAACTTGGGAAGATGACTTGGTATGCCGAAGGCATCCAGAACAGCGCCCGCTGAACGCGCCGGCTCTGGAGAAAGCACCATGCAGTACCAATCGAGCTGGCAACCTGTTGCGCCATCGCACCATCTTCGCGCGGCAGACAACATCGTGGCCGGGTTCGTTGATGGCGAGGAGCTCGCCTTGTGGCGTGCCGCCGACGGCACGGCGCAGGCATGGGAGAACCGCTGCCCGCACCGCGGCACGCGGCTGACGCTGGGCCGCATCCTCGACGGTCGGCTGTCATGCGCCTACCACGGCTGGGAGTTCACCGCCAACGGGGGGCGCTGCACGTCGATACCGGCGCACCCTTCCACCCCGGCGCCCAAGAACCTCAACGTGACCACGTACCCGGTCCTCGAGGCGGCGGGCATGGTCTGGGTGCGCAAG
>NZ_AUMO01000086.1 GCF_000430725.1 Azohydromonas australica DSM 1124
TACGGTATCGTCAAAAATCAGATAGCCATGAGCGCTGGGAATCACGTGCGGCCGAATGTTTTCCCAAATGATGCGTGATGTGATGCGCTCGCCGTTCAAATACCGATTGAGGGCGTCATGGCTGAAGTGGGCATGATGCTCGGCATAGTGCGTCAAGGTGAAGTTGACCTGACTCGATAACAGGAACTGACAGTAGTCCACGCGGGATGGATTCATGTCGCCGCCTAGTGAAAGACAAAACTATGATCTATGCTTTCAAGAAGTTCAAGTTGAAATTAATTCATGGGATTTCTATGATTTTCTATCAAACTTTTGCGTAAGTCCTATCTTGTTCCGATTCAACGGCTGGTCATTATCTGATTGGTACCTAATATGGCCACCGGCATCACGATCAATTCTTCTCGAAATTCCATGAATATTCTCCCAGCGCAGGCAAGACACCCGTGGGGCGGCTTGCGGCTGCAAGGCGGCGTGGGCAGCAGCGAGCTGATGCTGCTGGTGGTGGCGGCCGTCTGGGGCAGCAGCTACGCGCTGGCCAAGCTGGCCACGCAACAGCTGCCGGTGCCGGAATTCCTGGCCCTGCGCTTCGGCCTGACCTTCGTGCTGCTGCTACCCGCGCTCAGGCCGCTGTGGGGCGGCCACTGGCGCCAGGGGCTGCAGATCGGTGGACTGCTGGGCGGCAACCTGCTGGCGATCTTCCTGTGCGAGACCTACGGCGTGTCCCTGACCACGGCCACCCACGCCGCCTTCCTCATCAGCCTGTGCGTGGCCTTCACGCCGCTGGTGGAGTGGCTCGTGCTGGGACAGCAGCCCCCGACGCGCATGTTCGGGGCTGCGGGCGTGTCGGTGCTGGGCGCAGCGCTGCTGGCCGGCATCGGCACGGCGCCGGCGGCAGCGCCGCACGGCGGCCTGGGCAACGGGCTGATGGTGCTGGCGGCGCTGCTGCGGGCCTTCATGGTCTGCCTGACCAGACGCCTGGCCGGACGCCATGCCCTGCCCGCCCTAACGCTGACGGTGGTGCAGGCCGGCGTGATGGCCCTCGGCGCGTTGCTGCTGTCGCTGCTGATGCGGCGCGGCGCTTGGCCGCCGCTGCCGGCGGCGCCGGTGTTCTGGCTCAGCCTGGGCTTCCTGGTGCTGTTCTGCACCGTGTTCGCGTTCTTCGCGCAGAACCAAGCCGCCGCACGCACCAGCCCTTCGCGCGTGGCCCTGCTCATGGGCTGCGAGCCCGTGTTCGGCGCGCTGTTCGCGCTGCTGTGGCTGGGCGAGCCGCTGACCTGGCGGGTGTGGAGCGGCGGCGCGCTGATCGTGCTGGCGACCTGGTGGGCGACGGCACCTCCAAGGGACCGGCTACGCGCGAATCCCGCTTCGCATGCATAAACATCTGGACAAGACAAGCAAAAACCTCAAACAGCCTCAAACAGATAACAAGGCGATCGTGAAATCTTCACGATCGCCTCGCCATATTGGATTCCGCGACTCACATTGCTGCACCAGTTGACGAACAAGCAATGGTGTTCGTGCCTAGCCTGTATGTCATGGCCCATCCCGTTTCCGGCGTACTGGATGCTGACAAGCAGTCCATGCCCGCCATCCCTTCGCTCGAAGCCTTGCTGGCAAGCATTGACGGCATGGTTTATCGCTGCCTGGCTGACGCGACGTGGAGCATGGAGTTCGTGAGCCAAGGGGCCTTTGAACTGACGGGCTACCATCCGGAGGAGTTGCTCGGACACGCTGCAGTTTCCTTCGACCAGATCATTTTTCCGGATGACCGCGAGCATGTTCGACAGGTTGTTCATGAAGCTCTGGGAAATGGCGCGAAATACGAGCTGGAATACCGGCTCGTGAGGAAGAGCGGCGAGCTGCGCTGGGTCGTGGAGCGGGGATCCGCCGTCAAGCGTGCAGCCCAGGGCGTCTCGGTTCTGGAAGGAATCATCCAGGACGTCACCAACCGGAAAAAGTCTGACGAGAATCGACTGGAAGCTGAGCGCCGCTATCGAAGCATTTTCCAAAATGCCATCGAGGGCATTTACCAGTCCACGCTGGCGCAGGGCTATCTTGATGTCAATCCGGCCTTGGCCCGCATTTATGGCTACGATTCGCCCAGCCAACTGATCGAGGGCCTGCGCGACATAGGCTCCCAGCTTTACGTGGACCTCAACCGTCGGCTCGAATTCATGCAGATCATGGAAAGGCATGGCAGCGTGTCCAACTTCGAGTCCCGGGTTTACAGGCGTGACGGCACCGTCATCTGGATTTCAGAAAATGCCCGTGCCGTTCGCAGCGAGGCCGGCGAGGTTCTTTTCTACGAAGGCACGGTCGAGGACATCACCCAGCGCAAGTTCAGCGAATCGGAAATTCATTTCCGTGCCACCCACGATCCGCTGACCCGGCTCGCGAACCGTACGCTCCTGGAGGAGCATCTGGAGCAAGCCATAGACGTCGCCCGCCGGGACGGAAAATGCGTGGCCGTGGCTTTCCTGGACCTGGACAAATTCAAGTACATCAACGACAGCCTGGGCCACCAGTCTGGCGACGAGTTGCTGGTTACCATCGCCGATCGGCTCCGGCACTGTGTGCGCGAAAGCGACACGGTGGCCCGCCTAGGTGGGGATGAATTCGTGCTGGTGCTGGTGAACCAGCTCAACCAGAAGACCGTCGAAAAAACCGTGCAGCGCATACTGGCCGACGTCGCCAAGCCCTGGATCGTCAATGGCGTCGAAGTCCAGGTGACCTGCAGTGTGGGCGTCAGCCTATTCCCGGCCCACGGGTCGAATTCCGTGGCCCTGCTCAGGCACGCGGATGCCGCGATGTTCGAGGCCAAGCGTCTGGGGCGAAACACTTCACAGTACTTCTCAGAAAACCTGGACGATGCGGGAATCAACGGCCTGGAAATGATCTCCAGCCTGCGCCGGTCCATTGAGAATCAGGAATTCTTGCTTCATTACCAGCCCAAGTGCGATCTCACGACTGGAGCCGTGGTTGGCGCAGAGGCGCTGATTCGCTGGCAACGACCTGGGCTTCGAATCCTGGGGCCTAACGAGTTCCTTCCGCTCGCGGAAGACGCAGGGCTGATGGAAAAGATCGGTGAATGGGTGGTGCGCACCGCCTGTCTGCAAAATCGCGCATGGCAGGATGCCGGATTTCCTCCCATTGCGGTTTCGGTGAACGTGTCTCCCCTGCAACTCGAAAGAGAATCCTTGGTGCCACAGGTCGCCCAAGCGCTCCGGGACAGCGGGCTGGACCCTCGGTATCTGGAAATCGAGGTTACCGAAAATGGCATGATGCGCCACGTCGAGCGCTCCATGCAGACGCTGCGCCGGCTCAAGGAACTGGGGGTTCGCATCTCCATTGATGATTTTGGCACCGGCTATTCGAGCCTCGGCCACCTGAAGCACCTTCCGCTGGACACGCTGAAAATTGACAAGAGCTTCATCCGCAACATTTCCTCGGACTATCAGAACGCAAGCATCGTCAAGGCAGTCATTTCACTGGCGCACTCCCTCAACCTGAATGTGGTTGGCGAAGGCGTGGAAACCGAGGAAGAGTACGAGTATCTTGGGCGCATGGGCTGCAACGAGATTCAGGGCTATTACCGGGGCCGGCCCGTACCCGCGCAGAAATTCTCCCAGGCTTATTTTCAGGCTCCCGAGGAAGCGGCTCCGGCCGCCTAGCACCGGCACCGTGCGGGCGCGTCGGCTCACTTCCGCCAGAACGCCCCCGTGAACAGCACCAGGATCGAGAACAGCTCCAGCCGCCCAAGCAGCATGGTGACGGTGCAGACCCAGACCTGGAAGTCGGTGAGCGGCTGGAAGGTGCCCGCCGGCCCCACCGAACCCAGGCCGGGGCCGGTGTTGTTCAGGCTGGAGAGCACGGCCGTGAAGGCCGTCACCACCTCCAGCCCCGAGAACAGCAGCAGCAGCGTCGCGCCCACCATCACCGCGCCGTAGATCAGCATGAAGGCCAGCACCGACTGCAGCACGTTGGCGTCCACGGCAGCCCCGCCCAGCGTGATCGGCACCACCGCGCGCGGATGCACGATGCGCTTGAACTCGCGCTGCGCGCTCTTCATCAGCAGCAGCGAGCGGATGAGCTTGATGCCCCCGCCCGTGGAGCCCGCGCAGCAGGTGAAGCAGGACATGAACAGCAGCAGCAGCGGCGCGAAGGGCGGCCACTGCGCGTAGTCCTTGGTCGCGTAGCCGGTGGTGGTGGCGATGGAGACGACGTGGAAGGCGGTGTGGCGCAGCGTCTCGATGAAGCTGGGGTACACCTCGTGCGCCATCAGGAACAGCGTCAGCACCACCACGGCCACCGCCAGCAGCGTCAGGTACAGGCGGGCTTCCAGGTCGCGGAACAGCCCGCGCAGGCTGCGCCGGCGCCACGCCACGAAGTACAGCGCGAAGTTGACGCCCGCCAGCGTCATGAACACCGTCGCCACCATCTCGATGGCCGGCGAGTCGAAGGCGCCGAAGCTCGCGTCGTAGGCCGCGAAGCCGCCCAGGCTCACCGTGGTGCACATGTGCATGAAGGCGTCGGCCCAGCCCATGCCGGCCAGGCGGTAGGCCAGGAAGCAGCCCAGCGCCATCACGAAGTAGATGGTCCACAGCCCGCGCGCGGTCTCGGCGATGCGCGGGGTGAGCTTCTGGTCCTTCATCGGGCCGGGCGTCTCGGCCTTGAACAGCTGCGAGCCGCCCACGCCCAGCAGCGGCAGGATCGCCACCGCCAGCACCAGGATGCCCATGCCGCCGATGAACACCATCAGGCAGCGCCAGACGTTGATCGACAGCGGCAGCTTCTCCAGCCCGGTGAGCACGGTGGCGCCGGTGGTGGTGAGGCCCGAGACGGCCTCGAAGTAGGCGTCGGTGAACGAGAGGCCGTCGATGTGGAACAGCAGCGGCAGCGCGCCGAAGGCCGGCAGCACTGTCCACACCAGGCTTACCAGCAGGAAGCCGTCGCGCGGCAGCAGCTCGCGGCGGGAGCGTCGGCCCAGCAGGAACAGCGCCAGGCCGGAGAAGAAAGTGACGAGGATGGCGCCGTCGTAGGCCAGCAGCGCCGCGTCGCCGCCGAAGAAGGCGAAGGCCAGCGGCACCAGCATGGTGCCGGCGAACAGCATCAGGATGCCGCCGAGGACGGCCAGGACGGGCAGCAGGCTCCGCAAGCGCGCCTCGCCGCCTAGATGAACATGGGCGAGACCTGGAACAGCTTCTGCACCTGTCGCACCTGTTTCTTGTTGGGCAGGAAGACGATGAGGTGGTCGCCGGCGCGCACCACGGTGTCGTGGTGGGCGATGACGACCTCGGCGGCGCTGACGTCCACGGGCCCGCGCCGCTCGCGCAGCATCAGCCCCTCGCCCGCGCCGCGCCCGCGCCGCTCGCGCCGGCCCTCGACGGCCTCGCCGCGCTCGGGCAGCCCGCGCACGATGGCGCCGATCTGCGCGCCGCTGGGCAGCGGAATCTGGTCGATGCGCCGGCCCACGAGCTTGCTGGTGGCCTGGTCGCCACTGACCACCGCCTCCAGCACCTCCGCCGTGCCGTGGCGCAGCGAGTGCACCGCCTCGACGTTGCCCCAGCGCACGTGCGCCAGCAGCTCGCCGATGACGGCCTGCGCGGGCGACAGCGCGATGTCGATGGTCGTGCCCTGCACCAGGTCGGCGTAGGCCTTGCGGTTGATGAGCGCCAGCACGTGGCGCGCGCCCATCCGCTTGGCCAGCAGGCAGGCCATGATGTTGTCCTCGTCGTCGCTGGTCAGGGCCAGGAACAGGTCCATGTCCTGCACGTTCTCGTCGCCCATGAGCTCCTCGTCGGTGGAGTCGCCGTTGAGGATCAGCACGTCGCCCGGGAGCTGCGTGGCCAGGTAGTCGCAGCGCGAGCGGCTCATCTCGACGATCTTGACGTCCACCTCGCCGCGCAGCTGCCGCGCCAGCCGCAGCCCCACCCGGCCGCCGCCGGCGATCATGACGCGCCGCACCGGGCGGTCGCGCTCGCGCAGCGCGCCCAGCACGCGGCGCAGCTGCTGCGTGGCGCTGAGCACGAACACCTCGTCGCCGGGTTCGATGCAGGTGGTGCCGCACACGTCGGCGATAGGCTTGTCCTGGCGGTAGATGGCGACGATGCGCATGTCCGCGCCGGGCACGAGCTTGGGGATCTCGTCGAGGCGGTGCTGCACCAGCGGCCCGCCGGCCACGGCGCGCACCGCCACCAGGCTCAGCCGCCCCTGCGCCAGCTCCAGCACCTGCAGCGCCTCGGGGTAGCGGATGAGCTGCCAGATCGAGCGCATCACCGACTCCTCGGGGCAGATGACGCGGTCCACGCCGAAGCCCTCGCGCTCGGTGGTCAGCGGCGTGCCTTCCTGGAATTCCGGGCTGCGCAGCCGCGCGATGGTGGTGGGCACGTTGAAGAGCTGGCGCGCCACCTTGCAGGCCACGAGGTTGGACTCGTCCATCTGCGCGCAGGCGATGAACAGGTCGGCGTCGGCGATGCCCGCGTCGCGCAGCACCGAGGGCTGGATGCCGTTGCCCGCCACGCCCTTGAGGTCGAGCCGGTCCTGCAGTTGCGACAGCCGGACCGGGTCGGTGTCGATGACGGTGATGTCGTTGGCTTCCGAAGCCAGGCTCTCGGCGACGCTCTCTCCCACGCGCCCGGCCCCAAGGATGACGATGTTCATGGCGGCGGCATCTTCACGCGGCCCCTGCGCGGCGGCAAGCAAGGCCGTGCTGCCGGCGGGCGCGGTGATCAAAACGTGAAGCTTGCTTGACAGCGGCGTGAAGCCCGGCGGCCAAAGTTGTCAGCACCAGCCCCGGCAAGCCCTCCTCCCCGCCGACGGTGCTGGACCCCGAGTCCACCGCAACGAAAGGTCCGCCATGAAAGCCACCCTGATCACTACCGTCCTGGCCGCTGCCGCCGCGGCGCTGCTGTCCTTCAACGCGCAGGCCGCCGACGGCGCGCCGGGCTACTTCCGCGAGTCCGCGCCGCCGCCCTTCGCCGATGCCGGCATGGGCAAGACGCGCGCGCAGGTGCGCGCCGAGCTGGCCGAGGCCGTGGCGCGCGGCGAAGTCAGCAACGGCGGCGTGCCGCCGCTGGCGCGGCCCTACGACTTCACCTACGCCGAATCGGCACCGGGGCTGCTGGCCACGCCGGGCGGCAAGACGCGGGCGCAGGTGAAGGCCGAGCTGGCCGAGGCCGTGGCGCGCGGCGAGGTCAGCAACGGCGGCGTGCCGTCGCTGGCGCGCCCCCTGGGCGAATCCGGCCCGGCGCCCTTCGCGTCACAGGGACAGAAGACGCGTGCGCAGGTCAGGGCGAAGCTGGCGGAGGCGATCGTCAACGGCGAGCTGTTCCTCAGCAGCGGCAGCCACTACCGGCGCGGCTACGAGGAAGGTGCGCCGTCCCCGGCGGCGCAGGCGATGGCGGCGCGTTGAAGGGGAAACCGGCCGCGGCAGTCCCGCGGCTCAATTCGTGGCAGTTTCCTTTTGCGCCTCGAAAATGGATAGCAAGGTTTCTATGCTGATCTCGGCGACGACATTCCCCTTGTCGTCGAGAATTTCATAGAGTATTTCACCCGGCTGCGGCCGCATGCTGAAAAGCACGATCACATCCTGTTCGCCGCCGCCTTCCTGGTGAGGGACTTCGCTGGCCGGCGACACGGTATAGCTACCCGCGGGGCGGACTTCGCGCAGCGTGCCGTCCCGCTCGTAGATTCTGTGCTCGCCTTGCACGACGAAGGTTTGATTCAAGGCTTTGTGGCGGTGCAGGACGATTTTCTGGTTCGCCTCGAACTTGAAGATCACATCGGCAATCCGCTGCTGCATGTCCACCTGCAGGACAGAGAACACGAAATGCGGGAAATCGCCGAAAGGCTGCCAGTCGATGGCGCTGTCGTCGAAGCTGTAAACGCTCATGGAATCTCTCCGTCGGTGAGGAGTGTCTGTTCAGGACCCACCTCATTGAAAGCGTTTCGCCACGACGCTCACAGAGCAAAAGCCTCTTTCCGAGCCGGGCATGTTGCCCGCTGCATCCCATATTCAGATACGCCGCATTCGCAACGCGGCATGCGACACGGAAGCGGCCTGAATTCCAAAAGAATCTCCCTGTTCAGCCACTCCCTACACCACCCTCCCCGCCAGCCTCCGCTGCATATACCGCAGCTCGTCCAGGAACCGCGGAATCGCCGCCACCACGTCCGGCCCCATGGGCTCGTCGTCGCTGTGGCCGACGTGGGCGCGCAGGTCGTGCCACACCCGCCACAGCGGCCAGTCGCCCGGCAACACGCCCTGCTCGTGCGCCAGGTGCACCAGCGTCGGCATGTCCATCGCCTCCACCGTCTTCGGGTCCGAGGTGGCCAGCGTCAGGCAGCGCCGCAGCGCCTTGTGCGCCAGGTCGAAGCTGAATTCGAAGCGCTGGATCAGCCCGTCGCGGATCAGCAGGTCGCTCGGGTCCAGCAGGCAGCGCCGCAGCCCCTCGTCCAGCCGCTCGATGGCCCGCCCCAGCGGCGCGATGTAGAGC
This sequence comes from Azohydromonas australica DSM 1124, assembly GCF_000430725.1. Lineage (GTDB taxonomy): Bacteria > Pseudomonadota > Gammaproteobacteria > Burkholderiales > Burkholderiaceae_C > Azohydromonas > Azohydromonas australica. Next base: position 8,496 of record NZ_AUMO01000086.1, read on the forward strand.
TCCATGGTCACCTCCCTCGTGATGCTGCACGGCCCCAGGCCCGCAAGGCCGGGTCCACGGCAAGCAGAGCGCCCGTGTCCCGCACGGACATGCCCCCGCCGCTATCCTCCCGCCCTCGCGCGCGGGCCGCAGGGGTTTCAACCTCCGCCCGGCGGGCCCGGTGACATGCTCTCCCGGCACGCGCGCAGCCGCAGCACCGATGTTGAGCCTTTGTTTTTCCAACCGTTTCCAGGCGCTGCAGCACGCGCTGCTGCAGGCCCTGCGCACACAGCCCCTCGCTGACCCCTTCGAAAGCGTGCACGTCATCGTGCCCGGCGACGCGGTGCGCCAGGCGCTGTCGCTGGCCGTCGCCGACGCGCAGGGCGTGTGCGCCAACCTCGCGTTCAGCACCCTGCCCGACTGGCTCGCCGCGCAGTGCGGGCGCCTCCTGCCCGGCGCTCCCGGGCTCGCGCCCTTCGCGCCGGCCGAACTCGCCTGGCGACTCCACGGCGTGCTGGGCGACGCGGATTTCGTGGCCGCGCAGCCGCGGCTGCAGTCCTGGCTCGGCAGCGCCGACGCCCTCATGCGCTGGGAGCTGGCGCAGCGCAGCGCGGCGCTGATGGACCAGCTCCTGGCCTACCGCGCCGACTGGCTGCAGGCCTGGAGCGACGGCCAGCCCGCCGGCATCGAGGCTGAGACGGACGACGAGGCCTGGCAGGCCGCGCTCTGGCGCCGCCTGCGGCTGGACCTGGGCCTGGCGCAGCGCCACCCCGCCGAGGCGCTGCTGCTGGCGCTGCAGCGCCTGGACGACGACGCCCTGCACGCCGCCGGGCTGCCGCGCCGCCTGCACGTGTTCATGCCCTTCGCGCTGGCGCCGCTGCACCTGGCGCTGCTGCAGGCGCTGGCGCGGCGCATCGACGTGTGCTTCTACGTGCTCAACCCCTGCCGCGAATACTGGTTCGAGGTGGTGGACGCGCGCCGCCTGGCGCGGCTGGAGCAGCAGGGCCGCGCGCTCTACCACGAGGTCGGCCAGCGGCTGCTGGCCGCCTGGGGCCGGCAGACGCAGGCGCAGCTGGACCTGCTGCTGGACGCCGCCACCGAGGCCGAGATCGAGGACGAGGCCTTCATCCCGCACGGCGCCCCCACGCTGCTGGCGCGGCTGCAGGACGCGGTGCTGGCGCTGCACGACCTGGAGCCGGGCAGCGTGGCGCTGGAGCCGGGGGACCACAGCGTGGAGGTCCACGTCGCGCACTCGCGCTGGCGTGAGCTGGAAGTGCTGCAGGACCGGCTGCTGGCACTGTTCGCCGCCGACGACACGCTGCGACCCTCCGACGTCCTGGTCGCCACGCCGGCGCTGGACGCCGCCGCGCCGCTGGTGGACGCGGTGTTCGGCACCGCGCCGCGCGAGCGCTTCATCCCCTTCGCCATCGCCGGCCGCACGCCAAGCCGCGTGAACGCGCCGGCGCGCGTGCTGCTGTCGCTGCTGGCGCTGGTGGGCTCGCGCTTCAGCGCCGGCAACGTCTTCGAGCTGCTGCAGCAGCCGCTGGTGGCGCGGCGCTTCGACTTCGACGCCGACGCGCAGGAGCAGGTGCGCACCTGGCTGCGCGAGGCGTCCATCCGCTCCGGCCTGGACGGCGGGCGCCACAGCCTCGGCGAAGGCCTGTCGCGGCTGTTCCTGGGCTACGCCTTGCCTTCGGCACCCTCGCAGCCCTTCGGCGACCGCCTGCCCGCCGGTGCCGCCGAGAGCGAGGAGGACACGCTGGCGCTGGGCGCGTTCTGGCGCTTCGGCAGCACGCTGCGCCGGCTGGACGCGCTGCTGTCGTACCCGCTGCCACCCGCGCAGTGGCGCGCCGCGCTGCTGGAGGCCGCCGAAGCGCTGCTGGCCCCCGGCGAGGCCGAGCGCGAGGACTGGCGCACGCTGCAGCGCGCCCTGGCGACGCTGCACGAGCAGTGGCGCGCGGTCGCGCTGGAGGAACCGCTGCCGCTGCCCGTGGTGCGCGCCGCGCTGCAGGCGCAACTCGACGCGGGCGCGCCCGGCGCAGTGCCCACCGGGCAGCTGACCTTCGCGCCCATGGACGCGCTGCGCGGCCTGCCCTTCCGGGTGGTGTGCGTGATCGGGCTGGACGACGGCGCCTTCCCGCGCACCGAGCGCCCGGCCGAGTTCGACCTGCTGGCGCTGGCGCCGCGCCGCGGCGACCGGCAGCGCCGCCACGACGACCGGAATCTGTTCCTGGACCTGCTGCTCTCGGCGCGCGAGCGCCTGCTGCTGTCCTACGTCGGCCGCGGCGTGCGCGACCACGCGCCGCTGCCACCCTCGGTGCTGGTGTCCGAGCTGCTGGACGTGCTGCTGCCCGCCATCGCGGCCGACGGCTCCGCGGCGGCGCGCGCCGCCGCGCGGGCCCGGCTGGTGGTCGAGCACCCCCTGCACGCCTTCGACCCGATTGCCTTCGACCCGGCCTCCGACCCGCGCCTGCGCAGCTTCGACGCCGACATGGCGCGGGCGCTGCAGCGTGCCGTGGAGCGGTCGGCGGACGCACCCGCGTGGGAGCCGCCGCTGCCGGACGCCGCGGACGAGGAAGCGGATTCGCTCCCAGCCGCCGCCTCCGAGCTACCCGGCCAGCCCTTCTTCAGTGCGCCGCTGCCCGTGGCCGAGGAGCACTGGCGCCATGTGACGCTGGAGCAGCTGGCCGCGTTCTTCCGCAACCCCTGCCGCGTGCTGCTGGAGCGGCGCCTGGGCCTGGCGCTGCCGCGCCCGCGGGAGGCGCTGGCCGAGGAGGAGGACTTGTTGCCTGACGTCCGCTCCCGCCGCGCCCTGGCGCGGCGGCTGCTGCCCACGCTGGCACAAGGCGGCGACGAGGGCGCGCTGCTGCGCCTGGCCCGAGCCGGCACTGAGTACCCCGCCGGGCAGCTGGGCGGGCTGCTGCTGCGGCGCGAGATGGACTCGCTGACGGACTACGCCGGCGCGCTGCGCGAGGCGCCGCAGGCGCTGCCGCCCTGGAACGCCACGCTGGACTTCGAGCTGGAGGGCGAGCCCTGGCAGCTGGAAGGTGCCCGGGCCGACCTGCGCCCGCAGGGCCTGTGGCTGGGCCGCTATGGCGAGGCCGAGCCGCACGACTTCATCGAGGCCTGGCTGTGGCACCTGTGGCTGAACGCCGACCGCCCGCCGGGCGTGGCCCCGCGCACGCGCTGGCAGGCGCGCGACGGGGAGTTCGAGCTGGGCGAGGTGCCGCATCCGCACCGCGCGCTGGCCGAGCTGATGGCGCTGTACCGGCAAGGCTTGTCGCGCCCGCTGCACTTCTTCCCGCGCTCGGCCTGGGACTTCATGGAAGGCAAGGAATCGCTGCTGCGGGCGCGCGCGACTTGGCGCGGCACGCCGCAGCGCTCCGGCGAAAGCGAGGACGAGGCCTACCGGCTGGCGCTGCGCGGTTGCGCGGAGCCGCTGGACGATGACTTCGTGCGCTGTGCGCGCGCGGTGCTCGGCCCGCTGCGGCGGTGCTTGCGGGGTGGGCGGGCATGAGCCGCACTCCCCTGGACCTCTTTGCCGCCCCGCTCGACGGCATCCGCCTGATCGAGGCTTCGGCCGGCACGGGCAAGACCTGGCACGTCTGCGGCCTGGTGCTGCGGCTGCTGCTGGAGCGCGGCCTGGAGCTGCCGCAGATCCTGGTGCTCACCTTCACCAATGCCGCCACCGCCGAGCTGCGCGAGCGCATCCGCGCCCGGGTGGTGGAGACGCTGGAGCTGCTGCAGGGCGGCGACGCCCACGACGCCGACCCCTTCGTGCCCGAGTTGCTGCGCCACCTGCGCGACGCGCACGGCCTGGACGACGCCACGCTGGCGCAGCGCCTGCGGCTGGCGCTGCAGAGCTTCGACGAGGCGGCGATCTTCACCATCCACGGCTTCTGCCAGCGGGCGCTGGCCGAGCTGCCCTTCGCCGCCGGGCTGCCGCTGGCGCTGACGCCGCTGGCCGACGACTCACCGCTGCTGCTGCAGGCCGTGCACGACTTCTGGCGCCGCCACGTCGCCACCGAGGACCTCGACCCCGCCCTGGCCGCGCACCTGGCCGCCCGCCGCGACACGCCACGGAAATTCGCCGCGCTGATGGCGCGGCGCCTGGGCAAGCCGCTGTCGCCCACCCTGTGGCCCGCGGCGCTGGACGAGGCGGCGGACGACGCCCCCACCGCCGGCCTCGCCGAGGCTTTTGACGCTGCGCGCGCCTGCTGGCAGTCCGGGCGCGAGGCCGTGGCGCAGGCGCTGCGCGGCGCGGCGCCGGGCCTGTACGCCCAGAGCTACAGCGCCGAAGGCATTGCCACCGCACTGGCTGGCTGGCAGCGCTGGATGCACGGCGGCGACGCGCTCGCGCCGCTGGACCTGGAGGGCGACAAGCTGGAGCTGCTGTGCGCCGGCACGCTGGCGCAGCGCACGCGCAAGGGTTCCAGCCCGCCAGTGCACCCCTTCTTCGGCCTGGCGGACGCGCTGCTGGCCGCGCGGCACCGGGCGGACGAGCAGCTGGAGCTGGCCCGGCTGCGGCTGCTGCGGCGGCTGTTCGAGGAGGCCGGCACCGCGCTGCGCCAGCGCAAGCGCGAGCTGCGGGTGGCCGCCTTCGACGACATGCTGTTCAACCTGCACGAGCGGCTGCAGGCGGTGCCGACCCTGGCGGCGGCGCTGCGCGCGCGCTTCCCGGCGGCGCTGATCGACGAGTTCCAGGACACCGATCCGCTGCAATGGGCCATCGTCGAGAAGGTCTGGGGCGAGGCAGACGCGCCGCTGCTGCTGGTGGGCGACCCCAAGCAGGCGATCTACGGCTTCCGCAACGCCGACCTGCACACCTACCTGCGCGCGCGCGAGCGCGCCGAGGCCGTCTACACGCTGGACCGCAACCAGCGCTCCAGCGCGGCGCTGGTGTCGGCGCTGAACCACCTGTTCCTGTCGCACGGCCGCGGCTTCCTGCTGCCGGGGCTGGAGATCGCGCCGGTGGGCGTGGGTACCCGGCCGCGCCCGGCCTTCGAGGACGACTCCCCCGCCGCTGGCGACCTGGGCGCGCTGCAGCTGTGGCTGCTGCCGCGCGGCCAGGGCAATCAACCCCCGCTGCGCGAGGCGGCGCTGCACGCGACCGTGCAGGCGACGGCAGCGGAGATCGCGCGGCTGCTGCGCGAGGGCCGCGCCGGGCGCATGCGGGTGGACGGCCGGCCGCTGGCGGGCGGGGACATCGCCGTGCTGGTGCGCAGCCACGCGCAGGGCGCGCTGGTGCGCCAGGCGCTGGCCGCGCTGGGCGTGGGCAGCGTGGCGCTGTCACCGGCCAGCGTGTTCCACGCGCCGGAGGCCGGCGAACTGCACAGCGTGCTGGCCGCGGTGCTGGAGCCCGCGCACGCCGGCCGGCTGCGCGCCGCGCTGGCGACCGAGGCCATGGGCTTCGACGCCGCGGCCCTGGAAGCGCTGGAGCAGGACGAAACCGCCCTGGCCGCGCACCTGGAGCGCTTCGCCGGCTGGCGCGCGTGCTGGTTCGAGCACGGCGTGGCGGCGATGCTGCGGCGCTGGCTGCAGGAGGCCGGCGTGGCCGCGCGGCTGCTGGCGCGCCCGGACGGCGCGCGGCGGCTCACGAACCTGCTGCACCTGGGCGAGCGGCTGCACGAGGCCGCCGAGCAGCAAGGCGTGTCGGCCGAGGGGCTGCTGCGCTGGCTGGCGCTGCGCCGTGCGCAGCCGGGCGCGGACGAGGCCGACCAGCTGCGGCTGGAGTCGGACCAGGCGCTGGTGCGCATCGTCACCATCCACAAGGCCAAGGGGCTGGAGTACGGCGTCGTGTTCTGCCCCTTCCTGTGGGACGCGCAGGCGCCGCCGGCCGCCGCGCCGGGCATGGTGGACACGCACGACGCCGAGGGCCGGCCGGTGATGGACCTGCGCGCGGGCTGCGACGACACCCGCGCCGAGGCGGCGCTGAAGCTGCGGCAGCGCATGGAGCAGGCGGCCGAGTCGCTGCGCCTGGCCTACGTGGCGCTCACGCGCGCGGTGCACCGCTGCTACCTGGTGGTCGGCCCCTACACGGCGCGCGCCGGCAAGGGCTTCAGCACGCAGGCCGGCACCCGCGCGGTGCTGAACTGGCTGGCGGCAGGAGACGAGTACCCGGACGCCGCGCAGTGGCTCGACCACGGGCTGCAGCCGGCGGACATCGAGGCGGCGTGGCGGCGGCTGGCCGCCGGCAACGACGCCATCCGGCTTACGCCGCTGCCCGCAGCGCCGGGCGAGCCGCTGCCGCCGGCACCGGCGCGGCGGCTGGAAGCGCTGCCGGCGCCGCAGCGCATCAGCGCGGGCTGGCGTGTCCTCGACGGCGGCGCGCTGGAGCCGGCACCCGTACCGGCGGCGGACGCGGGTTCCGAGGACGACGCGCGGGAGCCGCCGGGTACGGTTCGGGCGGCGCTGGCGCGCGACGACGTGCTGCGCTTCCCGGACGGCCCGGCAGCGGCGGACGCGATCCGCCTAGCCCTGGCGCGCGCCGATTTCACCGATCCGGCGTCCTGGGAGGAAGCGGCCTGGGCGGCGCTGCGCGCGCATCCGCAGTCGGGCACCTGGGGCAGCCACGGCGAGGCGCGCGAGCGGGCGCAGGCGGCGATGCTGCAGCGCATGCTGCAGGACGTGCTCTCCACCGAGATCGCGCCGGGCCTGCGGCTGCGGCACTTGGAGCGCGGACGGTGGCTGAGCGCTCTGGAGCTGACCTTGCCGACGTCCAGCCTCACGGCCGGGGAGCTGGCGGCGCTGGGCCTGCCGGCAGATCCAGCGCAGACACCGGAGGCGCCGGGCAGCTACCTGCGCGGCGTGGTCGACCTGGTGTTCGAGCACGAGGGCCGCTGGTGGCTGCTGGACTGGAGCGCCGCGCTGCCGGGCCTGCGGGCGCGGGACTACAGCGCCGAGGCGCTGGCGCGCGACGCCACGGCCCGGGGTTACGGGCGGCAGGCGCTGCTGCACACCCTGGCGCTGCAGCGCTGGCTGCGCCAGCGCGTGCCGGGCTGGCTCGCTGAGACGCACTTTGGCGGCGCGCTGCGGCTGTACGTGCGCGGGGTGCGGCCGGGGTGGCGGCAGGAGGATGGGTCGCCGTGCGGGGTGGTGCAGACGCGGTCGCTGGAGGCGTGGTCGAGGGGGCTGGAGGGATTGCTGGAGGAGTGAGCTGCGCTCCCATTCGGCACACCCCTTGCCAAACGCGGGGCACATTTCCGACCGATCGAGGCCACCATGACGCCCCGCATTTCCTCCACCGCCCTGCTGCTGGCTGCCCTGCTGGCCGGCTGCGGACCCCGCTCCACGACCGAGGCGCCGCCCGCCACCGCGGCTTCCGCGCCCGCCAGCGCGCCGGCGGCGGCCATCGGCCCGCTGCCGGCCGGGGCCAACGACTTCACGGCGCTGGTGAAGAAGGTCGGGCCGGCGGTGGTCAACGTCACCACGGTGCAGGCAGCGCGGGCACAGCCGGGGCAACCGCTGCCGCCAGGCGATCCGCTGTCGGAGTTCTTCCGCCGCTTCATGCCGCCGCCAGACCAGCAGCCCGAGCAGCGCAGCCAGGGCATCGGCTCGGGCTTCGTGATCGACGCGCAAGGCCACATCCTGACCAACGCCCACGTGGTGGCCGACGCCGAGGAGGTGACGGTGCGGCTGGCGGACTCCAAGCGCGAGTACAAGGCGCGCGTGGTGGGCAGCGACACGCTCACCGACGTGGCGCTGCTCAAGGTCGACGCCCCCAACCTGCCCGTGGCGCCCATCGGCCACTCGGCGCAGCTGCAGCCGGGCGAGTGGGTGGCGGCCATCGGCTCGCCCTTCGGCTTCGCCAACACCATCACCGCCGGCATCGTCAGCGCCACGCAGCGCTCGCTGCCGGACGAGACCTACGTGCCCTTCATCCAAACCGACGTGGCGGTAAACCCCGGCAACTCCGGCGGCCCGCTGCTGAACATGCGCGGCGAGGTGGTGGGCATCAACTCGCAGATCTACAGCCGCTCGGGCGGCTACATGGGCATCTCCTTCGCGATCCCCATCGACATGGCGATGGACATCGCCCAGCAGCTGCGCACCACCGGGCACGTCACGCGCGGGCGGCTGGGCATCGGCATCCAGGAGGTGAGCGAGCCGCTGGCGCAGTCCTTCAAGCTCGACAGCGCGCGCGGCGCGCTGGTGACGGCAGTGGAGCCGGGCAGCCCGGCGGCCAAGGCCGGCATCGTGCCGGGGGACGTGATCCTGCGCTTCGGCGAGCAGGCGGTGGCCGACGCCACGGCGCTGCCGCGCATGGTGGCGGGCACCAAGCCGGGCACCGAGGTGCCGGTCGAGGTCTGGCGCAACGGCGCCAGCGCCACGGTCCGGGCCACGGTGGCGGCGGCGCCGAACCCGCAGGTGGCACAGGCCCAGCCGGCCGCGCAGGGCGTGGCACCGAAGCCGACCTCGGTGCAGCTGGGCATCGCCGTGAGCGAGCTGCCACCGGCAGCGCGGCGCGCGCTGGGCGTGGAGTACGGACTGGTGGTGGAAGAGCTGCAGCCGGGCGTGGCGCGCGCGGGGCTGCAGCAGGGCGACGTGATCGTCGCCGTCAACGGCCAGCGCTTCGGCAGCCTGGAGGATTTCCAGCGCCGACTGGCCCAGGCCCCCGCTGGCGGCAGCGTGGCGCTGCTGGTGCGGCGCGGAGAGGCGAGCCTGTTCGTGCCGGTGCCGGTGGGCAAGGGGTGACGCCGGCGCAGCGGATCGGTTGCAGTGCCGAGCGACTTCCCGTCCCCCGCCCACGACCTTGCCCAGGGCTTCGCCCAGCAGGTGCAGCAGTGGGCGCTGGAGGTCGGCGCCAGCCCCGAGGACGCCGCGCTCGCCGCGCGCGCCGCGTCGGCGCTGAGCCTGGCCACCAGCGAGGGCCACGTCTGCCTGCAGCTTGACGAGCTGGCCGAGGCGGACAGGCTGTGCGCGGGGCTGCGCGCCTCGCGCATCGTCGGCACGCCGCAGGCGCCGGGCGCGATGCCGCTGATCCTGGACGGCGAGCGGCTGTACCTGCACCGCCACTTCGACCTGGAGCGCCGCCTGGCACGCCGGCTGGCACAGGCCGCGCGCGCCGTGGACGGCACGCCCGTCGCGCCGTGCGCCCAAGCGCTGCTGCACGAGCTCTTTGCTGCCGGCGACGCACGGCGGAATGGCGAGGCCGACTGGCAGCAGCTGGCCGCCGCGCTGGCGCTGCGCCGGCGGCTGCTGGTGGTCAGCGGCGGCCCGGGCACGGGCAAGACCACCACGGTGGTGAAGCTGCTGGGCTGCCTGCTGGCGCAGGCTCCGCACAGCCGCATCGCCCTGGCCGCGCCCACCGGCAAGGCGGCGGCGCGGCTGGCCGCGGCGATGCGCGAGCACGGCCCGCAGCTGCCGCCGGACCTGCGCGCGCGGCTGCCCACCCAGGCCTTGACCGTGCACCGCCTGTTGGGCGGGCATGGCGGCCGCGGCGGCGGCTTCAAGCACCACGCCGGCCACCTGCTGCCGATCGACGTGCTGGTGGTGGACGAGGCCTCCATGCTGGACCTGGCGCTGGCGGCGCGGCTGCTGGAGGCCGTGCCGGCGAGCGCGCGCATCGTGCTGCTGGGCGACAAGGACCAGCTCGCCGCCGTGGAGGCCGGACAGGTCTTCGCCGAAGTGGCGGCCGATCCCGGGCTCAGCCCGGCCTGCCTCCGGGAGCTGGCCACGCTGTGCGGCCTGGACCCGGCGGCCATCGTCCCGCCCCCCGCAGCGGTGCAGCGCACCGGGCTCGCGGACCACGTGGTGTGGCTGCGGCGCAACTTCAGGTTCGGCGCGGACTCGCCCCTGGGCCGCCTGGCACGGGCCGTCAACGCGGGCCACGGCGCGCAAGCGCTGGCGCTGCTGCACCAGGCGCAGGCGCCGGCCGCCACGGACGGTGCGCCAGCCCGGCCGGCAGGCTCGCTGCGATGGCTGCCCCAAAGCCAACCCACGCTCTCGCCTGCCGCGCAACAGTGCCTGCTGACAGGCTTTGCGCCCTTTTTCGAAGCGCTGCGCCGCGACCCGCACGACGTGGATGCGGTCACAACCGCCTTCGACCGCTTCCGCGTGCTGGCAGCGCTGCGCGAAGGTGATCGCGGGGTGGCAGTGCTGGACGAGCTGGTTGCGTCTCATGCACGCCGCGTCGTGAACGCGGCCCCGCAAGCGCTGTGGTACCCGGGCCGTGCGGTGCTTGTCACGCGCAACGACGACGGGTTGCAGTTGTTCAACGGCGACGTGGGCATCGCGCTGCCCGGGGCCGATGGCGCGCTGCGGGTGGTGTTTGCGTCGCCTTCGGGCGCGCGCGCCGTGGCGCCGGCACGGTTGCCGCCGCACCAGGGCGCCTTCGCGCTGAGCGTGCACCGCGCGCAGGGCTCGGAGTTCAAGGAGGTGCTGCTGGTGCTGCCCGCGCAGGCCAGCCGGGTCCTGAGCCGGGAACTGCTCCACACCGGACTCACACGCGCGCGCTCGCACGTCACGGTGGTGGGCAGCGCGGCGGCCATCGAGGGCGCCATTGCCGCGCCCACACGGCGAAATTCGGGATTGGGCGCGCGGCTGCGCGAGGAATTCGGCCCCTGAAAAGAACCAGCCCCGCGCGAGGCGGGGCTGGAACGGAGCGGTTGCGGTTCGGGCCGTGCCTCAGGCGGGACGGCCCTTCAACGGGTTTTCAACAATGTGGCGAGGAACCGTGATTCTTTGGACTGCAGGAAGCCTGGGCCTGGTGATCGAGGCGGTAGCGGGTGACTTCCGCATCCCGGCCGCCGTAGACCTTGGAATAGAACAGGTCACGTGCCGTCACCGGGCCGCGGCGCTGGGGCGTTTCGCCTTCGCTGCAGCGCTGACACAAGCCGCTGTGGTCCAGCAGCTCGAAGCAGCCTGGGGTCGTGCACCGGTGTTTCAGCATGCCGTACTCCGTTGGGCGTGGTCAGGGAAAGCCATGCTAGGGCTCACCCACCCCTCGTTGCAGCGGGCCAACCCTTACCCGGAGCTTGCACAAGTTTGCTGCGCTGCAGCACATTTTTTGGTTGCGTCCGCATTCACACCTGCGCCGCGACGTGCTCCGCCAGCGCCAAGCAGGCGGTGAGGCCGGGCGACTCGATGCCGAACAGGTTCACCAGGCCGGGCACGCCGTGCTGCGCCGCAGCATCGATACGGAAATCCGCCGCGGGCTGGCCCGGGCCGCTGATCTTGGGCCGCACGCCGGTGTAGGCCGGCGCCAGCGCCCCGTCCGGCAGTGCCGGCCAGTAGCGGCGGATGGCAGCCTCGAAAGCCGGGATGCGCGACTCGTCCACGCGGTAATCGAAGGTGGCCGGATCGGCATCGTCCAGCCACTGCGTGTCGGGGCCGAAGCGCGCCTGGCCGCCCAGGTCCAGCGTGAGGTGCACGCCCAGGCCGGCCGCGTCGTGCAGCGGGTACACCAGCCGCGCGAAGGGACTGCGCCCGCGCAGGCTGAAGTAGTGGCCCTTGCAGGCCCAGGCGCGCGGCACGTGCTGCGGCGCCAGGCCCTGGATGCGGCCGGCCAGCGCCGGCGCCCCGTGCCCGGCGCTGTTGACCACGCGCTGCGCCAGCAGCGCCATGGGCTGCTCGCCGCCGACCTGCAGCTCGATGCCCTGCGCCGTGACCCGGCCCGAGAGCACCGGGCTGGCCAGCGCCAGCATGGCGCCGGCGGCTTCGGCGTCGCCCAGCAGGCTCAGCATCAGCGCGTGGCTGTCCACGATGCCGGTGGAGGGCGACAGCAGCCCCGCCACGGCGCGCAGCTGCGGCTCCAGCTCGCGCGCCTGGGCGCCGTCGAGCCACTGCACGTCGCCCACGCCGTTGGCCAGCGCCTGGGCCTGCAGCGCGCGCAGCGCGGCGACCTGCGCCTCGTCCGTGGCGGCGATGAGCTTGCCGCAACGCCGGTGGCCCAGGCCGCGCTCGGCGCAGTAGTCGTACAGGCGCTCGCGCCCCTGCACGCACAGGCGCGCCTTGAGCGAGCCGGTGGGGTAGTACAGACCGGCGTGGATAACCTCGCTGTTGCGCGAGCTCGTGCCAGTGCCGATGGCGGTGGCGGCCTCCAGCACCAGCACCTCGTGCCCGCGCTGCGCCAGGGCCCGCGCCACCGCCAGCCCGACCACGCCGGCGCCCACGACGACGGTATCGACGCGCTCGACGCTCATGGCCGGCTCCCCTGATGGCGCAGCGCCCGGGGCACCTGAGCTGTCCGGGACGCCCCGGACAGCGGCTTCGCACAGGGGGCTTCAGCGGCGGCCGCGCGGCGCGGCGCCGTGTCGTGAAGGAAATCGATCGGCATGGCGTTGTGCATAGAAAGAATTACGTGGCGGGCCGGAGCCGGCCCGGCGGTGCGGCGCACCGGGCGTGCGAGCCCCGAGCATGCACCGCGCACGCGCAACCGGCGCCGGTGCCGCGCCCTGGCTGCGGCGGCAACGGCGTGCGCCGGCACGGGGCGGGCGCGGTGGTTCGTCCAGCATGCATCCATGGGCTGCGCGAGCCAAGGGGAGTATCGATGGTTGCCGGGCACACCGAAGCGCCCTGGGCATGGCGGCTGCCCCATTTACGCGCCCATCGCGGGCGCGCCGCTTGCCATGGTTGTGTGCGCCACGGCCCGTGGCCGTCTCGGCGGTGCCGCACCGGTGCCGCCGCAGCGGGTTTTCCACGACGCCGGGGCGGGCTGGGCCGGCCGCCCTCGTCGAAATGGGCGGTTGAGTGCGCAACACGACTGCGTGCTCGGTACACTGGCTTTCCCTTCGGTACAGAAACAGCGAGCCGTCCATGTCAACCCGTTCTAAGCCTGCCACCCGTACTCCTCCGCCGGCGCTGGATGCGTTGCTCAGTCACCGGCTGCACGAGCTCTACAAGCTCAGCGATGCCTTCGGCAGCGGCAGCGGGCTGCGCGCCAGCGGCGTCGCCCCGGGCGACGCGCGCTGCCTGGCGGCCATCGGTGCCTTCGAGCCGCTGTCGGTGGTGGAGCTGGCCGCCCGGGCGCGGCTGAACAAGGCGCAGGCCAGCCGCGCGGCGCAGTCGCTGGCCGACCAGGGCCTGGTGCGCAAGCAGGCCAACTCGGCCGACGCGCGCGGCGTGGTGCTCACGCTCACCGCGTCCGGCCGCGCGGCCTGGCGCAAGGTGATGGCGCTCATCGAGCGCCACAACGAGGAGGTCTTCGGCGTGTTCTCGCCCAACGAGCGCAAGCAGTTCGACAAACTGCTGGAGCGGCTGCTGTCGCACCACCGCGAGCAGACCGGGGTCTGAAGGCCCGGTCGCTGGCGCGACCGCTCCCTCCTCACCCCGCCCTCGCCCCCGCGCAGCGGGGGCGAGGGGAAGAAGAACTGCTCAGTGCGCCGCCGCGCGCGTCGCGCGCCGCTCGGCCAGGTGGCGCAGGTGCACCATCGAGATCTGGTGCGCGTGGATCAGGCGCAGCAGCCCGTTGCGCGAGAGTTCGGCCAGCGTCGCGTCGTCGAGCTTGAGCAGCCGCTCCTCGGCCACGGCCATGAAGCCGTCCACGCGCAGCGAGGGGCCGCCCTCGCCCTGGCTGATGTCCAGCCGCATCTCCTGCAGCAGCTCCAGCTCCATCAGCCGCTCGCAGCCACGGCGCGTGCGCTGCGCCTCGGCTTCGAGCTCGGGCAGCTGCTGCTGCATGCGCTGCACCAGCGCCGACGGGTTGCCCTCGGCATCGAACAGCGCGTCGCCCTCCGTCTCGGACACGCCCTTGTAGCTGCGGTCGATGCACAGCGCGGCCTGCTGCGCGTCCACCTGCGCCAGCGCGAAGGGGTAGACCCGCAGCTGTGCCGGCAGGTACTGCGCGACCCAGCCGCCGTCCGGGCGCAGGTACAGGTTCTCGTCGCGCGTGAGGCCCAGCACCGCCATGGGCGCCACCTGCGGCTGCCCGGCGTCGTCGGCGCCCACGCGCACGAACACGATCGGGTATTCCAGGCAGGCCTGCGGGAACTCCGCGCCGTGCAGGAAGCAGGCGTTGAGCTTGCCCGCCGCGGCGGCCAGGTCCACGGGCAGCTGCAGCCGCAGCGTGCGGTGGTGGTTGCGGTCCAGCGCCACGGGATCGCGGTGCAAGGCGGGATTGATCATGGGAGTCCTCGCGGGATGTGGTTGATGACTGCGGCGGCCACGGCGCGGCGGCGGTGGCCGCGGCGTCCGGGGCCGGAATCGGGAAGGGTGATGGGGGAACGCGCGAGCGCCGGCTCATCACCGATTTCGCTGGCGCTGAAATGAGAACCCGTTCGGGCTGAGCTTGTCGAAGCCCTCGCGGCGACATCCGGGCGCCTGCCCTTCGACAGGCTCAGGGCGAACGGGATTTGCTTCACCCTCGAAGAAGAACTGGCCTCAGTCCCCGGCCCGGGCGGCGGCGGTCAGCGGCGTGGCCAGCACCTTGTCGATGCGCTTGCCGTCCAGGTCCACCACCTCGAAGCGCCAGTCGGCCCATTCGACCGTGTCGGCGGTCTTGGGCAGCCGGCCCAGCAGCAGCAGCACCATGCCGGCCAGGGTGTTGTAGCGGCCGCGCTCCTCCTCGGGCAGCTCCTTGAGCGCGAGCCGGTCCTTGAGCTCGGGCACAGGGATCAGGCCGTCGAGCAGCCAGCTGCCGTCGTCGCGCGGCGTGGCCCAGGGCTGCTCGTCAACGCCGCCGCCGCCGCTGAACTCACCAGTGATGGCTTCGAGCAGGTCGCGGATCGTGATGACGCCCTGCACCTCACCGTACTCGTCCACCACGAACACCATCTCCGCGCCCGAGGCACGGAAGTGCTCCAGCAGCTCCATGCCCGAGAGCGTCTCGGGCACGAACACCGGCGGCGTGAGGTGGTCGGCGATGTCGAGCGCCTGCCCCGCCAGCACCTGGCGCAGCAGCGCCTGCGCCGCGACCACGCCCACCACGTCGTTGAGGTCGCCGCGGCACACCGGGTAGCGCGAGTGCCCGCCCTCGGCCAGCACGTCCTGGATGTCGGCAGCGGTGGCCGAGGCGTCGAGCCATTGGATGTCGGCGCGCGGGATCATCATCGAGCCGATCTGGCGATCGTCCAGGCGGAACACGTTGCGCACCATCTGGTGCTCCTGGGCCTCGATCACCCCGGCGTCCACGCCCTCCTCCAACTGCGCGGCGATCTCCTCTTCCGTCACGCTGCGGCTGGCGGCGTTGCGGATGCCCAGCAGCTTGAGCACCGCCTCGGTGCACACCGACAGCAGCACCACGAAGGGCCGCGCGATGGCGCTCAGCCCCTCCATCGGCAGCGCCACCAGCCGCGCCACCTGCTCCGGGAACAGCTGGCCCACGCGCTTGGGCACCAGCTCGCCGAAAATGATGGTCAGGATGGTGATGATGATCACCACCAGCGCCGTGGCCGTCACGGCGGCGGCGTGCTCGGGCACGTGCAGCGTCTGGATGAGCCACTGCGACAGCGGCTGCGAGAAGGCGTTCTCGCCCACGATGCCGTTGAGCACGCCGATCGACGTGATGCCGATCTGCACCGTGGAGAGGAACTTGGTGGGGTTGTCGTGCAGGTCCAGCGCGGCCTGCGCGCCGGGCTCGCCCGCCTCCAGCATGACCTGCAGCCGCGCCTTACGGCTGGCCGTGAGCGCCATCTCCGACATGGCGAACAGCCCGTTGAGCAGGATCAGGAATACCAGTAGCGCAAAGTCCATCGAACGGGTGCGGCGTGCCTTGTCCAGCGCCCGCACCGGGAAGAAGTGGCGGGTGAGCGTAGCAGAATCCCTCGAATGCACTATCTCATCGGCGACCTGCAGGGCTGCTGCGACGCGTTCGACCGGCTGCTGGCCGAGCTGGACTTCTCCCCTTCCCGCGACCGTCTCACGGTGCTGGGCGACCTCGTCAACCGCGGCCCGGCCTCGCTGCCCACGCTGCGGCGGCTGCGCGACCTGGGCGACGCCGCCGACGCGCTGCTGGGCAACCACGACCTGCACCTGCTGGCCGTGGCGCACGGCGTGCGCCCCGAGCACCGCAGCGACACCCTGCGCGACATCCTGCAGACGCCCGAGCGCGAGGCCTGGATCGACTGGGTGCGCCAGCGCCCGCTGGCGTTGCGGCGCGAAGGCTGGCTGTGCGTGCATGCCGGGCTGCCGCCGCAGTGGGACGCGGCGCAGGCGCTGGCGCTGGCCGACGAGGTGCAGGCGATGCTGCGCGGCCCGGACCTGCGCGACTTCCTCTTCGTTATGTACGGCAACGAGCCTGCGCGCTGGCGCGAGGACCTGCGCGGCGCCGACCGCTGGCGTTTCGTGGTCAACGTGCTCACGCGCGTGCGCTTCGTCGCCGCCGACGGCACGCTGGACTTCAAGACCAAGAACGGCGCGCTGCAGGCCCCGCCCGGGCTGGCGCCGTGGTTCGAGGCGCCCGGGCGGCGCAGCGCGGGCGAGCCCGTGGCCTTCGGCCACTGGAGCACGCTGGGGCTGGTGAACCGCCCCGACCTGCTGGCGCTGGACACCGGCTGCGTCTGGGGCGGACAGCTCACGGCGGTGCGCGTGGACGGCGGCCGGCGCGAGGTGACGCAGGTGGCGTGTCAGCAGGCGCAAGTACCGGGCCCGGTATGATGCGCGCCGCTTCAGGTGCCCCCGGTCGTCCCGGGGGTTGAACGGGAAGCAGGTGAAGCGGCGCGGCGGGGCATGAGTCCCGGCTGAAGCCGTCCAGGCCTGCGCTGCCCCCGCACCGGTAGGCAGGCCAGTTCGCCCATCACGAAGCCACTGCGGGTCGCGCGACCCGTGGGAAGGCGATGCGAGCGAGGCGCGCGGTGTGTTGCACCGCCCGCGGCCTGCGAGCCCGGATACCGGCCTCGAATGCATCGCCGCCGCGGCCCTGGCCGTGGCTTCATGCCACTGTAGCCTGCGGGGACGCTGGCTGCCGGAGACCTGTCCGATGAAGTCCGCTTCCCTTCGGCCCGCCGCGCTGTGCGGCCTGGCCCTGCTCGCCCTCACCCCCATCGCCCGCGCCGCCGAGGCGGTGGCTCAAGCGCCCTACAACGTCGCGCAGGCCGCGGTGCCGGTGCAGCCGGTGGTGGTGACGGCCACGCGCTTGTCGCAGCCCGTGTCCTCCGCACTGTCGGATGTACGCGTGATCGACGCTGAACAGATCCACCAAGCGGGCTCGATGTCGCTGCCCGAATTGCTGCAGACACAAGCAGGCGTGGAAATCATCAGCAATGGAGGCCCAGGCCAGACCACGGGCATCTTCATCCGCGGCGCCAACGCCAACCATGTGCTGCTGCTGGTGGACGGCGTACGGATCAACTCGGCCACCGCCGGCACCAACGCCTTCGAGCACATCCCGCTGTCGCAGATTGAGCGCGTGGAAGTGCTGCGCGGCCCGGGCAGCAGCCTCTACGGCGCCGACGCGATCGGCGGCGTGATTCAGGTGTTCACCAAGCAGGGCGAACGCACCGAGGCCCGCGTTGGCGTGGGCAGCGACCGCCTGCGTGAGATCTCTGCCGGCCTAGGTCGCCGCTTTGGTGCCACATCGCTGTCCGTGCAGGCCGGCTACACCCGTACCGATGCCTTCTCGGCTGCCAGCCCGACCAACACGCAGGGGGCGTTCAATCCCGACGACGACCGCTACCGCAACCGCCACATCAGCCTGGGTGTGGAACATGAGCTGGCCGCGGACCAAGCCCTGGCTCTGCGCTGGCTGCAAAGCGACGCCAAAACGCATTTCGACGGTACGCCGACCACGGATGACCTGAACCACCAGCGCCTGAGCCGCCTGTCGGTGGAGAGCCGCAACCGCATCACGCCGAACTGGCGCAGCACGCTGCGTCTGGCCCGCGGAACTGACGACAGCGTCACCACCGGCGCCTTCCCGGGCCGCTTCCGCACCGACCAGGATCAGCTGACGTGGCAGAACGACCTGCAAGCGCTGGGAGGCAAAGTGGCGGCCGGACTGGAGTGGCGCCGCGAAAAAGTGGACACGGACAGTACGTTCACTCGCACGCAACGCCATGTGGCCGCCGTGTTCGGCAGCTATGCACTGGCTTGGCAACGGCAACTGCTGGAACTGTCAGTGCGCCACGACGATGATTCGCAGTTCGGCGGCCACGGCACCGGCAAGCTGGCTTATGGCTGGCAGTTCGATCCGGCCTGGCGCCTGTCGGCCAGCGCGGGCACGGCGTTCAAGGCACCTACCTTCAATGACCTGTATTTCCCGCTGACCGACTTCAGTTTCCCAGGCTTCCCCTACTTCTATACCGGCAACCCGAACTTGAAGCCCGAGCGGGCCCGCAATGTCGAGGCCGCCCTGCGCTATGAGCGCTCGGGCTGGCGTGGCGGGCTGGTGGTGTTCAACAACCGCATCCGCGACCTCATCGACCAGAGTACTGATGCAATCGATCCCACTCTGCACACGGTGGACAACGTGGCCCGGGCGCGCATCCGGGGCGCCACGCTGGACGCGGCCTACACGACCAGTGCGTGGAACGTGCGCACCGAATGGACACGTCAGGATGCCGAGAACGCCGACACAGGCCTGCGCCTGCAACGGCGCGCCAAGCACTACGGCAGCGCCAGTCTGAACTGGACGCCCGGCCCCTGGCGTGCCGGCGTCGAACTGGTGACCAGCGGCGCGCGGTTCGCAGACGAGGCCAATACCGTGGCTTCCCGCATGGGCGGCTATGCCCTGGTGAATCTGCACGCGGGCTATGCCCTTACGCCCGAGCTGCGGCTGTCGGCCCGCCTGAACAACGTGGCCGACAAGCGCTACGAACTGGTGCAGGGCTTCAACACCCCAGGCCGCAAGTTCTTCGTGGCGCTGGAATACGCGGCCAAGTAAGCGGCGCTCCCCATGCTCCGCGCCCTGCGCATCTGGCTGCTACTGGCGCTGCTGGCTGCCGCCGCACTGGGCGTGGCGCTGGCCAGCGGCAGCAGCGAGATCGCGCTGGCGGAGCTGCCGCGGCTGCTGCTGCACCCCGACGACAGCCCCGCGGCGCAGGTGCTGCACGCGCTGCGGCTGCCGCGCGCACTCTCCGCCTTTGCCAGCGGCGCGCTGCTGGCGCTGGCCGGCGCGCTGATGCAGGTGCTGCTGCGCAACCCGCTGGCCGATCCCTACGTGCTGGGCACCTCCGGCGGCGCGGCGGTGGGCTCGCTCATCGCGCTCCTGCTCGGCGGCGGGCTGCTGACGCTGCAGCTCGGCGCCTTCGCCGGCGCGCTCACCTCCACCCTGCTGCTCTTCGGCCTGGCGCGCCGCGCCTGGCAGCCGCAGCTCGGCGAGAGCGAAGGCAGCGTGCCGCGGCTGCTGCTCACCGGCGTGATGCTGGCGGCGCTGTGGGCCGCCGTGACGCTGCTGCTGCTGACGCTGGTGCCGGAGGCGCAGCTGCGCGGGATGCTGTTCTGGCTCAGCGGCGACCTCGCCGGTGCCGACGCACCGGGCTGGCCGCTGGCAGCGCTGGCGGGCCTGCTGCTCGTGCTGTGGCCGCTGGCGCGCGAGTTGAACCTGCTGCTGCGCGGCGCCGCCGGCGCGCAGGCGCTGGGCGTGCGCGTGGCGTGGCTGCAGCGCGCGCTGTACCTGCTGGCCTCGCTGGCCGCGGCGGTGGCGGTGGCCACCGCCGGCGCGGTGGGCTTCGTGGGGCTGGTGGCGCCGCACGCGCTGCGGCTGCTCATCGGCAACGACCAGCGCGTGCTGCTGCCGGCCTGCGCCCTGGGCGGCGGCACGCTGCTGCTGCTGGCCGACACCCTGGCGCGCACCGCCGTGGCCCCGCAGCAGCTGCCCGTGGGCGTGGTGATGGCGCTGCTGGGCGCGCCGGCCTTCATCGCGCTGCTGCTGCGCGCGGAGGGGCGGCGATGAGCGCCGCGCTGCTGCAGGCCATCGGGCTGACGCTGCGCGCGGGCGCGCGCACGCTGGCCGAGAGGCTGGACCTGCGCATCGAGCCCGGCCAGTGCTGGGCGCTGCTGGGCCCCAACGGCAGCGGCAAGAGCACGCTGCTGCACACGCTGGCCGGGCTGCGGCCGGCGCAGGGCGGGCAGGTGCTGCTGGAAGGCATGCCCCTGGAAGCGTGGTCGCCGCTGGAGGCCGCGCGCCGGCGCGGGCTGCTGCCGCAGCAGCTGCACGACGCCTTCTCCAGCCCGGTGCTGGAGGTGGTGTTCACCGGCCGCCACCCCTACCTGCCGCGCTGGGGCTGGGAGTCGGAGGACGACCACCGCATCGCGCGCGCCGCGCTGGCGGCGGTGGACCTGGACGGCTTCGAGGCGCGCGACGTGCGCGCGCTCTCCGGCGGCGAGCGCCAGCGCGTGGGCATCGCCGCGCTGCTGGCGCAGGCCCCGCGCCTGCTGATGCTCGACGAGGCGCTGGCGCACCTGGACCTGCCGCACCAGGTGGGACTGCTAGAACACCTGCGCGCGCTCGCACAACGCGAAGGCCACGCCGTGCTGCTGTCCATCCACGATTTCAACCTGGCCCACCGCTTCGCCACCCACGCGCTGCTGCTGGGCCGCGCGGGCGTACCGGCGCAGGCCGGGCCCGCGGACGCGGTGATGAGCGCCGAAGGCCTATCGAACGCCTTTGGCCACCGCGTGCACCGCGGCGAGGTGCAGGGCCGCACCGTGTTCGTGGCGGACTGAAGGCCATGCGGCACGGCAGCACGCGTTCGCGCCGGTTTCGGAACGCGGCCAGGCTACTGGCGCTGGCAGCAGGCCTGGGGCTGGCCGGATCGGCTGCCGCCGCACCCGGCCCGGCGTCCGTGGCGGCACCGGCGCCCAAGCAAGCAGCGGCTCCCGCGGCGGCGCCGGCTCTGGACGCGCCGCTGCGCCTACGCGACGACGAGGGCCACGAATTGTCGTTGCCGCACCCGGCGCGGCGCATCGTGAGCGTGGCGCCGCACCTGACCGAGCTGCTGTTCGCCGCCGGCGCGGGCGACCGGGTGGTGGGCGTGGACGCGTGGAGCGACTTCCCCGCCGCGGCGCGGCGGCTGCCGCGTGTCGGCGACAGCGCGCAGCTGGACCTGGAGCGCATCGTGGCGTTGCGGCCGGACGTGGTGGTGGTGTGGGCCGACGGCACCGCCGCGCGGCAGCTGCAGCGGCTGCAGGCGCTGAAGCTGCCGCTGTACTTCAGCCGGCTGCAGCGCCTGGAGGACGTAGCCGCCACGCTGCGCCGCCTGGGCGCGCTGGCCGGCAGCGCGGACGACGCCGAGGCCGCCGCGCGGCGCTACGAGGGCGATCTGCAGGCGCTGCGCACGCGCTACGCGGGGCGGCGCGAACTGCGGGTTTTCTACCAGATCTGGCAACGGCCCCTGCTGACCGTCAGCGGCCGCCATTTCATCAGCCAGGCGCTGCAGCTGTGCGGCGGGCGCAATGTCTTCGCCGACTTGGCCCCGCTCACGCCCACGGCGAGCGAGGAGGCGGTGGTGCAGGCCGATCCGGACGTCATCGCCGCCTCGCGCCAGGACAGCGGCGGCCCCGAGCCGCTGGCGCGCTGGCAGGCGCTGCGCAGCCTGCGCGCCACGCGCCAGGATGCGCTGCTGCTGCTCGACGCCGACACCCTGCACCGCCCCACCGACCGCTTGCTGCAGGGTGCCGGGGAGCTGTGCCGGCGGCTGGACGAAGTGCGCGGCCGCACGCCGCCATGAGGGACGTCCGCGGTTGATGCGACAATGCGCCTTCGTCGCATGACGCGTCACGCGGCGACAGCATCCAGGAAGCGTGGCCGAGCGGTTTAAGGCACCGGTCTTGAAAACCGGCGAGGGTTGATCCCCTCCGTGGGTTCGAATCCCACCGCTTCCGCCAGCCCGACCCCTCATAATGTTTCACGGCATCCGTAGATGGCGCCGTCCTACAGGAGGCGGTGGCCGATCTAACGACGAGCGTTGAAGGCCTCCTTGCCCGGCTTTGCATCGTGAACGCCAAGCTGGCCGAGCTGCGCCGCCCCGGGCTCGACGGCTGAAGTCGCGCCCTGGCGATGCTAGCGCGGCTGCGGTACTTCACCGGTATCACGCCGCGCCTGCTCGCTCTTGTTACAGGTCCCCGTCCCTCCTCCCGCATGTTCGGCAGTCCTGGCGATGCTGAGCACACACCTGAACCTGAGCTGACAAGCACGCCAGGGAAAGGGTCTCAACGGCGTCTTTATCCCGTCCGGCCCTGATGGCCATCCGAGCTGCTGCAAGCGCGTCCTGGGCCTTCTACGGCCCCCCGGAGGCCGCCAGCCCGCCCGAAGGCTGTGGCGCCAGCAGCTCCAGCGACAGCTCACGCGGGTTGTCGGTGCGGCGGCTCACGTCCAGCAGCTCAATGCCAAGCACACGCCCCTGCGCGTCGTAGTCGATCACTACACCCTCGCGCACCTCATCGCTGTCGGCCACCTCCCCGGCGGCGAGCCGGATGTACATGGCATCGGCCTGGGGGTCGTACTGGACTTTCATGGCGTGGGGACTCCGTACTTGTCGAGCTTGCTGGTAAGCATCGCGGTAATGACCAGATCGCCTTCAACAATCACGCGAAGCAGCACCGGCTTGCCGTCGCGCTCGAACACGCCCTGTCGCTCCTCGCGCGGCGGCTGTGCCGGCACCACGCGCTGCGGGGTGTCCAGCACCGCGTCCAACCACTCGCTGGGGATGTGCCGCTCTGAGATGCGGGCCAGCGCGTGGGCGGTGAAGCGGTAGGGCATGGGTCACTATCGCCGACATCCAGATCAACCTGGGCAGTGCGAGGCCATGGAGACGGTGGACACGCTGACCGTGGCCGACGATGTGGTCCAGGGCTCCGACGACGAGCGGCTCCAGCCCTGACGCTGCCGGCCCATGCTGGCGGCTACCGCGCCGTGTCTGACGGCGACGTGCACCGCCTCCTGCGTTAGGCCGGCCTGGCGCCCACGCTGCCGGAGCCCAGCCGCTGGGAGTCAGGCGGCGCTGCAGTAACGCTTGACCGTGGCCGTGCTCAGGCCGAAGTGCTCCGCCGTCTTGGCGATGCTGGCGTCGTTGGCCGTCAAGACGCTCAGGCGCGCGTGCGGCGGTCCGCCGACACCTCGCTGCCGGCAAGCTGTAGGGTGCCAGATGCAGTAATTCTTCTTATGGGTAATCAGCCCATGTGGCACCCCACCCGCCTCTTTTCAATGTATCGGAGGGTAACATTCCGGGATCCAAAAAACTACGGTAGGGCGAGATGGGAGAGATGGGAGAGATGGGAGAGATGGGAGAGATGGGAGAGATGGGAGAGATGGGAGAGATGGGAGAGATGGGAGAGATGGGCGAGATGGGCGAGATGGGCGAGCACGTTTCCGTCATCATCCCGACGATGTGCGACAAGGCGCGCGGCGCGCTACTACGCCGGGCCATCGCCAGCGTCCGCGCCCAAAGAGGGGTACGCCTTGAGGTGATTGTGGTGGTCAATGGCCAGCGCTTTGAGCCGGACATCGTTGATGAACTGCAGGCCCGGCCTGAATTGCGCGTGCTGCAGCTCGATGAGGGCAACGTGTCGGCGGCTCGCCTTCACGGCCTGCGCCATGCGTCAGGGGCATTCTTTGCTTTCCTCGACGACGACGACGAGTTCTTAGATGGGGCGCTGGCGCGCCGCGTGGGGCTGTTTCGGCCGGGCATTGACGTAGTAGTGAGTGCCGGTCTGGTGCGCCGCGGTGGGCACGACACGCCTTTGGTGCCAGCGTCCATTGCGGCCACGGTCAACGCCGACATTGCTGGGAGCTTTCTGCGCTGCAACTGGTTCGCGTCGCCGGCCTCGATGTTCCGCGCCGGGGCAGTGCGAGCTGACCTTTTCGACATGCGGCTGCAGTATTTCGAGTGGACGTACTTGTTTTTCCGGCTGCTGGCCGAGGGCATGCGCATGCACTTTGACGACACGCCTACGTATCGCGTTCATGCCGACACGCCCGCGTCCGCATCCAAGTCGGCAGCCTATGCGGCGTTTTCCCTGGTGCTATTCAGAGACCATATCCTGCCGCTTGATTTGCCCGCAACGGTGAAGCGGGCCTTGCGCAAGAAGCGCGTTACCGCGCTCAACGTCGTCTCGCAGCACGAACTCCAGGCCGGGCGCCGGTTGAGCGCTTGGCGGGCGCACATTGAGTGCGTCCTGCGTGGTGGCGTGCAGTTCCTGCCGTACACGCGCCACCTGCTGCTGCGTTAAGCGCCATCCCTTTCAAGGTGCCCATTTAGCTAGCACGCTGCCTCCTCTGACGCACCCGATGGCAAGTGGAGGTGTGCGATGACAGTGGTGGATGCTGTCGTGGAGCGCTTTGCGCACCACTCTCCAGTGACGCTGATGGCACGGCTGGCGCTGCAGCGGGCACTGGATCCGGACTGGATCGACGAAGTGTTTGCTCAGCGCGCCCAGCACCAGTACGTGCGCGAGCTGCTGTTTTCGACCACGGTGGAACTGATG
>NZ_AUMO01000087.1 GCF_000430725.1 Azohydromonas australica DSM 1124
CGTCCAGCGGCAGGTTGATGCGCCGCGCCGCCTCGCGCCCGGTGACGAACACGCCGCGACCCGTGGCCTTGACGCGTCCCAGCGAGCCGCCGAGGTGGATGGGCTTGCCCGTGACCACGCCGGTGGCGGTGGCGCCGGTGTTCATGGAGTAGGTGTCCATCATCCAGGCCATGACCTGGGCGTTGGTGTTGACGTCCGGCGCCGGGATGTCGCGCTGCGGGCCGATGATCAGCCCGATCTCGCTGGTGTAGCGCCGCGTCATGCGCTCCAGCTCCTTGACCGAGAGCTGCGACGGATCAACCCGGATGCCGCCCTTGGCGCCGCCGAAGGGCAGGCCCACGCCGGCGGTCTTGACCGTCATCCACGCCGAGAGCGCCATCACCTCGTCCAGCGTCACGTCCGGGTGGAAGCGGATGCCGCCCTTGCCGGGGCCACGGCTGAGGTTGTGCTGCACGCGGTAGCCCTCGAAGTGCCGCACGCTGCCGTCGTCCATCTCGATGGGCACGTCCACGATCAGCACGCGCTTGGGCCGCTTGAGCGTCTCGGCCCAGCGTGCCAGGCTGCCCAGGTACGGGATCACGCGGTCGACTTGCGACAGGTAGGTTTGCCAAGGATTCGAGGCTGCAGTCGATACGTAGGAAAGACGCGTGTTGCTCATGTGGGGCTCACGGGGTTGTGGTCGGGAAAATGCGTTGAGTCGATGGCGTCGATGCGCACAGGGGCACGGGCCTTTCGTGGGCATGGACCTGTGCAGGTGGCCCTTTCCTGTCTCGCGCCAGGCGCTTGTGGATGCGGCGGATCGACAACCACACGCAAAGGGCGACCAGCGGTATCGCGGCGGCCGAGGTCAGCTCTGGATTCAGCGGCAGTCCGGCCTTCTGTGCCCCTTTGGCCAGGTATCCCGCTAGGCCCACGATGTAGTACGTGATCGCTGCCACCGATAGGCCTTCGACGGCGGACTGGAGCTGGAGCTGCACCTGCTGTCGCTCGTTCATCGCCTTGAGCAGCGCCTGGCTGTTGAGCTGCTGCTCGATCTCGACACGAGTCCTGAGCAGGTTGCTCACGCGTGACACGCGCTGCGACAGCGCGTCCTGCCGGTGCGCCGTCCAGGCGCAGGTACTGCGAGCGGGAGACATCCTTCGCTCCAGGAAGCGGCCCACTGTCTGCAGCCCCGGTAACGGGCTCTCGGCAATGTCCTTCAGGCGCCGGTCCAGGAGCTCGAAGTACGCAGCACTTGCGGAGAAGCGGGCATGGGTCTGTGCATAGTGGCTCTCCACCTGCGCAGCCAGTCGCGTAAGCCGGTCGAGCAGGGCCTGCTCATCACGGCCCTGGGCACTCTGGATAGCCTGGGACAGTGCGGCCAGCTCTCGCTCGGCGTCAGCCAGCAGCCCAGAAGCCTTGCGCGCGGCAGGCAGGGCCAGCAGCGCGGCCATGCGGTAGGTCTCTATTTCCAGCAGCCGCTGCACCAGACGCCCGAGCCTGCGCGCATCGAGTCCGTCGCACAGCAGCAGCATCCGTGAAAAGCCATCTGCGTGGATGGCGAAATCGCTGTAGATGCAGGCCTGCCCGTGTGCCACGCCGCTGGCCACCAGCATCTCCTCGTTCATCAGCCGGCGCGCCATGCTGGCGGAGCAGCCCGTAGTGCTGGTGTCGGCGGCAGCGTCGGGAAGCACCCAGAGATGCATCGCGCTCAGGGTTCGCCCAGGCAGCCTCTGGACCCACTCCTGGGGGACCGAGGCATAGGCGGTGTCGCGGGATGCGGACAGGGTCTCGACCAGATCGACACTGGGCTCCCGGTCAATGTGAAGCGGCCTGGAAAACGTCCAGGTCACGAATTCGGTATGCAGTTCCCAACGCAACCGGAAGCCTCCCAGGTCCGCACGCAGATGGCTGCATTGCGCGTCGGGTGGAGGCAAGTGATGGTTGCGCAGCAGGACTGCCAGGTGATGCCGGCTCAGCTCACGCTGCTGAGCATCGCACGTCATCACGACGTGGGAAATGGCCAGCGGCAGCGCCATGGCCTCAGGCGGACGCGCATGGATCTCGTTGTGCAGCGCGGCCCTTTGGGCATGGGCGATTGGCAACTCGGGATGCGACATGTACCTGATCCTGGCGGGGAGGATCTGCTGGATGCGGGCAGCCCAGGGATGCACCGGCGGCATGCGCCGACCTCGGTCAGGCCATGCCGATGGTGCGCCATGGCGGGCTCAAGGCGAGCCCGCCATGGCGTGTGGCGCCGCAGTGAAGGTGTGCGCGAACCCACACGGGCCCGCGCGACGTCAGTGCGCGGGCGTGCTTACCAGCTGCGCGGCGGCGCGTAGGTCTCCTTGACCACGCGCGGCGAGGTCCAGCGCAGCAGGTTCATCCACGAGCCTGCCTTGTCGTTGGTGCCGCTGGCGCGACCGCCGCCGAAGGGCTGCTGGCCCACGATGGCACCGGTGGGCTTGTCATTGAGGTACAGGTTGCCCGCGGCGTTGACCAGCACCTCCTGCGCCTGGCGCAGTGCCTTGCGGTCGGTGCAAAAGATAGATCCCGTCAGAGCGTACTTGCTCGTGGAGTCGATCAACGGCAGCAGCGTGGTCCACTCGTTGTCGTCGTAGACGAACACGGTGAGCACCGGTCCGAACAGCTCGTCGCACATCAGCACGTGACGGGGGTCCTCCACCTTGAGCACCGTGGGCTCGATGAAGAAGCCCGGATCGTCGCGGAAGCCGCCGCCGGCCACCACGCTGACCCGCGCATCGTCCTTGGCGGCCTTGAGGTACGTGGTGATCTTGGTGTAGCTGTTCTGGTCAATCACGGCGCCCATGTAGGTCGAGCGGTCCGCAACGTCACCGACCTTGAGCTCGGCCAGGATCGACTTCATCTGCGCGCTGACCTTGGTCCACAGGCTGCGCGGCACGTAGGCGCGCGATGCCGCGCTGCACTTCTGGCCCTGGTAGCCGAAGGCACCGCGCACCAGTGCGATGGCCACCTCGGAAGCGTCAGCCGACGGGTGGGCCAGCACGAAGTCCTTGCCGCCCGTCTCGCCCACCAGGCGCGGGAAGGTGCGGTACTTGTCGATGCCGCTGCCCACGCGCTTCCACAGGTTGCTGAACACCTCGGAAGAGCCCGTGAAGTGCAGCCCGGCGAAGTGCGGCGATGCCAGCACCTCGTCGGTGACCATCGTGGCGCGGCCCGGAACGAAGTTGATCACGCCTGCTGGCAGGCCAGCCTGCTCCAGCGCCTCGAAGAAGATGTAGTTGGCCAGCGTGGAACGGTTGGCCGGCTTCCACAGCACCACGTTGCCCATCAGGGCCGGTGCGCAGGACAGGTTGGTGCCGATCGCCGTGAAGTTGAAGGGCGACACGGCATAGACGAAGCCCTCCAGCGGTCGCCAGTCGGTGCGGTTCTGCGCCGTGCGCGGCGACGTGGGCTGGCTGTCGCGGATGTGGCGGGCGTTGTGGGTGTTGAAGCGCAGGAAATCGACCAGCTCGCAGGCGCTGTCGGGCTCGGCTTCGTCAATGGTTTTGCTCTGCCCCAGCATGGTGGCTGCGTTGATGCGGTGACGCATGCGGCCGCTGATGATGGCCGCGGCACGGTGCATGATCGCGGCGCGATCGGCGAAGGGCATGCTGGCCCAGTCGGCCGCGACGTCCAGCGAGCTCTGAATGGCCTGGCGCACTTGGCCTTCGGTGGGGCGGTGAATGCGTGCCA
The DNA here is from genome assembly GCF_000430725.1 of Azohydromonas australica DSM 1124. Lineage (GTDB taxonomy): Bacteria > Pseudomonadota > Gammaproteobacteria > Burkholderiales > Burkholderiaceae_C > Azohydromonas > Azohydromonas australica. The sequence goes on from NZ_AUMO01000087.1 coordinate 3,697, forward strand.
GCAGCCGGGAGCGGTCATGCGGCGCGTGCAGTTCTTCGACGTCGTCCGAGTAGATCTTCTGACCGCCGATGACGGCCGGAATGTCCACGACCTCGCGGTTGGACAAATGCTGCTGCAGTTGCTTCCACTCGACGGCGCCCTCGGCGTAGGCAAGTTCGGGCTCGTTGGTCGGCTGAGTGAATTCAGGCATGGAGTTCATCGCAAGTCCTCTGGGTGCATGACGGGTGGCAAAGCAGTCGCCAACTTCGCCGGGTTCACGCAATCAGTGTGGAAGTGATGCGCAGACCCACGCATAGCATCAGATTCACTTATACTAATTAAAAGACTGGTCCATCGTTGACCCCGTGGTCGTTGCCTTTTAAGCCTTCCCCAGGGCGCCGCGCGACTGAAATGAGAAGCTCCTTGCCGACCGCCGGCGCATAAGTCCGCAGATTCCGCCATGTCTCAAACCGCCTACGACCAATACCCGGACTGGAACCTCCTGGCTGCCTGGGTAGCCACTGTGGAATCGGAGTCCGTATCGGAAGCCGCCCGCCGGCTTGAGCTGTCGCAGGCGGCAGTATCGATGCGGCTCAAACTCCTGGAATCCAAGATGGGTGTCGAGTTGCTCGACCGCGGCACGCGGCCCGCACGACCGACGGCCGCCGGGATGAGGCTCTACGAAGGCGCCAACGACCTGCTGCGGCGTGCGCCCGAGGTGTTCGAGGGCGTGCGCAACATCAGCCGTGCCAAGATGCTGGTGATACGCATCGGCTGCGTGGACTCGTTCGCCGCGAACGTCGGCCCGCTGCTGTTTCAGGGCATCAGCAGTACGTCGCAGCAGGTGCGGCTGTGGTCAGGCATCACGCCGACGCTGGAAGCTCAGTTTGAGAACCGCGAACTCGACATCGTGGTCAGCACCAGCATGGGAACGCCTCACCCCGCAGTGCAGCGCGTCAACCTGTTCTCCGAGCAGTACGTGGTCGCCTTGCCGGCGCAGTACAAGTCCGACGATTTCGGTTCGCTCACAAAGCTGGGCAAGAGCCTGCCGCTCATTCGCTATTCGGCGCGCTCGTCGATCGGCAAGCAGATCGATGCCTACCTGGAGCGCACGGGCGAATCGCTGGAGAGAACTTGCGAGTTCGATACCACCGACCCGTTGCTGAGCCTGGTGTCGGCCGGCATCGGCTTCGCGATCACCACCCCCATGTGCCTGTGGCAGTCGCGCCAGTTCAGCTCGATGCTGCGCACCGTGCCGCTGACGAGCTTCCGCAACGCGCAGGGCCCTTACCCCGCGTTGAGCCGGTCTTTCTACCTGGTCTATCGTGAAGGCGAGCTGGGTCGCATGCCCAAGGAAATAGAAAGCCTTATCCGCGTGGCGATGAAGAGGAAGCTGACCATTGAAATGGTCAGGACCTTCGGGTTGCCGGAGGAGGTGATCTGCACCATGGTCAACGAGTAGAGGCGCCTGGCATGGCCGCCATGCTGGTGGCAGAGCAGCTCGATGGGTGAAAGCGCAACTTGCTGTTCAGGGATGACGCCTGCATGACCGTAGGCTGGCAGCCCGCCGCGCTCATGAGCTTGCGATGACCAGACGCACTAGACGCGGGCACACCCGTGCACACCAGCTGTCCTGCGCCGCCCTCGCAGCAGCGCCCCACCTGGCCGGTCGCTGCGCCCTCGCGGCAACCAGTGCGCCGTCAGACCTTGTCGTGACGCGGGCATGACAACAGGGTCATGGGCGTGGGCTCCAGCAGGGCTCCGATATGGTGCGCAAGCTGCACCTTATTAGTGAATATACCGATTGACGATTAAAAACTGCACCAAATGTCTTCATTGGCATAAGTGCCGCTGATGCAAAAAATCACTTGAGGTGCGGTTTGCAGGAACTGGTGTGCCTGTGCATACGCTTCGTTCCCATGCCCCACATCAACGAATTTCGAATTTGTTCAAGCGCTCCCGAACCTTGCGGAATTGACATCCATGGCAAGCCTTCCCGGTTGGCGTTTGAATTTCTCTATTCCTGATGTGGCAAGTGCAAGGGCACTCTAGTACGCGAGATTCAGCAATGTCAACAATCGTCTTGTTCAAGGATGTGCAAAAGACCTACGATGGCGAGCACCTCGTCGTCAAGAACTTGAACCTCAGTATTGAAGAGGGCGAGTTTCTGACGATGCTGGGCCCGTCGGGCTCAGGCAAGACAACGTGTTTGATGATGCTCGCGGGATTCGAGACCGCCACCAGCGGCCAGATTCTGCTCAAGGGCCGGGAAATCAACCGGATTCCGCCAGAGCGCCGCAACATCGGCATGGTGTTTCAGAGCTATGCGCTGTTTCCCAATATGTCGGTGGCCGAGAATCTGGCATTCCCGCTGAAGGTTCGCAAGGTCGCTAAAAGCGACATCGAGGCCAAGGTCAAGCGGGCGCTGGCAATGGTAAACATGCAGAAATTCGCCGACCGCATGCCGGCCCAACTCTCCGGCGGCCAGCAACAGCGCATCGCCGTGGCCCGCGCGCTGGTATTCGAGCCCGCGCTGGTGCTGATGGACGAACCGCTGGGCGCGCTGGACAAGCAGCTGCGTGAGCAGATGCAGTACGAAATCAAGCGCATTCATGAAGCCAGCGGCCTGACCACCGTCTATGTCACCCACGACCAAGGCGAAGCCATGACCATGTCGGACCGGGTGGCCGTTTTCGAAAATGGCCGAATCCAGCAGCTGGCGTCGCCCTCGGATTTGTACGAACGTCCCGAGAATGCTTTCGTGGCCGGTTTTATCGGCGAGAGCAACCAGCTCCAGGGTGCCGTCACCCGGCGTGAAGGCGCGCTGTGCAGCGTGAAACTGAAGCAGGGCGTGCAAGTCACCGCCATGGCCGGACACGACATCACCGCGGGATCACAGGTCACCCTGTCGCTTCGTCCCGAGCGCGTACTGCTGGGCTCGCAGGCCGCAGGCTGCGAGAACGTGTTCAACGCCAAGGTGAAGGACGTCATTTACTACGGTGACCATCTGCGGCTGGTCTGCGATGCCAACCTGGCGGGTGATTTCATCGTGAAGGTTTCCAACGACGGGGAGGGGCGCCGCATCCAGAGCGGCGACACCTTGAATTTGGGTTGGAAGGCGGAAGCCTGCTGCGCCCTGCAATAACAGAAAGCACGGGCTTCCGGCGGCACATTCAACAACGTTTTAATTTCCAGGAGATTCACCATGCGCGCACGAAATTGTGTGGCTTCCGCGGCTGTCGCTTTGCTCATGGCAGGCGCTGCAAACGCGTCGGAGTTGAGCTTTGCATCTTGGGGCGGAGCGTGGCAGGACGCCCAAGAGAAAACGGCCGTGCGTCCGTTCGGAGCCAAGAACAAGGTCAGTATCAAGTCCAATACCTACAACGGCGGCATCGCACAGTTGCGCACCCAGGTCCAGACCAACAATGTGACCTGGGACGTGGTTGACATGCAGCTGGCCGACGCGATGCGTGCCTGTGACGAGGGGCTGCTGGAGAAGATCAATCCGGCAGTGGATCTTGCGCCGGTGGGCGACATGAAGGCGGTGGACGATTTCCTGCCCGGCGCGGTGAGCGAGTGCCTAGCCGGCAGCATCACCTGGTCCACGCTGATCGTCTTCAACAAAGACAAGTTCGGTGCGACGCCACCCACGAAGATCGCCGACTTCTTTGACCTGAAGAAGTTCCCCGGCAAGCGTGCGTTGCGCAAGGCCCCGGACGGTGCCCTGGAATGGGCATTGCTGGCTGATGGCGTGCCGGCCGACCAGGTCTACAAGCTCCTGGCAACCAACGCTGGCGTCGAGCGTGCCTTCAAGAAGCTCGACACCATCAAATCTTCCGTGGTCTGGTGGGAAACGGGCGCGCAGCCGCCCCAGCTTCTTGCCGATGGGGAAGTGACGATGTCCAGCGCGTACAACGGCCGCATCTACAGCGCCATCGTGTCCGACAAGAAGCCTTTTGACTTCCTCTGGGACGGCCAGCTGACCAACATCGAAGGCTATGCCATCGTCAAGGGTGCCAAGAACCTCAAGGAGGCGAAGGCTTTTGTCCGCTACGCGACGGAACCTGAAACCCTGGCTGCGCTTGCACCGCTGACCGCCTATGGGCCGGCACGCAAGTCCTCGCTGCGCTACGTCGATGCCAAGGTTGCGCCCTACCTGCCCACGGCGCCAAAAAACATGGCTGGCGCACTTAACGTCAGCCCGGAATTCTGGGCCGACCATGCCGACGATCTGAACCAGAAATTCGCGGCTTGGCTGAACCGCAAGTAACTTGCGCAGCCAACAGCAGCGGACGATCAGAAACCAGCGGAAATCCATAGCGGCCATGACGAGCATATCTCTCGACGTTTCAAGCGCGGCCTGTAACGCCGATCAAAATTCGATCGGGGGCACAGGGAAGCACCAGCTCAAGGCTCGGCTTCGCAAAGCTGAGCGCATGGGTCAGATTCGCGCCTACATCCTGATCGCCCCGCTGCTGGCGTTCTTGCTGTTCTCGTTCCTGGTCCCTATCGGGAACCTGCTGATCAAGAGCGTCCACGACCCGCTGGTGTCTCAGGAAATGCCACGCACCACGCAGGCGCTCAATGCCTGGGATCCCAAGCATTCGGAAATCCCCGGCGAGGCAGCCTTTGCGGCGCTGGCCGATGACTTGCGCGCGGGCAAGGCTTCCGCCGGTGTGACCAAGGTCGCCATGCGGCTGAATTTCGAGAACTCTGGGATGCGCAGCCTGCTCATCAAGACGGCGCGTCAGCTTGACAGCGCCGACGCGGTGGACAACTGGCAGCTGCGACTGACCAGCATCGATTCGCGCTGGGGTGAGAAGCAGGCCTGGTCTGCGCTTAAGCGCACCTCGTCGGCCTGGACGCTGGACTTCTACTTGAAGGCTTTCGACTTGGAGCGCGATGACAGCGGTGCCATCGTCCGACAGCCTGAGGACCAGCGTGTCTACGTCGATGTCTTCGTGCGCACGGTCTGGGTTGGCCTGCTTGTGAGCGTGCTGTGCCTCGTGATCGCCTATCCGGTGGCTTACTTCCTGGCCAACATCCCGGCCAAGTACAGCAACATCTTCATGATCATGGTGCTGTTGCCGTTCTGGACGTCGTTCCTGGTGCGCTCCATCTCATGGATGGTAGTCCTGCAGAGCAACGGCATCCTCAACGGCCTGCTGGCGTACTTCGGACTGTCGGACAAGGGCTTGACGCTCATCTACAACCGCTGGGGCGTGCTGATCTCCATGACGCACATCCTCCTGCCCTACGCCATTCTCTCGCTGTACAGCGTCATGAAGAGCGTGCCGGCGATCTACATGCGTGCGTCCCGCTCGCTGGGTGCGGGCCCCGTCCTCTCCTTCTGGCGCGTGTACTTCCCGCACACGCTGCCCGGCGTCGCCGCCGCGCTGCTGCTGACCTTCATCCTGGCCGTGGGCTACTACATCACGCCGGCCATGCTGGGCGGCCCAGACGACCAGCTGGTGAGCTACTACATCGCAAACCACGTGAACACGACCTTGAACTGGGGTCTGGCTTGCGCACTGGCAACGGGTCTTCTGGTCGGCGTCATGTGCGTCTACGCCATCTTCTCTCGCCTGACCGGCGGCAGCGGCGTCAAACTGGGGTAATGGCATGTTGAAGTTTCCCGCCTACGTTTCCGTGTGGGGTGCCCTGGGCCGCTATGCCCATGTCGCCTTCTCCCTTGGGGTGCTGGTATTCCTGCTGATACCGATCCTCGTCGTCATTCCTCTGTCGTTCAACTCGGAACCCTACTTCACGTACCCGATGGCAGGTGTGAGCCTGCGCTGGTACGAGGAGTTCATCAGCCGGCCGGAGTGGCGCTTGGCGCTGACGAACACGCTGATCGTGGGTATCTCCTCCACGCTGCTGGCCTGCGTGCTGGGCGTGCTGGCAGCGCTGGGCCTGATGCATCCGCGACTCAAGGGTGGTGCCGTCGTCCGCGGCCTGCTGCTGTCGCCCATGATCGTGCCGTTCATCATCACGGCTGTCGGCGTGTACTTCGCCTTCAGTCCCCTGGGCCTGGTCAACAACCTGTTCGGGCTCGTCGTGGCGCACGCCGCGTTGGGGGTGCCCTTTGTCGTGGTGTCCGTGACGGCGACGCTGGCGGGTTTCAACGAGAACCTCACGCGTGCGGGCCGCAGCCTCGGCGCCTCGCCGCTACGTGTCTTTATGAGTGTCAAGCTGCCGCTGATTGCGCCGGGCGTCATCTCGGGTGGACTGTTTGCGTTCGCAACATCGTTCGACGAAGTCGTCGTGGCCATCTTCCTCGCCAGTGGCGACCAGCGCACGGTGCCGCGCGAGATGTGGTCCGGTGTACGCGAGCAACTTAGCCCCACCATCCTGGCAGTCGCCACCGTTCTGGTCGTGATGTCGGCTTTGCTTCTCATCTCGCTGGAACTGCTGCGCCGGCGCACGGAACGCTTGCGCGGTATTGCAGGTTGATCATGACAACAGCCACTTTCAACGCCCAAAGAAATCCCATGTATACCGAGAACTACGCTGTGGGCCCGTCGGCAGATCTTCTGTCTACGCTGCGCGCAAGAATCGACGCGGCGGACCTGGTGGATGAGGCCACGGCAGTGGCCGCCCTTATGAAGGAAGCCGCGTTGCAACCCGCGCAGCTCAGCACCACGCAGGCGCTGGCAGCGCGGCTTGCCCAGGGCGTGCGCAAGTCGCGGCTCGATGCCGGGGGCATTGATTTGCTGACGCAGGAGTTTTCCTTGGACAGCCGCGAGGGCGTGGCGCTGATGTGCCTGGCCGAGGCCATGCTGCGTGTGCCCGACACGGAAACCCGCAACAAGCTCATCCGCGACAAGATCGTGGACCAGGACTGGCGCGCGCATGCGGGCAACTCGCCTTCGCTCTTCGTCAACGCGACCGCCTGGGGCCTGTTCGTCACCGGCAAGCTGCTGAAGAAGCCCGACGAGCAGGCGCTGGCTGCAGCCTTGTCCAACGTGCTGCGCAAGGGCGGCGAAGGCGTGGTGCGCGCCGGCGTGGCCTACGCGATGCGGCTGCTGGGCAAGCAGTTCGTGACGGGCCAGACCATCGAGGAGGCCATCGCCGAGGCGCGCAGCCGTGAGAAGCGGGGATACCGCTACTCGTACGACATGCTCGGCGAAGGCGCGCTGACGCCCGAGGATGCGGACGCCTACTACGAAGCCTATCTGCATACCATCGAGGAGATCGGCAAGACGGCCAAGGGGCAGGGGCCCATCGAGGGTCCGGGCGTCTCGGTCAAGCTCACGGGCCTGCACCCGCGCTACGAGGTCAGCCAGCATGGCCGGGTGATCGAGGAGATGTATCCGCGGCTGCTGAAGTTGGCCTGCGCGGCCCGCCGCTACGACATCGGCTTTCACCTGGACCAGGAGGAGTCGGCGCGCTTCCCGCTGACGCTGGAGATGCTGCAGCGTCTGGCCCACGCGCCGGAGCTGCAGGGCTGGTCGGGCCTGGGCATCTCGCTGCAGGCGTACCAGAAGCGCGGACGCGCGGTGGTGGACTGGCTGATCGAGTTGGGCCGCTCCACGCAGCGCCGCATCCTCGTGCGCCTGGTCAAGGGCGCCTACTGGGATACGGAGATCAAGCGCTGCCAAGCCGAGGGCACGGCCAACTACCCCGTGTTCACCCGCAAGGTGCATTCGGACGTCAGCTACCTTGCGTGCGCCAAGGCCTTGCTGGCCGCGCAGGACGCGATCTTCCCCCAGTTCGCCACGCACAACGCCTTTTCCATCGCCGCGGTCCACACCTTGGCGGGCGACAAGGCCTACGAGTTCCAGTGCCTGCATGGCATGGGCGAATCCATCTACGACCAGATCGTGGGCCCCTCCAACCTGGGCCGGGCTTGCCGCATCTACGCGCCGGTCGGACCGCACGCGACGCTGCTGGCCTACCTGGTGCGGCGACTGCTGGAAAACGGCGCCAATACGTCCTTCGTGAACCAGGTGGTCGACACGGACGTGCGCATCGAGGACATCGTGGCCGATCCGGTGGCCAAGGCCGCGCAGACCCGTGGCCAACCCAATCCCGGCATTCCCCTGCCGCCCCATCTGCCGTCCTGGCGCAAGGGCTCGGCCGTGGTGGCCCTGTCCGACAGGGCCGCGCTGCAGGCCGAGTACCGGCGTCTGATGGAGAGTCGCCCCGCCATCGAGCCGCTGTGCGCGTTCGCGTCCAGTGCCGCCGCGCAGCAGCCGGTCGTGGTGCTCAATCCCGCGGCTCGCAATGAGCAGGTCGGTACCTACACCAGCTCTGGCGTCGCTGACGTGGCCCAGGCGCTGCGCACCAGCCAGGAAGGACAGAAGGCCTGGGGCAGCCGCTCCCTGTCGGAGCGCATGCAGATGATCACGGCTGCCGCACAAGCCATGGAAAGCAGCGCTGCCCGGCTGGGCGCGCTGTTGGTGCTGGAGTGCGGCAAGACACCTGCCGAGGCCGCAGAGGAAATCCGCCGCGTCACGGATCTGTGCCGGCTTTACGTGGCCCAGGCGGCCACCGATCCGACCGTGACAGCGGCCAAGTCGCTGGGAACCGTGGCTGTCGTCACTTCGTCAAGTGCTCCGCTGTACACGCTGGCAGGCCAGATCGCGGCCGCGCTGCTGGCCGGCAACGCGGTGGTGGCCAAGCCGTCGTCGCATGCCTCGCTGGTGGCGCATGAGGCGGTCAAAGCCTTCCACGCCGCCGGCGTGCCGGCCAATGCCCTGCAGCTGCTGCTGGGTGCCGGCGGCACGGTCGGTGCGGCACTGGTGCGCGACCCTGGGGTGGCGGCCGTGCTCTTTACCGGCACGCCCAAGACGGCAGCGGACATTCGTGAAGCGGTGTCAACCTTGCCGCACGCTCCGGCGCTGATGGCCAATACCGGCGGCTTCAACGCGATGATCGTGGACAGCTCGGCCCTGCCCGAGCAAGTCATTTCCGACGCGGTCTTCGGGGCCTATGACTGCGCGGGGCAGAAGGGTGCATCGCTCAAGCTGCTGTGCCTGCAGGACTCGGTGGCGGACAAGATCATCGGGATGCTGGGTGCCATGCTGCTGGAGCGTTCGGTGGGCGACCCGCGCGAGCCCGATACGGACGTCGGTCCCGTGGCAACGCAGGCCATCCAAGACCAGGCCGACGCCTACCTGGCACGCATGGAGGCCAAGGGGCTGCGCGTGATCAGGACCACGCGGCATCACGGATCGACGCAAGGCCTGTACGTCCAACCGGCCATCGTGGACGTCGGTGACATGCAGGCGCTGGCACAGATCGACCAGAACGTGCGCGGGCCTATCCTGCACGTGGTGCGGTGGAAAGCCCATGAGCTCGAGGCGCTGCTCGCCCAGCTCAACACGCAGGCCGACGTCGCCACGCTGGGGCTGCACACCCGCATCAACGAAACCACGGGCCAGGTGCTGACGCAGTCCACTGCCGAGGCGATCTTCGTCAACCGCGCTATTCACACGGCTCGCGTGGGCATGCAGGTCGAAGGCGGCATGGGGCATGCGGGCACGGGACCGAGCATCAGCGGTTCGCTCTTCCTGTCACGCCTGGTCCAGCCGCTGCACGTGCTGGCGACGAGCAACGAAGGTCCCTTCGCGCCCCGGCGCAATCTCTCCAGTGCGAAGTTCATGGAGTATCCCGTTGCCAAGGGAGAGAGCCTGGAGGAACGGAACCAGCACCTGCGCAGGACCATCGAGCAACGTGCCACGCTGCTCAGACGGCTCGCTGCCGGCACGGCTGCAGCGCGTCCCGGTCTCCTGCCTGCGCCGCAACAAGCCCAGCTCGATGCTCTCCAGTCCGTGGCCCAGCAATGCCTGCCGCGCGGGCTGCCTGCCCTGAGCGGCGAGGAGAACACGCTGGAGTACCTGCCTCGCGGTGCCGCACTCTGCATGGGGCCGACGATGGACGACTTCGTGGCCCAGGCCATGACCGCGGTGGCTGTCGGAGCGAGCGTCATGCTGCCGCGTACTGGCGAGACCAGCGTGCTGGCGCAGGTCCTCGGCGCCGAGCAGTGCACGCTGTTCGATGCGATGCGCGAATCGCTGAGCTCGCCGCTCAAGCCGGCTGCCGTGCTGAGCGCCTACTCCGGCGAGCAGGCCCAAGCACTGCGCAAGCGAGTGGCCGCGAGCTGGCCGCTTGCCTTCGTCGAATTGGTCACGCGCGGCCCCGATGGCCTGTACGACTGGACGCGCCTGGTGCGCGAGCGCATGACATCCATCAACGTCAGCGCCGCCGGCGGTAGCGAAGCCCTGATGATGGTGAGCGATCTCGACGAATAACGGCGCAGACGAAGGCATGAACCGGACGGTCGGCCGCTGGACCTGGCCGGCCAACCGACCGACTTCCGGCAACCGCTTCGAGGATCACCGAGTGCCCGCTGTACTTCCGTCGCCCAAGGGGCTGCAACCCGGCGCCATCGCCACCCGCTATCAGCTGCACGACGACGACTGGCAGCCGATGTTTCTGGGTGAGTGTGCCGTGCCGGGCTACCACTGGATTGCGCTGCCATCGTACTCGCGGCAATCCTGGCAGGCTTACTGGATGCGCGTCGATGCAGGCGCTCGAGGCCCGCAGCATGTCCACCCGAGTACGGAGCTGGTCCAGGTCTACCAGGGCGATTTCTGCGACCAGGGCGGAGCGCGGCACGGGCCTGGCGACGTGGTTGTCTATGAGGCGGGTAGCAGGCATGCCACCTACTCCGTCAAAGGTTGCCTCGTGTTCGTAATTGCCAGCATCGAGGCTGTCGTTACGGCTGAGCCTGCATAACAGCACGGGCCGAGTCTCCGGTCCGGGTGGCCGGCAGTAAATCAATGGTCCCGGTGAAACGCCAGTGCGGACGCGACGGCCCCGGGTGAGCACAGCGCTGCGCACCGTGTCTCACGGTCGCAATTTGGAATCAGTCCCCTCTCGAAACCTGAGGTTTCGAGGCTGGATGAGTATTGCCTTCAGTTTTCAAATAGACGGGGCAATGATGGGAGCCGGTATCCGGCCACGTTGACAGCAACAGAAAGTCAAACGGCAAGGTGCCGGTACATGATCGTCATGTGAGGAGTTCCGAAAAATGAAAAACGTCGTGAGCGCAAAATACGCGATTCCCGCGGCTGTCCTGATGCTGAGCCTGTCGTCTGTCCATGCGCAGTCCAGTGTCAACATCTCAGGCTATCTGGATGTCGGCGTCTATCGAGATACCAACCGCACGTGGAACGTGGGCCCGATTCAGCGTAGCTACATTTCATTCAGCGGCAGCGAAGACCTGGGCAACGGCCTGGCGGCGATCTTCAGGCTCAGCTCCCGCTTCGACACCGGCACGGGCGCGCTGGAGAGCTCGACCAAGCCGTTCTGGCACGATGAATCGACCATCGGACTCAAGGGCAGTTTCGGCACAATCAAGTTCGGTCGCCGCCTCGATGCCGTCAACAGCGTCGACTGGCAATTCGACCCCTGGTACAACTTTGACCGGGTGGCGTCGCCGGCCTGGGATACCTGGCACTACAACTTTCCGTCGGACCCCCGCGCCAACAACGGCACGCCCGATTATGGCCGTCTGAACAATGGCATTTTCTATGATTCACCGACCTTCGGCGGCTTTGCCTTGCACCTGAGCGGCTCGCCGGAAAAGGTGGATGGCGACGTGCGCCGCCCGATCGGCGCAGCCCTGACGTACAACCAAGGCAGCGTGGCTGCCATGGCGGCCCACAGCAGAAACAGTGCCGGCAATACCGACAACCAGTTCGGTGCCAAGTACAAGTTCGGCTCCCTGGCCGTGATGGCTGCCTACAACGTGAGCAAGGCCGGCGAGTCCAAGGCCAAGGCACTGACGGCTGGCGTCGAATACAGCCTGGGCGCCACCACGTTCAAGGGCGGCTATGGCCAGGTCGACGTTGACGGCGTCAAGGCCGTGAAGGTCTACGGCGGCGGCGCCTTCTACGCCCTGTCGAAGCGGACCACCGTGTATAGCGAGATCGCGCACAAGAAATTCGTCGCGGATTCCGCCAATACCTACGGCGTTGGCATAACGCACAGCTTCTGACCCAGCTTGCCAGTGCTGCCGCACCTTGGTGCGGCAGCTCCTGAGGCAGCTCGCACGATCTATTGGTGACAACCATTGTGCGCCGAGCTGCTTTCGCACATTTCGGGCCGCGTGATGCGTCACGCGGCCTTCGACGTTTGGCACCGCGCCAGCGGGCCGCTGGCGCGGTTTTGAGCAGACCGATGCGAGCAATATCTGCTCATGCCCAGATGTCGCCTGGCGAGAAGCCTTCGGTGAACGGATCATCCGGATCCAGGACGAAGGTATTCAAGCTCTGGCTCCAGCTCCTGCCGATGATGGTAGGCATCACCGCATGCCTGCCACCGAGGGTGGTTGCCTCCACCAGTCGGCCCGTATACACATTGCCCAGCATGCCCTGGTGGCGGAAATCGTGGTTCAGCGACAGTTGGCCCTTGGCATGCACTGTCGCCATCTTGGCGCAGGTGCCCGTGCCGCAGGGACAGCGTCCAGTGCACCGGTCCATGTGGCCGGGTTGTCCCAGGAGAAGTCACCCGAGGCCATCGTGGGCCTCTCAGCCGGCGCGAGATGCAGCCGCTCCCTCGGGAACAGCATATTGAGCCATGCGATGTCGCGACAGCTCCATGTGGGCGCGTACGTGCTCGGCCGCCGCATTTGCGTCGTGGCGTTCAATGGCGTCGATGAGCAGGTCATGCTGGGCCGCGGCCGTTTCCAGGTCCTGCTGCATGTCCCGGGCGGCTGGATGCCGGTAGAAATTCCTTCCCAGCCGGGCATGATCGATCAGCAGGCGGCGAAGGCTGGGCATCAGATACGCATTGCTGGCCATCTTCCCGATGTGAAGATGAAAAGCATCGTTATGGATTATTTTGCCCTCAAGGTCCCCTTGCTCAATGGCTGACCTGAATCTCTTCTGAATGGCTTTCAACTCATTGACTTCAACTGCGGTGGCGTTGACTGCTGCCAGGCGTGCGGTCGCAATATATATAATCGGGGCAGCCCGGAGGAAATTCTTTAATGAATCAAGGCTCATCGATGAAACACGGGTTGCCTTGTTGGCTTCGAGCTCGATGTAGCCTTCGGCTGCGAGCTGCCTCAAGAGCTCGCGTACCGGTGCCCGCGAGATGCCGAATTCCTCTGCGAGGGCCAACTCGTCGACCAATGCGCCGGGAACCATTTCCATGCTGATGATGCGACGTCGAAGGGTGTCACCCAGGACTGTCTTTCGATCGGCCCGAGCTGCCGCCAAAGAATTTGAGTCACTGTCAGTCGTTTGCTTCATGAAAAGGGCCAGATTCGAACTTCAGGTCCGCATCAGGAGTCGCGACTCCTTTTTCCTGCGCAGCAATGTGAAAAATGAGGAAAGCCACAGCACCAGCCCCGAGCCGAACACGACTGAAAAGTAGCCTGCGTGCCCTGATTTATCCATCCACAACGACGTCAGGACCGGGCCCAGGCAGCCCCCGAGCGAATAGGTCGCGAGGATCATGGCAACGGCAGCACCTTGCATCGAAGAGGGAAGGCGGTCATTCGCGTCCGAGGTGGCCTGGGCGTAAACGCAGAAAATGGCTGCAGAGTAAGCCAGTCCCCAGGTGGACAACGCTTGTGGGCTGGGATACGAGAAGAGCATGGCGGCCGATGCACAAATGACGGACGAAATGAAGAGCAGTGTCCGCGGCCTGCCGATGCCATCGGAAAGCCGTGCTACGGGCCACAAGCAAAAAAGCGCCGCTCCAACCCCAATGCCGATGAAACTGCTGACTTCTTGCTCGTGCAATCCAAGTCCCGCCGCCGCTGCCGGCAACAGCGTGTAGAAGCTGCTGAGAAAAATGCCCGACAGTCCCGATGCGACCATGCTCAATGAGCAACACTCCAGAACCTTCCGATAGTCGCTGAACGACGCCTTGGAAAAATGATGGAGCTTTTCGGCGGAATTGTCGCTATCCCGGGCACGTGCAAGAGCGGGCAGCGAGGCTGTGAAGAGCAATGCCGCGGTCAGCCCGAAAGGTTCGATGCTGCTGCCGGATGCTGCGCTCAGCAAAAACTGGCCGCCTGAAATGCTGGCATAGGTGGCGAGCTGGTAGTAGGCGAACAGCCGGCCCCTGACGTCGTTGCTGACGGCGGCGTGCAGGCTGCTTTCCATGCTGGTGAATACACCCGCCAGGCAGATTCCCATCACCAGGCGCAACATTGACCACAACACCAGATCCGCCTGCACCAGGTGGCCGGCGCTGGCGGCGGCGCCAATGGCCGTGCAAAGCGCAAAGAGCCGGCGCTCGCCGATCCGGGCAATCAGGGCGACCGCCAGCGGCGATCCCATTGCCAGACCAACGAAATAGGCCGCCTGCACAAGCCCGATGTCGGGAACGCTGTAGCCGGATTTCCCAAGCTGCAAGGAGATATGCGTGCTGATGATCCCGTTGCTGGTCACCAGGACGGCAAAGCACAGCGTCGGGATGAGGAACGATGCGCGAAGCAATCTCCTGGTCATCACATGCCGGTGTAATTCGGACCTCCGCCACCTTCGGGCGTCACCCAGACGATGTTCTGCGTCGGGTCCTTGATGTCGCAGGTCTTGCAATGCAGGCAGTTTTGCGCGTTGATCTGCAGGCGCTCGCTGCCTCCTTGCTCAGGCACGAACTCGTAGACGCCGGCCGGACAGTAGCGGCTTTCCGGTCCCGCGTATTTCGACAGGTTGACCGTCACAGGAGCAGCCGTATCCCGCAGCGTCAGATGGGCGGGCTGCTTCTCCTCGTGATTGGTATTGCTCAAGAATACCGAGGAAAGCCGATCGAAGCTGATTTTCCCGTCGGGCTTGGGATACGCGATCCTGCGGGCCTCGCTGGCAGGCTGCAGATAGATGTGGTCCGGGCCCTTGCGGTGCACCGTCCAGGGCGGCGCTTTGACGCCCAGCTTGGGCAACAGCCACTGCTCGATACCCGTCATCAGCACGGCCGTCTGCCGTCCCCGCTTGAACCACTGCTTGAAGTTCTTGGCCTGCTGCAGCTCGGCGTGCAGCCAGCTGTTCTCGAACGCCGCAGGGTAGGCGCTGAGCTCGTCGCCGCTCCTGCCCGCCTGCAGCGCCTCGAAGAGGCTTTCAGCGCACAGCATGCCGCTCTTGATGGCGGCGTGGCTGCCCTTGATGCGGCTGACGTTCAGGTAGCCCGCGTCGCAGCCCACCAGCGCGCCGCCCGGGAAGACCGTCTTGGGCAGGGACAGCAGGCCGCCGGCGGTGATGGCGCGCGCGCCGTAGCTCAGCCGCTTGCCGCCCTCGAGCACCTTGCGGATGGCCGGGTGCGTCTTGAAGCGCTGGAATTCGTCGAACGGGCTCAGCCAGGGGTTCTTGTAGTCCAACCCGACCACAAAGCCGATGAAGACTTGGTTGTTCTCCGCGTGGTACAGGAAGGAGCCGCCGTAGGTGTCCGCCTCCAGCGGCCAGCCGGCGGTGTGCATGGCCAGCCCGGGCTGGTGCAAGGCCGGGTCGATCTCCCAGACCTCCTTGAGCCCGATGCCGTAGCTCTGCGGGTCACGGCCTTCGTCGAGCTTGAAATTGGCGATCAGCTGCTTGCCCAGGTGTCCGCGCGCACCTTCGGCAAAGACCGTGTACTTGGCGCACAGCTCCATGCCGAGCTGGAAGCTGTCCGTGGGCTGGCCGTCCTTGTCCAGGCCCTGGTTCCCGGTAGCTACGCCACGCACGGAGCCGTCCGGCGCGTACAGCACTTCCGCTGCGGCAAAGCCCGCAAAGATCTCGACGCCCAGCGCCTCGGCCTGGCCGCTCATCCAGCGCACCACGTTGCCCAGGCTGACGATGTAGTTGCCGTGGTTCTGAAAGCACTTCGGCAGCAGGCTGGGCGGCGTAGCGCGCGCGCCGGTCTCGGTGAGGAAGAGGAATTGGTCCTGCTGGACCTCCTGCGTCAGTGGCGCACCCAGCGCCTTCCAATCGGGAATCAGCTCGGTCAGCGCCTTCGGGTCCATGATGGCGCCCGAGAGGATGTGCGCGCCGGGCTCGGAGCCCTTCTCCAGCACGCAGACCGACACTTCCTTGTTCTGGGAGGCGGCAAGCTGCTTGAGTCTGATCGCCGTGGCCAGGCCCGCCGGGCCGGCGCCAACAATTACCACGTCGTATTCCATCGAATCGCGCGGGCCGTACTGGGCAAGGAGGTCCTGGGAGGTCATGAAACAGCTCTAGGTATCGGAATAGATTTCGGTGTAGATCAGGCTGCAGTCGCCGCTCGCGGGCTTGAGCGTCACGGCAGCGCCGGGCTGGCGCAGGTCCAGGCCCTCACCGGCAGCCAGCGTCCCGGCGTCGCCGCCGGCGTCTTCGAGCAGGTACTGGCCCTTGAGGACCAGCACGAAGGCCGTGCAGCCGGACTTCAGGTCGACGGCGCTGTTGCGATGCTCCGCGACGCTGGTCATGGCCTGGCCGCGGCGCGTCATCACGTTCCACAGCCGCACCTGCTGTTCCGGGCGCGATGCGAAAAGCGACTCGTCGCCGTCGAAGTGCGCCGTATGGCCCACGCCGGAGAAGGCGATCTGCCGGCGGCCGCCCGTGAGCTCGAGCCGCTCGCCTTCGATGAGCACCGCGCTGCGGTTCATCCCGGGGAAGCGGGAAAAGGGCCCCGCCCGCGTGATGTCGGCGGCACTGACTCGCCAGATCACCTGGCCGCCTTGCGAGGCGGTGGCGATCGTGCGTGTCAGGCCCCCGCCGTTGCGCCACGGCTCGGCCGGGATGTCGTCCAGCGCGAAGCGCTGGACGCCGCAAGGCAGGGCGACTGCGTTCATGCTGCGCTGCGCAGTTGAGGCAGTGCCCTGGTCAGCGCGGGCAGCACCTCGAAAAGGTCGCCCACGAGACCCAGGTCCGCCACGGAAAAGATGGGCGCGTCGGCATCCTTGTTGACGGCCACGATCACACGGGCGTCCTTGATGCCGGCCAGGTGCTGGATGGCGCCGGAGATGCCGAAGGCGAAGTAGACGTCCGGCGCCACGGTCTTGCCGGTCTGGCCGACCTGGATGGCATTGGGCGCGAAGCCGGCATCGACCGCAGCGCGCGACGCGCCGACAGCACCCCCGAGCTTGTCGGCCAGGGCGTCGATGAGCTTCATGTGCTCGGCCGAGCCGATGCCGCGGCCGGCGGCGACCACCACGCCGGCACGGGTCAGGTCCGGACGGTTGCTGGTCGGCGCGTCGCGGCCGATGAGCACGGTGCGCGTGTCCGGCGTGGCGGCCGCCACGTCGGTTACGGTCGCATTGGCGCCCGTGGCGCAAGGCTCGAAGGCCGCCGGACGTACCGTGAGCAGGACCTGGCCGGAGGGTACCTGCACTTTGGCCAGCACGCTGCCCGCGTACATGGGGCGCACGAACAGCTCCGGCGACTCGATCGCAGTCACGTCGGCCAGGAAGGTGGCCTCGCGCTGCGCTGCCAGGCGGGGCAGGGCGGCGCGGGCGGCCATGCCGTGCGCCGCCACGATGAAGCGGTAGCCGTCGGCCAGCGCGCCGATCTGACGTGCCAGCGTCTCGGCGTTGGGCGAGGCCAGGTGATGGGCGTCGGCGCGCAGCACCGTGCGCACGCCGGCGAGCTGCGCGGCCTGCTGCGCCACGGCGGCGCCATCCGCGCCCATGACCAGGACGTCGATGTCCGGGGTCAAGCGGGTGGCCGCGGTGACGAGACGGGCCGTGGTCGCATCGAGTTGATACGCGTCGTGAACGGCAATGACTAGGGCTTTCATGGGAATTTGGTCCTCAGTTGGCGGGTTGCAGCGCAGGCAGGCTCTTGAGGCGCTCGATGAGCGTGTCGACGTCGGGTACGCGAACGCCGGCCTGGCGGGCGGGCGGCTCGGTCACGGCCACGACGCTGCTGCGCGCCGCGGGGACGGGGCCCAGCTCGGCCAGCGGCAGCGTGGTGATGACGGCCTTCTTGGCCTTCATCATGTTGGGCAGCGAGATGGTGCGCGGGTCGCACAGCCGCAGGTCCACGCTCAGCACGGCCGGCAGCGGCAGGCTCATCTGCTCCAGCCCCTGGTCACCGTCGCAGCTCACCATCAGCTGCCCGCCCTCGGCGGCGAGACGGCCCACGGAGATGGCCTGGGGCCAGTCCAGGAAGGCCGCCAGCATGGGGCCGACGGCGCCCAGGTCATCGTCGATGGCCTGCTTGCCGCACAGCACCAGTCCGATCTGCTCGCGCTGGACCAGGGCCTGCAGCACGCGTGCGACGCCCAGCGAATCCATGGCCGCGGGGCTGGCGCCCGTATCGACCAGGATGGCCGCGTCGGCACCCATGGCCAGGCCGGTGCGCAGCACGTCCTGCGCAATGGGCGCGCCGCAGGTCACGACCGTGACCTTGGTGGCGATGCCCTTCTCGCGCAGCCGCACGGCCTGCTCGACCGCGACTTCGTCGAAGGGATTCATCGACATCTTCACGCCGGTCGTGTCGACGCCGGTGCCATCGGCCTTCACGCGGACCTTGACGTTGTAGTCGACCACGCGCTTGACGGGAACGAGGATATGCATGGTGGTATGAATCGGTGGTTGAGAAGGTGACGGCTTCGGGTCAGGACACGGCACCCAGGCCGTACTTGCCGGTGAGCAGCCGCCCGTTGCGGAAGCGTTCGATCGAGTAGGGCGCCAGCGGCACGTCGGTGGCCAGGCCCAGGGCTTCCTGGGCCAGCACGCGGCCCACGGCCGGGGAAAGCTTGAAGCCGTGGCCGGAGAAACCGTAGCCCACCACGAGCCCTTGCACTTCGGGCAGGCGGCCCAGCACCGGGTTCCAGTCGGGCGTGACGTCGTAGACGCCGGTCCACGAGGAGGCCAGGCCCGCGGTTTCGTAGCTGGGGAAGCGCTCCGCTACCTGGGCGCCGACGTCCACGATGTAGTCCAGCGAGATGTCGCCCTGCTCGTTGTCCGGCTGGGCCAGGGTCTCGCCCACGGTGCCCTCGCTCACGAGCATCTGGTTGCCGCCGTAACTGCGGCAATACAGCATGCCCGGCGAGCCCAAGTCCTTGAACACCGGCATCTGGAAACTGTAGGCCTCGGGGCCTTCCAGCGCCAGCACGGCGTGGCGCTCGGGCACCACCGGCGAGGCGACGCCGGTCCAGCGCTCGATGTCCTTGGCCCAGATGTTCTGGGTGCTGACGACGGTGTTGCTGTGGAAGGTGCCGCGCGAGGTCTCGACGCCGACGACCTTGCCGCCCTCGACCAGCAGGCGTTCGACGTTGACGCCTTCCATGATCTTCACGCCCTTGCGGCGCGCGGCGCGGGCAAAGCCGGTGGCGACCATGTACGCGTCCGCGAAGCCGGCCTCGGGCTCGTAGCCGATCAGCGCGGCGTCATCGAACTTGGCGATGGGCAACAGCTCGCGGGCCTGGGCCTGGTCGAGCAGGCGCACCTCGATGCCCTGGGCCTGCTGTCCGGCCAGCGCCGAGCGCAGCGGCTCGAGTTTGGAACCCTCGGGGGCGCATACCAGGTAGCCGCATTTGACGAGGCCCGCCGAGGCTTCCTCGTCGTCGAGGTAGCCCGAGAAATCGTTGAAAATGGACCACGAGGCCTTGGCCATCTCCACGTTTTCCATCACGGAGTAGTGCGTGCGCAGGATGCCGGAGGACTGGGACGTGGTACCAGCGCCGATCTGCGTGCGGTCGAGCACCAGCACGTTGCGGGCACCAAAGCGCGCCAGGTGGTACGCGACCGAGCTGCCGATCACTCCTGCGCCGATCACGATTGCGTCGTAGCTTTCCATCGATGGCCTTTCTGTTCTGGGAAGGCGGTTGTGATGGACGCCAGCGTAGGAGCGCGCCTCAAGCGCCTTGGCAACTTCAATAAAAGCGATTCAATACTTAACCGTTCCTGGGGTTGGCCGGTGTTGCCGGGCGGGTGCGCATGATGCCGCCCTACGTGCTTTACCGTCCGAATCCGTGCGCCCGATTGACAGGGCAGCGGCCGTACTCGTGACAGGCGGCTGTTTTGGTCACCGCAGGGTGCCAGATATTGCCCGCAGGTAATCCGTGCTGATTCCTGAACTATTGTCCTGCTCTCGCCAAGGAAATTGCATGACGCAAGAAAGTCCGGTTTACGCGCTGACCCGCGGCACACAACCGCTGCTGCTCTCGATTCCCCATCTGGGGACCGAGCTGCCGGCCGATATTGCGGCTCAGATGAATGATGTGGCCTCGGTGTTGCGCGACACCGATTGGCATCTCGACCGCCTGTATGAGTTTGCGGCCAGCATGGGAGCGTCGGTGCTCCAGGCGAAGCTCTCCCGCTACGTGATCGACCTGAACAGGCCCCCCAACGGGGAAAGCCTCTATCCTGGGAAAACCACCACGGGCCTGTGCCCTACCGAGACATTTCCTGGTGAATCCTTATATGCCCCGGGGCAAGAGCCGGACGCGGCCGAGCAGGCCCGCCGCCTTGAGGGCTACTGGCGTCCTTATCACGATGCGCTGACGTCGGAGCTTGCCCGCATCCGGGCCGAGCACGGCTGTGCGCTGCTGTGGGATGCCCACTCCATTGCAAGCGTCCTGCCGCGTCTTTTCGAAGGCAAGCTGCCCGACCTGAACTTCGGAACGGCAGACGGCAAGAGCTGCGACGGCGACTTGCTCAAGCAGGTCATCACGGTAGCGGGGAAATCGCCATTCACGATCGTGGTCAACGGCCGCTTCAAGGGCGGCTACATCACCCGCCACTATGGTCGTCCGGAAGACGCCATCCATGCCATCCAGCTCGAGATGTGCCAGAGCCTGTACATGAACGAAGCGCCGCCCTTCGAGTTCGAGCCCGACAAGGCTGCAGCCGTTCAACCCGTGTTGCGCGGCATGCTCGAATCCGCGCTTGCGCATGTGAGGAAGCTGAATGCACGGTAAACCTCACTTGGGCCTGATGCCATGCCGTCTGCGGTCGATATTTGATGACATGCAGCCGGCAAGGCATGAATGATTGAGAGTGTTGGCGCGCCGGTGGGCAAGTCATGCTTGCCCTGGCGCGCCTTTTTTCTGGCTCTTGAATTCCGAGTGGGTCTGCCAGCCGACTTGGGGCTGGCGGTCAACGCACTCGAAACTCAAGCGTGGCTGAAAATTTGTACGGTGTCTTCACTGTCTCGGCCTGACAATGCAGCAAACGAGCGGCTGATGAAAGGTCTTTCACCATCGCTGCGTTCTGCTGCGTGACGCTGTCGAGCTGGCTCACGGCCTTGCTGACATGCTCCACGCCTTGGCCCTGCTCCTGCGCGGCGCGGCTCATGTCGGCGATCAGGTCGAACACGCGGTCCACCGCCTGCGCGCTCTGGCGCACGGTGCGGCCCGCGGCCTCGGCCAGCGCGTTGCCGGCTTCCACGCGCCCGGTGGCGTCGCCGATGAGGTCCTTGATCTCGCGCGCCGCGTCGGTGGTCTTGCCCGCCAGGGCGCGCACCTCGCCGGCGACCACGGCGAAGCCGCGGCCGGCTTCCACCGCGGCGTTGAGCGCCAGGATGTTGGTCTGGAACGAGATGCTGTCGATGACCTGGATGATCTCGCCGATGCGCTGCGAGGCATCGCGGATCTCGCCCATGCGCTGCCCCATGTCCTGCATCGACTGCCCGCCCTGGCGCGCCGCGTCGGCGGCTTGCTGCGCCAGGCCGCGCGCGGTCTCGGCGTGCTCGGCGCTGTGGCGCAGCGTGAAGGCGATTTCCTCCACCGATGACGCGGTGTGCTGCAGGCTGCCGGCCTGGGTCTCGGTGCGCGAGCCCAGGTCGCCGTTGCCGGTGGCGATCTCGCTGGCGGCGGTGCGGACGCCTTCGACCTCGTGCCGCACGTCGCCCACGATGGCCTGCAGGCTCACGTCGAGCTGCGCCAGCGCGCGCATGCGCTGACTGACCTCGTCGGCGCCGGCTTTGGGCACGGCGCTGCCGAGCTGGCCGGCGGCCAGGCGGTTGGCCGTGGAGATGGCGTCGCGCAGCGGCGTCACGGCCAGGTGCCGCAGCCACAGCGCCATGCTCAGCCCCACGCCCGCGCCCACGCTCAGCGTCCAGTGCAACCCGCTGGCCGCCAGCGCCGCGTTGCCTACCGAGGTGCCCAGGCTCGTCACCACGACGCGGCCGCCCAAGCCCCAGCGCAGCTTCGTGCGCAGCCAGCCCCGTATCGAGCGCTTGTGCAGCTCGCCGTGGTGCAGCCGGTAGCGCTGCGGGTTCTTGCGCATCTCGGCATACAACGCCTCTGCACCGGCCACTTCCTGGCGCGAAGGCTTCACGCGCACGGACATGTAGCCCACCGTGTGGTTGTTCTCCACCACCGGCGTCACGTTGGCGCGCACCCAGTAGCGCTCGCCGTTCTTGCGCCGGTTCTTCACCAGGCCCGTCCAGGGCAGCCCTTCGGCCCGCGTGGCCCACAGGTCGCGGAAGGCCTCGGCCGGCACGTCGGGGTGACGGATCATGTTGTGGGGCTGGCCCAGCAGTTCCTCGCGGGCATAGCCGCTGACCTGGATGAAGGCCGGGTTGCAGTAAGTGATGTAGCTTTTGAGATCGGTGGTGGAGACCAGCGTCATGCCGTCTTCGAGCACGTACTCGCGGCCAGTCACTGGTTCGGTATCGCGCATGGCAATGTCCCCGATGTTCTAATTGTTGTGGTCGGGGCCCCGGCTTGGCGGGTTGGCCATCGCCGCTATTCCTAAAGGTAGCCAGTCAACCTGCTCCGAATCTAGGAGAGGCTGATTTTTTGCCTGCATCCGTGCGGCTTCAGCGGGCATGGCGCCCGTTGAAGCCGCAGGACTCGCGCCGGCTCAGCGGTCGATGACCAGGTCGCTCAGCGGTTTGGAGCAGCAGGGCAGGAAGAAGCCCGCGTCCACCTCGCGCTGGCGGATGCCGCCGTTGTGCTTCATGTCCACGGAGCCAGAGACCAGTTTGGACTTGCAGGTGCCGCACAGGCCGTTGCTGCACGAGGACGGAAGCCGCACGCCACCCTGGCGGGCCGCGGCGAGCACGGACTGCTCGCTGCTCACGTCGATTACCTTGCTTTGCTTGGCGAAGGTTACCTTGAACGCACTCGCAGCCTGCGCGGCAGGCGCTGGCGTGACAGTCTCTTCGTCGAGCACCGCGGCGTCGAAGCTTTCCTCGAAGTAGCGCGCCTGCGGCACGCCTAGCGCCAGAGAGAGCTCGCGCATGGCCTTCATGAAGGGCGCAGGGCCGCAGCACATCACCGTGCGCTGTGCCAGGTCGGGCACGGCCACCTTGAGCAGCGCTTCCGACACCCGGCCGGTGAGACCCGACCAGCCCGTCTCGTTGCCGGCGCGCTCGGGCAGGAACAGCAGCCGGAAGTTCGGCGTGACCTTGGCGCGGTACAGCAGCTCGTCGCGGAAAACGAGGTCCGCCGGCGTGCGGGCCGCGTGCACGAACACGATGTCGGGGTGGCGGCGCGCATCGGCCAGCGCGCGCACCATCGACATCACCGGCGTGATGCCGGAGCCGCCCGACACGAACAGGTACGGCCCCTCGCCCGGGTCGGGCAGCGTGAACGTCCCCGTAGGACCGGTGCCTCGCACCATGCCGCCCGGCTTGAGGTGGTCGTGCAGCCAGTTCGAGACCTTGCCCCCGTCCACGCGCTTGACGGTGATGGAGAACGCGCGCGGCGCCAGCGCCGACGACGACATGCTGTAGCAGCGGCTGTGCGTCTCGCCGTCGATCTCGAAGTCGAAGAGGAAGTACTGGCCCGGCTCGAAGCCGAAGTAGCGCTCCTGCTTCGCGCGGAAGGTGAAGGTCCGCACGTTGTGCGTTTCCTGGCGCACGTCGATGCACACCAGGTCCTGGTCAGCCTCGCGGCTCCAGAAGGCGCCCTGTGCGCAGGACGTCGGCAGCGTGAGCTCAGTAACCATGGGCCTGCATCCGCTGCACGTACCAGGAGGCAAAGTTGTCGAGCTGCTTCTCGGTGAACTTCGAGAAGGGACCCGGCTCGTAGCTGGGGTCGAGCACGCCGGCATGCGAGCGCGCCACGAGGTCGGCGTCCTGGTTGGTCGTCGCAATCCAGACGCTGGTGAGCTTGTCCAGGTTGTAGTCCTTGCCTTCCACGGCGTCCTTGTGCACCAGCCACTTGGTGCGCACCAGCGTGGTGTCGGCGGTCAGCGGAATGACCATGGCGCTCACCACGTGGTCGCCCATGAAGTGGTTCCAGCAGTTGTGGCCCCACAGGTGCGTGTCGCCCAGGTCCTTGCGGGTCATGGTGCCCATGAGCTTGGCGCAGGCTGCCGTCGCGTCCGGCGTGTGGGACTCGCCACCGCCGGCGATGGCCAGGCGCTGCGTGCGGAAGTTGGTCTCGCAGTCGATGACGCGCTCCACGGCGCAGGACTTGAAGCCTTCGGCTTCCCAGCGGCGCTCGCGCTCGGCATGCTCTGCCATGTGCTTCTGGGCGCGCGCCCGGTCCTCCTCGTTCATCGACTCCAGGTCAAAGCCGAAGTCCAGGTCGATGAAGCTCACGCACAGCTCCGGATGGCTGGCCACGCAGTGGTAGCACTCGCGGTTGTTCTCCATCGTGAGCTTCCAGTTGCCTTTCTCGATCACGTCGACCTGGTGCGCGACCTTGGCGTCGCGCAGGCCGTAGGGGGCCAGACGCTCTTCCATCACGTCCTGCAGGAACGAGATGTCCTTGGGCGGGTTGTCGCCGAGGCACACGTAGAGCAGGCCGCCCACGGAGCGCAGCGCCACGGGTTTGATGCTGCGGCAGGTCTTGTCGAAGTCCACGCCCATGTGCGGCGCGTGGATCAGCTCGCCCGTGGGCTCGTAGGTCCACTGGTGGTAGGGACACACCAGCTTGGAGATGACGGTGGCGCCGGTATTGAGAATGCGGGCGCCGCGGTGACGACACACGTTGTGGAGCGCACGCACCTGCATGTCATCGTCGCGCGTCAGGATGACGCTGGACGAGCCGATGTCAACCACCTGCGTATCGCCCGGCTCGGGAATCTCGCATTCCAGGCCGATGAGGATCCAGTGGTTCTTGAAGAAGACTTTCATGTCCGCTTCGAAGACGTCCGACTGGGTGTAGAGACCCGCGGGAAGCGAGTAGCCCTTGCGGCGCGAGGACAGCAGGGAAGAGACGGAGGCAGAGGCGCTGGAAGACATTGCAAGGGGCTCCTTTTGGATGACTTCGAATAATGATATTTGTCAGAATATCTGTCTTCAACGCCATATTTCCTCATGTTTTGCATAACACTGAGTTATGCAAGCTACTGCTCAGAGCCGTCATGCCGATTCGCAAGAACTTCCCCTCACTCAATGCGCTGCTGGTGCTGGAAGCCGCCGTGCGGCACCGCAGCTTCACGGTGGCGGCTTCGGAGCTGGGCGTGACGCAGGCCGCTGTTAGCCGCCAGGTGGCGATGCTCGAAGAGCAGCTCGACACGCTGCTGTTCACGCGCAAACACCGCGCCATCGAGCCCACGCCGCAGTGCCTGCAGCTGGCGTCCGCGCTTGCCCTGAGCTTTGCCAACATCGCCGAGAGCGTGGACATGATTCGCTCCACCAAGCGCCAGGAGACGATCACCATCGGGGCGACGCTGGCGTTCTCGACCTTGTGGTTGTTGCCGCGCATCGGCGAGTTTCGCAAGCGCTATCCGCTGGTCCAGATCCGGGTGATGTCCCAGGATTCGCGCATCAACCTCAACAGCGGCGATGTGGACGTGATCGTGCGCTTCGGGCTACCGCCGTTCGATGACGGCCAGGTCGTTGCCTCACGTACCGACGAGGTGTTCCCCGTGTGCTCGCCCGAGTACGCGCAGCGGTTGGGCAGTGCCCGGTCGATGTTCCCGTCCGCCGCCTGTGAGCTGATCGGGCACGAGGTGCCCGACTGGACCTGGTACACCTGGCCGGACTGGTTCGGCCGTGCCGGCATCGTCGCCACCAATTCGGCGCCGCGGCTCAGCTTCAACTACTACACTGAGGCGCTGCAGGCGGCTCGCGCGGGCCAGGGCATCGCGTTGGGATGGAGCACTCTCGTGCAAGGCTACCTGGATGATGGTTCGCTGGTACGCCTGGGCAACGCCGTCGTGGCTGCCGAAGGGCGTTACAACGTGGTGGTTCCCTTGCGGCGCAAGGCCAACCCGTTGCGCGACATCCTTGTCGACTGGCTGGCCAGCAGCCTTAGCACGTGAGCCACGACCGGCATCTGGTGATCGCAGCATCGAAGATCGGGACAGCGCGTGGCTTCATCGCCCTGGCGCTGGGAAGTGCGCTTTGCGGCAGCACGGCGCCATCGCCGCTCTACGGGATCTACCAGGCACGCTGATAGTTCTCATCGACGACGCTGACTGCCTTGTTCACCGTCCATGCGCTGGGTGTACTGGTGTCGCTGATAGTGATGTGGCGCGTATCCGATCGCCATGCGGATCGCCGTGTCGTGATCGTGCCTGCTCTGGCCGTGGTGATGCCCGGCTCGCTGGTGTTTGCTTTCGCATCGAGTCTGACGGGCTTGTTCATCGGTCGGCTGCTCACCGAACTGGGGAGCGGCGCGCTGAGCAGCGTATGCACGGCCGCGCTGGCTGACCTTGATGCAGTAGCAGACCGCCGGCCGCATGCGGCCATGATTGCGACATTTGCATTCACCAACGGCGCGGCACTCGGGCCATTGGCTTCATCGGCCGCGCTGCATCTGGAGACCTGAGCCAGGGCGATCCCGTTCTTGATAGATGCATTGCTGGCCATGGCGGCCCTCGCCGGGCTGGTGCTGCTGCCCTGGCCCATGGCTTCAAGGACTGCCTCAGCGCCGGCGTCGCCATCCGTCCAGCCGAGTTGGTCCGATCAATTCCGACCGGTGCGCCAACGCTTTGTCGCGGCCTGTGCGGTGGTTGTCGCTGCGTGGTCAGTGGGCAGCGTGTTCATGGCCCTGGGCCCGCCGCTGGCACGAACGGTCCTGTCCGGGTTGGGGACAGGAGTGGCCGGGCTCATCGTCGCGCTGTTCCAGGTCGTGGCGGGATGCAGCCGGCTCGCAGCGTCCCGCTTAGCGCGACGCACGACCGTGCAGGCAGGTCTGGCGCTGCTGGTCGTATCCTTGGCTGGCAGCCTGAGCGCCCTGGGAATGGGCTCGGCATGGAGCCTGGGACTCGCCGCCATCGCCGGCGGGATTGGCTATGGCACACGCTTCGTCGGTTACTCCAGCGCCGTGACCGCGCTGGCTCCCCCCGACCGCCGTGCACGGCTTGCGTTGATGTACCTGGTAGCCGGCTATCTCGGCTCCGCGGCAACCACCTTGGGCCTTGGGGCGCTGATTGATGTCCCGGGCCTGCGCGGCGCCACGCTCGTGTTCACAGCGGTGCTGCTGGCGAGCGTCGCGCTGATCCTGTCGGGCATCCAGCGGCTGCCGAGGTGAACGACCGGCGCCGCTGAGTTCGGCATTGGTCGATGGCGTCACTCCAGGCCAGTCCTGCTTCCTCATCGAAAGCCAAAGCCAATTAACATTGCCGGCTGGCCGAGTCACGCACAGCGGTCCGGCTCACACGGACCAAGTCTTCAGGGTTTCTCCGCACGGTTTTGATCTGTCCCAACTGCAAGCTTTTTGAAATGAAGCCTCTTTCACTGGGCACACGGCACCTTGTCTTCTCGTTCCTGGCAACCACGCTGGCCTGCACAACCGTGGCCGCCGATGCACAGGAAGTCGTGAAGATCGGCCTGAGCAGCCCGCTGTCGGGCCCGCAGTCCGCCTATGGAACGGACAACCGTGACGGCCTGCTTTTGGCGGTCAAGGAGCTCAATGCCAACGGCATTCAGGTCGGCGGCCAGAAGGTGAGCTTCGATGTCGTGGCCGAGGACGACGCCGGCGACCCGCGCCAAGGCGTATCGGTAGCGCAGAAGCTGGCCGATGCGAAGGTCCGTTATGTCGTGGGCCCCTACAACTCCGGTGTCGCCATTCCGGCCAGCCGGGTCTACAACGAGGCCGGCATGGTGATGCTGACCGTGGGTGCCAATCCCAAGCTGACCGAACTCGGCCACTCACGGCTGTTTCGTATCGGCGGCAACGACCGGCAGGTCGGTACAGCCATGGCGGTCTATGCCGCCAAGGAGATGAAGGTCAAGAACGTCGCCGTGGTCGATGACCGCACCGCCTATGGCCAGGGGCTCGTGGCCGAATT
>NZ_KE387224.1:0-1357 GCF_000430725.1 Azohydromonas australica DSM 1124
GCCACGGCCAGGCCGTAGCCCGGGACGATCACCACGGTTTCCGCGTTGCCCAGGATGAAGGCCGCGTCGTCGGCGCTGCCGCTCTTGACGCTGCGCTGCTCCTGCGTGCCCTGGGCCGCGCTGGCGGCATCGCCGCCGAAGCCGCCCAGGATCACGTTGAAGAAAGAGCGGTTCATGGCCTTGCACATGATGTAGCTCAGGATCGCGCCCGAGCTGCCCACCAGCGAGCCGGCGATGATCAGCATCGAGTTGTTGAGGCTGAAGCCGATGCCCGCGGCGGCCCAGCCCGAGTAGCTGTTGAGCATCGAGACCACCACCGGCATGTCGGCGCCGCCGATGGGGATGATGATCAGCACGCCCAGCACGAAGCTCAGCGCCAGCATCGCGAAGAACGCCGGCCAGCTCTCGGTGAACGTGAACACCAGCCCCAGCGCGATGGTCGAGAGGCCCAGCACCAGGTTGAGCAGGTGCTGCCCCGGGAACACCACCGGCGCGCCCTTGAACAGGCGGAACTTGTACTTGCCCGAGAGTTTTCCAAACGCGATCACCGAGCCGCTGAAGGTGATGGCGCCGATGGCCGCTCCGAGGAACAGCTCCAGCCGGTTGCCCGCCGGGATCTGGCTGCCCTTGGCGGTGATGCCGAAGGCCCAGGGCTCGGCCACGGCCGCCACGGCGATGAAGACCGCGGCCATGCCGATCATCGAGTGCATGAAGGCCACGAGCTCGGGCATCTTGGTCATCTGCACGCGCTTGGCCATCACGGTGCCGGCGCTGCCGCCCACCAGCAGCCCGATGAGCACCCACACCAGCCCGGAGGCGCCGGCGGTGCCGAGGTCCTCGGCCAATTTCAGGATCAGCGCCGCGGTGGTGACCACCGCGATGCCCATGCCCGTCATGCCGAAGACGTTGCCGCGAATCGACGTGGTGGGGTGGGACAGGCCCTTCAAGGCCTGGATGAAGCAGACGCTGGCCACCAGGTACAGCAGCGTCACGAGGTTCATGCTCAAAAGAATGTCTCCGGTTCCGGTCGGTGAGGTGCGTCAGGCGCCGTGCTGAGTTCTGCAAACCCCCAGGTCAACCGATGAACCACCACCCAAGCGATGAAGAGAAGTGCGCCAACACTCCAGTGGGTTGCCATGCCGATGGCCAGTGCGATTACTGCCGCAGCGAACAGCGACAGGCAAAGATGGCAGCGTGCGACCTTGTCCATGGTGAGGAACCTGATCGCGCTTTAGTGCGCCGGCCGGACCGCCAAGGCCGCAGCAGGCGTCTTGTCCTTCTTCTTGAACATTTCCAGCATCCGGCGCGTCACCAGGAAGCCACCGAAGACGTTCACCGCGGCCAGCGCCACCGCCAG
>NZ_KE387224.1:1942-4900 GCF_000430725.1 Azohydromonas australica DSM 1124
GCCGCAGCCAGCATCGCGCCCACGATGACGATGGCCGAGATGGCGTTCGTGACGGCCATCAGCGGCGTGTGCAGCGCCGGCGTCACCGTCCACACCACGTGGTAGCCCACGTAGATCGCCAGCACGAAGATGATCAAGTTGATGATGGTGTGTGAGATTTCCATGGTTCAGCTCCTCTTGACCCGTCCGCCCTGCGTCATCAGGCATGCGGCCACGATGTCGTCGTCCAGCGGCACGTGTACCGCTGCGGCGTCCTTGGGCAATATCAATTTCAGGAAGTCCAGCACGTTGCGCGCGTAGAGGGCCGAGGCGTCCGCCGCTACCAACGCAGGCAGGTTCATCTCTCCGACGATCGTCACGCCGTGCTGCAACACCGTTTGTCCGGGCTGTGTGAGCGCGCAGTTGCCGCCGTTGGCTGCCGCGAGGTCCACGATCACCGAGCCGGGCTTCATGGACTGCACCATCTCCGCCGACACGAGCTTCGGGGCCGGACGGCCCGGAATCAGTGCCGTGGAGATCACGACGTCAGCTGCCGCCACGCGCTTGGCCACCTCGGCGCGCTGGCGCGCGAGCCAGCTCTCGGGCATCGGGCGCGCATAGCCGCCCACGCCCTCGGCGGCTTCCTTCTCCTCGGCCGTCTCGTAGGGCACGTCGATGAACTTGGCGCCCAGCGACTCCACCTGCTCCTTCACCGAGGGGCGCACGTCGGAGGCTTCGATCACCGCCCCGAGCCGCTTGGCCGTGGCAATGGCCTGCAGCCCCGCCACGCCCACGCCCAGGATCACCACGCGCGCGGCCTTCACCGTGCCGGCAGCGGTCATGAGCATCGGGAAGAATTTTTGGTAGCGGTCGGCCGCGATGATCACGGCCTTGTAGCCGGCGATGTTGGCCTGCGAGGAGAGCACGTCCATGCTCTGTGCGCGCGTGGTGCGCGGGGCGGCTTCCAGCGCGAAGCTGGTCAGCCCGGCCGCAGCCAGTCTCTCCAACCCTTCGTGGTCAAAGGGGTTGAGCATGCCGACCACGGTGGCGCCGCGCTTCATCAACGCGATCTCCTCGACGGACGGTGAACGGACCTTGAGCACCAAGTCACGGCCGAAGGCAGCCTTGGCGTCCACGATCTCCGCGCCAACCGCGGCATAGGCGGCGTCCGGTGCCGAGGCCTTGAGGCCAGCACCGGCCTGCACGAAGAGCTGATGGCCTTGGGCCATGAGCTTCTTCGCAGTCTCGGGCGTGACCGCGACGCGGGTGTCTGAGGCCGCCGTCTCCAGCGGTACTCCGATCAACATGAAAGTCTCCTGGAATGTCTTCACGGCACGGTGTACGGTCCGGCGGTGTGCCGGCCGGCTGCCGTGCTTCGAATGGGCCAAGTCGGCAGGGAGCCGAGTCGAGAGCCTGCATATCCTGCTGAGCAAGGCTGCCGACCTGGCGCGGTGCCAGACGCCCGGGACTGATTACAAGGGCCGGACCCGGCGTGGATGCACGGCCGCGTGCATCCTTCGAAAGCTTGCGTCTGCCCCCCTGGTATCAGAGCCAGGACTTGATCTGCTGGCCCATGGCGCTGGCGGAGATGCCGTAGCGCTCGTGCAGCGTGGGCAGCGCGCCGGCGTCCAGGAACTCGTCAGGCAGCGCGACCTGACGGAAGGCTTTGGGCAGCGTGCCCGTGCGCAGCAGCAGGCCCGCCACCGCCTCGCCCAGGCCGCCGACCACCGAGTGGTTCTCGGCCACGACCACCAGCCGCCCCGGACGCGCCACCTCGGCCAGGATGGTGGCCTCGTCCAGCGGCTTGATGGTGGGCACGTGCAGCACGGCTACGTCCACGTTGTCGGCCTTGAGCTGGTCCGCGACTTCCAGGGAGCGCATGGTCATGAAGCCGCTGGAGATCACCAGCACATCGTTGCCACCGCGCAGCACCTTGGCCTTGCCCAGCTCGAACTTGTAGTCGTATTCGTCGAGCACCAGCGGCACGTTGCCGCGCAGCAGCCGCATGTAGACCGGGCCCTGGTGGGCGGCGATCTGCGGCACGGCCTGCTCGGTGTCCAGCGCGTCGCAGGGATCGATGATGGTCAGGCCCGGTATGCCGCGCATGAGCGCCAGGTCCTCGGTGGCCTGGTGGCTGGGGCCGTATCCGGTGGTCAGCCCCGGCAGCGCGCAGCACATCTTGACGTTGAGGTTCTCCTCGGCGATGACCTGGTGCACGAAGTCGTAAGCCCGGCGCGTGCCGAATACCGCGTAGGTAGTGGCGAAGGGCACGAAGCCCTCCTTGGCCATGCCGCCGGCCGCGGCCATGAGTAGTTGCTCGGCCATGCCCATCTGGAAGAAGCGCTCCGGCTGGGCCTGCGCAAAGAGGTGCAAGTCGGTGTATTTGGCCAGGTCAGCCGTCATGCCGACAATGTCCGTGCGGCTCTGTGCCAGCTCGACCAGCGCCTTGCCGAAGGGGGCGGCCTTGACGCGCTGCCCTTCGCTGGCGATGGAGGCGATCATCGCCGAGGTGGTCAGGCGCGGCTTCTTGGTTTGCGTGGTGTTGCTCATGGTGAAGGCTCCTTAGGCTTGCTGCGACTGGTCCAGGATCGAGAGGGCCTGCTGCCATTCGGGCGGATCGACGCGGATGAAGTGGTTCTTGTCGCGCGTCTCCAGGAAGGGCACGCCCTTGCCCATGAGCGTGTTGAACAGGATCACGCGCGGCTTGTCCTCCTGGAGGTTGCGTGCGGCATCGAAGGCGGCGAGCACGGCGGGGAGGTCGTTGCCGTCCACGCGCTGCACGTGCCAGCCGAACGAGGCCCACTTGTCGGCCAGCGGCTCGAAGCCCATGACCTTGCTGGAGGGGCCGTCGGCCTGCTGGTTGTTGATGTCCACCAGGCAGATCAGGTTCGACAGCCCGTGGTGCGCGGCGCCCATGGCGGCCTCCCACGTGGAGCCCTCGTCGAGCTCGCCGTCGGACATGGAGTTGTAGACGAAGGC
>NZ_KE387224.1:5500-31356 GCF_000430725.1 Azohydromonas australica DSM 1124
CGGTCGGCCGCGATGATCACGGCCTTGTAGCCGGCGATGTTGGCCTGGCTGGAGAGCACGTCCATGCTCTGCGCGCGCGTGGTGCGCGGGGCGGCCTCCAGCGCGAAAGCCGTGAGTCCGGCCGCGGCCAGCCGCTCCAGCCCTTCGCGGTCGAAGGGGTTGAACATCCCGACCAGCGCGGCGCCGCGCTTCATCAGCGGCAGTTCCTCGGTGGCGGGCGAGCGGACCTTGAGCACCAGGCCACAACCGAAAGCGGTTTTGGCGTCCACGATCTCCGCGCCCACGGCCTGGTAGGCCGCGTCGGGCGCCGCGGCGGCCACGCCGGCGCCAGACTGCACGAAAAGCTGGTGGCCCTGGGCCTTGAGCTTCTTTGCCGTCTCCGGGGTGACCGCGACACGGGTCTCTGAGGCCGCAGTCTCCAGCGGTACTCCAATCAACATGGAATTCTTCCTCCCGAGGGTTTCATGAAACCTAACGGCTTCCAGGCAGAAGGAATCCCTGCGGACGCCAACAGCACATCGAGGCCGTCTGCGCCCGCCCTTTCGGCAGGCGACCACTGTGTCCGGACTCAATAAACCGGAGCCTATGAATGAGGGTGAGCACCCTCTCCCGAGTCTTTCGTGGCCCACCGCATCCGAAACGTCCCCTGCGCGACGGCAGCCAAACCGCCATCGCCATTGAGGATCCGCCCTTCGCAGAAGGCACAACTGCCCGTCATGTGCAGCAAGCGGCCTTCGGCCGTGATCCGACCATGGGCGGGCGCTACGAATGTCACGCTCAAGTTCACGGTGCCTGCTGGTGGGCGCTCGGGCGCGGCGCTGCGCCATGCCAGACTGAGTGCCATGTCGGCCAGCGTTGCAATCACGCCGCCATGGGCTACACCGCGTCGGTTGGTATGGCGCTCGTCGACATCAAGCGCAATCAATGCACGGCCTTCTGCCCACTCGAGCACCTTGATGCCCAAATCAAGGGAAAACGGTGAGTCCGCAGGCAGCACGCCAGCCAAGTCTTGGTCCATGGGCTTCAGTCCAGGCGTGCGCCCGAGAGCTTGACTTTGCTCATGGCCATTTCCCGATCCCGCACAAGAAACTGTGCAAATTCCTGAGGCGAGTCAGCCACCGGCTCGAGAGCAAAGGTATCGAGGTTGGCCTTCCTGAACTTCTCGTCCGCCACGATGGCGCGCACGTCGGCGGCGATCTTGTCTCTGATGGCCGCGGGCAGCCCGGCCGGAGCGATCAAGCCGTAATAGAAACTGGCCTGCATGGCTGGAAAACCTGCCTGTGCGAAGGTCGGTACGTTGGGCAGGCTCTGCGCTCTCTTGTCGCCCGAGATCGCCAGCACCTTGATCTTGCCGCTCTCGACGAACGGCATCACCACCGAGACGGCACCGATGGTGGCCTGGACCTGGCCTCCCAGCATGTCCTGCAAGGCAGGCGCCAGACCCTTGTAGGGCACATGCACCATGTTGAGCTGGTTTTCCTTGGCAAACCAGGCCATGGACAGGTGCGTCCCATTGCCGACCCCTGACGAGCCGTAGCTGACCTTGTCCGGGTTGGCGCGGACGTACGCGACGAAATCCTTGAGCGTGTTCGCCGGCAGCGAATTGGCGACGACCAGCGCCATGTTGGAGATGGCCACTCGCGTGATGGGCGTGAAGTCCTTGATCGGATCGTACGACAGCTTCTGGAACAGGTACGGGTTCAATGACAGCGTCGGGTCGGTTGCCAGCATCAAGGTGTAGCCGTCGCCGCCGGCCTTTGCGACCTGCGATGCGGCAATCACCTCGTTGCCGCCGGGTCGGTTGTCGACAATGACCTGCTGACCCCAGGCGGCCGACAGGCGCGAGGCCAGCGCGCGGCCCAGCGCATCGACCGGCCCGCCCGCCGCATAGGGAATCACCATGCGCACCGGCTTGGACGGATAGGCATCGGCATGCACCAGCCCACATGCGCCCAGCGCGAAGCCAGCGATGCCCAGCATGGCGAATCTTCTTTGCAGCTTCATGATGTCTCCTTGTCGTGGGCGGCGCCGCCGCGCCGCTATGAGAAAAGCGTTGTCACACGCCCAGTTCGGACACGAACTTGGTGTTCAGGTAAGCCTCGAGGCCTTCGGTGCCACCTTCGCTGCCATGGCCGCTGTCCTTCACGCCACCGAAGGGCGTTTCCGGCAAGGCCAGTCCAAAGTGGTTGATCGAGATCATTCCGCTCTCCAATTCAGCGGCAATGTCGATCGACGTCTTGAGCGAGCGCGTGAACACGAAGGCCGACAGGCCAAACGGCAGGCTGTTAGCCCGCTCCACCACCTCGTCGAACGCGGCAAAGCGGAACATCGGAGCAATTGGGCCGAAGGGCTCCTCGAGGGCAACGCGTGCATCGTCGGGCACGTCCACCAACGTGGTGGGCGCAAAGAAGTACCCCTTGCGCTCCAATCGCGCGCCACCAGTCAGCACCCGTGCGCCGCGCTGCTGCGCGTCGTCGACGAACGACTGCATCGCGTCGACACGCGGACGCTTGGTCAGCGGCCCCATCTGGCTGGCCATGTCGGTGCCCGGCCCCACTGTCAGGGTGCTGGAGCGCTTGACGAAGGCGTCGACGAACCGGTCGTGAATGTCCTCGTGGAGGTAGAAGCGCGAAGGCGCTGCGCACACTTGGCCGGCGTTGCGGTGCTTCAGCGCCACCGCGGCCGCGACCGCGGAGTCCAAGTCGGCGTCGGCGAAGACGATAAAGGGCGCGTGGCCGCCGAGTTCCATGGTCGTGCGCTTCATGTGCTGCGCCGCCATGGCGCCCAGGTGCTTGCCCACAGGCACCGAGCCGGTGAAGGAGACCTTGCGGATAATCGGTGAGGGGATCAAGTGCTGCGACACCTTCTGCGGTTCACCAAAAACCAGGTTCAGGACACCCTTGGGCAAGTCAGCGTCGGCGAAGCAGCGCACGAGTTCGACACAGGCACCCGGCGTCTCTTCAGGCGCCTTGATGACGATCGAGCAACCCGCCGCCAACGCACCGGCGATCTTGCGCACGGCTTGGTTGATCGGGAAGTTCCAGGGGGTGAACGCCGCGACGGGACCGACCGGCTCGCGCAGAACGCTGGCGCGCACCGAGGCCTGGCGCGGTGCAATCACGCGCCCGTAGGCGCGCCGGCCTTCCTCGGCATACCACTCGATGTGGTCAGCTGCGGCCTTGGCCTCCATCAGCGCCTCGGACAGCGGCTTTCCCTGGTCCAGCGTCATGACCTGGGCCAGTCGCTCGTGGCGTTCACGCACCAGCGACGCCACCCGCCGCAGCGCGGTATAGCGCTCGTGCGCCGAGGTCCGCTTCCAGACCTTGAAGCCACGCTGCGCGGCTGCGAGCGCGCAGTCGAGTTGGGTGGCTCCAGCCAGCGGCAGTTCAGCCAGTACCGACTCGTCGGCGGGGTTGATCACCGGCTGTGTGCCGCCGCTGGCCGCCGCAAGCCATTCACCGTCGATGTAGAGGGCCAGCTTCGTGTACATGGCATGTCGCTCCGTCGTCCTAAATTGGTTTTCAATGTACACCTGTTCGTGGACTTAAGCAACTATCAATCAGACGGTAGGCTTATTGGTACTGAGGGATTTGGGACTAAAATCGTGGACAGAGACAACAACCATCGGGTATTCCATGAGTGGATCCAAACGTTCCACGTCGGCACCGAAGGTGATCACCGACCTGCTGTCATCGCGACTGCACTCCCTGGCTGGCCTATCAGCAGCCAGTGCATCGTTGAGGGTTGAGCGCAAGTTCGGATTGACCCTGCTGGAATGGCGATCCATTGCCATGCTGGGCGGCTTTGCGCCGCTGTCCCTGAAGGAGCTGGCTCGCCGCACAGGCATGGACAAGAGTTACGCCAGCCGCACGCTCTCCAGCCTGATTGAGCGCAAGCTGGTCCTCAGCGAGCGCAGTGATACGGATGCGCGGGGCGTCACGCTGCGCCTTTCCGAGGAAGGGCATGCGCTGTACGAAACCGTGTTTGCAGACGCCCTGGCACGCAACGAGCGGCTGCTGAGCCCGTTATCAGCGGAGCAGCGCAAGCAGTTGATGGACATGCTCGGCGCGCTGACGGTCAGTGCCAAGCGCGTGCTTGAAGAGGAGCGGCAGATCGCAGCGGGCGAGGCCCAGGATGAGGATGTGGCCGTGCCGTCAGGCGCCAAGACAGCCGCCAAGGCGGCCGCTGGCGGTGTCGACATGGACGAGGTGCGTTACCTCGTGTCGCGTCTCAACGAATTGGTTGGTGCAGGCTGACGCGCTCCTGGTGCGCCGGCTGGGGCACCGTCGTGGAACAGGTGGCCGTGACCGGTTGCGCTGTCGCTTGGTCGAGGCCAAGGATGAAGTCAGCACAACGCTCGCCAATCATCACGCAGGGTGCGTTGGTGTTTCCGCTGACGAGGGTGGGCATGACCGAGGCGTCGGCCACTCGCAGCCTCTCCAGCCCGATGACGCGCAGCTTTGGATCCACCACCGCCATCTGGTCCTTGCCCATCTTGCAGGTGCCCGAAGGGTGGTAGACCGTCTTGACGGCTTCGCGGGCATACCGCTCGAGCGCGTCATCCGTGAGCATGTCGTCCTTGCTCGGCGCCAGCTCGGTGAAGCCCAACTCCCGCATCGACGGTGCACGCAGGATCCTGCGTGACGCCTTCAAGCCACGCAGCAGCGTCTGCACGTCCTCGGTCGTGGTGAGGTTGTTGGCCACGAAGACGACACGGTCGGCGGCATTGCCGCTGCGCAGCGAGATCTTTCCGCGGGAAGTCGGCCGGAGAACGCAGGGGTTGATCGACACGCCGTGGCGCCCCATCGACTTGCGCTCTTCCGAACTGACCAGCGCCGGGGTGACGTGGATCTGTACGTCGGGACGCCCGGTGCCGGCCGTGTCGATGAAGCCCCCGCTTTCGACCACGTTGGAAGTCAGCAGTCCCGTGCGCGTGAGCAGGTACTGCAGCCCGTGGCGAGCGGCACGCAGACCCTTGTCCTCGTCCATCATCGAGATCGGCCGGTCGGTCACGCCATAGACCGATGCAGCAACGTGGTCCTGGAAGTTGGCCCCGACACCCGGCAAGTCTTGCACGACGGCAATGCCGTGTCGGACGATCTCGTTGGCGGGCCCGACGCCGGAGAGCATCAGCACCTTGGGTGTCCCGATCGCGCCTGCTGAAAGGATCACTTCCTGCGTCGCACGGGCCTCCTGCACCGATCCATTTTTGGCCTGGAAGCGCACGCCCGTGACCTCGCGGCCTTTCATGACCAGCCCGAGGACACGACACTCGGTGTGCAGGGTCAGCAGTGGATTGGCGCGCACAGCCTTGAGGTAGGTGGCCGCTGTTGAGCCGCGCCGGCCGTCGAACGTCGTGGTCTGGAAGAAGCCAACTCCTTCCTGCTTCTCGCCGTTGAAATCGTCGTTGTAGGGATAGCCCACCTCCTGCGCGGCGCGCACCCAGGCACGGCTGATCGGATGGCGGTACCGCGGGTCCGATACCCGCAGCGGCCCCGAGGAGCCATGAAAGCGTCCGCTGAGCCGCTCGTTGCCCTCGCTGCGCCGGAACACCGGCAGCACGTCGCTATAACCCCAGCCGTCGCAGCCCAGGTCGCGCCAGGTGTCGTAGTCCTCGGCCTGCCCGCGGATGTAGAGCATGGCGTTCAGAGAAGAGCCGCCGCCGAGCGTACGTCCCTGAGGCACGGTCAGGACGCGGTTGTTGGCGCCGGGCTCGGGCTCCGTCTCGTAGATGAAAGACCGCTGCGATCCGATCACGCGCACGAAGGTCGCCGGGATGTGGATGAAGGGATGGTTGTCGGCCTTGCCCTCCTCCAGCAGCAGCACGCTCCTGCCTGCCGATACCAGCCGGTTCGTGATCACGCACCCCGCTGACCCCCCACCTACCACGATGTAGTCCGCACTGATCCCCATCACAAGCTCCTCGATTCCATCGATTCCATCGATTCCATCGGTTGCAGCGGATTGAATCCGCTGCGCAGCACGCGGCTTTGCAGTGGCCGGTCCAGTACCAGCTCGCACCACTTGGCCGTCTCCAGCAAACCATCCAGGTCGATGCCGGTGTGCACACCCATGGATTCCAGCAGCCCCACCCAGTCCTCGGTACAGACGTTGCCGGTATGGCCGCCGCCGTACTGCACCTTGGCCGGATGCCCGCCCACACCGCCGATGGCGCAGTCGAAGTGCGTCACGCCCGCGTCCAGCGCGGCGACGTAGTTGACCAATCCGGTACCGCGCGTGTCATGGAAATGGGCAATGGGCGTTACGTTAGGAGCGCGTGCGCGCATGGCCTTGAACAAACTCCGCACGGTGGCCGGCGTGGCCATGCCGGTGGTGTCGCCCAATGTCACGTGCTCGACGCCCAGCGCCGCGAAGCGCTCGACGTCGCGCAGCACTTCCTCGTGATCCACGGCGCCTTCAAACGGGCAGCCGAACGCGACCGACACGGTACCGATCAGGCGGAACCGGCCGCGAGCCACTGCAGCCATGTCCCGGATGTTGTCCCATTGCGCGACACGGGAGCGCTTGAGATTGCGCTGCGAATGCGAGTCCGACGCGGACACCAGCAGGCTGATCTCATTGGCGCCGAAGCCAGCCTCCAGATCCGCCAGGGCGCGTTGCACGGCATGCACGTTGGCGCAGGTTGCCTTGTACATGACTCCCTCGCGCCGCGGCAGCCTCTGCAGCAGTGCGCTCGCGTCTGCGAACTGCGGCACCACGTTCGGGTTCGAGTAGGACGTCGCCTCGACGCGCGAGAACCCGAGCGACGCGAAACGCTCAACCAGTTGGACCTTGCGCTCGGTCGGCACGATGTTCGGTTCATGCTGCAACCCATCACGGGCAAAGCACTCGCACAGCACCACATCGGGCTTCATGCCACACCTCCTGCCATTGCCGCGCCGATACCGAACGCCCTGATGGCGTGGTCGCGCAACTTGTTCTTCTGGATCTTGCCGCTTGCGGTCATACCGATGCTCTCGAAGTCCTGCACCACCTGCACGTAGCGTGGTGCGCGGAAGTTGGCCATGCGCTGCCGCCCCCAGGACAGCAGCGTCTGCTCGTCAAGCGCCGCTCCGGGCTTGAGCGTCACAAAGGCAGCTGGCACCTCGCCAAGCCGTGCATCGGGCACCCCCACCACCTGGGCCAGTGCTATGGCCGGATGCGACAGCAGCACCTGCTCCACCTCTGCCGGCGCGACGTTCTCGCCGCCGACACGGAACACGTCCTTGAGCCGACCAACCAGCCGCAACCTTCCGTCCGGACGCAGCGCGCCGAGGTCGCCGGTGCGCAGCCAGCCGTCGACGGTGAAGACCTTGGCATTGGCCTCGGGCAGCTTGTAGTAGCCCTGCATCACGCCCCAGCCCTTGACCTGGATCTCGCCCACATCACCGGTCTCGCAGACCTGGCCGGTCGCCTCGTTGGCAATGCGCACCGCAACACCCTCGTGAGGCAACGCCAGTCCGGCCACGCGCAGCGCCTCGTCGTCACGCCAGTCGTTGATCACGACATTGGGCGATGCTTCCGACAGGCCATAGGCCCAGCAGATCTGCCTGATACCCATCCCGTCGATGATTCGGCGCATGGTGTCCGGCCCAGCGGCCGCCCAGCCGCCGCGCAGGTGCAGCTTGTTGCGGTCGAAGTCCGGATGGGCCATCAGCATCTGGAACAGCGTGTCGTTGCCGGAGATGAAGGTGCAGCGTTCCTCGTGCAGCATGCGCAGTGCGGCACCCGCTTCGAATGTGGGCAGCGTGGCAATGCACGCACCCGCCGACAGCGCACACAGCAGCGACAGCGTGGATCCGGCGACGTGGAAGAACGGACGGCAGTTGAAGTAGCAATCTTCGGCCTCGATGCCCAGCCGCTGTCCCACGGCAGCGGCATTGCGCAGCATGTTGTCGTGGGTGAGCATCACGCCCTTGGGATGTGCTGTCGTCCCGGAGGTGAACTGGATCAGCAACAGCTCCTGCGGCGTGACCAAGTGCGCCGCTTCGGCGAGCTCGGCATCCGACACATGGTCGCCACCTTGCAGGAAACGCTCCCAACTCGTCGCCGCGGGAGGCACGTCGTTGCCAACGACCACCACGTCACGAAGCATGGGCAGCGCGCTGCCGGGCAGCTGCGTGTCGATGGCGGGCTCTGCCTGGCGCAGGAAGCCGATGAAGTCGATCTTCAGAAACCGGTCGGCCAGGATCAGGAGTTTCGCGTCGGCCTGGCGCATGCAGTAAAGGATCTCGTCAGCCTTGAAGCGCGTGTTGACTGGCACCGTGACAGCGCCGATCAATGCCGCGCCATAGAAGCTGGCGACCCAGTGCTCATCGTTGCCGCACAGCAGGCCGACGAAGTCGCCGCGTCGCACGCCGCGCGCCAGCAGCGCCTTTGCAACGCGTTGGGCCTGGGCAGACAGCGTCTGCCACGTCACCGCCGCAGTGGGCGTCACGAGTGCCCGGGCGTCCTTGCGTTGGAGTGCCTGTTGCTCCAGAACCGTGCCAAGGGTATGGGGTTGCCAACTCATTTCTTATCTCCGAATCCGCCAATGCCGGCACGCCAGTCCGTGCGTGCCAGGTTTTCCTCGATGGCCAGCAGTTCCTCCGCCAGCGCTCCACGGGGCCCGAGCTCGACGCCGCGGTCCATGCACCGCTTGGCCAGCCGCATGGCCAGCGGCGGCGCCTTGACCATGGCAGCCGTCATCTCGGCGAGTTTCTGCTCCAGCCTGTCCGCTGCCACCACCCGGCTGACAAGACCGGCCTCCAGCGCCTGCTGCGCGTTCAGGCGCCGGCCGGTGAACATCATGTCCTTGGCCAGGCGCTTGCCGACGATGCGCGACAGCCGCTGCGTCGCACCCACCGTGCCCCACTGGGCCTCCGGGGTCCAGAAACTTGCCTCGGGTGTGGCCAGCGCGAAGTCGCAGGCCGCGGTGATCTCCACCCCGGAACCGGCTGCCGCACCGTGCACGACAGCCACTACCGGCATGGGCAACGACTCCAAAGCCTCGTAGGCAAAGAAGCCGCGCATTCGCCGCGCGAGCACCTGCGCCTCGTCCATCGTCTTGCGCTCCTTGAGGTCCGCGCCTGCACAGAAGGCAGCACCAGCGCCTCGTACCAGAACCAGGCGGACCTCAGGGTCGGAAGCTGCTGCAAGGGCCGCGGCCAGCAGCCCTTCGCACATCGCCAGGTTGAGCGCATTTCGGCTCTCGGGCCGGTTGAGCATGATGGTGGCAATGCCACCCTCCACGGCATACAGCACCGCGGACTGTGTCGTGTCGTTCATCGAAACCTCAGATTGCCTTGAGTTCACGCAGCTCGGCCACACGCCGCGCATCCATGCCAAGCCGCTGTTGCAGGAGCTGGTCCGTGTGCTCACCCAGCAGCGGCGGCCGGCTCACCTGCGGGTTGTCCCAGCCCTTGAAACGCAGTGGCACCGGCAGCGCCGGAAAGCGGCCGATTGCCGGATGGTCGAAGTGGCTGACCATGCCGCGGGCCTGGACGTGAGGGTCAGCCAGCACCTCGTCGACGGCCTTGATGGGGCCGGCCGGCACCCCGGCCCCCTCCAGCGCATCGCACAACGCATCGCGGTCGTGCCCAGCCACGGCTTCGCCCAGGCGCTGCATCACCTCGTCGCGACGCTGCACGCGCCCGGCATTCGTGTTCAGCCCAGGGTCAGCTCCCCAGGCGGACAGGCCCAGTACCTCGCACAGCGGGGTCCAGTGCTGGTCGCTGGCGGTGATATGCAGCCAGCGACCGCCCCGCGCCTGAAAGCTGGCCGACGGCACACGGCCGGGGTGCTCGGTCCCCAGGCGCGGCGGCACCTCGTGCAGTGCAAACCAGCGGGCTGCTGCCAGCGTCAGCAGGCTGACCTGCGCGTCAAACATCGACAGGTCGATGTGGCAGCCCTGCCCCGATGCACTGCGGCCCTGCAGTGCCGACAGCACGGCAATCACGGCCCAAAGCCCCGAAGTCAGATCGGCCACAGGCAGTCCGGGCTTCACCGGCCCGCCACCACGCTCGCCGGTGAGGCTCATGATTCCCCCCATGGCCTGGAACACCGTGTCGTAGCCTTTGCGCGGCGCATAGGGGCCGGTTTGTCCGAAGCCCGTGCACGACAAATAGACCAGGCGCGGGTTCACGGCACGCAGCGCTTCGGCACCCAGACCGTAGCGATCCAGCGTGCCTACCGGGAAGTTCTCGATC
This sequence comes from Azohydromonas australica DSM 1124, assembly GCF_000430725.1. Lineage (GTDB taxonomy): Bacteria > Pseudomonadota > Gammaproteobacteria > Burkholderiales > Burkholderiaceae_C > Azohydromonas > Azohydromonas australica. Next base: position 15,688 of record NZ_KE387224.1, read on the forward strand.
ACGACGTCAGCCCCGACTGCCAGGTCACGCACGATCTGCTGGCCCTGCGCACTGCGCAGATTGACCGTGATCGATTGCTTGCTGCGGTTGAACGCCATGTAGTAGGCGCTCTCCACACCGGCATCGCTCTCGACCTTGGGCTCGAAGCTGCGGGTTTCGTCGCCCGAGCCGGGCTGCTCCACCTTGATCACTGTTGCGCCGAGCTCCGCCATGATCATCGAGGCGAAGGGGCATGCCAGCACGCGCGACAAATCCAGGATGGTGATGTGTTCCAGCGGTCTTGCCATGGTGTTCGCCCTCAGCGCTCGGTGCGCACGAAGCTGCGCATGCGCTTGTTGGCCTCGCGGCCGATCTCCAGCCCCTGGGCCAGCGGCAGATCGACCACCTGGTGAAACACCTGCTTGGTGGTGGCCATGGCCGGACGGCTGACGGCAGCCAGGCGCGACGCCAACGCGACGGCCTCCTCCATCAGCCGATCGTCGTCGTAAACCGCGTTCACCATGCCCAGCGCCAGCGCACGCTCGGCATTGACCGCTTCGCCGGTCGCCACCAGCTCGAACGCCGCCTTGCGTCCAATCTGGCGCGTGAGGTTGGGCAGCACGATTGCCGCCACGATGCCGTGCTTGACTTCCGGATACCCGATCCGTGCCGACCGGGCCGCCAGCGCCATGTCGCAGGCGATGGCCAGCCCGGCTCCACCGCCCATTGCAAAACCATTGATGGCAGCGATCACGGGCTTGGTCATGCGCGAGAAGCTCAGATGCAGCTGCATCGTCAGCTCGGCGCGTTCATCGACCCGGTGCATCTGATCCGGCGTCAGGTCCTTGAACTCCGAGATATCGGCGCCGGCGCAGAACGCTGCCCCGTTGCCGGTGAGCACGACACAGTGCACACCCTCGTCAGCTTCCGCCTGGGCCAGTGCCTGGACCAAGCCGCGGGTAAGCGAGTTGTTGAGCGCGTTGCGCTTGTCCGGCCGGTTCATGCGCAGTACGCGCACGTTGCCTTCGTCGTTGATCAGCAGGTCGTCCATGGTTTTCAGCCCCTCTTGGTCCACAGTTGTTCCATCGCATCGCACGTCTCCTGCACGATGCGCTCCACCAGCTCGGCAGCGGGAACGAGCTCGTCGATAAGGGCCGCACCTTGGCCGGCCTCGACCTTTCCCTGCTCGATATTCCCTTCCAGGGCGGCCATCTTCAGCGAGCTGCTACCAAAGATCGCGTTGAGTTCTTCACCAGGTTGTCCGGCCAATTCGGCTACCTCGTACTGTTGCGTGAATTCGTTGCGAACCGCACGTATCGGCAAACTGCGAGGTCCCACGAGGGTTGTGCCTCCGATCCCGGCCTCAAGCACCTTCTGCTTGTAGGCAGGGTGCAATGACGCTTCAGGCGTGAGCAGAAAGCGGGTTCCCATTTGCACTGCGTCAGCACCCAGGCACAGCATGGCGGCAACGCCTGCGCCATCGACAACACCGCCACCGGCAATGATCGGAATGTCCACCGCCTGGGCGATCAAGCGCACCATCACGAGCGTGCTGGTGCCATTGGGCGGCGGGTGGCCACCGGCCTCGGTACCGACAACGATGAGCGCGTCCACACCGGCCGCCTGCGCCTTGCGGGCATGATCCGGGTGACCGACGACGTGAATCCACTTGACGCCGGCTTGCTTGAAGCGGGGCAGGTGCTCCTTGGGACCGCCTTGCGAGGCGATGAGGATGGGCACCCGCTCTTCTAGGACGATGTCCAGGTGTTCCGCGGCGCGCTTGTTGTACAGCGCGACGTTGACGGCAAACGGTTGATCCGTGATCTGGCGCACTTCATGGATCGCACATCGCAGGTCATTTGGCCGCATCGGCCCTGCGGCGATGACGCCCAGCCCGCCGGCCTTGGACACGGTGCCGGCCAGCAGCGCGCTCGATGACGCCCAGCTCATGCCAGCCTGGACAATGGGATAGCGGATACCGAGCAGCTCGGTAATACGGGTCTTGATGTTCATGATGTGAGGTTCCACCAGGGTTGGACAGCTACTCGGCCGTGATGCCTGCTGCCTTGATCACCGGAGCCCACCGGCGCTGTTCCGACTCCAGCAAGGCGCGGTAGGCGCCGGGAGTTCCGGGCTGCGCGATGCCACCGTGCTTGGCGAATTTGCCGCTCACGTCGGAGGAAGACACAGCATCGGCAACGGCATTGGCAAGTTTGGCCGCCACGTCGGCAGGTAAGCCAGGTGGTGCAATCACGCCGTAGGTGCCGTCGGCCAGCAGCTTCGGCACACCGCTCTGCGCTGCGGTAGGCACTTCCGGCAGCAAGGACAGGCGTTTTGTGTCGGTGACAAGCAGTCCGCGCAAGGTGCCAGCTTTGATGAAGTGCGCCACGGCGGGAACTTCAGCGATGAACATGTCCACGTGGCCGCCGATGAGATCTTGCACCGCAGGTGCGGCACCCTTGTACGGAACCACGTTGAGGCGAATGCCGGCTTCGCTCTGCAGCAGCGCGCCCACGACATGTGTACTGCTGCCCATGCCCGCGACGGCAATGCGGAGCTTGCCAGGCTCAGCCCTGGCGCGAACCACAAGGTCGGACAGGGTCTCGATCCCCGAGTTCATCTTCACGACCAGCACATTGGGAGTCCTGACCATGGTGCCCAGGTGCGTCACGCCCTTGAGCGGATCGAAAGGCATCTTCTGGACGATGAAAGGCGCATACACCATCGCACCGGTGCCAGCCATGCTCATGGTGTACCCGTCGGCAGGGGAGCGCGCGACCGCGGCGATGCCCAGCGCACCGCCCGCCCCTGGCCTGTTCTCGACGATGACCTGCTGACCCAGGCGCTCACTCATGGCGCGGGCCAGTGAGCGGCCCATCACGTCAGCCGGCCCGCCGGCCGGAAAGGGAACAACGAGAGTTATTGGCTTGGCCGGAAAGGCCGCGTAGGCCCAGCCGGCACACAGCAACGCTCCAAGCCCTATCCACCGATGCATCCGTTTGAACATGCCCGCATCCCAGAAGGTGACGCCAGCCTGTCCAGCGCCTTGGTGGACACTGTATTTCATTTCGTTGTCTTCGTCCACTATATTGGCACTGATGCCGTTAGTGGCGATTGCCTCGCCTGGACAGCCGTGCAACACCGAGCTTCCAGCGGCGCAATTTCAGCGATATGGCGCTGGAACAGGGACCGCGTGCCGGGATCGACGATCGAGTGCTGCTTTAACGCCGGCGCTGGTGGACGGCCATGCCGCCCGGTCTGGACGCTGCCGGCGCACAGCACTTGGACGTCTTCTTTGCTGCAAATCCCGAGTTCTCCGAGCGGGCATGGGTGCTGGTAGCGGCGCCGGCCTACAGACGTGCAGCCGTGGGAGCGCATCTTGATGCCGCAGGAGCTCAACGGCTTGCAAGAACGTTTGCGCGCCCCGCACGAAGGCTGCGCGCTCGACGCCGGTGACGACTACGCCGCTGTGCAGCCCTGGCTGGAACGCCACGAGTCCGAGGCCATGCGCCGCGCCTACAAGAAGGAAGCCGAGCGCCTAATCCTCTGGGCCGTCGTCGAGCGCGGCGTGGCGCTGTCGTCGCTGTCCACCGAGGACGCCACGGCCTACCGAGCGTTCCTGACCAAGGAAATGGCGGTCACGTCCGGTCGGTTGTTGCTGCGCTGGAAGCGGCTGCGACCCTGCAAGAGGAGTCCTTTGTCAGCAAGGCGCTGGAGCTTGCAGCCCTGATGGACGAAGTGGCTGCCAGGCTGAGTGTCGTGGTCGAAGCCGTCGACAGACCTGCCTCGAACTCGACGGGCAAGTCGTGGTCGTGAGTGGGCGACCGTGGTCGGCAGAGAAAAGACTGGCAGACAACCGGCCTTCCAACTCACCGTGCGTGGCAGAGAGGCCCTGTTCAACGGCGTGGCGGGAGCAGTGAAAAGACCGTCCGGCCCATCACAGATGATCCGGGGCTGCGGATGCGCCTTGCCGTGCGTGATCTATCGGGTTGGCTCCTGCGTTCCGCCGCCTGTTTTTCCTGATGTCATGCCGGCAGCATCGACAGCGATGATGCGCGGCCACTGGCTTTCGCCAACACCACTGCGCGCCCGCTCCTGCTCCTCGATCACGCGCGCGATGTGCTCCGCGCGCTGGTAGCCGTCAAAGTACATCTGGTACGGCAGCATCCGGATGAACGTGCGCGCGGCAGGCGACTTGCGCAGCACGCGCTCGAACCGCTCCCACTTCCCGGCGCGGGCCAGACGCCAGGCAGCCAGCTGTGGATCCGGGCTCACGGTGCACCATCTGCATACGTTGCATCGGTGGTCGAGCCTACGCTCGCCGGTTTTCCCATGGGAAGACCAGGGAGCCGGACGACAAAGAGAACAGCCGCAGTTCAAGAGACGGTGCGGCTGTTTACGGATCACGGCACGGAGGGAAAAGCGCCGAGGGCGGCTCCGAAGGCGCTGGCGGGGCACCTCGCCAGTTTCGATGGCCAAGCTCCGGCCGCAGACCGCGATCTCGACGACCGCATGGTGCCAGCGTGCCCTGTGCGAGCTACAAGCTCGAATTCTCGCCACGCTGCCGCAGCCTGGCAGTTCGCCAGCGCAGTGCCTGCGCTGGCCGGCGTCGCCAGTGTGATTGCGGGCCAAGCGTGACTACAGGGCGTCTGACGGGGACACAATCGAGCCGCACAGAAAACTCACCTCTATGGCTCACCCGCTGCAGGCCCCGATTCACCTGTTCGACTACCTCGCGCGCGAGGAAACCGCACCACTTCGCCACGAGTACGTGGCCGGACAGGTGTATGCGATGACGGGGGGCACGATGCGCCACAACCGCATTGCGTTCAACGTCGCGCGCGTGCTGGCCGATCGGCTCGACGGCACGCCGTGCCAGGTTTTCATCAACGACGTGAAGCTGCACGTGCAGGCGGCAGACAGCGTCTACTACCCCGATGTGTTCGTCGTCTGCGACGCCGGCGTCGCTGCGGGCGAGCGCGTGGCACACGACGCGGTGCTGGTGGTGGAAGTTCTCAGCGACTCGACCGCTGCCACCGACCGCCGCGAGAAACTGGCGGCGTACCGCAAACTGCCGGGGCTGCGTGCTTACTGGATCATCAGCCAGGACGAGCAGCGTGTTGAGGTGTATGGGCGCGATGCCATTGGCCACCAGCCGCCGATGGCCTACGCGGCTGGGGAGGCACTGCCTGCGGTGGATTGGTTGGGCGGCGGGCCTATTGCCTTGCAGGCGCTGTACGCGGGGACGGATCTCGTATAGCTCACTACACCGCCGGCGTGCTGGAGACAGCCGAGGGAGCTGCCCGCCAGGCGAGGCGCTCAGATGCATGGTCCCTCGTTTTCCAGTACCGATGTCGGCGTCGGGTGCCTCCAGGTCAGATCCGGTGCGGGGACGCAGGACACCAAGTCTTCCTGGGGGCGTTTGTTGAACGCGTAGCAGCGGGTGGCGAGCACGCGACGCGCTGGACCTGTGGTGGCAGCCAAGTACGCGGCGAAAGCCGCCACGCGAAAAGGGCAGTGAACTCCATCAAAGCGCACAACATACCTGACCCCCCCCCTCGCCCCAACCACTTCCTCTCCCCCTCCCACCCCCTCCTCCTCCCTTACACCCTCCCACGGGAAAGCCGGTCACAGAGAGCGAGCTGAGGGCGGGTCTGTCTTCCCCTGACTCCTCTCAAAGCCACGGCACACGTAAGAGAAACTGGGAGGGCTTCAAACTGGTTCAACGGAACCAGAACTGCGAGGAAGGCAAAGGCTGAGCAGAAAAGCGGGTGTCCCCTTCCTATCCTTCAGCGGCCAGAACAGCCAACAGCGCAGAGGCTGCGGTCTTCCCTTATCCCTCCAACAACAACGCAGCGAGGTCGAGATGACTGGTTTTCGTTAGTGTTCCCGGTATGTTGTATATATGACTGGCTTGGTGCCTCTTACAGGGCGCTGCGTAGGAGCACCAAGACGCAAATCGGGGCGACCCTACATGTCTGGTGGAGTCGCTGTGACGTGTCGTACGCCGCGCGCAGATTGGCCAGCAGTACCAAGCTAATGCTGAAAAGGAAGTGCCGGCCACAAATGCCAGTGTCTGATACCTCTGATGGGCTGAATGCAGCTGCGTGCCAGCGGATACACGTAACTACAAAAAGCTCCTCAAGCGAGCTTTTTGCATTTACATTAAGCTCATGCACTATGAGCACGATCCTGCCAAGCTGGCTGCCAACGTGGCCCGCCACAGGGTCTGGTTCCACGAAGCCGAAAGCTTCGAATGGGAGACCGCTGTCATTGAGCTGGACGACCGCAAGCGCTACGGGGAGACGAGGTTCCGAGCCATGGGCTACATCGGGCTGCGTCTGTACGTGATGGTCTTCACCTTGCGCGACACTGCGGTTCGACTTATCAGCTTGCGCAAGGCCAACCCGCGAGAGGTGAAGCGCTATGCCCAAACTTAAGCCCGGCACCATCGTGCCAACGCCTGAAGAAGAAGCCGCCATCAATGCCGGCATCGCGGCGGACCCCGACAACCCGGAGCTCGACGACGCGTGGTTCAAGCAAGCGCGCCCAGCCAAGGAGGTTCTGCCGCCTCAGGTGTACGAGGGCTTGGTAGCCCTTAAGCGCCGCCCTGGCCAGCGTGGCCCGCAGAAGGCGCCGCGCAAGCAGGCGGTGACGGTGCGCTACGACCCAGAAGTAATCGAGGCGTTCCGCGCTGGCGGCGAGGGCTGGCAGACACGCATGAACGAGGCACTCAAGGATTGGTTGCGAACGCATCCCCAAAAGTGACACTTTTTGATAACAGGAACTGCTGATTCCAGACAGTCCGCTGCCCGGATCCCCAGTTGGTCAGGTGTGACTTGGGCATCTCAGCGTTCTGCGCTGAGATCCGGCGTCCATGCGTTCGAAAAGCGCGTCGTGACCGCCAGAAGACAGCCGATCTACAACGCCATTAGCGCCCGATGCAGAACGCATCTGTTTCTGCGCATCGGCAATCGACGCTCAAACGCACTTGATACTGCGTACCAAGGCCCACTTCGAATGCGAGTCAGCAGGCCAGGTCGCTTAAGTACTAAATCTTCGATCTAAGAAAATCCTACCTCCTAGCCTTCGCCAAGAGCTTCACTGAAAAATCAAGCATATCTTGAGCTGACGGCTCACCCCAAGTATCCCGTGCCAGCCAGTTCATGAACGCAATCTCCGAAATTTTTGTGATGCGCGTCTTAATGCACAGCTGCGGATGTTCTTGTTGGGCGTTATATCGCTCTATCAGCGCCTTCTTCTCGCTCGCGGTCAGCTCACCGTAGTACGAGCGAGCTTCCTCGCGGCGATTCTGATCAAACTCAGCCTGGATATCGAACTGCTTTTCCTGCTTGGCGCCGGCTGCTTTGCTTGGTTGCTGATTTTCAGCTGCGCGCCTTCCATAGCCCTGCTCTAGGGCTTTGCGGAAGTAAGCAGCAGGTTGTTCCAACGGAGGCTGCTTGTCATCGGCTTGGCGCAGCTCGGTGTATTGGAGAGCGTCGTCGATGTTCTCCGTCGAGTACCGCGCAAGCAGCCGCTTGGCTTCTGTCCCTGGTAGGCCGAGATGCCCCATGCGTTGCATCAGGCGCTGCATGTCACCGTTCGCTTGAGGCGCGCGGTCCTTGTTGCGGACCAGAAATTGAATCGCCTCGACTTTCTTACCACTCTTGTGCTCAACCAGCTCGACCTCGTGATTCGAGCATTCATTAATTTCCTTGACAGCTTTGTTCAGTACGCGCGATTTCAGGACCTTATACTGTCCGAATGAAGATTTCTCGGCAGCACCCAACACCGAATCCCTAAATTCTTCCCAGGGAAGCGACGACGTACGCCCGATGTTCTCAAATCGGACACAAAATTCCCATATCTGCATTGCGACCGCGGTGTTGAACCGACGCATCACCGCCATATCGATGAGAGCGTATACCTCGGGGCGAGGCAGCTCCTGATATATGTCATCACTGATTTTGAAGCGGATATATCCATCCGATATGGCTACCGCAGGGAACAGTACTTGAGCAACCCACTCCACACGTTTGCCTTCTGGGGCCAGCACGTCCCACTCAAACACGATCTGCATGAGCTTGCGGGCTGCATCCTTCAAATGCCCAGTATTGGTCGATGGAAAGGCAATATCTTCGCGCAACCGCGAAAGAGGAATTTTCCACCAGCCCTTTGGATCAGGCTTGTGCTCGATTGCGAACTTTAGCCAAGCGTTGGCCAGCTTGCGCTGCACAAGGGTAAGTGGCTCCCGCGGTCGGCTATGCACGACGTAGACCGTCTTGCGGAACAAGTCCTGACGTGGGGCGCGTACTTCGGCGACAGCCAACAAGCTTTCGGAAGCCGATGCGGCTTGATCTGAAGCATTGTTGCTCACCGAGTCGTCCTCTCTATGGTCACATGCCAAGAGGCCAGTGTAACCGTTGCCCCTGATAGTTCTCCTTCCATTTATCGGCTTTTGTGACAACGGCGTGTTTTTGCCTTTAAAGAACCTTTTCTGTTTTTAATACTTTTACGGCGCAGATTTCTTTTCAAAATCAATAGCTTACAGCTGACATGGTCACATCTTTTGATAGTGAAAGTCACAGGATTTGATTGTTCAGGTCTGTGGATATGAGAGAACGGTCACACCTTTTGAGAGCAACGGTCTCTGGATATGAGAGACCGCTAAGCACTGGGCGATGTGCCGCTGTGGATAACAAGGAGGGTCGGTCTTGAGATGGCATGAAGCCCGTGCCGGGACCCGTGCACAGCGGGCTCGCCAAGTTGAGTCGGCTCGTGCATCGCGCCTAGCAGGCCGTCTCTCAAAACCTGTGACCTTTGGGATCTCTAAACAGCTTCAAGGTCACAACAATTGGAGTCTGTGTGACCATGGCTTGCCTGCTGGAGTGCTGCCGCTCTCAAAAGGTGTGACCAATGAAGCAAAGCACGGTGTTCAGTGGTGTCAAGGCGCTCTGAAAGGGGCTGTCTGAGAGACGCCATGCGCTCTCGCGCCCCGTTTCGCTATCAAAAGATGTCACCTTTGCTCCATAGACTCATGCATTGGTCACAAAATCAAGATCTGGTGTGACCGTTATTGGGCTTTGCAGCCCTACCTTCTATCAAAAGGTGTGACCATCTGGCGCAGCAAGCCGGACGGCGGTCACACCTTTTGATAGGCATAGGTTCGGTGGCTGGGGTTATGGGGGCTGAATCTCAAAAGATGTGACCTTTGCTGCCCTGCTCCCAGGCCACAAGGCCGGTACGCCGCTTCACTTCCACCCTGAGAGGAAAGGACCGGGCGTGGCCGTGCAGCCACTGCCCGTGCATAGGCCAGCCAAGGCAGTACGCAGTTCAGGATCTCACCGCTTCACCCGGCACGGCGCAGGAAAGCCGGCGGTACCCTGGCCGTTAGCCAAACTCCGTTCTCCGCCTGGTGGAAAACAAAGCGCTGTGCATGCATGCATGCGTGCAGCGTCCACCACGAGCACTACAGGCAATCCGTAACGCAGACCAACGACCTAGGCCGTCTGCTCGTCAGTCGAGAGGTGCACATAGTGCCGGGAGGCTGGCTTGATGCCTTGCCGGCTGATAGCGGCGACGAAGCGTGAAGCCGTACCGTGGAACAGCACGTCGGGCGGCTGCACGGGCTCGAACCGACGCTGCACGCTGGGCGTCGAGTGGCCCTGGACTGCACGGATACGAAGGCCGTCGGCCGAGAGCTCGAAGCGCTTCTTGTCGTTCGTGGCAATGACCTGTTCGATGAACTCGCGCGAGAGCTGCCGCCTCTCCCGAGCCGCACCGGCGATAAGGCCCTCCACGCTGCCCCAGCCCTCGGCGTCCAGCGTCAAACCGATCGCCTGTGGCTGGTGACGCAGCACAAAGCTCAGAAACTTGCTGGCCTGGACGAGCCTGACAGTCACGTCGGCCCCTTGCTTGAGTCGATGGCAAGGCGCACCAGCAGCGCCGCGACGGCCGCTTTTGCGTGGCACTGCTGCCAGTACGAGCTGTGCAGATCACAGGCGCAGCGGGTGCCTTCGCTGCCCTGGCGGTCCTCGTAGAACACCGCGGGGCCGTTGGCCCCGTTGCCGATGTAGACCGCGCCCAATGGGCCGCCCAGGTCCGCCCCAATGATCCTCAAGGCGGCAGTTTGCTTGACGATGATTGCTTCGTTGACCGGAAACAGCCGCTTCACGGGCATACCTCACTGCAGGGTGGATACGGTTTGCTGTTGGCGCGGCGGGCGCTGAAAGTAGCGTGCGGTGGCAGCCGTCACCACTCCTGGCGCACTCTCGGGCAACCGGCATGCGCACATGTGTCCTGCGCCGGAGCCGGTGGCGCCGCTGCCGTGGCCGCAGGGACTGGTGCCGCTACGGCAACCGCCACTGGCACCCTGCCCGGCTGCGCCGGTAATCGGCAAGGTAGAGGACCTATACCTGAAGCCGCCCAGCGCCGGCCACATGGGCGCGGTGGCCGCTTCCAGGGCCATCGAGACAGGGGTAATGAATACGAAGGGACCTCCTAGACCCTGCGGCTGCGGTTGATGCCACCATGGCGCCACGGCAGCTGCCCCAACCAGCCGTTGGAGATCTCCATGAGCGACATCGTACGAGTAGGTGTTGACCTGGCGAAGAATGTGCTCCATGTGCACGCCGTCGATGCGGCTGGGAAGGTAATTGCGACCCGTGCGTTACCACGAGGCAAGTTCGCGGAATGGTGCTCCCAGTTACCCGCGAACTGCCTTGTCGCCATGGAAGCCTGCTCTGGTGCCCATTTCTGGAGCCGCAAGCTCATCGCCATGGGGCTGGATGCACGCATCATTCCATCGCAGCTCGTCACCCCGTACAGGGTGCAAGGTCGCGGTGGCAAGAACGATGCGAATGACGCCGCGGCCATCTGCGAGGCTGCTTCACGACCCCACATGCACTTTGTGCCGACCAAGACGGTGGCGCAGCAAGGCATGCTCTGCGTGCATCGACTACGAGAAAGCCTGAAGGAAGAGAGAACCGCCTGCATCAATCAGATCCGCGGCCTGCTCAGTGAGTTTGGTGTCGTGCTGCCGCAGAGTGCGAAGGTTCTGCGAGAGCGCCTCATCGAGGTCATCGAGGACGCAACCAACGAGATCGCCAGCATGGCACGCCTCGTTGTTCAACGTGCGGCGGACCGTTGGCGAGAGCTTGATGAGCACATCACCTGGTGCGATCAGCGAATTGCTGCTCACAACAAGGATGACCAGCAGGTCCGGCGTGCCGCTCAGGTCAAGGGAATCGGCCCTATCACGGCATCCGCGCTCGTTGCCACCGTCGGAGACTTCAAGCAGTTCCGCAACGCGGCACAGTTCGGTGCTTGGCTTGGCCTCACCCCAAAGCAGAACTCCAGCGGCGGCAAGACGTGCCTCGGAGGCATCACCAAGCGGGGTGACATGTACCTCAGGTCGCTGCTGATCCAGGGCGCAAGATCCGCTGTCTTGTCGGCTGACAAACGTGATGACCCAATCTCACGCTGGGTCCAGCGCCTATGCGACAGATCGGGCTGGCAGAAGGCCGCCGTCGCGCTGGCCAACAAGAACGCCAGGATCCTGTGGGCCATGCTCACCAGGGAGCAGCGCTTCAACTGTCACCATGTGAGCGTCAAGCCCAGCGGCCAGCAATGCGCCCCAGACGGGCTCGCCAGTTGAGGCATCGCGCCATTACCGTCCTGTAAGACTCGAGGCGAAGGTACGTTGAACAGGTAAGACCGGCAGCAGGCAAGCTCGTGTCCATTCCAGTGGGCAATTCGCTACCCCGTGCAATGAATGGAGCCCTGCTGAGCGGTTCGTATCTGGGCCCGCACGACGTCTGTCGTACAACAAGGCCGCCTGTAGATGAGCAGTCTTTCCTCGTTCGACCCGCCGGCCCCGTCTCGCTTGACAGGAGCGAACCACTGACCACGCCGACCTATTGACCACGACGGAGGTCCCTGTAGGAATGGACGCCCCCACTCGAACTGGCATCAGCGTGCCCGGGGTAGTACTACATGACTACCGGAACCGAGAGGAGCGTCCGCCATGAACGTTACGACATGCGGGATCGACCTGGCGAAGAACCTGTTCCAGGTGCACGGCGTTAATAGCCGCGGCAAGGCCGTGGTGAAGAAGCAGCTGCGGCGCGATCAGGTGGCGGAGTTCTTCGCCAACATGCCGCCGTGCCTGATCGGCATGGAGGCCTGCTCCGGCGCCCACCACTGGGCACGCCAGCTCACGGCGCTCGGGCACACGGTGAAGCTGATGGCGCCAAAGTTCGTCAAGACGACCTGAACCATGGTGCAAAACTGCCTTTCGAGGTCTTGTGGACCTTGGATCGCGCAGGCTTGAAGACATATCGCCGGGAGGGTCTTACCCGACCGCGGCGGCGTAACGTTCTTGCCACCCCTGAGCCGTGTCGCGGGGTGGAGAGCAGCGATGGACACGAGGCAGCGCCGGACGAATTTCCGGTTGAAGGTCGCGATCGTGTTTGAACCAAGTCGACTGGCCGCAGAACACCTTGCCGACGCCTATGCGCGTGTGGTGCCAATCGTGTCGCGGCGTTCGAGGCACGCAGACCAGTCGTTGACGTGGGATCTACCGCGGAGGGCTCGATCATGAGCACGACAGTGGTGGCGTTGTATGCCAGGGTGTCATCCGAGCAGCAGGCACAAACCCAGACGATCGACAGTCAGCTGAGGGCGCTGCGGGACAGGATCTCCGCGGACGGCGTGCGGCTACTGCCGCAATATGAGTTCATCGACCGCGGGTATAGCGGAACGACATTGATCCGGCCAGCGCTGGAACGCCTTCGCGATGCGGTCGCCAACGGCGAGATAGAGCGGCTGTACGTGCATTCACCAGACCGCCTGGCCCGTCGGTACGCATATCAAGTCATGCTGGTGGACGAGTGCCAAAGGGCTGGCGTCACGCTGGTATTCCTCAACCGTCCCCTGGGCAAGTCCCCTGAAGACGAACTGCTTTTGCAAGTCCAGGGAATGATTGCGGAGTATGAACGGGCGAAGGTGCTCGAGCGTTGCCGGCGTGGCAAACGCCACCGAGCGCAGCAAGGGTCGGTAAGCGTCATGTCCAGGGCTCCCTACGGATATCGGTACGTCACGGTGGCTGAGGGCGCGGGGCATGCTCGCTACGAAATTGACGTTGAGAAGGCACAGGTCGTGCGCCGCATCTATGACTGGGTGGCCCGAGAGCGCCTGAGCTTGGGTGAGGTGTGCCACCGTTTGGCTGACGAAGGAATCCCAAGCCCTGCTGGCAAGGCACAGTGGGGTCAAACAACTGTCTGGAACATCCTGAGGAACACTGCTTATTGCGGGCAAGCCGCCTACGGCAGAACACGCGTTGTTGAGCCACGCCCTCGGCAAGTTGCGCGACCAGGCAAGGCGTTGTTGTCGCTCAATGCCCGACCTCTCTGTCACGTTCCGAGTGATGGGTGGCTATCGATCTCGGTTCCAGCCTTGGTGAGTAAAGTACTGTTCGACTCGGTGCAGGCTCAGTTGGAGGAGAACCGACAGCGCCTGCGCGGTAGCCAGCAACCCGTGGCGCGTTTGCTACAGGGGCTGCTGGTGTGCGGTTGCTGCGGCCACGCCTACTGCGGTTGTACAGGTGCCAAGCGTGGCTCAGTAAAGTACCTTTACTACCGTTGTATTGGAAACAATCATGGGGACCATTGGGGTGGTCAGCGACTGTGCTGGAACAAGCCCGTACGAAGCGAAGACATCGAGCAAGCTGTATGGGGCGAAGTGTGCCGACTACTGCAGGATCCACGACGCTTGACCAGCGAGTATCAGAGAAGACTGAATGCGGTGCAGGCGCCAGCTGCCACAGCCGATGTCAGATTACTGGAACAGCAAATTTCGAAAGTGCGCAACGGCATTGCACGCCTGATCGACGGATACGCTGAGGGCTACCTGGAAAAAAGCGAAACCGAGCCTCGTATCCGTCGCTTCAAGGAAAGGCTGCAGACGCTGCAAGAGCAAGCTGAGCAGGCCCGGACCTTGGCCAAGCAGGAGGCCGACTTGCAGCTCGTGATCGGTCGGCTCGAAGCGTTCAGCGCTCGTGTCAGCGATGGACTTGAGAAGTTAGATTGGACTGGACGTAGGGAGTTGATCCGTACCCTCGTCAAGCGTGTCGAGATCGAGACGGAGTCGATTCGGGTCGTCTTCCGCATCGGCGAAGTGCCGTTGTCGCCAGCGTCCGGTTCAGGTTTGCACCATCATTTACCTCGTCAAGCCCTACGTGAAGTCGAACAAGAACGACGCCGCCGACGCCGAAGCGATCTGCGAGGCCGTAGGCCGGCCCAATATGCGCTTCGTGCCGGTCAAGAATGTCGAGCAGCAGGCAGCTCTGTCTCTGCATCGCGCCCGTCAGGGTTTCATCAAGGCCCGCACGGCGCAAGCCAACCAGATCCGCGGCCTGCTGGCGGAGTTCGGGCTGGTCATCCCGCAAGGCATCAAGCATCTGGCGCGGCGTGTCCCGGAGCTGATCGAGGATGCGACGAACGAGCTGCCTGGCAGCTTCAGGCTGCTGATTCAACGATTGCTGGAGAACCTGCAACACCTCGACAACCAGGTCAGCGAGGTCGAGACCCAGATCAACGCCTGGCATCGCAGCAACCCGCTGAGCCGCAAGGTGGCTTCGATTCCGGGCATCGGCGCGCTCACCGCCAGTGCGCTGGTCGCCGCGGTGGGCGATGCCAAGACGTTCGAGAACAGCCGGCAGTTCGCGGCATGGCTCGGTCTGGTACCCAAGCAGCACTCCAGCGGGGGCAAGACCGTGCTGCTGGGCATGAGCAAGCGCGGCGACTGCTATCTGCGCACCTTGCTCATCCACGGTGCCCGCGCGATGCTCAGTGCCTTCGAGCGCACGAAGAAGGCGGCGTACGACTGGGTCGGGAATCTGGCCGAGAGGCGCTGCTCCAACATCGCTATCGTTGCGCTGGCAAACAAGAACGCCAGGATTGCATGGGCTTTGTTGGCCAACGATCGGGAGTTCCGAGCTGATTACGCACGAGCACGAGCTGCTGCGTAATCGAAGTCGGCAAAGCAGGTTCAACCCATTCAACTGCGAGAGGAGAATCCCACCACCGATTGCTCAGGCGATCACGACACGATGGCAAGACAGGTAAGACCGTGGTCGGTAAAGCCCGCGTACGAAACCGCACTTCGAGTGCTTGGGGGTAATGGGGAATCGACCAGCTCATATCCATGCGGGACAGCAGGCCCCCACCTACATCAAAGTCCGAATGCATAGCTGCAATCTTCCCTTCAAGCCTTCGTTGAAAGACCGCCTGGCATTTTCGGGGGCGTCCATGCATCTCGTACTTTTTCGAAATGTATGGAGCCGACGCCTTTTGCAAGCTCTACGTTGTGATGGAACTGGTCTGCACACATGTATCCGGCTCGCTTGATGGGCAAGGCTGATTGCATGCCCGCAGCCTCGATGAGATCTGCGCACCCCGTCCTCAATATTTTGTCGGCCCGATTGCTCAGCCGTCACGAAAAACAGGATCCCGGAGTGCTGGTCTGACCAGTGTGTCATCACATTGGTAGAGCATCGCAAACCTGCGTTGGGTGTGTTCCTCCTTGGGGTAGTTGCTGCTGTCGGCCGTGTCCGTAGTCGGCGTGGTGGGACTGATCTCAGGCTGCACCAGGACGCACGTACTCGCGGTCGCTGCTGAGCAGCGACTGGAT
>NZ_AUMO01000091.1 GCF_000430725.1 Azohydromonas australica DSM 1124
CGAACGGCCTTTGTGCGAATACGCGCGGATAAACGCGCGAGTTGCGCCCTGGTGTCGAAAGCCCCCCGAAACCACTGCCCTTTCGACGGGTCCGCGCGCTCCCACGGGCGTCCACTGCAGTTTCTCCCACAGGCTCCTTGCCCTGGACACATCGCGTCGTCGAAAAGGCGTTGCGGTCGTTACCCGCCCATGCAGCACGCCGGCCGCTGTCGGCATGGCCGCCATCCCGATGGATGTCACGGCCCGAGTGGTTCCGTGCAGGCCCTGGGGCCTGCACGCCCACGCGCTGGGCGCATCCCGCTGGATGCGTCCCGGCGCAGAGTCCCGCGCCGGCCCCCGAGGCCGGCGCCGAGCTCCGCCTTCCTCGTCGAGCACGTGCCCGGCACCTCGCGCGGCCATGTGGCCAAAGGGCTCCCCGCGCGCCCCTCGCTCGTCAACCCGGACGCACCCTGGAGACACCGGTCAGGGGTGCAACCCATGCGGGTGGAAGGAGATGTCCGAGAAGGAACCGATCCGAAGAGGCGCCCGGGACGACCGTCCCGGCGCGGATGACACGCAGACCCGACGGGGCCGCGCGCCATCGACCACCCCGTGATTGCCGAAATGCATACGCGGGCCGGATCACCTGTCCATTTTTAAGACCGACCGGGCCGGCGCCTCTGGAGCCGGCAAAGCCCTGGGTGGCGACAGCGGCGCTCGTGGTCGCGCGCTGTCGTCGATTCCGCGACCACGCCCTGCCGGCTCTCGGAGTCCGCCTCCGGCAGAGGATGTTCGCGCGGACTCCGTCCACCGTCCAAGACGTCGTGCAGTTCAACGAGGAGGCCACCATGAAGGCCACGAAGCCGTCCACTCGACGCCGCGTCCAGACCGGAGCCGTTACGCCCGGCCTCCACATGGACCAGCCCTCACGCCGGCAGGAATGGTCTGGCGCCAGCCCGGCCGAGATACTGGCGCGCCATCGGCCCGGCCGGGCCGATCCGCTGAAAGTCCTGGAAGTGCTCATCACGCTCTTCAACGCGGGCCATACGGTCCTGGAGAAGACGGTGTCGCACAAGACGCGGCACGACCGCGCGGCATTCCTGCGCCGTTTCTTCCCCGACCTGCAGGCCAAGGCCGGCTTCAGGAAGCTGCCCGACCCGCGCAACCTGGGCTACCGGCATGTGCACGCCATGGTCCGGGTGTGGCAACAGGAACGGCTGGCGCCGCCGACGGTCCAGACCTACCTGAGCTTCCTGCGTGGACTGGCGCTGTGGACGGGCAAGCCGGGCCTGGTGCACGGACCGGAGCACTACGGGCTCGTGCCGGCCCAGTACCAGCGCCACGAAGCCGCGGAGCGCGACCGCAGCTGGAGCGGCCACGGCATCGAGGTCGATGCACTGATCGAGCGGATCACCGCCCACGACCGCTACGTCGGGACCCAGCTGGCGGTGATGCACGCGCTCGGGCTGCGACGCAAGGAGGCCGTGATGCTGCGGCCGCGTGCCTGCACCGCGTCGTTTCCGAAGAAGGCGAAGGCCAGCGGTACCAGCATGGTGCCGGCAAACAGCATCAGCACGCCGCCAAGCACGCTCAGGACAGGAAACAAGCTTTGCATGCGCGATCGACTTGGTAGCCAAACTCGTGCAGCGAGGATGCGACACCGCAATGGCTTTGTGCTGTTGCCGCCATCCTGCGGCATTTTCAACCGCAGTAGGATCCTGGGACGCTATATCAAGGCCGCGGAAAAGACGCTGGCCGTTTTAGAGGCGACGTACGACGCGATACGTTGGCAGCTGCCGCTGGAAGAGATACTGACCTTTGCCGTGTGGCTGCCGCTCACGGCCGCGCCCGGAAAGGCAGGCAACCTGCAACCGTCAGGCACGCCGCCAGCCGCACCGGCACGGCGCCGCGTGCTGGTGGTGGACAACAACGTGGACGGCGCCGAGAGCCTGGTCATGATGCTGCAGCTCCTGGGGCACGAGGCACAGGCGGTACACGGTGGACAGGCTGCGCTGGCCCAGGCCGGAAGCTGGCGTCCGGACGTGGTGCTGCTGGACATCGGGCTACCGGACCTGAACGGCTACGGGGTGGCTCGGCAGGCTGCGCACCGAGCCTGCATCGCAGGCGCTGACGCTGGTGGCGCTGACCGGCTGGGGCAGCGACGACGATCGGCGCCGCAGCGCGCAAGCCGGGTTCGACCACCACCGCACCAAGCCGGTGAGCTGGCAGGACATCGAGCAGGTCCAACCGCCTGAAGTAAACCCGCTTGATGTCCTGAAAAAGTCCCGCATCACTCCAGCGTGACATTGGCTTGTCGCACGACCTCCGCCCACTTGTCGGCTTCCTGGCGGATGAAGGCCGCAAATTGCTCGGGACTCATCCGGCCGGGCTCGGCGCCCTGCCCGGCCATGACGCGCTGTGCCTCGGCCTCCTCCAGGCCGGCGCGCGCTTCGGCCACCAGCCGGGCCAGCACCGCGGCCGGCGTCGCGGCGGGCGCCCACAGGCCGAACCACGAGCTGGCGTCGAAGCCGGGCACACCGCTCTCCGAGACGGTAGGCACTTCGGGCAGGGCGGGCGAACGCCAGGCCGAGGTCACCGCGATCGCGCGCAGTGCGCCCGACTTGATGTGCGGCAAGGCCGAAGGCAGGTTGTCGAACATCAGCACCGTCTGGCCACCGATCAGGTCGGCCACCGCCGGCGCGCTGCCGCGGTAGGGCACGTGCTGCAATTGCACGCCCGCCATCTGCTCGAACATCGCGCCCGAGAGGTGAATGGACGTGCCGTTGCCCGCGGAGGCGTAACTGAGCTTGCGGGGCTGGGCCTTGGCGTGCGCGATCAGCTCCCTGACGTTGCGCACCGGCAGCGAGGGATGCACCACCAGCACGTTGGGCAGCGTGGCGATCAGCGCGATGGGGGCGAAGTCCTTGACCGGGTCGTAGGGCAGCTTCCTGTAGAGCGCCTGGTTGATGGCATGCGTGCCCACGGTGCCCACCAGCAGCGTGTGGCCGTCGGGCGAGGCCTTGGCCACCTGGGCCGCCCCGATGTTGCCACCCGCACCGGCCTTGTTTTCCACCACCGCCGCCACGCCCAGCCGGGTCCCGAGCTGCTTGCCCACGAGCCGGCCCAGGATGTCGGTGGTACCGCCCGCGGCAAAGGGCACGACCAGCGTCAGGGGACGCGATGGAAAACCCTGGGCTCGCGCCCAACCGGGCCAGGCTGTCGTGGCCAGGGCCGTGCCGGCCAGGGCCAGCAGGCGGCGTCGGGTGTCGTGATGGTCTTTCATGGGTTGCCTTCGCTGCTGGAAGAATCAGGAACGCCGGGCTTCGGCGCCATGCAGGATGGAAAACGGCGCCAGACGCCGCAGCGCCTCGCGCATCTGCGCCTCCAGCCGCGCGACGATCGCGGCCAGCGGCTCCAGGCGATCGACGAAAGCCAGGGCGTGGCCGGCGGACAGCAGGCCCTTCGACCAGTCGCCGCTGACGTAGGCATGGCGGCCGATCTGACCTGACACCAGTGGCATCAGGTCCTGGATCGTCACGCCCGGCTGCGTGGCCTCCAGCGCCTGGACGGCACGCGTGGTCTCGTTGCGCAGGGTGCGCACCGTGTTGCCGATGCTTTGCATGCACAGCCCGGTGTCGGTGGGCTGCGCCTCCACGAGGCGGCGCTTGTAGTCGGCATGCGCCCAGACCTCGTCGGCAACGACGAAGCGCGTGCCAACCACCACGCCCGCGGCGCCCATCGCCAGCGCCGCCGCAATCTGGGAGCCATGGCCGATGCCGCCGCCGATCAGGTACGGGATGTCCAGGCGGCTCTGGGCCCACGCGGCGTTGACGATGGTGCCCACCATGTCCAGCCCCGGGTGCCCGCCGCATTCGGCGCCGACGATGGCCACGGCATCGACGCCGATGGAGGCCGCCTTCACGGCGTGGCGCACCGCCGGCACCTTGTGCAGCACCTTGATGCCGGCGGACTTGAGCGGCGGCAGGAAGGCCTCGGGATTACGCCCCGAGGTCTCGACGAAGCGCACCCCCTCCTCGGCGATGGTCTCGAAAACCTCGCGCGTCTTCTCACCGGGCACGAGCTTGGGCAGCATGGACACGTTAACCCCGAAAGGTCCGCCCTCGCACAGCTCGCGGCAGCGCCGGATCTCCGCCCGCAGCGCCCCGGGCTCGGGAAAGCTCGCCGCCGTGATGAAGCCGATCATCCCGGCACGCGCGGCAGCGGCCACGTAGTCGGCATTCGACAGCCACATCAATCCGCCCGCCACGATGGGCAGCCGTGTCCCGAACAGCGCGGTGGCCGCCGTCGGCCAGTCAGCCTGGTGCATAAGAAAGTCCTCGCCTTGGCGCCCTGCGCCGGTTGTGCTTCAGACGACGCCGCGGTCCTGCAGCGCCGCAATCTCGTCGTCAGAGAGGGCCAGCAGCTCCTGCAGCACCTGCCGCGTGTCGCCACCCAGCTGCGGCGGGGGCCGGCGCACGGGCGGGCGCAGGCCGTCGAAGCGGTAGGGCGGCGCCAGCACCGGCGTGCTGCCGGCCTCGGGATGCGGCTGCTGCGTCACCAGCCCCGCATCGACCGCCCGCGGCGACGTCAGCGCCTCGCGCAGGCCCAGCACCTCGCCGCAGGGAATGCCGCAGGCGTTGAGCCGGTCCAGCAGCTCCCGCCGCGTGCGGCGGGCCAGCTCGCGCTCGATGTGCGGCAGCAGCTCGGCACGGTGGGCCGAGCGGTCCAGGTTGGTCTGGAAACGCGGGTCCCCGGCCAGCTCCGGACGCTCGATGACCTCCCGGCAAAAGCGCTGGAACTGGCTGTTGTTGCCCACCGTGATCACCAGCGGCCCGTCCGCGGCATCGAACACGCCGTAGGGCACGATCGACGGATGCGCATTGCCGTAGCGCGGCGGGTCCTCGCCCAGCAGCAGCGCCTCCAGCCCGTAATAGGACGTGATCATCAGCCCGCAGTCGAACAGCGCCATCTCGATGTGCCGGCCCTGGCCGCCGCGCTCGCGCTCGTACAGCGCAGCAAGCACCGCCTGCGCCGCGTACATGCCGGTGAACATGTCCACCGCCGCGATGCCGAACTTCAGCGGTGGTCGGTCGGCCTCGCCGTTGAGCGCCATCAGCCCGGCCTCGCCCTGCACCAGCAGGTCGTAACCCGGGCGCGCGGCCTCCGGGCCGCTGCGGTCGTAGCCCGAGATCGAGCAGTACACCAGGCCCGGCCGCTGCGAGCGCAACTGCTCGTAGCCCAGGCCCATCTTCTCCACGCCGCCGAGCTTGAAGTTCTGGATCACGACGTCGCTCTGGAGCGCCAGCGCGCGCGCCAGCTCCTGCCCTTGCGGCGTCTGCAGGTCCAGCGCGACGGAGCGCTTGTTGCGGTTAACGCTGTTGAAGTAGGCGGTCTCGGTGCTTCCCACGCGCCGGCCCCAGTCGCGCGTGTCGTCGCCGCGGCGCGGATGCTCCACCTTGATGACCTCGGCGCCCAGGTCGCCCAGCACCATCGCGCACATCGGGCCGGCCAGCACGCGCGAGAGATCGAGCACGCGCACGCCCGCCAGGGGCAGCGGTGCGGAAAGGGTCGAAGTCGTCGTCATTTCGTCCTGGCCTCGGGGGCACCGTGCAGCGCGCGGAAGTCGGCCGCGCGCTTGTCGAAGAAGGCTGCGATGCCCTCGGCCGATTCGGCATCGCCGAGCGCGTCCACCATGTGGCGCGCCTCGCGCTCCAGCTGCTCGTCCAGCGTGGCACCGGCGGCACGGCGGCACAGGTCCTTGATGCGGGCCGTGGCCCGCGCCGGGCCCGCGGCCAGGCGCTGCGCGAGCGCGAGCGCCTCGTCCACGGCCCGGCCAGGGTCGGCCAGCCGGTTCACCGCGCCGAACTGCGCCAGCCGCTCGGCCCCGATCCGGTCGCCCGTCAGGCACAGCTCGGTCAGCAACTGGCGCGGCATCAGCTCCGACAGGAAGAAGGTGGCTCCGCCGTCCGGCGTCAGGCCCACCTTGACGTAGGCAACGCTGAAGTAGGCGTCGCGCGCCATCACCAGCAGGTCGCAGGCCAGCGCCAGCGACACGCCCGCGCCGGCCGCGCCGCCCTCTACCGCGGCGACGACGGGTTTGCCGCAGCCGCGGATCGTGCGCACGAGGTCGTGCAGCCCTTCCAGCCGCTCGCGCCGCTCCTCGGCCGCCAGCTCGCGGCGCCGCGCCAGCTGGCGCAGGTCGCCGCCGGCGCAGAAGAAGCCCCCGGCGCCGGTGAGCACCACGGCGCCGATCTGCGCGTCGGCCTGCGCCTCGGCCAGCGCCGCCGCGAGCGCCGCGTAGAACGCGGGCGAGAGCGCGTTGCGCACCCCGGGGTTGTCGTGGGTCAGCACCAGCACCGGGCCTTCGCGGCGCCTGATCAGCGTGTTGTCCATGCTCACTCCAGCACCACCTTGGCCTCGCGGATGACCTTGCCCCACTTCGCCGTCTCCGCGTTGATGAAGGCGTCGAACTCCGCGGGGCTGCTGCCCACGGGGATGGTGCCCATGGCGTCGAGCTTGGCCTTGACGTCGTCCAGCCGCACGATCTGCGCCACCTCCTCGGACACCCGGCGCAGGATCGGCTGCGGCGTGCCCGCGGGCGCCAGCAGCCCGGCCCAGGTGCTGCCCGTGAAGCCGCTCAGGCCCTGCTCGATGAAGGTGGGCACCTCCGGCAGCACCGGCAGCCGCTTCTCGGCTGCCACCCCGATGAGGCGCACCTTGCCGCTGCGGCCGGGCTGGATCAGCCCCTGCGCGGCGTCCATGAACAGCTGGATCTGGCCGCCCATGAGGTCGGTGAGCGCGGCGGCCGCGCCGCGGTACGGGATGTGGACCATGTCCGCGCCCGTCACGGACTTCAGCAGCTCGGTGGTCAGGTGGACCGCCGAGCCGTTGCCGCTGGAGCCGAAGCTGACCTTGCCGGGGTTCTTCTTCGCATAGGCCACGAGCTCGGGCACGGTCTTGAACGGCGCGTCGTTGTTGACGGCCGCTACCAGCGGCGAGATGCCGATCAGCGACACGGCGGCCAGGTCCTTGCGCGGGTCGTAGGGCAGCTTGGCGTACAGCGAGGTGTTGGCCGCATGCGCGGCGATCACCACCGCCAGCGTGTAGCCGTCGGCCGGCGACTTGGCCAGCGCATCGACGCCCAGGGTGCCGTTGGCGCCTGACTTGTTGTCCACCACCACCGTCTGGCCGAGCCGCTCGCCGAGCTTCTGGGCGATGAGCCGTGCCGTCACGTCGGTGAAACCGCCCGGCGGGTACGGCACGATCAGGCGGATGGGTTTGCCAGGCCAGTCCTGCGCGAAGGCGGCGGCCGGCGCGGCCAGCGCCGCGGCCAGGCCGAGGTTGAATCGGCGGCGTTGCATCATGTCTTGTCTCCTTGGCGTGTTCAGGCGGCCCGGTGCCGCTCGCGCAGCTCGCGCTTGAGCACCTTGCCGATGGCGCTGCGCGGCAGCTCGTCGATGAAATGCAGCGACTCCAGCCGCTGCGTCTTGCCCAGCCGTGCGTTGGCCCACTGCAGCAATTCGTCCTCGCCCACAGCCCCGCCCTCGCGCCTGACGACGAAGCCCACCGGCGTCTCGCCCCAGCGCGCGCTGGGCACGCCCACCACGGCGGCGTCGGCCACGGCCGGGTGCTCGCGCAACGCGGCCTCCAGGTCGCTCGGGTAGACGTTGAAGCCGCCGGAGATGATCAGGTCCTTGCGCCGGTCCAGCAGCGTCAGGAAGCCGTCGGCGTCGAAGCGCCCGATGTCGCCGGTGCGGATGAAGCGCTTGCCCGCGGCATCGAACCATTCGGCCTCGCGCGTGGCCTCGGGGCGCTTGTGGTAGCCGCGCATCATCCCGCCGGAATGGCCCACCACCTCGCCGACGGCGGCCGGGTCACCGGCCGGCAGCTCGCGGCCCTGGGCATCGATGAGGCGCAGCTCATGTCCCGGCGCCGGGCGGCCCACGGTGTGCAGCTTGTCCGGATGCAGGTGCGCCTCCAGCACGCAACTGCCGCCGCCCTCGGTCATGCCGTAGAACTCCACCAGCCCACCCTGCCAGCGCCTCAGCACCTCGGCCTTGAGCTCGGCTGGAAACGGCGCGCTGGTGCAGAACTTGTAGCGGGTGCTGCCAAGATCGAAGGCGTCGAAGTCCGGCAGCGCCATCAGCCGCTGGTACTGCACCGGCACCAGCATGGTGTGCGTCATGCGGTGCTCCTGCGCCAGCGCCAGGTAGCCGCGGGCGTCGAATTTGGGCATCAGCACCACGCAGCCGCCGAAGGCCAGCGTGGGGAAGAACACCACCAGCGTGGTGTTGGAGTACAGCGGCGTGGACAGCAGCGTGACGGTATCGGCCCCGTAGCCGTAGCGCGCGGCGCGCAGCGCATAGGCCCAGCGCATCGAATGCGGCTGCACGATCCCCTTGGGATCGCCGGTGGTGCCCGACGAATAGATGATGTTGAAGGGCCACCCGGGCTGGATCGTGACCGGCGCGGGCCGCCCGGCGCCTTCCATCCAGCCGGACAGCGCATGTCCCGCGGCCGAGCCGTCGAGCGCAATGCGCGGCGGACCGCCCTCGCCCGGCTGGACCGAGGCGTCGAGGAACAGCAGCTTCGCGTCGGCGTCCGCCAGCATGCGCTGCAGGCCGGCGGGCGTGGCGCCCGGCGCCAGAGGAGCCACCACCGCGCCGGCGCGCAACGCGCCCAGGAACAGCGCCGCGTATTCGAGCGAGATGGCGGCGCACACCGCCACCGCGTCGCCGGGCCGCAGGCCCTCACGCTGCAGGGCCGCGGCGATGCGGTCCATCAGCGCATCGAGCTGCGCGTAACTCAGGCGGCGGCCGCCCACCACCAGCGCCGGCCTTTCGGGCGCGAGTCGGGCATGCAGCCGGATGCGCTCCGGCATCGCGTCGAAGCCGGGCAGGTTGCGGGTGTCGGTCATGAAGCTGTCCTTGACGAAGACGGATCCGGCCGTGGCGCAGGGCTCAGTAGCCTGCCTGTCGATCCACGGCGTGGGGCTGCGGCAGGCCGGCACGTGCGCACCGCAGCGCGTCCAGGCATTGCGCGGCCACGGTCTCGAAGGCGGCCTGCGCCGCGATGTGCGGCGTCGCCAGCACCTTCGGATGCGTCCACACCCAGTTGCCCGCTGCAGGCGGCTCGCGCTCGAACACGTCCAGCGCGGCGCCGGCCAGGTGCCCGTCGTCGAGCAGCGCGCGCAGGTCCGGCTCGACCACGTGCTCGCCGCGGCCCACGTTGACCAGGAAGGCCCCGCGCGGCAGCGCGCCGAGCGCGTGGCGGTCCAGCAGCGCGCCGGTGTCGGGCGTCAGCGGCAGCGCGTTGACCAGGATGTCACTGCGCGCCAGCAGCGCGCCCAGCTGCTCGCGGCCCGCGAACACCTGCACCCCGGGCAGCTCGCGCGGGCGGCGCGCCCAGCCCGCCACCTCGAAGCCCAGCGGCGCGAACGCGCACGCGATCGCCTGCCCCACCGCCCCCAAGCCCAGCACGCCGACCCGGCACCCTTCAGGCGGCCGCGCCAGATGGCGCAGCCACTGCGCACCCGCCTGCTGGGCCTCGTAGCGCGGCAGCTCGCGGGTGAAGCGCAGCGTGCAGGCGACCACGTACTGCGCAATCTGCACCGCCTGCAGCGGGTCCACCACCCGGGTGACGGGCAGCGCCGCGGGCAGGTCGTCCACCATCAGCTTGTCCACGCCCGCGCCGGTGGAGCACAGTACGCGCAAGCCCGGGTAGCGCGGCAGGATGCCCGGCTTGAGCCGCCAGGCCAGCAGCGCCTCGACGCGGCGGGGGTCGAAGTCATCTCCTTCCGTCCACACGGGCGTGTCGCCCGCGAGCGCACGCAGCGCCTCGACGAAAGGTTGCGCCGGCAAGGGCCGGGACAGCACCAGGATGGCCATGGCGGACCTCAGGCGTCGTAGCCGGGCAGGCGCCGGTCCAGGCGGCGCAGCAGGGCGGGCCACACCAGGTCCGCGCCCTGGCCGCGCGTGACCTCGCGGCTCTGCTGCGGCATGCCGTCCACGATGTCCTGCGGCACCTCCACAAGCGCGCCGCCGCCGGACTGCGCCAGCACCTGGATGCGGCAGGCCGCCTCCAGCAGGTACATGCCGTTGAAGGCTTCCGCCGCACTGCGGCCGCAGGCCAGCAAGCCGTGGTTGCGCAAGACCATCAAATTGCGCGATCCCAGGTCGGCCACCAGGCGGGCCTTTTCCGCTTCGCGCAGCGCCAGGCCCTCGTAGCCGTGATACGCCAGCCGCGGCAGCACCAGCGCCGCCTGCTGCGAGATGGGCCGCAAGCCCTCGGCCTGCGCCGACACGGCGGTGCCGTGCAGCGAATGCGTGTGCAGCACACAGTTCACGTAAGGCCGGCCGACGTGCACCGCGCTGTGGATGACGAAGCCCGCCGGGTTGATATCGAAGGGGCTGTCCATCAGCGGCCGGCCCTCGTGGTCCACCTTCACCAGGCTGGAGGCCGTGATCTCCTCGAAGCACAGCCCGTAGGGGTTGATGAGGAACTGGTCGGGCTGTCCCGGCACCCGCAGCGAGATGTGGGTGAACACCAGGTCGTCCCAGCCGAACAGCGCCACCAGCCGGTAGCACGCGGCCAGGTCCACGCGCGCCTGCCACTCCTGCGGCGTCACGGCCTCGCGCAGGCTGGGAATCTCCAGGGTCCGGGTCATGAAATGCATCCTCATATCCACGCAGAACTTGCTTCTGCTATGCGGAATCTACAGACATGAGCACGGCATGGCAACCGGGATTGCCTGCATCTGCCCGATGGCGCCACCAATAGGGATAACAACGCCTTGATCGGTGCAAATGGTCAAAGCTAATGTTCCATTACTTATGACAATATTCTGCAGTGCAGAACTGTTGTGTACGACTCACGGGGCACTGACGTTGCCAGGCGACGCCGGTATCGATGCATTCCTGCATCCTTGTGGACGCAATGAGGGCCGCGCATGCAAGCCAGGGCAACGATCGAAGACAGACGAGCCCAAGCCCAGCTGCAAGATCAGTCCAGCCGCACCAGCTGCTTGCCGAAGTTCCGGCCTTGCAGCATGCCCAGGAAGGCGCTGGGCGCCGCTTCCAGGCCCTGGGCCACGCTCTCGCGGTACTTCAGCTCGCCGCGGGCCACCAGCTCGCCCAGCGCCTGCAGCGCCTGCGGCCACACCTCGGGATGCTCGCTGACGATGAAGCCCTCGATGCGCATGCGGCTGGTGAGGATCAGGCGCGGGTTCGCCATCGGGACGTCCTCGCCGCCATAGCCGGCGATCAGTCCGCACAGCGCCACGCGGCTGAAGGCATTGGCGTTGAGCATCACCGCATCGAGCACGCGCCCGCCCACGTTCTCGAAGTCGCCATCGATGCCCCGCGGACAGGCCTCGCGCAGCGCCGCCGCCAGCGAGGCGAGGTCGCCATGCGCGCGGTGGTCCACGCAGGCGTCGAAGCCCAGCTCCTCCACCACGAAGCGGCATTTCTCCGGGCCACCGGCAATGCCCACGACCCGGGCACTGCGCCGCTTGGCCAGCTGTTCCACCACGCCGCCCACGGCGCCGCTGGCCGCGCTGACTACCACGGTCTGCCCGGGCTGCGGGTCGAGGATGCGGTGCAGGCCGTACCAGGCCGTCACGCCGGGCATGCCGACCACGCCCAGGTAGGCTTGCAGCGGGACCCGGCTGTCGTCCACCTTGCGCAGCGCGCCGGGCTGCGAAGGATCCGCCACCTGGTAGAGCTGCCAGCCGCCCATGCCCACCACCTTGTCGCCCGGCGCGAAATTCGGGTGCCGCGACTCGACCACCTCGCCCGCGGTGCCGCCAAGCATGACCTCGCCCAGCGGCTGCGGTGCCGCGTAGCTCCTGGCGTCGCTCATGCGCCCGCGCATGTAGGGATCGAGGCTCAGCCAGTGGTGGCGCACCAGCACCTGCCCGTCCTGCAGCGGCGGCAGCGGCGTCTCGACCAGCTTGAAGTTGTCGGTGCTCGCCGCGGCCTGGGGGCGCGAGGCAAGCAGGATCTGGCGGTTCATCAAGGTCATGGCAAGGCTCCCAGGGAAAAGGGGCGCCCCAAGCGCCCCCACACGAAAACGGTCCGGTCGCGGCTCACTTCATCGCCAGGCCCAGCCGCTCGATCAGCGCCTTGTCGCGCTGGAAGGTGTCGGCCGCCCACTTGCGGTAGTCTTCGCCGCTGCGGTACCAGACCTGCTGGTTGAGCTGCTCCATCAGCTCCTGGTGCCGCGGGTCGTCCATGGCCTTCTTGAAGGCATCGTGCAGCGTCTTCATCACGGCCGGGTCCATGCCCTTGGGGCCGACGATGCCGTAGGGCGAGGAGGACACCACGTTGTAGCCCAGCTCCTTGGCGGTAGGCACGTTGGGCCAGCGCCTGGTGCGCTGCTCGCCGAAAGTCAGCAGCAGCCGCATCTGGCCGCTGTCCACGAACTTGTCCCAGCCGGTGGCGTCGCTCTGCGCGTTGATATGCCCGCCCAGCAACGCCTGCTGCAGGTCGGCGTTGCCCTTGAAGGGCACGTGCGTGAGCTGCACCTTGGCGTTCTCGGCCAGCTCCTCCATCAGCAGGTGCGGGCTGGTGCCGATGCCCGTGGAGCCGTAGTCCAGCTTGCCGGGCGCCTTGCGCGCGGCCTCGATGTACTCGTTGAAGCTCTTGTAGGGCGAGTCGGCGCGCACCGTGAAGCCGAAGGTGTAACCCGAGACGCCGATGATGTAGCTGAAGTCGGTGAGGGGGTTCCAGGCCGTCTTCTGCATGTGCGGCACGCGCAGCATGCCCATGGGGAACTGGGCGATGGTGTAGCCGTCGGGCTTGGCGGTCAGCGCCATCGTGCCCGGGCCCAGCGTGCCGCCGCCACCGGGCTTGTTCTCGACGATGATGTTCTGCCCCAGGTGCTTGGACGCGAGCTCGGCCAGCAGCCGCATGTGGCGGTCGGTCGAGCCGCCCGCCGGCCAGGGCACGACCAGCGTGATGGGCTTGCTCGGGAAGCCCTGCGCCAGTGCGGCCCCGGCCGGGGCCAGCAGCGCGGCGGCGCAGCCGGCCAGCAGGAGGCGGCGGGTCTTGGAGGTGGCAGTCATCGTTGTCTCCGGTTGATGTGGCCTTCAGCGGCCATCGAGAAAATGCTTTCAGCGGTAGCGGCGCGACAGCGTCTCGGCCACGCACACGGGCTTGTCGCTGCCCTGGCGCTCGACGCGCACTTCGGTCGTGAGCTGCAACCCGCCCTCGCAGGGCTCGCAGCGCAGCAGCGTGAAGTGCCCGCGCAGCAGGCTGTCCACGGGCACCGGCGCAGGGAAGCGCGCGCGGTTGAGGCCGTAGTTCACGCCCATGGGGCTGTCGGCCACGCGAAAGGCCATGGCCGACAGGGCCGGCAGCAGCGACAGCGTCAGGTAGCCGTGCGCCACCGTGCCGCCGAAGGGTCCAGCCGCGGCGCGTGCCGGGTCCACATGAATCCACTGCGCGTCGCCGGTGGCCTGAGCGAAGCGGTCGATGCAGGCCTGGTCCACCCGCACCCACTCGCTGCAGCCCAGCGGCTGGCCGACCCGCGCCGCAAGCTCATCCAGTCGGTAGCTGTTCATGCCTGCATCCCCGGCAGCACGACCAGCTTGCCCATCGCCCGCCGGTCCCCCAGGCGCTGGATGGCCTCGCCGGCCTGCGCCAGCGGCACGCGCCCAGTGATGGCCGGCTTGAGCAGCCCCTGCGCGAACCAGCGCCCCAGCTGCGCCATGTTGGCCGTGTGTTGCGCCGGGTCGCGGCGCATCGCCTCACCCCAGAACACGCCCAGGATCTGCCGCTCCTTGAGCAGCGCGAGATTGAGCGGCAGCCGCGGGATCTCGCCTGCCGCGAAGCCCACCACCAGGTAGCGCCCGCGCCACGCCGTGGCCCGCAGCGCCGCTTCGGCGTACGCGCCACCCACGGCGTCATAGACCACGTCGGCCCCCTGCCCGTCCGTCAGCGCCTCCACCCGGCGGCGCCACTCGGGCTGGGTGTAATCGACCGTTTCGTCGGCACCGCCGCGGCGGCACAACGCCAGCTTCTCCTCGCTGGAGGCCGCGGCGATCACGCGCGCGCCCAGCGCCTTGCCGATCTCGATGGCCGCCAGCCCCACGCCGCCCGCGGCGCCCAGCACCAGCAGCGTCTCGCCCGCCTGCAGCCGCCCCACCTGCTGCAGCGCGTGCAGCGAGGTGCCATAGGTCAGCACGAAGGCCGCACCCTGCTCGAAGTCCATGCCCGGCGGCAGCCGCGACACCTTGGCAGCCTGCGCCAGGCACAGCTCCGCAAAGGCGCCGTGGCCGGTGGAGGCCACCACCGCATCGCCGACACTGAAACCCTGCACGCCCGGCCCCAGGGCGCGCACCAGGCCCGAGGCCTCGGCCCCCGGCGCGAAGGGCACTTCAGGCCGCACCTGGTAGCGGCCCTGCACGATCAGCGCGTCGGGAAAGTTCACCGACGCCGCCTTCACCTCAATCAGCACCTGGCCCTCGCCCGGCACCGGATCGGGCAGCGTGCCCGGGCGCAGGTCGGCGATCGGCCCGAAGGCGCTGCACACCAGCGCCCTCATGCCCGCGCTCCCGCGGCCCCGGCCTCGGCCTCCTGCAACTGGCGCCACATCACCTTGCCCGAGCCCGACTTGGGCAGCGCGCTGACGAACTGCACGATGCGCGGGCTCTTGTAGGGCGCCATGTGCTCGTGCGCCCAGTCGATCAGGTCCTGCTCCGTCAGGTGCTCGAAGCCCGGGCGCAGCACCACCACCGCCTTGACGGTCTCCCCGCGCTTGGCGTCGGGCGCGGCGATTACGCAGGCTTCCTGCACCGCGGGGTGGCGGTACATCAGCGCCTCGACCTCGGCCGGCCAGACCTTGTAGCCCGAGGCGTTGATCATCCGCTTGAGGCGGTCGGTCATGAAGAAGTAGCCGTCCTCGTCGATGCGCGCGAGGTCGCCGGTGCGCAGGAAGCGCTTGCCGTCCATCTCGATGAAGGCCCCGGCGTTGGCACCCGGGTTGTTCCAGTAGCCCTGCATGACCTGCGGGCCGTGCACGACGATCTCGCCGCTCTCGCCCTGCGGCAGCTCCTGCAGCGTCACGGGATCGATGACGCGGGCATCGACGTCGAACACCGGGACGCCCAGGCACTGCGGCTTGGGCCGCTGCGGCGGGTTGATGTGCGTGGCTGCCATGGTCTCGGACATGCCGTAGCCCTCGACGAAGTCCAGCCCCGTGAGCGCCTTGAGCCGATGTGCCACGGCTTCGGGCATGGCGGCGCCGCCGCCGCGGATGCCTTGCAGGCTGGAGAGGTCGTACTCCGTCAGCCGGGGGTTGGCCACGAAGTCCACCACCATCGCCGTGATGGCCTGCCAGACCGTGACGCGGTAGCGCTGCATCAGCGCCGCCGCGGCATCGCGGTCCCAGCGCGGCAGCACCACCACGGTGGCGCCGACGTACAGCGGCCCGTTCATACTGCCCGACAGCCCGGTGACGTGGAAGAAGGGCAGCGCGGCCAGGTACACCGCGTCCTGCGTGCGCGAGAACCAGGTGGTGCCGCCCACCAGCGTGCTCATGACGCTGCGGTGGGTGTGGACGCAACCCTTGGGGCTGCCGGTGGTGCCCGAGGTGTAGGGCATCACGGCCGGGTCGTCCGGGCCCGCCTGCATGGGCAGCGGCCGCAGTCCGCGCGCCAGCGCGCCGTTCCACGCCGTCAGGCGCGGGTCGTCCAGCGGGGCACGGGGCGCGGACACGAAGTCCGGCACGCGCAGCTCGGTCGGCGTCGTGAGGTGGTCGCTGTAGGTGGCCACGACGACGCGCTCCAACCCCTGCCCCAGCAGCGGCCGCAGCTCGTCCAGCAGCTCCTGCCCGGCAAAGGCCACCGTGGCGCCGCTGTCGGCCACCAGGTGCCGCAGCTCCTCGCAGCGGTTCATCGGGTTCACCGGCACCACCACTGCGTCGGCGCGCAGGATGGCGTAGAAGGCCAGCACCCACTGCGGGCTGTTCTGCAGGTCCAGCAGCACGCGGTCGCCGCGCTTCACGCCGACCTCGTGCTGCAGCCAGCCGGCCAGCGCCTCGGCCTCGTCGCGGAACCGCGCGAAGCTCAGCACCGAGTCGTAGAAGACGATGAAGGGCTTGTCGGGAAAGCGCTGGGCCGACACCTCGGCGTTGTAGAACAGGTGCGTCTGCGGCAGCGTCAGATGCCGCGGCACGCCCGGCGGCCAGTGCTCGAAATGCAGTTGCCCGGCCATGGCTTCAGTGCTCCTGCCGCTGATGGCGGGCAAGTTCCATCTTGGCGATGGCGTTGCGGTGCACCTCGTCGGGCCCGTCGGCAAAGCGCAGCGTGCGGGTGCTGGCCCAGGCGCGGGCCAGGCCGAAGTCGTCGCTGACGGCGCCGCCGCCGTGCAGCTGCATCGCCCAGTCGATCACCTGCAGCGCCATGGACGGGGCCGCGACCTTGATCATCGCGATCTCCTGGCGCGCGGCCTTGTTGCCCACGGTGTCCATCTTCCAGGCCGCGTGCAGCACCAGCAGCCGCGCCTGGTCGATGAGGATGCGCGACTGCGCGATGCGCTCGCGCGTGACGCCCTGGTCGGCGAGCGTGCGCCCGAAGGCCGCTCGCTGCAGCGAGCGCCGGCACATGGCCTCCAGCGCGCGCTCGGCGCGGCCGATGACGCGCATGCAGTGGTGGATGCGCCCGGGGCCCAGCCGCCCTTGCGCGATCTCGAAGCCGCGGCCCTCGCCCAGCAGCATGTTGGCCGCGGGCACGCGCACGTTCTCGAACAGCACCTCGGCATGGCCGTGCGGCGCGTCGTCGTAGCCAAACACCGGCAGGTGGCGCAGCACCTTCACGCCCGGCGTGCCCATGGGCACCAGGATCATCGACTGCTGCTGGTGGCGGTCCGGATGATCGGGCGCGCTCTTGCCCATGA
Source organism: Azohydromonas australica DSM 1124 (assembly GCF_000430725.1). Classification (GTDB taxonomy): domain Bacteria; phylum Pseudomonadota; class Gammaproteobacteria; order Burkholderiales; family Burkholderiaceae_C; genus Azohydromonas; species Azohydromonas australica. The sequence goes on from NZ_AUMO01000091.1 coordinate 16,875, forward strand.
AGATCAGGATCTCGCAGCGCGGGTCGTTGGCGCCCGAGGTCCACCACTTGCGGCCGTTGATGACGTAGTCGTCGCCGTCACGCTCGATCCGCGCCTCGATGTTGGTGGCGTCGGAAGAGGCGACGTCGGGCTCCGTCATCGCGAAGCCGGAGCGGATGCGGCCATCGAGCAGCGGCAGCAGCCAGCGCTCCTGTTGCTCGGCCGTGCCGTAGCGCACCAGCGTCTCCATGTTGCCGGTGTCAGGCGCCGAGCAGTTGAAGGGCTCGCTGCCGATGGGCGAGCGGCCCATGATCTCGCACAGCGGCGCGTATTCCAGGTTCGTGAGGCCCGCGCCGTACTTCGACTCGGGCAGGAACAGGTTCCACAGCCCGGCCTCGCGCGCCTTGGCCTTGAGCTCCTCCATCACCGGCGCGGGCTGCCAGGGGTTGCCGGCGTCGCGATGGGCCTGCATTTCGCGCTCGAAGCGCGCCTCGGCCGGGTAGACATGCGCGTCCATGAAGGCCGACAGCCGCGCCAGCAGCTCCTGGACCTTGGGCGAAAACTCGAAATCCATGCCTTGTCTCCCTAGCGGATCGTCTGCGCCAGCGCCCAGGCCTGCTCGGCCAGCGGGCGGGCGCGCTTGCCCGTTTCCACCGCCTGGGCGCTGGAGGCATTGCCCTGCAGCGCACGGTGGGCCACCCCTTGCAGGATGCCGACCAGGCGGAACATGTTGAACACGAGGTAGTAGCTCCAGCAGTCGTCGTCCAGCGCCGCGCCGCCCATGCGCTCCAGGTAGCGGCGCAGGTACTCGGCCTCCGGTGGGATGCCCAGCGCCTGCACATCGGCACCGGCCAGGCCGCCGGGTGCCGGCAGCCGCCAGCGCATGCAGTGGTAGGCGAAGTCGGCCAGCGGGTCGCCCAGCGTGGAGAGCTCCCAGTCGAGCACGGCCAGGATGCGCGGCTGCGTGGGGTGGAACACCACGTTGTCGAGCCGGAAGTCGCCATGCACGATGCGCGCCGGCACGGCCGCCGGCAGGTGCCGGGGCAACCAGTCGATCAGCGCGTTGGCCGCGGCAATGGGTTCGGTCTCGGCCGCGCGGTACTGCCGCGTCCAGCGCGCCACCTGGCGCTCGATGTAGTGGCCCGGCCGGCCGTAGTCCGACAGGCCCACCGTGGCCGGGTCCACGCCATGCAGCGCGGCGATGACGCGGTTCATCTCCTCGTAGTGGGCCGCGCGCTCGGCCGGCGCCATGCCCGGCAGCGCCGGGTCCCACAGGATGCGCCCTTCGACGCAGTCCATCACGTAGAAGGCCGAGCCGATCACCGCCGCGTCCTCGCACAGCGCATGCACGCGCGGCACCGGCACGCCGGTATCGGCCAGCGCCCGCATGACGCGGAACTCGCGCTCCACCGCATGCGCCGAAGGCAGCAGCTGCCCGGCGGGCTTGCGCCGCATCACGAAGCGCCGCTCGCCCGCCGTGAGCCTGAAGGTGGGATTGGACTGGCCGCCCTTGAACTGCTCGACCTCCAGCGCGCCCTCGAAACCCGGCACATGGCTGCGCATCCAGGCCTGCAGCGCACCGACGTCGAAGGCATGCTGCGGTGCCACCGCCCGGGTGCCGCTGAATTGCGCCTGCGCGTCGCTCATGGCGTTCCTCACAGCGCCGAGGTGCCGCCGTCCACCGCCAGGTACTGGCCGGTGATGTGGCGCGAGGCCTCGCTGGCGAGGAACACCACGGCGCCCATCAGGTCCTCGTCGCCGCCCAGGCGCCGCAGCGGCGCGCGGGCGACCACCTGCTCGCCGACGCTCTCCAGCAGGCCGGCCGACATCTTCGAGGGGAAGAAGCCGGGGCAGATCGCGTTGACGTTGATGCCGTGGCGGCCCCACTCCGAGGCCAGCGCGCGGGTGAAGTTGATCGCCGCGGCCTTGGAGGTGTTGTAGGCGATGGTGTGCACGCCCGGCGCCATGCCCTTGAGGCCCGCCACCGAGGCGATGTTGACGATCTTGCCGCGCCCGCGCGGGATCATGCAGCGCCGCCCCACCTCGCGCGCCAGGAAGAACGGCGCGTTCACGTTGAGGTTCATCACCTTGTGCCATGCCTCGTCCGGGTAGTCCTCGGCCGGCGCGCCCCAGGTGGCGCCGGCGTTGTTGACGAGGATGTCGATGTCGCCGAAGCGCTGCACCACCGCGTCGACCAGGGCCGGGATGCGCTCGAACTGCTGCAGGTCGTTGACGATGGCGAGCACCTCGATGCCCTCGCCTTCCAGCACCGCCCGGGCCTCGGCCAGCTCGCCTTCCTTGCGCGCGCTGATCGCCACCTTGCAGCCCGCTTCGCCCAGCGCCCGGGCCATCTGCAGCCCCAGCCCGCGCGAGCCGCCCGTGACCAGCGCCACCCGGCCGTCGAGCCGGAACAGGTCCATCACGCCCATCAATGTCTCCTGTGTCGTTGCTTGCCTGCCCGGCGGGTGTTCCGCCGGGGAGTGAGGGCTGCGGTGATCAGCAGACCTCGAACAGCCCGGCCGCGCCCTGGCCGCCGCCGATGCACATCGTCACCACGACGTACCTGGCGCCGCGGCGCTTGCCCTCGATGAGCGCGTGCCCGGTCAGCCGGGACCCGCTCACGCCGTAGGGATGGCCGACGGCGATCGCGCCGCCATTGACGTTGAGCAGTTCGTCCGGGATGCCCAGCCGGTCGCGGCAATACAGCACCTGGCAGGCGAAGGCCTCGTTGAGCTCCCACAGCCCGATGTCCCCGGTCTTGAGGCCGGCACGCTGCAGCAGCTTGGGCACCGCGAACACCGGGCCGATGCCCATCTCGTCGGGCTCGCAGCCCGCCACCGCGAAGCCGCGGAAGACGCCCAGCGGCTGCAGGCCCAACTGTTCGGCGCGCCGGGCGCTCATCACGACGCAGGCGGAGGCCCCGTCGGAGAACTGGCTGGCGTTGCCCGCCGTCACCACGCCGCCGGGCAGCGCGGAGCGCAGGCGGCTCACGGCCTCCAGCGTGGTGTCGGCGCGGATGCCCTCGTCGGCGGCAATCGTGACCTCGCGGGTCGTGATGCGGCCGCTGGCCTTGTCCACCACGCCCATGGTCGTGGTCATGGGCACGATCTCGGCCTCGAAGCGCCCGGCCGCCTGCGCCACGGCGGCGCGCTGCTGGCTGCGCACGCCGTAGGCGTCCTGCGCCTCGCGGTCGATGCCGTAGCGGCGCGCCACCTGCTCGGCCGTCTGCAGCATGCTCCAGTACAGCTCGGGCTTGTGCTGCAGCAGCCAGGGGTCGCGGCGCATGTGCTGGTTGGCCTCGTTCTGCACGCAGGAGATGCTCTCCACGCCGCCGGCGACGAGGGCTTCCACTTCGCCGGCCATCACGCGCTGCGCCGCGATGGCGATGGCCTGCAGCCCCGAGCCGCAGAAGCGGTTGAGGCTCATGCCTGCGGTGGTCACGGGCAGCCCGGCGCGCAGCGCGATGGCGCGCGCGACGTTGCCGCCGGTGGTGCCTTCGAGGAAGCTGGCGCCCATCACCACGTCCTCGATCGCGGCCGGGTCCACCCCCGCGCGCGCCACCGCGTGCCGCACGGCATGCGCGCCCAGCGTGGCGCCATAAGTCATGTTGAAGGCGCCCTTCCAGCTCTTGGCCAGGCCGGTGCGGGCGGTGGAGACGATGACGGCGTCGGTCATGGTGCGAGATTCCTGTTCGGGCCAGTGAGCGGCCTTCAGTTGAAGCTGCCGCCCTCGGCGGCGAGCTGCAGCAGCAGCGGCGCGGGCGTCCACAGCGCCGCTTCGGCGCCGGCTTCGGCGGCAAAGGCCTTCAAGCGGCGCACGACGTAGGGCAGGCCCACCTCGTCGGCGTATTTCATGGGGCCGCCGCGGTGCTTGGGGAAGCCGTAGCCGTTGAGGTAGACCACGTCGATGTCGGAGGCGCGCTGCGCGATGCCTTCGGCCAGGATGCGGGCGCCCTCGTTGACCATCGCGAACACGCAGCGCTCCACGATCTCCTGCGCGTCGATGGCTCGCGTGGCATGGCCGCGCTCGGCGCGCCACTGCTCGATGATCTGCGTGACCGCGGGATCGGGGATTGGGTCGCGCCGGCCCGGCTCGTAGCGATACCAGCCCGCGCCGGTCTTCTGCCCGAAGCGTCCCGCCTCGCAGACGCGGTCGGCAACGATGCTGAAATCCTGGCCCGGGTTGGCGGCGGCACGGCGCTTGCGGCCGGCCCAGCCGATGTCCAGGCCCGCGAGGTCGCCGACGCGAAACAGCCCCATCGCGAAGCCGAAGTCCTCCAGCGCCCGGTCCACCTGCTGCGGCAGCGCGCCGCGATCGAGCAGGTCGTTGGCCGCGGCGCCGTAGCGCGCCAGGATGCGGTTGCCGATGAAACCGTCGCACACGCCCGAGACCACCGCGACCTTCTTGATGCGCTTGGCAAGCTGCATGGCGGTGGCCAGCACCTCGGGCGCAGTGGCGGCGCCGCGCACCACTTCCAGCAGCCGCATCACGTTGGCGGGGCTGAAGAAGTGCAGCCCGATCACGTCCTGCGGACGTCGGGTGAAGCGGGCGATGGCGTCCAGGTCCAGCGCCGAGGTGTTGGACGCCAGGATCGCACCCGGCTTCATCACCTCGTCGAGGGTGCGGAACACCTGCTCCTTCACCTCCAGGCTCTCGAACACCGCCTCGATGGCGAGATCGGCGTCGCGCAGCGACTCGTAGCTCAGCGTGGGCGTGATCAGCGCCAGCCGCTGCTCGAACTGGGCCTGTGTGAGCTTGCCCTTCTTCAGCGAGCCTTCGTAGTTGGCGCGGATGGTGTTGAAGCCCTTGTCCAGGGCCGCCTGGCTGGCCTCCAGCAGCACGACCGGCAGGCCCGCGTTGGCAAAGGCCATGGCAATGCCGCCGCCCATGGTGCCCGCGCCGATGATGCCGACCTGCCGCACCTCGCGCAGCGGCGCGCTTGCCGGCACGTCCGCCTTCGAGGCGGCGCGCTCGGCCGCGAACACGTGGCGCAGCGCGCGCGACTCGGCCGTGTTCATCAGGCCCAGGAACAGCTCGCGCTCGAAGCGCAGGCCGTCGTCAAAGGGCAGCGAGACGCAGGCCGCCACCGCGTCCACGCACTTCAGCGGCGCGGGCAGGAAGCGATTCGCAGCCTTGACCTGCGTGCGGGCGAACTGCAGGAAGGCGTCCGAGCCGGCCTGCTCCAGCTTCACGTCGCGCAGGCGCTTCGGTGGCCGGCCCTCGGCCACTACCTGCTCGGCAAAGGCGACGGCAGCCTGCGCCAGGTTGCCCTCCGTCACCACCGCGTCGAGCAGGCCACTGCCTTCGAAGCGCGCCGCCGGCTGCGGCTCGCCGGAAAGGATCATGTTCAGTGCCGTCTCCAGCCCGATGGCCCGCGGCAGGCGCTGCGTGCCGCCGGCGCCGGGCAGCAGGCCGAGCTTGACCTCGGGCAGGCCCAGAGAGGCGTCGGCCTTGGCGATGCGGAAATGGCAGCCCAGCGTCAGCTCCAGCCCGCCGCCCAGGCAGGTGCCGGCAATGGCAGCCACCACCGGCTTGGACGAGGACTCCAGCGCCGCGATCAGCGCCGGCAGGTTGGGCTGCTGGCCGGACTTGGGCGTGCCGAACTCGCGCACGTCGGCGCCGGCCGAAAACAGTTTCTCGCCACCCGTGAGCACGACCGCACGCACCTGCGCGTCGGCCAGCGCCTCGTCCAGCAAGGCCAGCACGCGGCTGCGCAGCGCATGGCTGATGCCGTTGACCGGCGGGTTGTCCAGCGTGATGACGGCGACGGCGCCATGCCGGACGCAGGAGGCGGAAAGGTTCATGCGCGGGTCCTCGACAGCAATTTTGAACTAGATGTTCTGCAATGCAGTACAACGTTCCGAATGAATGCCATGCTAGTGGCGCTTCATCGCGCTGTAAAGCGATTGCGGGTAAACGCTAGTTCCTAGCGCACAGAATGAAAATGGGCTTTCCAAGGAGCTTGCGCATGCGGCACAAGGTGCTGCGAAATTGCAATCAAGTTCTGCAATGCAGACTATAGTCCCGACATTACAACCCCGGACGGTGCTGCCGCATGGACGCCCCTTGCCTCGACATTCCCGCCGGCTTCAAGCCCTTTGCCGGTGCCGGCACCTTCTTCTCCGTGCTGGGCCCGCTGTACCGGCGCTGCACCGAGGACGACCGCAGCGTGCTCGGCCTGCGCGTGGCGGCACAGCACGCCAACCACATCGGCGTGGCGCATGGCGGCATGCTGACCACGCTGGCCGACGGCGCGCTGGGCATCAACCTGTCGCGCCACCCGCGCTACAACCGGCCGCTGGTGACGGTGAACCTCAACACCGACTTCCTGTCGTCGGCACAACTGGGCGAGTGGCTGGAAGCCCGGGTGGAGTTCCGGCGCCTGGGCGGTCGGCTGGCCTTTGCCGACTGCCTCGTCAGCGCCGGCGAGCGCCTGGTGCTGCGCGCCACCGGCGTGTTCGCCGTGGCGGACACCGGCCGCAAGCCTGCCGGCGATGCCCGATGAAAGTCCACGTGCTCACCCGCAAGGAAGAGATCGACCCGCAGCGCCTGGCCGGCAAGGTCGTGGTGGTGCTGGACGTGCTGTTTGCCACCACCACCATGGCCGCGGCGCTGGACGGCGGCTGCACCGAGGTGCTGCCCATGCCGGATGGCGAGGCGGCCCGGGCCGAGCTGCGGCGCCCGGACGCGCCGCCCGGCGTGGCCGCCGGGGAGTGGATGGCCGAGACCCTGCCGGGCTTCGTGGCCGCCACGCCGCTGGCGGTGCTGGCGCAGCCGCTGGCCGGCCGGCGCCTGGTCTACAGCACCACCAACGGCACCGTGGCGCTGCTGCGCGCCCGGGGCGCGGCCGAGGTGCTGGCCGGCGCGCTGGTCAACGCCGCGTCAGTGGCGCAATACCTGTTGCACAGGCATCCGGAGCGCACCGTGGTGCTGGCGTGTGCCGGCTCCGCGGGGCGCTTCAACCTGGAGGATTTCTACGGCGCGGGCTGCCTGGTGTCCCTGCTGCGCGAAGCACCGGGCCCGCAGCGCTTCAGCGACTCGGCGCTAGCGGCGGCCCTGCTCTACACGCACACGCGCGGCCTGCCGCACGGCAACGGGCACCCGCTGTGGCAGGCCCGTGTGGGGCAACGAATGGTGCAGAAGGCGCACACGGCCGAGCTGGGCTACGCGGCGTGCGAAAGCGTGCTGGAGGTGGTGCCCAGGATGGACGGCGAGCGCCTGGTGCGCGCCTGATGCGGCCGGCCCTTGGGCATGCAGCGCATCCACGCGCACGCAGGCAGACCACCATGCGCCTCGCGACGCTGCCGGCCTGCATGCCGCCTTCACGGGGGCCTGAACAGCGGCCTCAGCGCGCCAGCAGGCCTTCGAGCCGGCTGACCATCTCGATCAGGCGCGGGCGCACCTCTTCCAGCAGGAACTCCTTGGACAGCAGGAAGGACGGCGCGCCGCAGTTGATGGCCATGGGCGGCAGGCCGCCACCGGGGTTGAAGGCCCGGGCGATGGCGTTGACGTCCTTTTGCCAGTCGCCGAAGGAGCAGGTCACGCCCAGGGTGCGGTAGTCCTCCAGCGCCTTGCGGATGCCGCGCTCCGTCTCGGGCCAGGCCGTCTCGTCGAACTCGCGCACGCGCTCCATGAACTCCACGCGCTCGCGCTCGGGAATGGCCGCCAGCCAGGCGCGGCCGATGGCGGTGGCCGCCACCGGGATGCGCGAGCCGATGTCCAGGCTCAGCGTCAGCGCCGAGGAGGAGCGGCAGTTCTCGACGTAGATCATCGACATGCGGTCGCGCGCGCCCAGCGACACCATGGCGCGGGAGAAGTCCGCCAGCTCCTGCATCAGCGGACGCGCCACCGTGCGCACGTCCAGCTTCGCCAGCATCGCGCTCCCCAGCGACAGCGTGGCGGTGCCCAGCCGGTACTTGCCGCTGTCCTCCAGCTGGATCAGGTAGCCCAGCTTGGTCAGCGTGTAGGTCAGCCGCGAGACGGTGGACTTGGGCAGGCCGCAGCGCTGCGCGATCTCCTGGTTGCCCAGCGTCCTGTCACCGGAGCGAAAGCACGCGAGCACCTCCAGGCCGCGCGCCAGCGCGGTGACGAAGTGGCGGTCTTCCTTGGCACCGGATTCGCTGCCTTCGGCCTCCGGCTCGGCCTGGATGTTGGCGGGCCTGTCCATGACGTGACTCTGTAGTTCTGGTGCTGTTAGTGGAACACAAAACTGCAGGACGGTCGGCACCACGCGGTCGGGAATCGACCCAGTTCCGCCATGGAGAAGTTGACAGGGTCGGGCCACACATCAACAATGCGGTTGTGCTGTTTTGCAGAATTCAGTTTTGCACAGCGGAACTAAACAGACCGGAGACCCCATGGATCTGAACTTCAGCCCCGAGGACCAAGCCTTCCGCGAGGAGGTGCGAGGCTTCCTGCGCGAGTCGCTGCCCGCAGCCATTCGCGACAAGGTCAGGAACGGCGTGCACCTCACGCGCGACGACCACCTGCTGTGGCAGCGCACGCTGCACGGGCGCGGCTGGAGCACGCCGGGCTGGCCGCGCGAGTTCGGCGGCCCCGGCTGGAGCGCGGCGCAGCAGTACATCTTTGACGAGGAGTGCGCCGCCGCGGGCGCGCCACGGCTGATCCCCTTCGGCATCAAGATGGTGGCGCCGGTGATCATGGCCTTCGGCTCGCCGGCGCAGCAGCAGCGCTTCCTGCCCCGCATCCAGGCCGGTCTCGACTGGTGGTGCCAGGGCTACTCCGAGCCCGGCTCGGGCTCGGACCTGGCCTCGCTCAAGACCCGCGCGGTGCGCGGCGCCGATGCGCAGGGCGAGCACTACATCGTCAACGGCCAGAAGACCTGGACCACGCTGGCGCAGCATGCCGACTGGATCTTCTGCCTGGTGCGCACCGACCCCGCGGCCAAGGCGCAGCGCGGCATCAGTTTCCTGCTCATCGACATGAAGAGCCCGGGCATCACCGTGCGGCCCATCGTCACGCTCGATGGCGCCCACGAGGTGAACGAGGTCTGGTTCGAGAACGTGCGCGTGCCCGCCGAGAACCTGGTGGGCGAGGAGAACGCGGGCTGGACCTACGCGAAGTTCCTGCTTGGCCACGAGCGCACCAACATCGCCGGCATCGGCATCGCCAAGCGCGAGCTGGCGCGGCTCAAGGCCGTGGCCGCGCGCGAGCGCAAGAACGGCCGCCCGCTGCTCGAAGACCCACTGTTCTCCGCGCGCGTGGCGCAGGTGGAGATCGACCTCATGGCGCTGGAGGTCACGAACCTGCGCGTGCTCTCGGCCGAGAGCGAGCGGCGCGCGCCGGGACCCGAGGCCTCGATCCTCAAGGTCAAGGGCACCGAGATCCAGCAGCAGATCTCGGAGTTGCTGGTGCAGGCCGTGGGGCCCTATGCCCTGCCCTTCCTGCCCGAGGCGCTGGAAGGCCAGGACGTCGAGCCGCCCGGCCCGGCCCACGCGCTGCCGCTGGCGGCGGCGTACTGCAACCTGCGCAAGCTGTCCATCTACGGCGGCTCCAACGAGATCCAGAAAAACATCGTCGCCCAGACCATCCTCGGCCTCTAAGGACCTGCCATGGACTTCAATTTCAGCCAAGAGCAGCGGCAGCTGCAGGACACCATCGAGCGCTTCGTGCGCAACGATTACGGCTTCGACAAGCGCCGCGCCATCGCGGCCAGCGCCGACGGCTACAGCCGGCAGGCTTGGAACAGCCTGGCCGATCTCGGCGTGCTGGCCATCAACGTGCCGGAGGCGCAGGGCGGCCTGGGCTTCGGCCCCGTGGAGACGATGCTCGCCATGCAGGCCAGCGCGCCGGCGCTGCCGTGCGAGCCCTTGCTCTCCAGCGCCGTGATCGCCACCGCGCTGGTGCGCGACTTCGGCGACGCGGCGGCCCGCGACGAGCTGCTGCCCGCGCTGGCCGCGGGCGAGCGCATCGTCGTGCTGGCACACCACGAGGCGCCGGCACGCGGCATGGCCGGCCCGGTGCACACGCGTGCGGCGGTGGAAGGCGACGGCTACGTGCTCGACGGCCGCAAGGCCGTGGTCATCGACGCCGCCGCAGCCGACGAGCTGCTGGTGTCGGCCCGCCTGTCGGGTGCGCCCGAGGACGCGGACGGCGTACTGCTGCTGCGCGTGCCGCGCGGGACGGCAGGGCTGAGCCTGCGTGAGTACGCCACCATCGACGGCCGCCGCGCCGCCGAGGTCGAGCTGCGCGGCTGCTTCGTGCCGGCGCAGGCGGCGCTGGGCACGCCCGGGCAGGCGCTGCCGGCCATCGAGCGCGCGCTCGACATCGGGCTGGCGGCGCTGTGCGCCGAGGCGCTGGGGCTGCTGCAGGCCACCGTGGATGCCACCGCCGAGTACCTGCGCACGCGCCAGCAGTTCGGCCAGCCCATCGGCCGCTTCCAGGCGCTGCAGCACCGTGCCGCGGACATGCTGCTGCACCTGGAGCAGGCGCGCTCGATGACCTACCTGGCGGCGATGCGCTGCACCGACCCCGACGACCAGTCCCGTCGCCAGGCGCTGTCCGCGGCCAAGGTGGTCGTGGGCCAGGCCTGCCGCTTCATCAGCCAGCAGGCGGTGCAGCTGCACGGCGGCATGGGCATGACGGACGAGCTCGTGCTCAGCCACTGGTTCAAGCGCCTGCTGGCCATCGAGACCAGCATGGGCGACACCGACACCCACCTGCAGCGCTTCGCCGCACTGTCGCAGCGCGAGGCGCTGCAGGCAGCCCAGGCCTGAATTCCCAAGGAGACGATGATGTCCAGCCCTTTCCAATGGGACGATCCGCTGCTGCTGGAACAGCAGCTTGAGGCCGACGAGCGCGCCGTGCGCGAAGCCGCACGCGACTACTGCCAGGGCCGCCTGGCGCCGCGCGTGCTGGAGGCCTTCCGCAGCGAGCACACCGATCCGGCCATCTTTCGCGAGATGGGAGAGATGGGCTTGCTCGGCCCCACCATCCCCGAGCAGTACGGCGGCCCGGGCCTGAACTACGTGGCCTACGGCCTGATCGCGCGCGAGGTCGAGCGCGTGGACTCGGGCTACCGCTCGATGATGAGCGTGCAGAGCTCGCTGGTGATGGTGCCGATCTACCAGTTCGGCAACGAGGCGACCCGGCTGAAGTACCTGCCCAGGCTGGCCACTGGCGAGTGGATCGGCTGCTTCGGCCTGACCGAACCCGACCACGGCTCCGACCCCGGCAGCATGATCACGCGCGCCCGCAAGGTGGCCGGCGGCTACGAGCTCACCGGTACCAAGACCTGGATCTCCAACAGCCCGATTGCCGACGTCTTCGTCATCTGGGCCAAGGACGACGAGGGCAAGATCCGCGGCTTCGTGCTGGACAAGGGCTCCAAGGGCCTGTCCGCCCCGGCGATCCACGGCAAGGTGGGGCTGCGCGCTTCCATCACCGGGCAGGTGGTGATGGACCAGGTGTTCTGCCCGGAAGAGAATGCCTTTCCGGAAGTGCGCGGCCTCAAGGGACCCTTCACCTGCCTGAACTCCGCGCGCTACGGCATCGCTTGGGGCGCGCTGGGTGCCGCCGAGGACTGCTGGCACCGCGCGCGCCAGTACGTGCTGGACCGGAAACAGTTCGGCAAGCCGCTGGCGGCCAATCAGCTGGTCCAGAAGAAGCTGGCCGACATGCAGACCGAGATCACGCTCGGTCTGCAGGGCTGCCTGCGGCTGGGCCGCATGAAGGACGAAGGCACCGACGCGGTGGAGATCACTTCGATCATGAAGCGCAACAGCTGCGGCAAGGCGCTGGACATCGCACGCATGGCGCGCGACATGCTGGGCGGCAACGGCATCAGCGACGAGTACGGCATCGCCCGCCACCTGGTGAACCTGGAGGTGGTCAACACCTACGAGGGCACGCACGACATCCACGCGCTGATCCTGGGCCGGGCCCAGACCGGCATCGCGGCGTTCTGAAGGACAAGGAGACAGCCATGAAGATCCTCGTGCCCGTGAAGCGGGTGGTGGACTACAACGTGAAGGTCCGCGTGAAGAGCGACGGCTCGGGCATGGACCTCGCCGGCGTGAAGATGAGCATGAACCCCTTCGACGAGATCGCCGTCGAGGAGGCCGTGCGGCTCAAGGAGAAGGGCGTCGCCACCGAGATCATCGCGGTCTCCTGCGGCGTCACGCAATGCCAGGAAACGCTGCGCACCGCCCTGGCCATCGGCGCGGACCGCGCCATCCTGGTCGAGACGCCCAGCGATGCAGCGTTCGAGCTGCAGCCGCTGGCCGTGGCCAAGATCCTCAAGGCCCTCGTCGACAAGGAACAGCCCGGGCTGGTGATCCTGGGCAAGCAGGCCATCGATGACGACAACAACCAGACCGGCCAGATGCTGGCGGCACTCGCTGACCTGCCGCAGGCCACCTTCGCCTCCAAGGTCGAGGTCGCCGAGGGCAAGGCCAGGGTGACGCGCGAGGTGGACGGCGGTCTCGAAACCGTGGAAGTCACGCTGCCGGCGGTCGTCACGACCGACCTGCGCTTGAACGAGCCGCGCTACGTGACGCTGCCCAACATCATGAAGGCCAAGAAGAAGCCGATGGAGACCATCAAGCCGGCGGACCTGGGCGTGGACGTGGCGCCGCGCATCAAGACCGTGAAGGTCGAGGAGCCGCCCAAGCGCGGCGCGGGCGTGAAGGTGCCCGACGTGGCCACGCTGGTGGACAAGCTCAAGAACGAAGCCAAGGTGATCTGACATGGCCGCACTCGTCATTGCCGAACACGACAACGCGAACCTCAAAGGCGCGACCCTCAACACCATCACCGCCGCGCCCGCTTGCGGCGGCGAGGTGCACGTGCTGGTGGCCGGCGAGAACGCCGGCTCAGCAGCCCAGGCCGCTGCGCAGGTGCAGGGCGTGGCCAAGGTGCTGCACGCCGACGCGCCCGCGCTGGGCAATCAACTCGCGGAGAACGTGGCGGCGCAGGTGCTCGCCGTGGCAGGCGCCTACAGCCACCTCCTCTTCCCTGCGACGGCCAACGGCCGCAACGCCGCCCCGCGCGTGGCGGCCAAGCTCGACGTGGCGCAGCTCAGCGACGTCACCAAGGTGCTGTCGGCCGACACCTTCGAGCGCCCGATCTACGCCGGCAACGCCATTGCCACGGTGCAGAGCGCCGACGCGGTGAAGGTGGTCACCGTGCGCACCACGGGCTTCGACGCCGCGCCCGCCACCGGCGGCAGCGCTGCCGTTGAAAGCTTGGCCGCGGTGGCCGACAGCGGCAAGAGCGCCTTCGTCGGCCGCGAGCTGACCAAGAGCGACCGCCCCGAGCTGACCGCCGCGAAGACCATCGTGTCGGGCGGCCGGGCGCTGGGCTCGGCCGAGAAGTTCACCGAAGTGCTCACGCCGCTGGCCGACAAGCTGGGTGCGGCGCTGGGCGCCTCGCGCGCCGCGGTGGACGCGGGCTACGCGCCCAACGACTGGCAGGTGGGCCAGACGGGCAAGATCGTTGCTCCGCAGCTCTACATCGCCTGTGGCATCAGCGGCGCGATCCAGCACCTGGCTGGCATGAAGGACTCCAAGGTGATCGTGGCGATCAACAAGGATCCGGAGGCGCCCATCTTCTCGGTGGCCGACTACAGCCTGGAGGCCGACGTGTTCGAGGCGGTGCCGGCGCTGGTGCAGGCCTTGTAAGCAATCATGGACGGGACATGACATGAGCGCGCAAGCGTTGCTAGAACAGTACGGTCCGCGCGAGTCCATGGACTACGACGTGGTGATCGTCGGCGCTGGCCCCGCAGGGCTAACCACCGCCATCCGGCTCAAGCAGCTCGCCGCCGCGGCGGATGCCGAGGTGTCGGTGGTGGTGCTGGAAAAGGGCTCCGAGCCCGGGGCGCACATCCTCTCCGGCGCGATCATGGACCCCATCGCGCTCACCGAGCTGTTCCC
>NZ_AUMO01000092.1 GCF_000430725.1 Azohydromonas australica DSM 1124
CAGCATCCACCACCGTCATCGCACACCTCCACTTGCCATCGGGTGCGTCAGAGGAGGCAGCGTGCTCGCTAAATGGGCACCTTGAAAGGGGTGGCTCTCAGAACGGCACGTCGTCATCCATGTCATCGACGCCAACGCCGGGGGCCGGGCGGCGCGGTGCCGCGCGCGTTGGCCGTGCTGGCGCGGCCTGCGCCGCGTCGTCTTCGCCGCGCTGCGCGGACCCCGTGTCGAGTCCGGAGCCTTCGAGCGCCTGCGCCAGCGCCTTCTCCACGGCCTCGATGCGCGCCTGGCAGACCTTGTAGGCCTGCACCGACTCGGTAACGATAGCCAGCAGGTCGTCGATGTTGGGATCGTCCTGCTCTCGCAGCGTCTGCGCGTGGCGCTGCAGGAGCTCGTAGTTCTCGCGGAAGGTCTCGCCGCTCATCCTTGTTCCTTCTTCAGCGTCCGGGCGGCCACGGTGCCGTCCCGGAACTCGATGTCGATGGCTTCCTCGGCGGCCAGGCCGGCCGCACTGGTGGCAACGGCGCCGCCCGTGCGGCGCACGATGGCAAAGCCCCGCCCCAGCGTCTTGTGCGGTCCCTGGCCGGTGATCTCGCGCACCAGCGCCTGAGACCGCTGTGCGCCGTCGGCCAGCGCCCGGCGCGCACCGGCAGCGACTTCGTCCATGGTCCGGCTGGTGTTGTCGCGGGCTCGGGCGGCCTGCACCGCGGTGCGTTCAAGTACACCATCCAGGTTGGCCTGCGTTCCAGTGCGGGCGGTGTGCAGCGCATGCCGTCCCTGGGCCAGCACGTCCACGAACTGAAGTTGCGCCGCTTGGCGCGCGGCGCCCATCTGGGCCGCGGCCTGGTGGCGCACCGCGACCAGCAGCGAGTGCGACTGCTGCTGGCCCAGTCGCACGGATTGCACGGCCTGCAGGCGAACGTGCGCGACGGTTTGCGCTGTTTCCTGGCGCGCCTGCTGCAGCTGGTGGCGTGCCGTGTGGACCACGAATTCGAAATGCTCCCGGGCGCGCCGGGCCCGTTGGGCAATCAGTTGCTCGATGCCGGCGATCACCTTGGAAGGCGTGTCGAAGCGCCGGTGCGCCACCTCGTCGAGCACGGTGCTGTCGCGCTCGTGACCAATGCCGGTGAGCACGGGCACCTCAAGATCGCAGATGCAGCGCGCCAGCGCGTAGTCGTTGAGCCAGGCCAGGTCGTTGACTGCGCCGCCGCCGCGGATGATCACGACCGCGTCCGGCAAGGCACCCGGCTCCCAGTCATCGAGCGCGTGCAGCAGCGCGCTTCGAATCAGCGCCGGGGCGCCTTCACCCTGGAAACGGCTGTGGGCGTAGACGAAGCGGCACACACCGAAGCGCTGCAGCCGCTGCGCCTCGGCGTGGAAGTCGCCCAGGCCGGCCGCTCCCTCGGGGGCGACCACCAGCACCGCGTTGAAGTCCCACGGCGCGGCCAAGCGCCGGTTGGCGTCGAAGACGCCCTCGCGCTGCAGCCGCTCGCGGATCTCGCGCTTGCGTGCCTCCAGGTCGCCCAGCGTGTACTCCGGGTCGATGGCATCGATCTCCAGGCTCAGCCCGTAGACCGCGTGCACGGTGGGCTTCGCACGCACGAGCAACTTGATGCCGGCGGCCAGCACCACGCCCGTGGCGCGCTCGAAGATTGGCAGGATTGCGGCCGCCGTAGAGGCCCAGATCATGGCGCGGGCCTGCGCCACGGCGGCTCCTTGCACATCGCGCTCGGCAAGCTCCAGGTAGACGTGGCCGCCGCGGGTGTCGGCGCGGCTCACCTCGACGCGCGTCCAGACGCCGCTGCGATAGGCCTGCGCCACGGCGCCAGCCACGCCCTTCATCAGCTGCGACAGCGCGATGCCCGTGGGCACTGCCAGCTCGGTGCTTGCAGTGCCGGTGGCCGGCGTTACAGATGCCGCCGCTGTCTGTGGCGAGCGTGCCGGCAACCAGGCCTCGAACGGCGCGAGGTCAAGCCCCATGGGGACGTACCAACGGCGCGCGTCCGGATCCCAGCGCGCGCCCAGCGCCTTGACCCGGTCCTTGTCTTTGAACGCAGTGTCAAGGTAGGTGACGGTGGCCGGGGTAGTGCTCATGCGAACCGCAGGTTAGCAGTCGCCGCATCCCAGGCCGTGGTCTGGCGCGGGCCGCAATCGTGTCGGCGGCACGAGCGCAAAGACACCTGCTGATGTTCCTGCGTCGATGCCAGTGCCGTGGTGCGGGAAGATGGCGCTTGTCACATGAGAAAGGGGAGGGGCCTTGGACTGGTTCGAGCGCATTACGGGTTTCGAGGAAGAGGGCTACGCCAGCACGCAGGCAAGGCTGCAGCTTGATGGCAATGCCTTGGTGAACGAGGTCACCGGGCAGCGGTGGGCCATGGGGCGGCTGGAGGTCGTTTCGCTGGCCGAGTTGCGTGCGCGCGCCGGTGTGCAGCGCGATGGGCCAGCCCTGGTGCCCGGGGTGGTGCGCGGCGACATCCGCGAGCTGCACCTGGCGCCCGAGCAGGAAGGAGCGCTCATCCAGGTTGCCTCGCAGTTCAACCTCCTGGAGATGGTCAGCCCCGATGTCAGCCCCGAGGACGGCGTGACTGGCTATGCGCGGGACCGTACCCAAGGACCGGCCTGCGCGATGGCGGCCGGCGCCGCGACCATCTACCGCAACTACCTGGTGCCGGTGGATGGCCGTCGCGGGCAGAGGGCCGGGCGCCAGATCAATACGCTGGCCGACCTGGGCACGGCTCTTGGCCATGGCCAGCAGCCGCTGTGGACCTGGCGCAATGGCTACGCGCTGTGCAGCGGCGAAGGGCTGGCGCGGGTGTCGCGGCAACTGGTATCGGCCAGCGCGGCGGAAATCGACCATCTGCGTGGGCTGCTGCGCATCGGGCTGCACTGGGACGTCGAGGTCACCGATGCACGGCAGGCGCCTGGGCCGCTCGTGAGCCAGGCGTACTGCTCGGCGATGCCCGTGGCCTATGGCCGACCACCGGCACATGCATGGGAGCCGCTGGGGCGGCTGGTGCTGGAGGCGGCCTACGAGGCCACGCTGCTGGCCGGTGTGCTCAACGCCCGCCGCGGCGCCTCGCGTCGCGTGCTGCTCACGCGGCTGGGTGGCGGGGCGTTCGGCAACGAGGCGGCCTGGATCGACGCAGCCATCGAGGGGGCATTGCGCTGCGTGGCGGGTCAGCAACTCGACGTCGTGGTCGTGGGCCGCTGAGGCCGCGTGGTCAACGCTATCGGCGCACATCGACCGGCACGATTGCCTTGACCATGGCGGGACGTGCACGCCCTTGTCGCGCATTCCCTGCTGTGCGCTTGGTCGCGCGTTGTGTCGTCACCTTGGGCAGCGCTGTCGAGGAGCTTTGCAACGGCCAGCACATTCCTGACAGGGTGTGCAGCGGCGGCGCAGGCAACGCGCCGCTCCTGCCTTGGAGCGCTTACCCGGGATGCCGAGCACCTTAGTACGCTGACCGGACCATCACGCGGAGCCTCCTGACCTGGGATCAGGCCGGACCCGATCGCCATGGATCTTCAAGCCCTTACACATGAGGAAATGCAAGCGTTCCTGTAGCGCGAGTGCATCCAGCGCCCGGGCCTGGATGCCGACGGCGAACGCTACTGGCTCCGCTGGGTTACGTGTGGCTTGACGGGCGCATCTGCTGCGTCCCCCACTCGGGTCAGAAGACGGGAATGTTGGGGCGCAATCCGAGGGTGTCCTTCCAAGTGGACGACTCGGCCACGCAGGGGATGAGGGCATCCGATCCCAGGCGCTCCGGCACTGCGCAGTCGAGCAGCGTTTGCAAGTGCTCACGGTACACCGCGTATTGCGGCCAGTGCCAGCCGGCGAGCAGGCCGTGCGGCTCGGCATAGACATTCCGGTCGTTGCGGCCCGCCAGGGAGCACGTGCGGGCCTGGACGCCGATGGTGTGAAGCACTTGGTCGCGCAGCCTCAAGTCGTAAAACTCGCACACGGCATTGGGCTGCAGGTTGATGCCCACGCCCAGCGGCCATAACTCGGCGACGGACTCGTAGACCACGCAGGGCACGCCGATCCGGTACAGCGTGGGGGCCAAGATCATGCCGCCGATGCCGACAA
Organism: Azohydromonas australica DSM 1124; assembly: GCF_000430725.1. Lineage (GTDB taxonomy): Bacteria > Pseudomonadota > Gammaproteobacteria > Burkholderiales > Burkholderiaceae_C > Azohydromonas > Azohydromonas australica. Next base: position 4,091 of record NZ_AUMO01000092.1, read on the forward strand.
CGGTGATCAGCAAAGGTTGTGTGGAGGAATTGCCCAAGGGCTGCGGCATGGCGAAGTCGCCCGCGATGGCCGGGACCTTAATGCCATGTGCTGAAGCCCAGATCTGCAGGACATACCAGCAGTGCGCCGTGTCTTGGACAGTGCCTCCTCCACGTCAAATGCAGGCTTACATGCCGTGTTTGAAGCCGATTTGAAATGAAAGCCGCAACCCGGTATCTGCCTTATATCCCCCCGCAGGCCCGTGACGGGGCTTACCCCGTTTCGAAGGCACACCTTTTCATGAAGGCGCGTCAGGGCCGCATGAAAATACAAGGTTTCGTGAATTACTGCCGCTGGCGGGCAGCCGCCAAGCCAAGTGATCTGCCTTGCGGTTGATCTGTATCAATTCCGGGGTGAGAGTGCCGATGAAGCCGTCGTTCGGTCGCATTGGCATCGCCGAGCTGGGAAGTTTCGGCCCGCTTGGTCCGCCATGCGATGCATCCACCGATGCGTACCGGCGATGGCTGGAGTTTGGCCCGCCATTGAAATCAAAAGCTCTTGTGGTCAGCGCATTGCCATAGAAACTGCAAGCTGTCGCTTACCAGGAAACGATTCCTAGAATTTTTTCAACCTTGAACTCTACCGAATTGCCGGGCGCATATGCAGGTGGAGCACGAAAATCATGCCTTTGCCGCAGTTCCTTGAGCCTGTCCATGACTACCAGGTCGTGGCCCTGTCCATCGCCATGGCCATTTTCGCCTCCTATGTCTCGCTGGACTTGGCCAAGCGGGTCCATCGGCGCGATCCCTATTTGCAGGTCTTTTGGGCCGCTGGCGGGGGCATCGTCATGGGCACTGGCATATGGACGATGCACTTCATCGGAATGCTCTCGATGAGCCTGCCCGTGCAGGTCGGCTACAGCTGGTCCGCGACACTCCTGTCATGGATTGCTGCCGTATCGACCTCCGGGCTGGCCTTGTCTATCTCGTCGCGCCCGTTCCTCTCTCGTGGGCTGCTCGTGTCGGGCGCCACGGTCATGGGCCTGGGCATATGTGCCATGCACTATCTCGGGATGGCCGCCATGGTCATGAGCCCTGAAATCGCATGGAACACGCCCCTGGTGATTGCCTCCATGCTGGTGGCTTTCACGGCATCGGCCTTGGCCTTGTCGATATTCTTCTGGATGCGCCGTCTTGCAGGCGCCAAGGCACAGGCTGCCCAATGCGGGGCCGCCTTGCTCATGGGCCTGGCCATCAGCGGAATGCACTATCTCGGTGATGCAGCCGCCAACTATCCGGTAAACGCTGTCTGTCTGAGTGCCAACGGCCTCGGCGGTTCCGGTCTTCGGAATATCATTACCCTGGCCTGCTTGGTGCTCCTGTTCTTGGCGCTGTTCGCGTCCAGAGTGGACGACCGCATGCGCGCGCATGCTTCGAAAATGAATGCCTCGCTCAAGATGACCAGTGCCAGCTTGAATGGCGCCCATGCCGAGCTAGAACGCATGGCGATGACGGATGCGCTGACGGGAGTATTCAATCGGACGATGTTCCAGGAGCGCCTGGAACATGCGCTGGCCCGGCTTGACAGCGGGACGGCCTCCAGGATCGGCGTGCTGTTCATCGATCTGGACGGGTTCAAGCCCGTGAACGACAGCTTTGGACATGCTGTGGGCGACGCCTTGCTCCAACAGATTGCCAGCCGCTTGAAGCCCATCACCAGGGAGGGCGGTACCCTGGCGCGCATTGGTGGGGACGAGTTCGTCATGCTGCTTGACAACGTGGCAGGAGAAGGTGATCTCGTGCATGTGGCCCAGCAAATTCTTGACAATATTTCCAACCCGTTCGAGATCGGAATCCGGCACATATCACTGTCATGCTCGATTGGAGGGGTCATCTATCCTGACCAAAGCCATCGCGACCGCATCGTGATCGATGCCGATGCAGCGATGTACACGGCCAAGAATGCCGGCGGCGGCAGCTATGCGATGTACCGGCCGCACATGCATGAGGACGCGCGCGAACTGGTCGAACTTCGCCAATCCTTGCGCGAAGCCTTGGAAACCAGGCAGCTTCAGCTCCATTACCAGCCGAAAATCAATGGCCGTACTGGTGAAGTCAGCGGCGTGGAGGCGCTGCTGCGTTGGAATCACCCCGTGCGAGGACCCATCAGTCCCTCAGTCTTCATCCCGGTTGCAGAGCGCTTCGGGTTGATCAATCGCATAGGCGCCTGGGTGATCGACGAGGCCTGTCGCCAGATGGCCTACTGGCAATCCCAGGGGTGTGAAATGAAGGTGGCGGTGAACCTGTCGAGCTACCAGTTGAGGAACGCCAGCATCGTCGAAGACGTGCGCCAGGCCCTGCAGCGGCATCGGGTCCAACCCGGCCAGCTGGTTTGTGAGATCACGGAGTCCGTTGCGATGGAGCACAGCCAAGCTTCGAAAAACATCATCGAGCGTTTTTCGGCAATGGGGGTGCATGTGTCCATTGACGACTTCGGCACCGGCTATTCGAGTCTTTCGTCGCTGCGCCAGATGCGCGTCAGTGAACTCAAGATCGACCGCGAATTCGTCATGGACGTCGCCATGAGCAAGGATGCGCGTGCCATCGTCGACGCCATCATCCGCTTGGCGCATGCGCTGGATCTGCGCGTGGTCGCCGAAGGCGTGGAAACGTTCCAGCAGCGCGATACGCTGATTGAGCTGGGCTGCGACGAGCTGCAGGGTTTCTACTTTGCAAGGCCCATGTCCGCCAGCGACGTTTCGGCCAGAGGGTGTTTTTTCAGAGAAAGCGCGTGTGGAGGGCCTTCCCAGGCAGACGAGCGCCGAAATTGTTTGCAGATCCCGATGCCGTGCTGGCTTGAGGCCGCATCCCGAAGAGGCATGCCATAGCTTCCGGTTGCAGGGAACTGGCGGGGTTCCCACTGGATTTGACGCCTGCAGGCTATTGCGCCATGTCACCCATCGCTAGGGCACCCGGCGTTATGTCGAGCCGCCCAGTGCGCAGTAGCAGCAAACCTTGTATGCACGAGTAGCCTCCAGGAGGTTCATGCCGACGAGAATTTGACCAGGTTACGGTTGCCTGCACGGCCTGTGTACACACACGCCCGGTTGCGACCATGAAAAAGGCCCGCACCGGCAGGCCTTTTCGCTGGCCGCTTGACCGGCCACTGTAGCGGCTTACTGGGGCCGCAGCCGCCAGATCTCCGTGCGTACGTCGTTGTCGTTACCGTTGCTGGAGGTGGCGACGTAGAGCGCACCGTCAGGTCCCTGGGCCACGGTGCGCAAACGCACGCCCCACTCCTGCAGCAGCGGCGTGGCGCTGCGCACCGCATTGCCGTTGGCGGTCAGCTGCAGCACCAGCAGGCGCCGCCCGGAAAGCTGCCCGATGATCAGCGCACCGCGCCAGTCCTTCCATGCCGCTGCGTTCACGAAGCCGCCGCCGGCAGTGCCGAGAGCGGTCGGGCCTGAGCGCCAGGCCGGGCGCAGCGCATCCGGATAGAGCCCGGTATCGGTCATGTCGGTGCCGCCGTCGTCGCCGCAATAGCTCAGCTGAACGCCGTTGGGGCAGCGCGCATCCGGGCTGCCCAATGGCCGTGGCCGCGGGTCCCAGCCGCCGTTGCCGGATCGCAGCGGCGTGACCTCGTCGTTGTTGAACGGGCCATGCTCGATCAGGTACGCCCGCCCAGTACCCGGCTGGATCGCCAGCCCCTGCGGGTTGCGCAGCCCGCGCACCCAGATGCGCGGATCCGCGGCCGCCGGCGCTTGGTTGTCGGGCGCGGGCCGGCCCTCGGTGTCCACGCGCAGCACCTTGCCGCCCAGGGAGCGCAGGCTCTGCGGGATGGGTCCGGTAAGGTTGTCTCCGGTACTGACGAGCAGGTAGCCGCCGGCGTCGAAAGCCAGCGCGCCGCCCGAGTGCTGCCCCTCCTGAAAGCGCTTGGTCTGGAAAGGGATGCCGGTGACGATGTCCTTGCGCGAGTCCACGCCCGTCCAATCGGGCTTGACGCGCAGCCGAACCACATGGTTGTTGGGTACGCCGCCGGCGCTGGAGGCCATGTAGACATAAAGGCGCCGGTTGCTGCTGAAATTCGGGTCCAGCGTAATGCCCAGCATGCCGCTGTTGCTGGCGCTGGTGAGATCCGGCGGCGCGAAGAGCGTGCGCGTCGCGCCGCCGGGCATGCGCACCTTTAGGCCGCGGCCGCGCTCGGTGTAGAGCATCACGCCGCCGGGGGCAAACTGTATGTCCCAGACCTCGAAGACGTTGCGCATGAAGACGTCGCGCACCAGGGTCGGCGCGCCCGTGGGCAACGCCGTGGCATCCAGCTGCACGGTGGTGAAACCCTCCGCGCTGGCCGTGAGCGTCTGCTCTCCCCCGCCGGGCCCGAGGGTCCAGGCACCCGGGCTGGCGATGCCTTGCGCGTTGCTGACATTGCTGCCGCGTTCCAGCCTTCCGCCCTGCCCAGCCGCGAAGCTCACTGTCACGCCTGGGACCGGGCGGTTGTCGGCATCGAGCACCTGCACCGAGGGTGCGCGCGTCAGCGCGGTGCCCGGCGGCGCCATCTGGCGATCGGTGGAGTCAACGGCATCGAGCCGCGCGCCCTCCACCAGCGCAAAGGCGCTGATCACCGCTTCGGTCAGTCCCGGCGCACTGACGGCCAAGCGCTGGTGGCCGCGGGTCGGCCCCAGCGTCCAGCTGCCCACGCGCGCGCGGCCACGGGCGTCGGTGACGGTTTCGGCCCCGGTGATCGTGCCGCCGCCGTCCACCACCCGGAAATGCACCGGCACGTTTGGAACTGGGTTGCCCGCCGCGTCGGCCACGCGCACCATCGGCGCCACCGGCAGCGTGGTACCCGCCCGAGCCGTCTGGTTCAGCCCCTCTCTGGGCACTGCCACTGCCGGCACGCCGCTGGTTTGAGCCGCTGCGGCCGGGGTGTTTGAAGAACCTGCGACACCTGCTGCCGTTGGCTCGTCTGCCGCCCGGCCTGCAACGGCCGCGGCCACCAAGACGGTGAACAGCACCGCCTGCCACTGTTCCATTGAGCTCATGTCATTCCCCTTGACATCACATGGAGTACGCGCGCGGCGACAAGCTCCATGCCGCGCAGAGGAGCCAAGCCGCCCGGCGTTACACCGACGAATGGCTCTGGCCTCCCCGACCAACCGTCCCTGGGATCTTCAATGGGCCTTATGCGCACCGTCCGGGTTGGAAGACTCGGGCTGGCGCATGGAGCGGGCATCCAACGTCCGCTGCGTGGTCGCTGCCAAGGGCAGGGCGGCGGGCTTCGGTGTGCCGTTCGCCACTGCCGTTGTCATTTGTTATGTGTCAACAGTCCTGGTCCCTGGCGGGCAGCGCATGGAACGTATCCCTCTTCCGTGGCAGATGACCCAGCATGTCACGGGCGTCGGCGCGAGCGCCATGCCAGCCCGCCTACCAGGGCCAAGCCGGCGAGCATCAGCGACTGCGTCGCCGGCTCCGGAATCGGCGGGTATGACAGCTCTATTCGGTCGATGTAGAGGTCAAAGATCGGAGCATGCGGGAACAAGCTGATGGTCAATGACGATCCGCCCGTGAGCAGGCTCTGCGGAACGACCAAGCCGCGCACGCCGGGGCTGAACATCGTGACGTCGCGCCGGCCCTCGACGTCCCCCACCGGCGGACCGCGCGAGGGGTCGTAGTACAGGCCGCCCGGGACGGTTTCGGGCAGGGGACAACCTGCCGGATTGGTATGGGGCGGGTTCTCGCAGGCCGTGAAGTGGGTATCGCTTACCGGGAAGGCATAGGTGCCCAGCAGCGTGCGGTCGTCGAAGGGGCCGGCTGTGGCATCAATCCAGTCGATTCCAATGTTGTTGAGGTCGCCTCCGGCAAACAGGCGCAGCAGGCCGTTGCCCCTGGCCGTGTCGGGCAGGTGGAAGGTGAACGCGAGTTCCTCCCAGATGAGCTCGGACGGTCCGTCGCTGCGGAACAGTTCGTGCCGTACGAGCGGACCGCTGTTGATGACCAGTTCAACCCCGCTTGCCGGCGAGGCCAACAGCGCCGCGGCCGCGATAGCTGCAGACAGGACGGGGGTAATGCACGAGCGCGACACAGGGCAGCGTGAAACCATGGCATGTCCTCCTGGAGCGGCGCGTCGAGACTGGCCGCCACCCCCCAATCTAGGCGGCTCTCGGGCGCCGACCACCGTCACACGGGGGGTCCTTGTTAGCTGGTGTCACGACTCCTGTTCTGCCGCTATCCCTGACCGGCTCGGTCAGCCGGAGGTACCGCAGCGACAGATCGAGGCGAACAAGCTGTGCTCCGGAAGCTTTCGTCCTCGCAGCTGGCGCAGTCCGTCATGGGCTCAAGGACAGCGTCCATGACGCCGTTTGCCGCCACCGTGCCATGCGCCATAGGTCGGTAGTCCGGGTCCGTACAGCGGCACAGAAACTGGAGCAGCGTCACGCAGCTTGCGCCAGTGCTAATCGAATGGCTACCGCCCTGAACGACACGAAAACGTTGCACTGCTGCTGCGCTTGACCAGCCCCAGTTCGATGAAGCACGCCACGTCCGGAGCATGTTCTAGCAGTTTCGCTCGGCTGCCTTTACACGGTGGACGGTCCCGTGCCGCGCAGCACGTTCGGCACTCCAGCCGCGCCGATACCAGTCCCGAGAACAGAAGCCGCGCTGCCCCATTGAAGATGGAGTTCCTGGCGGGTGGTTGCGCGCCTCTCGCCCGCGCCAAGCTGCCAGACCCGAATCGTCCCATCCCTGGCCGCCAACACTGCAGACTTCTCGTCAGAGTCGCGCGCGACGGCGAGAACGGCTTCCGAATAGCCCCGATGCGTGCACAGGGCCGTTGCACTGACCACGCGTCCCAGACGCCTGGCACTGTGGTCGTGGGACTCGCGCCCAGTGGCGATGCCGTGCAGGGGCACACCGTGCAGGCCCGTATCACTCCTCATGAGAGCAGCGGCGCACTGACGGACCGGTGAGCCAAGTTTCCAGAGTTGACGCGAGATGGTTTCCCGCACCTGCTTGGTTGGAGTGTTCGGTTCTTCGCAACGCCGCGCCTTGAACCCGTGCACCGTGTTGCCGTACAGGATCAAGCCAAGCATCGGACAGGACTGAAACATCCGCCTGATGCCTCTTGCCGGGCTTGACATTCCTTCTGCTGGCAGGGGTAGGAATCAGACGTCAAATTCAGTTGCGCGGTGGACATGCCGCGCGGTTTGCTGACCCACCAAACGAAGGAGATGAGACATGAAGACATGTTCGCTCATCGCCGCCGCAGTCCTGGCCGGCTCTGCGCTGCCGATGCTGGCGCTAGCGCAGGGGGCAGAACATAACGGCTCACACGATGTGCAGGTTTGGCTTGACGGCTATCAGGAGGTCCCCGCAGTGTCCTCCACCGGGCGCGGCGTCCTGAACGCCGAGCTGGAGCGCGCCAACGGGCGCGTGCACTATCACCTTCGCTACCGCGACCTGGAAGGCAACGTGCTGCAGGCACACATCCACTTTGCGCAGCGTGGCGTCAACGGCGGCATCGTGCTTTACCTGTGTAGCAACCTGCCCGACGCGCCGGCTGGCACGCCGGCGTGTCCGGGAACCCGATCCGGCGAGGTGAGCGGCCTGCTCACGCCCGAGGACATCACGGCGGGAGCAAAGGCTCAGGGCATCGATCTGGGTGAAGCCGGCGAGCTGGGCCGTGCACTGCTGGCCAGGGCGCTGTACGTCAACATCCACACCGACAAATTCCCGGCCGGTGAGGTGAGGGCACAGCTTCGGGTAACGGAGCGGTAGTCGGCCGCGCGAGAGCGCTCTTCAGGCTTGGACGCGCCTCCACACCGCGCTGGGGGCACCGCCCGAGCCAAGCGGGCAGCCATTGACGCATCAAGTAGCGGCGGTTCTCAACGGCTCACGGAGTGTGCACGACACGGGCAACGGAAGTCCCGACCAGCGGGGTCATGCTCATTGCCAAGCCCACCCGCGAATCCTTACAAGCCCGCATCTCTGAGCTGCGTCCCAAACTGGCCGAGGTTGAACCGCAGCTGCGCGAGATGATGAAGGGCGCCTGGCTGGAAACGCTGGTGAAGAGCAGGATCCTCATGCGCACCGTCGAGGGATGCGGGCAGATTTGGCTTCACGCCGAAGCCGAAACGCCGGGGCAGGCCGCGAAACGCGGCAAGCGACAAGTCGCCCGCAGGCCCTGAACCGATCAGCGTCGGGGGCCCTACCCCGGCCAAGCCGGGGCCCGGACCGCGCTACGCAACGTCGCCACAGTGACACGAGGTACTGCACTAGGTCCGCGATTTCTGCATCGGTCAGGTACTGCGCCTTTTCCCTGTGTAGGTTTGCACGACCTGCTCCAGCGTCACTGCCGTGCCGTTTCAACCCGGATGCCGTGCGGCGCAGCACCCGCGTGGTCAGGGCGGCGCGCGCATGACGCTGCGCCTGCTAATCGACGAGTGCCTGTCGCCGCAACTCGTGCAGCTGGCCGTGGCGGCCGGGCATGTGGAGTCCACCTGCGTGCGTGATCGCGGCTGGTCGGCCGAGAAGGATTGGAAGCTCGTGGTTTTGGCTGTCGAAGGCGACTACACGCTGGTCACCCACAACGCGGTGGACTTTCACGGTGGCGGCCCCGGCCGCCTCGGTGGCCAGCACGCGAAGCAGTCCATCGACGCTGAGTTGGTCTGTCTGCACTCGGTATTCGTGATGGACCTGGAGTGCCAGCGCGACCTGTTCGCCTTGGCGCGGGCAGAACTGACGCAACTGGGTGACCTAGTGAATCAAGCACTTGAGGTGTTCGAGCTCAAGGACGGCTCGGTCGAGATCGTCCTGTACGACATTCCGGAGCCGGGTTGACGGCCTGATCACACCGGCTGGGCGGCCCTTGCACAAGGCTCTCCTGTGCAGGCACGCGGTGGCCGTGCCAAGCACGGTTGCTTGGCAACCGGCAGTGGCTGACGCCGCGACATTTCAATACCGCTGCACGCGTCCGACCGCGGCTTAGGCACTTATGTCAAGTGAAGCGACCGGCGCGGAGTGTCAGCGAAGACCGAGGCAAGCAGGGCATTAGCGTCCCGCAGGTTCAGGTGGGCACTCACCATCGGCTGGACCACGCGGGAGGGGAGGGAACCCGCAGCAAGAGCGAGCAGGCGCGGCACGACCCTGATGAGGGGTTGCAGCCCCGCCAGCATTGCTAGACCGCCGAACACTTCGGGCTGTCAGTAGCGACGGTCAAGCGGTACTGCGCCGCCTGAGTCCGGCCGGCATCGCCGAGACGGCGGAGCACTTTGGCTTGAGCACGGCAACGGTCAAGCGGTACTACGGCACTTCAGCTGCCTGACCTTGCGGTCTCAACGGAGGTAGCGGTTGGGCATCCATGAGTGCTATCCGGAGACGGCTGCTATTGGTTGAAGGGATAGATCCGGTCTGAGTGAGATTTCCCCCCTCGCCGCCAATCCCCTGGTCGTATTTCTTCAGCATCTCGTCGGCGTAATACCAGCGCCATGCGAAATAGCGGCTCTGCACATGCTCGCGGGCGTTCTGTGATTGCGATTCAATGGCTTGAAACCATTCCGGGATGTTGTCAGGCGCATTTGCAGCGAAGTAGGTGCGCACATCAACAAGGTGATCGATGGAAGGCATGGGCAATGTGGTTAATGCTGTGGCAGCACATTGATCATGCTGTTTGCACGTTCTTCATCGATACCCTGATTCCAAGGCTTAGCCCACAACAGGCGGTACTGCCGCCAGTGGCCCGCCTGCAACCGAACTTGGCGGTAATCTAGATCAAGGGCCTGCGTAAGCGGCGTACTCCTTGCAGTCCGGCACGTTCCCAAGCCTCATGTTGCGCCACCCGCCTGAAAGCATTGACGAGCGCACACGCCGGCGCGCGGGGGCAAGGGCGCAGGTCTTGCGGAACTGGCAGGGGAGGGGGACCACTTCGAACAGCGCCTAACATCGGCGGCTCAATTATCCAAGGGAGCACGCCATGTCCGCGACCAGCGATGCTGCTGCGCCGCCCGAGCACCCGACGCGCGGCCGCCCGAAAATTGTTTTCGCGCCCATTTACCCGGTACTCCAGCAGCCCACGGGAGAGCAGGTGAGGGAGCTGCCGTTGCGCATGGGCTGGACGCTTGACTTCACCGCCACCGTTATTGGTCTCACCGACGTGTAGGCAGTAAGCGACATCGAGCGCAGCGCTGACCGCCGCGGCACGCCCCGCAAGCTCAGCCCCTGGCGCTGGACGTTGATATTGCTGGCCGCGGGTTGAGCACCCGACGTTGATGCTGGTGTCACGCGGCACCGGTACGGCGTCGATTTGAATGGGAATGACCGCCACCTAAACTGATCGCCTCCCTCAAGGAACCCGAGAACAGAGTCACGCATGCACAACACCGAAGAAATCCCGACCGGCTGGGTCAAGCCGGTGGCCAAGCCCACGCCCGACTCCTTGAAGACCCGAGTGGCCGAGCTGCGCGCCGAACTGGCCGAGGCCGAAGCACAGTTGCGCGAGATGGAAGACGGCGAGCGCCTGGAGGCGCTGGTGAAGGTGCGCAATCTGATGCGCGCGTTCCAACTGACGCCGATGGACCTGGGGCTGGTGCCGGTTCCGAAGCGCCGCGGCCGCCCGCCCAAGACTGCTGCGGGGCAGGAGCAACTGCGCCTGCCGGCCGTCTAGAAGAGACCTGACATGCTGAGCTCGGACCGCAGAGCGCTCCTGCGACGGGCCTCCTGCGCCTTGGTCGCAGGCCTCCTGGCTGCCTGCAGCAAGACCGAAAGCACGGCCGCCGCACCGTCAGGCAACGATGCCTCAGCAGCCGTCGCCGAAGCGATGGCGCTCGCGGCAAGCGCCCGCGGCTTTTCGGCAGGACCCGCCATAGCCGCCCACACCGTCTACGTGTTCTTCGACGCCACCTGCCCGCATTGCGCACGGTTGTGGGCTGACAGCCAGATGCTGCCTGACCGGTTGAAGATGGGCTGGATCCCGGTTGGCCTGCTGCGTGGCGGCGCGGAGCATGGCGCCGTCCTCATGGCAGCCAGCGACCCGGTGGCCGCCATGGCCGCCAACGAGGCAGCAGTCTCCAGCGGCCGCACGGGGGCGCCGACGTCCGCTCCACCTGCCGACGCGCTGAAACTGGTGAAGGCCAACACGCAAGTCTTCGAGAAGCTCGGTGTCCAGAGCGTGCCCGTCATCGTCTACCGTAATGCCGCCACGGACGCCTCTGGCGTCGAGGTGGGCTACTTGCCCCCAAATCGGATCACGGCACTGGTCGGGCTCTGAGCTACCCGGTCTCCCGGACAGACTCTGGCATCGCACTGGGTGTGTTGCGTGCCCTGGCGCTGGCGTGGGCAGCGCGGAAAGGCTCAAGGTGGGCAAGCTGGAGCCTGGGCCGTGCTGGCGCTGCGCGTGTCCCGGTACCGCGTGCTGCCGCCTGCACCCCGCACACGAGACTTCACTCCTGGCCCCGCCGGTACCCGGGGCTCGCACCGGCCACAGCGTTCCGTTTGTGTACACAGTGATGCACAATTGCCATTCCTCTTCAGCTCTGGAGTGCGTCATGGAACCCACCAAGGTCGGCATCCGCGAATTCCGTGCCGGGCTTGCCGAATACATCGCTTCCGACAAGCCGGTGGCAATTACCCGTCACGGACAGACCGTGGGCTTTTTCATTCCGACGCACGGGCAGGCGGACGCGGACATGGCGGCTCTCAAGCAGGCTTGGGCCGAGCTCGACCGCATGCTGGCAGACAGGGCCATTGATGTCGAAGAGGTCGCGTCGGAATTCAAGGCAGCCAGGGCCGCCGACAACGCAAGCAGCAGGCTTGGCCGCAAGCGCCCGTGAGGCCGTCCTCGCAGCACTTGCCGCCAATGACCCAGCGGGCCATCGTCCTTGACGCCAACATCCTCATCCGCGCTGTCCTGGGCGAGCGAGTACGCCGGCTGATCTCGGATCACGTGGGGGAGGTGAGCTTTTTCGCGCCCGATACCGCCTACGCCGAGGCGCGCAAGTACCTGCCGGCGCTGTTGCAAAAGCGCGGCGTGGACGGTGTCGCCGCACTGGCGGTACTGGACGCCCTGGAGGCCGTGGTGCATCCGCTTGACGCAGAGGTCTACCAGCTACTGCAGGCCCAAGCCCTGGCGCGCATCGGGGAGCGCGATCCTGATGACTGGCCGGCGCTGGCCTGCGCGCTGGTGCTGGGCTGCCCGGTATGGACGGAGGACGCCGACTTCTTTGGCACCGGCGTAGCCACATGGACCACCAGCCGGGTGAAGCTTTATCTGGGGCCCGACGCTTGACTTCTGGCCTTTGTCGAAAACGCCATCTCGCAAGCCCGTGCTGGCAGCGACTGCCAGAGCAACGGTCATCTCGGTATTGAGGCTCCCCTACGTTCGCCGGCAGGTCGCACCTGTCTTCCACGCGCGGGCTGGTGATAATTCGCTTGCGGCTTGCGGCGTTATGTCAACTTGGGGTGATGACGCCAGTCGGACTAAGATGATGAAGGGTCAGCCGGGAACGATAAGCGAATCGGCGCGCATATCCGGCGTTTGCCGCCATAGTGCGGCATAATTTTTTATTATGCATCTGAGTGCCTCGTTATCGCTGCACGGCAAAACAAATCCCAATGTATTATTTGCGCTGGGTATTGAATCTTTGATTTCATTGGCAACCTACGCTTTTTCTGCATCTGTGGTTCCCGCCAAGTCATGCGACTTAAGAAGTAAGCGGTACCGATCAAAACGCCAACTGTCGTAGGGCATAGTACTAATTGGAAATTCGGGAGAATCGGTGCCGTTGGCGGACATTGAGCCGGATAGGACCTCGCCACACCGCATTACGAGCAAATCAAGCTGAGAGGGACATAGCATATGGGTTACCGTATGCGGCGGCTGTTCAATATTGGCTTTAAGCTGTTTCACCCAATCGCAGATGGCATCATTAGAGGCAGGCGGAGTTGACTTTGGTCGCGTGGAAAGAATTTGAAATTGAAGGAGATTGACTAGGCACTGCCGCTGGACGTAGCAGTGCGAGGCAACAGCACTACTTGATGTCTTCGCAATAGCTTCCAGCATTGTATCGGCTCTCAACTGCTTAAGTACATCCTCAACCTCAACCATGAAGCGGGGCTCTTCTGACGGAGTCCTCTCGACAAGCACGTCGGCGTTAGCTTCAGCTGAACTGCTTAACATAACAGTCAAGCGCATTGCAATATGTTCAGCGCGCATGCGAAGGAAATGGAAGTCGGCCAAGGTTTGAAGTCCTTTCCGCTCTAAGTCGGGACGCTCCTTTTGGAAGGCGGAAGTCCACAGTGTTTGCCAGCGCTGAGTTTCGAACAGCCACCAACGGCTGTCCTGTGGTTGGCGCCGGGCTGTCACATGGCATAGGTATAGTGCCTCTCGGCCTGTTATCTTGCGCTCCGCTGCTAAAGGTGGCATACCATCGTCTTCGCCTGTATGCATCAACTCCAATTGCGAAACCGTAAAAGCTTGGGTGGCCAGCGTATAGGCCGCACGCCATTCCCCGTAGACTGCAAACACTAGCGCCTTGCATAGCAGCCATAGATATAGCTGCTCTTGCTCGGTATACTTTTGTGTAATCTCCTTAAACCTTTGCTCCACTTCCTCAATAAAGTGAGAAATCGAGGTGGTGCGATTGCGTAATTGGTACAGAACCTGAGATGTAAGTTCCTCGACCTCGCCGAACCGGGTCAGAATAAGAGGAGGCACTCCCCGAGTTGGAACTAATTTTTCTCCTTGTTGTGACTCGTTGTTACTCTGCAAGTGCGGGATTACGCTTGCACTTATTTTTTGGATAAAACGAGACATCTCGGCACGCAAATGCTCTCCCAATAATCGCGCTGGATCTTGCCCAGAAAAGATTTTTCCAATATCGGCCAGCACGCGATGTCTTACGCCGCGCTCTACTGCATGGGATGCGCCAACTAGGCGAACATAGTCAGCAAAGCGCTGCTCTAATTCAGCGTATGCTTTATCGGACAGGCTATTGGCATGCAAGAATGATTTCTGCATGCCGCTAATAGCTTCAGGCAAATCGTGCAATTTTTGGTAGCTGGCCGCCAGTTTGCCATGGACACCAGCCATTGGCCCAGATGCCTCCGAAAAGAATACAGGGAGCCAACGAGCAAGGCCGTCGCCCATTGAGCACTCAGGCGCCTTTTGATTAGCTGCAGCAGCGAAATCGACGAAGGTGTCATCGACGATAAAGCTACGCAAGTCGCGAATAGGAGCCCAGCTCAGTGAATCAATACAGTCGCGTGCCCTTGGATCCGGTAGTCCGTCCAGTGGCCCAGCCAGTGCTAAATAACGACCAAAGTTAAGTGATTTGTGTGTGCCCCAACGCGGCGCTCTAGTACGATGGTTCTGTACCTTGTGAAAGCGTCGTAGTGCTGCACTGCACAACCGACTTGCCCCTGTGAGAAAACAAACCCGTATGGGTATCATATGTTCGGCGAAAAACCGATTTAACCACTCAACCTGCGCCATTACCTCAGCATCATGCATGCGCTTAATTTCACGCCGTGCTGCACCGCGGGAACTAAGCGTTTTGCTGTGTGAGCCGTCACGCTCAAAATTTTCGCGCGGCAAGGTTTCGTTTACAGCTGCCGTCCACATACGGCGGATCTCGTCAAGCTGCTTTGATGCGACAGGCGACCTCTGTGTTTCGGTCAGTGCATCAGCTATCTCACCGCAATTTCGTGAGAATAGAAGGCGGCCGTCATCTACCCGTAGTAGTTCACCTAGTCGGTGAACTTCACGTCCTGCGTTGTAGCGGCCGTAAAGTGCAGGTAAAGTTTTTTCAAGCTGGCTCGCTAATTGTTCGACGAAACTGATTGCGCTAAGTTGAGGGGCGCGTAGATACTGCTCTACCACCTTTGTTAGATTCCTCTTCTCCGCTTCGTAGTTAGATAGCGTTTGTTGTACCTCGACGATATATTTATGTTCGATGGCACTTAGCACATCAAAAAACTCGCTCTCTAGCGGTTCGAGCAAAACTTTAGGGTTACCAGCTTGATCATCACGAAATAGGTAACGGCCTAGCATTTCGGCTAGTCCTACCATTGAGGGACTTACCGAGCCGCGCGCACCGCGCCCGAACACTTGAGACGCTGGTGGGTCTAGTAATCCAGTAAAGGCTACGTATCCGGCATTGTTATGCGGGTTAGCGTAGGCTGACAGCACATCTACGTCTACCGCGAAGAGGGTAGTAATTCCTCGTAGCTCAGCAGAGCGGTCTGACTCACGATGTGAGAGACGAAGGCCAAGCTCAATAGCGCCGCACAAAAGTGCCTCGCGTGTGAGTTGAGGTGCATTGCCGTTCACTGCAATTTCCTGTCAAAAGAGTATGCTTGGTCGACGCCGAATGAACTTGGTTTTTTTGTAATTGACTGCCACGATCGACTGACATAGCGCGTTGATGCGCCCTCTATCTTATCCATAAAGAACCTACCAAGATCGTTTCCGCTCGGCATGATCCCAAGTAAAATATATCTCTCGTGAGGACTGAGTCCCCCCGACCGATTATCGGCGCTAAGCATGGCTCGTGCGCTATCACTAAGTTCATCAACTACGATTCTTTTGAATTCTTCTTGAAATCTTGTGCGTAGCAGTGGATCGTTGTTAAGCATCTCAGGCATTTCCGGGAACAATGCAAGCCGGCGCGAGAATTGCTGACTAGGTAGATCGCAAATGCATACGCCGATCAGCAAAGATGGAGAATATTCGCGCCGATATCGCAAGTAGTCTTTGGTGGCTGCTTCTACGACGCCTATTCCATTTGACGAGGGGACTAGCAGTCGCCACGTCCAAAGCACTTCGTCAAACACCAGTTGGCTACGGAAAAACTTAATTGCCATAAGACCGTGAAGGCAGCGACTCACAACATGGCACTCAGTGTTTCGTGCCAACCATAATAGTGTTGCGGCCAACTCTGCGGATGAATCGGTTGACCCTGGTGCGTCATCAATAGCCCGCATTTCGGTCCGCAACTCCTCTAAGCACTGCACAAGCGCTTCGTCAAAATCAACTCGCGCATGCGCAGGCATTTTTTTTATTATCTCGAGTAAGTCCTGCCGCCAATCACCTGTCTCGCCAACTCCAATCACGTAAAGACCCGGATCAAAGGCCGTTGCAGGGTTAAGCCCATCGATTATAATCCCAGTTGAGCCCTTTAACAGCCATGATTTCATTTGTTGCAGTGACTGTTTGGCTAGCCAATCCGCTATGGGTTTTTTTAGATCTTTCATGATAACTCCCTCACACCAAGACGGTCTACGATCTTCTGTAGCCATTCATCTAGTGGCTCACCCGCCGCTTCAGAGAAATCCTTATTTAATCGGATTGCAAACGCCTTATGGCTATCAACTGGGCTGGCGCCACGTGGGTCATCGGTTAATTCACCGACGACGCGTATGCGTGGCTGAAACTTATTCCACCATTGTTCCCGTGCAACTGGATCTTGTGGTCCCCATGGCGCCTCCTTGCATAGTAATTCAGGCCAGCCGTCAATACTTTCTGCGCCGCACGCAAAACTCTCTAAATCAACTGTGGTGCCAGTGGCCTCCAATAAAATTGTCCCGTTGGTTTGTGTGCGGCGAATTTCCCACGGTGCCACGCTCCTGAACCGCGGCCCAGGCACGGCGCCGATTGCGCACGGCCGGATGACAAAGTTGCCCTCGTGCCCGAAATAGTCTTTAATACCTTTCATCGAAAGTGAAATTTCCACTATCCAGGTGCCTTTGTTGTTTATGTGGATTAGGCCTAGCCTGTCTCGCAACTGACCTGGAGTAAGGGCTTGACGATCCATGCCGGACGGGCTAATCCAGAAAAAAGGGGCTTTTCCTCTTAAGGTCTTGCTATGCATTGAGTGCTTAAGCAAATCCGGATCTAAGTAGGTTGTGGAGCCTGACTTATAAATTGAACGTAGATATTGCTTAAATGCCTCGTGGTCTTGCTTTGCTGCCTTCGGATTCCAGCCTGGCACACTTTCAAGATATTTTCCTGAATTGAAATAATGTTGTGCCATGGCTTGGCTGGTCAAGACAGTCAGCGCTTCAGACTCATCTGGGAGATTTGGAGTCGCACAGCGTTGAGGCGGCTGGAAAGCAAATGGCGGCTGCGAGGCTACAAATTCGCACATATTCCATACTAAAGAGGCCTGCCACGCTTCATCGTCGGGCGTAGTGTTCCAGCTTGGCGATTGCTGAAGTTCTCGAAACTTTCGGCGAACAGTCCTCGCATAATTCCAAAGTGTTTGCCTGTGCAACATGCCTACGCGGACCTGCATGGTTACATTGATAATGAATATGTGAACTTCCGGGATCTGGCTTGCCAGCTTGAAGAGATCCTTTAAATAACCCATGTCTACCTCCTCTGGTTTCAGGAGCGCGGGCCTTTAGCCGGCATGGCTGGCATTCAGGTTGTTTCGACTTCCTGCGATACCGACAATTTATCTGTCGCACGCCAATGGCGATGGCAAAACGTGCCAGCGGCCGCTGGAGTAGGCGAAATATCAAATCAAATTTGTTCTGTCGCCGTGTATGTCAAGAAATAGTACTCACAGCATTCCACACCGCATAGGCCACTTGTAGTCCGGTAACATCGCCGTGATCCTTAATAAAGCCATCCGCGTTTAAGTTGAACACCCGGCCCGGTGTGAAGGTGTAGCTATCACCGACCTGGTGCATCGTCTCCTGGCTGGCCTCATCTTCGGACAGGTGTTGGGCGCCGTTGCGCCCCATGCCGCCATAGGGATCGTCAGCCGTGCCGAGTGCAGAAGTCTGCTGCCGTGCGATGCGCGAGGCCAGGGGATAGGCGATGCCTACGGCCCGGTCGTCCTTGGTGTGGGTAATGACGATGGGGCCGGAGGCGCGCCGCTGCGACAGGACTTCACGGAACGCGCCGTCGTGCTGGCCGTCGTAATGGCCGGCCAAGCCGTTGTGCGAGTACGCTGCCTGCAGCAGCGTCATGGTGACAGCCGGCGTGCGGTCGGGCAGCGCATGTGCGGCTGCCGTCACCAGGCGTCCCCCGAAGCTGTGGCCAGCTAGGTGTAGGCGCAATCCCGGTTGGCGCTCGCGAATGCGGCGCAGTAGTGGTGCCAACCCAATGCTGCCCACTGTGCCCGCGCGTTGTTTCATCTCGTAGTAGGTCGTGAAGTTGATCAGGCGACGTGCCGCAGCCTTCATCCCGCTGAGCAGGTCGTTCAGCCCAGCGGCGCTCCCGGCGGCGTCCATTGACGTTGCCCCGCCGACGCGGCCTGCGGCTCCCGGCGGCACTGGTACCGCACCAGCCATCTCCGTGAACAGTTCCTCAGGATCACGGACAAAGAACTCCAGCGATCCGTCGTCGGGATGGGCGGCTGACGGGTTAAGGATGGTGCGCAGTTGCAGAACGAAGTCACGCCGCGCTGCAACGCCTTCCACGCCTTGCAGCTCGAGCTTGGACGCCAGTGCGAGTGCGGTGTCCAGAGCATGGGCGCGCACCGGGTCAGTGCCCGTGGTGCCTAGTCGCTGCGGGTTCTGTTTGAGTGCTTGCAGCAGGCGCTCCAGCGCCATGTCGTTGGCTGGCGTGGCGTCGGCAGCGCCGCCACCGGGAATGAGTTCCTCGTCCGTGAAGCGCTTGCTGGGCCAAAAGACGCGCAACACGCCAAACCGGCGATCCTGCAGGCCCTTCGGGACAAGATCGTCCTCGGCTGCAACCTGGACCAAGCTGGCACACAGCCGGTCATAAAGCGCTGCCGCGTCGGCCATGTCGTTGTTCCAGCCGTGCGACAGCACGAGGAGATCGGTCAGGCCCGGTAGCGCCTCGAGCAGTACCGCCGCCTGTCGCTCGTCGAAGAGCATCCCGTCCCGCGTGAACTCGACTGGAAACTGCTGGAATTGCACGTTCATGTCGTCCTCCGTTGAAGGGTGCCAAGCGATGGGTCAGACGGACTGGATGGCGCGCATGAGGTCCACCAACCCCTGGCCTTCGAAATAGCGCTCGCGCCCCAGTGGCGTGGCACTGTCGAGAAAGATGCGCTTGACGTCCAGCGGCTTCCCGATGAACTCGCGCCGAATGGAGAGGAACGCCGCGATGGCACCCGAAACGTGCGGAGCGGCCATGCTGGTGCCGCTGTCGTCAATGTAGAAGGCGGAATCGGGACTAACCTCAATCAAGCCAGCGGCCAGCGCGTCCGTGAGCTTGCGTCCCGCAGCGCACGAAGTGATGCGTTCGCCTGGGGCCACCAAGTCGGGCTTCATGCGGCCGTCCCCGGTGGGTCCTTTGGATGAGAAGTACGAGACGCCGTAGGTATGAGGTGAGTCGCGGTGCGTGGAACCCACCGTGATGGCCGCCGCCGCGTTACCGGGGTCGTTGATGCTGTTGGACAGGCACATCTTGGCCACTCCAACTTCGGCTGCGGCCGTACCGTAGCCCGTATTGCCTGCAGCAGCGACCACGATGACGCCTTCCTGCACCAGACGGTCGACCGTGGTGCACAGCGGGCTCTGGCCACAGGCGAACATCTCGGCGTCGAACTCATACCCGACGCTAAGGTTGACGCCGTGCACGCGCATGAGTTTCGGGTTGTCGTTGATGTGGTCGCGGATGTATTCCAGGGCCTGAATCACGCGGCTGGCCCGTCCCTTTCCCTCATGGTTCAGCACCCGCAGGCTGATGAGCTTGCACTGCGGGGCGACGCCTCGCGGCCGCGCAGCCTCAGCACGAATCCGCCGGGCCGCGAAGCTGCTGCTAGTCTTGCTGCCATCCTCGCTGAGCTTGTACTGCCGCTCCAGGGCACAGACGGTTGACGCATTGTTCGGTGCCTGCCCGCTGATGATGCCTGCCACGTGGGTGCCATGCCCGAAGTCGTCACGTAAGGCCAGCTCGCGGTGCTGCGCGAGCAGCTCCTGGCGCTTGACCGGCTCCATGGCCGGATCCGCGTCGGGATCCCCCAGCGGTCGCCGGGCCACCGGGATATTGCCTCGCATCTCAACGATGTCGGCAAAGCAGCGGTGCAGATCTATCACCTCCGGCGCACGCAGGGCGTGCCTGTCTGGCGCGTCTGCGGGGCCGAAATGCGGGTGCTGTGCATCCACGCCCGAGTCGATAACGGCCCAGGTAATGCCCTCACCGGCCGCAGCGAAGGAGCGCAGTGCTGCATCAGCCTTGATGGTGCTGATCGAGCGGTCGGTATGTGCGGTGACCGGGAAATCAGGCCACAGTCGGTAGATTGCCCGCTTGGCAAGTGGCTGGCTTTCGTCGCGTCCCACCAGCAGTCGCCACTCGCGGTCGAGCAGTTCACACCAGTAGTACGACTTGGCGATGCGCACCGGCTCCCTGGGCAGTGCTTCAACCTGCTCTTGGCCTTGCTGAGCGACCAACTCGGCAACGACTTGGCCGTGCAGTTCCAGGAATGCGTTAGCAGCTCCAGGCAGGCCGCCGACATGCTGCGCGTTCAGTTCAATGATGTAGGGGCCAGCATTGTCCTTGTCGTTCAGCGCCGGCAGTCCCCATTGCTTGCGGCGCACCGGATCGTCGAGTTCGCGCGGCGCCGTTGTTCGGGCGAATCGCTCCCCAACCGGTTCTGGACTCAGGGCGGGTTGCGATACCTCGTTTTCCTTGGTGGACGGTGGCGGTCCCTCTCCTTTGGCCTCCTTGGTTGCCTTGCGTCGTCCCGTGCCGCTGGACTTCCTCTGCGTTGCCATTTATATCCCCTTATTAGCCGAATCTTGAATAGCGGGCCATGCTCACGGCGTGAATGCCAACGCTAGATGGAGTCGCGACGTCACCCGTGTGCTACACCACCAATTAATGCTGGATTTCTTTTATGGCCAACCGCCGACATCTCAAGGATTGGCTCAGCAGTACATCGGCAAGTTGACTGACCTTGGCTCAGAATTGGGCCGGTGTTAACTCCTATAACTTTTCCGCCACCAGCACGACCTGTGGTGAGTTCGGCTTGGGCGCTGCTGGCGTACCTCAGCTAGGTCCTGCAACAAAAGTACACGGCCACCGAGTCCATGTCGACTCTTGCGTTAACTGGCGCCCCCGTATGGTCGCCAGAGCGCATGAGTGGGTACGTACGCCAAAGGATTGTGTCTAACGTAGAGGTTTATGAATTGGTATTTATCCCTGAGTTCCTGTGCTTCGCTATATGACTTTGGTCATGAACATGGCGCATGCCGATCGTGTAAAAGGGGTCTCGCTACGCTCAAGTAGTCGTGGCACGTACGGCTAGGCCGCCTTCTATGTCGTGAGTTTGGTATGGATAGAGAGGATGCACGCGGTGTTGCCCGTTCCGATGTAGAAAAAACGGAGCTTGGCTGCAGCTCGATGCACTCCAGGGTCTACCGGATTGGCATGAACCTAATTCTTATCAGCCTCAAGTGGCTTCTTCAACAACTGCAGCAGTGCGCCGGATGCGAGTGCAATGGCGCAAAACTTCGATTGCGTCCGCATATCCTATGCGTTCGATCTGTGCAAGGTCCACAACATGAATGCTGCAAAGACCCTCGGCGGCCATGGCGACATCGTGCCTTCTGAACTGTCTATGCCTTTCTAGCCGCCGCGGCGGCTGCATAAGCATGGCCAGCGTCCAATCTTTGGTTGATGAAGGCTACATCGAGCGCAGCTTCAGGCTGGGCCAGCGCACACAGCCGGTGTTTGACAAAGGCAGCGGCCCGCCTGTCCTAGTCCTCCACGAGCTCCCAGGGCTCACCAAGCCCTGCCTAAACTTCGCTGAGCGGCTGATCAGTGCAGGCTTTCATGTCCACCTGCCGCTGCTGGTGGGCCGCCCCCTGGAGCGGGCGCCGCACGCCAACTACCGGAAGCTGTGCATCTCCGAAGAGTTTGCGCGTTTGGAAGCCGGCAAGCATGCTCCGGTGACAGACGCCCTTCGTACCTTGGCACAGGACATCAGCCAGCGTCACGGTGGCAGGCGCATCGGCGCGATCGGTATGTGCCTTACCGGTGCTTTTGTCATTCCTCTCGTGATCGATCCGTGTGTGGCAGCGGCCATAGCCTCGCAGCCGGCAATTCCCATGCACCTGGGTTACCTGTTCACGGGCCTAGGCGGGGGCCGGTGGATGGACGCACTCAACATCAGTGATAGCGAGTTGCAGCACGCCGCCGACGTAGCCCGCAGCGACGGCAAGCACATCATCGTGCAGCGTTTCTCCGCCGACCGTCTCTGCCCCGGCCGGCGCGTGCGCCGCATCGCGTCAACTTTCGGCGATACGGCCATACTGCACGAATACCCCGAGTCTTCATGGTGGCGTCGCACGGTGCAGCCACCACACGCACTGCTCACCGAAGAGTACGACGCCAACGAAGACGCAGCGCACCCGACGCGACTTGCACTGCAACGCGTCGTTGATTTCCTACGCCAGCACCTAACATGAGTAGGAAGGGTTATTCCGTGACATCGCCAGCAGACACAACAGTACTACAGAGCTATCGTCCCTTTAATTTCCGTGGCCGTAAGCCCATAGCCATAAGCCGCGGGCTCACCGCCTTTTCTTGATCAGCCTTCTTCAGCTTGGCGTCGAATTTCATATGCTTGAATTGAAGGTCAAGATATTCATATGTTCACCGGGAGGCATGCCGCGATCCATCAATTTCGTTTTCGAAGGAAATGCACATGAGTCACGAAGAGCATTTTGCCGAAATTAAGACTCGTCTTCAACAATCCATCAACGAACACAAAACCTTTACGGATGGATTTTGGTATAATGCCCTTACCGCTTTGTCGCTCCTTTTATCAGGTTTTGCTTCTGCCTTTGCGCGAGAATCAGGATATGCTGCACTTGTTTCGCTGGCA
The DNA here is from genome assembly GCF_000430725.1 of Azohydromonas australica DSM 1124. Lineage (GTDB taxonomy): Bacteria > Pseudomonadota > Gammaproteobacteria > Burkholderiales > Burkholderiaceae_C > Azohydromonas > Azohydromonas australica. Next base: position 26,865 of record NZ_AUMO01000092.1, read on the forward strand.
TCGGCCACTGCTGCGCTTTGTATAGCCCTTGAAAGGGCGCTTGGCTTGGGGGCTCGATGGAGATCCATACTGAAATGAAAAACGCTTATCGAACCTTACAAGATGGCCTAAACTTCTATGCCGTGCTGCCTGAAAGCAAGAGGGAGACATTCTTGAATGACTGGTGGGTTCGTCTACTGGCTCTACGTAGCCGAGAAGGGCAAATACCCAATTCAGGTGGTGGAGAGAGCAAGTAGCCAAATCCTTGCCTGATTAGCCTCCCAACTCCGTCAACGGAGCAGGCGCTCGCGAAGGAATCTGACGTTTCCTTGAGAGAAATAATTCTCTTTTTTTTCATTGGCAGATGGAAGGCCTTTCGGTCCCTTCGAGACCCACTGGAAGGGGCCAAACCCGGTTCTGTAGACCGTGCAAAGACCTAAGGAACCTCTGCGTAAAGCCGTGGCAAGTGTGCTGAGCGAACATCCAGGCCATGAAGCAGGCTGATCTCGGGCTGAACCTTTCGACCAAGCGCACGCGCAAGCGCGAGTTCCTGGAGCAGATGGACCGCGTGGTGCCATGGGCTGCGCTGGTGGAACTGGTGTCGCCCTATGCGCCCGACGGCCGCCGCGGCCGTCCGCCGTTTCCCGTGGAGACGATGCTGCGCATCCATTTCATGCAGCAGTGGTTCACGCTGAGCGACCCGGCCATGGAGGAATCGCTGCACGACGTGCCGCTGTTTCGAGAATTTGCCCAGCTCGATAACTGGGACACGCGGTTGCCCGACGAGACGACGATCCTGCGGTTTCGCCGCCTGTTGGAGCGCCACAAGTTGGCCGAGCAGATCCTTGGCGTAGTCAACGATCTGCTGCGTGAGAAGGGGTTGCTGCTACGCACCGGCACGGTGGTGGACGCCACGCTGATTGCCGCGCCGAGTTCGACCAAAAACAACCAAGGCGAGCGTGATCCCGAGATGCACCAGTCCAAGAAGGGCAACCAGTGGTATTTCGGGATGAAGGCCCATATCGGCGTGGACGCTGAGTCGGGCCTGGTGCACACGGTCCGCGGCACGTCAGGCAACGTCAGCGAGGTGGTGGAGGGAAACAGCCTGCTGCATAGCGAAGAAACTGAGGCCTGGGGCGATGCCGGCTATCAAGGCGCGCACAAGCGCCCTGATGCCAAAGGGAACGTGCGCTGGAATGTCGCCATACGCCCGGGAAAGCGCGCCAAGCTCGATCCCGAAAGCAAGGTTGATCAACTCGTGAATCAACTGGAGAAGCTCAAGGCCAGCATCCGTGCCAAGGTCGAGCACCCGTTTCGCGTCATCAAACGCCAGTTCGGCCACGTCAAGGTGCGCTACCGAGGGCTGAAGAAAAACACGGCGCAGCTCTTCACGCTGTTCGCGCTGTCCAACCTTTGGATGGTGCGGCACAAGCTCATGGAGGCGCAGGCATGAGTGCGCCCGGAATCCAGAAAAACAGCGCGGCAGGGCTCGAACCCTGCTGTGCAAGTGCCTCGGACGGTGAAACCAGCGCGAGACTGCTCGGCTGAACGTTTGTCGATCCGCCGACATCCTGCCTACCACCGTCAAAACTGGTTAAAGCAGATGGTATGGGCGACCCCCTCCTAACCGCGGTGCGCAGCTGGAGATCCAATTAACGAAGAGATCCCCCGGCGACGGCATCGCAGTGCCAGAGTGGAGATGCAACTCAACCACTGAGCCGGAGGATCCGCCATGGAGCTTACCGTCATCGCAGTCGATATCGCTAAGAAGGTATTCCAACTGCACTGGGTTGACCCAGACACGGGCAGCATAGAACGCATGAAGCTCAAGCGAGCCCAGGTGCTGCCCTGGTTCGCAAACCGGGAATCCGCCATCGTGGCGATGGAAGCTTGCGGCGGAGCTCACGAATGGGGCCGCCAACTCATGAAACTCGGGCATGAGGTGCGGCTGTTGCCACCAAAGATGGTCCGCCCGTTCGTCCATCGAAACAAAACCGATGCTGCTGATGCACGGGCTATCTGGACGGCAAGTCAGCAGCCGGACATGCGCTTCGTTCCCGTGAAAACCGAAGCCCAGCAGGTGGTGTTGGCCTTGCATCGCATACGAGCCCAGCTCATGAAGATGAGAATCATGCAGACCAACGAATTGCGCGGTTTGCTCTACGAGTTCGGGATCGTGCTGCCGGAAAGCCATCGAGCACTACTGGAGGAGTTGCCCGGGGCTCTGCGCGATGCGCAAGGCAAGCTGCCAGCCATGCTCATCGAGAGCTTGAACGAGCAGTTGCACAGGGTCCGTCAACTTGATGCCGACATCGGTGCCGTGGAACGGCGCTTGGCGCAGCACATGAGGGAGATGCCGGCATGCAAGACGCTCGCTGAAATACCGGGTATCGGCCTGCTCACGGCCACGGCTATCGTGGCCAGCATGGGGTCTCCCACGGCATTCAAGGACGCACGCGAGTTCGCGGCATGGATCGGACTGGTACCCCGCCAAGTAGGCACTGGAGGACGAGTTCGGCAGCTGGGCATCAGCAAGCGAGGAGATGCCTACCTGCGAACCTTGCTGATGCATGGCGCCCGAGCATTGGTGCGCTCAGACAAAGGTCAAGCTTGGCCTTGGCTGGCCGAATTGCTCAAGCGGCGGCCTTACTGCGTCGCCGTCGCCGCGGTGGCCAACAAGCTGGCCAGGACGATCTGGGCTGTACTGGCCAAAGGACAGGCCTGGAAAGCCAGCGCGTGGTAGCCAGCATGACAAGGACCGAATGAACGGACTACCGCTTTGAAGGAGAGCAAGCGACCGAGCGTGTGATGGGACAGACAGGTTGGACCGGGACGGGATCACTCCGGTAGGAACGTGGAGCACCAAGCTCGTAAAGCAGATGGGGAACCTCGTCGGCGAATGCCATCAGGGCCAGCAGGCTTGCCAGCCTGCACTACAGGCCGGATATAAGACTGCAGCCCTGCCTCCTGCTTCATCACTCGACAACGTTACTTGCGATCCGGGGGTCGCCCATATAA
>NZ_AUMO01000093.1 GCF_000430725.1 Azohydromonas australica DSM 1124
ACCGACGGCTGCCTGGAGTGCGGCAGCTGCCGCGTCATCTGCACCGAGCACGCCAACGTCGCCTGGGAGTACCCGCGCGGCGGGCACGGCATCCTGTTCAAGTTTGGTTGAAGGAGAAACCATGCCCAAGCCTCAACGCCACGTCTTCGTCTGCAGCCAGCAGCGTCCGCCCGGCCACCCGCGCGGCTCCTGCGCCTCCAAGGGCGCCTCGCCGCTGCTGCAGGCCTTCTGGGGCGAACTCCAGAAGCGACAAGCCTACGACAAGGTCGCCATCACCTACGCCGGCTGCCTGGGCCCATGCGACAACGGCCCCAACGTGCTGGTGTATCCGGAGGGCGTGCTCTACAGCGGCGTGAGCACCGCCGACGTGGTGGAGATCTTCGACAGCCACCTCGAAGGCGGCAAGCCGGTGGAAAGGCTGCTGGCCGAAGCCGGCGCCTGGTGAGCCGGTAACAAGTCACGGCGACGGCGGGCTGCGACGGCGCGTCACGCGCGCTGGCGCAGATCCTGCTAACTCGCAGCGCAGGAATCCAGTCAGTTGGGGAGCCGAAGTATGGAAGCCAACACCAGGGGGCGCTTCGCCAAGGACCGCGTGGCCGTTGCGGTCATGGTGGACCTGGCTTTGCTGTCGCAGCGTGGGCCGGTGCCGCTGGAGAAAATCAGCCAGCGCCAGCGCGTGTCGCCGTATGGCCTGGAGCTGTTGTTCACGCAACTGCGGCGCCACAAGCTGGTGCGCTTCACCCGCGGACGCGAGGGCGGCTACGAGCCAGCGCGCCGGCCCCACGAGATCACGGTGGCCGAGGTGGTGCAGTGCGTCAAGGAGCCGCCGGACCGGCGCAGCACCTTCTGTGCCGAGGGCCGTGTCGGCGACAACGCCGGCAAGTGCCTGACGCAGGAGCTGTGGGCCGGGCTCGACGAGGTGATGCACGGCGTGCTCAGCGCCGTGACCATCCAGGACCTGATCGACCAGGCCCGCCGCCGCGACCACACGGCCGCGATGGCGGCGGTGGAAGCGCTGCCGCTGCGCGCCATGGCGCCGCCGCGCGGCGTGATGCCCAAGGCGCTGTCCGTGGCCCGGAGCGAGGCGCCCTTGCGCCTGCTCTCCGAAAGCCTGGCATGAACCTGGCGACGGACGACTTCACCCTGTTCGGGCTGCCCCAGCGCTTCACGCTGGAGCGCGCGGCGGTGGACGAGCGCTGGCGCGCGCTGCAGGCCCGCATGCATCCCGACAACGTGGCCAGCGCCAACGCCGCCGAGCAGCAGGCCGCCACGCAGTGGGCCATGCGCATCAACGAGGCGCGCGACCGGCTGCGCAACCCGGTGCAGCGCGCCTTCGTGCTGTGCGAGCTGCGCGGTGTGCCCATGGACGCGCAGTCCGCCCGCAACGCGGTGCCCATGGCTTTCCTGATGCGGCAGATGGGCTGGCGCGAGACGCTGGACGAAGCACGCGACGCCGCGACGGTGGAGCGCCTGGATGCCGAGGTGGCCGCGCACGAGCGCGAGACGCTGGAGCTGCTGCGCGTGCTGCTCGACGAGAAGAACGACACCGCCGCGGCCGCGCAGCAGGCCTGGGTGCTGACCTACCTCGTGCGGCTGCGCGAAGCCATCGACGAACGGCTGCAGGCGCTGGAAGCCTGAGAACGCCGGTGCCTGACAGGAGACCTCGCCCATGGCGCATCTGCGCTTCTACGAAAAGCCCGGTTGCGGCGGCAACGCCCGGCAGCGGGCGCTGCTCGAAGCCGCCGGCCACACGCTGGAGCGGCGCGACCTGCTGGCCGAGCCCTGGACGCGCGAGCGGCTGCTGCAGTTCCTCGCGCCGCTGCCGGTGGCGTCGTGGTTCAACCGCGCCGCGCCGCGCGTCAAGAGCGGCGAGATCGTGCCCGAAGGGCTCGATGCCGAAGCCGCGCTGGCCGCGCTGCTGGCCGAGCCGCTGCTGATCCGCCGCCCCCTGATGGAACGCGAGGACGGCATGCGCCTGGTGGGCTTCGAGACCGCCGAGGTCGAGCGCTTCGTGGGCCTGGACGCCAGGCCCGGCACGCCCGCCTCGCTGGAGGGATGCGCCGCCGCGGCGCAGCCCGAGAAGAAGACGCATTGCGCCACTTCCTGAAGCCCGCAGCCTCTCGCCTTTTCCATTCCATCCACGACGGCCCGCCGGCACCCCGGCGGGCCGTCGCCGTTTGGGCAACGCAAGAGCGGCGATTGACCGCCGCGGGCTGGCATGGGACCTGCAATACTTTGCGTAATAAAGCTGAGTTCATTACGATTGTCGCCAATGTAGGAAACCCTCCTACTTGGCGGCGGGCGTGGCGGGCGCAGCGGCAGACCGTTCCGTTCCAACCCGATGAGCCTTCAGGAGAGATCCTTATGAAATTCCTTCGCCGCCTCGCCGCCGTGGTCGCGCTGGCCGCCGTGCCGCTGCTGGCCAGCGCCCAGCAGCTCACCGTCTCCGCCGCCGCAAGCCTCACCGACGCCTTCCGCGAGATCGGCACGCGCTTCGAGGCCCGCAAGCCCGGCGCCACCGTGCGCTTCAACTTCGCCGCTTCAGGCGTGCTGATCCAGCAGATTGTGCAGGGCGCGCCGGTGGACGTGTTCGTCAGCGCCGACCAGGAGACCATGGACCGCGGCGTGAAGGAGAAGGTGCTGGACGCCTCGACCCGGCGCGACTTCGCCAGCAACACGCTGGTCATGATCGCGCCGCTGCAGGGCGCGCCCGCGCTGTCCAAGGTGGGCGACCTGGCGGCCCCCGAGGTCAAGCGCATCGCCGTGGGCAAGCTGGCCACCGTGCCGGTGGGCCGCTACACCAAGCAGGCGCTGGACACGGCCAAGCTGTGGGAGACGCTGCAGCCCAAGCTCGTGTTCGCCGACAACGTGCGCCAGGTGCTGGACTACGTCGCGCGCGGCGAGGTGGAAGCCGGCTTCGTCTACCGCACCGACGCCGAGCTGATGAAGGACAAGGTGCGCGTTGTGCTCACCATCGGCCACCATGCGCCGGTGACCTACCCGGCCGCCGTGGTCAGCGACAGCAAGCAGCCCGCGCTGGCGCGCGAGTTCGTGGGCTTCCTGTTCACGCCCGAAGCCCAGGGCATCCTGGCGCGCTACGGCTTCGGCGTCGGCAAGCCTTGAATTTCGAGGCCACGCATGCCGGCCGAGGCGGGCCGGCGTGCGGCGGCCTTTACCAGACCTTGACCAGGTCGATGCGCCGCAGCCCCTGCACGTAGCGCGGCCCGGTGGCCACGTCATGGCGCGAGAAGAGCACGAAGTGGCCCTTGTCGTCGGGCAGCGGCGCGCCGCCCGGGGCATAGGCCACCACGATGCCGCGGCCCAGCGGCGAGTTGAAGATCTCGCCCCAGGAGTACAGCGCCCGGTAGCCCCCGCGGCCCTCGGCGATGACGGCCATGCGCTTGAAGTCCACGCGCTGCTCGAAGTCCGGCTGGGCGCGCATGAGCACGTCGCCCAGGAACACGCCGCGCACCGGCGGCAGCACGCCGTGCGAGCCGTCCCAGGTGCAGATCACGTCGAAGTCCTGCACCAGCGCGCCGTCCATCCCGTCGAGCACGGACGCGTCCAGCTCCAGCGGCTTGAGTACGCAGCCGCCGACCAGCACCGAGGTGGCCAGTGCCTCCGGCGCCGCGTCGGGCAGCGGGACGTCCTTGGCGCACGAGTCGAGGATGGGATAGGACATGGCAGGCTCCTGCGGGAGGTACATCGGCAGGCCGGGATGCGGCGGCCTGGGCCATGCATCGGGGCGGAAGGTCACGAGACGGTGCGCTGATTATCCCGGCCGCTCTTCCGAAGAGCCGGCGGCACGATGCACCTTCACGCCGGCGTCACGCAACGGGCGTGCCAATTGCACGGGAAAAGGCCTTGCGCACCGCGGGCCAGAATGCGCGGTTGCCTCAACCGCTCCTGCCCATGCCCGACGTCAGCCTGCTCTCCGGAGAGCTCAAGCTGGCCGGTCGGCTCGATGCCCGCTTCTTCGCCCTGCTGGAAGCCATCGAAGCCACCGGCTCCATCAACCGCGCCGCCGCCACCGCCGGCTACAGCTACCGCGGCGCCTGGCTGGTGCTGGACGCGGCGGCCAACCTGGCGACGCAGCCGCTGGTGGAGCGCACGGTGGGCGGCGCGCGTGGCGGCGGATCCAGGCTCACGCCCACGGCGCACGCGCTGCTGGCCGCCTGGCGCCAGCTGCAGGCGGCGCACCGCGACTTCCTTTACGCCCAGGAGGAGTGGCTGCTGCGCCAGCCGGCGCTGTCCGGCGTGCTCAAGCGGCTGTCCATCCGGGCCAGCGCGCGCAACCAGTTCAGCGGCACGCTCACGGCGGTGGAGATCGGGCCGGCCACGGCGCAGGCCTCGCTGTGCCTGGCCGGGGGCCAGGAGATCACTGCCACCATGACCTCCAGCGCGGCGCGCGAGCTGCAGGCGGAGGTCGGCAAGGAGGCCATCGCCATGATCAGCGCCTCGGCCGTGACCCTGGTGACGGACTTCGCCGGCTACCGGCTCTCGGCGCGCAACCAGCTCGCCGGCACGGTGTCGCAGATCGAGCGGGGCCAGGTGTCGTCGCTGGTGTACCTGACGCTGCCCGGCGGCACGGCCATCACGGCCTCGTCGAGCAACGAGGCCCTGGACGCGCTGGAGCTGGCGGTGGGCCAGCCCGCTACCGCCGTGTTCAAGGCCTACGCGGTGATGCTGGCGCTGCCGGCGGAAGCAGCGGCGGCCTGACGCCGAGCCGTCCGCCGGGCGCTGCTCCCGCCGCATGGCGCGCAGCTTGCATAGTCGATATAAAGCGTGCTACTTAACGCCTGGCCGGCGTTGACGCACACCCTGCGGGGCAGGGCGTGGCGCGCCGCGGCACGGGGCCGCACCGGGGAAAGCTTCGAGCGCCCCGCCGGTCCCGCCCCTCTTCGACCGTGTGAGGTTTGTAGCCAATGTCGGAAGTCCTGCAGCAGTTCGATGGCCAGCCCCTGGCGCTGACCTTGCGCGTGGCCTTCGTCGCCACGGCGCTGGCGCTGGTGCTGGGCGTGGCGCTGGGCTGGGTGTTTGCGCGCACGCGGCTGCCCGGGCGCGGCGTACTGGAGGCGGTGTGCATGCTGCCGCTGGTGCTGCCGCCAACGGTGCTGGGCTACGGCATCCTGCTGCTCATGGGGCGGCACGGCGCGCTGGGCCACTGGTTGAGGACGCATCTCGACTACACCATCATCTTCAACTGGCATGGCGCGGTGGTGGCCTCGACGCTGGTGGCGCTGCCGCTGGTGCTCAAGGCGGCCAGCACTGCCTTCGGCCAGGTGGACCGCAACCTGGAGGCCGCGGCGCGCACGCTGCGCCAGTCGCGCTGGAGCGTATTCCTGCGCGTGACGCTACCGCTGGCCTGGCCCGGCATCCTGGCCGGCACGCTGCTGGCCTTCGCCCGCGCCATGGGCGAGTTCGGCGCCTCGCTGATGGTGGCGGGCTCCATCCGCGGCCAGACGCAGACCGCTTCCATGGCGATCTACGACGCCGTGCAGTCCGGCCAGGATGACGCGGCGCTGCTGCTGGCGCTGCTGATCTCGGCCGTTTCGGTGGCCGTGCTGGTGGCCTCCAACCGCTTTCTCGCCCCGCGCTGACGCACGGCTCCCGGACTCCCGCTCCACATGCCCATGATCGACATCGCCATCCAGCTCTCGGTCAGCGACGGCCTGCGCCGTTTCGACCTCGACGTGCGTTTCGCCAGCGAGGCGCCGGTGGTGGCGCTGTACGGCCCCTCGGGCGCCGGCAAGTCGCTCACGCTGCAGGCCATGGCCGGGCTGCTGCACCCCAGCGCCGGGCACGTACGCGTCGGCGAGCGCACCTGGCTCGACACCCGCGCCGGCATCGACGTCCCAGCCGAGGCGCGTGGCGTGGGCTACCTGTTCCAGCACTACGCGCTGTTTCCACACCTGAGCGTGCGCGAGAACGTGGCCTTCGGGCTCACCACGTGGCGTCGGCGCCTGCCGGCCGCCGACGCGCGCCGGGTGGACGAGCTGCTCGAAGCCTTCGGCCTCGCGGCGCTGGCACACAGCCGCCCGCGCACGCTCTCCGGCGGCCAGCAGCAGCGCGTGGCGCTGGCGCGGGCACTGGCCTGCAACCCGCAGGTGCTGCTGCTGGACGAGCCCTTCGCGGCGCTCAACCCCATGCTGCGCCACCAGTTGCGCGAGGAACTGGCCGCCGTGCGCCGGCGCTGGGGCATCCCGGCGGTGATGATCACGCACGACATGGAGGACGTGCTGGCGCTGGCCAACGTGGCCTACCTCATCGAAAGCGGACGCGCGGTGCGCGCCGTGGACCTGGACCGGGTGCAAAGCCACGAGCTGGCGCAGCAGTCGCTGCAGGCCGAGCCGCCGCGCCCGCCGCGCGCCGAGGAGGCCCGGCTGCGCGCGCTGCTGGCCACGTCCGACGCCGCCTGATGCCGGCGCTGCCCGACGGCACGGCTCATGCATTGTGCATTTACGTACATAACGGATGTACGCTTTCTCCCCACCACTCGCCGCTTGAGCGTTCCCAGCCATGAAGACTTCAGCCCGCAACCAGTTTCCCGGCACCGTCACCGCCGTTGACAAGGGTCCCGTGACATCCCAGGTGACGATCCGCACTGCCAGCGGTGCGGAGATCACCGCGTCCATGACCTCAGCCGCCGCCGACCGCCTGGGCGTGAGCGTGGGCCAGGAGGCCATCGCGCTGGTCAAGTCCTCCGAGGTGGTGCTGGTGACGGACTTCGCCGGCTACAAGCTGTCGGCCCGCAACCAGCTGGCCGGCACCATCGCCGCGCTGCAGAAGGGCGCCGCGGTGTCGCTGGTCAGCGTTGCGCTGCCCGGTGGCGGCTCGGTCACCTCCAGCGTCACCAACGCCGCGGTCGATGCGCTGGGCCTGACCGTGGGCCAGGCCGCGACGGCCACCTTCAAGGCCTACGCCGTGATGGTGGCCGTCAAGGCCTGAGCTCGCTGACGGGCCCGGGGACCCCGTCCTCGGCAGCCTCGGCAGCCGCCAGGAGCCGGACGAAGCGCCGCGCGGCCTGCCGGGCCTGCTGCTGCGCATGCCCGGTGGCGCTCAGGCCGTCGGCCACGTTCAACAGCCCGGAGCGTCCGCTGTACACCAGCGCCGCCATCCGGTCCTCCTGCCGCGGCGCCAGGGCTTCCAGCTCGACGTCCAGCCCGCCGCGCGACACCGCGCCGATGAGCAGCACCGTCGCGGCGGCGTTGAGCAGCGGCTGCGCCAGCGTCACCCCGGTGATCACCGCACGCACCCGCGGCGCCTGGTCGTCGCCCGGCTCGGCCACGCCCAGTCCGGCCGCCTCCACCTCCAGCTTTAGGCCCTGCACCAGCGCCTCGCGCAGCGCCTGCGCCTGCGACGGCTCGATCGCCACCCCGGCCGCGAACACCACCGCCTCCGCATCGATGCGCAAGCGGCGCGGCGTCCACTGCGGCGCGCGCCAGGCCAGCGTGCCATCCGCCTGCCGCTCCAGCCCGGCGACGTCGCCCAGCGCCTTGGGCCTGGGCGGCGCGCCCAGGGTGGCGCAACCGGCCAGCCCCAGGAAGGCGGCAAACAGGCAAAGGGCGCGCCGCGCGTGTCGGTACGCGTCGCTTCTGAAGGTCACGGACATGGCAGGCAACTCCTGTAAAGCTCAAGATGCGGCCATCTTGGACAGGAGCCCTGCGGCGGAACAGAGCCGGCGGTGCAGAGGGCCATGCAGCCATGCAGAGCGCCCCGGAAGCCCCCGCACGGCTGCGCGCTCAACCGCTGGAGCGCGGCGGCCCGAAGTGCTCGCCAAGCGCCGCCACCAGATGGTCGAAGACGGCGCGGATGCGCGGGTTGCAGTGCAGGTCGTCGTTGGCCGCCACCCACACCGGCAGCGTGGGCAGATCGCCCGGACGGTCCAGGCGCAGCAGCTCCGGCGTGCGCGCGGCCAGCCAGGCCTGGCACAGCCCGATGCCGGCGCCGGCCCGCAGCGCCGCGACCTGCACCAGGTAGGTGTCGCTGCGCAGGCGCACGCTGCCGCGCAGCAGCCGGATGCCGTGCGCCGCCGCATCGCGCAGCGTGTGCTCGGCGTTCTCCACGCCGATGACGGTGTGCCCCGCCCAGTCGGCAGGCGTCTCGGGGCGGCCATGGCGGGCCACGTAGTCGCGATGCGCGTACAGGCCCAGCTCCACCTCGGCCGCCTTGACGGCGATGGCTTCCGGCTGCGGCGGGCGGGCGATGTGCACGGACACGTCCGCATCGCGGCGCACCAGGTTGCGCTCCACGTCGCTGGCGGCGATCTCCACTTCCAGCTGCGGGTGCTGCTGCAGCAGCGGCGTGAGGATCGCCGGCAGCAGCTCCACCGCGAAGGTCAGGATGCAGGCCACGCGCACCGTGCCGGCCAGGCCGGGCGCCTGCCGGGCGATCGACTCGGACAGCCCGACCACCGCCTGCTCCACGGCCCGCGCGCGCTCGAACAGCCCCTGCGCATAGGCCGTGGCGCGCAAGCCGTCGGGGCGGCGCTCGAACAGCAGCTCGCCCACTTGCTGCTCCAGGCTGCGCATCTGGCGTCCCACCGTGGGCTGCGCCAGGCCCAGCCGCCGCGCCGCCTGGGCGAAGGAGCCGCCCTCCACGACGGCGATGAAGGTGCGCCACAGCGACCAGTCGATCTGGGAAGGCGAGGCAGCTTCGCCGTGGCTCTCGGGCATGCGGGACGGACCAGTTTGGTTGAGGAAAGCAACAGTCTAGAGGGCACCGTGCCCGGCACGCGGTGTGCATGGCTCAGCGCGCTTGCGCGCCACGCGACCCTGCCGTTGCGAGGCACTACCGCCACCGCCCCACGACCACTGCCACCCATGCCCGCTCCTTCAGCCGTCCCGTTTCCCCTGTCCCGGCGCTGCCCCACGCCGTTCGGCCGCGATGCCGCATGGGGGCGCGCGTGAGTCCGCGCCGCCCCCTGGATGACGCCGCGCTGCGCGCCCTGCTGCTGGAGGACGCGCCCCACGGCGACCTGACCTCCGAGTCGCTGCCGCTGGCGGGCGAGGGTGTCTTGAGCTTCATGGCTCGCGGCGACATGTTGCTCAGCGGCGTGGAGGAGGCGGCGCGGCTGTTCGAGCTGGCCGGCGCCACGGCCCGGGTGCTGCACGCCTCGGGCGAACGCGCCGGCGCCGGCGAACTGCTGCTGGAGGCACAGGGCCGCCCCGACGCGCTGCTGCTGGCGTGGAAGGCGGCGCAGACGCTGGTGGAGAGCATGTCCGGCATCGCCAGCGCCGTGCGGCGCATCCTGGACGCGCTGCACGAGGCCGGCAGCACCGTGCCGCTGGCCTGCACGCGCAAGAACTTCCCCGGCACGCGCACCTTCACGGCCCGCGCGGTGAAGGACGGCGGCGGCGTGATGCACCGCCTGGGCCTGTCGGAAAGCCTGCTGGTGTTCCCCGAGCACCTGCTGTTCCTCGACCCCGGCAGCCGCCACGCCGCGCTGGCCGAGCTGCGCCGGCGCCAGCCGGAGAAGCGCCTGGTGGTGGAGGTGGGCTCGGCCGAGGAGGCGCTGGCCGCGGCCGAGGCCGGCGCGGACGTGCTGCAGCTCGAACGCTTCACGCCAGAAGCCCTGGCCGCCCTGCGCGCGACGCTGGTCGAGCGCGGCCTGCAGGTGAAGCTCGCGCCCGCGGGCGGCGTGAACGCCGCCAACGCCGTGGCCTATGCCCGCGCCGGCGCGGACCTGCTGGTGAGCTCCGCCCCGTACTGGGCGCCGCCAGCGGACGTGAAGGTGGCGTTCCGCCGCGGCGGCGCAGCCTGAATCACAGCCCCAGCTCTTCCTCGCGCACCACCACCGCGGGCTGGTTGTCCACGCGCGGCGCGCAGGACTCCAGCCGCTCGATGCAGTCCACCTGCAGCAGCCAGCGGCCCGAGTGCAGCCGCCAGGCAATGCATAACGCAAGGCGCACGCCAGCAGTGGCCTGGAGCATTCCCGGCGCTGGGAGCGTGCCCGCCGGAGCGCGGGATGGAACGGAACAGGACAGCTGCCGCGCCTGGGGCTGCGTCATAGACGCGACGCCGCTTGTTGGGTTTGTCGCCTACCGGACAAGCTTTTGCGCTTCAAGCGGTGGATCCGCCGGGGAATCGGGGCTGGCACAACTCTCGCAATGACCGGTCCAGGACCCGGGGCCGCCGCCTGAACAGCGGTTGCCCTCTCACCCACCCAACCTGCACCAAGAGGAGTCTCACCATGGCCTACAAGATCATCGCTTCCCAGTGCTCCGGCTGCTCCGCCTGCGAGGCCGAGTGCCCGAACAACGCCATCCGCGAGAAGGGCGGCACGTTCATCATCGACCCGGCCAAGTGCACCGAGTGCGAAGGCCACTTCGACTCGGCCCAGTGCGTGGCCGTGTGCCCGGTGGACGGCTGCATCAAGAAGGTCTGACGCGAGGGAGCCCGCCATGATCGACCTGCGCGAACCGAAGTATCCCTGGGGCCTGGAAGTGCGGGCCACCGTGGATCTCTACAACGACGGCAGCCTGCCCGACATCCCCGAAGACCTGCTGCTGGTCGTCGCCGGCGGTCCAGGCGAGATCGTGCAGGTCGGGCGCCACGGCGAAGCCAACGTGCCCATCTACATGGTGGACTTCGGCGTGTGCGTGCTGGGCTGCCTCGAAGAGGAGATCGAGCCCATGCGCAGCGCCAAGCCGGCACCGCTGCTGGCGGCCGCATGAGCCCGAGGCCCGCGCCACGACCTCGCACGGCCGGCACGCGCCGGCCGTTGCCCCGGCAACCGCGCGCGGGCCGCTGACCGGAGCCCTCCACCATGAGCAGCACTGCCACCGTCTACCTGGACCACAACGCCACCACGCGCCCGGTGCCCGAAGCGGTGGCGGCGATGGTGCAGGCGCTGCAGCAGGACTGGGCCAACCCCTCGTCCACCCACGGCCCCGGCCAGGACGCGCGGCGGCTGCTGGCGCACGCGCGCGGCCGTGTTGCGGCCTTCCTGGGCTGCAGCGTGGCGGAGCTGGTCTTCACCAGCGGCGCCACCGAGGCCAACCACATGGCGGTGCTGGGCGCGGTCAAGGCCAGTGGCCGCGACCGCGACCGCGTGCTGATGTCCGCCGTCGAGCACCCGGGCCTGCAGGCGCTGGCGCAGCGCCTGCAGGGCGAGGGCGTGAAGGTGGACCTCATTCCCGTGGACGCGCAGGGCCGCCTCAGCCTGGCGGCGGCGCGTTCGCTCATTGCCGACAACGTGGCGCTCGTCAGCGTGATGGGCGCCAACAACGAGACCGGCGTGCTCATGCCCGTGGCCGAGGTCGCGGCGCTGGCGCGCGCGGCCGGCGCCAGGATGCACGTGGACGCCACGCAGCTGGCGGGCAAGGCGGCGCTGGGCTTCGCCGCCAGCGGCGCGGATTTGATGTCCTTCTCCGCCCACAAGCTCGGCGGCCCCAAGGGTGTCGGCGCGCTGGTGGTGCGCAAGGGGCTCGCCCTCCCGCCGCTGCTCTCGGGCCGCCAGGAGCGCGTGCGCCGCGGCGGCACCGAGAACGTACCCGGCATCGCCGGATTCGCCGCGGCGTGCGACCGCGCCGCCGCGACGCTGCCGGCCGACATCGAGCACATGGGCGCGCTGCGCCGGCGGCTGGAGGACGCCCTGTCGGCGCTGCCCGGCGTGCACGTCTACGGCCGGGAGGCCGAGCGGCTGTGCAACACGCTGTGCCTGCGCTTCGGCAGCCTCGACGCCGAGCAGGTGCTGATGAAGCTGCAGCGCGCGGGCATCGTGGCCTCCTCCGGCGCGGCCTGCAGCGCCGGCGGCACGCAGCCCTCGCACGTGCTGCTGGCCATGGGCGAAAGCGAGCTCAACGCCAAGGCCGGCGTGCGGCTGTCGCTGGGCCCGGAAACCACCGCCGCGGAGATCGACGCCACGATCGCCGCGGCCACAGAACACCTCTTGCCGCTGCTGGCCCAGGCCGAAGCGCAGCCTGTTTCCTTAGGAGTCTCGTGATGAAAGTGATGATGCGCAAAGACCAGAAGGGCATCCTCTCGGCCTACGTGCCGAAGAAGGACCTCGAAGAGCCCGTGGTGTCGCAGGAGAAGGAGGGCCTGTGGGGCGGCACCGTCACGCTGGCCAACGGCTGGGTGCTGTCGCTGCCGGAGATGCCCGCGGGCACCTCGCTGCCCATCACCGTCGAGGCCAAGCGGCTGTCGGGAGACTGAGCATGGACGCCGCGCTGCTCCAGGAGGCGCTGGGCGTGGCCGACGCCGCCGACACCGTGCGCCAGGCGGC
The DNA here is from genome assembly GCF_000430725.1 of Azohydromonas australica DSM 1124. GTDB lineage: Bacteria > Pseudomonadota > Gammaproteobacteria > Burkholderiales > Burkholderiaceae_C > Azohydromonas > Azohydromonas australica. The sequence goes on from NZ_AUMO01000093.1 coordinate 12,230, forward strand.
CACGGCCCTGCGCGAACGTTTCGCGCCGCTGCGCGTGATCGTGGTGGACGCGATGGACATGCGCCACGAGACGCCCGCGGCCACCGGCACGCGGCGCGTGCTCTACCTCGGCGCCAGCGACGGCCACTGCTGGACCGTCACCACCGACCCGGCGCAGGCCGCGGGCTTCTACCTCGTCGACAAGGCGGCCGCATGAACGCAGTACCCGACACCGACTACGGCCTCTCCGACGAGGAGGAGCTGCTGCTGTCCGACCCCGACATGAGCGAGGTCGAGATCAAGCTGGTGACGGCGGCGCTGGGCGAGCCCCGGCTGTCGGCCGGCCGCATGGTGCAGCACTTCGAGAACGCCTTCGCCCGCTGGGTCGGCCGCAAGCACGCGGTGGCCGTCTCCAGCGGCACCGTGGGCGCGTGGCTGGCGCTGCGCGCGCTGGACATCGGCCCGGGCGACGAGGTCATCGCCTCGCCCTACAGCTGGCACCAGGTAGCGCACGCGGTGGAGCTCACCGGCGCGCGCGTGGTGTTCTCCGACATCAACTACTGGTCCGGCTGCCTGGACCCGGTGCGCGCGGCCGACAAGATCACGCCCGCCACCAAGGCCATCCTGGCCGGCAACGCCAACGGCCACCCGGCCGCCTGGGACGAGTTCCGCAAGCTGGCGGACGCGCAGGGCGTCTGGCTGATCGAGGACTCCACCGAGGCCCTGGGCTCGCGGCTGCAGGGCCAGCTCGTGGGCAGCTTCGGCGACCTCTCGGTCTTCGACTTCTCTCAGCCCTCGGCGCTGTGCTGCGGCGAGGGCGGCATGGTCGTCACCGACGACGACGCGCTGGCCTCGGAGCTGCGCTACCTGCGCTCGCGCTCGCTCAAGGACCGGCGCTCCATCTCGGTGGGCTCGCGCGTGCCGCTGCAGGCGCTCATGAGCGAGATCACCGCCGCGCTGGGCGCGGGGCAGCTCGGCCGCATCGACCGCATCCTGGAGAAGCGCAAGGCGGTGGAGGCCAACTACCTGCTGGAGATGCAGTCCTTCGAAGGCGTCAAGCCGCCCTACGTGGCGCCGGGCGTGGACGAGGTGCACTGGATGCTCTACGTGGTGCACCTGGGCAAGCGCTTCACCGCCAGCGCCTGCAACGACATCCTGGAAGACCTGGAGACCGAGCTGATCGAGGCGGTCATGTACTGCATGCCGCTGCACCAGCAGTTCCACTACATGCAGCAGGGCTGGAAGCGCGGCGACCTGCCGCTGACCGAGCGCATCGCCGACCGCGCGCTGGCGCTGCCGTTGCACACGCACCTGTCGGCCGGGCACGTGAAGTTCATCGTCAAGACGCTCAAGGACTCGTCCATCAACGTGGGCGCGGGGGCGGCGATTTATTTGTGAGTGTGAGGCGGCGTCGATGGCCGGCACGGAGGCCTTCCTGATTCGTCATTCCCGCGCAGGTGGGAATCCAGGTGGTCCCCAAGCAGGCCGAAGCGAACGAGGCAGGAAACACGGCATGGCTGAGGTCGTGTTGCCGACATCGCAGCTCGCGCTCCGGCGTGGGGCCGCCTGGATCCCCGCCTGCGCGGGGATGACGAAGTAGAGGGCGGACCGCGCCAGCTCTCGGGCAGCGAGCGCCCCAACTGTTGCCGTGCAGCGATGTACCTGCTGCACGGGCGTGACGAGACCGTTATTTCTGGAGAGACCCATGACCTATGCCACCGTCCAAGAAGTGCCCACCGCCGTCATCGAGGGCCTGGCCGCCGGCACCCTGGCGCCCTACCTGGGCCCGGGCATGCTGTCGCTGTGCGAGGGCACGCTGCCGCCGGCCGATCCGCTGGCGCTGGCCGCGGTGCTCACCGCCAAGGTGTCGGTGCCGGGCAAGATCAAGAACCGCCTCACCGCCGCGGCGCAGTTCATCGAGAACTTCAAGCACCGCAAGACGCTGGTCAAGGGCATGGACGAGGCCTACGCCGCCGCGCCCGCGCCGTCGGCGCTGCACCGCTGGATCGCAGCGCTGCCCGCGCCGGTGATCGTGGACTGCTGGTACGACGACACGCTGGGCCAGGCGCTGGCCGCGCGCAGCGACTGGGCCGAGGTGCAGGGACTGGCGCAGAGCGAGCACTTCGGCACCTGGACCGGCTGGTACGACGCCCAGGGCGCCGCCAGCCCCGACCCGATCGCGGCCCAGACCCTCTACTACAAGCCCTGGGGCGGCCGCAGCCCGGCGTCGAACTACCTGGTGTCGGACAGCGACTACGTGGAGGTGCTGACCGAGATCGACATCCAGACGCCCATTCCCGCCGAGGTGCAGCAGCGCCGCGGCTCGCTGGGCTTCGTGTTCCTGGGGTGCCGCTTCAACGACCAGCTCCCGCGCGCCTTCGCGCGCCAGATCATGAAGCGCTCGCAGGGCCCGCACTTCGCGGTGATGGCCGAGGAGCCCACGCGCATGGAAGCGCGCTTCATGGAGGAGCAGGGCATCACGCGCATCGCGCTGCCGCTGGCGGCGGTGGCCGCGGCGCTGACGGCCGGCGCCGCCACCGCGGCCTGACGGAGCACGGCGGTGCTGGACGTCGCGGTCATCGGCGGCGGCTTGTGCGGGCTGGCGCTCGCGCACAGCCTGCAGGCGCGGCGCCTGGACTGGGCGCTGTTCGAGGCGCGTCCCCGGCTGGGCGGGCGCGTCATGACGGTGGCTTCCGGCCGCGGGCTGCCGCTGGACCTGGGGGCGACCTGGTTCTGGCCCGCCACGCAGCCCTCCATCACCCGGCTGGTGGCGGACCTGGGCCTGGCCAGCATCGAGCAGCCCGACGACGGCCGGGTGCTGCTGCTGGACGACCCGAACCGGCCGCCGCGGCTGGTGCCCTTCGACCTGGCGACGGCATCCCTGGGCGACGAGGGCCTGCCGGCGCAGCCGGGCTCGCTGCACGCCGGCGCCCGGCGCCTGGCCGGCGGCATGGGCGCGCTCGTCACGGCGCTGGAGCGCCGCCTGGAGCCGCAGCGGCTGCGGCTGGAACACGCGCTGGAGTCGGTGGCGGACTTCGGCACGCACGTGGAGCTGGAGCTGCGCCACGGCGACACGCTGCACAAGGTGAAGGCGCGGCGCGTGGTGCTGGCGCTGCCGCCGCGGGTGGCGGCGGCGTCGGTGTTCTTCGAGCCGGCGCTGCCGTCGGAGCTGGTGCAGGCGCTGCAAGGCACGCCGACCTGGATGGCCACCGCCGCCAAGGCCACGCTGGCCGGCGAGCGCGCCGCTTGGCGCGAGGCCGGGTACACCGGCAACGCCTGGTCCACGCACGCGCAGGCGGTGCTGGCCGAGGTCTTCGACGCCAGCCCGGCCGAACCGTCGGCCGCCGGCGCGGCACTGGCGGGCTTCGTGGCGCTGGATGCCGACCAGCGCCGGCAGTTCGAGCGCGGCCTGCCCATGCTGGTGGAGAGCCAGGTGGCGATGCTGTTCAGCGCCGAGGCGGCGCAGGGCGAGGTGCTGCTGCAGGACTGGGCGCAGGAGCCCCGGACCTGCACGCCAGCGGACCTGGCCGACGGCGCCAGCGGCGGCCACCCGGCCTACGGCGACGCCCGCCTGCAACTGCCCCAGTGGAGCGGGCGGCTGTGGTTCGCGGGCAGCGAGACCGCGCGCGCCGGCGGCGGCTACCTGGAGGGCGCGCTGGCCGCCGCCGCGCGGGTGCGCCGCCAGATCGACGAGGCCGCAGCCGACGACGTGAACGAGGATGCGCTGCAGCGCTTCACGGCCTGGATGCGCCAGCAGCGCGAGGACTCGCTGCAGCGCTACCGCGCCCAGGTGCACGAGGCACTGTCGCAGCAGCGCGACGCGCAGCTCACGCAGCGGGCGCTGCTAGGCACGCTGGAATCGTTGTACGCCGATGCGCTGGCCGAGCTGCGGCGCCTGCCGCTGGCCACCGCCGGGTTGCCGGTGGAGGCGGGCCGGCACGCGCTCACGCCACGGGTGCTGAAACCCTTCCTGGGCTTGGCCGACGAGCTGCTGGACGAGGCGGTGCGCTTCAACCGCACCTCCTGCGCGCTGTCCAACTTCCCTGACGAACACCAGCCCGACGCGCAGTACGTCAAGGCCATCCGGCGCGACCTGGCGGCGGCGTGGCAGGACTTCGCGCTGCGGGTGAACGAACAGCTGCGCGAACGCGCCGGCTGAACACACCCATTCCCCAATGAATTCCGGACCTCACACCAAGCCGTTCAGGCTGAGCTTGTCGAAGCCCCAAGCGAGCGCCTGCCCTTCGACAGAGCCTGTCCTGAGCTGGTCGAAAGGCTCAGGGCGAACAGCTGAAGTGGTTGCCAGGCACGAGAAACCATGAAGCTCGAACTCGACTGGAGCGCCTACGACGCCTACGGACAAGGCGACGCCTATGCCGCGATTCCCGCCACCGGCGAAGGCTTCGGCAAGGCCGCGGCGCTGTGCATCGGCAGCCGCCAGTGCCAGAAAAAGGCGGCGGACAAGGGCGTGATGTGCCCGAGCTTCCGCATCACGGGCGAGGACCAGCACAGCACGCGCGGACGCGCCGCCGTGCTGCGCGAGGCGTTGGACGGCAAGCTCGGCGGCACGCCCTTCCAGCAGGCGCAGCTCGCCGACGCGATGGCGCTGTGCGTGGCCTGCAAGGGCTGCAAGCGCGAATGCCCCAACGGCGTGGACATGGCCGCGCTGCGCGCCGAGACGCTGGCGCAGCGCTGGCGCCGGCAGCCGCCGCCGCTGCGCACGTGGCTCTTCGCCCGTCTGCCGCGCTGGCTGCCGCATCTGCAGCGCCTGCGCCCGCTGCTGGCGCTGCGCGACAAGCTGCCCGGCGCCGCCTGGGCCGGCGAGCGGCTGCTGGGCATCGCCGCGCGGCGCCGGCTGCCGCGGCTGGCGGCGCAGAGCTTCCTGTCGAATCCACCCGCGCGGATGGAGCCCGCGGAGCCGCTGCGCGAGGTGGTGCTGCTGGTGGACTGCTTCTCCAACCACCTGGAGCCCAACATCGCGCGCGCCGCGCTGGACGTGCTGCAGGCCGCGCGCTACCGCGTGCACCTGCTGCAGCCCACGGACAGCAGCGCGCCGCTGTGCTGCGGGCGCACGGCCTGGTCGGCGGGGCTGGTCGACGAGGCGCGCGAACACGCGCGGCGCCTGGTGGCGGCGCTGGCGCCGCACCTGGCCGCGGGGCGCCCGGTGATCGGGCTGGAGCCTTCGTGCCTGAGCATGCTGCGCGACGAAGTGGGCATGCTAGGGCTGGACGCGGAGGCGGTGCAGGCGCTGATGAAGCAGTCGCTGATGCTGGAGGAGTTCCTGGCGCGCGAACTCGACGCCAAGCGCCTGGTGCTGCCCGTGAAGCCGCTGGCCGGCGCCGCGCCCACGCGCGTGCACGTGCACGGACACTGCCACCAGAAGGCGCACGGCACGCTCAAGGCGCTGCGCAAGCTGCTGGGCAAGATGCCGGGGCTGCAGGTGGAGTGGATCGAGTCGAGCTGCTGCGGCATGGCCGGCAGCTTCGGCTACGAGGCGGAGCACTACGGGCACTCGATGGCGATGGCGGAGCTGTCGCTGCTGCCGGCGGTGCGCGCGGCGGCGCCGGAGGACTTGATCCTGGCCAGCGGCACGAGCTGCCGCCAGCAGATCCGCGACGGCGCCGGGCGCGAGTCGCTGCACCTGGCAGAGCTGCTGCAGGCGGCGCTGACGGTGCTGCCCACGGCGGTGCCGCCTTCCCGCGCACCGCTGCCGGCGGCCCCGCGGCCGCCCGCGCCGGCCGCGGCGCCTGAGCCGCGGTCCGAGACGGTGTCCCAGCCGTGAGGGTCAAGAAGGTGGCGCCTCGTCGCATGCGTGGCGTGCTCCGCTGCGCGATGTTCAGGGCGCAAAGCCCCATTTCCGACACCGAGGCGGCCGTTGCCGCCGCACCCCAGGAAGGCTGAGCCGACCCATGTACCACCGCTCGCTCTACGACATCGTGATGGACACCGGCCGCTCCGTGCAGGAGCTCACGCACGAGATGCAGGGCGAGGACGAACTCTTCGCCAGCACGCTGACGCTGCGGGCGGTGGAGGCACAGCTGCTGATCATGGCCCACACCCTGGGCAACGTGACCCCGGCGCTGCACAGCCGGCTGCTGCAGGTGGACTGGAGCGGCTGGGCCGCGCTGCACGACAAGCTGCGCCGCGGGGTGCAGCCGCGCCGCGAGGAGATCTGGTACGCCGTCAACGCACTGGTGCCGCAGACCATGACGCTGCTGGCCGAGCTGCGGCGCAAGCAGCCGGTGTGGTTCGAGGTCGGCTACTGAGCCCGGCCCGGCTGCCGCCGTTCATTCGCACAACCCCATCGCAGGACGACCACCCATGAGCGCCACCGCGGAAGCCACCCCGCTTTCCGACCTGGAGTACCGCCAGAAGACCCACGCCATCCTCGCCGGCATCGAGGCGACGGTGGACGCGTGGCTGGAAGCGGACGAGATCGACATCGACACCCGCCGCAGCGGCGGGCTGCTGGAGCTGGTGTTTCCGAACCGCACCCACATCGTGCTCAACACGCAGCCGCCGCTGCAGGAGCTGTGGATGGCGGCCAAGAGCGGCGGTTTCCATTACCGCCATGTCGAAGGGCGCTGGGTGGACCGGGAGGGCCGGGAATTCTTCGCGGCGCTTTCCGAATGCGCCAGCGAGCAGGCGGGCCGGCCATTGAAGTTCTCGCCGGCTTCCTGAATTTCCAGCGCCTCGTCTCACCGGAAATCACGCCATGGCCATCATTCCCCGAGCACGATCGTGATCGCCGAGATGATCACGCACGATTACGTCTGGCATGGCGCGGGCGCGACCTGCGACGAGGCGCGGGAGGCGCTTCTGTCCGCGTGGGCCACGCACCGCAAGGAAGTGCTGGATAAATTCCCGCAGCTCGAAGCCAAATTGCCGGAAGCCGGAAAAATGCAGTCGCATTTCAAGATCCGCTACCGCGAGTATGAGCGCGGCGGCGGCTACAGGAGCGACGAGCGGCTGGTGTAGTTTCGACGTCAGTTATCGGCCAGCCGGGAACGCAGGCCGTCGAAGCCGGCCTTGTAGATGCCGGCGACGATTTCGCGGGCCTTGGCATCGTCCACCTCGGCCGAGCGCACGGCATGGAAGTCGCTTTTCCACACCACGCGGCTGCCCTGGCCGGCCGGCTCGACATGGAGCACGGACACGTAGCCGCTCACCGGCAGCGGAGATTCCACAATCTCATAGCGCATGCGCAGCCGGCGCCCCTCGTAGTTTTTCAGTTTCTCGACGATCACCGCGCCATCCTTGGTCTTGACACTGCGCACCGCGCCCATCTGATTGTCCTTGCCTTGGACGAGCGTGGTTTCGGCAACGACCGGGTGCCAGCCAAGGCTGGAGAATCTACCGATGATTTTCCACACCGCGGCAGGCGGTGCGTCGAAAGTGGCCGATTCCTCGACGTGCAGCGCCGTCGCGGCTGTTGCGGCCATCGGCAGCAGGCCGAAAACGGAACCCGCGGCCAGGGCCAGCCCGGCCAGAATGAAATTGCGCTTCATGATTTTCCTCCGCTGGTTTTGGATTGCATTGCGGGCGGATTCTAGGAAGCGCGCCGAATCCAAGGGCCGCGATTCATTCAGGCAGGCAGGCTGCCGCCGCGGCGGCGGGCAAATTGCCCGGTCCGCGTGGCCGTGAGCCGCCGTGAACCACGGCTGCGCCACGCAGGCGCTTTCAGCGTCAGGGCACCGGAATGTTTCAGGCCATCACATCGACCCAAGCCGCGGTCCTGGCACCGGCCGCAGCGCCCTGGCCCCCGCCACCGCCAGCAGCACGGCGAACACCACTACCGTCATGAGCCCGGCCGTGAGCGAGCGGTGCTGGGCGATGAAGCCGATCACCGGCGGCCCGGCCATGAAGCCCAGGTAGCCCAACGACGACACCACCGCGATGCCGTTGGCGGCCGGCACGCCCGGCAGCCGCGACGCGGCGGCGAAGAGCACCGGGATCACGTTCGCCAGCCCCAGCCCCACCAGCGCGAAGCACACCAGCGCCAGCACCGGGTGCCGCCCGGCCAGCGCCACGGCCATGCCGGCAGCGGCCAGCAGCGCGCTGCCGGCCATGAGCCGATGCGCCGGCCAGCGCGCGCGGGCCGCATCGCCCACCAGCCGCGCCAGGCCCATCGCCACCGAGAAGCTCGCATAGGCCAGGGCCGACAACGCCGGCTCGCTGCCCAGCTCGCGCTGCATGTAGAGCACGCTCCAGTCGTACATCGCGCCTTCGGCCACCAGCCCGATCGCCGCCAGGGCACCCAGCATCCACAGCGCGCCACGCCCGCGGCCCGCGCCGAAATGCCGGCTCTCCGAAGCCGCCGGGGCGGCGGACATGTCGGGCAGCGCCGGCCGCGTCGCCCACCACACCGCCGCCACGGCTGCCACGCCGGTGAGCACCAAGTGCAGCACCGGCGGCGCCTGCACGCGCAGCAGTGCGCTGCCGAAGGCCGCGCCCGCCATGCCGCCGAAGCTGAAGAGGGCGTGGAAGCGGCTCATCAGCCGCCGGCCGCTGGCCGCCTCCAGCGCCGCGCCGCCGGCGTTCATCGCCACGTCGTACACGCTGCCGGCGGCGCCGAAGACGCACATGGTCGCCAGCAGTAGCACCCAGGAGCCGCTGGCCAGCAGCGCCATCACCGTCAGGGCGGCCACCAGGCCGGTGAGACAGGCCACCCGCTGCGGCCCCCAGCGGCCGACCCAGCGCCCGGCAAAGGCCAGCCCGCACAGCGCACCCACGCCGGCAGCCAGCATCGTCAGCGCCAGGCGCTGCTCGTCCAGGTCGTAATGCGCTCGCACCGTGGGCACGTGCACGCCCCAGGTGGCAAACAGGAAACCGCTGATGAAGAACTGCAGGCGCACGGCCCACACGGGCCGGTCAAGGGAAAAGGGCATGCGTGCTCGGGATCGAAACTGAAGCGGAAGGCGCGGCCGGGCGGCGGCACGAAGCAACCGGGCCGGCAAGTGCCGCGCCCGTGAGCGCCGCAGTGTGCGCGTTTGCCGCCCAGAACCGTCGGCCACAATCCCGTCCATGGACGCCGACACTTCCACCCTGCTGCGCCGCCTGCTCGCCGAGCGGCCTGTCGCCGCGCTGGCCACGCTGCACCGTGAAGAGCCCGCCGTCTCCATGGCGCCCTTCGTGCTGCCCGCGGGCGACACGCGGCTCTACATCCACGTCAGCGGCCTGGCCATGCACACGCGCGACATGCTCGAGCACCCGCGCGTGAGCCTGCTGGTGACGGCGGAGGCCGGAGGCGAATGGCCGGCACAGGCCCTGCCGCGCGTGTCGCTGCAGGCCGATGCGGCGCCGCTGGAGCGCGAGAGCGAGGCCTACGCGGCGACGCGCGCACAGTACCTGGCCCGCTTCCCGGACACGGCCCCGATCTTCGAGCTGGGCGACTTCCGCCTGTTCGCGCTGCAGCCCGTGTCGGCACGGCTGATCGCGGGCTTCGGCCGCGCCTACAGCCTGGTGGGCGCGGAGCTGGACGCCTGGCTGCGCGCCGGCGCCTGAACGCGGAGCGCGAAACGTGAGCAGGACGCTGCGCATCGAACCGCTGGGCCGCACCGTGGCGGTGGAAGAGGGCACCACGCTGCTGGAAGCGGCACTGGCGCAGGGCATCAAACTGCGCAGCAGCTGCCGCAACGGCACCTGCCGCGAATGCATCGCCCAGCTCACCGAGGGCCGGGTGCGCTACCGCATCGAGTGGCCGGGACTCTCGCCCGACGAAAAGGCCGAGGGCTTCACCTTGCCTTGCGTCGCGCTGGCGGAGACCGACGTGGTGCTGCTGCAGCCGCGAGCAGAGCTGAAGGACTGAGCCCCCTGCCGGTAGGCGCGGCCGCAGCTGCGTTCAATGCGGCCGCAACTCATCGAATGCCGCAGCCATCTCCTCGGCCGGCACCTCGTCGAGCGCTGCGCCGGCGAACACGTCCTCGCCGTCGAGCCAGCGTGCCTCGCAATGCTCGTCGTCGAGCGCGATGAGCAGTGCGCGGTTGAGCTCGTACACGCTCCAGGCCAGACCGGCATCCCGCAGCGAGGACTGCATGGCGTTCTGCACCAGCGAGCGCACGCGGCGGTGGCCCTCGCTGTAGGGCACCTGCAGCGCCCGTCCGGCCGCGGCCTCGATACAAGCCTTGAGGTCGTGCGACGCATGCCCGCGGCAGGCCAGCGGACGCACCGGGTAGATCACGCAGGCGCCCTGCGCGATGAAGGGGCAGCGCTGGCGCAGCGCCACGCGCTCCCGCTCCGCCAGGCCGGCGGTCCGGGCATCGGCCTCGCGCAGCCCGGCCACGAGGTCCACGCCGCGCTCCAGCAGCCGCGGCGTCACGGCGCGCAGGAAGCGCGCCACCAGCAGCACCTCGGGCGCGGTGGCACCCACACGCAGCGTGCAGCAAGTGGCACAGCCGCGCCCGCAAGCCAGCGGCGGCTCGTCCTCGCACTGGATGGCGACGTTGCCCGCAAAACTATCGAAGGCCTGGCTCAGCAGCGCGTCGAGCACGACCGGCGTGCGCCCGCGCTCGGCCAGCGTGGTGTCGAAGGCACGGTGCAGCGCCTGGAAAAATTCGCGTGATGGGTGCATGGTGTGAGCAAAGGTAGTGACATGGCTGCGTTCGCAACTTGAGCCAGCTCAAGGCTGCGTCGCGCACAACTCTTGCAACAGGGGCGCAAGGGAACGGCGTGCGGCCGAGGGTTTGTCACGTTTGTAGCGATCGCGCTGGCTGCAGCGCCCCTTGTGGAAGCTTTCATGGATCTCACGCAAAAGACGCCGATGCCGGTACCGCTGAACCCCCTGGCCGAAGACGACTTGCGGCGCTGGCGCGCCTGCGTGCGCCGCTACTGGCTGCACCGCAACGCGCCCGTGCAGGCAATGCCTTCGCGAAGCGGGCCGGGCGTGGACCGCATGGTCAGGGGCCCCGGCGCCGAGCAGGCGCTGCGCGCCTCCTACCCGGGATTGGTCACGCTGGACGTGCCCCGGACGGACGACGAATGGCAAGCCGCCATCGACATCACCGAGCGGCTGCTGGTGGACATCGAGTCGCAGGACGAGGCCTGGGCCGTGGCCGGCGCCTGCGTGGCCAGCGACGAAGGGGTGCGCGTGCGCATCGACCTCGTCACCCGCGGCGCCCAGGGCTTCAAGCTGTTGCGCGTGCGCCAGGCCACCGCAGGCACCGATGCCGATGTCGACGCGGTGGCGCTGTGGCTGCACGTGATGGCACGCAACGCGCTGCGCGTGCAGAGCGCGGGGCTGCTGCTGATCGACACCAGTTTCGTCTATCCCGGGCACGGCTGCTACGCCGGCCTGTACCGCGAGGTGGACCTGGCGCCCGTGCTGGGCACGCGCCCTGTGGGCGAGTGGATCGTCGCGATGCGCCAGTGCGAGCGCGGCGAGCTGCCCACCGTGCCGCTGGGCGCACCTTGTGGCACGGACGCGAGCGCGGGCAGCCCGTGCGAGCAGCTCGCGCCGTGTGGCCTGTCGATCGCCGAGCCCGTGCTGGCCGATCCCGCCAACAGCCTGGACATCGTCGGGCGCGAGCTGGCGTCGGAGCTGCGTACCGAGGGCTACGTGGACCTGCGCAACGTGCCGCTGCACCGGCTCACGGCGGCCCGGCACCGCCGCGCCGCACGGGCCGTCAAGCATGGTCTGCCCGTGCTCGACCCGGGCGCGGCCGCGGCGCTGCACACGTTGCCCGGACCACGGCGATGGTTGCGCTTTGAAACCATCGGCTTCGCCGTCCCGCCCTGGGCCGGCACGCAGCCCTACCAGGTGCTGCCGTTCCAGTGGAGCTGCGACGTGGAAGGGTCCGACGGCCGGATCGTGCAGGCGGGCTTCCTGGCGGAGAGCGACGGCGACCCGCGCCACGCCTTTGCCGCCTCGCTGGTGGAGACGCTGGGCACCGAAGGGCCGGTGTTCGCCTACAACGCAGGCTTCGAGCGCAACCGCATCCGCGAGCTGGCGCAGCGTTTCGAGGACCTGAGCCCGGCCCTGTCAGCGCTGCTGCCGCGCATCGTGGACATGTTCGCGCTGCTGCGCGACCACTACTACCACCCCGCGATGGCCGGCTCGTGGTCGCTGCGCTCGGTGTTCAGGGCGATGGTGCCAGAGGCCGGCGCGCACGAGTTCGAGGTGCACAGCCATGGCCGCTGCTTCCACAGCCCGCTGCAGGCCTACGCCGCATCGCTGGAGCGCGGATGGCCGCCGGCCGAGGCCGACAAGCTGCGCCAGGCGCTGCGCGACCATGGCCGCCGGCACTGCGCCGCGCTGCGGCAGATCACGGCGGTGCTGGAGCAGGCCTGAGCCATGAAGACCCTCCGTCCCTACGACGACCTGCTGTGCTGCCTGGAGCAGTCGGCCGGCGAGCAGCCCGATGCCACGCACGTCACGACGCTGGCACTGGCGGCGGCTTCCGGCCGCATCAAGCGCATGACGCCCCAGGCGCGCTGGAGCCTGCTGGCCACGGCGCTGATGGCGCCGCGGCCTTCCTGCGCTTTCGAAGCCATGCGCCTGGCGCGGGCGTTGCCGCAGCTGCTGCCCGAGTTGGACGGGCTGTTTGGCGTGCCGCAGCTCTCGGACGGACCGGAATGGGTGGACGTGGGCCAGCACCAGTGGCGCTTCATCGACGCAACGGCGCAGGCGAATGCGCCGCTGGCGTTGCGCTTCGCGGCACTGATGCACAAGGTCGGCAAGTCCGGCACGCCGCGCGAGATCTGGCCGCACCACCACAAGCACGATCAGCGCGCGCATGCCGCCATCGACGCGCTCGCGCGGCGCGCCGCGGTGCCGGCGGACGCGGTGGCGCTGGCGCACCTCGCCGTGGACGAGTGCGACCGCATCCACCGCGCCAGCGACATGCGCGCCGGCCCCATCGCCATGCTGCTGGAGCGGGTGCAGGCGCGCGAGCATCCGGCCCGGCTGGAGCAGTTGCTGCTGCTGTGCACCTGTGACTGGGCCGCCTTCGAAGGCCACCATGCCGGCGAGTACGTCAAGGCCGACCGCATCCGCCTGGCGCTGGCGGCCAGCTGTGCGGCCGACGTGGACGGGCTGGACGAGGACGCGGCACTGCACGCGCGCGCCGAGGCGATCGCCACGGCGCTGGGGAGCCGGGTGCGGCGTTGATTACCGTGCTTCGCCGGCGCTGAAAGAAACCCCCGTTCGGGCTGAGCTGGTTGAAGGGCTCAAGGCGAACGGGAGGTTCCTGTCGCCCTGGTCAGCCGAAAGCCAGTACCTGCGGCTCGTCCTCGTGCACCGACGTGATGACGGCCTCGCACAGCGCGCCGCCCGCGTCGTAGCGGTAGTCGTGCCGCATCTCGACCTCGCCGTAGACCATCTTGTCGCAGCGGCACATGCGTCCTTGCGCGTCGTACTCGGCGCGGAAGTAGGTGTTGCGGTGGCGCAGCGAGGCGGTGTCGAGCTGCTGGCTCAGCTGCAGCGGCAGCTTCACGCCGCTGTAGGTCAGGAAGCAGCGGACGGTGCGTTCTTCGCTTGGAGCATCCATGTGGCGCGCCTCAGCCCTTGAGCAGCTTGGACCGTTCGGCCTGGCTGTAGTTGCTGAAGTGGCCCTCCCGGGCCGCGGCGCGGCGGTTGGACGCGATGATCGCCTTGATCTTGCCTTGCGGCGCGGTCAGCGAGACGCGCCGCTCCAGCTCGGTGGCTGCACAGTGCGGGCAGGCCGGCGTGGTGCTGGAACGCACCAGCAGCTCGAAGTCCTGACCGCAGGCAGGGCAGTGGTAGTCGTAGATCGGCATGTGGGCCTCAAGCATTGGAAGTGGAAGGGGTTGAAGGGAAAGCCACGGCGGCCGCGGGCGCGCGCGGGGTGGCCGCACGCAGCAGGCGCAGGCACTCCAGCGAGGCGGCCATGTCCAGCGCCGTGAAGTCGTCCTGCGACTTGAGCGCCGGGTCCGCACCCAGCGCCAGCAGCCGCTGCACGATGGCGGGCTTGCCGCTGGAAGCGGCGTACATCAGGCAGGTGGCGCCGGTGGCGTTGGCATGGTTGATGTCCAGGCCCGCTTCGACCAGCCGCGACACAAGGTCCGGGTCGTTGGCGACGCAGGCCAGCCACAGCGCGGTGTTGCCGTCGCCATTGACGGCATGCAGGTCCACGCCGAGCGCCAGCAGCGCCTTGACGGCCACGGCCTCGCCCTTCCAGGCGGCGAACATCAGCGGCGTGTTGCCGTGTGCGCCGCGGGCGTCTGGGCCCGCGAAGCCGTGAATCTGCAGCCAGGCCGACAGCTCCCGCGGCAGTGGCCGTGCCGGCGGCGCGCCCGCCGAATCGCGCTCCCAGGCCTCATGGCCGCCGGCGAGATCGGCGACCTGCCTGAAGCCGAAGTCGCAGAACATCTGCGCGTAGGTCTGGCTTGCGTTGCCGTGGTAGCAGTAGACGAAGACGGGACGCGAGCGCGGCTCGCGCATCAGCAGAATCTCGTGATTGCGCCCGTCCAGCCGCACGCTGCCCGGAAGGTGCCCCGCCGCATGGTGCGCGGCGGTGCGCGCATCCAGCACCAGCGCGCCGGGATGGGCGTCGAGCCACGCGCGCGCCTGCGCGGGGCTCAAACGCTGGAAGGATCGGTCGTCCATGCGTGCTCCTCGCGCCCGGCATAGGGCGCCATGCTCTGGATGCGCGGGTCGTGCAGCCCCGCGCCGATGGTGAAGTGGTAGACCGACTGCACCTGCGTGCCCTCGATGCCGAGCAGCTCGTGCAGCGAGTCGTCGAAGTAGCAACCAATGCCGGTGCCGTTGAAGCCCGCCGCCTCGGCCTCCAGGTACAGCACCTGGCCCAGTAGGCCGGCCTCGACCAGCAGCTCGCGGTAACGCCAGGGCGCGTCGTGCAGCGTCTGGTCGAACTCGGCCAGCAGCGCGAAGGCCAGGGGCGCGTCGTGCAGCGTCTGGTCGAACTCGGCCAGCAGCGCGAAGGCCAGGGCCGCGTCGCTGCCCAGCGCCTGGTGGCAGTCGATGGTGCGCAGCGTGCCGGCCAGCGCCGGGTTCTCGGCCAGCCGCCACAGCGGCAGGCCTTCGACCGGCAGCCAGTCCATGTTCGGGCCCAGCGCTTCACGCAGGAGCGTTTCGCCCGGCGCGCTGCGCGGCAGCAGGTAGGCCCCAGGCGCGAGCCCGTCCACGCGGTGGGCGAAGAGTACGGGATGCACCCGCACCGCGCCGGGAAGCGCGTCCCAGGGCAGGGCGCCAGGCATCAGGGCCTGCACGATGCGCTCCAGCGCCGCCCGCGGCAGCGTCGCGCGGCGGTCGAAGCGCTGCGCGCTGCGCCGGCCGCGGATGAGTTCCACCGCGCCGCGCCGGGACGGCGGCACGGCCGCCACCGGGACCGGCGTCGCCGTGGGGGCCGCAAGACCCGGTTGCGCGGGGGCCTCGGCCTGGAGCACCGGTCGCCGCGCCGCCGCGGCAACGTCCTCGATGACCGGCCAGCGGTACATCGGATGGCGGTCCAGCCGGTTGGCGCTGCCGCGCCAGCTGCCCTCGGCGATCCAGCGCGGCAGCACGGACGCGGCGTCGTGGGGCGCGGCTGGATCGGGCAGCAGCTCGACCAGGCAGTCCGGCACCTCGCGCTCCGCGTCCCCGAAGTCCTCAGCGCGGTCCAGCCCCAGCAGGGCGCACAGGACGTCGTCGCCCAGCCCTTGCACCACGCGTGCGCGCCAGCCGAGCACGGCAGCCGCATAGCGCAGCGCGCCCAGCGCATGGCCTGCGTCGAGCTGGCAGTAGCGGTAGGCGCGCTCACCGTACTTCCAGGCCTCGCGCCAGTAGATGGACGCCAGCCCGACCCACAGCCGCACGCCCTGGTCCGTACACCCGGGGGCCAGCGCCGCGCGCCGCTCCAGCGCATGCTCTCGCGGCGCGTAGTGGTAGAGCCCGTCGGCCAGCCCGTTCACGCCGTGCGCCAGCAGGTAGGCCTCGGTGGGATGCAGGTTGCCGCTGGAAGGATTCACGCGCACCGCCCAGCGGTCGGGCCCGTGCTGCTTCCATGCGGCCAGCGCGAAACTCAGCTCCAGCAGCAGCCCGATGGCGTTGCGATCGGCCGGATGCGGGGCCACGGCCCCCGGGTTGAACAGGTCGGCCCAAGCCGGTGCGCCGGAGCGCACCAGCGCCGTCGCAGGCAGCGGCAGCCTCTCCAGCGGTGCACCGCGCCAGCGCCGGAACGGGTCGGGCTGCGCGTCCCAGTCCAGGGTCTCGGGGCCGGCGGCATAGCGCTGCAGATGGTGCTTGGTGCGCTGGTGATAGGCGCGCACGCGACCTTCGGGGCTGGCCGGCAACGGGGGCGGCACGGCAGCCGCGTCGGCCAGTGGCTCCAGGGAGGGAACGGTGGCGGTCACCACGGCCGTCAGATGGTGTTCTTGATGTGGTCGGCGATCTTCATGAACGCCGCATCGAGTTCCTGGCGCAAGGCCGCGTCGGCGCAGGTTTCGTCCAGCGCCTGGCGCATGCAGGCCATCCACGCGTCGCGCGCGTTCACGTCGATGTCGAAGGGATGGTGACGGCGGCGCAGCATCGGAGAACCGCGCTCCTCGCTGTAGACCTTGGGTCCGCCCATCCACTCGGTGAGGTACTTCACCAGGATGGCCTTGGTCGGACCCAGGTCCGGCTCGTGCATCGCGCGGATGGTGCGGGCGTCCTCGCGCGTGTCCATGGCTCGGTAGAAGGCATTGACCAGCCGAGCCACCGCCTCGGGGCCACCCAGCCGTTCCAGGTGCGGATTGCGGGTGCTGCAGACAACGGGAATATGTGCGCTCATGCCCGCATGCGATGCAACAGCCATACCAGCATGCGCGAGGCAGCTTTGCCCGGCACAACCCAGCCCGGAAGCGCGACATGAGCCCTCCAGGCCATCTGCGAGCCCGCGCTGCACACCATGCTTTGTCGGGTTTCGCACAAAAGCGTCGGGCCTGTCACGCGCTCGCATCAGGCTGACGAAATGCTGCTTTTCCCAATGGAAACAACAGCTTGGCAATAAACCATGGTGCTGGCACAGGCATTGCGAAGAGGGAGTGCGCGCAGCCCGACTCCGCCGGCCCCGAGGGAGCTTCTTCAAGAAACCCACGAGCACCGAAGGACGCACAGAGAACGACAGCGCCAGTCATCTCGTCAACTTCGCAACGAAACCTGGAGCACATCCATGGCAAAGCTTCGTCAGATCGCCTTCTACGGCAAGGGTGGCATCGGCAAGTCCACCACCTCCCAAAACACGCTGGCCGCGCTGGCCGAGA
>NZ_AUMO01000094.1 GCF_000430725.1 Azohydromonas australica DSM 1124
CATGGACAAGATGTTCGCCCTGTTCCCGCGGCTGAAGGAGCGGCGCAACCAGCTCGCGGGCACCATGAGCGGCGGCGAGCAGCAGATGCTGGCCATGGGCCGCGCGCTCATGGCGCGCCCGAAGCTGCTGATCCTGGACGAGCCCTCGATGGGCCTGTCGCCGATCATGGTGGACAAGATCTTCGAGGTCGTGAACGACGTGCACAGCCAGGGCATGACGGTGCTGCTGGTGGAGCAGAACGCCAGCCGCGCGCTGGGGCTGGCCAACCGCGGCTACGTCATGGACTCGGGCGAGATCACGATGGAAGGCCCGGCCAGGCAGCTGCTGGACGATCCGAAGGTGCGCGCGGCCTACCTGGGCGAGTGAGGCCCGAAGCGTGGAGTCCGTCGCACCGGGCTCCGCGCGCCCGCGGACTGGCGCGCGCCGGCTGACTATCCTGGCAGTCAGCACACGGAAGACACATGGAACGCGTAGCAGTCCTCGACTTCGAGACCACGGGCATCAGCCCGAGCCAGGGCGACCGGCCCACGGAAATCGCCATCGCGGTGGTGGAGCAGGGCCGCATCGTGGACCGCTTCCAGAGCCTCATGAACCCGGGCCGCCGCATCCCGTCCTTCGTGACACAGCTCACCGGCATCACCAACGACATGGTGGCCAGTGCGCCCGCGGTGGCCGAGGTCATGCGCGAGGCGGCGCGCTTCGTGGGGCGGCTGCCGGTCGTGGCGCACAACGCCTCCTTCGACCGCAAGTTCTGGGTAGCGGAGCTGAAGCGGCTGGCGCTGGATGCCGATTCGCCCTTCGCCTGCACCATGCTGCTGGCGCGGCGGCTCTATCCTGAGAGCCCGAACCACCAGCTCGGCACGCTGGTGCGCACGCTGCAGCTGCCCCAGTCCGGCCGCGCCCACCGCGCGATGGTCGATGCCGAGATGGCCAGCCACCTGTGGTGCCGCATCGGCGCCGACCTGTCCCAGCGCTACGGCGTCGCGCCCGTGAGCCACGCGCTGCTGGCCCGCGTGCAGGCCACGCCTCGGGCCAAGCTCGACCTCTTCCTCTCACAGCTGGACCAGACGGTGTGACCATCCACCAAGTTATGCGGTTTGCTAATATTTTGGATGCCTAATTTTCAATTGTGTTAATCGAGTGGAAACCCTAATCTTCAGTCCATCGAAGTTCTGAAGATTGACAAGAGGTTCCACATGACCGCCATCACCGTCTCCGCCTACAGCCGCACTTCCCCCCGGGGCGCCGTGGTCGCCGCTGACGTGTTCGTCTGGCTGCTGGACAAGCTGCACCTGACCGCTTCGCGTCCCGCCCAGGCGCCGGCCGCCGCCGACCGCGTGATGCCGGGCGGCGCCTTCCCCGCGTAAACGCCGCGAGCTGGCAGCCGCACCGTCGTGCGTGGGCTGCCCGCCGCCGACTGCAAGGCAGGTCAGCCGGCGAAGCCGCACCGGCCGGATTCAAGCCGGTGAAGCAGGCCCCGCACGGGGCCAAGCATGAGATTCGGGCCCCGAGGGGCCCGAAATTGTTTATGGCGTTGCGAAACCGGGCCGTTGCGCCCGCGACGTCACGGTGGCGCCGTGCGCCTCAGGACGGCGTGCTGGTATCCGCGCTGGTTCCAGGCCGCCTGAACACCAGCAGCCGCGCCGTGGTGCGCTGCACGCACTCGCCGTGCTGGTTCACGGTTTCCGTCAGGCAGCTCACGATGCCGCGGTCCGGCTTGGAGCGCGAGGGCGTGATCTCCTGCACCGTGGTGCTCACGCGCAGCACGTCGCCGGGGCGCGTGGGCCGGGGCCAGGCCAGCTCGGTACCGGCGCCGATGACGCCGTTGCCGAAGGGCAGGCTCTGCACCAGCAGCCGCATCGTCAGCGCCGCCGTGTGCCAGCCGCTGGCGGCCAGGCCGCCGAACACGCTGTCCCGCGCCGCCGCCTCGTCCAGGTGGAAGGGTTGCGGGTCGAAACGGGCCGCGAAGCTGTTCACCTCTTCCGGCTCGACCACGATCGTCCCGCTCTCGAAACGGTCGCCCACGGCGAGGTCTTCCAGGTACAGCGATCGGGCAGGGCTCAAGGCGTCCATGGCGTTTCGTTCTCAGGATTGGGGAGGGGCCGCCAGCGCCGCCTCCAGCATCACTGCCGCCGCGCCGCGCGCCGTTTCGGCGGCTTCGGCACCGCCGCCGAGCTGCGAGGCGGCCAGGGCGCCGTCGTAGAGCAGCGTGAGCTGCCGCGCCAGCGCGGCGGGATCGGCCACGCCCACCTCCCGCGCCAGCGACGTGAACAGCTCGCGCAGCCAGCCGCGCGCGTCGTCGCACACCGCCTTCACGCCGGCGCTGGGCTGCGTCTCGGCCGTCACGCGCGTGAAGGCGCAGCCGCGAAAGCCCGGCGTGGACATCGCCTCGCGCAGCCCGTCGAACACGCCCAGCAACTTCTCGCGCGGCGTGTCGCAGCGCGCCAGGCGCTGCGTGACGCGCGCTTGCCGCGCCTCGTGCCGCGCCTGCAGGTAGGCGCGGATGAGCTCGTCCTTGCTGCCGAAGCAGTCGTACAGCGAGGCCTTGGCCACGCCGGCGCGCTCGATCACGCGGTCGATGCCCACGGTGTGGATCCCGCCTTCGTAGAACAGCTCGTCCGCCGCGGCCAGCAGCCGCTCCCGCGCGGAGCGGCGTTCCGGTTCGGCAGTGCCTGCGTTTCGTTTCGTGGCCATGGCTTGAATTTACCAGACAGGTCTGTACACTTCAAGCAAACAGACAGGTCAGTCTGTTCATTTGCATCCCCGCCAGGAGCCGCCATGAGCCGTGCCACTTCCGCATCCCCGCCCCCGGCGGCCTCGCCACGAGCGAGGCGGCTGCCGCCCAAGGTGGCTTTCCTGCTCAAGGCCTCGATCGCGCTGAGCTTCCTGGCCGGCTCCGCCGCGCCCACGCCGCTGTACGCGCTCTACCAGGCGCAGTGGGGCTTCTCGCCGACCATGCTGACCGTCGTGTTCGGCATCTACGCGCTGGCGGTGCTGCTGGCGCTGCTGGTGGCCGGGCGGCTGTCGGACCACGTGGGCCGGCGCCCGGTGCTGATCGCCGCCGCCGCGGCGCAGGCGCTGACCATGGTAGTGTTCGCCTCGGCCGCCGACGTGGGCGACCTGCTGCTGGCCCGGGTGCTGCAGGGCCTGTCCACGGGCGCCGCGGTCGCGGCGGTGGGCGCGGGGCTGCTGGACCTGGACCGCACGCGCGGCGCCGTCGCCAACGCCGTGGCGCCGATGCTGGGCACGGCGCTGGGCGGCATCCTGGCCGGCTCGCTGGTGCAGTACCTGCCGCAGCCGACGCACCTGGTCTATGCCGTCATGGGCACGGTGTTCGTGCTGCAGGGCGTGGCCGTGCTGTTCGTGAGCGAGACGGCCGAGCGGCGCCCCGGGGCGCTGGGTTCGCTGCGTCCGCAACTGAGCGTGCCGGCGCCGGTGCTCCGGCCGCTGCTGCTGGTGACGCCGGCCATCGTGGCGTCCTGGGCGGTGGCAGGCTTCTACGGCTCGCTGGGGCCGACGCTGCTGCGCAGCCTGGCCGGGTCGGCGTCGTTCCTGCTGGGCGGGCTGGCGCTGTTCGTCCTGGCCGGCAGCGGCGCGCTGGCGGTGCTGGCGCTGCAGCAGCGCTCGGCGCAGTGGCTGCTGCGCATCGGCACCAGCGTGCTGCCGGCCGGCCTGGTCGTGGTCATGGCAGCGCTGGCACTGCGCTCCGTGGCGCTGTTTCTCGTCGGCACGGCCATCGCGGGGGCGGGCTTCGGCACGGCGTTCCAGGGCGCGTTGCGCACGCTGGTGGGGCCGCTGGCCCCGCACCAGCGCGCCGGCGTGCTGTCGGTGCTGTTCATCGTGTCCTACCTCGCCATGGGCGTGCCGGCAGTCGTGGCGGGCTGGCGCCTGGCCCACGGCGGGGAGATCCTCGCCATCGCCCAGGCCTTCGACGGCGTGGTGCTGGCGCTGGCGCTGATGGCCTTGCTGGGCTCCTTCGCGCGGCGGGAAGCGGTGGCGGCCTGAGCGGAAGGCACAGCGGGCCTGCGGCAAATCCGGATTTGCTTGCCAAATCAAATTCCGCATTTGAAAACCGGAAATCCGCAGCCCATTCAAATTCAGGAAGCGAATTTCGAAACTCGAATTGCTTCCAGGACATATGCAATAGGCGTCACTAGATTCTCTCGCTCCACAACAGGCGAGCGAGTTTCATGACGTTCGAAAAATCAGGACGGCGCGTATTCCAGAAGACGGTGGTGGCGCTGGCCGCGGCGGGCCTGCTGGGTCTGCAGGGCTGCAACGGCGGCGGCAGCGAGGCCGTGGCTGGCAGCGACGCCAGCGGCAACGCGGCGGTGGCGGCCAGCCGGCCGCCCAATATCGTCTTCATCATGGCCGATGACCTAGGCTATTCCGATATTCACGCCTTTGGCGGAGAAATCGAGACGCCCCATCTGGACGCGCTGGCCGCCGGCGGCCGGCTGCTGACGAATCACCATACCGGCACGGTTTGCGCCATCACGCGCGCCATGCTGATTTCCGGCACTGACCACCACCTGGTGGGCGAGGGCACCATGGGCGCGCCCAACGACGAGCGCAAGGGGCTGCCGGGTTACGAGGGCTATCTCAACGACCGGGCGCTGTCGGTGGCGCAGCTGCTCAAGGACGCCGGCTACCACACCTACATGGCCGGCAAGTGGCACCTGGGCTCCAACATCGCCAACCCGGACGCGCCGGCGCCGCTGGGCAGCGTCGGCCAGACGCCCGACCAGTGGGGCTTCGAGCGCAGCTACGCGCTGCTGGGCGGCGCGGCGGCGAACCACTTCGGCCACGAGGCGGCCGGCTCGCGCAACTACACCGAGAACGGCCAGTACGTGCAGCCCGGGCAGCCGGGACAGCCCGGCGGGGCGGGCGGCGCGCCGGCGGTGTTCTATTCCACCGACTTCTATACGCAGCGCCTGATCCAGTACATCGACGCCAACAAGGGCGACGGCAAGCCCTTCTTCGCCTACGCCGCCTACACCTCGCCGCACTGGCCGCTGCAGGTGCCCGAGCCCTGGCTGAGCAAGTACAAGGGCAAATACGACCAGGGCTACGAGGCGGTGCGCGCCGCGCGCATCGCGCGCCAGAAGGCGCTGGGCCTGGTTCCGCAGGACTTCACGCCCTACGCCGGCGCGCCCGAGGCGCTGGGCTCCTCGCCCGCGACGCCGGCCAACGGCACGCCAAGCGCGCGCTACGTCAACGCGCTCAATTCCCCGGCCGCGGGCTACACCGACTACGGGGCCGGCGCGGTGTCCAAGAAGTGGGAGAGCCTGTCGGCGCTGGAGAAGAAGGCGCAGGCGCGCTACATGGAGATCTACGCCGGCATGGTGGAGAACCTGGACCACAACATCGGCCTGCTGGTCCAGCACCTCAAGGACATCGGCGAGTACGACAACACCATCATCGTGTTCCAGTCGGACAACGGCGCCGAGGGCTGGCCCATCGCCGCAGCCTCCACGGACCCGAAGGCCACGGACGAGGCCAATGCCGTCGAGCCCGCGTATTCGAAGCTGGGCACCGACAACGGCCTGCAGGCGGCGCAGCGCCTGCAGTACGGGCTGCGCTGGGCCGAGGTCAGCGCCACGCCATGGCGCCAGACCAAGGGCTTCCAGGGCGAGGGCGGCATCAGCACGCCGCTGATCGTGCGGCTGCCGGGCAAGGACAAGGACCGCTCCCTCATCAACCAGTTCACGCACGTCACCGACATCACGGCCACGATCCTGGACGCCGCGCGCGCGAAGCTGCCCACGCAGCCCGCGCCGGCGCAGATCGACGCGCTCACCGGCGCGGACCAGAACCGGGGCAAGGTGGTCTACGGCAGCCGCTACGTCTACCCCGTTTCCGGCAAGTCGCTGCTGCCGCTGCTGCGCAGCGAGTCCAAGGCCGAGGTGCACAAGGAGGCCTTTGGCGGCGAGGCCTACGGCCGCGCCTTCATCCGCAGCGCCGACGGGCGCTGGAAGGCGCTGTGGACCGAGCCGCCCACCGGGCCGGCGGACGGGCGCTGGGAGCTGTTCGACCTGGCGGTGGACCGGGCCGAGAACTTCGACCTCTCGGCCTCGAAGCCCGAGGTGGTGCAGGGGCTGGTGCAGGAATGGCAGCAGTACCTGGGGCGCGTCGGCGGCGTGGAGCCGCTGCGCCCGCGGGGCTACTACTGAGGCGGGAGGCGTCATGCAAGGCAAAGCACTGGCGGCTGCAGCCGTCGGCGCCGCGCTGGCGGCGGGCGCCTTCGCGCTCTCGCCGCCGGGCCGCTACGGCTCGGCGGCGACCGCGACGCGGGACGGCCTTGCCGCCGCGCTGGGCAGCGAGGCGCGCTGCGCCGCCTACGGCGGGCTGCCGCCGGGCTGGGGCGAGGACCCGCATGCCGGGATGGCGCGCGTGCAGGGCGGGTCCTTCCGCTTCGGCAGCACGGCCGGCTACCCGGACGAGCGTCCGGCGGCACAGGCGCAGGTCCAGGTGAGGGCTTTCTGGATCGACCGCACCGAGGTGACGGTGGCGCAGTTCGCGGCCTTCGTGGCGGCCACGGGCTACGTCACCGAGGCCGAGGAGCAGGGCGGCGCGGTGGTGTTCCGCACGCCCACGCCGGAGCAGCTGCAGGCGCGGCCCTACGCTTGGTGGAGCTTCGTCAAGGGGGCGGACTGGCGCCACCCGGGCGGCCCGGGCAGCGGCATCGAGAAGCTCGACGCCGTGCCCGTCACCTTCGTCACGCAGCGCGACGCATTGGCTTATGCGCGCTGGCTGGGGCGCGACCTGCCGACCGAGGCCGAATGGGAATACGCCGCCAAGGCCGGACGCGAGGGCGAGGCGCTGGACCGCGCCCCGCGCGACGCGCAGGACCGGCCCACGGCCAACTACTGGCAGGGCAACTTCCCGGCGGTGAACCTGCGCGAGGACGGCCACGCCGGGCTGGCGCCGGTGGGCTGTTACGCCGCCAACCCCTGGGGGCTGCACGACATGATCGGCAATGCCTGGGAGTGGACGCGTGACCGCTACGCCGGTCCGCACCAGGCGCACCTCAACGGCGACACCGCCGCCGTCGCGGCCGCCCAGGCCGGCAAGGCGGTGTTGCCGGGGGCGCGCATGGTGATCAAGGGCGGCTCCTTCCTGTGCTCGCCCGATTTCTGCGTGCGCTACCGCGCCTCGGCGCGCGAGGCGGCGGAAGCCGACCTGGGCACCGCGCACATCGGCTTTCGCACGGTGCGGCGCGAGGCGTCGTGACAGGCGCCGGCAGCTTTTCCTTCCGCTGCAACGCGTGCGGCCGCTGCTGCAACTCGCCGCCGGCGATGACGGTGGAGGAGCTGTTCCGGCACGAGCAGCGCTTCATCGGCTGCCTGGCGGTGAGCGTCGTTCATCCGCTCGCCGGTGGCGGGCCGGTCCACGGCGAGACGGTCACGGCCGCGGAAGCGGCGCAGTGGCGGCAGGCGGTGGAGGCGCTGAGCTTCCCGCTGGACGGCCGGCCCGGGGCGCCGCGCCTGCGCCTGGGCACGCAGGCCCACGACTATCCGTCGCTCGGCGCTTGCCCGGCGCGGCGGCCCGACGGGCGCTGCGAGATCCACGCGGACGGCCAGCCGGCCGCCTGCGCCGCCGTGCCGCTGGACGCGGCCCTGCCGGACGGCCTGCAGCGCGTGGTGCTGCACCAGCGGCTTGCGGAGGCCGCCTGGATGGGCGCCGACTGCATCGTGGCGGGCCGGCGCGAGGGCTACGCGCCGTTGGTGGAAGGGGAGCGCGTTGCCGACGACGGCTACCGCCGCGACCTTCACGCCCGTCGCGCGGCGCTGCAGGCGCAAGCGCCGGCCTGGGGCGCGCGGGTGGCGGGGCTGCTGGGGTCCGAGCTGCGCGCCGGCGGCGCGGCACTGCGGGCCGGACCGCAGGACTACCTGACGCTGCCGCTGGTGCCCGTGCTGGCGGTGCTTTCGGAAAGCTCCGACGACGCCCGCGAACGCACGCGGCGCTATGCGCGGGCGCAGGTGGCGCTGATCGAGCGCAAGGTGGCGGCGGCGCTGCAGCGCAAGGACAGGGCGGACCGGGCGATGACGCAGGAGCTGCGGCGGTTCAGGGGGCACTACGAGCGGTTTGCGTCGGCGTGAATCAGGCCGCGTTTCCGCTCGGCAACAACGACTCCAGCAGCCGCGCCACGTGCACCGCCTCCCGCTGCGCGCCATGCGCCACCTGGTGGCGGCAGCTGGTGCCGTCGGCCACCACGATCGCGTCGGGCTGCTGGCGCAGCGCCGGCAGCAGCGACTGTTCCGCCATCGCCATCGACACCTCGTAGTGCTTCTCGTCGTAGCCGAAGCTGCCGGCCATGCCGCAGCACGAGCTCTCGATGAGCTGCGGCTTCGCGCCGGGGATCAGCCGCAGCACCTGCATCACCGGCTCCACGGCGCCGAAAGCCTTCTGGTGGCAGTGGCCGTGCAGCAGGATCGGCTGGTCCACGCCCTTGAGCGACAGCGCCAGCCGGCCCGCCTTGGTCTCGCGCGCCAGGTACTCCTCGAACAGCAGCGCCTGCGCCGCCACCTTGCGCGCCGGCTCGCCCAGGCCCAGCGCCAGCGCCTCGTCGCGCAGCGTCAGCAGGCACGAGGGCTCCAGCCCCACCACCGGCACGCCGGCGTCGGCAAAGGGCGCCAGCGCGCCGACCAGGGCCGACAGCCGCGCGCGGGCCTCGTCCACCATGCCGCCGGCCAGGAAGGTGCGTCCGCAGCAGTGGTGGCCGCCGCGGTCGCCCTTGTCCAGCACGTGCACCGTGCAGCCCGCGCGCTGCAGCACGCGCAGCGCGGCCAGCGCGTTCTCGGTCTCGAAGCTGGCGTTGAAGGTGTCCACGAACAGCACCGCCGCCGGCTGGCCGGCCCGCGCTGCCGCCAGCGTGGCTTCCATCGTCGCGCCGCGGCGCGACTCCGGCGCGCGCCAGAAGGTGTCGGTGCGCCACTGCGGCAGCGGACGCTTCGCGGTGATGCCCAGCACCCGCTGAGACAGCCGCGCCAGCGCGGGCACCCGGTCGCGCAGGTTCAGCACCGCCGCCCAGCGCGCGGCCTGCGGCGCGTAGTCCGGCAGCCGGGCGATGAACTTGTCCTTGAGCGTGTGGCCGTGGCGGCGCTTGTAGTGCGCCAGCCATTCGGTCTTCATGCGCGACATGTCCACGCCGGTGGGGCAGTCGCGCTTGCAGCCCTTGCAGCCCACGCACAGCTCCATGGCCTCGCGCACGGTCTCGCCGGTGAAGGCATCGGGCCCGAGCTGGCCCGACAGCGCCAGCCGCAGCGTGTTGGCGCGCCCGCGCGTGAGGTGCGTCTCGTCCCGCGTGACGCGGTAGCTCGGGCACATGGTGCCGGCGTCGAACTTGCGGCAGTGCCCGTTGTTGTTGCACATCTCCACCGCCTTGGCGAAGCCGCCGGTGGTGTCGCCGCCGGTACCGGGCGCGGTGGTTTCTTCCGTGACGGGATCGTTCTGCACGTCCCACGCGGACCAGTCGAGCACGGGTTTCAGCTCGATGGTGCGGTAGGGCTGCGGCGACTGCGGCGGCGCGAAGCGGAACAGCGAGCCGTCGTCCATGCGCGGCGGGTCGATGATCTTGCCGGGATTGAACAGGCCGATCGGGTCCAGCCGCTCCTTGATGGCGCGGAAGGCGTCGTTGAGCGCGGGACCGAACTGCCACTCGATCCACTCGCCGCGGCACAGCCCGTCGCCGTGCTCGCCGCTGTAGGCACCCTTGTAGCGGCGCACCAGCGCGGCGGCCTCTTCGGCGATGGCGCGCATGCGCTGGGCGCCGTCGCGGCGCATGTCCAGGATCGGGCGCACGTGCAGCGTGCCCACCGAGGCGTGCGCGTACCAGGTGCCGCGCGAGCCGTGGCGCGCGAACACCTCGGTGAGCGCATCCGTATACTCCGCCAGGTGCTCCAGCGGCACGGCGCAGTCCTCGATGAAGCTGACCGGCTTCCCGTCGCCCTTGAGGCTCATCATGATGTTGAGCCCCGCCTTGCGCACCTCCCACAGGTTCTTCTGCATGGCGTCGTCGGCCATCTCGACCACGCTGCCCTTGAGGCCCAGGTCGCCCATCAGCGCCGCCAGGTCCGCCAGCTTCGGCAGCAGCCCGGCCTTGTCACCGCCCGCGAACTCCACCAGCAGGATCGCAGCGGGCTTGCCGATGAGCGCGGTCTCGATGGTGGGACGGAAGGCGGGATTGGAGAGGCTGAGCTCGATCATCGTGCGATCGACCAGCTCCACCGCCGTGGGCCCCAGCTTGACGATGTGCTGCGCTGCGTCCATGGCGGCGTGGAAGGTGGGGAAGTTCACCACGCCCAGCACCTTGGCGCGCGGCAGCTCGGCCAGCGCCAGCGTCAGCGTGCGCGTGCAGGCCAGCGTGCCTTCCGAGCCGATGAGCAGGTGCGCCAGGTTGACGCTGCCGTCGCCGGTATAGGGCCGCTCGTTCTGGTTGTGGAAGATGTCCAGGTTGTAGCCGGCGACGCGGCGCAGCACCTTGGGCCAGTGCTGCTCGATCTCCTCGCGGTGGCTCAGCGCCAGGTCGCGCACGTACTCGCCGATGGCCCGTGCGCTTGCGCCCGCCTGCGCCATCGGGCCGAAGTCCACCTGTGAACCGTCCGAGAGCCAGGCGCTGGCGCCCAGGACGTTGTGGACCATGTTGCCGTAGGCGATGGAGCGCGAGCCGCAGGAGTTGTTGCCCGCCATGCCGCCCAGCGTGGCCTGCGCGGCAGTGGACACGTCCACCGGGAACCACAGCCCGTGCGGCTTGAGCTGCGCGTTGAGGTGGTCCAGCACGATGCCGGGCTCGACGGTGACGGTGCGGTTGGTCGCGTCCACGTCCAGCACGCGGCGCAGGTACTTGGTGTGGTCGATCACCAGCGCCGCGCCCACGGTCTGGCCGCACTGGCTGGTGCCGCCGCCGCGCGGCAGCACCGGCACGCGCAGCTCGCGCGCGATGTCGATGGCGGTGCGCACGTCCGCCTCGCTCTTGGGCACCAGCACGCCTACCGGCATCACCTGGTAGATGGAGGCGTCGGTGGCGTAGCGGCCGCGCGAGCCGGCGTCGAAGCGCACCTCGCCCTGGGTCTCGGCGCGCAGGCGCTTCTCCAGCGCGAGCGACACCTCGTTGGCCACCGGCTCGGTGCCGCGCGGCTGCAGCCGCTGGGGCGTTTCCATCTTCATCACAAACCTCCGCGAGAAACCCCGGCATTCATGCCGAGGACGGATAGCGGTACGCGCGAAGCGGTAATGCACCTGAGACGTGGTGTCGGCACGAGCCTTCTCCTATGCTGTACAAAATGACAGTCCGCGTGCTTCGCTTGCGCATCAAGGATCGCCATGCCAAGTGGCTCTCCGAGCGTGCGCGTGAGGTGAATACGGTCTGGAACTACTGCAACGAACTCAGCCGCAAGGTCTGGGAGCGTGAACGGCGCTTCCTCAGCGGCTTCGACTTCTGGCCGTTCCTCAAGGGCGTCACCAAGGAAGGACTCGGCCTGCCGGTACAGACCGTGCAGGAGGTGGCTGAGCAGTACGCGGTGAAGCGCCGCACGGTCAAGAAGACGCGGCTGGCGTGGCGCAAGTCCGGCGGCACGCGGCGCAGCCTGGGCTGGCTGCCGTTCAAGGTGCGCACCATTCGCTACGCGCACGGGCAGGTCTGCTACGCCGGCCACTGGCTGTCGCTGTGGGACAGCTACGGACTGGGCAATTTCGAGTTGCGCGCGGGTTGCATCAGCGAGGATGCGCGCGGGCGCTGGTACTTGAACGTCACAGTCAACGAGCCCGACTTCGTCGGTCCGCTGCCCATGCCACCCGTGAGCGACTGCATCGGCATCGACCTGGGCCTGAAGGAACTCGCGGCGCTGTCCAGTGGCGAGAAAGTCGCCGCGCAGCGCTTCTACCGCGACCTGGAACCGGCGCTTGCCACCGCGCAGCGCGCGGGCAAGAAGACGCGCACCAAGGCTATCCATGCCAAGGTCGCCAACCGGCGACGTGACCACCTTCAGAAACTTTCCACCACCCTGGTGCGCCAGCACCGGGGCATCTTCGTTGGCAACGTCAACGCCGCAGCCCTTGCCCGCACGCATCTCGCCAAGAGCGTGCTGGACGCGGGCTGGAGCGCGTTGCGGACCATGCTGCAGACCAAGTGCGATCGCGCAGGCGTGTGGTTCCGCGAGGTCAACGAAGCGTTCTCCACCCAGACCTGTTCTTCGTGCGGTGCGATGTCGCCGGAGCGGCCGAGAGGTATCGCAGGCCTTGGAATAAGAGAGTGGACGTGCAGCGGCTGCCACACGACGCACGATCGTGATGTCAACGCGGCGCGGAACATTCTCGCGGTCGGGCATGGCCGTCTCGCAGGAGGAATCACCGTCCTTCAGGGCGCGTGAGGATGTCAAGCCTGTTCCCCTTGGGCCGTGGCGGACACGAGCGCGCCGCTGTTGATCATGCTCAGCACCGTGTCGCGCTTGCGCTGCAGGTGCTCCACCAGCACCGCCTTGAGCCCCGCGGCGTCGCGCGCAGCCAGCATCTCGATCATCCGGCCGTGTTCCTTCACGGCCTCCTGCCACTTGGTGCGTTCCTGGTTGGTGCGGAAGCGCAGGGACTGCACCCGCGCGTTGAGCGCGCGGTAGGTGCTGGTGAGCACCGGGTTCTTGGCCGCGGCGTTGATGCCGTCGTGGATCTGCGCGTTGAAGCGGTAGTAGCCGGGCAGGTCGCCGCGCGCGTGGCAGGCCAGCATCTCGTAGTGCAGCGCGCGCAGCTCCGCCACCTCGGCGTCGGTGATGCGCTGCGCCGCCAGCTCGCCGGAGAGGCCTTCCAGGCCGGCCAGCACCTCGAAGGTGTGGCGCACGGTGTCCTCGTCCATCTGCACCGCCACCGCGCCGCGGTTAGGCAGCAGGTCCACCAGCCCCTCGGCGGCCAGCGCGCGGATCGCCTCGCGCAAGGGCGTGCGCGACACGCCCAGCCGCTCGGCCAGCTCGCGCTCGTTGAGCTTGGAGCCGGGCGCGATGCGCCCCTCCACCAGCATGTCGCGCAGCCGCGTCGCCACCTGCTCATGCAGGCTGCGGCGCGCGATCTCGATCACTTCGGCCATGGCATCAGAACCTCCGCCTTCATTTTGCATGCAACATGCAATCCCTACTCACTCAGCATGGTGGGGATGTCCCGGGGGTGCGTTTGGCATTTTGTATGCAAACTGGATAGCGAAAGGACGGACCCATGCAGACTCTCGACGTTCACCCCACCGGCCGCCACTTCCTGCAGATCCCCGGGCCCAGCCCGGTGCCCGATCGCATCCTGCGGGCCATGAGCCTGCCCACCATCGACCACCGCGGCCCGGAGTTCGGGCCTCTGGGCAAGCGCGTGATTGCCGGCATGCAGCAGGTGTTCCAGACGAAGCATCCGGTGGTGATCTACCCGGCCTCGGGCACCGGCGCCTGGGAGGCGGCGCTGTCCAACACGCTCAGCCCCGGCGACACGGTGCTGATGGTCGAGACGGGTCACTTCGCCACGCTGTGGCGCCGCCTGGCCGAGCGGCTGGGGCTGGAGGTGGAATTCCTGACCTGGCCGGGCAGCGACGCGGTGCTGCCGGAGGCGCCGGGCTGGCGCCAGGGCGTGCGCGCGGACCTGATCGAGGAGCGGCTGAGCCGTGACGGCGCGCACCGCATCAAGGCCGTGTGCGTGGTGCACAACGAAACCTCCACCGGCGTCACCTCCGACATCGCCGCCGTGCGCCGCGCCATCGACGCCGCGCGCCACCCGGCGCTGCTGATGGTGGACACCATCTCGGGCCTGGCCAGCGCCGATTTCCGGCACGACGAGTGGGGTGTGGACGTTTCCGTGAGCGGCTCGCAGAAGGGCTTGATGCTGCCGCCGGGCATCAGCTTCAACGCGCTCTCGCCCAAGGCGCTGGAGGCGTCGCGCAGCGCGAAGCTGCCGCGCTCGTTCTGGGCCTGGGACGAGATCGTCGAGATGAACGCCACCGGCTACTGGCCCTACACGCCCAACACGAACCTGCTCTATGGCTTGTCGGAGTCGCTGGACATGCTGCTGGGCCAGGGCCTGCCGCAGGTGTTCGCGCGCCACCAGCGCTGGGCCGCGGGCGTGCGCGCCGCGGTGCAGGCCTGGGGGCTGAACATCCAGTGCGCGGACCCGAAGGTGTATTCGCCGGTGCTCACCGGCGTGATCCTGCCGCCGGGGGTGGATGCGGACGCGGTGCGGCGGCTCATCCACCAGCGGTTTGATTTGTCGCTGGGCACGGGCCTGGGCAAGGTCAAGGGCCGCATGTTCCGCATGGGCCACCTGGGCGACAGCAACGACCTCACGCTGGTGGCAATGGTGGCCGGCGTGGAGATGGGCCTGAAGCTGGCCGGCGTGCCGCTGGCGGGTTCCGGCGTTCAGGCCGCCATGGAGCACTTCGCGGCCTCGGCCAGCCCGGGGACGCCTGCGGATGCGGGCGGTTGATGCCCCCCGCGAACCACAGCCGGCGCGCAGGGCTGCTGCGCCGGCACCGACGTGACTGAACCGGCACGCCGGACCTGACACGCCACGACCACTGCGCCGTCATTCCCGCCTTTGCAGGAATGACGGCGCAAGGAGGCGGAGCGGACCCGCTCACGGCCTCCCTCTGCTCCATCGTTCCCTTCACTACGCCTGCGCGACGGCACCCCCCGCGCAGGCCCGATCCCGCGTTCCTGCATTCCCCACCTTCTTACGGCGACAGACCAACGAGAGGAGACAACCATGCAACGCAGAACCTTTGCGGCCGCGGCCGCCGGCTTCCTGGCCGCCCCCTGGGTGCACGCTCAACCGGCCTTTGGCGGTCCGGTGCGCATCGTGGTGGGCTTCGCGCCCGGCGGCGGCACCGACATCCTGGCGCGCGTGCTGGCGCAGAAGCTGGGCACCATGTGGGACACGCAAGTGCTCGTGGACAACCGCGCCGGCGCCAGCGGCACGCTCGCGGCGGACCTGGTGGCCAAGGCGCCGGCCGACGGCCTCACGCTGCTGATGGCGCACATCAACAGCCACGCCATCGCGCCGTCGCTGCTGCCCAGCATCAAGTACGACCCGGTCAAGGACTTCTCGCCGCTGGCGCTGGTGGGCGTCACGCCCAACCTGCTCATCTGCAACGAGAAGCAGGAGGCCCGCACGGTCAAGGACGTCGTCGAGCTGTGCCGCAGGAACCCCGGCAAGATCAGCTTCGGCTCCGCCGGCACCGGGTCGGCGCAGCACCTGGCGCTGGAGATGTTCAAGCTCGCCGCCCACGTCGACGCGCTGCACGTGCCCTACAAGGGCTCGGGCCCAATGCTCACGGACCTCATGGGCGGACAGATCCACTACAGCTTCGATACCATGACCGCCGCCACGCCGCACGTGAAGAGCGGCAAGGCCATCGCCATCGCGCAGACGCGTCCGCAGCGCGCCAAGGGCCATCCCAACGTGCCGACCATGGCCGAGTCCGGCTACCCCGGCTTCGACGCCACCACCTGGTACGGCTTGGTCGGGCCCGCGCGCATGGCGCCGGGGCTGGTTAAGCGCATCAACGAGGACATCAACCGCGCCCTGGTGATGCCCGACGTGGTGGAGAAGCTGGAGCAGTCCGGCGCCGAGGACGGCGGCGGCTCGGCCGAGAAGTTCGCCGCGTTCATCCAGGCCGAGTCCCGCAAGTGGGCCAAGGTCATCAAGGACGCCAACGTCAAGGCCGACGCCTGAGGCACCGCATGAGCAGTACCCAACGCAACCCGAACGGCGCCCCGCGCCCCTTGCCCCTGGCCGGCGTGCGCGTGCTCGACGTCAGCCAGGTCATGGCCGGTCCCTACGCCTGCATGCTGCTGGGCGACCTGGGCGCGGACGTGGTCAAGATCGAGCCGCCCGGCACCGGCGACCAGACCCGCGGCGCCATGGGCTTCAAGCTCAAGGGCAACGACTCGCTGGGATTCATCAACCTCAACCGCAACAAGCGCAGCATCGCCATCAACCTCAAGTCCGAGGCGGGCAAGGAAGTGATGCGGCGCCTGGTGGCAGAGGCCGACGTGCTGGTGGAGAACTACCGGCCCGGCGTGCTGAAGAAACTGGGTTTCGGCTATGACGCCTGCCGCGAGATCAACCCGCGGCTGGTCTACGCCAGCATCTCCGGCTTCGGCCAGAGCGGGCCGTGGTCCGACCGCCCGGGCTTCGACCTGATGGCGCAGGCCATGTCCGGCGTGATGAGCGTCACCGGCCATCCCGACTCGCCGCCGGTGAAGGCCGGCGTGCCGGTGGCTGACATCGGCTGCGGGATGCTGGCGGTGTACGGCATCCTGGGCGCGTACATTGGGGCGCAGAAGAGCGGCGAGGGACAGTACGTGGACGCGTCGCTGTTCGACACCGCGCTGGCCTTCTCGGTCTGGGACGTCTGCGACTACTGGGGCACCGGCCGCGTGCCGGAGCCGGTGGGCACGGCCAACAAGATGAGCGCGCCCTACCAGGCCGTGGCTTGCGCGGACGGCCACTTCGTGATGGGCGCCAACAACCAGAAGCTGTGGCTGCGGCTGTGCCAGGTGATCCAGCGCCCGGACCTGGCGAGCGACGACCGCTTCGCGGACATCGCGGGTCGGCTGCGCAACCGCCCGGCGCTGATCGAGGATCTGGAGAAGACCTTCAGGACCCGGTCCAAGGACTACTGGGTGGAGACACTGCTGGAGGTGGGCATTCCGGCCGGGCCGATCCTCAACTACGCCGAGGCTTTCGACAGCGACCATGCAAAGGCGCGCGGGATGCGGATGGAGATCGACCATCCGGTCGAAGGCCGGGTGCCCAACATCGGCTTCCCCGTGAAGCTATCGGGCACGCCGCCGCAGGTGCGCCGGCACCCGCCGCTGCTGGGCGAGCACACCGACGAGGTGCTGACCGAGCTGGGCATCTCCGGCGCCGAGCGCGCCGCGCTGGCGCAGCAGGGAGCCTTCAGCCATGAGTGACGCCGGCACGCGGGCCGCGGCGGCCGACGAGGGGCGCGTGCGCCTGTCGCTGCGCGAGGGCGTCGCCGAGGTGGTGTTCGAGCGCCCGGCCGCGCGCAACGCCATGACCTGGGCGATGTACGAGGCGCTGGAGGGCATCTGCCAGCGCCTGGCGGCGGACCCCGAGGTGCGCGTGGTGCTGTTCCGCGGCGCGGGCGGGCAGGCCTTCGTGGCCGGCACCGACATCGCGCAGTTCCGCGACTTCGGCAGCGGCGCGGATGGGGTGGCCTATGAGCGGCGCATCGACGCGCTGATCGACCAGGTGGCCTCGCTGCCCATGCCGACGCTGGCGCTGGTGGAGGGCTTTGCCGTGGGCGGCGGGCTGGCAATCGCCACGGCCTGCGACTTCCGCCTCGCCACGCCCGATGCGCGCTTCGGCGTGCCTATCGCGCGCACGCTGGGCAACTGCCTGTCCATCGCCAACGTCGCGCGGCTGCACGACGCCTTCGGCACGCAGCGCGTCAAGCGCATGCTGCTGCTGGCGGAGCTGCTGGGCGCCGACGAGGCGCAGGGCTGCGGCTACCTGCACGGCGTGCATGCCCGAGAGGCGATCGAGCAGGAGGCGCGCACGCTGTGCGCGGCGCTGGCGGCGCTGGCGCCGGTGACGCAGTCGGTGTCCAAGGAGGCGCTGCGCCGGCTGGCGCTGGTGGCCTTGCCGCAGGCGGAGGATCTGATCCGGCGCTGCTACGGCAGCGACGATTTCCGCGAAGGCGTGGCGGCGTTCACGCAGCGACGACCGCCGGCGTGGAAGGGGCGTTGACCGCCTCCCCTCCAATCTGAGAACCGGGCAGGAGGCGGCCGAGCTGCTTCATGCCTGGACTTCTGCCGCCCGGCTTGAAGAGCGGGGCTTTTCAATGGCGCTGGTGCGGCGCAAGGCTGCGTCGCCGGATCACCAGAAGCGGCCGCCGCGCTGCAGTGCCACTGGCTGGCCGCCCGTGTAGCGCTCGCGCAGCGCCCAGACCTCACGCCGAACCTGCGCAAGCGACATCTCACCGCGCGCGGCACGGCGTTCGAGGTCGGCAAAAGCCATCTCGTAGTCGGGATGGGCTCCGTGACGGCAATCCTGGGTGTTGCTGGCGTTGTCCATCGGTGTTGGCGGTAGCTGGTCTGGTGGGGCGTGGTGCTTCTTGCAGGACAAGAAGCGCGCCGCGGAGGGTCATTTGAAAGGCCGCGGTAGGGTCTTTAGGCAAACCGCGTTCCATGCTTCGGCGCCTGCATCACAGGGGCTTGGGCCCTCCGGTGCCTTCAAGGCTTCCTGGTCACGTAGCATCTCCCAGCTCGCGGTGCTTGCGCGTGTGGAAAATGCGCACGGGTTTTTCCGGACCGGACAGGCGCTTCATATGGAAGCGCCTTTGCGCACCTTTGCACCAAGCGCTGATGCAGGTGCCGTTCGTGGCGTGCGGTGGCAGATGCGGTCTCAACGGAACTCCCCAATGCGATCAGGGCAACAAGGCGTCACAGCCGACACGCAAAAGGAGCCTGGCCTGCAGTGCCGACCGGGCAGCTCGTACCACACAAACCAGCCCAGGCTACGCCGGCCTTCGTGCCGCCGCAGCCCTTCGAGGAAGGGGTCCAATCCGGCACGGCGATCCGGTCACATTGGCCGACTGGAGGCAACGATGGCGACCAATCGATGTGATCCCCGTCACGAGGGCTACAAGGCCGGCGGCTACTTTGGCGGCAGCTGCCCGTACCCCTGCGGCTCGGAAGAGGCCCTGGCCTGGCAACACGGCTGGGAAGAAGGCGCGAAGCGGCACAGGAGCACCGGAAGGATGGAGCGACAGCCGCCGGCGCCATGGCAGCGGCTCCTCAAGCGGCTGCGCAAGCTGGTGCCCTCGCGCCATTGAGCACGCAAACCGCACGGCTTGAAGCCGGCCGATGCGGCATCGGGGTGGCCAGCGCCCCGAAGTTACCCCCGTTTGCTGTGGACAACTCTGTGGCGTACCCGCCCGCCATGAGCCCAAGCCGTTGATCCACATGGAAATTCAGGCGTTGCACAAAAATTAGGCATTCGAGGCCGTCCCGGCCTCGATGGCCATGGCGCCGAAACCAGGCTGCTGGATGAAAAGCCCTGCGCGCCATGGACACAGGGGCATGTTTCCTGCGGCAGCCGTGCCGCCGTCTGGAAAGGCGATACCCACGGGATCCCACCGGGTCAGGACGAGGCTCCGAGCGGCGGATGCCGCAGCTCCGTGGCAATGGCTGTTACGTCAAGTTCGATGCGTGCTCAACCGCTGCGGCACGCGGCTCGGCGCGGCGTGCCGTCGTGTGCTCCTGCGGCGCTGCCTGTGCCCAGGCCAGCTCCACCAGGATGCCGCCCTCGTCGCTGGCCCGCAGGCCGTTGAAGTTCGCGGGCCAGGCTTCCAGCCGGGACTCCAGCCCGTCGATCACCGAGAAGCACACCTGGACCGCGCCTACGTGTGCGCCGTCAGGTCCCAGGACGCTGCGCAGGTCGTCGGTGGTCAGGCATTTCATCCCCGCATCGGCCAGGCCCTGCAGCATGCCCTGTCTGGGATCCACGGCGGCGTAGCGCGCCAGCGGATCGAGGTGAGCATTGAAGTCGCCGGCCACGCACAGCGCGTGGTCCGGGTACTCGCGGGACAGCCGCAGCCATTCCGCGCGCTGGCGGTTCACGGCGTCCTGGTGGCGTTGCCAGGACAAGGCCTGGCGCTGGGCCACGCCGCCATGCGCGTGCGTGATGACGGTGCCGTAGATGAGCAGCGGGCGGCCCAGCGCAGGCGCTTCCAGCCGCGCAGCGACGGTCAGGACCGGATCCTCCGTGGGGATAGGATTCAACGGAAACCTGGACCACAGCACGACACGGTGCTCGCCTTTCTGGCGGAAGTCCGCGTGGGGCGTGGAGCTGCGCACGTGGCCGCCCGCGGGCACGTTGGCGTCATGGGCCTCGGTGAGGATCCAGAGGTCGGCCTTGCGTTGCCGCAGAACTTCCAGTTGCCTGGGAATGCGGGTGCGATGAAACGCGCCCGAGCGTCCCAGGTTCCAGGTGCCGATCCGCAATGCGTCCAAAGTTGCCTTTCCCTTCCATCGCTGCGCTTCCACCACCTTGTCGCCCCGGGCAGACAGCCCGCTGCCATGGCAAAGCCTTGTTGCAGTCCACTTGATCTCAAGGTCGGAGCGGAGCAACGCACGGGCCTGCCCGGGGCGAGCCGGATACCGGGGCTGTCTGCATGCGTACGCACCGAGACGTCAGGCTTCACCGGGCGCGGCATGATCGGCGGCCTGCCACTCAGGCACGAAAGGAACCTTTGCACATGAAGATCATTCGCGCCCGGGAGTTCCAGGCCGACAGAGCCTGGGGAGCCATGGACATCGCCAGGATGGACGGCATCACGACACGCCTGCACTGGACGGACCAGCCCTACCGCTGGCACGTCAACGATGGGCAGGAAGTGTTCGCGGTGCTCGACGGTGTGGTCGAGATGCGCTACCGCGTGGCGGGCGTTGAGAAGTCAACGCTCCTGGAGACGGGCGACATCTTCTTTGCCGACGAAGGCTGCGAGCACGTGGCGCATCCCCGCGGGCCTGCGCGAGTACTGGTGGTCGAGAAGGAAGGGTCCGTCTGAGCCGGGCGCCCTCCCTTGGTGCGCTCGTCTGCCGCCCGCGCTATGCCGCCTGCGCGGCCTCTTCGAGCAAGGCACCCAGGGCCTGATGCAGCCGCGCAAGGGTCTGGACGTCCAGCGTCGTCCTGTAGCGGGTATGGTATGCCAGCGGCTGGCAGGCGTTGTCAAGCCAGCTCGCCACCCGGACGTTGAAATGCCCCGGCTGCGCCTCGATGGGCGTGATGGCGAACTGCTCGCAGTAGCTGCCCGAGGCCACGAGGCGACAACGCAGGGCCGGCTCGGCCGGTGGCGTTTGCAGGACGGTGGAAGAAGCCATTCTCTTTCTCTTTAGCCGCGTTCGACGGATGTCGGGGGCGGCAATCTGGATCAGATCCCCCCAGGCCGTTTGCCTGCAGCGGCGGGCCAGCCCCGGGCCCAGAAACGAAAAAGCCTTCCGGTTTCTGCGGAAGGCCAACGGTGCTGGTGTCCGCTTGGTTGCCTCGCGTGGAGGCTACATTTGCTCTACACGATGCGGCGTCGCCGGCGCGGTGGAGCAGGAGCCACTCGATGCGCAGCAGCCCCTAAGCCATTAGTCAGAATCGACCCTTCATGGACATCAGGCCTCATCCCATGCCGTGCAGGTGGGCACCTGCGCGCGGGCCGGGCAGGGGCCTCTGCGTGGGCTGGCCGAGGCGTGCCGTAATCGCGCAGTAACAGTCCGATCCCGCCCTTGCGGCCACATCCTTGCCGGACTGGACGGCGTGGCTGCGGGTCTTCTCAATCGACATCGAGTCCAACCTGACGCAGTCGGCTGGCGTAGACCGGGCCGATCCCCGTGACGATGCCGGAGCGAAGATACCGCTCGATGCCGGCCAGGGTAGTCAGCGGAGCCGATCTTGACGAAGACGGCACGGAACTGCCGGCCATGCTCGCGGTCGGTGACCCAATGGCCGGAGGCCGACACGTATGCGCCGGGCGTGACCGTTGAGCGTGACGAGGTCGCCCTCGCCCTTGACCTTCAGGCCCAGAACGCAGAAGCCGTTGCCGGCGAAGGTGACACGTTCGACCAAGCCGGCGAGGTGTTCCTGCGGTACCGGGGAGGGGGCGGATGGGTTGCGCACGGCTTGATCGGGACGGCAGGGCGGTGCTACCAAGCGCATGCGCGTGCCTGGCGAGCAGCGCCATTGTGCCCGTGGCAGGTCCGACCCTTGGTCACTGGTGACGCCATGAGGCACTGGCCGCCGTGATGGTAGGCGGTTCCGTCGGCCCCATCAGATATAGCGATGACCTTGCGCCTTCCTTTGGACGTCCCTAGATAACTAGCAAGCTGCTATAACTTATGCTAAGTGGACTGGGAATTCCCGGTCGGCGTTATAGCCTCGGTAAGTTTCACCGAGGCTTTTCCCTTTCTAGGATGGGAAGACTTTAAATCCCCACTTTTCGAAACCTTCGCCTACCCTGTACTTTGGTGTGGTCGCTAGTCGCTAGTCGCTAGTCGCTGGTCGCTGGCCGCTGGCCGCTGCAGAAGAACTTGCGTTTGAGGACATCGACCGCCTGATTGGGCTGTCCCGGGCGCAGCACGTGTAGCCCGACGGGCCGTGCGGCGAGGTAAGCCAGTTGCAGGCCTGCAGAGTTGACCCTTGTCGGCGAAGACGACGTCAAAAGGCAATGCTTTGTGCTACCGGCTGGCGCCATCGCAAATACGGTGGAACTCCAGCTCAAGCTCCTCTTCTTAATTCTTGCCTTGTCGTTCCACAACCACATGGGTGAAGACCCTGTCCTGCTGCTTCTCCAGCATAAATTCCTGCAGCGTCTCTAGGCAGAAGCCCAAGGCCAATTGGTAGGGATCGGGCGGAACGCCAGACAGGCTGCGCAGTTTCAGCTTGTCGATCACACGTGTGATCAGGATGAAATTGCTGGCCTCGATGACCTCACCCAACTCGGCCATGAAGCGCTGTTTGTGCTGCCTGTCCTAGAATTTGAAGTTGCCTTTTTTCTTGCGAATTTTATGTTCATGCAGCACTACGGTGTCATGATCGAAATGGTTGAACTTGAACTTGTGTAGTGCAGGTACTACCCGCTCGCTGTAGTGCCGCTTGTAGAAGACACACAGTGCCAGCACGAATACAGGGATTAGTTCGAACCCAACGTCACCATCCCATGGTCGCCGCTTTCATCCACGTACACCACGAAATTGCTGAAGCGTCCAGCGGGCTTGGTTGCAGCCCTGGTTTCATAAAACACGACGTCTTCGGTGTCGAAAAGGGAAAACTGTTAAGGAAGTTGTTGGTCAATGGCTATGAATTAATGACGCGACTGAAGATATTTAATTCAACATAGCGTCGACGTCAACTTCTTATTAAACCTGCAATAGAGCAGGCGACTCTGCGTAAAAAACGCTTCAGTCGTGGCTGAGCGGCTTGTTTTGTCGCGCCTTAAATTGCCCGATTAATAAAGGGTAGCCGGTGCTGCACTGCCATCAGGCGGCTACGGGCTCATCGGAAAGGAGTGGCAGGGAATTCTGTGGAGCACGCACAACACTGACTTGGTCAGTGACCTTATCTAGCGTCCAGCTTATCAAGAAACCGACCTCCACAAGGCGCTTCAAGGCTAAGCGCAGCGTGGGTCTGAATTGCGAAAGTTCCCGAATGCGGGAGCCGCACAGGTCTCGAATAGTTTCAACTCGAAGCGGATATGGGTCTCGATGTGTCACGTAATATGCGTGGAGCTTCTTTGCCAATGGTGCCAAGCGCATTCTTTGTTCCCACTCCACGCGGGTGTATTGTGTTGTCCCGAACAGGCGAATGATTTTAGGATCCATTTCAACGGACCAGCGGGTCTTATCCCATGCAAACGAACGCAGGAGTGATCCTGAGTAGCCGCGCTCCATACCTTCGGCGGAAACCATGACAGCGGTAGCCTGCAGACGTGTCAGCACGGTACGCAGCCGTTTGTAGCCGGCGCTGCCTGTATCCCAGCGCAATGCCTTGAGCATGCTGTGCGCGGAAAACTCTACCCGCTCGCCCAGTGGTTGAAGCCGTGCAAGGTGAGTAACCTGCAGAAATACGTCCTCATCATCGTCATTACGTAGCTCCTCGCCCGTGTAATGGATGGTAATTCCCTTGATGCTGTAGATTTCCTTTTGCTTTAGATTTTCACGCGGAATCTTGTGAGTACCAGCACAGAAAAGGGCTGAACGTGCCAGTGCATTGGGCAGGCCGCGTACTCTTTCTGGCCATAACGGCAGTTGCTTGCTCTCGCTACTGTCTGGCTCAGGCACAGCGGCAAGCGTTGCGGCTCTGGATTTGGACCGCACACGTTGCAGACGCTCTGTCAACCGAGCCACAGCAGGAGTAGCCGGTTTGGCACTCTTGAGTTCGTCAGGCGGCAGGTCGAGGAGGTCGATCTTCTTTTTCACGACCGGGATGGTCCGTGATGCCCCACTCCGTGTAAAGGCAGCACTTCGTGTTCTGACTCAGGGCTGAAACCATGTTCGTGTTTTGACTCATGGGGGACATGAGGTGCATGTAGAGGGCAGCCCACGCAAAGTTTCGTGTTTTGACTCAGGGTTGATCGTTGTTGCGGCGAATGCACATCGGGGTGAAAAGCCGCTCTCTGAACTGACTGCGTGTGGTCTTGGCACGCTGCGCTGGTTGAACCCACAGCTGGGAGCTGTCTGCCAAGCGACCTTCAAGCTGGCAGGGCGGGGATGCAGGCGCAGATCAGATCCCCCATCCAAGCCTTTATTGACTGACGATGCAGTGCCGTCGGTCCCATCAACCGTGTTTGCCCGTTTGGGGTACGCCCCGCATCGCTGCGTGCAGCGACGTTCGTGTTCTGACTCATGCCTATCTGTTGAACGCGCTATACGCCCGTTGCCTTATGGCTTGCCTCAGTTTGGCTGGATCAAGAACGACCATCCGTGAGTCGCTGCGATGGCAGGCTTGTTCTTCTGGTGGCCCGAGCCGTGTCCCTACCAGTACCTCGTCGCGAAGCGCGGATGCACTGACGTGCGCAGCGGCGATTCAAGAAGGCATTCAAAAAGCATTAAAGAAGGTATTCAGGGTTGTGGACAACATGCTTAAGTTCTTGACTCCTAAGGACTTTTTAGATGGGTCGACTGAGTCAGAACACGAATGGACCTGAGTCAGAAACCGAACCATCGTGAGTCGGAACCCGAACGACCCTGAGCCGGGACCCGAAGATCGTGAGTCAGAACACGAAGCTGTGGTTAACTGACTTAAGTGCTTGATTCTGCGACGTTTTCTGATCGCATCTTCCCTTTGACAGTTGTCAGTGCCTGCCGTGAGTCAGGACACGAAGCCTGAGTAAGAACACGACTCGTCGTAGAGCGACTTACCCTGAGTCAAAACACGAGGCAGTGCGTTACCCGCCCGCCCTGAGTCAGCACACGAACGCCTGCGTCCAAACAGTTGGTAGAGCACTGGCCGGGTGCAGTCGCGCCTCGGCGGTGCAGACAGCGCAGGTTCTCCCTCCCACTTCGGCTGCGCCCACGGTCTGGTCAAACGGCGAATTGGCTTGGTCTTCTGCTGAAGCCGGCCGAAGCCATACAGGCGCCTCCTGTGGTCAGCGGCGGTCGGCGTTGCACGGAATGGATGCCGGCGTTGTGGGTCGTATGTCGGCGGCTGGGGCCCTGACGCCTTTGCCTTCGGAGTGGGGGCCTTCGTTTGCGGCAAAGGCGGCGGGCCGGCCGAGGACCCGCCGGTTATGGGCAGTCTCAACGCCGCGGCTGGTTCAGTGGTTTGTCAATGCTGGGTTGGCACTCGAGCGCTACGTCACTAGCCAGGGTGCGGTGCCCTGCAGATGGGTGGTGAAACAGTGATGCATCTATTATTCGCTGCTTGCAACACAACATACCGGTGACAACGTTCCTACTTAACTCCGCCTTCCTTGGCTCTAGTCCCTTTGAAGCCGGCCGAGGTCCAGCCGTCTCTCTCCTGCGCGCGCCACGCATTAGGGGAAGAGTCAGGGAAAGACAGCTCTCAGCTTGCTCCCTGTGAGCGGCTTTCCCGTGGGAGGGGTGTAAGGGAGGAGTAGGGGGTGGGAGGGGGAGAGGAACTAGTTGGGGTGAGGGGGATGGGTTCAGGTATGTTGTGCATGTTTGGGTTTGCTGCTTTTTCTGCGCGACGGCTTCCGCTGGCTACTAGGCCTACCCCACCACAGGTTCATGACTTGCCGCGCGGACCGGCTTCACGCCAGGAAACAGCCTCATGAACGCACCCAAGCAGCCGCCGCACTCGCCCGCCACGAACCTCGACGAGCTCGTGCGCACCGAGTCCATGATCACCCGGTGCGAGGCTCGTATCACCGCACAGCTGGAGCTGCTGGCCAGCCTGTTGCCCTGGGAACCCAAGTCACTGACGGTACGCCAGGAGGTCGATGTCGAGGAAGACGTGCTGCAGTCGCTGCAAAGCCAGCGGCAGCGGCTGCTGTCAGCTGCCAACGAGCCGCCGGCGCCCTGAACCCGGGTTCGGTCCGTTGAGTGCTTCGCACTTGCGCCAGCACACTACGCTGATGCTGGAGCGGGGGCCGGTGGTCCTGGCTCCTGTTGCGCCGTGCGGCCACGGCTGGGCATGAGGACCGCAGCCGATCCCAACGCGGCAAGAACTGACCGGACATGGCGGCGATTGCCTTGTTCGGCACCCCGTCGAGTGCCGCCCTGGCACACACCGCTTCGCCAGTCCATGGTTTCAGCCGGCCATGCGCAACAGCGGCAACGGCGGCGGCGCCGACCCCGTGGGCCGGCCACCGGCATCCAGCTCAACGCGGCCGATCAGCCCGCACGGGTGGTCGGTGCGCCACATCAAGATCCGCAGCACCACTGGCGCCAGCGCCGCTTCGCCTCCGGCCTGCAGCACCCTTTTGAACCCGACCTCCACGAAGCTCAGTGCGCACGCCCCTTGGACCGCCTCAAGGGCACGCGCGACGAACTGGACTGGCCGGGTAACGTCTTCTTCGCCCCAGGTCAGGTCCAGCACCGCGCGCTCAATGGCTCGATCCAGCTCCTCGCTGCGGTAGGCGATCCATCTCAACTGGAAACCGGACAGGCGCACGCCAGGCGCTCGATACCGCGCCGAGAATCGGTCATAGAAGGCACGTAACTGCTGCGGGGGCTGAGGATCAAAGGCGTCAGGCATGCCACAAGCGTGCCATGCATCCGCAGGCATCATTGCCCCGTAGTCGAACGACCGGCGACTCGCATACACCCCCTCACGGCAACAGGCCATGGACCAGGACAAGGCAAGAGACTTTTGGAAAACGGTGGTGGACACCGGGGACACGCTGTGCGCGTTGCTCGATGCTTCGCCCAGCGACCAGGGTCTACATGAAGGCATCCAGCGCATTGGCTGGATTGTGCAGACGCTGCGCGACGCCGCCGCCGACATCCATCCCCTGCTGACCATCGAGGTGGACCAGGTGCCCGCCGCCGACAACGCCGTGCTGCGCATCGCCGTGAGCTGCAACCATGATCCCGACGGCATCGATGCGGTGCAGGCGCTCGTGGCTACGGCACCAGCGATGCCGCCGCGCATCCAGGTTTGCGCCTTCACGCCGCCGACGCCCAAGGAAATGGCACGCGAGCTCGCCTCGCTGGAGATCCTCGGCCAGGAGATCCCGGTCCAGCAGGTGCGCTTCCTGGCGGCGCCCAACGCCACGGTGCCCGGCACGTTTGACGTGGCCTGCTTCCTGCCGAACGCGGCCGTGACCGAAATGGACCCGCAAAGTCTCCCCGGCGCTCTGATCGCCGACATCATGCTGAGCATGGGCAT
The DNA here is from genome assembly GCF_000430725.1 of Azohydromonas australica DSM 1124. GTDB lineage: Bacteria > Pseudomonadota > Gammaproteobacteria > Burkholderiales > Burkholderiaceae_C > Azohydromonas > Azohydromonas australica. The sequence goes on from NZ_AUMO01000094.1 coordinate 27,329, forward strand.
CGGCGAGCTGCGCGTGATGACACGTGTGCGCAGCATCGGCATCGCGGTGACGGACCAGCCACCGCCCGAGTCGCTCAACGCCTGGGACCTTGTCGAGGTGATCGACAGCGCACCAGCGCACTGAGCCTTTGGCGGGTCAGTGCATTTCACTCGGCCATGTACGGCGAATACGGCAAGGTACAGCAGCTCACCGCCAAGGTCGGTCTAGCGGCACAGCTATCAAGCGCACGAGCGCTGTCCGACGGAAAGCAAAGAAGCAGTGGTTCCCTTGGAAAACAATGAAAGCTACGGCATGAACAAGGCGCTGGCACCGCGGCTGGTCGTGGTGGGTGGCCCCAACGGGGCTGGAAAAACGACTTTCGCCAAGCTCTATGCGCGCAGCGAGGGGCTACCGTATTTGGGAGCCGACGACATCGCCTTTCAGCTTTCGCCCGAGGACCCGGCTCGTGTACGCGTGACCGCGGGCCGCGAGTTCAGCCGCCGGCTGAGCGCTGCGCTACAGCTCAACGAGTCGGTGGTCATCGAATCCACGCTGACCGGCGCGAGCCTTGCCCGCAGCTTGGCCAAGGCGCGAGAGCGGGGCTAAGAGATCACACTCGTGTTCGTGTTCCTCGACAGCGCCGAGCTGTGCCTGCGCCGCATCACCGAGCGTGTGGCACAGGGCGGCCACGATGTCCCGGGAGAGGACGTGCGCTGCCGCTTCCTGCGCGCCGCACCGGTGTTCTGGCAGCAGTACCGCCCGTTGGCCCACCAAAGCATGGTGGTGTTCAATGGGGAGAATCGTTCCTGGTGGTCGCCGAGTCGCTGGACGACCAATGGGTGGTGTACGACGAACAGATATGGGCCGCTGTCCAACCTCTTCTTTCCGCAGCAGGGCATGACCAATCTGAAGAAGGCTGAACGCTGGTCCACCAGCATCGTGCGCATCGGCAACCAGGCCGTGCGCGAGGCACAGGCTCGCAACCGTGAGCTGGGCATCCCCAACTGGTATTCGCTCAACGGCCGATTGGTCAGCGACGCCGGCACGGCGCCGGGCTTGTCCACGGCGGTCCAACCAAAGCAGCAAAAGGAAGCCTGACCGACTGACTTGTGCCGGACAGCCGCCGCAGGGATGGTCGCTGCGACTCAAGTCGGGCAGCAACGACAAGCGGCTCCAGCCCTGATGGCCGCGCGCTCGTGCTTGGCAACAGAAAAAAGGCCCCGGTCTGCGGACTCGGGGCCTGAAGCTGTTTTCTCACTACTGAGAGGCTCACGGCAACCGTGGTTGCCGCAACTGCATTCTGCTGCGTGATCAAGGCAGGGAGCCCAGGAGCGAAGCGCCGCGCCGGCCGGCTTCGTGACATGCTGCCCACGATCCCGGTTGGAAGTTCAAACGCTCAGCGTCGGCCATTTCCGGGCCGCTGAACGGACACCAGAAGATCGCGCCCGCAGAAGCCACTGTGACAGGCCTTGTGGTGCGCGCCCCCTTGCAGCAGTTGTCGGGAGCACCGGCCTGATGGAGCCCCCAACCGGGCTGACGTGCGCGGTCTCGGTGATGCTGCAGTAGTTGTTGTGGTCCGTGGTGCCTCCCGTGCCAGCCAGGGAAGCCCTAGGGAATGACCTGGGGATTAGCAGGCTTATAATTTGCTGCGCCGCAGCATGGACCTACACGAGGAACTGATCCGGTTGCGCGCCATGCGTGGGCTACTGGAGACGCGACTGCTGGTACTGGAACGGGCGATTGGGGACCAGCGCCAGCACGGGGTTGCTGCACCCGATTTACTCAAGCGCGTGGAGGCTCTGCTTGCCAGGCTCGAACAGGTAAACGCCAAGCTGGCCAAGATGCACCAGCGACAGCCGCCAGGATCAGGCCAGTGCCGCGTCCGTGATGGCGACGACCGACGCGCGACTGATGCCATGGTCCCATTCCACCTGCGGCACCGCAGTACCAGTGTCGAGACGCCGGCGCTGCTGCAATCGGCTGCTGTTACTCCACGGCCTTGACCATGTCCTCCACGACCTTCTTGGCGTCGCCGAAGACCATCATGGTCTTGTCCATGTAGAACAGCTCGTTGTCCAG
>NZ_AUMO01000095.1:0-18635 GCF_000430725.1 Azohydromonas australica DSM 1124
CAGTACTGCAGCCACGAGTTCCAGCGCGTCCTGCGCGGCTATGGCATGCGCTCTTCCATGAGCCGCAAGGGGAATTGTTGGGACAACGCCCCGACGGAAAGCTTGTGGGGGCACCTCAAGGTTGGCAGACTGCACGGTCGCAAGTTCGCGACGCTGCGCCAGGCGATGGACGAGGTCGTTGCCTGGATGACCTTCTATAACTACCGCCGGCTGCATTCCTCGCTGGGCTACCTGAGCCCTATGCAGTACGAGCAACGCTGGCATGCGGCACAGCACAAGAACGCCGCATAGAACGAGGGCTAAGAACTACGGGAAACAGGGGCAAGGTCACTATGGCAAGGGTCGCGGCGGCTCGATGCACATCGCCGATGTATCCAAGGGCGTGCTGGGGGCCAACGGCATCGTGGGTCAGTCCACGGGCCTGGGGCTCGGTGCGGCGCTGTCGCTTCAGGTGCGCGGGCTCGCGCACTGTGCGGTGGCCTTCTTCGGCGAAGGCGCGTCCTCCACTGGCATCGCCCACGAGGCAATGAACATGGCTGCCATCTGGCGGCTGCCCATCGTCTTCTTCTGCGAGTCCAACCGCTACGCCGAACTCTCGCCCTACTCCGCGCACGTGTCGGTACCCAGCATCACGGCACGCGCCGCCGGCTACGGCTTCCCCGGGGTGCAGGTTGATGGCGAGGACGTCTTCGAGGTCTACGAGGCCGTGTCTCAGGCGGCGCAGCGCGCACGCCGGGGCGAGGGTCCAACGCTGATCGAAGCCAAGACCAGCCGCTGGCACGGGCACTACGAAGGCGATCCTCAGGTCTACAAGACCGCCGATGAACGCGACAACCCGTCGAGATTCGATCCGCTGGTGCGCTTCGAGCGCGAGGCGGTGGGAATCGTGGACTTCACGGCCGCGGAACTGGAGGCGATCCGCCGCGAGGCGCGTGCACGTATCGATGACGCAGTGCAGTGGGCCTCGTCACTGTCCGAGCCGGCTCCGGCTGCCTTGCTTGAAGACGTCTACGAAGGGTGACTGCAATGGCGCGTACCAAGTACTACCAAGCGCTGACGCGCGCGATGCGCGAGGAGATGCGGCGTGACCCCACGGTCATGCTGATGGGCATCGACGTCGGCCCCAGCGGGGGCATCTTCGCGCAGACGCGCGGCCTGTTCCAGGAGTTCGGCCCCGGCCGCGTGCGAGACACGCCGATCTCGGAGAACGGCTTCGTATCCGCGGCGGTAGGGGCGGCGATGACAGGACTGCGACCCATCGTCGAAATCGGCTTCGAAGACTTCCTCACCTGCTGCGTTGAGCCGCTGGTGAACCAAGCCGCCAAGCTGCGCTACATGCTCGGCGGGCAGGTGTCGGTGCCGTTGTTCCTCTACACCTTTGGCGGTGGTGGGGTCAACGCAGGGCCCCAGCACTCGCAATGCCTGGCGGCCTGGTTTGCACACGTGCCGGGGCTCAAGGTCGTCACGCCGGCCACGCCGGTGGACGTGCTGGGCATGGCCAAGGCGGGCATCCGCGATAACAACCCGGTGCTGTGCCTGCTGAGCAAGAAGCTGATCGGCAGCACTGGCGAGGTGCCGGCCGACGGTGAGGACTTCGTGCTGCCGCTGGGCGTGGCCGAGATCAAGCGTCCGGGCAGAGATCTCACCATCGTAGCCAACGGCCAGATGCTGCCACAAGCGATGGCAGCAGCACAGCAGTTGGCGACTGAGCGCGGCTTTGAGGCCGAGGTGGTCGATCCGCGAACCATCAGCCCGCTGGACACCTCCACCATTGTGGAGTCCGTACGGCGCACCGGTCGGCTGCTGATCGTTCACGAGGGCTACGGTCCTTTCGGTGTGGGCGCCGAGGTCATGGCATCGGTGATGGAGCAGGCCCATGGCGCGCTCAAGGCGGCGCCAGTGCGGCTGACAGGCCCATTTGCACCCAGTCCCTTCACGCCTTCGCTGGAGAAGCTGTACATCCCCGACGCTCGGCGCATCGCCGAGGCGGCCGCGCAACTGGTGGAGCGCGTATGAACAGCACGGGGCAGTTCGAAACGGTGCTCACTGAAACGGTGGGCGCCACGCGCTGGATCGTGTTGAACCGCCCGCGCGTGCACAACGCGATGAACAGTCTGTGCATCCGCGAATGCCGTGCTGCGCTGGCCGACGCCGCCAACGACGCTGCAGTGCGCAACATCGTCTTTGCCGGCGCAGGTGACAAGGCCTTCACGGCCGGGGCCGACATCAGCGAGCTCAAGGACCTGCGTCCGGAGTCGGTGCTGCTCTACAACCGCCAGTGGTTGAACCTGTTTCGCGACATCGAGACTTGTCGCAAGCCCGTCATCGCTGCAGTCAAGGGCTGGGCTACCGGTGGCGGCACCGAGCTGTCGCTGGCCTGTGACTTCGTGCTCTGCGCAGACGACGCCCAGTTCGGCTTGGCCGAAATCAACATCGGCGTCATCCCTGGCGCTGGCGCGGTGGTACGGCTCACGCGCTGGGTTGGCCGTCTTAAGGCCAAGGAGATCGTGATGCTTGGCCGATTCATTGGTGGCGAAGAGGCGGTGTCGCTGCACTTGGCCAATCAGTGCGTGGGTGCTGCCGAGCTACGTGAGACGGTGCAACGGTTCGCTGACGAGCTTGGCCGCAAGGCACCACTGGCCTTGGCCGCTGCCAAGGCCAGCATCAACGTCGGTGCTGATCCGGGCTTTGACGCTGGCCTGGAGTACGAGCTTCAGGAATTCGTGCGCCTTTTCCACTCGCATGACCAGCAAGAAGGCATGCGCGCTTTCCTCGAGAAGCGTTCCCCTGATTACCAAGGTCGCTAAACCATGAAGATCACCGTGAAGGTTCCCAAGCTCGGGCTCACCACCGAGACAGTCTCGCTGGCCGAATGGGTCAAACCTGTAGGGGCCACCGTTGGCCAAGGCGAGATCATTGCCTTGCTCGAGGCTGATAAAGCCTCGGTGGAGGTTGAGGCACCGATGGCTGGACAGCTGGTTGAGCTGCTTGCCGAGCCCGGTGTGGAACTCGCGGTCGGTGCGCCGCTGGCCATCCTGGAAACGTGAGGACAAGAGCGATGAAGGCATTGATCGCTGTCAAGCGTGTGGTGGACTACAACGTGAAGGTCCGGGTCAAAGGCGATGGTAGCGGCGTCGACCTCGCCAACGTCAAGATGAGCATGAACCCCTTCGACGAGATAGCCGTCGAGGAAGCGGTGCGGCTCAAGGAAAAGGGCGCCGTGGCCGAGGTGGTAGCCGTGTCCTGCGGCGCAAGCGCATGCCAGGAATCGCTGCGCACCGCATTGGCCATCGGCGCCGACCGAGCCATCCTCGTCGAAACGGATGCCGAGCTGCAGCCGCTGGCCGTGGCCAAGATCCTCAAGGCTCTGGTGGAGAGAGAAGCCCCGAGCCTGGTGATCGTGGGCAAGCAGGCCATCGATGACGACTGCAACCAGACCGGCCAGATGCTCGCAGCCTTGGCCGATCTGCCCCAGGCCACCTTCGCCTCCAAGGTCGAAGTGCTTGAGGGCAAGGCAAAGGTGACCCGTGAAGTGGACGGCGGTCTCGAAACCGTGGAAGTCACGCTGCCGGCCGTCGTCACGACCGACCTGCGCCTGAACGAGCCGCGCTACGTGACGCTGCCCAACATCATGAAGGCCAAGAAAAAGCCGCTGGAGACCATCAAACCTGCGGACCTGGGCGTGGACGTGACGCCGCGCATCAAGACTGTGGTGGTCAGGGAACCGCGCAGGCGCGGTGGTGGCGTGAGGGTGTCCGACGTGGCCACGTTGGTGGACAGGCTCAGAAGCGAGGCCAAGGTGATCTGAGCCTTGGCGTGGCGGACTGCCCCCTGGAGGCCGAACTGTTCTCAGCTGTTGCGTAACCGTTGAGCCGCCTCTGGCGGCCTGAGGAGAAGAGTCATGGCACTGCTTCGACAATGTTTAGCCGAAGTGCGCTCCAAGTACGGAGACGCGGAAGACTGGACAGCGTTTCTCCGTCGCGAGGGCGTTGTATTGCATTGCTCGATCGCCTCCTCAGTGGATGGACATGAAGGCGTTCGTCACGTCCAGCGCAGTTGGCCGCCAATGGCTATTGCCGCCGCTGACCTTCGCGCCGGAGGCCCCCGGCATGTTTAACCGACGAAACGGCTGGACTTCTCGAGTGGTGTCGTTTGTTTAGCCGGTGTTTGCTCCCAACTGCACGTCTTATCGGTGACCGCATGAATTCTGCATCGTTGATCCAGCAGTACGGCCCGCGTGAGTCCATGGATTACGACGTGGTCATCGTGGGCGCCGGCCCCGCCGGGCTGGCCACCGCCATCCGGCTCAAGCAGCTCGCCGCCGCTGCGGGCACCGAAGTTTCCGTGGTGGTGCTGGAAAAGGGCTCCGAGCCCGGCGCGCACATCCTCTCCGGCGCGATCATGGACCCCATCGCGCTCACCGAGCTGCTCCCGGACTGGAAGGAAAAAGGCGCACCGCTGAAGCAACCGGTCACCGAGGACAAATTCCTGTTCCTCTCCGCGGCCGGCTTCAAGACCACCCCGCACCGCCTGCTGCCCGACTGCTTCAAGAACCACGGCAACTACATCATCAGCCTGGGCGAGCTGGTGCGCTGGCTGGCCGAGCAGGCTGAAGGCCTGGGCGTGGAGATCTTCCCCGGCTTCGCCGCCGCCGAGGTGCTGTACGCCGAGGACGGCTCGGTGCGCGGCGTCGCCACGGGCAACATGGGCATCGGCAAGGACGGCGAGCCCACCGGGAACTTCCAGCTGGGCATGGAGCTGCTGGGGAAGTACACGGTGTTCGCCGAGGGCTCGCGCGGGCACCTGGGGCGGCAGCTCATCGAGCGCTTCCAGCTCAACGCCGGCAAGGACCCGCAGAGCTTTGGGCTCGGCCTCAAGGAACTGTGGGAAGTGCCCGCGGCCAATCACAAGCCCGGCTTGGTGGTGCACGCCGCAGGTTGGCCGCTGGACCCGGACACCTACGGCGGCTCCTTCATCTACCACTCCGCCGACAACCGCATCGCCATCGGCTTCGTCGTGGGCCTGGACTACCAAAACCCGTGGCTCTCGCCCTTCGAGGAGTTCCAGCGCTTCAAGACCCACCCGGCGGTCAGGAAGCACCTGGAGGGCGGCAAGCGCATCAGCTACGGCGCGCGCGCCATCACCGCCGGCGGGCTGCTGAGCCTGCCCAAGACCGTGTTCCCGGGCGGGGCGCTGGTGGGCTGCGACGCCGGTTACCTCAACGCCAGCCGCATCAAGGGCAGCCACGCCGCGATCAAGAGCGGCACGCTCTGCGCCGAGGCTGCGTTCGAGGCGCTGCGGACGGGCCGCAGCGGCGACGAGCTGACCGCTTATCCGGAAGCGTTCGAAAAGAGCTGGTTACATGCCGAGCTGCTGCAGGCCAAGAACTTCAAGCAGTGGTTCAAGAAGGGGCGCTCCACGGCCACACTGATGACCGGCATCGAGCAGTGGCTGCTGCCGCGCCTGGGGCTCAAGAAGGCGCCGTGGACGGTACAGCGCAAGCTGCCCGACCACATCAACCTGCGCCCGGCCTCGGAGTTCCCGCGCATCGAGTACCCCAAGCCCGACGGCGTGCTGACCTTCGACCGGCTGTCCTCGGTGTTCATCAGCAACACCAACCATGAGGAGAACCAGCCCGTGCACCTCACGCTCGAGGACGCGACGGTGCCCACGCGCATCAACCTGCCCGCCTTCGCCGGGCCGGAGAGCCGCTACTGCCCCGCGGGCGTGTACGAGTACTTGGAAGACGAGGGTGCCGGCGAGCGACTGCAGATCAACGCTCAGAACTGTTTGCACTGCAAGACCTGCGACATCAAGGACCCGACGCAGAACATCACCTGGGTCACGCCCGAAGGCGGTGGCGGGCCCAACTACGCAGGCATGTAGCCCTCGATACCAGCGCCACTTTCACAACGGAGACAGTTCTCATGACAAGCCTCATTCTTGCCGAACATGACAACGGCACGCTCAAAGTCGCAACGCTGCACACCATTACAGCGGCGCTGGCCTGCAGTGCTGACGTACACGTTCTGGTGGCAGGCGCTGACTGCCTGGGCGCAGCAAAGGCGGCCGCCCAAATTTCCGGTGTCACCAAGGTGCTGCACGCCGAAGGGGAGAGCTTGGCAGATCAGCTTGCGGAGAATCTTGCGGCGCAGCTGACGGGGCTGGCGACTGGGTACAGCCATATCCTGTGCGCTGCAACGGCTCACGGCAAGAACGTTGCACCACGCGTAGCAGCACTGCTCGATGTAGCGCAGATAAGTGATGTCACGCGCGTCATTGACGCTGAAACGTTCGAGCGCCCCATCTATGCCGGCAATGCTGTCGCCACTGTGCAGAGCGCCGACATGGTCAAGGTCATCACGGTGCGCACTACCGGCTTCGACGCCGCAACAGCCTGTGGCGGTAGCGCACCGATTGTGAGCGTCTCTGCTGTCGCCTCCAGTGGCAAGAGCGCTCTCGTGAGTCGTGAGCTTTCCAAGAGTGACCGCCCCGAGCTCACCGCGGCCAAGATCGTCGTCTCGGGCGGCCGAGCCCTGGGCTCGGCCGAGAGGTTCACCGAAGTGCTCACGCCGCTGGCCGACAAGCTAGGGGCCGCACTCGGCGCCTCGCGTGCCGCGGTGGACGCGGGATACGCCCCCAACGACTGGCAAGTAGGCCAGACCGGCAAAATCGTGGCGCCGCAGCTGTACGTGGCTGTGGGCATCAGCGGAGCCATCCAGCACCTGGCGGGCATGAAGGATTCGAAGGTCATCGTGGCCATCAACAAGGACGCTGAGGCGCCCATCTTCGAGGTGGCCGACTACGGGCTGGAGGCGGACCTGTTCGCCGCAGTCCCGGAGTTGGTTAGGGCACTGTGACCTGCCGGAGCCGATGTCATGGCCTCGTTCGAAGCTCGTTTCCAAGGACTGCCGGCCATTGCCGGCCTCAAGGTGAGCTGCCTGCTGGCCCAGCCTGGTGATGGCGTAGGCGCCGATCAGCCGCTGCTGCTGGTCGAATCCGACGCCCTGTCGCTGGAGCTGCCCGCCGGCTGCACTGGCCGGGTGAAGTCGCTGCATGTCCAAGCCGGCGACGCGGTGCAGCCCAACGCACTGTTCGCCATCATTGATGAGGACGCCAGCGTGCAAATCACAGCCGCGCCCGCCCCCGTCCAGGCGCCTGTAGTCTCGGCGCCGCCGCAACCTGCGGTCTGCGATGCCGCGCTGTTGCCGCATGCCACGCCGTCGATGCGCCAGCGTGCTCGCGAGCTGGGTGTGCCGGTGGCGGGACTTGCTACGTCCCCTGCCGCCGCTGCCGCACCGTCGCGTGGCGGACTCGATGTGCTGCCGTGGCCCAAAGTGGACCACTCGCGCTTCGGCCCGGTGCAACGCCAACCGCGCAGCCGCGTTCAGAAGATCAGCGCTGCCAACCTGCATCGCAACTGGGTGGTGATCCCTCATGTGACCAATCAGGACCTGGCCGACATCACGGAGCTCGAAGCGTACCGCCGCAGGCTCAACCAAGCGCCAGCCGTTGAGGGCACGTCGTCGCCGACCAAGGTCACGCTGCTGGCTTTCCTGGTCAAGGCAGCGGTGGCGGCACTCAAGGCCTATCCACAGTTCAACGCCTCGCTCGATGGCGACGACTTGGTGCTAAAGCAGTACTACCACATCGGCTTTGCAGCCGACACGCCCCACGGACTCATGGTGCCGGTGATCTTCGATGCCAACCGCAAGAGCGTGCTTGAAATTGCCGCGGAAGTTGCCACGCTGGTCGCCTCGGCGCGGGAGGGACGGCTCAAGCCGGCGCAGATGAGTGGCGGATGCTTCTCGATCAGCTCGTTGGGCGGCATTGGCAGCACCTCATTCACGCCCATCATCAATGCACCCGAGGTGGCCATTCTGGGTGTATGTCCCTCGTCATGGCAGCCGCGCTGTGACGGTCAGGCATTTGTGCCGCGGCTGATGCTGCCGTTGTCGCTGAGCTGGGACCACCGTGTCGTTGACGGTGCCGCAGCCGCTCGTTTCCTCGGCCACATCGCCCGCCTGCTGGCCGACGTGCAGCTACTGCAGGAGTGACGCGTCATGAGTGATGTGAACGCTACCGCAGATGAGCGGCTGGAATGCGACCTGGCCGTGCTTGGCGCCGGCCCGGGCGGCTATTCGGCCGCCTTCCGCGCCGCCGATCTTGGCTTGAAAACCATGCTCATCGAACGCTACCCGACGCTGGGCGGCGTGTGCTTGAACGTGGGCTGTATCCCTTCCAAGGCGCTGCTGCACGTGGCCGCCGAAGTTGAGGCGGCGTTCGGCCTGGCCGCGCTTGGCATCAACCTTGGAATCTCGGCGCCACTGCAACCCCAGGTGGATCTGGAACGCCTGCGAGCGCACAAGGACAGTGTGGTCAGCAAGCTGACCGGTGGCTTGGCTGCCATGGCGCGCAGCCGCCGCGTGCAGGTGCTGCACGGTGAGGGACGCTTCGACGACGCTCACACGCTGCGGGTGACGGACAGTGATGGCCGCGTACGACAGCTGCGCTTCGCCCAGGCCATCATCGCCGTGGGCTCTTCGGCCACTAGGCTGCCCGTGCTGCCACGCGACCCGCGTGTTGTCACCTCTACTGGTGCGCTGGCGCTGCCCATCCAGCCGAGACGCATGCTCGTGGTGGGTGGCGGCATCATCGGCCTGGAGATGGCCACCGTGTACTCCGCGCTGGGTGCCCGGCTGGACGTAGTGGAGCTCGCCGAGCAGTTGATGCCCGGCGCCGACGCCGACTTGGTTGCAGTGTGGCAAAAGCACAATGCCCGCCGGTTCGACCAGCTGATGCTGGGCACCCGCATAACTGATGCCGAAGCCACGCATGACGGCATCGTCGTCAACTTCGAAGGCCGCCACGCGCCGGCGCAGCCACAGTACTATGACTTGGTGCTTCAAGCCGTGGGGCGACGGCCCAACGGGCTCCTCATCGATGCGCCTGCTGCCGGTGTTGCGGTGCACGCGCAGGGTTGGATCGAGGTGGACTCGCAGATGCGCACCAACGTGCCACACATTTTCGCCATCGGCGACGTGGTGAGCCAACCCATGCTGGCACACAAGGCGGTGCACGAAGGTCACATCGCGGCCGAGGTAGCTGCGGGGCACCGCAGTGCCTTCGACGCTGCAGTAATTCCCAACGTTGCCTACACGGATCCGGAGCTTGCCTGGGCCGGCCTTACCGAAGCGCAAGCGCGCACCGAGGGCCGGGCCGTGTTCAAGAGCATTTTCCCCTGGCAGGCCAGTGGCCGCGCGCTGGCCAACGGCCGCGAAGAAGGCTTCACCAAGCTGCTGTTCGATGCTGGCAGTCGCCGGCTGCTTGGCGGCGCCGTCGTCGGTACGGGCGCTGGTGACCTGATCAGTGAAGTCGCGTTGGCCATCGAAATGGGGGCCAACGACGTGGACGTGGCGCGCACCATCCATCCTCACCCCACGCTGGGCGAGACCGTGGGTCTGGCTGCCGAGGTGGCGCACGGCAGCTGCACCGATCTGCCGTCCCGGTCCCGACGATGACCAGGTGATCGCAGCGACCGGCCCCGTGTCCGCCGGGTGACATGAGGGCCGGCCGAATGTTTGATGACTCGGCGGCGGCGAACCGCCATGGAGACAAAGCAATGGAAGACGTTCTGATCTACGGCCTCCTGCGAGGGGGCATCTTTGCCATGGCGGCCTTTGGCTTCAACCTAGTCCAGGGCGTGATCGGCATCGTGAACTTCGCGCACGGTGCGCTGGTCGTGTTCGGCGGCCTCGCGACACACTACCTGGTGACCCGCTTGGGCCTGCCCTACCTGGCTTCGCTGGCGGTTGCCGCCCTGGCCACCGGCGTGCTGGCAGCGGTGATCCAGCGGGTGTTCATCGCCCGCACCTTCCGCCTGGAGCCGCTGATGGTGCTGGTGCAGACCTTCGGCATCGCCACCGTCATTACCGAGCTGGGCTCCATGGGATGGGGTACCGAGGAGCGGCTGCTGCGGGTGAAAACCGACTTGCCGGCCGGCTGGCAGATTGGCCAGACCTTCGTGCCGTCTTTCGACTTGCTGATCTTCCTGACCAGCTTGCTGTCGGCTGGCGCGCTGTTCGTGCTGCTGGCGCGCACGCCTTTTGGCCAAGCGATCCGCGCTTGCAGCGACAACCGCCAGTCGGCTCAGCTCAACGGCATCAACCTGGCGCGGACCTTCGAGAGGACCATGTTCTTTTCAGGTCTCTGGGCCGGGCTGGCCGGAGGGCTGTTTGTCACCCTGAGCCCGCTTGCACCCTATATGCACTTCGGCTGGACGGTGGACGCCTTCCTGGTGGTCGTCATCGGCGGCCTGGGCAGCATGGGCGGAGCGCTGCTGGGTGGCTTGCTGTTCGGCGTGCTGAACTTCGGCGCCTCGTTCTACCTGCCTACGGTGGCCCCTGCAGTGACCTTCAGCGTGCTGCTGCTCTTCCTCATCTTCAGGCCGCAGGGCCTGTTCGGCTCTGGCCCCACGACGCGGAAGTAACACCATGACGACCTTCACGTCCTTCAAGCACCCACTGACGGGCATTGCCCTTAGCCAGCGCCAGCTGGCGCTGATGCTGCCCGTGCTGGCGCTGGCAGCGCTGCTCCCCCTGGTGACCAACGACTACTGGATGCGCGTGCTCATCTTCGCGTTCCTGAATATCGGCCTGGCCAGTGCATGGAACCTGATCGGTGGCTTCACCGGTTACGCCAGCTTCGGCCACGGCGTCTTCTTCGGTATTGGCGCCTTTGTAGGAGCCATTGGTATTGTGCGCTACCAACTGCCGCTGCCTGTGGTGATGGCCGCTGGCGGCGTGGTCGCCGGCGTGGTCGCCGCGATGTTCGTGCCGGTGCTCAAGCAGAAAGGCCTCTACTTCGCACTGTCCACTCTGGCGGTGATGATGGTGTTCGACACGTTGCTGCAGCGTTGGACGTTTACCCGCGGATTGCGGCCACATGACCTGGGCTGGAGCGTGCCGCCGACGCTGACGCTCACCGAGTACTACTTCCTTTTCCTGCTACTGTGTGCCGGCGTGGTAGCCACAGTAATCCTGGTGGTGAACTCGCGTGCCGGCTATGCCATGCAGGCCATCCGAAAGGATGAAGTGCTGGCCAACTCCATCGGCATCCGGCCCGTCAAGTACAAGACCATCGCTTTCGTGATCAGCGCCGCCTGGCCAGGCGTGCTGGGTGCGGCCTACGCACCGTACTTGTCCTTCGTGTCGGTGCAGAGCGTGTTCGACATCTCGCTCACGCTGAACATGATTCTCATCAGCATCTTCGGCGGTGCCGGCACGGTGATTGGTCCGGTGGTTGGCGGCGTAGCGCTGAGCGTCATCGACCAAGTCGCCTGGGGCAACTTCCTGGAGTACCACCGCCTGATCTATGGCGTGCTGATCGTGGCGATCATCACGCTGTACCCGGGAGGCATGGTGCAGCTCTTCCGTTCGCTGTCCGAGCGCCGACAGGCGCGTCTGCTGGCGGCCGCCACTGAAACTCAACTTGCGAGGAATGACCATGATGCAAGCCAAGCTCTTGGACGTCCGTGACGTCACCAAGTCTTTCGGCGGGATCCAGGCCTTGGGCGGTGTCTCCTTCGACGTGTACCAAGGCGAGATCCTGGGCTTGATCGGCCCCAATGGCGCAGGCAAGTCGACGTTGTTCAACGTCATCTCCGGCCTTATTCCGGTGACGAGCGGCGACATCGTGCTGGGCGGCACTTCGCTTGTGGGCCTGCGCTGCGACCGCATCTGTGAGCTGGGGGCGGTGCGTACGTTCCAGTCCGCCTCGCTGCTGATTGGTATGACGGTGTGGGACAACGTGCACGTGGCCAGCTTGTTCCGTCCTCGCGAGCACTATGCCCGGGAGTCGGCGGCCGATTGCACCGCCCGCGCCATCGCCTTCGCTGGCTTGCAGGACCGGGTGAACGCAGTGGCCGAGACACTGACCGTCGGTGAACAAAAGCGCGTTGAACTGGCACGCGCGATGGCCAGTGCACCGCGGTTGCTGATGACCGACGAGATACTCGCCGGCCTGAACAGCACCGACAGCCAGGGCATCCTCGACATGCTGGTGCAGTTGAAGGACCAGGGCATGAGCATCATCTTCGTCGAGCATGACGTGCGCTCCGTGATGCGCATCAGCGACCGCGTGGTCGTCATTGCGCAGGGCCGCAAGCTGGCCGAGGGCGCGCCACAGGAGGTCGCGCGCTCGCCGGAGGTCATCAAGGTCTACCTCGGAGGGCGCTATGCTCAAAATCACTGACTTTCGCGGCGGCTACCACAAGGGAGCGGCCATCGTCGAGCACATCAGCCTGGACCTTCAAGGCCAGCGGATCACCAGCCTGCTCGGGGCCAATGGTGCGGGCAAGTCGACCATCCTGCGCGGTATCTGCGGGCTGCTGCCCTGGCACAGCGGCGAGGTGCACTTTGACGGTCAGCGCATCGACTTGCTGCCGCCGCATGAGATTGCCCGGCGTGGTGTGCGCATGGTGCCCGAGGGGCGCGGAACCTTTGCGGCGCTGTCCGTGTTGGAGAACCTGCACATCGGCGGCAGCGGTCTGCCGGCGGCGTTGCGTCGTCAGCGCATCGAACGGGAGCTCACGCGCTTCCCGCGCCTGCACGAGCGGTCCTCACAGACGGCAGGCATGCTCTCCGGAGGCGAGCAGCAGATGCTGGCCATTGCGCGGGCCATGATGTCCGATCCGCGGCTGCTCATTCTCGACGAACCCTCGCTGGGCTTGGCACCCATCATCGTTGACCAGCTCTTTGTGCTGTTCCCTCAACTGGCCAACGAGGGAACGCAGATCCTGCTCGTCGAGCAGGACGTCGGCCGCGGCCTGGAGGCCAGCGAGAGTGCGGTGGTCATTGAGAAGGGCCGCATCACCACCCAGGGTCGCAGCGCCGAGCTGTTGAAGGACCCCCGGGTACAGGAGTCGTTCCTTGGTCTGGTCTAGCCATGGCCCTGCGCAGGCGCGGTGCGCGAACTGCCCACCTGCCGCCTCATTTTTTTCTGCAGCTTTCCACTCTAACATGCCGAGCATCACCTCTCCCCTGAGCCTTCGCGGGTTGACGCTGAAGAACCGCCTGGTGGTTTCGCCAATGTGCATGTACAGCGCCCACGACGGCCTGGCCGATGACTTCCACCTGGTGCACCTGGGGCGCTTTGCTCTTGGCGGTGCCGGCCTGGTCTTTGTTGAGGCCACGGCGGTCAGCCAGATCGGCCGCATCACGCCCGGCTGCCTGGGCCTGTGGCACGACGACCAGGTGACACCTCTGCAGCGCGTTGTTGACTTCTTGCACCGCTTCGGTTGCGCTGCAGCTATCCAGCTCAACCACAGCGGACGCAAGGGCTCATCCGAGGCGCCGTGGAAGGGCGCCGGCGCGCTCAGCCATTCGGCCACCGACGCGGCCCTGGCTTGGCCAACGGTGGCACCAACGGCCGAGCCGGGCGGGCGCCAGTGGCCGGCGCCGCGCGAGATGACGGCCGAGGACATCGACGTCGTCGTTGGCGAGTTTGCCGCAGCGGCGCAGCGCGCGGCGGACGCGGGATTCGACGCGGTCGAAATCCACTGCGCCCACGGGTATCTGCTGCACCAGTTCCTTTCGCCGCTGTCGAACACCCGCAGCGATGCCTTCGGCGGCACGCTGTCCAAGCGCATGTCGGTGCCTCTGCGCGTGGCCGAGGCGGTGCGCCGTGTGTGGCCTGAGGACCGGCCACTCTTCGCCCGCCTGTCCTCGGTGGACGGTATAGATATCGGCTGGTCGCTGGACGATTCCATCACCTTCGCTCGCGAGCTGCGATGCCGCGGGGTAGACGTCATCGACTGCTCTTCCGGAGGAATGCGGCTTCCACGCGACAAGCAACTGCTCAGCCGCGACCCTGGCTTCCACGTGCCTTACGCAGCGCGCATCCGCCAGGATGCCGAAGTTGCCACTGTCGCTGTTGGATTGATCCGCGACCCCAAGCACGCTCAGCAAATCCTCGCCGAGGGCAGCGCGGACTTGGTGGCCGTCGCCCGCGAGGCGCTCTTCAATCCCAACTGGGCGCTACACGCCTTGCTGGCCGAAGCCGGCGCGGCAGCCTGGGCGCAATGGCCGCAACCGCACGGCTGGTGGCTGGAACGCCGCGCCGAGCAGCAGGCCGACACCTTTGACCATCTGGCCCGGATGACGCCACCGCAGCGTGATGCCGGAAACGCCACCAACTCATAGGCGACAATGCCATGCCTTCCATCAAGATTATCGCGCTGACCAAGCGCACCGCAGGCGCCGACCTCGCGGCGTTCCATGAACAGAGCTTGGCCTTGTTGCGTTCTCGAGTTCCGCCCCAGGGCTGCCTGCGCATCGTTGCGTCGCATACGCTGCCCCAGGGATACCGCCGTGGCGAGCTGATTTTCGACGCGGTAGAGGAATGGAGCTTCGATGACGTGGACGATGCGCACGTCTTCTTGCAGCAGCAGGAGCGCACGCCGACGCTGCCTGCGCTGGCCGACCCTGCGCGTACCGTGCACCTTATCGTCAAACCACATCTGGCCAAGGACGCAGCGGTACCGCGCGGTGCGGTAAAAAACATCGAATTCGTCAACCGCCGCCTCGGCATGGCATTGGAAAGTTTTCGTCACTATTGGAAGACAGTACACGGGCCCCTGGGTGCCGGCATCCCGAGCATCCTTCGCTACGAGCAGTACCACTGCGCCGAAGCGGCTTATGCCGATGGCGAGCCGCGCTTCGATGGCATGGCCGTCACCTGGTTCGAGTCCACCGCCGCCATGCGCGCCGGCGCTGATACCGAGGTCTATCGCCGCACGCGGGCCGACGAGGTGAATTTCCTGCCTGATGGCCATCTGCCGTTCATCATCACGACCGAAGTACTGGACACCGGGCCGATCTGATTCCAGCTCTTGATCGAAACTGGAACCAATCCCCGTCATGCCCGCGTGGGCGGGCATCCAGGCGAGTCGGGCCGCAGCCCGGCTTTCGTGGACACCCGCCTTCGCGGGTGTGACGGCATTACTGAGCTGGCCCCCTGAATCACCGGACACGGTCTATCGCTTATCTTCCAGATAGGAGTAGGACTGTGAATACGAATAGGCGTACGGAGACCGTAGAGGTCGTCACAACGGACCAGCGCCGCAGGCGTTGGTCGGTGGCCGAGAAGGCCGAGCTGGTGCGGCGCACCTATGAGCCGGGCATGTCGGTGTCGCTGGTGGCGCGCCAGACGGGCGTGTCGGCGAGCTTGCTGTTCCAGTGGCGCAAGCTCGAACGCCAGGGGGCGTTGACTGCGGTGTCGGCCGGTGAGGCGGTGGTGCCGGCGTCCGAGCTGGCGGCAGCTCGGGCCGAGATTGCCAAGCTGCAGCGCATCCTGGGCAAGAAGACGCTGGAGAACGAGATCCTCAAGGAAGCCGTGGAGTTCGCCAGCGCAAAAAAGTGGCTTGCGCGCTCGCCGTTGTTGCCCAAGGACGACCAGTGAAAGTGGTCTGCCAGGCACTGGGGTTGGCGCGCTCGCACATCCAAACGCTGAAGCACCGGTCGAGCTGCTGGAGCGACGGCCGCAAGGGCCGCATGCCGGCCGCGGACGAGCAACTGCTGCAGGAGATCCGTGAGCAGCTCGCTGAGCTGCCGAGCTACGGCTACCGGCGCGCCTGCGCCCTGGTGAACCGGCAGCGCTCGGCTGACGGGCTGCCACGCGTGAACGTCAAGCGCGTGTACCGGGTCATGGCGGCCAACGCGCTGCTGCTGCCGCGCGCACCGCGGCGGCGGCATTCCAGCCGCAAGCACGATGGCAAGGTCATCGTGGCGGCCAGCAACACGCGCTGGTGCTCGGACGGCTTCGAGATCAAGTGCGACTCGGGGCAGACCGTCACGGCGACGTTCGCAAAGGACTGCTGTGATCGTGAGGTCATGGCCTGGCGTGCATGGGAAGGCAAGGGACTGCCAGGTGAGCCCGTGCGCGAGATGCTCATCGAGGCCGTGGAGCAGCGCTTCGGCGCCGTGGACGCAATCCCCCAGGGCTACACGCTGGAGTTCCTCACGGACAACGGCGGGGCCTACATTGCTCACGACACCAGACACATTGCCCGCTCGCTGGGGCTGACTCCAGTCAACACGCCGGTCTGTTCGCCCCAGAGCAATGGCGTCGCAGAAAGCTTCGTCAATACCTTCCGCAGGGACTACCTGAGCAGAATGGACCTCAGTGATGCAGCAACCGTAATGGCCCAGTTGCCGGCTGCCTTCGAGCACTTCAACGAGGTGCATCCGCACTCGGGACTGAAAATGAAGTCGCCGCGCGAGTACCGGCGGCAATCGAGCGAACAACGTCAGGACCGACCGATCGACCAGGCGTTAACCTGCGCATAGTCCGTGTCCGGGACTACGGGGGCAAGACCAGTACCTCTATACGGCGCAGGAGGTTGAGCGTTTGATGAGCGCTGCGCTGAACCTGCCGACAAGGTTTCCGTCAACGCCTTTGCGGCCATGGCTTTTCTACTGCCTCTTTGGTCTGCTCAGCGTCACGGGACTGCGAATTTCCGAAGCTCTGAACTTGAAGGTCGAGGACATAGATCTGGAGCAGCAAGTACTGACGATTCGGAGCGCCAAGTTCGGCAAGTCGCGACTCGTTCCAGTCCATGCTTCAACCGCATCAGCGCTGGCCGACTGCCTGCGCCGTAGGGAGGAATTTCTGCAGGGGCGGCAAGCTGACTACCTGTTCATATCCAACCTATGTCATCAACTCAGCGTCTCGGAAGTCCACAAGGCTTTCAACGCGTTATCAGTGCAAATAGGTATCAGAACACCCAATTCAAGCCACGGACCGCGGCTACATGATTTCCGACATCGATTCGCCGCATTGACGTTGTTGAGTTGGTATCAAAATGGTGAAGATGCTGAACAGAAACTGCCAGTGCTCACGACCTACTTGGGACATGTACATGTTGCTCACACGTACTGGTACCTGAGCGATTGGCCAGAACTTATGGCTCAGGCAATGACGCGTTTGGAGCGGCGTTGGGAGGACTTGCTATGAACACTTCTCATAATTTAGCGCCCCTTCTGGAGAGGTTCTTCTTGCAGCGTCTCATGCAGCAGCGACAAGCCAGCAAACACACGGTCGCGTCCTACCGCGATACGTTCCGCCTGCTTCTCCAGTTCGCTCAACAACGCTTGCACATAGCGCCTTCACGGATGGAATTCAATAGCATTGATGCACCGCTGATTGTTGACTTTCTCGACAACCTGGAGAAGAACCGTGGCGTGACCGCGCGCAGCCGCAATCTGAGACTGACAGCAATCCGGTCGTTCTATAGGTATGCAGTGTACGAAGTCCCCGAGCGATCTGCTCAGATACAGCGTGTATTGGCCATTCCGAACAAGAGATTCTCGCGCGGCCTGGTTCATTACTTGACACGGGCAGAGGTCGATGCGCTCCTTGCAGCCCCTGATCAGCGAACTTGGTCAGGGCGCCGCGACCATGCCTTCATGCTACTTGCTGTGCAGACAGGGCTTCGCTTGTCAGAATTGACCGGGCTCGAACGGCGTGACATCACTCTTGATACAGGATCTCATGTCAGAGTTATCGGCAAGGGTCGCAAGGAGCGAAGCACGCCGTTGAGCAAGCAAACGCGAGCAGTCATGAAGGCCTGGCTCC
The DNA here is from genome assembly GCF_000430725.1 of Azohydromonas australica DSM 1124. Classification (GTDB taxonomy): domain Bacteria; phylum Pseudomonadota; class Gammaproteobacteria; order Burkholderiales; family Burkholderiaceae_C; genus Azohydromonas; species Azohydromonas australica. Next base: position 17,635 of record NZ_AUMO01000095.1, read on the forward strand.
AGGAGCCCTCGAGGGCTGAAGGTCAACCCCTTTTCCCCAACGCTCAGGGCGGCCGTCTCAGCGCTCACGGCGTTCACTACATGCTCTCCAAGCATGTTGCCACCGCAAGCAAGTCATGTCCGTCTTTGAATGAGAAACGAGTAACTCCGCATGTGCTTCGGCACACAACGGCTATGGATCTACTACAGGCTGGAGTCGACAGGGCCGTAATCGCACTTTGGCTAGGGCACGAGTCGGTGGAGACTACCCAGATCTACCTGGATGCGAACCTTGCGTTGAAGGAGGAAATCCTTGGCAAGGCTACACCGCCCGGTGGCACTCCCGGTCGCTTCAAGCCGGATGATGAGCTGATGGCTTTTCTCAAAGGCTTGTAGCCAGAAAAACTATGTCCTTCAGCCACGCCGTACTGTCCGTGGTGAACACCCGCCTTCGGGACATAGGCCGCTGCAGGACATAGTGCCAACTATTGCCAGAAGGCCATAGTTGGCACTCGAAGGTTTCCACCCAGTGGCGCCCGCCGTCCGGCGGTGGCACGCGCTTCCTGTACGGGATGAGGAAGGCCTGCTGCTGCGCCGTATTGGGCTCCAGCCCGAGGGCAGCGGAAGTCATCATGGCGCCCAATACCGACTGCGGATCGCACTGCAGCAGGCGCGGCGTCTTCTTCACGGCGTTGACGCAAAGGGTCAGCATGCGCTCGGCCTTGAGGTACTTGCCCGCCACGGCCGTGATGCCCTTGCGCACCTTGGTGTGCTCCAGGAAGTCGAAGATGGTGGGTGCCTTCTCGGCGCTGCCTTGGCCGGTGGCCACGGCCTTGAGTGTTTGCGTGCTCATCTGCCCAACTCCTTTGCGTCGAAGTTCCGCACGGTGAAGACGCGCGAGTGCCAGCGCCGGGTGAAGTCGCGCGCAATGGCCGGGTGGGCCTTCTTCAGTGCCGCCTCGTCGATGTAGGAGCCGCTGCGCGCCTTCCAGTCCACGGCGCGCACGCCGCCGCTGCCAAGCAG
>NZ_AUMO01000095.1:18645-29897 GCF_000430725.1 Azohydromonas australica DSM 1124
ACCGGCGGCAATCGAGCGAACAACGTCAGGACCGACCGATCGACCAGGCGTTAACCTGCGCATAGTCCGTGTCCGGGACTACGGGGGCAAGACCATTACTTCATTCGCAGTAGCGAGACAGCATGAGTGTTTGACTGCTGCCTGCATCTCCACGACGGTGCGGGCAGCATGTCCAACCCCATGCGGACCTGACGTGATCGCTACACGGTTGTCATCCTGTCCACCGCCTTCGAAGCTGGACAGGCATTTTGTCGTCGCGGCCGACCCTCGAACGCAGTCGGTGAAATCGCAGACTTCGCGCGACCCCGGTATCAGCCTGCGGTCTCGCGCGGCACGTCGGTGGCGTCCTTGAGCAGGTGCACCAACTTGTCTGCAATGACGCGCGGCGAATCCTTGCCACTGCTGCGGTACCAGATGTAGCTCCAGGCCAGCATGCCCAGAATGGCCAAACGCACGTAGCGCCGGTCCACGTCCTCACGCAGCGGCAGCGCAGCCACCAAGTCGGTGAACAGTGCCTCAAAGCGGCGGCGGTGAGCGATCAGCCCTTCGCGCAACGCCTCTGCGTGGGTGAAAGGCGACTCACTGACGATGATGCTGGCGTACTCTGGCTCGAGCAGCATGCTTTCCAAGTAGCCCTGGGCTGCGCACTGTAGCCGTGTCCACGGATCGATCGCCTCGGCCATCGAGCGCAGCACACTGGCACAAATGTGCTCGATGGCATGCTCGTGCACGGCCAAGAACAGCGCTTCCTTGGAGTCGAAGTAGTAGTAGATCGAGCCGGCCAGCATGCCGCTGACGGCAGCGATGTCGCGCATGGTGGTGCCGTCGTAGCCCGCCTTGGCAAACTGCTGCCGTGCCGCGTCAAGCAGCGCATGGCGGCCGATGGGATCGATGGGCCGGCCGTGATCGCGTCGCCTGCGCGCCGCTGGCTGCTGCGCCCGCTTGCTGGCAACGCTCACGGTCGTTGGCCGCATTAGAGACGCTCGATGCCGCGACGGGTCACGCGCAGGCCGGCGCTCTCGGCGTCCCAGGTTTCGGGCGTTATGCCTTGCTCGCGCAGCGTGACCTTGCGCACTTTCATGGTCTCGGTGCGCGGCAACTCGTCACGGAACTCGATGTAGCGCGGCACCATGAAGTACGGCATGGCTTCGGCAGCAAAGCGTAGCAAGACCTCGTGAGTCAGCGTGGCACTGGGCTTGCGCACCACCACTGCCTTGATCTCGTCCTCGCCCACCTCGGCTTTGACCGGGATGACGGCTACCTCCGCCACTTCGGGATGGGCTGCCAGCGAGCGCTCCACCTCGAAGGACGAAACGTTCTCGCCTCGCCGGCGGATGGCGTCCTTGGTGCGGTCCAGGAAGTAGAAGTAGCCTTGAGCGTCCATCGTGGCGCGGTCGCCGGAATGAAACCAGCCGCCCTTCGTCGCCTCGGCGGTCTTGTCTGGGAGGCCCAGGTAGCCGCTCATCATGGTGTTTGCATGGCGGGATCGGATACAGATTTCGCCAGCTTCGCCAGGCGGTAGCACGGTGCCCTGCTCGTCCTGCAGAGTGACCTCGAAATGCTCGCTGGCGCGGCCGCAGGAGCCGCGTGGCGTCGCCTCGCCCAGCCGGGTGTACACGGACAGGTTGGCCTCGGTGCTGCCGTAGCCCTCCACCAGCTCAAGGCCGAATCGCTGCTCGAAGGCATCCTTGAACTCCCACGGCACCGGCACGGCGTAGATCAGCCGCAGCGGGTTGTCGGCGTCGTCGGGTCGCAGTGGCGCGCTGTTGAGCAGATGGCACAGTCCGCCCACCGCTATGCACAGCGTGGCGCCGCTGGCGCGCACGTCGGGCCAGAAACCCGATAGGCTGAAGATCGGCCGCAGCATCATGCGTCCCCCGTGCAGCATGGCGCCGATGGTTTCGAACTTCGCAGCCACGTGGAAGAAAGGCAGGAAGTTGTATGCCGTGTCGTTGGGCGAGAAGTGCACGATGTCACTGAAGAAGAAGCCAAAGCTCAGCAGATGCCGGTGGCTGACTACTACGCCCTTGGACAACCCGGTGGTGCCGGAAGTGAAGATGATGCACGCCGGCAACGCGCTATCGACGTCCACGCCGGGAGATACAACGGTGCCAAAGTCCCCATTATCGGGCGGTGCTGCGGCCAGCCGTGGATCGAGCGTGTCCAGCACACGGTCCGGCGCCAGCAGGCCGGTGGATGCCTGATCGAACACCGTGCGGTGCTCGGCGTGCACCAGCGCCAACGTAGGCTGGGCTGTGCGCAGGATGTGGGTCAGCACTTCGCCACGGTAAGCACCGTTGACCGGCACTTCGACCGCCCCCAACTTGGACAGCGCAAACCACAGCGCCAAGTACAACGGCGAGCTGGGCATCATCACCACCACGTGCTGGCCAGGCTGTACCCCCAGCTCGCGCAGAGAGGCGGCCAGCGCGCTGGCGTGGCGCTCTATATCGCCGTAGGTCCACCAGCGGTCGCCAAAGCGCACGAACGGGCGCATCGGCGATTCGGCAGCGCGGATTTCCAGCAGTCGATGTAGCGAGTCGGGAAGCGGTGGCAGATTGGCCATAGGTATGTCTCGGTCTGGTCTTGGTCTGCGGGGCATGCAACGGCCGCACACCGCGGCAACGTCGCAGGTCAGTCTAGCAGCAAACGTTTGTTTGGTAGATAGGGAAAGCGACGAGACATGTGGGTAAATCAGGGCAAAGCAAGCGACTTCACGTCGGGTGCCGGGGGACTCGCCGCCGGCGGTGCGCTCGCCAGCGAACAAGGCAGCCAGAAACTGCAGGCGCAAAAAAACTAGGACGGCAGAACTTGCTGAGGGCTGAAGCGTCCCAGAGGAGTTGTTTGCTGCCACGCGGAGGTAGGCGATGGCGCGGCTCATCATCAGAGGATCGCCTGGGCAAGTTCAGCTGCTGACGGTGCTGAGGCAGGAGTGCCCGGCGTGCGGTGAACGGCTGCACTGGCGCTACGAGAACCGCCGCACGGTGGTGACGCTGGGCGGCATGCTGGGATTGCGCATGAGGATCTCGTGTTGCGAGAACTCATCGTGCGAGCACTACCACCGACCCTACCGTCCCGAAGCCGAAGGCGCACTGGTACTGCCCCAGCACGAGTTTGGCTTGGATGTGCTGGCGCTGGTGGGCGCGCTGCGCTACCAGGAGCATCGCAGCGTGCCGGAGATCCACGCGGCGCTAGTGGCGCGGGGCGTGGGCATTTGCGAGCGCAGCGTGACGAACCTGGTGGACCGCTACGACGAGTTGCTGGCCACCGCGTTGGGCGACAGCGCGCGGCTGCGCCAGGAACTCGCAGCCCAGGGCCGCGTGGTGCTGGCGCTCGACGGGCTGCAGCCCGACGTGGGGCACGAAGTGCTGTGGGTACTACGAGACTGCCTCTCCAGCCAGGTACTGCTCGCGCGCAGCCTGCTCTCCAGCACGTGTGAGGACTTGGCCCGGTTGCTGCGCCAGGCGCTGCAGCCGCTGGGCAAGATACCGGTGGTGGGCGTCATCAGTGACGGGCAGGACACGATCCGACGGGCGGTGGCGCAGGAACTGCCCGGGGTGCCGCACCAGCTGTGCCAGTTCCACTTCCTGCGCGATGCGGCGCTGCCGGTGTTCGAAGCCGACCGCCACGCCAAGAAGCTGCTGAAGGCACAAGTCCGGGGCGTGCGTCCTATCGAGCGCTCGGTCCAAGGGCGCGACGACACCGAGGCTCAAGTCGTGCGCGGCTACTGCTCGGCGGTGCGCAGCGCGATCACCGACGACGGCCACCCGCCGCTGGATGCTGACGGGCTGCGCCTGAAGCAGCGGCTTGAAGCCGTCAGCCAGAGCTTGCAGCGGGTGGTGCAAAAAGGCGGACGCGGTGCCCGGCACCGCTGACAAAGCTGCAGGGGCTACTTGAGCGCGCGCTGCAACGCAGCGCAGCGCTGTGGCCCGACGTGATCTACGCCTGGCACTGGGTGCACAAGGCCGCTCACATCCTGGGCAATGAGGACGGCGCCAGTGCCCGAGTGGTGCAGCGGCGCTTCGATGGACTGCTCGGGGCCATGAGCCGCCACGGGCATCACGCGGGCACGCTGGCCCCGGCGCTGGAGCGCTTCGCGCACGTGGCGCGTCGCTGGCATGCGGGACTGTTCCACTGCTATGACAACGCCGAACTGCCGCGCACCAACAACGCTCTCGAACAGCTATTCGGCTCGTACCGCTATCACGAGCGGCGCACCACGGGTCGCAAGGCCGCCAGTCCTGCCACGGTGTTGCGCGGTGCAGTGCGACTGCCAGCGGCCACTGCCACACGAGGGGCTTGGTCACGGCACGCGAGCTTGCATGTGCCAACCGCACCCACTGGAGGGAGTTACAGGCACAACTGGAGCGGCGTCGCAATACCCGCGTGCAGCGCACGCGATTTCGCCGCAATCCCGAGCAGTACCTGGCTGTCCTGGAGCAGTTGGCCGATCAGCTCACTTTGCCGTCCTAGAAAAAAACGTAGACGAAAGTCCTTTGCTACATCACATCTCTCCAGCAGTTGGTGGATTGCATGGGAAAAAGTCTAGAAATCGGGTGCTGGGCCTGGTAGCCGAATCGGCTTGCACAGTTGCCTGATTCTGCAAAGCCGCGGTCGTGAATCCAGGTTCGAAGCGCCTGTGAAGTCGCCACTTGCCCAATCCTCCGAGATGCATGCCTGGCGCGCCGCATGACTGGGTAAGCGCTGCTTGCGGGGGGCAGGCGCGCGTAAGCTGGCGCTATGTCAGACACCACCGCGCCTCTGATGCCGCCACAGCGCCAGGATGGGGCGCTTCAGGCCCTGCTACGGCGGGCAGAGCTTGCCGCGTGTATTGAACGGCATGCTGTCGAAGAGGGTGTCTATCAGACTGCCATCCCGCGCTTGGCTCTTGTCAAATCGTCATCCTCTCCCGAGGCCAGACACAATTCTTGTGAGCCTGCGTTGCAGTTTCTAGTACAGGGGAGGCGTCGACTGTTGGTCGGAATGAAAGTCTATGTCCAGCGGCCGAGCGAGTACCTTGTGGTGACGCATCCGCTGCCTCTGGCGGACCGCGACGTCGTCGAACCTGCTGCGCCTCCCACTTTGGGCATTCACCTTGAGTACGACGTTCGAGAGTTGGCCGAACTTGCAACAGCCATAGGCCTGAAAAAGTTCAACCGCCGACAACATGCACCATGCGCGATTGCCGTGGCGCCCGCTACAGCGGGACTTCTTGATGCGGTTTTGCGGCTCGTAAGGCTACTGGACGCCCCAGAAGACATCCAGGTCCACCTCTCAAGGCAGCAGCACGATGGCACCGGCCTTCAGTCGCGAGGCGATGTCCTCGTGCGCCTGTCGGGCCTGCGTAAGCCGATAGCGGGTGACATTGCCGGTGTGGAGCAGCCCACTGCGGTACGCCTCGAAGACCTCAGTAATCGCCCGACCCTGCGATGCCTGCACGTGGGGCGCCATTGGTCCGCCGGTGAGGCGCACGCCACGTCTGGCCAACTCGTCCGCATCAATCTCCGGTGCACCCGAAGCTGCTCCGATGTTGACGATGGTCCCACCATCGCGCACCGAGGCGGCCGTGGCGGCAAAGGTAGCGCGCCCGATGAACTCGTAGACCACGTCCACCCCACCGGGCACCAGGGCTCGCACACGCTGTGCCAGGTCGGGGGCATCTGAAGGCAGCACATGGTCGATGTCCCCAAGCAACGCTGCCTGCTTGGCCTGCGAGCCGGCGGTGCCGATCACCGTGGCACCCAGCGCCCTGGCCCAGCGCCCCAGGAACTGCCCCACGCCGCTGGAGGCACCTTGCACCAGCACGGTCTGCCCGGCGCCAAGCTGGTGATACCCGTGCAGTCCTGCCCAGGCGGTGAGCCCTTTGGTCAGGAAGGCCGCTACCTCCTCCAGCGGGATGTCGTCGGATACCTTTACCAGCGCATCGGCCTCGACCAAGCGGCGCTGGGCATAGCTGCCTGGGGCCAGGAAGTACGCCACCCGGTCACCGACGGCAAACCCGTTCACCCCTACACCCACCGCTTCGACAATACCGGCTCCTTCAACACCAGCCACCGCTGGCAAGGGCACCGCGAAGAGGCCTTGGCGAAACAGCGTGTCGATGAAGTTGACGCCGATGGCGTGCTGCGCCAAGCGCACCTGGCCCGGGCCGGGCGCGCCGAGCGCTTCGTTCTCGATCTCCAGGACGGAGGCATCGCCGTAGCGGTGGAAACGGATGACGGTATTCATGGTGTGGTGCTCCTGTAAGGGAAAGACGTTCAAATTTCGAAGCCGCCAATGGTCATGCCGCCATCAACGACGAGCAGCTGGGCCCATGACATAGCTAGCCGCATCGGAGGCCAACCACAGCGCCGCCGCGGCGACTTCCTCCGGCTGTGCCCCACGGCGGGCTGGGATGGTTGAGGTCACCAGCTTGGCGAAGCCCGGGTTCTGGGCGCTGGCCTGTGCCACACATGGGTGTGGGTCCACCCTGGTGCCAGCGCGTTGATGCGGATCTGGTGGACGGCGTTCTCCATGGCCGCCACGCGGGTGAGGCCGTGCACGCCGTGCTTGGAGGCGGCATAGGCACTCATGCCGCCAGGTCCGGTGAGTGCTGTCACCGACGCCGTGTTGACGATGGCCCCGGCGCCCGTGCGGCGCATGAGCGGCAGCTCCTGCTTCATGCCGAGAAACACGCTGCGCAGGTTGACGCGCACTACCTGGTCGAAGTCCGAGGTGGGATAGTCCTCCACCCGGTGAGCCTGGCCAGTGATGCCGGCGTTGTTGAAGGCCACGTCCAGACGGCCGGCCTCGCGGCCAATGCGCGCCAGCAGCGCGGCCACGTCGGCCTCGTCGCTCTCGTCAGCGCACACGGCGGCGGCGCGCCCGCCCAACTCCATGATGAGGTCGCGCGTCTCGTTCACGCCTGCCTTGTTGAAATCCGCCGCGTACACCAGGGCGCCACGTTGGGCAAAGCCTCGGGCGGCCTCGCGCCCTATGCCGGATGCGGCACCGGTCACCAGGGCCACGCGGCCCTGGAAGTCGTTGAGGTTCATGACAGCTCTCCAGTTGACGGGACGCTCGCGCCCCGGCCCAGGCACGGCCGGGCGATCGATGCAAGGAAGAAGTAGCCCGGAGCGCCTGCCGCGTCGGGCCGTGCGCTTCAGCCCAACAGCTTGGCGGCGGTGCGAGCCACCAGTTCGCCCTGGTGGCGGGCGCCGGCAAGGTCAATGGCGCTGGGCTGGCGCGAGCCGTCTCCACCGGCGATGGTGGTGGCGCCGTAAGGCGCACCGCCCACGACTTCGTCCAGCGTCATCTGGCCCTGGTAGCTGTACGGCAGTCCCACCACCATCATCCCGAAGTGCAGCAGGTTGGTGATGATGGAAAACAGCGTCGTCTCCTGGCCACCGTGCTGCGTAGCCGTGGAAGTGAAGGCCGCACCCACCTTGCCGTTGAGTGCTCCGCGCGCCCACAGCCCACCGGTCTGGTCCAGGAAGGCCGCCATCTGCGACGCCATGCGTCCATAGCGCGTGGGCGAGCCCACGACGATTGCGTCGTAATGCTCGAGTTCGGCCACCGTGGCCACCGGGGCGTTTTGCTCCAGCTTGAAGTGCGACTTCGCGGCGACGTCCTGCGGCACGGTTTCCGGCACGCGCTTGACATCCACGGTAGCGCCGATTGAGCGCGCGCCTTCGGCTATGGCGCCAGCCATCGCCTCCATGTGGCCGTACGATGAGTAGTAGAGAACCAGGACCTTGGGCATGACGGGCTCCTTCGTGGTGTTGGTCAGGAATCGATGGAGCCAAGGTTAGGCACACCCTCCCATCGGCGGAAGCTGTTTTGATTCGATGGGATCCATCGTCTCGAACGATGGATCAATCGCTGTGGGTTAAGCTCAGCCGGGGCTGATGCCCGAGCGCAGCCGCTCGATGAACCAGCAGCCTGCAGGACCAGGCGGTGCGTCCTTGCGGTAGATGGCCGACATGGCAATGGGCGGTGTGTGAGGCTGGTGCTGCTGCAACCGCAGCGCCACGAGCTGGCCCCCCTGCAGATCGCTCTCCACCATGGCCAGCGGCATGTGCCCCCAGCCGAAGCCCGCGCGCAGGAAGGCGTGCTTAGCGCCCAGGTCCGCCAGCCGCCACACCAGCGGCGAGTACACGCCGAAGCTGCTGCCGCTGGTCAACGCGGTGCGGTCGGTGAGCACGAGCTGTACATGCCGCTGCAGCTCACGGTTGGGAATACGGCCTGTCTGGTGGGCCAGCGGATGCTGCGGGGCTACGACCGTCACCATGGGGACATCGAACAACGGCTCGGCGTCCAGGCATTCCGGCACCACCGGCATGGAACCCATCACGCCGATGCGGCAGCCGCCATCCATCACCGGCTTGGCCACGGCGCCCAGCGCCTCGACGTACAGCCGCAACGGCGTGCCCGCAAAGGCGGTGCGAAACGCGCCCACTGCGTCCGTCAGCGAAGCCATGGGCACCATGACGTCGACGACAACGGAGAGCTCCGGCTCCAGGCCCTCAGAGAGCGTGCGCGCACGGGCCTTGAATGCGTCCATGCCGAAGACGATGGTCTTGGCCTCACCCAGCAGGGCCTGGCCGGCCTCGGTGAGGACCGGGTAGCGACGGCTGCGGTCAAACAGCTGCACGCGCAACTGCGCCTCAAGGTTGGCCAGTGTCTGGCTCACCACCGACTGCGCCCGGCGCAGCCGGCGGCCGGCCGCCGAGAAGCTGCCTTCTTCGGCCGCGGCGATGAAGGTTCGCAGCTGGTCCAGGGAAACGCCGTCGAGCATCTATCGCTTGTGAGGATGGATTACATCGGAACATAGAGGCTTCCCCGAAGGTTGTCCACTGCCTATGGTTAGCGCCATGCGTTGCAGCCAAAAGCACCAGCGCAGAGCGCCCATCCCAACTCCATCGGAGAGCACCATGAATCAAGCTTCGTTCCAAGCCACCACAGATGCCGCAGCCCTGTCCGCACGGACGTTGATGGCTGCGATCTTCCTGGTCAGCGCCGCCGGCAAGGTGGCTGACCCAGCCGGCACCATTGGCTACATCGCCTCCGTGGGACTGCCGGTGCCTGCACTGGCCTACGGCGTGGCACTGCTCGCCGAGTTGCTCGGTGGCCTGCTGCTGACCCTGGGCTGGCGCACGCGCTGGGCAGCAATCGCCCTGGCTGGCTTTTCCGTCACCTCGGCGCTGCTGTTTCACAACGCGGTGGGTGATCAAAACCAGCTCTTTCACTTCCTCAAGAACCTCGCCATGGCGGGTGGCTTGCTGCAGCTTGCGGCGTTCGGCCCCGGGCGGTTAAGTCTGGATGCCAAGGCCAATCGTCAATCCCCGGCCGCGTCCGTCGCGGTCTGAAAGCAGCACACTCGTCGCCAAGCCAATACGGTTTCAACCAGTCCGGCACAGGGCACGAGCAGGGCGTATTGCTCTTGCTCTCACCTGAGACGCATTGCATCCGGATAGCGTACGCTTCAGCGGCAGCAGCTTGATGAGGAAAGCACCCGCAGCGACGCGCTCGACACCGCATTGCGTAACGTGCTGTGTTCAGTCAACGTGGACCAAGTCCGCTCCGTGAGCAACCACATCCGCCGGTAGCTGGCCACCTTTGCGGCCAGCCGGCAGCGCGAGGACCTGGTGCGACTCCTCACGGGCACAGCGCGCAAGGGCGCTGCCGCGGCGCGCCATCGCGTAGGCCGTCAAGGTGCTGCGAAGCACTTCCGTGCCGCAGCCTCTCATCGGTGAGGGCTCGCTGCGGGCCGACAAAGACTACGAAGCCGTGCAGTCGTGACTTGCATTGCACGAGGCGCAGGCCACGCAACGCGCGTGTCGCAAGGAGGTTGGCTGAGCGCCTGCTATTCTGGGTCGTCGTCGAGAGCGGCGTGGCGTTGTCGTCGCTCACCACCGAGTACGCCTTGGCCTACCGGGCGTTCCTGATGCATCCGGCACCGCGCTTGCGCTGGATCGCCCCCGCCGCGGCGCGCTCCACGACCGACGCACTATCGGTGCTAAGCGCTGTGTTGGGGTGGCTCATCGACAAGCGCTACGTGCTGGCCAGTCCCTTCGCCGGCATCAGCCGTGCGCGGCATGCGAGCAGCCGGGCTGGACACGATGCGCGGGCTTTCCGGCACCGAGTGGAACTTGGTCCGCACGGTTGCCAACGGGATCGAATAGTCCTACGGGTGGGGGCCGCGCTCGGCGCAGCGTATGCGCTTCGTGATGGATTTCTGCTCCGGACTGCGGGTAGGCGAGATTGTGGGCGCGACGCTGGGCAACGTCGAAACTGCCGCCTGCGGGGATGCCTGGCTGCACGTGGTCGGCAAGGTCGTGTTGCTCCTCATCACGCGCGGCGCGCTGGAAAGCTACCTGATGCAGCGCGGGCTGCCCGTAAGCCCGATGAAGTGGGAGCTGCGCACGCCGCTGCCGGGCAGCCTCGACGGCGAGGTCGGCATCACCGCCAGGGGTTGTGGGCAGCCATGAAGCGCTTCTTTGCTACGGCGGACACTGTGATCGACGTTGTCATCCAGCGCTGGCCGGAAAGCTGCGTCGTGCCTCACCGCACTGGCTGCACCACAGCCATGCCTCGCATGCGCTTGAGTCCGGCGCCGGCCTGCCCACGGTGCGCGATAACCTCCGGCACGCGTCGGTGTCCACTACGTCGCTGTATCTGCATACCGACGACGAGCGCCGCGCCAAGCAGTTTAGGGTTGCGTTTTCTGGCAGCAAAACTCGGTAGCCGGCAAAATCCTTGGTTTCAAGCGGTAGAGCGATGGATGGGTTACTGCCGAAAAGTGTGAGTTGCCAAAAAGACTGATTTATTAAGGCGATAACGCCGCCTCACAGTGAGTAGTAATCAGAAGAGCGGGTCGCGCTGCAAACTCTTCAGTGCAACGCTGATTTCCCGGCCCTGTACCCGCGTGACGGCTTCAGCCATCTAAGTTTGTTCAGACAGATCCATGTGCTGCTCCAAGGAATACCGGGAAGCTGGCCCGGTGTAAGGATGCGGATTGAGCCGGGAGACCGTCCGGCGCGGTGGCCTTCGATTTCTGTCCGGCCGTAGATTCAATATAGTTAGGACTTACGCAAAAGTTTGATAGAAAATCATAGAAATCCCATGAATTAATTTCAACTTGAACTTCTTGAAAGCATAGATCATAGTTTTGTCTTTCACTAGGCGGCGACATGAATCCATCCCGCGTGGACTACTGTCAGTTCCTGTTATCGAGTCAGGTCAACTTCACCTTGACGCACTATGCCGAGCAT
>NZ_AUMO01000096.1:0-13858 GCF_000430725.1 Azohydromonas australica DSM 1124
GGAGATGGTGGTGAACGGCACCTGGCGCGGCAGCCCAAGAACATAGCCGGCCAGCACCCCGCTCATGCCAAAAGCTGCCAGGGCTGCAGTCCACTTGCGCTGCGGCGCCGCACCGAGCAACCGGACATGCGCCTCATGACTCCAATGCGGCAGACCGAAAGCCAGTGCATTGGCCAGCACGAACGTCAGGAACAGCGGTGCACGCCCACGCAGGAAATAGAGCAGGAACGCGCCGCCGACCGCGGCCATCGCCTTGCTCCACGCCACGAGAGCGGCCCGGTACTCGGGCACTGCACGCGCAAAGCCCAGGAACACGACAGCCATCAGCAGCGCGAGGAAACCCAGCGAGAACAGCAGCGTGTGCGGGTCCAGCACGCGAGATTCAATAGGAGCCACTGGCAACCACCATGGTGTGCATTAACGCTCGAGGCAGCCAGGGCATGTTGCCATTCGCCGCTGACACCGCGAACAGGAAACTGCAGCCATGACATCAGGCAGTTGATCAAGAAGCAGCCTGACCATCAGCATCCCAGGGCCAGTCAGCACACGCCAGCGCCGCTGGCTCCGGATAAGCCGACCACCGCGCAGCGGTTGCAGCCAACAGTACAACCAGACCCGGCACGAACAAGTGCCAGCAGTCGGAAAACGTTCGGCGGCACCGTGATTTTGACAACGCAGTGCATTCGTCGATACCCAAGGGTGCCAAGGGATCAATCATCTGGGGCGGTGAAATCGTCAGGTCTCGCACTTGTCGCGCGGCCGGCTCTGCGCCGCTATGCACCATCCCATGCATTGGAATTGACCGTCACCCTGGGACCGTGCCCAGAGCCCTTGCCGGCGAGCTTGAACACGGCCACGGTGCCAACCAGTTGTTGGGCCTGTGATCTCAGGCTGTCCGCGGCCGCGGCGCTCTCCTCGACCAGCGCCGCGTTCTGCTGCGTGGTCTTGTCCATCTCGAAGATGGCCTCGCCGACCTGGGCGACACCGGAGCTTTGCTCGGCGCTGGCCGAGCTGATCTCGCTCATGATGCCGGTCACGCGGCGGATGGACGACACCACTTCGCTCATGGTTGTGCCCGCGCGGTCGACCAGCTCGGTGCCCTGCTCCACGCGCTCGACACTGGCCTGGATGAGATCCTTGATCTCCTTGGCCGCCTGGGCGCTGCGCTGTGCCAGGTTGCGTACTTCGCCGGCGACCACCGCGAAGCCGCGGCCTTGCTCGCCTGCCCGCGCGGCCTCCACGGCGGCGTTGAGCGCCAGGATGTTGGTCTGGAACGCGATGCCGTCGATGACACCAATGATCTCCGCAATCCTTTGCGAGCTCTCGTTGATGTCCTTCATGGTGGCAACTACCTGGTTCACCACCTCGCCACCCTGCGCAGCCACCTGCGATGCCGTCATCGCGAGCTGGTTGCCCTGCGCCGCGTTGTCGGCGTTTTGCTTCACCGTGGCAGCCAGCTGCTCCATCGAGGCCGCCGTCTCCTCCAGCGCGGAGGCCTGCTCCTCGGTGCGGCTGGAGAGATCATTGTTGCCCTGTGAAATCTGGCCCGAGGCCGACGCCACGCCTTCGGCATTGGAGCGCACGGTGGCCACGATGGTGGACAAGCTCTCCTGCATGCGCTTGAGCGTGGCAAGCAAGCTGTTGTGGTCGCCGGGACGCAGCGTGATGGGCACGCTCAGGTCTCCATCCGCGACGCGCCGGGTCACTTCGGCAGCGTCCCCGGGCTCGCCACCGAGCTGCCGGGTGATGGCGCGCACGATGACGGCTGCCAAGCCCGCGGTAAGCACAACAGTTGCGCCAAGGAGTGCCGCCGTCCAGAGCTTTGCCGACTCATACGTCTGCTTGGCAGCTGCAGCGGACTCCGCGGAGCCCTGATCGCTGATCTCCACGAGCTTGCCGATCTCGGCCGCCATGGCATTGAAGGCCGAACGCGACTCGCCCCGGAACAGGGATCTGGTCTCCTGCATGGCGCTGTCGCCGTTGCGCGAGACTTCAAGCAGCCTGGCCTGCACGGCAAGGTAGGCATCACGGTGCTTCCTGAATGCCTCGTAGCCTGCGCGTTCCTGCGGTAATGTGATCAGCGATTCGTACGCCTTTTGCTTTTCGGCGAAGGCGCTCCTGATCTCGGCCATGCGCTGTTCGACCGTGGCCATTTCCGACGCTTCCACCGAAATCACGTGGTCCGCCTCCTGGCGGCGCAGTTGGTTGGCGGCAGTACGCATCTCGCCGAGTACCTTGATGGCAGGCAGCCAGTTCTCGGCGAGATCCTGCGTGCGGGTGTACATGCTGGAGAGCTGGACAATCGCGAAACCGCCCACCACCATCGTCAGCATGACCAGGGCTGCGAAAGCCATGCCCAGCTTGGTACCGAGTTTCATCGAATGTCTGTTCATGCGACTGCCGGCCCTGGATGCCCGGTCAGGTATTACCTGGGCTCAATTTCGGCACCAGCGCTTTTGACTTGAGGCAAATTCATGCGGCCGCCTACCGCCGGCAACAGCACTTGATCCATGTCAAGCGTATGGCGCTCGGCGGAGCGTGCATCCTTTCGCTGCGGTCAGCACGAATTGACGGAAGGCGATGTGCCTGAATGCGGTTTTCCGAGTCACTCCACCACAGGCAATTTCACAGTGAAGCTGAAGGTGCTGCCCTGCCCAGGCTCGCTGGTGACGTCCAGACAGCCGCCCATCAATTCCGCGAGGCGGCGCACGATGGACAATCCCAGCCCCGTACCACCAAAGCGGCGTGTCGTCGTGGCGTCGGCCTGTGTGAACGGCTGAAAGATCGTGGCCTGCTTTTCGCGAGGAATGCCGATCCCGGTGTCCGAAACCTCGATGCGCAGTGTCGATAGCGGTGACCAGGAATCATCGCGTCCTTGTTTTTCCACCATGAGCTGGGTTGCCCGAAGCGTGACGGCGCCCGCGTCGGTGAACTTCACTGCATTGCTCAGCAAGTTGGCCAGGATCTGCTTGAGTCGTGTCACGTCGCCCACGAGGCGCTGCGGCAGCGTCGAGTCCAGTTCGACGTCCAGGCGCAGTTCTTTCTGTGCCGCCTGCATTTCCACGATGGCACGTGCGTGCTGCAGCAGTGCAGGCAGATCAAACGGCGCCGACTCCAGCTGCATCTCGCCGGCCTCGATCTTGGAGACGTCGAGGATGTCGTTGACCACGGAGAGCAGATGCTCGCCAGCGGCGTTGACATGGGTGACAAACATGCGCTGGCGCTCGTTGAGATTGGTTTGCACGAGCAACTGGGAAAGCCCGATGACGGCGTTGAGCGGCGTGCGGATCTCATGGCTCATATGGGCCAGAAACGTGCTCTTGGCCGCAGTCGCGGCCTCTGCCTGGCGGGTGCGCTCGCGCAGTTGCTGCTCCAACGCCTTGCGCTCGGTGACATCGGTCACGATGCCCAGGAAGCCCAAAGGCCTGCCTTGGGTGTCACGCAGCACGCTCATGTTGAGCAACGCAGGAAACCGCGTGCCGTCAGCCCGCACGAAGGTCCACTCGTTTTGCTCATCCGTCGCAAGGGCCTGCGGCTCGGCCTGCTTTTGATCGTCCGGCAAGACCTCGGACAGCCCAGTGGCCAAGGTACGCACTTCCATCGGTATGACGTGAAGGCGCTCGCGAACCTCATCGAGGTCATGAAAGCTCAGCACCGGGCGTCCCCGGGCTTGCACTTCTGAGATACGCAGCATCTTCTGGGCAGCCGGATTGAGCGCAATGATGTTGTTGGCCAGATCCGTGATCATGATGCCGGTGGCGGCGCTGGCGAAGATGGCCCGCTCACGTGCCGTGATGGCCTCGAGCTCGGCTGTGCGTTGGCGCAGAGCCTGCTCCATCGCCTTGCGTTCGGTGAGGTCGGTGATGACGCCCATGAAGCCCACGGGCGTGTCCGGCTCGTGGCGCAGCAGGCTCATGCTCAACAGCCCGGGGAACCGGGTGCCGTCCGCGCGCACGTAGGTCCACTCGGTCTGCACGCCAGGTTGGTCCGGCTCTGACGCGGTGCTGTTGTGGACGGCCTGACTGGGCCTGTCAGGAAAAGTGTGATCCCGCTTGATCCTTGGAAACAGGGAGGCCCTTGCCTGCACTTCCCCGGGGTCATGGAAGTCCAGCATCGGCCGCCCCACTGCTTCCAAGGCCGAGAGGCGGAACATCGTTTCAGCCGCCGGATTGAAAAGTGTGATGCGCCCGGCAAGGTCAGTGGTGAAGATGGCGCTTCCGGCGCTGTCCAGCAATGCACGCAGCCTGGCCGTTTGCTGGTGTACTTGCTGCTCCAAAGTGGCATTGAGCTCGCTCAGGCGCGTCTCGGCCGCTTTGCGCTCGGTGATGTCTCGCGCAATGCCCAGCAGTCCCGTGATGCGGCCGTCCGCCGCCCTTAGCGGAGCCCTGATGCTGAGGAAAATGCGCGTTTCGCCCCGGCTGGCATCAAACAGGGTTTCCTCGTTACGCAGGATCACGCCCTCATGCAGGATGCGCTGGTCCTCTGCAGCAACCACGTCGGCGAACTCTGTTGGCAGTGCATCGCGGGTCTGTGCTCCGATGAGCGAGTCGCGAGAGCGGCCGAGCACGGCCGCCGCAGCCGAGTTCACGACCACCCAGCGGGCTTGCCTGTCCTTGGTCCAGATTGGATCGGGCGCACATTCGATCAGCTGTTCCAGCAGCTCGGCCGTGTGTTGGACCTGGGCCTCGCTTTCGCGCACGGCTCGCTCCGCGCGCACGCGGCGGGTAGCTTCAATAGCGGTCACGAACACGCCTACCACGGCGCCCACATCGTCGCGCACGGGACTGTAGGAAAACGTGAACCATGCGTCCTGCGGCGCACCAGCACGCGCGATGGGATAGTGCGCGCCTTTGAAGAGAAACGACTCTCCCCTCCAGACCCGCTCGTAGATCGGCCCAGTGATGTGCCGCATCTCGGGGCAGCACTCACGTGTCGGCTGTCCCAGGCCGCCGGGATGTCTCACGCCCATGAGCTCGCGGTAGCCGTCGTTGTAGATCTGGACGAGTTCAGGTCCCCAGAGCACCGCAGCAGCATGGGGGTGTTCGAGCACAAGCTGCACCGTCGTGCGCAGGATCGCGGACCACTGCTCCACGGGACCAAGCGGGGTGGCCGCCCAGTCATGCATGCGTACGCGCTGCGCCATCTCGCCGGAGGCAAACGGCCAGCCGCCGGTCTCGTTGTTTGCTCGATTCATAACTGCGCGGCAGCCTAGCCGGGGCCGGCATCACGCTCCATCAGTAATGGTGCTTGTTTAACCAGAAGAATTTCTCGGTTATCCGCGTATGCCACTTGTGACTTTATCAACCTGTCTAAAGCAGCTCCTGGATCCGATCGGGCGCGTCGCCGACGCCGTCTCTCGTACCCGGCCGCTGGCGCTGCTGCTACCCGACTGGGGTTGCGCTTCGGCTGTGAGTACACGCTGACGCAGCCCTCACGGGTGCAGCGCATCATCGGCGTGGAAATCGGCGACGCCACCTCGCGCACCCTGCTCGATATAGCTTCCTATAAGGTCGCGCAACGGCGTCAACCGTGGCGTGCGCAGCTTGAGCCGCAGTATGCACACCGGACGCCGGGCGGTGAGATCGGGGGACCGTTGTCGTCCAAAGACACTGAAAACGGGCCGCCGAGGAAATGCAGCGCCTGCGAGCATGTGCCCAGCTGCAATTTCAATCTTGGTCCCGAGGCACCTCCAGCGTCAGCTTTACGCTGAAGGTACTGCCCTGACCCTGCTGGCTCGCAACCTCCAACGTCCCACCCATCATGTCCACCATGCGCTGCACGATGGACAGGCCCAGCCCCGTGCCGCCAAAGCGCCGCGTGATGGAGCTGTCAGCCTGCGTGAACGGGTCGAAGATGCGCTCCAGGTGTTCGGGTGCGATCCCGATGCCCGTATCCACCACATCGAAGCGCAATGCGGCCAGTTGGCCGTTGCGTGCCAGCTGCCGCACGCGCAGCGTCACACTGCCGCTGGCCGTGAACTTCACCGCGTTGGACAGCAGGTTGATCAGGACCTGGCGCAGCCGCAGCGGGTCGCCCGTGAGGCGCGAGGGCACGTCCGGCGCGACATCGGGCGCCAGCGTCAGGGACTTGGCAGCGGCTTGTGGCGCCACCAGCGCCATCACCGCGCTGAGCAGCGGCAGCGGCTCGAAAGCGACGGACTCCAGCACCATCTCGCCGGCCTCGATGCGTGAGAGGTCGAGCACGTCGCTCACCAGTGCCAGCAACTGCTCGCCAGCAGCGTGGATGTGGTCCACGAAGCGGCCAATGTCCTGCGGCATTGCGCGCTGCTGCAGCAACTGGCTCAAGCCGATGACGGCGTTTAGCGGCGTGCGCAGCTCGTGACTCATGTGCGCAAGGAACGCGCTCTTTGCACGGTTGGCGGCCTCGGCCTGCGCCGTGCGCCGGCGCAGCGCGTCCTCCATGGCCTTGCGCTCGCTGAGGTCTGTGATTGCGTACACCGTACCCAGCACATGCGAGTCCTCGCTGTGCAGCGTGCGCGCCTGCAGCAGCACTGGCACGCGCATGCCGTCGCACCGCAGCAGCGGCCACTCGCCGCTCTCGCCGCCTTGCGGGCGCACCATGAACAGCTCCGTTGCGCCGAGCTGGGGACCGGAGTCGACCTCCATGGCCTGCTGGCGCGAGCGCAGCTCCGCGGGGTCAAAGAGCAGCTCCGCGGCCGGGCGGCCCAGCACCTGTGCCTGGGCATGCCCGGTGAGCGCCTCAGCGGCGCGGTTGAAAAGCGTGATGCGCCCATCCTTGTCGGCAACCACGAGAGCGGTGCCCGCGCTGTCGAGGATGCCCTGCAGCTGGGCCGTGCGCTGGAGCACCTGCTGCTCCAACATGGCGTTGAGTCCGACCAGTTCACCTTCAGCGGCTTTGCGCGCCGTGATGTCGATCGAGGCACCAATGATCCCGATGACGCGGCCCTGGGCGTCCCGGAAAGGTGCTTTTGTGGAAAGCCAGACCACAGGGGGACTGTCTGGCGGTGTCACCACCTCCTCCACCTGTTGCGCCTCGCCGCTGTCCATGATGCGGCGGTCGTTGGCCATCACGGCCTGAGCCTGGCCCTTGTCGTCGAGGATCTCTAGATCGGTTTTGCCGAGGTAGAACTCTGGCGGCTTGCCGACGAGGTCGCTCACGCCCCGGTTGGCGACCAGCATCCGTCCGTCACGATCCTTGACATATACGACGCCCGGCACAGCGTCCGCAAAGGCACGCAGCAGGCTTATGGCCTGATCACGCTCAGCCTCCAACGTCCGGCGGCGCTCGATGTCGAGCAGGACGCCGGGAAAACGCAGCGGCGCGCCGTCCTCGGCCAGCTCCACGCGGCCGTTGGCCTCGATCCAGCGGTAGACGCCATCGCGGCCTCGCACGCGGTACTCGTGGCTGTAGGGCCCACCGCGCGCAAGGGCGTCATCGATGGCCGCGCGCAGCCCGGGAAGGTCCTCGGGGTGCACGGTGGCAAGCAACTGCTCCAACGACAGCCCCGTACAGCCCAGCGCAGGGTCGACGCCGAAGCTTTGCGTCAAGCGCTCGTCCACCGTGAAAACATCGGTGGGCAGGTCCCACACCCAGGTGCCGATGATCGCCCCGGCCGCCAGCGCCAGCTGCACCCGCTCCGCGACGACGCGTGCCTCTTCGTTGCTGCGCGCGAGTGCTGTCTCGGCCTCGCGCGCCGCTGTCATGTCCGTCAACGCTTCCACCACGGCTATTGGACGGCCTTGGCTGTCGCGGCGAAGCGCCTTGCGAGCAGCAACGACCAGTTCCCGGCCATCGCGGGTGGTGTGGCGCAGGTCGCCCGCCCACTCGCCCTCGCGTTCCAGCACCGCCTGTACCTCGGACAACGGCACAGGGAAGATGGTGCACAGCAGTTCTTGCGCGTTGCGGCCTACGGCCTCCTGGGCCGTCCAACCGTAGAGGCGCTCGCAACCCTTCGACC
This sequence comes from Azohydromonas australica DSM 1124, assembly GCF_000430725.1. GTDB lineage: Bacteria > Pseudomonadota > Gammaproteobacteria > Burkholderiales > Burkholderiaceae_C > Azohydromonas > Azohydromonas australica. Next base: position 7,940 of record NZ_AUMO01000096.1, read on the forward strand.
AGTAGCGAATTGCTCCGTCGTGGTCACGCACGAACGCCACTGCCAGGTCCAGCGTCGCAGTTCGCTCTGCCAGCGTCCGGCTGCGCGCCTTGATTGCAGCTTCAGCGTGCGCAAGACCACGGCGCAGCAGTTCCAGTTCCTGCACGGAAGCCGGGGCAAGAGCGGCCGCAGACGTGTCGGACGTGCCCGCTGCGAGTGCCGCGGCATGGCGACCCAGCTCGTGCACGGGGCGCAGCACCTTGCGCGCGGTCAATACAGCGAGGACACCTGCGGCCAAGACAAGAGCGCCGCCCCCCACCGCCAATGCCAGCGCCGGACCGTGCCAGGCAGAGGCGAATACGGATGCAGGCTCGGCGACGAACACCCGCCAGTCCTTGGCTGCCGGGACAGCCTGGAATGCGACCACCCGCTCCAGGCCATCGAGCGTCTGCGCTTGAAACGTTCCAGAAGTGCGGCCTTCATACTGCGCCCGCACGCCGGCTGGGGCCAGCTGGCCGGCAAGCCGCTCATGCAGCGTGTCCGATCGCGCGACAAGGACGCCATGCCTGTCGGCGATGGAGGCAACGGTGCCAGGCGGCAGCCCCTGCGCAGCCAGCAACTCCTGCAGCCGCTCAGCCGTGAGCCGTACTGACAGCACGTAAGCGACACGACCTGTGCGCTCCACCGGTACCGCCACACCGACAACCAAGCGGCCTGAGCTCGTGCTGCGAACGAGGTCCGTGACGAACGGACGGCCTGTGAGAACCACGGACTTGTAGTTGGCCGCTGAAACAATGTTGGTCCGCGCGTTAGAGGGCAGTGCAGTGTTGACGAGCTGGCGCATCGTCGCACCCTCGACCAGCACAAGCGGCGTTCCCAGGGCGTGAGCTGCGCGGCGTGCCTCCATCTCGAAGGCAGCCAGGTCGGGCACTGGTCCATCAAGACTGCGCGAGGCTGCAAGAACCGTCGCGGCACTCCAATAGCCGCCGATCTCCCGATCCACGGCCAACGCGAGAGCGGCTGCCGTGTCCTCCAGCCGCGCCTGCGCTGCGGCCTGGCCTGTGCGCACCGCACGCCACGTCGCGTAGCCGCCCACAGCCAGGGCGGGCAGCAGGACGGCCAGCAACAGCGTGAGCAGGAGGGCCTTGAGCCGCCAGCGTGGCAGTCCGAAGGATGGCGGCCCAGCCAAAGACGCTACAAGAGCAGCCGGCCGGATGCGAAGGTCGCTCATGGTGGTGGTTCTCAAGCCGTCAGGCGGGGCATGGTGGTGCGCGGATACCAATGGCTGTGGAGTCATCGGTGGAGCCCATGGCCAGGCAAGGCGTGGAGCTTGTTCATCTCATGCCGCGGCCTGCGGCAATGGAAAACGTGGCCGACGCGCACAGGCGCCCTGAACATGCAAAAATTTTCCTTGCCGTCTTGCGTCAGCGCACGGTGTCAATGGGATGCGCGGTCAACTTGACTCCGAGCGCAACGCAGACCCGCACAATCGTGTCAAATCGGGGGTAACTGTCCGGGCGCAAGGCGCGGTACAGAGCTTCACGCGACAGGCCGGCGTTCCGGGCGACCTGGGCCATGCCACGTGTGCGCGCCACGTCGCCCAGCGCAGCGGCAAGCCCCGCAGCATTGCCCGCCTCAATGAAGCTGGAGAGGTACGCGGCGGTGGCCTCTGCATGCATGAAAAGCCGCACTGCACTACCCGAGGGAGGAGTGGCGTTGTCGCTGCCGGTAGTCATGGCCGACGTGCTTGCGTGACCCGTGCGTACATCCATGGCCGGAGCACGGCCTCACCCCCATGGAGTCGCCGACCCATGGAGTGCAATTGCGACAGAAGAGAGCGGACAGCAGCACACACAGCGGCATTGTGACCGACCGGTCACAGCGCAGTGAAAATTGCCTCGCACGCGACTGCGCAGCGCGTGGAGCGATTCACGTAATCCGCACCGCATGACCCTTCCATGTCTCAAGAGCAGCAGTGCAATCCACCGCCTCAGGAACAGCCGGTCGTGCCCCGGGTGCGCCAACGACATCGCGCCTCAAGCCAAGACCTTCGTCAAGGCACTGACATCGGTCTCTCCCTCCCGAGGACGTTCAGAACCGGGGTTATCGCAGTTTGTCTAGCGTGACTGGTTGTTTCTTTGTTTTCCAGAAGTGATGTCATCCGCGTTAGGTTGTGCTGCGACACCATGGAGATTCATGCCCGCGGCTGTTGGGAGATGGCGTGCTACATCAACGCCTTGGTACATAGCCGCCGGGCCCGGCCTCTTGCTGGCAGCGCGCCATGACTTGGATCAATCCAGCGTTGGCGCCATCAAACAGCTGCGTGAAGCTGTGACTTGTTCACCCCTGGTCGTCATCAACAAGATGCGCCGTTCACCGATAGCAGGTGTGTAAACGCTATCGGGGATTCGGCAGCTTGCGCTGTCTCGTAGCCCCTTGCCTCATGCTCCATCGCATTGCCTGGGTCCTGCGCCTGCCCCAATTCCTGGCCCTGCTGATCCTGATCGGCATGGGCGTTGTGCTCTATGGCGTCCTGGTGGACTCGGAGAAAGCTGGCCGCTGGGTCGAGCGCACGTACCGAGTCATTGGCGACATCGAGTCGGTACGCATGGAATCTCTGCGCTGCGAAAGCTGGCTGCGTGATCTCATGCTGAACGCAAACAAGGACGCTCTGGAGCAGGCAAGATCTTCGGCGGAAAGGGCGACACAGGCCGCTGGGCGCTTGGTCATCCTCACGGCAGACAACGATCCACAGAGCCGTACCGTGCAAGCAATTCAGGCAAGGCTATCCGAAGTACAGGAGCAGTACCTCCACGCGGCCGATGTCGCCGAACACCATGACCTGGCAGTGTCACAGCCGCTGGTCGCTGCACGGGTAAATAGCAACTCGGCCCATGAACTGCACAACCTTCTGAACCAGGCGGAAGCCGTCGAGCGGAGCTTGCTCCAGATCAGGTCTTTCGAGCACAACGAACGTTTGGACCTGCTCAAGAAGCTGTTGGCTGGTGAAGCTCTTGCGTTCATGGCCGTCATGATCTGGACCATCAGGTACACGGAACACCTGCTTCGCACAAACCGCGTCAAGAGCGACGCGGTGCGCGACCCGCTGACGGGCCTTCTCAACCGCCGAGGGCTGGAACATCAGTTGGCCGCGTTGGTGTGCGAACCTCGCGGCCACGACCACTGCCGGGCTGTCGTGATGTTCGACCTTGATGATTTCAGGTCTATCAACGACCGCTACAGCCACGCGGCCGGCGACCAGGTGCTGCAGAAAGTCGGCTCACGGCTGCGACAGCAGTGCTGGGTGGGCGACGTGGTCGCACGAATCGGCAACGACAAATTTGTCGTCGTCCTGGCCTCCATTGCTTCTCATCACGAGGCTGTGGCGATGACACAGCGTGTCCGCAATGCATTGATGGCGCCCATCCCACTCGGTACTGCAGTCGTGCGCATCGGTGTGTCCGTCGGCATCGCGATGCTGCATCACGACGGCCATGACGTAGAGGCGTTGCTGTCAGTGGCCGATGAAAAGATGTACGAGGCAAAGGAAGCCGGCAAGCGGCAGGCATCAACCAGCACTCATATTCTTGAGCCTGTCGGTGGTTGACCTCACCGACTCGCATTTCCTGTGTTCAAGCTTGTTTGCCGCTGCTGCTGTTCGGCCCCGGCTGCCTGGCTGACGGCTCGCTGCAGCAGGATTTGCTGGCCGACTGGCCGCCGGTGATGAGGCAAGAGCCGGGGGCTGGCAGCGCCGGTGCGGCGGCCTCGGCGCTGTTACGCCAGCCAGCAAGCATCATGAAGCAGATCAGCACTCGAGGCTCGGCGCTTGAGACCCGGAGCGCACGCTGGCGCTGAGCGACCCGGACGAGCCGCCCGCGGTAGCGAAGTTGCAGCCACACCTGTGCAGCACCGCTGCCGGCGCCAGCGTTCCTTGGTGACGATTCAAGCAACCTTTGCGGCTGGCAACCATCTCAGCAACGTCGCATACAGCCGCGCGGGCTCCACCGGCTTGGCGACGTGATCGTTCATGCCGGCATCCAGGCAAGCCTGCCGGTCCTCGCCGAAGGCATTGGCCGTCATGGCGATGATGGGCAAATGCGCTCCGATGCGCTGGCGAATCTGACGCGTGGCCTCCAGGCCATCCATCACCGGCATCTGGATGTCCATCAGCACCAGATCATAGGATCTGCTGGTTACCAGATCCAGTGCGCTGCGCCCGTTGTCGGCGGTCTCGACCTCCAGCGACGCAGCGCGCAGCACAGCGGATGCCACCGCCTGGTTGACGAAGTGATCCTCAACCAGCAGCACACGCTGCCCGCTGTGCTGCGCGCGCAGCAGCGCCTCGGCTTCTTCCCGGGAGAGCGCCTCGGTTGCGGAACCAACCGCCGCCGCGGCCTGTAGGCTGATCTGTCGAGCCCGGCCTAACCAGGCGGTGAACCAGAACGTACTGCCGTCGCCCGGCACACTGTGCAGCCCGACTTCCCCGCCCATCAAGGCGGCCAAGTGGCGAACCAGCGCCAAGCCCAGGCCGGTGCCGCCATGGCGCCGGGTGGTCGAGCCATCGGCCTGCTCAAATGCCTCGAACACCGCTTGCTGGCGCTCCAGCGGGATGCCCGGCCCGGTGTCCTGTACCTCGAAGCGCACCAGCAGCCGCTGCGCGTCCTCGCGCAGCAACCGGCCGCGCAGCGCCACCGCCCCGCGCGCGGTGAACTTCACCGCGTTGGACAGCAGGTTCAGCAGCGCCTGCGACAGCCGCGTGGGATCGCCGTTCAAGCGCTTGGGCAGGTCGTCGGTGTCCAGGGAAAACTCGAGCCCCTTGTCGGCCGCTAGGCCGCGCACCATCGCCAGCGACCGGCCCAGCAACTCGTCAAGGTCGAACTCGCTGTCCTCCAGCACCATCTTGCCGGCTTCGATCTTGGAGAGGTCCAGGATGTCGTTGAGGACCTGCAACAGGTGCCGGGCCGCTTCCTGGATCTGATCAAGTCGCTGTTGCTGCAGCGGGTCCTGGGGCTCCCGCAGCATCAGGTGCGTGAGCCCAAGGATGACGTTCATTGGCGTGCGGATCTCGTGGCTGGTGTTGGCCAGGAACGCCGTCTTGGCCGCGTTGGCCACCTCAGCCTGGCGTGTGCGATCACGCAATTGCTCCTCCAACGCCTTACGCTCGGTGAGGTCGGTCAGCAACACCAGGAAGCCCATGGCCTGCCCCTGCGCATCGCGCAGCACGCTCAGGTGCAGCAGCCCGGGGAACGAGGTGCCGTCGTCGCGTACGTACGTCCACTCATTGCGCGGGCCTTCGCCCGGGCGAGCCCGCTCAGGCAGCAGGCCGGCGATGAGCGCCGCGGGCATGCGCGCCCCCTCCGCCTGGACATCGGGCGGGAAGAACTGCGCCTTGTAGGTCAGCTCCTCGGGCTCGCAGAAGTCCGTCACCAGGCGCCCCAGCACCTGCTGCGCCGGGCAGCGGAACATCGCCTCGGCAGCCGGATTGAAGGAGGTGATGCGCCCTTCCAGGTCGGTGGAGATGACGGCGATGCGGGCGCTCGCGACGATGGCCTTCTCGCGCTCGCTCAGCGCTTCGAGCTCGGCGGTGCGCTGGCGCACCTGCTGCTCCAGCAGGTCGCGTGCGGTGCGCTGCTCATGGATGTCGGTGGCCGAGCCAAACCAGCGCACAGCCCGTCCTTGTCCGTCCAAAACCGGCTCGACCCGCAGCAGGTGCCAACGGTACTGGCCGTCATGCCGGCGGATGCGGTGCTCGTGCATGACCGGCCCGGGCTCGGCCAGGGCACGCTGCCAGGCCGCCTGGGTCGCAGGCAGGTCGTCGGGGTGGATGCTGGCTGCCCACCCCTCGCCCGTGCTGTTGGTATCGCTCAGCCCGGTGTACTCGTGCCAGCGCTTGTTGTACCAGTCCACGTGGCCGTCGGGCAGGTTGCTCCACAGCAGGTC
>NZ_AUMO01000096.1:13868-29616 GCF_000430725.1 Azohydromonas australica DSM 1124
CCGACGGCCACGTGGACTGGTACAACAAGCGCTGGCACGAGTACACCGGGCTGAGCGATACCAACAGCACGGGCGAGGGGTGGGCAGCCAGCATCCACCCCGACGACCTGCCCGCGACCCAGGCGGCCTGGCAGCGTGCCCTGGCCGAGCCCGGGCCGGTCATGCACGAGCACCGCATCCGCCGGCATGACGGCCAGTACCGCCGGCACCTGCTGCGGGTCGAGCCGGTTTTCGACGGACAAGGACGGGCTGTGCGCTGGTTTGGCTCGGCCACCGACATCCATGAGCAGCGCACCGCACGCGACCTGCTGGAGCAGCAGGTGCGCCAGCGCACCGCCGAGCTCCAAGCCCTGAGCGAGCGCGAGAAGGCCATCGTCGCGAGCGCTCGCATCGCCGTCATCTCCACCGACCTGGAAGGGCACATCACCTCCTTCAACCCGGCCGCCGAGGCCATGTTCCGCAGCCCGGCACAGCAGGTCCTGGGGCGCCTGGTGACGGACTTCTGCGAGCCCGAGGAGCTGACCTACAAGGCGCAGTTCTTCCCGCCCGATGTCCAGGCGGAGGGGGCGCGCATGCCCGCGGCGCTCATCGCCGGCCTGCTGCCCGAGCGGGCGCGCCCGGACGAAGGCCCGCGCAACGAGTGGACGTACGTGCGCGACGACGGCACCTCGTTCCCCGGGCTGCTGCACCTGAGCGTGCTGCGCGACGCGCAGGGACAGGCCATGGGCTTCCTGGTGCTGCTGACCGACCTCACCGAGCGCAAGGCGCTCGAAGAGCAGCTGCGCGAGCGCACGCGCCAAGCCGAGGTGGCCAGCGCGGCCAAGACGGCGTTCCTGGCCAATACGAGCCACGAGATCCGCACGCCGATGAACGCCATCCTCGGGCTCACCCACCTGCTGCTGCGCGACACCAGCGATCCGCTGCAGCAGCAGCGCCTGGGGCAGGTTCAGGATGCGGCCAGGCACCTGTTGCAGGTCCTCAACGACATCCTGGACCTCTCCAAGATCGAGGCTGGCAAGATGGTGCTGGAGGACAGCGAGTTCGACCTCGACAAGTTGCTGGGCCGGTCGCTGGCGATGGTGCGCGGCCTGGCGGCCGACAAGGGGCTCGAGTTTTCCCTGGACACCGACGACCTGCCCAAGCGCCTGAACGGCGACCCCACGCGGCTGTCGCAGGCGCTGCTGAACCTGTTGTCCAACGCGGTGAAGTTCACTTCCAGCGGCTCGGTGCGGCTGGGCGGCGAACTGCTGTGCGAGGAAGGAAAGCGGCTGCTGGTACGCTTCGAGGTGCAGGACACCGGGCCGGGCATCTCGCCGGAGCGCCAGCAGGCCGTGTTCGAGGCTTTCGAGCAGGCTGATGGCTCGACCACCCGGCGCCATGGCGGCACCGGCCTGGGCTTGACGCTGGTTCGTCATCTTGCCGTGTTGATGGGCGGCGAAGTCGGGCTGCAAAGCGTGCCGGGGGAGGGCAGCACCTTCTGGTTTACCGCTTGGCTGGCCCGCGCCGGGCAGCTTGGTGAAGAGGCCGCGCCGGTGACGCTCAAGGGCCGGCGCGCACTGGTCATCAGCGACGCGGCCGAGGCTCTGGGCGAGCTGAGCGAGTTACTCTCGATGCTGGGGCTGGAGCCCGATGCACGGCTGGGCAGCCAGCAGGCCCTCACGCGGCTGCAAACCGGCATGGCCACCGCCCGACCCTACGACGTGGCGGTGATCGACTCGCGCACGCCGGTGGACAGTGTTGAAACCCTGGGCGAGCTGCGTGAGCTGCTCGGCGCTGCCATGCCGCCGGCGGTGCTGGTCACGCCTGTCGCCGACAGAAAGCTGCAGCAGCTTGCGCGGGAAGAGGAGGGCGACGCCGTGCTGGTGAAGCCCATCACGGACTCGGTGCTGCGCGACACGTTGGTGCAAGTGCTGCAGCGCCGCGGTGGCTTCGAAATCGAGCCGCTCTCCAGGGAGGAGGCCGAGGCGTTGCTGCGCTCGCGCCACAGCGGCCAGCGTGTGCTGCTGGTCGAGGACCACTTCGTCAACCAGGCAGTGGCGGCTGCCGTGCTGCGTGCCGTGTCCCTGGAGGTGGAGACCGCCGACAACGGCCGCACGGCGCTGGAGCTGGTGTCCACCAGACCCTACGACCTCGTGCTGATGGACATCCAGATGCCGGTGATGGATGGCCTGGAGGCCACGAGGCAGATTCGCCAGCGCCTTGGCACAGGACTGCCGATCGTTGCCATGACGGCCAATGCTTTCGGGGAGGACCGGCAGGCCTGCCTGGACGCTGGCATGGACGACCATATCGCCAAGCCCGTGGAGCCCGCGCGGCTGTATGCGACGTTGCTGCGATGGTTGCCGCCGCCCAAGGCTTCTTGAATCAACACTACACAGGGGCCGCGGTGCCGGAGCGGGTTTGAACAGGAGCTGTAACTGCGCCGCTCTGATAAGGCTCAGCGAAATCAGGCAGTTCCAGCACGTGCTCGATGGGCCGGGGTAGCTGCCAAGCCTGGACTGAATCATTTGCACGTGTGAACGGCTACTTTCGAACCTGATCCTTAAGGAGCATCCGAACGTAACCAGCGCCGGCCGCGTCCCGTGCCTGCGGCGGGATTGTTCGGCACGCTCAAGCGGCTGGAGCGGCCTACGCCGCAGGAGGGTTTCGACGTGCTGCGACGGGTACGTATCCGCCCGAAAAGCGGATTCGAGGTCCTGCCCCTGGCTGAAGCGGGTTGAGATCAAATCACTCATTCAAAGCTTGCGCAAAAGCGAGCACGTCCCGGCCTGCAAAGCAGGTCGGGACGCGGTGGCATAGCCCGGACACAGTGCCCGGCCGGGGCCGGGCGCGGGCGGGCTCAGCCCGGCTGCTTACGCGGCCGGCCGCGGCGTCGGGGCGGCGGCGCTTCCAGCCCCAGGTCTTCCGGTGTCAGCTCAAAGGCCCGCATGAGGTTGCGAATCTTCACCAGCGCTTCCAGCCGGGTGTCGTCTTCCATTGCCTTGAGCTGCGCCTCGGCCTGGGCCAGTTCCGCACGCAACTCGGCGACGCGCACCTGCAGCGACTCGCGGGTGGGCTTGGCAACCGGCTTCACCCAGCCGGTGGGGACGTCCTCTTCCATGTGGATCCCTGACATTGCATGACTCCCTGCGGTTTTGGCTCTCAGCAGCGAACGGTACGCCGGGGCCGCCAAGAACGGCATCCCGGTGCCATGAAACACAGGTTTTGCGACGGCGTACCAGCGCGTGGCCCTTCAGCTCTCGAACAGCCTGGTCTGGGGCCCGCCCTCGGCGCGCTCGCTGCGGGCGGCCTTCTTCAAGGTCGACAGCACATGCTGGACAAAGGCAAAGCGCAAGCGGTCGTTCGCGCGCAGCTCCGCATCTGTGACCGGACCCTTGGACCGCTTGAGCTGCGTCTGCAGCGCCCGGAACGGTGTGGTCCGGGCGAAGGACGCCAGCAGGGCGGCCAGCACGTCCTCGTCCAGGCCCAGATAGGGCTCAAAGCCGCGCTCGCCGCCGCGCTCGTATTCGCGCTGCAGGGCCGCGGTGGCCGCATCCGTCGGCTCGGCTGCCGATACCGCCGCGGCGGCGGCCGGGGGCGAGCGCTAGCCATCCGGCGCCGCAGCCGCGGTGGCCGGCGTGGGCAGCGCGTCCTCCAACTCGGCCGTGGGAATGGTCCAGCCTTTCTTGAGTGCCTTCACCAGCAGCTTGTCCGGAGCGTGCACCTTCTTGCCGCCGTTCTTCATGCGGTGGCGCACGAAGGCGACAGCGGCCTGGATGCGCTCCTGCGTGAACTCGTGCGGGCTGCGCGCGATGTCCTCAATCTCCCGGGTGCCCAGCCCGAACTCGCCGCGTAGCGTGTCGTAGAGCTCCTTGCGCGCCTCCGGCTCGTGGAACTGCTGCATGCCCTTGCCCTGCTGCTCGCGGAATGAGAAGCGGATGTGCGTCACCTTCTTGGAGCCCGGCGAGAAGCGCGTCTCGTACTCCACCTGCAGGTCGGAGAGCTCGTTGATCTGCGTCTTGGCGACTTCGAGCACGCGGCGCTTGAAGGCCTTGAACTCGTTGGCGTACTTGTCGCCGCTGGCGCCGGCCCAGCGCCGGGCCTCGTCCACGCTCACCCGTTCTGTGGGCAAGCCCTTGAAAGCCACCGAGCGCAGCCGCTCGTACAGCGCATGCGCGTACTGCGAGGAGAAGGCCGACGTGGTGCGCAGAGACAGGAGGGTGTAGTCGCGCTGGTCCTTCTGCAGCCGGCGAATGGCCGGGTGGAACTGGACGTACACGCGCCCGCCGGTGACCGCCACCATGTTCACCAGCGAGATCGAGACGAAGTCCTTGAGCTCGGCGCCGGCGCGCGCGTTCGCGTGCTCGACCTCGACCAGCACGGTGGACTTCTGCGTCTCGCGCAGTGCCTCGCGCATGTAGGACACTTTGCACAAATCCGTACACCTTCGCGCACAGAGACGTCACCTTGCCTTGCACAAGGACGTCACCTTGAGCACAAGGCTGTCACCTTGCCAGGGGTACCGGCACAAGCGCGTCACCTTGCTAGATCCAAGTCTTTGAGTCGATTCGCGTTTTCGGCCCCTTAATGCTTGCTTGTTTTAGCTGCTTAAAGGCTAGCCAGCAGGCCGCTGAGAAGTCTCCAGTTCCCTGCGCGCAATCAAGGCACGGCAAGCGGGCATCGAGCGCTTTGCAGCCTCGTCGATATCCGTCCAGAGCTGTTGTTGACGAGATCCGGCAAAGGTGACGTTTTTGTGCATGGTGGCGGCGCTTGGTGCTTCTCAAGCATGGCCGGGCACAAGGTGACGTTCTTGTGCGGCGGGCTTTGTCCATAGATAGGTATCGCAGCTCGCGCCTGGGTCAAGACGCGCACAAATCCGTCACCTTCAGGGAACTGCCGTACCAGCTCCGGTGAGCTGGGTACACAAGAGCGTCACCTTGCCGGTCCGCGGCGACCGGGCAGATCCGCACCTGCACAAGTTTGTCACCATCGCCACGCGGTTGTGGCTTCGAGGTGACCTGCTTGCCACACGGGCCATAACGCACGAGTACAACAACTCACCAATCGCCAAGCTCACGGCGATTAGGGCTCAACCACCGGAATCACGCCAAAATTACGAATCGGGGTTTGATGCCACACATTGAGCCGCAGGCCTTTGACCTGCAATCGCTGCAAGCGCTCAACTCGAGCGCGCGGCATTTCCTGGGTGACCTGCGCCAACGCATGTTCGAACCGCAACCGCGCAAGGTGCCGCCAGTCTCACCATGCGCGACGCGCTGGGCGAGCGCCGCACGGTAGAGGTAAGCGGGCCAGCGATGGTCAGCGCGTCGTGGTTATGAACTTCAAGCTCACCCTGGGAACGGCACGCGGCAACATGCAGCGCGGCGCAATGCTGAAGCCCGCAGGCTGTCCAGGCCTGTCGGCGCAGCTGCGCCTGGCCGTGCAGTGCTAGGCGTTGCCGGCGGAGCGGCTGGACCGGCTGGGCGCGTTGCTGGCGCAGCATCCCGCGGCGGAACGGGCGCCCGCGCGGGTGGTGGCGGTGGTGCAGAAGATGGAGGGCTGAGGCGGGGAATACGGGCCGCCGGCCTCGTCGCCGGCTGGTTTGGCCCTGCACCGAATGGCTGCGCCCAGGCGGGCCGCTTGCCGCAAGGCGGGCCCGACGCAGGAGACACGCCATGGCCCACGGGTTTCCCACAGCGACTCCCGGCAGCAGTTCCGCCTCCGGTACTCGGCAGCCGGACTACACCGCACCGCTGGTCGTGCTCACCTCGCTGTTCTTCATGTGGGGCTTCATCACCGCGCTGAACGACATCCTGATTCCGCACCTGCGGGCGGTGTTCACGCTCAGCTACGTGCAGGCGATGCTCATCCAGTTCTGCTTCTTCACGGCCTACTTGGTGATCTCGGTGCCGGCGGGCCACCTCGTCAGGAGGCTGGGCTACAAGCGCGGGATCATCGTCGGCCTGGTGGTGGCGGGCGTCGGGTGCCTGCTGTTCCACCCGGCCGCCGGCCAGTCCTCCTACGCCTTCTTCCTGGGCGCGCTGTTCATCCTGGCCTCGGGCATCACGCTGCTGCAGGTGGCGGCCAATCCCTACGTCACCGTGCTGGGGCCACCCGAAACCGCCTCCGCGCGCCTGAACCTGACCCAGGCCTTCAACTCGCTGGGCACCACGCTGGCGCCGCTGCTGGGCTCGGTGCTGATCCTGGCCGTGGCCGTGAAGCCGGCCGAGGAGGTGAGCCGCATGGGCGCCGCGGAGCGCGCGGCCTATGCCGCCGAGCAGGCCTCCTCCGTGCAGTTGCCCTACGTGGGGCTGGCGGCGGTGCTGCTGCTGATCGCGGTGGTCATCGCACTGTCGAAGTTGCCCGTCATCCGGGAGCCCGAGCAGCCGGCGGAGCTGCCGCAGGACGCGCCGCGGGCGGTCTACCACACGCATGACAGCGCCTGGCAGTACCGGCACCTGGTGCTGGGTGCGCTGGGGATCTTTCTGTACGTCGGCGCCGAGGTGTCCATCGGCAGCTTCCTCGTGAACTTCATGGCCGAGCCCTCGGTGGCCGGGCTGCCGGAGGAGCGGGCGGCCCGCTACCTGTCGTTGTACTGGGGCGGCGCCATGGTGGGCCGCTTCATCGGCGCCGCGCTGCTGAAGAAGGTGCGCCCGGGCCGCCTGCTGGCCTTCAACGCGCTGGTGGTGGCGGCGCTGCTGCTGCTGGCCATGCTCGTCGCCGGGCCGCTGGCGATGTGGGCGCTGCTGGCGATTGGGCTGTTCAACTCCATCATGTTCCCGACCATCTTCAGCCTGGCCATCGAGGGACTGGGCCGTCACACCGGCGAGGGCTCGGGCGTGGTGTGCATGGCCATCGTCGGCGGCGCCATCGTGCCGGTGGTGATGGGCTTCTTCGCCGACCGCATCGGGCTGCTACACGCCTTCTTCGTGCCGCTGCTGTGCTACCTCTACATCGCCTACTACGGCCTCAAGGGCCACTACGCGGACTTCGAGCCGGCGCCCACCGCGCAGCAGCGCGCCTAAGGCGGCGCGGCATGGGGTTTGCCCGGGTACGGACTTGTGCTTGTCCGGCCTCAGGCCGCGGGAGAACGTGATGGACATGGAACAGGACCAGCTGCGCCGGCGCGTCAACGAGGTCGCGCAATACGCCGAGGACGCCAAGCGCGCCTCCTACGGCAACGCGGTGCCTGCCGAGGTGCGCGAGTGCGTGGACAAGATGTACTGGCAGGCGCGCCAGGCCCGCGAGGCCTGCACCGCGGCGCCGCAGCAGCAACAGCAGTCCGCCGGGCCGGACACGGTGCGCTCGCTGGTGGAGGAGCTGGAGCAGCTGGGCGACCGCGCGGTGGCGGCGTGCCAGGCCAGTGGCAACGTCGATCCGCCGCTGCAACAGGCGGTGCAGCGAGCGCACGAGGAGTTCTCCCGGCTCAAGCAGCAGATGCAGTAGCGAAATCGCGCGGCCGGGTCGCCGCGCGGCATGCCGACGGGGCATGCGAGGTATGAGAACTTGTCGTTTGAGCCGGCCGGGCGCGGTTCCTAGCATCCATGCATCGACCCCACCGCCGCGCCCGCCAGATGGACTCTCCCGCCGCCTCGCCCCGTCCCGTCTCCTTCACCGCCGCGGACGGCTACCAGCTCAACGGTTTCGTCTGGCGGCATCCCGGCCCCGGGCGGGAGCGCCCGGTAGTCGTGGTCAACCCGGCCACCTCGGTGCGCTGCCGCTACTACGCGCGCTTCGCCGCCTTCCTGCATGCGCACGGCTTCGACGTGCTCTGCTACGACTACCGCGGCATCGGCGAGTCGCGCCCGCGCAGCCTGCGCGGCTTCGAGGCGGGGTGGATCGACTGGGGCCGGCTGGACTTCGAGGCGGCGCTGCAGCTCGCCTCGGACCGCTTCCCGGGCCAGCCGGTGCAGGTGGTGGCGCACAGCGTCGGCGGCTTCCTGATCGGGCTGGCACCCTCCAGCCACCGCGTCTCGCGCGTGTTCAGCATGGGCGCGCAGTACGCGCACTGGCGCGACTACCACCGCGCCCGGCGTCTGCGCCTGCTGCTGAAGTGGCACGTGGTGATGCCGGCGCTGACCGCCGTGCTGGGCTACTTCCCCGGCGGGCGCCTGGGCTGGCTGGAGGACACGCCGCGCGGCGTGGTGCGCGACTGGACCGCGCCGCATCCGCGCTTCGAGGACAACTGGCGCCGCGGCGCGCTGGTGCTGCCGCCGGCCGAGCTCGACGCGCTGGTCGCGCGCTTCGCCGCGGTGCGCGGCGAGACGCTGGCGCTGAGCCTGAGCGACGACGACTTCGGCACGGTGCCGGCGGTGCAGCGGCTGCTGGGCTACTACCGCCACAGCGCGCGCACCCATTTGCACCTGAAGCCCGAGGCTATCGGCCAGGCGCGGGTGGGGCACTTCGCCTTCTTCCACAGCCGCTTCGAGCACAGCCTGTGGCCGCTGGCGCTGGAGTGGCTGCGGCACGGCCGGCTGCCGGCGCAGCCGCGGGGGGAGGTATTCACGTGGCCGCCGGACGCGGCCGAGGCGGCGCCAACGGTGCTCCAGGCGGCGTAGCAGCGGCGCTTCAACCCGAGGCGCAGGCCGCCGCCTCGGCGCAGATCCAGTCCACGAATTCCCGCGCCTCCGGCGCCGGGTTCGCCTCGGCCTGGATCAGCCAGTAATCCGCCGGGGCCGGCAACGGTGGGCCGAGCGCGATCAACCGCCCGTCGGCCAGCATCGGCGCAATCAGCACGCGCCGCCCCAGCGCAATGCCCTGGCCAGCCACGGCCGCGTGGATGAGCTGGTCGTACTGGTTGAAGCGCAGCACGCCGCGCGGACGCAAATCCCTCCAACCCTGGCGCTCCAGCCAGGAACTCCATTGCAGCCAGGGCCGGTAGGGGCCGTCGAACTCCAGCAGCACCTGCGACTCCACGGTCTCCGGCGCCGACAGCGCCGCGAGGCCCAGCGACGGATGCGCCACCGGCACGATGTCCTCGCCGAACAGGCGCTGTGCCCCCGCCGGCATGGCCTCGCGTGCGCCGTAGCGGATCGCCAGATCAATGCCCTCGGCCTGCAGGTCCATCGCGCGGCTGTTGGCCGAGACGCGCACCTCGATGTCCGGATGCCGCTGCAGGAAGGCGCCCAGCCGCGGCATCAGCCACAGCCCGGTCACGCCGATGGTGGAGGTCAGCGTCACCATGCGCCGCCCGGTGCGCCCGGTCAGCGCGCCCACCACGTCCTGCAGCTGCTGCACCGCGCTGTCGGCGCTGCGGAACAGCCGCTCGCCCTCCGGCGTGAAGGCGATGCTTCGGTGCCCGCGCACCAGCAGCTTCAGCCCCAGCGCCTCCTCCAGCGCCAGGATCTGGCGGCTGACCGCCGACTGCGTCAGGCACAGGTCCTGCGCCGCCAGCGTGATGCTCATGCGGCGCCCGACCGCGACGAAGCCGCGCACCAGGTCAAGCGAGGGGAGGCGAAGAAGCGGGGCTGACATTCCTGAAGCGCATGCGTTGCTGACCGAGAACTCGTTTGAGACCCAGTTCTGCCGCCAGTGTAATGACCGCATCGTGAATGCCGCTGCCCGGCGTGGTAGCGGCCAGGCAGGAGCAGCCCATGAATGCGGTGGTGGAATGCGAGGCGGACCGGCGCAGCCGGCCTTGGCGGATCGTCGTGGCCGGCGGCCTGGTGATGGGGCTGGCGCTCGGGGTGCGGCACGCGCAGGGCATCTTCCTATTGCCGGTCACGCTGGACCACGGCTGGCCGCGCGAGACCTTCGGTTTCGCCATCGCGGTGCAGAACCTGGTCTGGGGCCTGGCGCAGCCCGTCACCGGCATGGTGGCGGACCGCTTCGGCTCGCGCCGGGTGGTGATCGGCGGGCTGCTGTGCTACGCGGCGGGGCTGCTGCTGATGTCGCGCGCGCCCACGCCGACGGCCTTCACGCTCTCGGCGGGGCTGTGCATCGGCATGGGGCTCTCGGGCACCGCCTTCGGCACGGTGTACGGCGCGCTCAGCCGCCTGGTGGCGCCGGCGCAGCGCAGCTGGGCCCTGGGCATGGCCGGCGCGGTGGGCGGGCTGGGGCAGTTCGTCGTGCTGCCCGCGTCGCAGGGGCTGATCGCGTCGCTCGGCTGGGCCGGGGCGCTGGCGGTGCTGGGCCTGGCCTGCGCGCTGCTGCTGCCGTGTGCGAAGCCGCTCAACGATCGGCCGGCCGCCGCGTCGCCGGGCCGGCAGCGGCTGTCCAGCGCGCTGCGCGAGGCTTTCGGGCACCGCGGCTTCTGGCTGCTCAACCTGGGCTTCCTGGCCTGCGGCTTCCAGCTCGCCTTCATCGCCGCCCATCTGCCGGCCTACGTGCTTGACCGTGGCTTGCCGGCGCGGCATGCCGTGGCCGGGCTGGCGCTGGTGGCGCTGGCCAACGTCGCGGGCACCTACGTGCTGGGCGCGCTGGGCGGGCGGCACCGCCGCAAGCACCTGCTGGCCGGCGTGTACCTGGCCCGCTCGCTGGCGATGACCGCCTTCGTGCTGCTGCCGCTGAGCCCGTGGAGCCTGTACGCCTTCTGCGCGGTGATGGGCTTCCTCTGGCTGGGCACGGTGCCGCTGACCAACGGGCTGGTGTCGCAGGTGTTCGGCGTGCAGTACATCGCCACGCTGTTCGGCTTCGTGTTCTTCGGGCACCAGCTCGGCGCCTTCCTGGGCGTATGGCTGGGCGCAGTGGTGTTCGACGCGACGCGCTCCTACGACGCGATCTGGCTGGCCGGCATCGGCCTGGGGCTGCTGGCCGCGCTGCTGCACTGGCCCATCGACGACCGCCCGCTCGTGCGCGCCGCGCCGGCCGCGGCATGAAGCCCGCTCGCCGGCTCGTCCTGGCCGTCGCGCTGGGCGGCACGCTGGCCTGGGTTTTCAGCCAATGGTTGCGCCCGGAACACGTGCTCGACCTCGCGGCCGGCCTGGCGTTCTGCGGCTTGGCGCGGTGATATTCGGCACGCGGGCGGAAGGCCTGGCTCCCGGCACGGCATCCAAAAGCCGCGGGCTTGCGGTATGCGGCGAAAATACCCGCTTTGATCTTTGACCCGGGACGTCAGCGTCCACGCATCCATGAAGCACACCCAACAGCAGCCCGCCGTCGCACCCGCCGCACCCACCCCCAAGAAGAAGAGTGCGCCGGAGTCGCCGCTGGCCGCCGCCTTCGACCGCCTGGCGCAGAAGAGCGGTTTCGAGAACTGGAAGGAGCTCGACCGCGAGGCGCCGCTGCCCACGCGCTCCACCGCGCCGGTGCGTGCGTCCATCGACCCGGACGCCAAGCCCGAGCCGCCGAAGATCTCCGGCAAGCAGCAGGCGGCCGGCCAGGGCGCAGCGGACGTGTCTTTCGCCGATTTCGTCAAGGGCGCGCAGCAGCTGCCCAGAGCCAACAAGCGCGCCTGACCTGGGCGCGCGCCGGACGCCCGCCCTCGCGCGGTGTCCGGGCCCCGGGACCCCGCTCACGCGGCAGCGCAGTGAAGCGCCCGGCCGGTGCCCGTGGCCCCGTGCAGTTGCTGCATCTCCTGCAACAGGATGGTGGTGGAGATGTCCTCGAACTCCTCCATCGGCAGGCTGCGATCGAAGGCATAGCCCCACTTGCCGAACAGCGGCTGCCAGTACGACTCGCCGGCCGGCGTGAAGCTCAGCACCCCGTCGTCGTCGATCTCGTACTGGATCTCGCCGGGCAGGACGTGATCCGCGAATTCCGCATAGGACAGGGCCGGGGTGTCGGTCCTCAACATGGTCATGGTGCAAGTCCTCTTGTACAGGCCCCGCAGTGTCGGGTAGTGCCGGGGCTTGGCTCTGCCGTCCGGCGCCGGTTCCCGGCGTAGGCCGTGTCTGACACGCGCCGCCCGTGTCCGGCACTTCCTGACAGTCTCGGCAGCCCGTGCGCGCCGCTGCGCTGCGGGAAGCTTCCGGTTGCAGAGCCGCCTCGCGCCGCGGCGACCCCCTGTGCCAAGCTGCGGCGCCGCAGCCGGCCGCCGGCCGGGCAAGCCAGGGAGCATCGCCATGCACAGCAAGAACTTTGAATTTCAGGGCGCGCAAGGCCAGCGGCTGTCGGGCCGGCTGGACCTGCCCGAAGGGGCGGTGCGCAGCCACGCCCTGTTTGCCCATTGCTTTACCTGCACCAAGCAGTCGCTGGCGGCCTCGCGCATCGCGCGCGCCCTGGCCGCGCAGGGCATCGGCGTGCTGCGCTTCGACTTCACCGGCCTGGGCCAGAGCGGGGGCGACTTCGCCGACAGCACCTTCAGCGGCAGCGTGGAGGATTTGCTGGCTGCGGCGCGCGCGATGCAGGCTGCGGGCATCGGGCCGCGGCTGCTGATCGGGCACAGCCTGGGCGGCGCCGCCGCGCTGGCCGCGGCCGGCAGCCTGCCGGAGCTCAAGGCGGTGGCAACGATCGCGGCGCCCTTCGACGTGCAGCACGTCAGGCAGCTCTTTGGCGACGGGCTGCAGGCGCTGCTGGAGCAGGGCGAGGCCGAGGTGCGGATCGGCGGGCGGCCGTTCCGCATGCGGCGCGACTTCCTCGACGACCTGGAGCGGCACGACCAGCGCCAGCGCATCGCGGCGCTGCGGCTGGCGCTGCTGGTGCTGCACGCGCCGCTGGACGCCATCGTGGACATCGCCAACGCCGGCGCCATCTTCCAGGCGGCGCACCACCCGAAGAGCTTCGTGTCGCTGGACGATGCCGACCACCTGCTCACGCGCGCGGAGGACGCAGCCTACGCCGCGGACGTCATCGCGGCCTGGGCCACGCGCTACCTGGGAAAGCCGGCGCCACGCGGCGCGGCCGAGCCCGGGGAGGTGGTCGTGGAGGACACGGGCGAGGGCGACTTCCAGGTCGGGGTGACGGCGGGCCCGGCCTTCTTCGTGGCCGACGAGCCGGTGGAAGTCGGCGGGGTGGGCTCCGGGCCGACGCCTTACGAGCTGGTCGCCGCGGGGCTGGGCGCCTGCACCGTGATGACGATGCGCCTGTACGCGCGCCGCAAGGGCCTGCCGCTGCGGCACGTGCGCGTGCGCCTGGGGCATGCCCGCAACGCGGGCGAGACGCCGCCGGACGTGTTCCTGCGCAACGTCACCATCGAGGGCGATCTCAGCGACGAGCAGCGCCAGCGGCTGATGGAGATCGCCGACCGCTGCCCGGTGCACAACACGCTGGAGCGTGGCGCCCGGGTGCAGACGCGGGAAGTCCGGCCGCCGCAGGCGCCGCAAGGCCTGGAAGCGGCCGGGCAGCACGCGCAGGACATGGAGGCCGACACGGGCGACATGGGCAACACGGGCGGCGCGGAGACGCCGGCGCCGTAGCCCGGCGGGCTCAGTGCGTGGCCGGCGACGGGGCAGCGGAGGGCGCCTCCTCGGCCAGCTCGTCGGCGAACCAGGCGTCCAGCCCGCCGGCCAGCGGACGCACGCGCGTGAAGCCGTGCGACTGCAGCACCCGCGCCGCCTGCGCGGCCGACACGTCGTTGGGGCAGTTGCAGTAGACGACCACCTCGTGCGCCGGGTGCAGCTGGGCGGCCAGGGCGGCGATGCCGTCGAGCTCGACGTGGCGGGCGCCGGGGATGCGGCGGGCGTCGATCTCCAGGCTGGAGAGCGGGCGCACGTCCACCACCACAGGCGGCGCCTCGCCCTGCAGCAGCGTGCGCAGCTCCTCCACGCCGATGCGCGGCATGCCCAGGTCGTGCAGCGTGCGCCGGCGGCGCCACCAGCGCAGCGCCAGCAAGGCGGCCAGCAGCACCAGCAACACGGCCAGCGCGGTGGTGCCGGCGCTGGAGAGCAGGTTCAGCACGCGCTCGATCTCGCGGCTGAACAGCAGTCCGAGTCCCAGGAACAGCAGGCTCCACAGGCCGCCGCCCAGGACCTCGAAGGCCATGAAGGTGCGCCAGGGCATGCCCAGCGCGCCGGCCATGGGCGCGGCCACCAGCGACACGCCGGGCACGAACTTGGCCGCCACCAGCGAACTGCCGCCCCAGCGGCCGATGAGCAGTTCGCTGCGCCGCACGCAGGAGTCGGGCGACAGCGACACCTTGCACAGCAGCCGCATCACGCGGTGGCCGTGGCGGCGTCCGCCGATGAACCACAACGCATCGCCGGCGATGTTGGCGACCACCGCCGCGGCCAGGGCCGCCGCCAGCGGGAAGCGCCCGGCCGCCGCCAGGCCGCCGGCCACCACCAGCAGCGGCGCGGCCGGCACGGGCATGCCCACGCGCGCGGCCAGCGTCACCACGAACACCAGCAGCACGCCATGGCGCAACAGCAAATCCACCAAGGTTTCCATCGTTCGGGAAGGGTACGGGAACCGGGACGCATGCTGCAGGCGGGCGGCCTTTTGGGCTTGCTGCGAGACGGGGCGGTATGAGTCCGTGGCAAGCCGGAAAAAAGGCGCCCGAAGGCGCCCTTGTGGGAAACGGGAAACGGCAGGTTCGGCCTGCCGGATCGCCGCGGCTCAGCGCGGCAGCACGAAGGTGGACTTCTCGCGCAGGCTGATTGCCGCGTCGCCGGCCGAGGCCTCGCGCTTGATGGTGAAGTGGATCTCGTGCGCGGCGGGCGGCGTGGAGGCCGCCGTCTCCGGCGGCACGCGCAGCAAGATCGTCACCCACTGCGCCTCGGCCGAGCCCAGGTGCAGGCGCACCGGCGCGGCCAGCGCCAGCCCGGGCAGGCCCTCGGCCGTGACGGTGTAGGACTGCGGCGCCTCGGCCGCGTTCATCACCTGCAGCCGGTACACGTTCTCCACGAAGCCGCCGTCCACCTGGCGCGCCAGCGTGGAGCGGTCGCGCACCAGGTCGGCCTTGAAGGGCGTGCGCACGGCGATGCTCCAGCCCACGGCGATGCAGATGAGGATGAGGATGCCGGTGTAGATCAGGATGCGCGGGCGCAGCACGCGCTGCAGCACCTGGCCGCGCGAGAGGTGCTGCTGCAGCCCGTTCT
Source organism: Azohydromonas australica DSM 1124 (assembly GCF_000430725.1). Classification (GTDB taxonomy): domain Bacteria; phylum Pseudomonadota; class Gammaproteobacteria; order Burkholderiales; family Burkholderiaceae_C; genus Azohydromonas; species Azohydromonas australica. The sequence goes on from NZ_AUMO01000096.1 coordinate 28,763, forward strand.
GCGTGTCGTAGCGCACCAGCCCGCGCGGGTAGCCCATCTTGTCCATCACGTCGTCGCACACGTCCACGCACGCGGCGCAGCCGATGCACTCGTACTGCAGGCCCTTGCGGATGTCGATGCCCGTGGGGCACACCTGCACGCACAGCGTGCAGTCCACGCACGAGCCCAGGCCTGCCTTGGCCGGGTCGGCCTTCTTCGAGCGCGAGCCGCGCGGCTCGCCGCGCTCGGCGTCGTAGCTGATGATCAGCGTGTCCTTGTCGAACATGGCACTCTGGAAGCGCGCGTAGGGGCACATGTACTTGCACACCTGCTCGCGCATGAAGCCCGCGTTGCCCCAGGTGGCGAAGCCGTAGAACAGCACCCAGAAGGTCTCCCAGGGGCTGGTGGACAGGCTCATCACCTCCCCGGCGAGCGTCTTGACGGGCGTGAAGTAGCCTACGAAGGTGAAGCCCGTCCACAGCGCAATCGCGATCCACGCGGCCTGCTTGCCGCCCTTGCGCAGCAGCTTCTGCGCGCTCCAGGGCGCCGCGTCGAGCTTCATGCGCCGGGCGCGGTCGCCCTCGATCTTGCGCTCGACCCACATGAAGATCTCGGTGTAGACCGTCTGCGGGCAGGCGTAGCCGCACCACAGCCGCCCGCCCACGGCCGTGAACAGGAAGAGCGCGTAGGCCGAGACCATCAGCAGGGCCGAGAGGTAGATCAGGTCCTGCGGGTAGAACACCAGCCCGAAGATGAAGAAGCGCCGCGCGCCGAGGTCGAACAGCACCGCCTGGCGGTCGTTCCACATCAGCCAGGGCAGCCCGTAGAAGACGATCTGCGTGAGCCACACCAGGGCCCAGCGCCATTGGGCGAAG
>NZ_AUMO01000097.1 GCF_000430725.1 Azohydromonas australica DSM 1124
GCGGCTGTCGTGGGTGGTGCCGCTGTCGATCCTGGTGATCTTCCTGCTGCTGTTCGATGCCTTCAAGTCGTTCAACAACGCGTTGCTGATCGTCTCCAACATCCCCTTCGCGCTCATCGGTGGCATCCTGGCGCTGGCGATCACGGGCATCCCCTTGTCGGTGTCCGCGGCCATCGGCTTCATCGCCCTGTTCGGGCAGGCGGTACTCAACGGCGTGGTGATGGTGACCTACTACAACCAGTTGCGGGCGCAAGGCATGCATCTCACCGAGGCGGTGCTGCAGGGCAGCCTCACGCGGCTGCGCACGGTGCTGATGACGGCGATGCTGGCGATGCTGGGCCTGTTCCCGATGGCGCTGTCGCACGCCATCGGCGCCGAGACCCAGCGCCCGCTGGCGGTGGTGGTGATCGGCGGGCTGGTCTCGGCCACGGTGCTGACGCTGCTGGTGCTGCCCACGCTCTACGCCTGGATGGCGCGGCGCGAGGAAGCCAAGGGCATCAAGCCGGTGCTGGTAGCGCATGGACACTGACAACCGCGCCCGTGCTTGATGGCCTGCGTGGGTGTGGGCCAGGATTGGCGCCGCCGGCGCTCAAGCGCTGCCAGCGTCATGAGCGCATCCGTTCGCCGTGAACGGGGCAGCGCGCATCAGCGCCCCACCCGCCCCGTGATCGGATAGATCGGGTCGTTGTACCCGTGCGTGGAAGCGTAGCCCGGCGGCACCTGGGCGTCCACGAAGGCCTCGTCCTCGGCCGTCAGCCGCACGTCCAGCGCCGCGATGTAGTCGCGCCACTGCTCCAGCGTGCGCGGGCCACCGATCACGCCGTTGACGAGCTGGTTGTTCAGCGCCCAGGCGATCGCGAACTGCGTCGGGCTCAGCCCGCGCGACAACGCATGGGCCTTGATGCGTTGCGCCACCTCCAGCGACTCGGGGCGGAACTCGGTCTGCAGGATGCGTCGGTCGCCACGCCCCGCGCGCGTGCCCGCCTCGGCCTCGGCGCCGGGCACGTACTTGCCGGACAGCACCCCGCGCGCCAGCGGGCTGTAGGCCACCACGCCCACGCCGTAGTGCGCGCAGCAGGGCAGCAGCTCGGTCTCGATCAGCCGCGTCACGGCGCTGTACGGCGGCTGGCAGGCGATGGGCGGCGGCACGCCCATGCGCCGTGCCGTCTCCACCACGCGCGCGATGCGCCAGGCGCGGAAGTTGGACACGCCCCAGTAGCGGATCTTGCCCAGCTCGATCAGCCGCCCCACGGTCGACACCGTCTCCTCGATGGGCGTGACCTCGTCGTCGCGGTGCATGTACCAGAGGTCGATCCAGTCCGTGCCCAAGCGGCGCAGGCTGTTGTCCACCTCGGCCAGCAGCCAGCGCCGCGACAGCCCGCGGTCGTTGGGCTCGGTGCCGATGGGGTTGGCCACCTTGCTGGCGACGATCCAGCGCTCGCGGTCCGCCGCGATGAGGCGCCCGACCATGCGCTCGGACTCGCCGCCGGCGTAGTTGTCGGCCACGTCAATGGCGTTGAGTCCGGCGTCGCGCGTGGCCGCGACGATCTCGCGCGCCTCGGCCTCGCCAGTCTGGTCGCCGAACATCATCGCGCCCAGCCACAGGCGCGGCACGCGCAGGCCGCTGGCGCCCAGGGGGAAGTAATCAGCCATCACAGGTCTCCTCTCGGAGGCCGCACCTTAACCGGCCCGACAGGCGGCGCGTCCACGGCATGGGAGCCGCGGCTCAGAGCCCGCCGGCGACCTTCAGCACCGAGCCGGTCACGTAGGCCGAACGCTCCGACAGCAGCCACACGATGGCCTCGGCGATCTCGTGCGCCTCGCCGGGACGGCGCATCGGGATGCGCGCCGCCACGCGCTGCGGCCGTCCGGGCTCGCCGGCGGCGGCATGGATGTCGGTGAGCGTGGTGCCCGGCGACACGGCGTTGACGCGAATGCCCTGCTCGGCCAGCTCCTTGGCCAGCCCGACGGTGAAACTCTCCACCGCCGCCTTGGAGGCCGCGTAGTGCACGTAATCGCCCGGCGCGCCCAGCGTGGCCGCGACGGAGGAGACGTTGACCACGCAGCCGCCGCGTCCGGCCTCGCACCAGTGCCGAACCACCTGCTGCGTCAGCAGCATCAGGCCCAGCACGTTGACCTCCAGCACCTGGCGCATCGTGTCCGGGCGGGCCTGCAGGAACGGGCCCAGCGGCCCCGTGATGCCGGCGTTGTTGACCAGGCCGACCAGCGGCGGGAGAGAGGACGGCAGGCGTGCCAGCAGCGAGTCGGCGAAGTCCGCGGCGCCCGCATCGGCCTGCAGGCAGCAGGCCTGGCGGCCCAGCGCCCGGATCTCCGCCGCCACGGCCTCGGCCGCCTCGTGCTGCGACGCGTAGGTCAGGCAGACGTCGTAGCCGCTGGCCGCGGCCAGCCGCGCAGTGGCGGCACCGATGCCCCGGCTGCCGCCGGTGATCAAAACGGTACCCAGGCTCGTCATGGCGCATCCTTTCCAGCGTGTAGGGACCGGCCATTGTCCAGCCGGCCCGGCCTCATGCCGGAGAGGAGCGCGGCGCTTACAGCGCGCCGGTCAGCGCCGGCACGGCCTCGAACACGTCGGCCTCCAGCCCGTAGTCCGCGACGCTGAAGATGGGCGCCTCGGGGTCCTTGTTGATCGCCACGATCACCTTGGAGTCCTTCATGCCCGCCAGGTGCTGGATCGCGCCGCTGATGCCGCAGGCGACGTACAGGCTCGGCGCCACGATCTTGCCCGTCTGGCCCACCTGCCAGTCGTTCGGGGCGTAGCCCGCGTCCACCGCGGCGCGCGAGGCGCCCAGCGCGGCACCGAGCTTGTCGGCCAGCGGCGTGAGCACTTCGGTGAACTTCTCGGCCGAGCCCAGCGCCCGGCCGCCCGACACGATGATCTTCGCGGCGGTCAGCTCGGGGCGGTCCGACTTGGTCAGCTCGCGGCCGACGAAGGCGCTCTTGCCGCTGTCGGCCACCGCAGCCAGGCTTTCAACGGCAGCGCTGCCGCCGGTGGCAGGCGCGGCGTCGAAGCCGGTGGTGCGCACGGTGACCACCTTCACCGCGTCGGCGCTCTGCACCGTGGCGATGGCGTTGCCGGCGTAGATCGGGCGCTCGAAAGTGTCGGCACTCAGGACCTTGGTGACGTCGCTGAGCTGCGCCACGTCGAGCTTGGCCGCCACGCGCGGGGCGGCGTTGCGGCCGTTGGCGGTCGAGGGGAACAGGATGTGGCTGTAGGCGCCTGCCACGGCCAGCACCTGGGCGGCCACGTTCTCCGCCAGCTGCGTGGCGAGCGCAGGCGAGTCGGCGTGCAGCACCTTGGCCACGCCCTGCACCTGCGCGGCGGCCTGGGCCACGGCGGCGGCGTTCTCGCCGGCCACCAGCACGTGGACCTCACCGCCACAGGCCAGCGCGGCGGTAATGGTGTTCAGGGTCGCGCCCTTGAGCTGCGCATTGTCGTGTTCGGCGATGACGAGGGAAGTCATGTCAGATCACCTTGGCTTCGTTCTTGAGCTTGTCCACGAGGGTCGCCACGTCGGCCACCTTCACGCCAGCGCCGCGCTTGGGCGGCTCGCTGACCTTCAGCGTCTTGATGCGCGGCGTCACGTCCACGCCCAGGTCGGCCGGCTTGACGGTCTCCAGCGGCTTTTTCTTGGCCTTCATGATGTTGGGCAGCGTCACGTAGCGCGGCTCGTTCAGGCGCAGGTCGGTCGTGACGACCGCCGGTAGCGTGACTTCCACGGTTTCGAGACCGCCGTCCACTTCACGGGTCACCTTGGCCTTGCCGTCGACAACCTCGACCTTGGAGGCGAACGTTGCTTGCGGCAGGTCGGCGATGGCCGCGAGTGCCTGGCCGGTCTGGTTGCAGTCGTCATCGATGGCCTGCTTGCCCAGGATCACCAGGCCCGGCTGCTCCTTGGCGACGAGGGCCTTGAGGATCTTGGCCACGGCCAGCGGCTGCAGCTCGGCATCGGTCTCGACCAGGATGGCGCGGTCCGCGCCGATGGCCAGCGCCGTGCGCAGCGTTTCCTGGCACTGCGCCACGCCGCAGGAGACCACGACGATCTCGCTGGCGACGCCCTTCTCCTTGAGCCGCACCGCTTCTTCGACGGCGATCTCGTCGAAAGGGTTCATGCTCATCTTCACGCCGGCGAGGTCCATGCCCGAGCCGTCGCTCTTCACGCGCACCTTGACGTTGTAGTCCACGACGCGCTTCACGCTCACCAGAACTTTCATTGCACTTCCTTGCTTCAAGCAGCCACGGCCGCGCCGGGCTGGGTCTGTGCCTGCACGGCCTGCGCCGCCTGGCGCGCCGCCGACGAGGTGGTCATCACCGTCGCCTCGCCATCGATGACGACCACGCCCTTGACGCGGCACTCGGTGGACAGCACCGCGCGCGCCTTGGCCGTGTCCACGGACAGCACGGTCACGGTGGCGTGCACCGTGTCGCCCGGGCGTACCGGCGCCCGAAAGCGCATCTGCTGCCCCAGGTACACCGCGCCGGGTCCCGGCAGGCGGTTGGCCACCGCAGCCGAGATCACGCTGGCCGTGAGAAAGCCGTGCGCGATGCGGCCGCCGAAGCGCGTGGTCGCGGCGAACTCCTCGTTGGTGTGCACCGCGTTGTTGTCGCCCGAGACGGCGGCGAACAGCACGATGTCCGCCTCGGTGATCGTCTTGGAATACGTGGCCTGCATGCCGGGGCGCAGGTCCTCGATGTCGTAGCCGTTCAGGTCGTTCATCACCTACCCCGTGTTGCTCAGAACTGGTCGTCCGCCAAGCTCATCGTGGTGTCGCCGCCGTTCACCACGGTGTCGCGCAGCGCGCCGGCCTGCACCAGGACGTGCGCGGCGAAATGGGCCGCGGTGGCAACCTTGGCACGCAGGAACGAGGCATCGCCCTGTCCAGCGGCGAGCTGCCTGACGGCCGCGTCGGCCAGCAGCGCGCTGAGCCAGCCGCCGATCACCGTGCCCGACAGGCGCAGGAAAGGCACCGAGCCCGCGGCGCACTTCGCACCCGCCTCGGCGCTGTTGGCCAGCAGCCATTGCACGGCGCCTTCCAGCGCGCCGAGGGCGGCGTGCAGGGACTGGCCGATGCGGGCCACGGCGGCGTCCTGGCTGTCGAGCAGGCGGCGCGCGTCCGCCTCCATGCGCTGCAGCAGCACGCCCATGGTCTTGCCACCCTCGCGGGCGAGCTTGCGGCCGATCAGGTCGTTGGCCTGGATCGCCGTGGTGCCTTCGTAGATGGTCGTGATGCGCGCGTCGCGCAGGTACTGCGCCGCGCCCGTCTCCTCGACAAAGCCCATGCCGCCGTGCACCTGCACGCCGTCCGAGGCGATGCCCAGCGCGTTGTCGGTGCACCAGCCCTTGACCACCGGGATCAGCAGGTCTACCAGCGCCTGGGCCTGCGCGCGCTCATCGCCCTCGGGATGGCTGTGGGCGCGGTCCATCTGGCCGGCGGCGAAGTAGGCCAGGGCGCGCATGGCTTCGACCTTGGCCTTGCTGTCCATCAGCATGCGGCGCACGTCGGGGTGGCCGATGATGGTCTTGCTGCCCGTGGCGGTACGGCCCTGCACGCGCTCCAGCGCGTAGGCGCGGGCATGCTGGTAGGCGCGCTCGGACACGCCCAGTCCTTCCAGGCCGACGTTGAGCCGCGCGTGGTTCATCATCGTGAACATGCAGGCCAGGCCGGCGCCCGGCTCGCCCACCAGGTAGCCGATGGCGCCGCCCTTCTCGCCGAAGCTCATGGACGCCGTGGGGCTGCCGTGGATGCCCAGCTTGTGCTCCAGCGACGTGCACAGCAGGTCGTTGCGCTCGCCCAGCGAGCCGTCCTCGTTGACGAGGAACTTGGGGCACAGGAACAGCGACAGGCCCTTCACCCCGGCCGGCGCGTCCGGCAGCCGCGCCAGCACCAGGTGGATGATGTTCTCGGCCAGGTCGTGCTCGCCCCAGGTGATGAAGATCTTGTTGCCGCTGACGCGGTAGTGGTCCCCTTCCGGCACCGCGCGCGAGCGGATGACGGAGAGGTCCGAGCCGGCCTGCGGCTCGGTGATGTTCATGGTGCCGGTCCAGCGGCCGGCGACCATGTTGGGCAGGAAGCGGGCTTTGAGCGCTTCGCTGCCGTGGTGCGAGATCGCCTCGACGGCGCCCAGCGTGAGCATCTGGCACAGGCTGAAGGCGTGGTTGGTGGACTTCCACATCTCCAGCACCGCGGTGGACACCAGCGTGGGCAGGCCCTGGCCGCCGAACTCGGTGGCCGCGGGCATGCCGTTCCAGCCGGTCTCGCAGAAGCTCGCGTAGGCCTCCTTGAAACCGTCGGCGGCGTTGACGACGCCGTCCTTCCAGCGCGCGCCCTGCACGTCGCCGACACGGTTGATCGGGTCGAGGACGCCGGCGGCGAACTTGCCGGCTTCTTCGAGGATGGATTCGACCAGGTCGGCCGAGCATTCCTCGAAGCCGGGCAGTGCGCAGACCGCCTCCAGGCCGCCGACCTCCTTCATCGTGAACAGCATGTCGCGCAGGGGTGCGCTGTAGGTGGACATCGTCAATTCCTTTCAGGACTTGTTTCAGGTATCCGTTCGCCCCGAGCCCGTCGAAGGGTTCAGCCCGAACGGAATACCTCTACTGAATGCCAGCGCGGTCAGTGCGCGCTGGCCGCCGCGGCGCCGATACCGGTCTGCGCGCGGACGTACTGGTCGCGGAAGCTCGCGATCTCCTTCTGGGCCCGGGCGCTCTTGTCGGTGACGGAGAACAGCCAGGTGAAGAAGAAGGCCAGCGGCATGGAGAACAGCGCGGGCTGCTCGTACGGGAAGATCGGCGCGGGGTTGCCCAGCACCACCACCCACACGGCCTTGGACAGCACCACGAAGGCCACGGCCGAGACCAGGCCGATCACGCCGCCCACCAGCGCACCGCGCGTGGTCAGGCCCTTCCAGTAGATCGACAGCACCAGCACCGGGAAGTTGGCCGAGGCCGCGATGCCGAAGGTCAGGCCCACCAGGAAGGCCACGTTCTGCTTCTCGAAGGCGATGCCCAGCACCACGGCCAGCACGCCCAGCAGCAGCGAGCAGCGCTTGGAGACCTTGATCTCCTCCTCTTCCGTGCACTTGCCCTGGCGGATGACGCGGGCGTAGATGTCGTGCGCGATGGCGGAGGCGCCGGCCAGGGCCAGGCCCGAGACCACGGCCAGGATGGTGGCGAACGCAACGGCCGAGAGGAAGCCCAGCAGCAGGTCGCCGCCCACGGCCTTGGCCAGGTGCATCACCGGCATGTTGCTGCCGCCGATGAGCGCGCCGCCGACCTTGCCGCCCTCATAGAACTGCGGGTCCTGGCCGACGATCACGATGGCCGCCAGGCCCAGCAGGCACACCACCAGGAAGAACAGGCCGATGAAGCCGCTGGCCACGAAGACCGACTTGCGCGCCTCCTTGGCGTTGGGCACCGTGAAGAAGCGCATCATGATGTGCGGCAGCGCGGCGGTGCCGAACACCAGGCCCAGCGACAGCGACACGGCCGTCACGGGGTCCGCGAGCAGGCTGCCCGGGCGCATGATGGCCGCGCCGCTCTTGTGCGCCGACACGGCCTTGGAGGCCAGCGTCTCGATGTTGAAGCCGAAGTGGCTCATCGCCAGCGCCAGCATGATCAGGCCGCCGCACAGCAGCAGCACGGCCTTGACGATCTGCACCCAGGTCGTGGCGATCATGCCGCCGAAGGTGACGTACACCACCATCAGCACGCCCACGATGGCCACGGCCACGGCGTAGTCCAGGCCGAACAGCAGCTTGATGAGCTGGCCCGCGCCGACCATCTGCACGATCAGGTAGAAGATCACCACCGTGAGCGAGCCGAAGGCCGCGAAGGTGCGAATGCGGTTCTGGTCGAGCCGGTACGAGGCGATGTCGGCGAAGGTGAAACGTCCCAGGTTGCGCAGCCGCTCGGCCAGCAGGAACAGGATCACCGGCCAGCCCACGAAGAAGCTGATGATGTAGACGAAGCCGTCGAAGCCGCGCGTGAACACCATCGAGCTCAGGCCCAGCAGCGTGGCGGCGGACATGTAGTCGCCCGCGATGGCCAGGCCGTTCTGGAAGCCCGTGATGCCGCCGCCGGCCGTGTAGAAGTCCGAGGCCGAGCGCGTGCGGCGCGCGGCCCAGTACGTGATGCCCAGCGTCATCAGCACGAAGGCGACGAACATCGCGATGGCCGTGACGTTCAGCGGCTGCTTCTGCGCCTCGCCGATGGCGTCGCCGGCGCGGGCCGCGCCCGCGGCGCCCAGCAGCGCCAGCGTGCCCAGGGTCTTGTGGATCTTGCTCATGCGTTGCGCTCCACGATCTCTTGCGTCATGCGGTCGAACTCGCCGTTGGCGCGCGACACGTAGAGGCCCGTGAGCAGCCACGAGACGATGATCAGCAGCGCGCCGATGGGCCCGCCGATCGTCAATGCGCTGCCTTCGAACAGCGGCTTGCCGAAGATATCGGGTGCGAACGCGACCACGGCCATGAAGGCGTAGTACGACACCAGCACGATGGCCGACAGCGTGACGGCCAGCCGGCTGCGCTTGGCCACAAGTTCCTTGAATACAGGGTCGTTCTCGACCTTGCGATAAATGTCCGTGGACATGGGTCATCTCCTCCAGGGTAAGAAAACAGAAAGGTTCGATGCGTGCGCAATGAATTCGGGATCATTGCCCGCGAGCCTTGCCCGAGCCTTATTCGATGGCAGAGGCCGACTTGGCGCGTTGACGCAGAAGAAACTTCTGGATCTTTCCGGTGGAGGTCTTGGGCACCTCGGCGAACACGATGCGCTTGGGCACCTTGAAGCGCGCGAGATGCGTGCGGCAGAACTCGATGAGCTCCTGCTCGGTGACGGTGGGCGCGCCGGGCTTGAGCTCGACGAAGGCGCAGGGCACCTCGCCCCACTTCTCGTCGGGCAGCGCCACGACCGAGGCCAGCATCACGTCCGGATGCCGGTGCAGCACGTCTTCCACCTCGATGGAGCTGATGTTCTCGCCGCCCGAGATGATGATGTCCTTGCTGCGGTCCTTGATCTTGACGTAGCCGTCGGGGTGCACCACGGCCAGGTCGCCGGTGTGGAACCAGCCGCCCGCGAAAGCTTCCTCGGTGGCGCCGGGGTTCTTGAGGTAGCCCTTCATCACCACGTTGCCGCGGAAGCAGATCTCGCCCATGGTCTCGCCGTCGGCGGGCACGGGCTGCAGCGTGTCGGGGTCGAGCACCACCACGGCCTGCTGCAGCGGGTAGGCCACGCCTTGGCGGCCGTTGAGCTGCGCGCGCTCCTGCGCCGGCAGCGCGGCCCAGTGCTCCTGCTTCGCGCACACGGCCGCGGGGCCGTAGACCTCGGTGAGGCCGTACACGTGCGTGATCTCGATGCCCGCGGATTCGCAGCCCTCGATGACGACGGCCGGCGGCGGCGCCCCGGCGATAAGCCCGCGCACCACGCGGCCCAGGCCCTGGCGCAGCTCGGCCGGGGCGTTGATGAGCATGCTGTAGACGATGGGCGCGCCGCACAGGTGCGTGACGCCGTGCTCGCGCATCAGCGGCCAGATCTGCAGCGGATCGACCTTGCGCAGGCACACGCTGGTGCCGGCGACGAGCGCCATGGTCCAGGGGAAGCACCAGCCGTTGCAGTGGAACATCGGCAGCGTCCACAGGTACACCGGGTGGTGCGGCAGGCTCCAGGCGATGACGTTGTTGGCGGCGTTGAGGTAGGCGCCGCGGTGGTGCGTGACCACGCCCTTGGGGTTGCCGGTGGTGCCGGAGGTGTAGTTCAGCGCGATGGCGTCCCACTCGTCGGCAGGCAGCTTCCAGGCGAAGTGGGGGTCGCCCGAGGCCAGCAGCGCCTCGTAGCCGATCTCGCCCAGGCGCGCGCCGGCGGGGGCGGTTTCGTCTTCCACCTCGATCACCAGCGGGCGCTTGTCGCCCAGCAGCTCCAGGGCGCGCGCCACCACGGGCGCGAACTCGCGGTCGGTGAGCAGCACCTTGGCCTCGCCGTGCTGCAGCATGAAGGCGATGGCCTCGGCGTCGAGCCGGGTGTTGAGTGTGTTGAGCACGGCGCCGCTCATGGGCACGCCGAAGTGGGCCTCGAACATGGCCGGCACGTTGGGCAGCATCGCCGCGACGGTGTCGCCGGTGCCCACGCCCTGCTTCACCAGCGCGCTGGCCAGGCGGCGGCAGCGCTCGTAGGTGCTCTTCCAGTCCTGGCGCAGCGCGCCGTAGACGATGGCCGTGCGCTGCGGATACACCAGTGCCGCACGCTCGATGAAGCTCAGCGGCGACAAGGCCACGAAATTGGCCGCATTCCTGTCCAGGCCCAACGAATAGGGATTGATCCGTGTCATCTCTGCTCCTCCACGCGCCGCCGAGCCGTGGTGGCTGCGCCGCGGGCCGAAGGATGGCGGAGGAGTTTTTCAGGCTTGCCCAGCAAATATGACGAATGTTTGCATCCCCGTCGGCGAGGGAGCGGGGCTCCTAGAATTTGCGCCATGCAAGGTTTGCGGAAGGTCCCCATGGTTGCGAATCCGGTAGCCGGCCAGGAGCCGCCGCGCCGTCTCGCCGTGCTGGAGGCGGCGCTGGACCTCATCGACCAGGGTTTCTGCGTCATCGACACCGAGCTGCGCCTGGTGGCCTGGAACGCGGGCTTCGCGCGGCTGCTGGACTTCCCGGCCGAGATGGTGGTCGAGGGCACGTCCTTCGAGAGCTTCATCCGCTTCAACGCGCTGCGCGGCGACTACGGCCCCGGCGACGTGGAGGCGCAGGTGGCCGAGCGCGTGGCGCTGGCGCGGCGCTTCGAGCCGCACGAGTTCGAGCGCACGCGGCCCGATGGGCGCGTGCTGCACGTGCGCGGCACGCCGATGCCGGGGCTGGGCTTCATCACGGTCTACACCGACGTCACGGCGCAGCGGCGCGCCGAAGCGCAGGCCGCGGAGCAGGCGGCCGAGCTGGAGCGGCGCGTGGCCGAGCGCACCAGCGAGCTGCGGCTGAGCGAGGCGCAGATGCGGCTGATCACGGACTCGCTGCCCGCGCTCATCGCCTACTTCGACCACAAGAAGGCCTACCGCTACATCAACCGCGGCTACCAGGAGTGGTTCGGGCTGGACCCGGCGCGGCTGGACCAGATCAGCGCGCGCGAGTACCTGGGCCGCGACATCTACGCCAGCATCCGGCCCAACGTCGCGCGCGCCTTCGCCGGCGAGCCCGTGAGCTACGAGTACGAGGCGCACTGCGTGGACGGGCGCGTGCGCATGGCGCGCACCACGCTCATTCCCGAGAAGTCGGCCGACGGCACCGTGATCGGCTGCTTCGAGCTGACCTTCGACGTCTCCGAGCTGCGCCGCGCGCAGGAGCTGCTGTCGCAGGCGCAGAAGATGGAGGCGCTGGGCCAGCTCACCGGCGGGCTGGCGCACGACTTCAACAACATGCTCACGGTGATCATCGGCAACCTCGGGGCGCTGCGCGAGCTGCGCAGCGACGAGGCCGTGACGGAGTTCATCGACCCCGCGCTGGCCGCGGCGCGGCGCGGCGCGGAGCTCATCCGCGCGCTGCTGGGCTTCGCCCGGCGCCAGCCGCTGGAGTCGCAGGCGGCCGAGGTCGGCCCGCTGGTGGCCACGGTGGTGAACCTGCTGCGCCGCTCGCTGCCCGAGGGCATGGCGGTGGGGCTGGACGCCGGCGAGCTGCCGCTGTGGGCCTGGGTGGACGCAAGCCACCTGCAGGACGCGCTGGTCAACCTGGTGCTGAACTCGCGCGACGCGCAGGCCTCCTCGGTGGTGGTGAAGGTCAGCGCCGACAGCCTGTCGCCGCAGCGCGCCCAGGAGCTGCAGGCGCAGCCCGGCAACTACATCCGCATAGCCGTTGCCGACAACGGCCACGGCATGGACGCCGCCACGCGCTCGCGCGTGTTCGAGCCCTTCTTCACCACCAAGCGCCCGGGCACCGGCACGGGGCTGGGCATGTCGATGGTGTACGGCTTCGTGCGCCAGTCCGAGGGCGCGGTGGCCATCGACAGCGCGCCCGGCGCGGGCACCACCGTCACGCTGTGGCTGCCGGTGGCGCGCAGTGCGGTGGCCAACCTGCTGGCCGACGCCTGCTGCGAGCCCGGGCACCGCGCCGACCCCTCGCTGGAACTGGCGCTGCTGGTGGAGGACGACGCCGAGGTGCGCAAGGTGGTGCGCCGCGCGCTGGTGGACCTGGGCTTCGCGGTGCTGGAGGCCGAGAACGGCACCGAGGCGCTGCAGATCCTGGAGTACACGCCGCGCATCCAGCTGGTGCTGTCGGACGTGGTGATGCCCGGCGCGGTGGACGGGCGCGAGGTGGCGCGCCAGGCGCTGGCGCGCGCCGTGCCGCGCGTGGCGCTGATGAGCGGCTACGTGCCCGGCGAGCAGCCCGATGCGGGCGAGGTGCCGATGCTGGGCAAGCCCTTCACCAAGCGGCAGCTGGCGGACTTCCTGCAGCGCCAGGTGCAGGCGCGCGCGGCGGGACAGGCCCATGGTTGAGAACGCATCGGCGCTGGTCTACATCGTCGAGGACGATGTGGAGGTTTCGCGCCTGGTGGAGATGGCGCTGCGCGACTTCGGCTTCATGTGCGAGAGCTTCGGCAACGCCGCGGGGGTGCTGCGCCGGCTGCAGACCGAGGTGCCGGACCTGTGCATCGTGGACCTGGGCCTGCCCGACATGGACGGCATCGAGCTGGTGCGCGAGATCGCCCGGCGCTGCAACTGCGGCATGCTGGTGCTCACCGGGCGCGGCCACACGGTGGACCGCGTGATGGCGCTGGAGGGCGGCGGCGACGACTACGTGGTGAAGCCCTTCGAGCCGCGCGAGCTGATCGCGCGCGTGCGCAGCATCCTGCGCCGGCGCGGCGCGGGCGTGCCCGGCGCGGCGCCGCTGCAGCGCCGCCATGCGCGCTTCGCGGGCTGGAGCCTGGACTGCGCCGCCAACCTGCTGCGCGCGCCCGACGGCACGGAGACGCTGCTGGGCACGGCCGAGGCGCAGGTGCTGCGCGCCTTCCTGGAGCGGCCGCACCAGATCCTCACGCGCGAGCAGCTCATGGGCGCGCGCGACCTCTCGCCGCTGGACCGCAGCATCGACGTGCGCATCTCGCGGCTGCGCCGCAAGTTCGAAGCCGACCCGCAGAACCCCAAGATCATCAAGACCGTCTACGGCGCGGGGTACATGCTGGCGGCGGCGGTGGAGTGGGTGTGATGCCCCGCCCGAAGCGGCACAGGCCGTAGAAAAAAACGCCGTCATGCCGGCGAAAACCGGCATCCACGAGGGCTGAGACGCCACGTTGATTTTGCATTTGGATGCGTCCGCACGGACCGGGCGCCGTGTCAGCCCGCGCGGATACCGGCTTTCGCCGGCATGACGACTTGGTTGGCTGACGGCCTGCCGGTCAGCACGCAAGACGCCCCAGCTGCCACCCTTTTTCACGAACCCCGACGGAGACCCGCCATGACCCCCACCCACCTGATCGAGCAATACGGCCCGCGCGAGGCCATGGATTACGACGTGGTCGTGGTCGGTGCCGGCCCGGCCGGGCTGACCACGGCGATCCGGCTCAAGCAGCTGGCCGCGCAGGCCGGGGCCGAGGTTTCGGTCGCGGTGCTGGAGAAAGGCTCCGAAGCCGGCGCGCACATCCTCTCCGGCGCCGTGATGGACCCGCGCGCCCTCACCGAGCTGCTGCCCGACTGGCAGCAGCAGGGCGCGCCGCTGAACCAGCCCGTCACCGGTGACGACGTGCTCTTCCTCACCCCCGACGCCGCGCACCGCACGCCCGACTGGCTGATCCCGCGCAACTTCCACAACCACGGCTGCTACGTCGTGGCGCTGGGCGCGGTCGTGAAATGGCTGTCGGAGCAGGCCGAGGCGCTGGGCGTGGAGGTCTTCCCCGGCTTCGCCGCCGCCGAGGTGCTGTACGGCGACGGCGGCGCCGTGCGCGGCGTGGCCACCGGCCACATGGGCCTCGGCAAGGACGGCGAGCCCACGGCCGAGTTCCAGCTCGGCATGGAGCTCAACGCCCGCTACACCATCTTTGCCGAGGGCGCGCGCGGCCACCTGGGCAAGCAGCTCATCGAGCGCTTCGAGCTCGACGCCGGCCGCGACCCGCAGAGCTGGGCGCTGGGCATCAAGGAGCTGTGGGAGATCCCGCCGGAGAATGCCCAGCCCGGGCGCGTCGTGCACACCGCCGGCTGGCCGATGGACGCCGAGACCTACGGCGGCGGCTTCCTCTACCACCTCGACGGCAACCGCGTGACGCTGGGCTTCGTGACGGGCCTGGACTACGCCAACCCGTGGCTGAGCCCCTTCGAGGAGATGCAGCGCTGGAAGACGCACCCGGCCGTCCGCGCCCACCTCGAAGGCGGGCGGCGCATCGGTTACGGCGCGCGTGCCATCGCCGCGGGCGGGCTGATGAGCCTGCCCAAGCTGGCCTTCCCCGGCGGCGCGCTGGTGGGCTGCGACGCCGGCACGCTCAACGCCGCGCGCATCAAGGGCAGCCACGCTGCGATCAAGACCGGCATGCTCGCCGCCGAGGCCGCCTTCGAGGCGCTGCAGGCCGGCCGCAGCCATGACGAGCTGGCCGCCTACCCCGCGGCCTTCGAGCGCAGCTGGCTGCACGAGGAGCTGCACGCCGCGCGCAACTTCAAGGCCTGGTTCAAGAAGGGCATGCGCGTGGGCGCGCTGATGACGGGCGTCGAGCACTGGCTGCTGCCGCGCCTGGGCGTGAAGACGCCGCCATGGACGCTGCGCCGCGACAAGCCCGACCACCTCGCGCTGCGCCCGGCCACCGAGCACACGCCCATCGCCTACCCGAAACCCGACGGCCAGCTGACCTTCGACCGCCTCTCCAGCGTGTTCATCAGCAACACCAACCACGGCGAGGACCAGCCGCCGCACCTGCGGCTCAAGGACGCCGACGCCCCGCTGAGCCTGAACCTCGCCCGGTACGCCGGCCCCGAGGCACGCTACTGCCCGGCCGGGGTGTACGAGTTCGTCGCCGCCGAAGCCGGCACCGACCAGCGGCTGCAGATCAACGCCCAGAACTGCCTGCACTGCAAGACCTGCGACATCAAGGACCCGTCGCAGAACATCACCTGGGTCACGCCCGAGGGCGGCGGCGGCCCGAATTACGCGGCGATGTAAGGCGCGCGCAATTTCAACCCTTTAATCACGGCAGGACAAAGCTCCTGCCGTGGCGGGACCTTTGTGTCTGGTGTCCGAATTCTTGGCGTCCCTACCATGTATTCAACGTATCCGGGACATTCTCCGAATACGGCGGCAGACCATCACACCTTTTTTCCCATGCCGATGCAGGCATCGGCATGCGTGAATGGAAGTACCGTCATGGCAGGCATGGAATCGCAGCGGGTCGCATTCGAGCTTTGCTTTGAATCGCTGGTGGATCCGCGCCGCAATCAATCCTTTCCCTGCGATGCCGGGGGGCACGTGGACATGGACAGCCTGGAGCAGCACATGCTGCGGGAATACCTGTATGCCCGCACGGTGATCGGCCGGGAATACCGCACGCCGCGGGTTCGGCCACGACGTGGAAATTGAATTGCCCCTCGCTCAGGCCTTGTCGATCGAATTCATCGTACCTTTTCCGTGCCTGATTTGGAGGTAGCGCCCGCCCCTCAGCGCGCTGGCGCGTAGAGACGCGTCAGCCGCCGGCCGTCATGGCTGTGGTGGCGGCCCTGACGCGGCTCCAGCCCGAAGTCGCCCAGCATCTCGAACACCTTCACGGCCTCGGTGATGCGCGCGACTTCCAGCACCTGCACCAGCTCGCCCTGCTCCTCGATGCCGATGCGCATGGCGGGGGTGGAAGGGTCCGCCGGCGGCTGCTGCGCGTGCAGCTCGTTCAGGCGGCGGCGCAGCTCGGCGCGGTCCAGCGAAGAAAGGGCGATGTCGTTCATGCGGCGTTTCCGTGATGCAAGGTTTCCGGCATGGGCGCGCGGCACCATGTGCAGCCGCAGGCCCCGATCGCGTGGAAACAGGATGCCGGCAGCCCAAGCTCGCAGTCCTTGATGCTGATCAGCATCGGGCATTTAAAAATGAATTGCGAGCCGGGAGCCGTGGGCACGGACCCGGGGAAATACCCAGGGACTCAACATGGTGCAGCGCAACAGGGGGATAACCCGGATTGCGCGGCACAGACGTATATGACCGCACGAAAACAAATGAATTTAGAAACATCAGAATAACTACCGCCTAAAACTATATTCGGAACAAAACACAAAATGTCATGCGACGCCACCCTGAAAATCACCTCAAACGTGAGCCTTGAGCCGATTCGTTCGCCAATTACTACGTCATCCCCGCTGATGCATATCGCCACCTGGAGAAAATCAAAGCATTTCCGTAGAACGAAGTGCGGGTGGCAGACCTACTGATTCGTCATTCCCGCGAAGGCGGGAATCCAGGCGGTCCCACGTCAGCGCGAAGTCTGGATACCGCGAACCAGGACCCGAGCTGCGGCATTCAACCCGTTCTGCTTGCGGCCGATTGGGGGCCGCCTGGGCTCCCGCCTTCGCGGGAGTGACGAATCATTTCCCGGAGCCGCACCCCTCACGGCCGACGGGCTGCCATGGCCCACCGCGCATCGAAAAAATCACCCCGCCGTTTTCCAGACCTGCGTGTGCTCCTGCGCATAGCGCTCGAAATCGATGGGCTCGCGGCCCAGCAGGCGCTGCACGTCGCCGGTGACGCCGGCGTTGTAGCCCGCAGCCAGGAAACCCAGGATCAGCACCAGGAACGCCGCGTAGTCCGCATCCATGCCCGCGGCCAGCAGGCCCTCGCGCAGGGCCTCGGGCGTGATGGGCTCGTAGACGATGGGCCGTCCCGCCACGCGCGACAGCGTTGCCGCCGCCTCGGCCAGGTCCAGCGCCCGGGGGCCGGTGAGGTTGAAGGCCTGGCCCTCCACGTCCTGCGTGGTGAGCAGCCGCGCGATGACGGCCGCGATGTCGCGGGTGTCGATGAAGCTGGCTGTCGCCTGCCCAACCGGCAGCTGGACGCGGCCCGTGGCCTGGATGCCCGGCAGCCACGCGTGGCTGAAGTTCTGCATGAACCAGTTCGGGCGCACCGTGTTCCAGGCCAGGCCCGAGGCCTCCAGCGCCAGCTCGGCCACGCGCAGCGGGGCACGGGCGTCGGCGTCCGCGCCCAGGGCCGACATCAGCACCACCTTCTGCAGCCCCGCCGAGCGCGCGCGCTCGATCAGCGGCAGCAGGATCTCGTGCTGGTTCGCATGCCCGGGCGGCGCGAACACGAAGGCCCGCGCCACGCCCTCGAAGGCCTGGTCCAGGCCCTGGCCGCCGACCACGTCGGCCTGCGCCCATTCCAGCAGGCCGGCAGCCGGCCGCGGCGCGCGGCTGCTGAGGGCGCGCACGCGCTGTCCGCGCTGAACGAGCTCCTGGACGACGGACGAGCCCACGGTGCCGGCGGCGCCAACGACAAGGGTGAGGGACATATCAAGCTCCTGAAGGTTGCAGTGGGACAGATGGTCTGCCACGGCGCCAGAATGTCCGAGGTGAGGAAGGAACAATCCATGGTCGATTCGGGACAGGCTGGCCTGGGCCCAGCCGGCGGGGCGGTAGCGCCCATCGAGCCCGTGCCCTTCGTCAACCCGCGCTGCCCGGGGCTGGGCGTGGAAGTGATGTCGCTGGCGCAGCTGCGCCATCGCCTGCCGGCGCGACACCACAGCGTGCCCTCGCGGCCGGACTTCCATCAGCTGATGCTGGTGGAGTCCGGCAACACCGGGCACGACGTGGACTTCGTGCGCCACCACGTGCCCGCCGGCGCCGTGCTGACGGTCCATGCGGGCCAGGTGCAGCGGTTCGCGGAGGACGCCGGCGCGCAGGGCTGGATGGTGCTGTTCAGGCCCGAGTTCCTGCCGGCCGACGCGGTCGCGGACTCGCCGCTGGTGCCGCTGGAGGGTTCGCCGGTGCGGCTGCCCGTGGGGCAGCGCGAAGCCATCGTCCTGGGCGTGCATGCGCTGGCCGCCGCCTACGAGGCTTGCGACGGCCGCCCGGCAGCGGTGCGCGCGCTGCAGCACCTGCTGCTGGCCCTGCTGCTGCAGCTGGCGCAGGTGCGCGACGACGTGGACCGCGCGCCCGGGCCGCCTGGGCTGCGGCGCGTGCTGCAGCGCTTCCGGCAGGCGCTGGAGCAGCGCTTTGCGCAGGAGCGCGAGGCCGCGGCCTATGCGCGGCTGGTGGGCTGCTCCACGCGCACGCTGTCGCGCGCGTGCATGGCGCTGGCGGGCGGTACGCCGCGCGAGCTCATCGAGCGCCGCGTGACGCTGGAAGCCAAACGGCTGCTGGCGCACTCGCCACTGACGGTGTCGGCCATCGCGCTGGATCTGGGCTTCAGCGAAGCGACGAACTTCGTCAAGTTCTTCAAGCGCGGCGCGGGCTGCACGCCGGCGGCGTTCCGGTCGGGGGCGCGGGAGGGGGCCACGGGCACTTGAATTGAACGTGGTTCACCCCGGGTCCTGGGCTTGCTGAGCGGCATGCATTCCCGCGCCGCGACGCGCATCGCTTCCAGGAGACTGACCATGCCATCCGCCCCCCTTCTCCGCTGGACCCTCGCTGCCGTCCTCGCCGGCGTGGCCGCGCTCGCGCAAGCGCAGACCTCAGGCGCCACGGGCGCCACGGGCGGCATGGGCACCGGCACCGGCACCGGCGCAGCGCCGGGCACGGCCACGGGCACCGGGACGGCGACAGGCAACCCGGCCGGTACCGCCGGCGGCGTCGGCTCGACCACCGACACCGTGCCGGGCAGCAGTGGCGCCGCCACGGGCACCCTGGGCACCACGCCGGGCAGCGTGGGCACGACGACGGGGACAGGCACCGGGACGGCCACGGGCACCGGAGTCCCGATCACCACGCCGGGCGGCGTGGGCAGCACGACCGGGACGGTTCCGGGCAGCGTGGGCAGCACCACGGGCACCGGCATCCCCGCGCCTGCTGCGACGGTTCCCGGCACCGTGCCGGGCAGCACCACGACGGCGCCCAGCCCGACGATTCCCAGCACCACGCTGCCGGGCACGTCCATCCCCAGCCCGGCGCTGCCGTCGCCGGCCGTCCCGGGGGCCACCCTGCCGGGCACCACCATCCCGAGCCCGGCCGCCGTCCCCGGCACCAGCACGCCCGTCCCGGGCGCCACGGTGCCCAGCGCCACGAATCCGGGTGGGACGGTCCCCGGCGGTACCGTGCCCGGCGGGACGGTCGGGTCGCCCGCGACGGCGCCGCGTTGAGCTGAAGGAGCGCGCCGGCCGGCTCAAGACATCGGCCGCCGGACCGGCGTGGCGCCTCATACCCCCTGGTACGTCCGCACCTGCGTCACCTCGTAGTCGGCGTTCTGCACGTAGCGGCCCTTGTGGTCGCCTTCCTTGAAGAGCTTGCCCGTGTCCTCGTCCACGTACAGGCGTCCGACGCGGCCGCCGGCGCCGGGGTCCTTGAACTCGTAGAAGAGGCGGTTCTGGTCGTCGTAGCCGCGCCGGTCGATGGTGACGAAGTGGTCCGTCATGCGGTCGGCGTTGTAGGACTCGTCGGCATACGACACGCCGATCACGGCCGGGTAGCCGGCGTCCAGCACCTTGTCGATGTACTCGCGGCCCAGCCGCGCCTGCGTCTGGTCGATGGCCACGCGGCCCTCGGCGTCCTCCGCGTAGGCGAGCTGGATCGCCTGGTCCGGCGCGTCGAGCTTGGGCGCAGCGTCGCCATGCTGCTTGCGGTTGTGGTCCGTGCAGGCCTTGACCGCCGCCTCGAAGCAGGCCTTGCCGCCCTTCGCCGCGTCGTCGGGGTAGAGCGTGAACTGGTCCACGCCCTTCATCTTCAGATCCACCGGCTTCTGGTCCCTGGCCTCGACCTTCATCGCGTCCGCGGCCACCGTGAGCGCCGGCTGCAGCGCCGCGGCCTCCCCGGGCGCCGCGTACTGCGCCAGCCCCAGGTTGGCGGTGATGTCGTCCCGGATCGCGCGCAGCGCGCCGGCGCCGGCGCTGTCGCCCACCTGCCCGTCGGCGCCCTTGTGCCGGGCGCTGGCGATGCCGTCCGCGCGGCCGTCGGCCCGGTCGAGCAGCGCGTGCAGCTGCCCGAATTCCCTGCGGCCCTTGATCTGGCCGTCCGCACCCGCGACCGCCTCCAGGTCGGCACGGCTCACCGCGCCGCCCAGCGCCTTCGCCACGTTGGCGCCGAGGTGGTTCAGGTCCAGCACGGCATGCCGGTCCGCGAGCGCCGTGAAGGCCTTCGCGTCCAGGCCCTCGCGCGCCACCTCGCGGTTGGCGGCAGTCTCCTGCTTCAGCGCCTCGTAGAGCTTGCCGGCCGTGGTCGGCATCGGCGAGCCGGCCGCGTCCGGCGTGGCGACGTCGAAGGACGAACCCTTGCCGTTGTGGTCGAAGCCGTCGATGAAGGCGAACAGCTTTTCGGGCGACACCAGCCCGTGCTTGTCGGCCAGCTTCGCCAGTGCCGCCGGGCTGCTGCCGGCGTCGGCCAGGGCCTGCTCCAGCGGCGCGCTCAGGTTGTTGACGTCGATGAAGCCGCCCTTCGTCTCCTTGAGCAGGTCGCTCTTCGTGACCGACGAGGGCAACATGGCACCGCCGCCACCACCACCACCGCCACCGCCCGGTGCGGCATAGGCGAAGGCCGGCAGGCCCAGGGGCAGCGGTCCCAGCCGGCCCGCCGGATCGCCCCAGGGCGCGAATGAAGGCGCGCCGTCCGCGCCGGGCAGTGAACCGCCTTCCGCGGCGGTGCCGGCGCCCTCCGGATCGGCCGGCGTCTCCGGTTCGAAGCCGGGCAACGCCGGGACGAAGGTGTTCAGCTGGATCACGTCTGGGCCTTTCCCGCCGGCATCCGGTGGCGGTGATTGCAACGAAGGAGAAGGGTGGATCGGCGCCATGCTCGGCGCCGCGCCGGGCGCTGCCAAGTCGATGCCGTTCCGCGCTGGGGACGGCCCGCGCTGGGAGCGTTCCCATGCGGAAACAGCCCAGGTTGGGCGCCCTTCCCCCGGACATCGCCTTGGTCCTGCGCGCTCTTCCCGGCCCTGCCAGGACACCGATGGGGTCTGGGCTTGCTGCTGTGGCGCTCATCGGCCAGCGCCCCTGCGGGCAGCGGTGGCTCCACCGGCATCACGCGCGCAGCTTCGGGCGCCATTACTTCCAGTTCGAAGGGCTTCGGGTTGGGTTCGGGCTCCTCGGCTTCCGGCGGCAGCTCACGCTGAGCCCTGGCGTGTCGGTGCTTGGGCGGGGTTGCGGGGCCCCGCCCTCTTTTCTGCGCCAGCGCCGGGCCTCAGTGGCTACTGGCCAAGCCCGGCTGCGAGCGTTGCGCCGCGTGCCGGCAAGTGCCCGGCACCTTGCGGTAGAGCGCCCAGGGACCGGAGATGGCGGCCATCTCGATGTCGCAGGGCATGCCCAGGAAGCGCGGGAACTGGCGCTTCTCGTAGCGCATCACGAAATAGTCGTAATGCTCGCCGCGGTGCCGAGCCCAGTCGAAGCGGTAGGGCCGCCATTCGAAAGGCAGCTGCACCACGGCCTCGCCGGGTTTGAAGCGCACGATCTGCGGCAGCATCTGGGCGAAATTCGAATCGACGAAACCGCGCTTCTCAGCCTGATACCAGCACGCGAAATGCAAATACGCGTAGGGATTGGCGGCGGCGTGACTGCGCTTGTCCAGCATCATCGACAACACCCGCTGCTGCGGCGGCAGGGCATCCATGATGGCCTTGAAATCCTGGCTCTCCTTGTCAAACTCGTGAAACTGCCACGCCCGCACCACCGTCATCGACATGAAAACCACGGGCACCGAGATCAGCGTGAATTTCGCCCACCCAGCCGGCACCGTGCAGGGCCGGTCCTCCGGGACGAACATCAGCACGTAGAAGGGCAGCAGAAACAGCGCGAAGCGCTCGTAAATGAACGCCGTCTTCATCGCCATGTGGGGCCCCGTGAAGCCGATCAGGGCCACCACGGCGAATGGAATCACCCGGCGCAGCGTGAGCTTCAGCCGCATGCCCAGCAGGAAGGGCGCCAAATAGAACAGGGTGAAGCCGAAGCTGCTCAGCAGATAACCCGGCCGGTCCCGGGCCGAAAGCGCCACGTCCCATTGAAAACGGAAAAAGCGCACGAAGCGCCGCGGCGTCCAGTCCCATACGAAAGACTTGGCTTCGGTGTATTGGGCCTGAGCCACGTCCTGGGCAAAATGGTAATAAGCCAGCGCCAGCAGCCCCAGCAAGGCATAAGGCAGCAGCCTGTGGAAAGCTTGGCGCCGGTCGGTTATATCGAGCACGGCATAGCAGAAGCCGATGCCCACGCAGGCCACGAACACCAAGCCATGCGAAAAGAACAGCAGCACGCCGCAGGCCAACAGCTGCAGCGAGCGCTTCGCATTCGTCTCCCGCGTGAAATCCAGCGCCTTGAGAATGAAGTAAATGCCGATGGGCGCCGCCAGCAGAAAGGTCAGAAAACCCCATTTGAAGGCGAAGCCAAAGAATCCGGGCAGCACCAGCCAGTCCAGCAGCGCCGGCGCCCGGAAGCGCCGCCGCAGTGCCGAGGCGGCCCAGAAGAAGGCCAGCACCGACAGCGACAGCACCAGCTTCACCGCCGTGGCGATGGGAAAAAGCTGCGCCAGCAGCGCGATCAGCCCGTAGCCGATCAGGTAGGGCGTGAAGAAATTGAAGGTGACGATGTCCGCCCAGCGCGACTCGCCCCGCAGCAGGTCCAGCGCCAGCGTCACCTGGGCCGCGTGCTGCGGCAGGTCCCCCAGCGGCGGATAACGGACTGCCCAGATGGAAAGTGCCGCCGCCAGGACAAAAACATAAAGCAGCGCACGTTCCGCCACCCGCGCCGCATCGTGGGCCGGCATCACCGGAAAATCAGCCTGCATATTCAAATTGCTCATGAACGTGACAGGATGAAGACGCCGACCAGGATCACGCCAATTCCGGCGACGCGCCCCTGCGTCAAGGCCTCGCCCATGAACCGCCAGGCGACAAAGGCGTTGACCGCATAACCGATGGACACCATGGGATACGCCACCATCACGTCCACGCGCGACAGCGCCGGAATCCACAGCAAGGTGCTCACGACATAACAAGCCAGGCCGCACACGATCCAGGACAACGTGCCCGCGCTCAAGACTTGCGCCAGGACGCCGTGCGAAGCCTGCGCCCTGCCCGCCGCCCAGTGGTCGGCACCGACTTTCAACAGCAGTTGACCTGCCGCGTTGAGCAGGACGCAGCACAAGATCAGCAGGAAATGTGCACGTTTCATGGCATGACTTCGACGGTCATTTCCGCGCACAGACGACAAATGACCGCAGCGCAGCGGCTTGAAAGCCAGCTTAGTCAGGTCACTTTTGGATAAGAGAAAACCCCAATCTCAAATCGAAACATGCACACACCGATTTCTTGAAAAGTTCCTCCCTTAAGGCCTATCAAACCCGGGAAAACTCCCAGGCCATTGAGCCCCTGGCCCGGCATACGGACCTATCAATGGTGGATGAAGATTCGAAAGCCCAGGGACAGCGCCTGGGCAAATAGGCTGCCTGTACCAATACCCCTTTATCACGGGGGCTGCGGCTTGAAATTCAGGCGCAGCGGGCTGGTGGCGGGTCCACAGCGGCCGGATAGGTTCAATCCCTCGCGGCCGGCACGCCCGGATGCAGCTCCTGCAATTGCGCCCGCAGCGTTGCCTCATCGCGCGCCGGCAGCTCGCAGGCGCTCTGCCGGCACAGGTAGGCCTCGCCGGCGCGGCGGCCTTCGAGCAGCGGCCAGGCCTCGGGCTCGTCCCGCAGCAGCGTTGCCAGCGGCGCAAGGCTGCGGCGCGCCAGGGCCCACAGCGTTTCGCCGCCCGGGGCGGGCAGCGCCAGGTCCGCGCCCAGCTCGGCCAGCAACTGCGCGTGCAGCAGGGCCGGCACGCCCAGCGGCGCCCGCTCCATCAGCTCGCCCAGGCGCTGCAGCGCCGCGACGGCGGCGTCGCGCCACTCGGCCCGACCGCAGGGGCCGGACAGGCGCAGCAGCAGCTCGCAGGCCGCGGCGGTGCCGGAGGGCACGGCGCCGTCCTGCAGATCGCGCGCGCGCAACGGCAGCGTGGGCGCGGGCTCGCTGTCGAAGAAACCTTCGGCCGCGTCGTGATGGCGACGCATCACGCCCTCGGCCAGGCGCTGCGCGTGGCGCAGCCACTCGGCGTCGCCGGTGGCGGCGTGCAGCTCCAGCAGGCCCAGGCCGAGCTGGGCCTGGTCGGAGAGGTAGCTCTGCGGCCGCAGCACGCCCTCGCGCCAGGCGTGGTGCACGCGGTCCTCGCGCACCTGCGTGCCGAGCAGGAAGCGCGCGAGCCGCGCCGCCGCGGCGACGAGATCCTCCCGCTCCAGCAGCCGCCCGGCCTCGGCCAGGGCGCGCAGCGCCAGGCCGTTCCAGTCGGCCAGCACCTTGTCGTCGGTCAGCGGCCACACGCGCTGCCCGCGCGCGGCGTAAAGGCGCTCGCGCACCGAGAGTTCCCAGGCGGCGAAGGCGGGCTCCTCCAGGCCCAGCGCCTTGCGCACGCGCTCGGGGTCGCGCCGCTCCAGCACGTTGCGGCCGTGCGCCCAGTTGCCCTCGGCGGTGGCGCCGTACAGCGTGGCGGCGGCTGCCGCGTCCCCGCCCAGCGACGCCTGCAGCTGCGCCAGGGTCCAGACGTGGAATCGGCCCTCCTCGCCTTCGGCGTCCGCGTCCTGCGCCGAGGCGAAGGCGTCGGGCGCGGCAGCCGGGTGCATCTCGCGCAGCAGGTAAGCCAGCGTGTCCTCGGCCACGAAGCGCAGCCGCGGCTCGCCGCTGAGCCGCGAGGCGCCGGCGTACACCCGCGCCAGCTGCGCGTTGTCGTAGAGCATCTTCTCGAAGTGCGGTACCTGCCAGCGCGCGTCGGTGGAGTAGCGCGCGAAGCCGCCGCCCAGGTGGTCGTAGACGCCGCCTTCAGCCATGCGCCGCAGCGTGGGCAGCAGCATCTCGCGCGCGCGCTCCTGGCCCGAGGCCGCGAGCGCCAGTAGGTACTGCAGCAACGGGCCCTGCGGGAACTTCGGCGCGGTGCCGAAGCCGCCGTGGGTAGCGTCGAAGCGCTCTTCGAGCGCGTCCAGCGCCATCGAGTGCACCCGCGCGTGCGGCGGCTGGGGCCGCGCCGAGACGGCCGCCACGCCCTGCTCCAGCAGCTCGTACAGCGTCTCGGCCTGCGCCTCGACCTCCGCGCGCTCGTGCTGCCAGGCCTGGCGCACGGCGGTGAGCACCTCCGAAAAGCTCGACGCGCCCGGCCGCGGCCTGGGCGGGAAGTAGGTGCCGCCGAAGAAGGGTTTCAGGGCAGGCGTGAGGAACATGTTCATCGGCCAGCCGCCGCGCCCGGTGAGCGCCTGCAGCGCGCGCATGTAGACGTGGTCCACGTCGGGCAGCTCCTCGCGGTCCACCTTGATGGCGATGAAGCCTTCGGCCAGCTGGCGCGCGATGGCCGCGTCCTCGAAGCTCTCGCGCTCCATCACGTGGCACCAGTGGCAGGTGGCGTAGCCCACCGACAGCAGGATCGGCCGGTCCAGCGCCCGGGCCCGCGCCAGCGCCTCCGCGCCCCAGGGATACCAGTCCACCGGGTTGTGCGCGTGCTGCAGCAGGTAGGGGCTGGTCTCGCGCGCGAGGCGGTTCGGGGAGCGGTCGGCGGCGTCAAGCGTGGTGAGGCTCATGGCGGAGGCGGCGGGACGTCCGGCCGCGAGGGTGGCGGGCCTGCGGGGCGAGCAAGCGCGCGGCCCACGCCGTCGCGGAGCCGGCCACCCGTCTTCCAGGTCCTCGCTCCTACCCCCGGTACGGTGATTGCCTAGCGTCCCGACCGGCCCCTTTCCCCTGTGCCTGATGCCCGTCCTACGCCCCTTCGTGCTCGCTTTCGCCCTGGCCCTGCCCCTGCTGCTGGGCGCCTGTTCCGTGCTCAAGCCGAAGGGGGACCAGGAGGCAGCAGCCGCCCGGGGCGAGCCGCCGGCCGAGGGGCCGCCGCGCTACGAGATCGTGGTCGAGGCGCCGCGCGCGCTGCGCGACCTCGTGGCCGAGAACCTCGACCTCGCGCGCTTTCGCACCGTGCCGGCCGAGCAGGGCCTCACGGACGAGGAGCTGGCGCGGCTGGTGGACCAGGCCCCGCAGCAGGCGCGCGCGCTGCTGCGCACCGAGGGCTATTTCAATGCGCAGGTGCAGGCCACGCGGGAGCCCGCGCCCGCCGAAGGCAAGCTGCCGCGCGTGGTGGTGCGTATCGAGCCCGGGCCGCGCACGCAGATCGACGCCGTGAACCTGGAGATCGACGGCGACCTGCGCCGCCGCGCCGAGGCCGGCGAGCCCGCCGCCGCGAAGCTGCGCGAGCGCGTGCGCAAGGACTGGGCGCTGCCCCCCGGCGAGCCCTTCCGCCAGGACGACTGGACCGGCGCCAAGAACGCCGCGCTGGTCCAGCTCCAGGCCAACGGCTACCCGGCCGCCGCCTGGACCGACACGCAGGCCCGCGTGGTCAGCGCCGAGCAGCGCGCCTCGCTCACGGCCCAGGCCGACAGCGGGCCGCTGTTCCACCTGGGCGGGCTGCGCATCGAGGGCGTGCAGCGCTACGGCGAGATGGCCGTGCGCAACCTGGCCGACTTCGCGCCGGGCGAGCCCTACAGCGAGCAGAAGCTGCTGGAGTACCAGGACCGGCTGCGCCTGAGCGGCCTGTACGAGGGCGCGGCGGTCAGCATCGACACCGACCCGGCGCTGGCCGCGGCCACGCCCGTGACGGTGCGCGTGCGCGAGCAGCGGCTGCAGAACGCCACGCTGGGCGTGGGCTACAGCAGCGACACCGGCCCGCGCTTCTCGCTGGAGCATTTCCACCGCCGCCCCTTCGGCCTGGACTGGACCGCGCGCAACAACTTCGCGCTGGGCAGCCAGCGCAAGCTTTGGGAGTTCGACGTGCGCTCCTACGCCCAGCCCCGGCTCTGGCACAACCTGGTGGCGGGCAACGTGGAGACGCTCAAGAGCCTGGACGAGGACCGCTTCTCCGCGCGGCTGCGCGCGGGCCGCACGCAGGACCGCAACCGGCTGGAGCGCACCTACTACGTGGAAGCGCAGCACGCGCGCGT
>NZ_AUMO01000098.1 GCF_000430725.1 Azohydromonas australica DSM 1124
ACGTCCAGCCCGAACTCATGCTGGGGCAGCACCAGCGCTCCTTCAGCCTCGGGGCGGTAGGGCTGGTGGTAGCGCTCGCACGACACGTTCTCGCAGCGTGAGATCCGCATGCGCAGTCCCAGCATGCCGCCCAGCGTCACCACCGTGCGGCGGTTCTCGTAGCGCCAGTGCAGCGACTCAGCGCACGCCGGGCATTGCTGCCTCAACACCGACAGCAGTTGGACCCGCTGCGGCACACCTCTGCAAGAAAGTCGCGCCATCGCACACCTCCGCGTGGCAGCAAACGATCTCTCTTGGAGGATTCAACGTTCAGCAAGTTCTGCCGTCCTAGAAAAAAACCAGATCGTCTGGATCTGGATGCTCAGCACCGAAGGCGCCGCGCCGACAAAGGAGGCCCCGGCCTACCCGCATCACGACGACCCACGCTACAAGTTCGGCAGCGGTGCCTACCACTACGACGCGCCGTACCAGCTCATTCACGACAACCTGCTGAATCTTTCCCACCTGGGCTACGTGCACCTCAAGACCATCTGCGGTAATGCGCGCCAGCACATGAACGCTCAGATGAAAGTCACGGCCGAGGGAGACTGCGTGAAGGTAGTGCGCCTGATGCCGGGCACGCCGCCCCCGCCCACCTACAAGGCGGCCTGGCCTTTCGGCGAAACCTGTGACCGCTGGCAGGAGATTAAGTTCGACCTCACGCACCTGCGCATCTGGACCGATGCCATCGAGCCGGGACATGGTGCGCTGGACGACTCGAACCGAGGAGGCTTTCACATGCGCGGCTTCCACGGCATCACACCGGAGACCGAAACCACGGCGCACTACTTCTGGAGCATGGCCAGCAACAGGCACCCGGACATGCCCGAGACGATCGACACGGTCATCGAGCAGACCAAGTTCACCTTTGACGAGGACAAGACTGTCATCGAGGCGCAGCACCGCAACATGGTGCAGTTCGGCCAACAGGCGACCTGGCTGGACATTCACGTCGACGCAGGCGCCGTACGCGCGTGTCGCGTCATCGCGCGGCTGCTGGAGCAGCAAAGACACCAGGAGCTGGCCCAGGCCTGAAGCTCACTCTTGCGTCTGGGGCGCGCCAGCGCCCACCGAAAAGTCGCTGGCCGGCGCGTTCATGGCGCCAGGCAGCGGTTCCCACCCATTCACTGACCAAAGCGAACACCCATGCGAACTCAGGTTGCAATCATTGGCGCCGGACCGTCCGGCTTGCTACTGGGAGCACTGCTCCACAAGGCCGGCATCGACGCCGTCATCCTCGAACGCCAGAGCGCCGAGTACGTGCTCGGGCGCATCCGCGCCGGCATCCTGGAGCAGGTGGCGGTCGACCTGCTCGACGAGGTGGGTGCAGGCAGCCGCATGCATCAAGAGGGCCTGGTGCACGGCGGCATCGAGCTGCTCTTCGATGGCAAGCGCCACCGCATCGACCTCAACCACCTCACCGGCGGCAAGAACGTGATGGTCTATGGCCAGACCGAGGTCACGCGCGACCTGATAGAAGCGCGTCGAGCCTTGGGGTTGCCAACCGTCTACGAGGCCCGCAACGTGGCGGTCCATGGCTTCGACACCACCCATCCTTCGGTGACTTACGAAAAGGACGGCAAGACACACGAGATCCAGTGTGATTTCATTGCAGGCTGCGACGGCTTTCACGGTGTCTGCCGTGCCAGCGTCCCGCGCGGCGCCATCACGGAGTACGAGAAGGTGTACCCCTTCGGCTGGCTGGGCTTGCTGTCGGACACGCCGCCGGTGGCCGACGAGCTCATCTACATCAACAGCCCTCGCGGCTTCGGCCTGTGCTCGCAGCGCAGCAAGACGCGCAGCCGCTACTACCTGCAGGTACCGCTGACCGACAAGGTGGAGCAGTGGAGCGACGAGGCTTTCTGGGCCGAGCTGCGCCTGCGGCTGGACGAGGAAGGGCGCGAGAAGCTGGTGACAGGCCCGTCCCTGGAGAAGAGCATCGCACCGCTGCGAAGCTTCGTGACCGAGCCACTGCGCTTCGGGCGCATGTTCCTGGCCGGAGACGCCGGGCACATCGTTCCGCCCACCGGCGCCAAGGGCCTGAACCTGGCCGCCACGGACGTGAAATACCTCTCCCAGGCGCTCATCGAGTACTACGTGGAGAAGTCGCAAGCCGGCATCGATGGCTACTCGCAGCGCTGCCTGGCACGCATCTGGAAAGCCGAGCGTTTTTCCTGGTGGTTCACCAGCCTGATGCACCGCTTTCCTGACGACGGCGGTATCAACGCCAAGTTCCAGAGCGCCGAGCTCGATTACGTGCTGCGCTCTGAAGCAGCGGCGCGCACAGTGGCCGAAAACTACGTAGGCCTGCCGCTGGACTTCAACGACTGATTCCAACTTCAATTTGGAAGTGAAGTAATGATCCAAGACCAAGCGGTAATGGATCGCACGCGCTGGGGATCGTGTTCGAGGCTGCGCAGCGCGTGTTCGAGCTGGTTCTCGACGGCTTCGAGGCTGTCGAAGAAGCGGTTGTGGAAGTACTTCTCGCGCAACTCGTCCCACAGGTGCTCCACGGGGTTGAGCTCGGGTGAGTAAGGCGGCAGGAACAGCGGTCGCACGTTGGGCGGCCACTGCACAGCCGCCTCGTGATGCCAACCGGCACCGTCGATGACCAGCACGATGCGCTCGTTGGGGTGGCGCCGCGCCACTTCATCGACGAAGAGCTGCATGCACTCGGCGTTGACGTGTGGCAGCACCAGCGTGTCGAGTTGCCCGTCGCTGATCGATGCAGCGGCATAGGCATAGGTGTACTGACGGCTGACGACGGCGCGACACACGGGGCGCCAGGGCTTGGGGCACCAGCAGCGGCGCAGATCCACGATGCGTCCGAAGCGTGCCTCGTCCTGGAACATCACGCGCAGCGGCGCGCGCTCGCTCAGGCCGCGCCAAGGCCTCGTCTGCAGCTCAGCCAGTTTTCGGGGCAACCTTTTTTTTCCACCGCCGCTGTGCTGGCGGATCGCCCTGCGGATGCACCCGGTCGGGTGCGAGCTTTCGCCAGCCATGGCGGCGCAACAAGTTGTAGACCGTGGAGGGTGCCGTGCGCTTGCCCAGACGCTGCTCCAGCGCTGCGCGGATCTCGGCCGCCACGACGATCTGGCCCTGGCGTGCACGCTCGACGAAGGGCTCCAGCAAGACCTCTTCCTCGACTCGACTGAGGTAAGCGCGTGGCCCCTGCGCAGGCCGCGTGCGCCGCACGAGGTGGCCCGCAGTGATGAAGCGCCGGCGCAGCTGGCACGCCCAGCCTACTGAGACGCCCAGCGCCGCAGCGGTCTGCTCGATGGACAGGCCCAACAGCAGCGGCAGTACCACCGCCTGCGCCTGGCGCAGCTCCTCCACCGTCTTGGCCTCGCGCAACGCCTGCTGCGCCTGCTCCAGCACTTCGCTACCGCTCGCTGTTCTCGACATGGCCGTGTCCCCGCAGTGGCAGACCCAGCCATTGTTTCACTCTCAATAGCGCTTTGGAATCAGGCCTTTGCCCTTGTTGTTTAGTTGAATAAGCACGCACCATCGATCGTACGAGCTGCGGCGGCCGCTATTGAGGAGGTTTGGCGGGTCAAAACCCGCTTTATCGGGCTCAAGTGTTTGACTGCTTCTCAGAGCCGCGAGCACCGCGGCCGTGCGCGCCGGCAAAGAGCCGACGAATGCTTGAGACGCATCAAGCCGCGGCCACGTGCCATGGAAGAATCAACCATTCGTTGATCCAGCACACACTGCAGGCAGCCGGCGCGGCATGCGCGCCGGGCTACCGTTGGATTCGCATCGATCCCGGGCAGGCTGATCTCGCGCGCGCGTCCGGCCGCCGGACCGCGCCCCCGTCTCTCAAGCCACGGCCGCGCCCTGCGGCGGCATGCCCGCGCCGCCCTGCTCACGCTGGACGTACTGCGCCACGAAGCGCCGCGTGCGCCCGTCGGGGAACTTGATCGCCACTTCCTCCGCGCTGGCCGAGGCGACGTGGCCGCTGCCGTAGCGCGGCACGCGCACCGGGTCGCCGACCTGGAACGGCGCCGGCGCGGACAGCGACAGCGGCTTGCCGGGCTTGCGCAGGCTGGGCGGGGCTGCCGCAGCGACCGGCGCCTCGGGCAAGGCCGAGGCCGGCCCCTGCGTCACTGCCTGCGGGCGCGGCTGCTCCTGCAGCGCTGCGGCCGGGATCGACTCGTTGGCCGCCGCCGTTGCGGCGGCGGCGACGGCCGGCCGCGGCGCCTCCGCCTGCACCGCCTCCTGCGCCGCAGCGAAGTTCAGGCAGTTGTCGCAGTGCCCGCAATGCTCGCCCTCGAAAGGCGGCTCCTGCTCGAAATGCTCCAGCAGCACGCGCCAGCGGCACAGGCCGGTCTGGGCATAAAACACCATGCGCTCCAGCGCCTCGTGCTCGTGCTCGGCGCGGGCGTCGTGGTCCGCCACCAGCGGCGCCAGGTCCAGCGACTCGGCGCCCGGCAGCAGCGACCACGCGCGCGTGCGGTTGGCGCGCACCGCGCCCGCGTCGCGCAGCAGCGTCAGCACGTGCATGAGGCGGTGGCGCGTGAAGCCCGGCAAGCGCTGCAGCAACGCCGCCGCCGACAGCGGCGCCTGGCTCAGCGCGTCCAGCACCGCGCGCAGCTCGTCGCGGTCGGGCCGGCTGCGCGCGAGGAAGAACTGCTGCACCTGGCGGTCCGGACGGTGGTAGAGCAGCGCGCAGTCGGCGGCCTCGCCGTCGCGCCCGGCGCGGCCGGCCTCCTGGTAGTAGGCCAGCAGGCTGCCGGGGAGCTGGTAGTGCAGCACGAAGCGCAGGTCGGCCTTGTCGATGCCCATGCCGAAGGCGTTGGTCGCCACCATCACCCGCGCCTGCCCGCTCATGAAGCGCTCCTGGTTGGCCTGGCGCTCGGCCGCGCGCAGCTTGCCGTGGTAGCGCGTGACGGACTCGCCCGCGGCGCCCAGGCGCTGGTAGATCTCCTCGCAGGTCTTGACCGTTGCGGCGTAGACGATGCCCGGCCCGTCGGTCTTGGCCAGCGCCCGCTGCAGCGTCTCGAACTTGTGCTTTTCGCTGTCGCACACGGCCACCTGCAGCCGCAGGTTGGGCCGGTACACGCCGGTGTCCACCACCTGCAGCTCCGGGCGCCCGAGGTGGCGGCGGATGTCGACGATGACTTGGTCGGTGGCGGTGGCCGTGAGCGCCAGCACGGGCGGGTTGCCCAGCGCGCGCAGCGCGGTGCCGATGCCCAGGAAGGCCGGGCGGAAGTCGTGCCCCCACTGCGAAATGCAGTGCGCCTCGTCCACCACCAGCAGCGCCACGCCGGCCTGGCGCAGCGTCTCGATGAAGTTCACGTCCTCCAGCCGCTCGGGCGTGGTGAACACGATGTCGCTGCGCGCCTCGGCGATGCGCGCCATGGAGTCCTTCTGCTCGGACGCGGGCCGCGCGCTGTTGAGCTGCGCGGCCTCCACGCCTGCCTCTCCCAACTTGCTGGCCTGGTCGTGCATCAGCGCGATCAGCGGCGACACCACCACCGTGCGCCCGTCCAGGTGCAGCGCGGGCAGCTGGTAGCACAGCGACTTGCCGGCCCCGGTGGGCATGACGGCCAGCGTGTCCTGGCCGGCGAGCACGCGCTCGATCACGGCCTGCTGGCCTTCGCGCAACTCGCGCAGGCCGAAAGTGCGGCGCAGGGAACGGCGCAGCGCCGCGGGAAGGTTGTTGGCGGTCATCGGGTTGCCGGAGAAAGGGAGCTGTGATGGGCAGCCGTTCGGCAAGCCGTATTCCCTTGGTTGCGGCAGGGACGTTCCCCGGGCCTTGCGGGGCGCCGGCTACCTACACTGCCTGCCCCTCCAACAACCCTCACGAGGAAGACCATGGCGATCGAAAAAGCCCTCTACACCGCCAACGCCACCGCCACGGGTGGCCGCGCCGGCAGCGCGAAGTCCGACGACGGGCGCCTGACGGTGACGCTGTCCACGCCCAAGGCGCTGGGCGGCGACGACGGCCAGGGCACGAACCCGGAACAGCTCTTCGCCGCGGGCTACTCGGCCTGCTTCATCGGCGCGATGAAGGCGGTGGCCGGACGCCAGAAGCTGCAGCTGCCGGGCGAGGTGTCGATCACCTCGAAGGTCGCCATCGGCCCGCACGCCAACAAGCCCGGTGCCTTCGGCATCCAGGTGGACATGGACATCTCCATCCCCGGCATGGACCGCGCCGCCGCCGAGAAGCTGGTGGCCGAGGCGCACGAGGTCTGCCCGTACTCGAACGCCACGCGCAACAACGTGGACGTGAAGCTCAACGTGGTCTGACACCCACGGGGCCGCGCGGCGGCCCGCCCCGGATCGACGAGCGGCGCCTGCGGGGCGCCGTTTTTCATGCGGGCCCGCCGCGGCGCCCGCGAAGCACGCGGCACGGCAAATCGGCTTTGCATGCGCTCACTCCATGGATGAAAATACAGGTATGGATTCCGACCCCCGCCCTCGCGCCCGGCCGCAGGCCGCAGCGCGCAGCAATTCCACCAGCCGCCTGAGCCGCCCCATGAATACCACCCTCACGCCCCGCCAGCAGCAGGTGTTCGACTTGGTACAGGAGGCCATCGAGCGCACCGGCGCGCCGCCGACGCGCGCCGAGATCGCGGCGCAGCTGGGCTTCCGCTCCGCCAACGCCGCCGAGGAGCACCTGCAGGCGCTGGCGCGCAAGGGCGCCATCGAGCTCGTGGGCGGCACCTCGCGCGGCATCCGGCTGAAGTCCGACACGCTGCGCGCGCTGCGCTCCGCGCGCGCCGAGGACGCGCCGCTGCCCTCCACCATCATGGCCGCCGCGCTGTCGCTGCCGCTGGTGGGCCGCGTGGCCGCCGGCAGCCCGATCCTGGCCCAGGAGCACATCGACCAGCTCTACCAGGTCAGCCCCGCGCTTTTCCCCGCCAAGCCCGACTACCTGCTGCGCGTGCGCGGCATGAGCATGCGCGACGCGGGTATCCTCGACGGCGACCTGCTGGCAGTGCAGAAGGCCGACGACGCGCGCAACGGCCAGATCGTCGTGGCCCGCCTGGGCGACGAGGTCACGGTCAAGCGCTTCCAGCGCACGCGCGCGGGCATCGAGCTGCTGCCCGAGAACCCCGAGTTCCAGCCCATCCGCATCGCCCCCGGCAGCAACGACTTCGCGCTCGAAGGCGTGGCCGTGGGCCTGATCCGCAACACGCCGCTGATGTGAAGCGCGGCACCGCGGCCCGCCAAGGCCGCGGTGGCACAGCGGCGGACGACGCTCCGCCGCTCGCCGGCATTGCCCTTCCTTCTCCAGCCGAAACGCCCGGTCGGCCGGGCCGCCGGCCACGGGCTGCGAGCCGGCAAACCGCTTCGGGCCCAAGGGGCTGCGGAATTTTCACAGTCCGTTACGGATTGAAATACGACTGTCAAGCGGCTTATTTCACAGGTTCGGGTGCGAGGCGCTGCTTCCACAATGCGACGCAATCCTTGTCGCGAGCCATGAAATTCTTCCGCCGCTCCTGTTCCCGTACCGAAGTCTGCGCACCCGGGGCGACCAGCTTCGGCACGTATGACAGCCGCTGGCGCTACCTGACGCGCTGGCTGTGGCCGTGGTCGGACGGCCTGTCCGACGAAGTTCGGCAAGCCTTCGAGGCGGCCCTGGAAGGCTTGCCGGGCGACGAGGCGGAGCGGCTGCGCGCCCGCGTGCGCGTGAGCCCGGGGCTGCAGGAGCTGTGGCACCTGCGCTCGGCGGTGTTCGGGCTGGTGGCGCGGCACAGCAGCGAGTCCGAAGCGCAGCGGCGCATGACGGCGGTGGACCGGCACTTTCAGACCCGGCGCCTGGCCTCCGCGCCGGCGGCACCCCCGCGGCGCTGAGGGCCCGCGGCGGCGCCTTTTGAGGGCGTCGCGAGCCTCCTCTCGGAGGGCTCGCCGAGCGGCGCAGGCAGAATCCGCGCTGCCCATGAACATCATCATCCTCGACGACTACCAGGACGCGGTACGCAAACTGCGCTGCGCCAGCAAGCTCGAACACCTCAACGCCAAGGTGTTCACCAATACCGTCAAGGGCATAGGACAGCTCTCGGTACGTCTGCGCGACGCGGAGGTGCTGGTGCTCATACGCGAGCGCACGCAGTTCCCGCGCCTGCTGCTGGAGAAGCTGCCCAAGCTGCGGCTGATCGCGCAGACCGGCCGCGTGGGACCGCACATCGACATCGAGGCCTGCACGCGGCTGGGCATCGCCGTGGCCGAGGGCGTGGGCTCGCCGGTGGCACCAGCGGAGCTGACGTGGGCGCTGATCATGGCCGCCATGCGGCGGCTGCCGCAGTACATCAGCAACCTCAAGCACGGCGCGTGGCAGCAGTCCGGGCTCAAGGCCGCCTCGATGCCGCCGAACTTCGGCGTGGGCATGGTGCTGCGCGGCAAGACGCTGGGCCTGTGGGGCTACGGCAAGATCGGCCAGATCGTGGCCGGCTACGCACGCGCCTTCGGCATGGACGTGCTGGTGTGGGGCCGCGACGCCTCCCTGGCCAAGGCCCAGGCCGACGGCCACCTGGTGGCCAGCAGCAAGCAGGACTTCTTCGAGCGCTGCGACGTGCTGAGCCTGCACCTGCGCCTGAACGACGACACGCGCGGCATCGTGACGCTGGAGGACCTCTCGCGCATGAAGCCCACCTCGCTCTTCGTCAACACCTCGCGCGCCGAGCTGCTGGAGGAGAACGCGCTGGTGTCAGCGCTGAACAAGGGCCACCCGGGCATGGCGGCGGTGGACGTGTTCGAGTCCGAGCCCACCCTGCAGGGCCACCCACTGCTGCGGCTGGAGAACGCCGTGTGCACGCCGCACATCGGCTACGTGGAGCAGGACAGCTACGAGCTGTACTTCGGCGCGGCCTTCGACAACGTGCTGGCCTACCTCAACAAGCAACCCATCAACATCGTCAACCCGGAAGCGCTCCAGGTGAACCGTTGAACGAGGAAGGTCCCGCCCACCGGCCGCGCAGCGCGTGGGCGCTGGCGCTGGCCTTCAACCGGCTGGCGCTGCAGGGTTTCGGCGGCGTGCTGCCGGTGGCGCAGCACGAGCTGGTCGAACGGCTGGGCTGGCTGACCAAGGCGGAGTTCCTGGAGTTGCTGGCTCTCGGGCAGGTGCTGCCCGGGCCCAACATCGTGAACATGTCGCTGATGTTCGGCCACCGCCACTTCGGCCTGCGCGGCGCCGCGGCGGCGCTGCTGGGCCTCACCGCCGTGCCGACGCTGATCGTGCTGGTGCTGGTGGCGCTGTACGGCCGCTTCAGCAATCTCGCGCCCGTGGCCGGCGCGCTGCGCGGCATGGCTGCCGTGGCCGCCGGGCTGGTGCTCGCCATGGGCCTGAAGCTGCTGCCCTCGCTGCGCAAGAGCCCGCTGGGCTGGCTGGCGGCGATGGGCGTGGTGGCGCTGTCGCTGGTGCTGATCCTGGTGCTGCACTGGCCGCTGCCGTGGGTGCTGGGCAGCGTGGGCGTGGGCTCGGTGCTGTGGGCCTGGTGGAGGCTGGGCGCCGAAAGGCCGTCGAAATGAGCGCTGCCGCCACCGCGCTGGGCTGGGCCGACTGGGCACAGCTGGTCCTGCATTTCATGCTGCTGTCGCTGCTGTCCATCGGCGGCGCGATCACCACCGCGCCCGAGATGCACCGCTTCCTGGTGCGCGAGCACGGCTGGATCAGCAGTGCCGACTTCAGCCAGTCCATCGCGCTGGCGCAGTCCGCGCCCGGGCCCAACGTGCTGTTCGTGGCGGTGCTGGGCTGGCAGATCGGCGGCGTGACGGGAGCCGTCGCCACCATGGCCGGCATCCTGCTGCCCTCCAGCGTGCTCACGCTGGCGCTGGCGCACTGGAGCCGCCGCCGGCGCGACAGCCGCGAGGTGCGCGCCTTCACCGGCGGCCTGGCGCCGCTGACGGTGGCGCTGCTGCTGTCCACCGGCTGGCTGCTGGCCGAGCCCGCGCACGCGCACCTGGGCGCGCTGGCGCTGTTCGCCGGCAGCGCGCTGGTGTCATGGCGCTGGCGCCTCAGCCCGCTGTGGCTGATCGCGGCGGGCGCCGCGGCCGGGGCGCTGGGACTGGCCTGAGTAGGTTCGGCGCAGGCCGCGCCACGGGCGCCGATGCGCCCGGCCGGGCGTCCCATTTGCCTGGGTCGTGCCATCCCGAACCCTGGAGATTTACCCATGCAGTCCCTCTCATCCCTGGCGCCGTGGTGGCGCAACGCGCAGACGATGTGGGAGATCGCCCTGTCGACACCACAGGTCATCGCGCACCGCAGCGCACGCATGGCGCTCGCCGGTCACACGCCATCGGCGCGCGACCTCAAGGAATTCCACCGCATGGGCGCGGAGAAGCTGGAGGCGGTGGGCGAATCCGCCTTCGCCGTGATGCTGCAGATGTGGCAGGCGCAGCAGAACGCGGCGCTGGCGCTGATGAGCGCGTGGTGGAAGCCGCAGGCCTGGATGGACCCCAGCCCCTGGCTGCGCGCGATGCCGGGCGTGACGGCGGCCGGGCTCAAGCCGGTGCACAAGCGCGTGACGGCCAATGCGCAGCGGCTGTCGCGCGTGGCGCTCTCGCCGGCCGCGGCCGCAACGGCGGGCATCGTCCCGGTGGTGGCCGCGGTGGCGCCGGCCAAGCGCGCCAAGGCGGTGGTGACGCCGCTGCGGCCCAAGCGGCGCAGCGCTTGAGGAACCGTCCTCCAACGAAAAGAGGCGGCCCGCGGGCCGCCTCTTCTTCCTCTTGCTCTCCGTGCAGACGCGCTCTGGCTGTCAGCGCGTCTCCTCGTCCTTGGTGCCGAAGATCTTGTCGCCCGCGTCGCCCAGACCCGGGATGATGTAGCCCAGCTCGTTGAGGTGCGAGTCCACCGCGGCGGTCCAGCAGCGCACGTCCGGGTGCGCGGCCTGCAGCGCGGCGATGCCTTCGGGCGCGGCCACCAGCACCAGCGCGCGGATGTCCTTGCAGCCACGCGACTTGAGCAGGTCGATGGTGGCGATCATCGAGCCGGCGGTGGCGAGCATCGGGTCCACGATCAGTGCCGTGCGCTGGTCCAAGTGGCCGACGAACTTCTCGAAGTAGTGCTCGGGCTGCAGCGTCTCGTGGTTGCGCGACAGGCCCACCACGCTGATCTTGGCGTTGGGCACCATGTCCAGCACGCCGTCGAGCATGCCCAGGCCCGCGCGCAGGATGGGCACCACGGTGACCTTCAGGCCGCTGATCTGGACCACCTCCACCGGACCGCTCCAGCAGTCGATGGTGGTCTTTTCCAGCGGGAAGTCGGCCGTGGCCTCGTAGGCCAGCAGGCTGGCGAGTTCGTGCGTG
Organism: Azohydromonas australica DSM 1124; assembly: GCF_000430725.1. Taxonomy (GTDB): domain Bacteria; phylum Pseudomonadota; class Gammaproteobacteria; order Burkholderiales; family Burkholderiaceae_C; genus Azohydromonas; species Azohydromonas australica. Next base: position 11,293 of record NZ_AUMO01000098.1, read on the forward strand.
AGCTCGCGGAATTTCTTGGTGGAGATGCCGGCCTCGCGAAGCAGGCCGATCTTGTGCTTCACCAGGGGGTGAGTGACGTCGATGATGGGCATGGGCGGAAGTCTAAGTGCTCGCTCGGTCACGTCCGGCAGAGGGCCTGGCGGGCTCCGGGCCGGCGCGGCGGCTCAGGCGCCCAGCGCCTGACCGAAGTCGTCGATCAGCTCCTGCGCGTCCTCCAGGCCGATCGACACGCGCACCAGCCCGTCGGCGATGCCCATGTCGGCCCGCACCGCCGGGCCGGCCTCCCAGAAGATCGTCGGCGCCACCGGAATCACCAGCGTGCGCGTGTCGCCCAGCCCCGTGGCCTTGATGGGCAGGCGCAGCCGGTTGAGCACCTCGACCGTGCGCGCCGCGTCGCGCAGCTCGAAGGACAGCAGCCACGAGCCGCCCTGGAACCAGCGCCGCGCCCGCTCGTGCTGCGGATGCGAGGCCAGCCAGGGATAGTGCACGCGCGCCACGGCCGGATGCGCCTCCAGGAAGGCCGCCAAGCGCAGCGCGGTGTCGCTGCTTTGCCGCACGCGCAGCGCCAGCGTCTCCGCGCCGGTGGCGATCTGGTGCGCCTGCTCGGCCGACAGCGCCGCGCCCATGTCGCGCAGGCCCTTCTTGCGCAGCTGCAGCAGGCCCCATTGCGCCGGGTCGCCGCCGCGGTAGGCCTCGAAGATGGCCGGGCAGTCGCGCCAGTCGAACAGCCCGGTGTCGGTGACCGAGCCGCCCAGCGCGACGCCGTGGCCGGCGATGGTCTTGGTCAGCGAGTGCACCACCAGGCTCGCGCCCACGCCGCGCGGGCGGAACAGCGCCGGCGAGGTGACGGTGTTGTCCACCACGTAGAGCAGCCGGCGCTCGCGGCAGAGCTCGCCGATGGCCTCCAGGTCCGGCACCTGCGTGCCGGGATTGGCGATGGTCTCGACGAACACCATCCGCGTCTCGGGCCGCAGCGCCGCCCTCACGGCGTCCACCGAGCCCGCGTCCACCGTCGTGACCTCGACCCCGAAGCGGCGCAGCGTGCCGAAGAGGCTGTTGGTGTTGCCGAACACGAACTTGCTGGCCACCAAGTGGTCGCCGGCGCGCAGCAGCGTGAGGAACACCGCCGAGATCGCCGCCATGCCGGTGGAGAAGCAGATAGTGCCGGCGCCCTGCTCCAGCCGCGTCAGCTTGGCCTCCAGCGCCGCGGTGGTCGGCGTGCCCTGGCGCGCGTAGTTGAAGCCGCCCTTGAGCGTGCCCTGGAACACGCCGATCAGGTCCTCCACCCGCTCGAAGCCGTACTGCACCGAGGTGTGGATCGGCTTGCGCAGGCCGCCGTGCTCCACGCCGGAGGCGCGGTCGCCGTGGACGATGGTCGTGGTCAGCCCTGGCTCGTTCTTTCCTGGCGGATGGCCCATGTGCCCTGTTTCCTTGTTTGAAGTGAGATTGCCCGGGCCGGCGCGCGGCCCGTCCAGAGCGATTGTCCCCGGGCCGCGCCGGCCGAGCCGGCCCGGCAGCCGCGGCTTTGCCAGGAACAGCCCTTGCCGATGAGCGCGACCGCTTCACGCCTCGCGCCCGCCGCGCCCCGCCCGCCATGGACCAGCCCGTCACCCCCGCCACGGCCCCGCCGGCCGCGGCCGAAACGCCCCGTTGCCGCATCGCCTTCGAACTCAACGGCCAGCCCCATGAGCTGGAAGTGGAGCCCCGCGTCACGCTGCTCGACGCGCTGCGCGAGCACCTGAAGCTCATCGGCACCAAGAAAGGCTGCGACCGCGGCCAGTGCGGCGCCTGCACCGTGCTGGTGGACGGGCGCCGCATCAACAGCTGCCTGACGCTGGCGGTGATGTGCGAGGGCCGCAGCCTCACCACCGTCGAAGGCCTGGGCACGCCCGAGGCGCTGCACCCGGTGCAGGCGGCCTTCATCGAGCAGGACGCCTTCCAGTGCGGCTACTGCACGCCCGGGCAGATCTGCTCGGCGGTGGCGCTGCTGGACGAGGCCCGGGCCGGCCGCGCCAGCGCCGTCACGCCGGACCTGTGCCGCATCGAGGGCCCGCTGAGCGACGACGAGATCCGCGAGCGCATGAGCGGCAACCTCTGCCGCTGCGGCGCCTATCCGAACATCGTGCGTGCGGTGCGGCAGGCGCTGGACTCGAACCCGGGCTGAGGAGCGCGCGACATGGACAGCTTCCTCTACCAGCGCCCCGGCTCCCTTGACGAGGCCCTGACGCTGATGGCACAGCCCGGCGTGGCGGCCATCGCCGGCGGTTCCAACCTGCTGGACCTCATGAAGGGCGGCATCGCCCGCCCCTGCAAGCTCGTCGACGTCAGCCGCCTGCCCTGGGACGCGATCGAGCCGCTGCCCGACGGCGGCCTGCGCCTGGGCGCGGGCGTGCGCAACAGCGACGCGGCCGACGACGCCCAGGTGCGCCAGTGCTACCCGCTGCTGGCGCGTGCCCTGCTGGCCGGCGCCACGCAGCAGCTGCGCAACATGGCCACCGTTGGCGGCAACCTGCTGCAGCGCACCCGCTGCCTCTACTTCTACGACGACGGTTTCAAGCGCTGCAACAAGCGCGAGCCGGGCACCGGCTGCGACGCGCTCCAGGGCTTCAACCGTCAGCACGCCATCCTCGGCGCCAGCGAGCACTGCATCGCGACGCACCCGTCGGACATGGCCGTGGCGCTGGCAGCGCTGGACGCGCGCGTGCTGCTGCGCAGTGCCCGCGGCGAGCGCACGCTGGCGCTGGCGGACTTCCACCGGCTGCCGGGCGACACGCCCGAGCGCGACACGGAAATCGAGCCGGATGAGCTGGTCACCGCCGTCGAGCTGCCGCCGTCGAAAGCGGCCGGCCACAGCCACTACCTGAAGCTGCGCGACCGCGCCAGCTACGCCTTCGCGCTGGTGTCCGTGGCGGTGGCGCTGGAGCTGGACGGCGACGGCCGCGTGGAGCGCGCGGGCCTGGCGCTGGGCGGCGTGGCCCACAAGCCCTGGCGCGTGGTGGCGGCGGAGCAGGCGCTGGTCGGGCGCCTGCCCGATGACGCCGCCGCGGCCTCCGACGCCGCCGACGCGCTGCTCGCCGGCGCCCGCGGCTTCGGCCACAACGACTTCAAGATCGAGCTGGCGCGCCGCGCCGTGCGCCGCGCCCTCGCGCGCGCCGCACGCGGCAGCACGCTCTGAGCGCAGCCTCTGCAGGACAACGCCATGGACGCATCTCCCCTTCCCATGACCGTGACGCCCGCTGCCGGCGGCGAACAGGACGGCCGGCTCGGCGGCGGCCTCTCCCGCGTGGACGGTCCCCTGAAAGTCTGCGGCGAGGCCCGCTACGCGGCCGACTTCGACGCCCCGGGCCTCGCGCACGCGACGATGGTGCTGAGCCGCATCGCCTGCGGGCGCGTGCGCGCCATCGACGACAGCGCCGCGAAGCGCGAGCCCGGCGTGCTGCTGGTGATGACGCCCTTCAACGCGCCGCGCCTGCCCGAGGGCGGGCAGGCCGGCATCAAGCCGCCGGCCGGGCGCACGCTGTCGCTGCTGCAGGACGACCGGGTGCACTACGACAGCCAGCCCATCGCCGTGGTGGTGGCCGAGACGCTGGAAGCCTCGCGCCAGGCGGCGCGGCTGCTGAAGGTCGAGTACGAGGAAGAGACGCCCGTGCTGGACTTCGGGCAGGCCAAGGCCGAGGCACACCCGCCCAAGGAGGCGCAAGGCCAGGAGCCGGACAGCGCGCGCGGCGACGCGCAGGGCGGCTGGGCCGAGGCGGCGCACCGGCATGAAGCCACCTACACCACACCGCTGGAGCACCACAACCCGCTGGAGACGCACGCCACGCTGGCCGCGTGGGACGGCGACGAGCTGACGCTGTGGGACGCCACGCAGTACGTGCATGGCGTGCGGCAGACGGTGGCGCAGCGGCTGGGCATCGACGCGGAGAAGGTGCGCGTGGTGAACCCCTTCGTCGGCGGCGCCTTCGGCAGCAAGGGCTCCGCTTGGTCGCACGTGGTGCTGGCGGCGATGGCGGCGCGCGAAGCGCAGCGGCCGGTGCGGCTGATGGTGGAGCGCACGCAGATGTTCGGGCCCGTGGGCAACCGGCCCTTCACCGAGCAGGCGTTCCGGCTCGCCGCGGCGCAGGACGGCCGGCTCACGGCGCTGGAGCACCACGTGCACACCGAGACGGCGCGCATCGAGGACTGGGTTGAGCCTTCGGCGCTGGTTTCGCGCTTCCTGTACGCCTGCGACAACGTTGCGACCTCGCACCGGCTGGTACCGCTGAACGTGGGCGTGCCCACCTTCCAGCGCGCGCCGGGCGAGGCCACGGGCAGCTTCGCGCTGGAGTCCGCCATGGACGAGCTGGCGCACGCGGCCGGCATCGATCCGCTGGCGTTCCGGCTGCGCAACCACTCGGACTTCGACGCCGAGCGCGGCATGCCCTACTCCAGCAAATCCTTGCGCGAGTGCTACGCGCGCGGGGCGGAGGCCTTCGGCTGGTCGCGCCGCGAGCTGCAGCCGGGCGCGATGCGCGACGGCGACGCGCTGGTCGGCTGGGGCATGGCGACCGCCACCTACCCGGCCAAGCGCATGCCCTCGGAAGCCCGGGCCGCGCTGCTGCCGGACGGCCGCGTGCAAGTGCAGTGCGGCACGCACGACCTGGGCACCGGCACCTGGACGCTGCTGACGCAGGTGGCGGCCGACACGCTGGAGCTGCCGCCCTCGCGCATCGCACTGTCCATCGGCGATTCGGCGCTGCCGATGGCGCCGGTGTCCGGCGGCTCCATGAGCGCCGCCAGCGCCGGTGCGGCCGTGCACGACGTGTGCGAGGCACTGCGCACGCGGCTGATCGAGCTGGCGATGGCGGACGAGAACTCGCCGCTGCACGGCGTGGAGCACGAGCTGGTCGAGCTCAAGGAGGGCCGGCTGCGCCACGGGCAGGACCCGGCACGCGGCGAGACGCTGGAGGCGCTGGCGTCGCGCCACGACGAAAAGGCGCTGGAAGCCAGAGTGCGCGCCACGCCCGGGCCGGACGCCGAGAAATTCTCCAAGCACTCCTTCGGCGCGGTGTTCGTGGAGGTGCGGGTGGACGCGGCGCTGGGCGAGATCCGCGTGCCGCGCATCGTGGCGGCCTACGCGGTGGGGCGGCTGCTCAACGCCAAGACCGGGCGCAGCCAGCTGCTGGGCGGCATCGTGTGGGGCCTGTCGATGGCACTGCACGAGCACTCGCTGCGCGACCCGCGCTACGGGCGCATCGCCAACGCCAACCTGGGCGAATACCACGTGCCGGTGAACGCGGACGTGCCGGACATCGAGTTGATCGTCGTGCCGGAGGAGGACGAGCACCTGGGCCCGCTGGCGGCGAAGGGCATCGGCGAGATCGGCATCACCGGCGTGGCCGGGGCGGTGGCGAACGCGGTTTGGCACGCGACCGGCCGGCGGATTCGCGACCTGCCGATCGCGCTGGACGCGCTGCTATAAGAAGCCAGCCGACCGCATGGGGCACGCCATCCCCATGCGGCGGCCATTACAAGACCGACCGCGAGGGAGCGGATGAACGAATCGAACCCGCACGGCGACACGCCGGAAATCGTCTGCACCGGCTCCAGGGTCGTGTACCAGAACCGCTGGATCCGGGTCCGCGAAGACGCCATCGTCCGCGCCGACGGCGCGCCCGGCATCTACAGCGTGGTGGAGCGGGCCGATTTCGCGGCGATCGTGGCGATCCAGGACGGGCAGATCTGGCTGGTCGAGCAGTTCCGGTATCCGGTCGGCGCGCGATATTGGGAATTGCCGCAGGGCGCCTGGGAAGACGACCCCCATAAATCGCCGGAGGAAGTGGCCCGAGGCGAATTGCGCGAAGAAACCGGCCTGGTGGCCGGCAAGATGCTGCACGCCGGCTCGATGTTCATCGCCTACGGCCTGTGCACCCAGCGCTGCAACGCCTTCTTGGCGACGGATTTGACGCAGCAGGCGCAGCAACTCGACGCCGAAGAGGCCGGACTGATCTGCCGCCCTTTTCCCCTGCCCGAATTCGAGAACATGCTGCGGGACGGCGTGATTCAGGATGGGGTGACGATGGCGGTGTTTGGGTTGTTGAGGTTGAAGGGGTTGGTTTGATTTAAAAGCGCGCAGCACAGAGCACGGACAGCGCGCCTGCCACCTCGTCATTCCCGCGAAGGCGGGAATCCAGGCGGCCCCAAGCTGCTCCGACAGGCACACACCACACGACCACCACTGCTCCAGTCTTCAACCCAAACTCACTACGCTCTTTCAGTGCCACATTGCCCTGGATTGGATTAGCTCGGCTACCCGATACCTCGCCAAACCAAAGCGCGAAACATTCCATCCCCATGCCTAAAATCACCCTTTACCAAGACATTCCCCATCGCCAACAAGTCATCCACCTGTGGCGTCTGGTATTCGGCCCCGCCACCGGCCACAACGATCCGGCGCTGAGCATCGACAAGAAACTGGCCGTCAACGACGGCCTGTTCTTCGTGGCGCTCGCCGGTGAGCAGGTCGTGGGGACCACCTTGGCCGGATATGACGGGCACCGCGGCTGGCTGTATTCGGTAGCCGTGCATCCTGAATTCCAGGCCACGGGCATCGGCACCCAGCTGGTACGCCATGCGGAACGTGCGCTGGCCGAGTTGGGCTGCATGAAAATCAACCTGCAGGTCCTTGAAAGCAACAAGGACGTCGTCGCCTTCTACCAATCCATCGGGTACGCGGTGGAGGAACGCATCAGCATGGGGCGCAAGGTGGAGGAGAACATCCCTCGAATCTCCTAGGTTTCGACTCAAATACTGCGGGCAGGTGAAACGCAAGATGGGCGCCACCCAGGCGCTCCTTGAGCGCCACGCGTTCATTTGCCCTTTTCGTGAATTTTTCACGAAAGCCCGCCAAGAACGACATTTCAAGCATGACAGCCGTCACCGAAATGGCTGCCGTACCCCGCCATGCCATGGTTTTCATTCTCAGGCGCACCACAGTATCAGCAACTTTCTGGACGACCCCATGCGCCGAAGCGACACCTGGGACTGAATCAAGAGCACGGTCCTTGCCGGGAAAGCGCGGATCGGCGATGCTGGCAGCAAGAATTCATGTAGTTTCGAAGATTGGCTTTAGCAGGCTCAATCGTCACTGGGCATCGTCAACACCTTGGGAACCGTCATGAAGAATGACCGACTGGAACGTGATATTGCAGAACAGGTCAAAAGCATACTGCTACCCTATCTTCAGAAATTCCACGAATATCCCATCGACATGTCCGCCTACGAGGTCGAAGTCAAAGAGCAAATCAAAGACAACAAGGCTTCGAGAACGCTCATCCTGCGCGCCGCGATCGACCACGAGAACAAGCAGATCCATATTCCGAACGCGCAATTCCTGACCTCATGAGCCGCTGTGGCATTGGCAACAAAGCACACCAACACTCCTTGAGGACCGGGAACCCCGGATAGGCAGATAAACGTATCTGGAGGGGGCGCGCGGTCGAGGAGAACATTTCCCAGGATTCCAGGCCACCCCTGCTGCCGTTGCGACTGCGTTAAGGTCACCGGGAAACTCCCGGCCTGAAACCCATGTCCGATCACCTCCCCGGCCTGCCCACCGCCGAATGGCCGTATCTGCAGATCCTGGTGCGGCTGGCGCTGAGCTTGGCCCTGGGGCTGCTGATCGGCCTGGAGCGCGAGCGCCGCGGCAAGGAGGCGGGGCTGCGCACCTTCGGCTTCATCTGCCTGCTGGGCGCACTCGGCGGCTCGCTGGGCACGGCCTTCTCGCTGCTGGTACTGGCGCTGGTCGGGCTGCTGGTCGTCTTCCTCAACCTCCAGACGCTGCGTGCCGGCGAAGGCACCGAGCTCACGACCTCGGCGGCCATGCTGGTGACGGGCATGGCGGGCGTGCTGTGCGGCCAAGGGCACACCATCTCGCCGGCTGCGGTGATGGTGATCGCCACCGCTCTGCTGGCCTGGAAGGAGCGGCTGGCGGGCTTCTCCATGGGCCTGACCGAGGGCGAGCTGCGCTCGGCGCTGCTGCTGGCGATCCTGGCCATCGTCATCTACCCGGCACTGCCGCGCGGCGCCGTGGACCCGTGGCACCTGGTGGAGCCGCGCGCGGCCTGGGTGACGGTGATCCTCATCGCGGCCATCGGCTTCGTGAACTACGTGCTCTGGAAGCTCTACGGCGACCGCGGCACGGAGCTGTCGGGCTTCCTGGGCGGGCTGGTCAACAGCAACTTCACCGTCATCGAGCTGTCCTCGCGCGTGCAGCAGGCACCGCAGGCCTTCGTCCAGCCGGCGTACCGGGGCATCCTGCTCGCCACCTCGGCCATGCTGCTGCGCAACGCCAGCCTGCTGCTGATCTTCGCGCCGCTGGTGCTGCTGGGCTCGCTGCCCACCTTCGCGCTGATGCTGTTCACCAGCACGGCGCTGGTGCTGTGGAGCCACCGCCGCGGCCAGGCGCCGCGCCCCGCCTCGCCCGCGACGCTGAAGCTGGAGCTGCCCTTCTCACTGCCGCAGGCGCTGAAGTACGGCGTGGTGTTCCTGGTGCTGCACGTGCTGGGCGGGCTGACGCAGCGGCAGTTCGGCAACCTGGGCTTCTACGCGGTGAGCGTGCTGGGCGGGCTCATGTCCAGCGCCAGCGCCGTGGCGGCCGCGGCCACGCTGGCCTCTCAAGGCAGCCTCTCGCCCTCGGTGGCAGCGACCGGGGCGGTGCTGGCGTCCTTCACCAGCCTGGTGTTCAGCCTGACCTTCGTGCTGCGCACGCGCCACGCGCCGCTGATCCGAGGCCTGGCCACCGCGATGCTCTGCGTGGCGTTGGCCGGCGTGGCCGGGCTGCTGGTGGCCGACGCCGTGCAGCCGTGGCTGACGCAGTGGGCGGCGCAGCTGGAACGCTCGACGGCCGCACCGAGCCCCTGAAACCCCACCCGAGCTGGTCCCGGACGCAGGGGTTTCAGCAATGTCTTGCAACGTTCTCAGCCTCTATGTTGCAGACAGTGGCGCGCAGTGGACCCTCGGTCCGCCACCGCAGAGGGCGGCACGGACGGGCTGACAGCGCAACTTGAATCCCTTCCGCGGTCCGGACCGGACCGCAGCCGCCGGCACTACGCACGGGAGGGAACGATCCATGGATCCATGGACCCACGCCCCGGCCGCGGCGGCCGGAACGGCGCGGCCGGAGCTCTCGCAGGACACGCGGCTGTTCAGGCTCCACACCCCGCTGGGGCCGGAGGCGCTCATCGGCGAGACGCTGGACGCCTGGGAAGCCGTGGGCCCGCGCCCCGGCCCGGCACTGGGCGACGACTCACCCGGCTGGGGCGATGGCCCGCAGCCCTGGGCGCTGGACGCCTCGCTGGGCCCGGCGCGCGCCGGCCTGCGGCTGGTGGTGCAGGCGCTATCGACCGACGCGCACCTGGAACTCAAGACGCTCATCGGCCAGCCGGCGCTGGTGGAGCTGCTGTGCCAGGAGCGCCTCGATGCGCTGCGGCCCTGGCACGGCCACGTGGTGGCCGCCGCGCTGTTGGGCGCCGACGGCGGCCTGGCGCGCTACCGGCTGGTGATCGAGCCCTGGCTGAGCTTCCTGGCACAGCGCTCGGACGCCTGGGTGTTCCAGCAGCGCAGCGTGCCGGAGGTGCTGGACGAGGTGTTCTCGCGCGGCCTGGGCACCTGCCCGGTCGCGCCGGCCTGGCGCTGGGCGCTGGCCGACGCGGGCGTGTACGCGCGCCGCAGCCTGTGCGTGCAGCACCACGAGAGCGACCTCGACTTCGTGTCGCGGCTGATGCTGGAGGAAGGCCTGTTCTGCTGGTGGGAGCACCAGGGCGAGCCGGACAGCGCCGCGCTGGGGCGGCACACCCTGGTGATTGCGGACCACAACGTCGCCTTCGCGCCGAACCCGCAGCCCCGGGTGCGCTTCGCCGGCAGCGGCCCGACGCTGGGCGCCGACAGCCTCACGCGCTGGCGCACGGCCTCGGCCGTGGCGGCGTCCCGCGTGAGCCAGCTCAGCCGCGACTACCGCTGCCCCGGCCCGTGCCCGGCGCAGGCGCCCGTGGCCGACGCCCCGACGCTGCCCGGCCTGGTGCTGAGCGACGCGCCCGGCCCCTACGCCTGGGAGGACGCGGACCAGGGCCGGCGCCTGTGCGCGCGCCAGGCCCAGGCGCTGGGCGCGGCGCGCGGGCTCTCGCACGGGCGCGGCCCCTGGCGCCGCGCGCAGGCGGGCACCGTGTTCACGCTGGCGGAACACTCGCGCCACGACGGCAGCGACGACGCGCGCGACACCTTCGTCGTGCTGGCCGCGCAGCACCGCACGCGCAACAACCTGCACGCGCATGACCGGGCGCGCGTGCCGTCGCTGGACGAGGTGCTCCGCGCTGAGCCCGCGGAGCCGCAGGACGAGCCCCCGCTGCACGAGGCCGCGCTGCTGGCGCAGCCACTGGCGCGGCCGGTGCGGCTGGGTGCCGTCACGCCGCAGGCCGGACACGCCGGCGCCCATGAGTCCGCCGAGGCCTGGGGGCCGCTGTTCGAGCCGGTCCAGGCCAGCGGCCTGGGCCTGATGCGTGCGCAGGGCGCCGCGCCGAGGCCGGCGCTGGACGATCCCGCCACGGACCTGCTGGCCGCCCCTGCCCAGCTGCGCACGTTGCCCGTGCCCGACGTGCGGCAACAGCGCGCACCCACGGCGGCCGGGGTGCAGAGCGCGCTGGTCACAGGCGACGGCACGCCGGTGCACACCGACCGCGACGCGCGCGTGCGCATCCAGTTCCACTGGCAGCGCGGCCTGGAGAGCAGCCTGCGCCTGCCGCACCCGGACGGCGGCAGCAACGCCCCGGCCAACGCGTCCAGCGGCACCTGGGTGCGCGTGGGGCAGGCGCACGCCGGGCGCAACCACGGCGCGGTGTTCATCCCGCGCGTGGGCCAGGAGGTGCTGGTGGGTTTCGTCGGCGGCGACGTGGAGCGGCCGGTGGTGCTGGGCGCGCTCTACAACGGCCGCGGCCGGCCCGATGCAGCGGGCAACCAGGTGGTCAAGGGCCCGGCCGGCGCCGTCGGCAGCGCGCCGCCGTGGTTCGCCGGCACGGCGCGCGCGGGCGAGCACGAGGCCCACCAGCACCCCGCCGTGCTGATGGGCCACCGCAGCCAGTCGCTGGACAGCAGCGCGACCGGGCTGGGCGGCGGCAGCCAGCTCGTCTTCGACGACAGCGCGGACGAGGGGCGCATCGAGCTGTCCGCCAGCACGGCGGCCACGCGGCTGCAGCTGGGTGCGCTGCGGCACCAGGACGGCAACCAGCGCCTGCCTGTGCGCGGCCACGGGTTGGACCTGCAAAGTGACGGCCACGGCGCGCTGCGCGCCGGCGCCGGGCTGCTGCTGAGCGCGCAGGCGCTTTCCGACAGCACGGGCGCTGGGCAGCAGATGGACAGCCGAGCGCCGCAGGAGGTCCTGCGCCAGGCTCAGGAGCGGCTGCATGCGCTGGCCGAGTCGGCGCAGGCGCACGGGGCGAAGCTGCAGGGCGAAGCCGCGGTGGCCGGCGCGACGCCGCAGCAGGCCGATCGGCAGCTGCCCGTGGAGCGCGGCCTGCACGCGCTGCAGCAGAGCCTGCAGGCCACGGCCGGCAACGCCGACGGCGGCTGGGGCGATGAATCCCGGCGCGGCGGCGGCCTGGGCACCGTAGCGGCGTGGCAGCGCCCGGAACTGGTGATGGCCGCGCCGGCGGGCATCGGCCTGTTCACCCCGGCCAGCGCCCTCTTCACCACGACCGCTTCGGCCACCTTCGTCGCGGGCCAGGACCTCAACGTGATGGCGCAGGGCCAGTACCTGCTGGCCGCGCGCCGCGGCGTGGTGCTCTACACCTTCGGCCAAGCCGCGAGCCGGGAGAAGCCCAACACCGAGACCGGCATCGCAATCCACGCCGCCGCAGGCAGCGTGCAGGCCAGCGCCAACACCGGCGCCGTGCGGCTGACGGCACGCGCCGACGTGGAAGTGGCGAGCACCCAGGGCGGCGTGGAGATCGGCTCCCCGCAAACCCTGCTGCTGGCCGCGGCCGGTGCGGCGCTGAAGCTGGACAGCGACGGCATCGAAGTGACGGCGCCGGGGAGCGTGAAATTCAGGGCGGGGATGAAGATTTTGACTGGGCCGGCCATGGCTTCCCAATCAGCTCTTCAATTGCCTGCGCCTCCCGAACTCCATCTCAACGAACCAGGTCCGTTCAGCGTCCGTTTCGCAATACAGGGGGCCGACGATCTGGCTACGGACGCATCGCTTTGCGGCTTGCCCTACCGGGTTTATTCCGCGGAGGGCGTCATCCTTGAGCAAGGTATGGTTCCCGAGGATGGAAGGTTACCCCGCATCAAAACAGGCCGATGCGAATCCATTTTGCTGGAAATAGGGCGACCGGATGTTGCCCGGTTGGTCAGTATACCGCCACCACAGGGCATGGAAACATTTAAAAACTCCATGATCGAGGAAGGTTCCCAAGTTCAGCCGGAGGAACCGGATCAGAAAGAATCTGACGGCGAAGGCCCCTTGCCGACGACGCGATACCAGAGCGATCTGGATACAGCCTTGGCACAGCAATATGGTGAATTCCTGGACGAAGCCATGATCACCGCATTGCTTGAGGGCGTGCAGGGTAACCACGATTGAACAGCCAGATAACAGCCATCATGCCACGCCTCATATCAGCCACTTACCATACTAAGATCAAGGTAGCCGAATTCATTGCAGATGATGGCCGCCATCTGCTCCGTACGGGCGGCACGCTCCCATGGCGCATCAACAATTGCGGTGATCTTTCATCCCCGGTGAACAGCAGTGGCGAGCCCAACCCCAAGCTCACCCGCAACTTCATCGGCTTTGCCAGCGTGCCCAACAAGGCAGGCACGCACACATACCATTTCTTCATTTTTCCTGACTATGAAACGGGGCGCACGCAGCTTGAAGCGTCATTGAAGCGCAAATACGGTGGCCAGTGCATTCCGGAACTGGTCAAGAAATATGCACCAGATGGCGACAATGACAGCCAGGTCTATGCAGAAAGTCTCCTGAAGGCCACTGGTATTGCAGACGATAAGAAGGTTGGAGAGCTTTCAAACGAAGAATTTAACAGCCTTGCCGATGCCATCGAGAAGTTGGAGGGCTACCACAACGAGGCAGACACACGCAAAGAAATATGGGTGCCTGTCAGCACCATCCTGGCTTCTGATGGTTCACGCCCGTTGGCGGACGAGGAAATTGTCTTGCGGATGAATGGTAAGGACATGCCGTTGAAATCCAATGCGGTGGGGCAGTTCCCGCCGATTCCGCATCCACGCGAACCGGTACAAGTTTTACAGCGCACACCGGACGACAAACTCAAGGAAATAGGCCCCATTGGCGGCGACAAGGGACAGTCCTACAGCTTGTTGGTTGAGTTGCAGCGCTTCCTTGGCATGTCGGGTCCGGACAAGCCGCCATCCGATACCACGAAGCACCGACAGCCATTCACCTACCAGGTGCAGCCAGGCGACACGATGGCTGCTATCGCCAAGCGCTTCAGAACGAGTGTGGATCAGATCAAGGAGGACAACCGGCGCTTCAACGACAAGCTGTTTGCCGGAGAGCTTTTGAGTATCTACAGTCCGTCGTCGCAGGACATCAAGCCTACCAAGGTTGCCAGACCGAGTGTTCCCGTGAAACGGCCGCAGAAAACGAGTACCACTTCCGTCGCGCCACCTCCACCAGCCCCCATCACTGCGACGCCCACCCTACCGGCACGCTCTGACGACGGAGAAGGTAAACCTTTGGCACTGCTGCCGGCAGACCAGCGCAGAGCGCCTTGGATGGCTTTCGCGATCGCGGAAGCGAAGCGTTTGAAGGGAATGACGGAAGCTGACATAGAGGCTGGCGGCACCAATTACCACACCGCCATCAAGGATGGCATCAAGTCCATGATTGGCAATAACAACGCATGGTGCGCTGCTTTTGTAAACTGGTGCCTACTTCAGGCAGGATATCCAATTGACACCAAAGGTGGCTGGGCTGCGCGCGCCAGAGGAATTTATAGCCATGACAGTCGCGATGAACAGAACCGTCTGATCCAAAATCCACTTTTTTCTCAAATACAAAAACCAATCTATGGCTGCATTGCCCTGGTTGTAATAGCAAAAAGCAGCCAAGGAAAGCATGTCGGCTTTGTTTATGCACAGGAAGACGACAAGACATTGGTTGTCCTGGGAGGAAACCAGTCAGACCGCATATGCTTTGACGCAATCCCGATAGAAGCTCGCGGAAAAAAGCTATTATATTTTGTGCCAGCCTCATACCAGCAGCAAGCATCCACAGACGAGAAGCTGACATTGGAATCCAAAAAGGCAACAGAGACAAACAAAGCACTCGGCATCTCAATGGAAAACTCAAAAACAGGAGCAACTCTCTAATGAATACACAAAGAAAATTGACCATCAGCCAAAAAATTTCTACTTATGCAGCTCTTTTTTTGCTCCCCAATATTAGCATGGCAGGCTTCCCTTCCGGACCCTATGTCGCCTGGGTCAACCTTCATGAAGACACGAAACCAAAAATGACGAAAATTATAAGAGAATTTTTAAGTACACAGAAAAACAAGAATCTCTGCGAAGACATCTATTCCGGATGGATCGTTTATATACAAAAGCGCCCCACCGGAATATCAAAAGAATTGGTAAGCAAAACTTTTAATCAGCGCGATCAAACATCAAAAAGAATCCTCATTGGAGCCATAAAAAATTACCGAGATGAGCCAGATGTGCACGACGGACTTGACGGAACCATCGCGTACACCGAGGCTGGAGCGCCACATATGGCTAGCATAGATGCGCACGGGAAAATTAAAATATCAGAAACCATTAAAGACACAAATATAGGACTTACGCAACGAGCACCATCCGCACCGCCGGGCTGCGCAGCTCGGCTCTTAGATAGTTGGACAGCATCTCGCGTTTGAGCTGATAGAGTGTTTTCCCGACC
>NZ_KE387225.1:0-20817 GCF_000430725.1 Azohydromonas australica DSM 1124
CACCAGGTTGTTGATGGGCACCGACTCCGGATAGGGCTCCAGGTTGGCCAGCTCCGCGATCAGCCCCGCGCGCTGCGTGCGCGTCTCGCCCATGCCCACGATGCCGCCGCAGCACACGTTGATGCCGGCATCGCGCACGTTGGACAGCGTGTCCAGCCGGTCCTGGTAGGTGCGGGTGTGGATGATGTTGCTGTAGTTGTCCGGCGAGGTGTCGAGGTTGTGGTTGTAGTAGTCCAGCCCCGCGTCCTTGAGCTGCTCGGCCTGCTCCTTGTCCAGCATGCCCAGCGTCATGCAGGTCTCCAGGCCCAGGCTGCGCACGCCGCGCACCATCTCGGTCACGCGCTCCATGTCGCGCTCCTTGGGGCTGCGCCACGCCGCGCCCATGCAAAAGCGCGAGGCGCCCTGGTCCTTGGCGGCCTGCGCGGCGCCCATCACCTCGGCAATCGACATCAGCTTGGACGCTTCCACGCCGGTGTCGAAGTGCGAGGACTGCGGGCAGTAGCCGCAGTCCTCGGCGCAGCCGCCGGTCTTGATCGACAGCAGCGTGGAGAGCTGCACCTCGCTGGGGTCGAAGTGCTCGCGGTGCACCTGCTGGGCCTTGAACATCAGCTCCATGAAGGGCAGCTCATAAAGCGCCTGCACCTCGGCCACGGACCAGCGACCCGGCGTCCTCTCGACCGGAGCGGCAAGCACCGTGCGGCGCAGGGAGTCAACGGAGATGGTGGCGAATGTGCTCATTGCTGGCCTTGTTCGACGCTGGACAGTACGCGATGGGAACCGCCAATACCGGCTCTACATGTCCACCTAACACGGGACAGCTGACTGCGGACTGTCTGGAGACAGCGAGGAACTTGCCTGCTGCACAGCCAGTGACATGGGGTAGCAGAGTCCGGCCATCTCCTCGGTACCGTCCCAAGAGGCGGTGTCCAGTACCGATGCGAGCAACGCGGCGCAACTGTCGTGATCGCCCGCACGTTGCCGAACTTCTTGAAGACACTGTCGCAGGAGGGCCATGGAAGAACTCCGGGGAATGGAAAAGGCACGCTATCAAACGTCCCTGGCCGCGGGTCACCTGGCCAGCAATGCCCGCGATACGCGCGACTGCGGCGCACGGTCGAGCTGCTCACTGATCCAGGCGCCGCAGTCCACCAGGCGCTGCAGGTCCACACCGGTGTCCGCCCCGAGCCCATGCAGCAGGTACACCACGTCCTCTGTCGCGACGTTGCCCGTGGCACCCTTGGCATAGGGACAGCCGCCCAGCCCGGCCACCGAGCTGTCGAACACGCGCACGCCGAATTGGTAGGACGCATAGACGTTGGCCGCAGCCATGCCGTAGGTGTCATGGTAGTGGCCGGCCAGCTGCGCCACGGGCACCTTGCCGGCCACTGCTTCCAGCATGCGCAGCACGGACGCGGGCGTGCCCGCGCCGATGGTGTCGCCCAGCGACACCTCGTAGCTGCCCAGTTCGTGCAGGCGGGCCGCCACCTCGGCCACCTTCTCCGGGGCGATGGCGCCGTCGTAGGGACACGCCACCACGCAGGAGACATAGCCGCGCACCTTCACGCCGTGCTGCCGGGCGGCCTCAAACACCGGCACGAAGCGGTCGATGGACTCGGCGATCGAGCAATTGATGTTTTTCTGCGAGAACGCTTCGGATGCCGCGGCGAACACTGCTACCTCCGTAGCGCCGGCTGCCACCGCCGCTTCGAAACCCTTGAGGTTGGGTGCGAGGACGGGGTAGTTCACGCCCGCGTGGCGCTTGAGGCGCGCCATGATCTCCGCATGGTCGGCCATCTGTGGCACCCACTTCGGCGACACAAAAGATGTGGCCTCGATGTCACGCAGGCCCGCAGCCGCCAGCCGCTCGATCAGCTCCAGCTTGGTTGCAGTGGGAATGGGCTGCTTCTCGTTTTGCAGGCCGTCGCGCGGCGCGACCTCGACGATGCGTACCTTGCTCATCACTCGGCCCTCTCGAATTCCAGCAGCTCGGAGCCGTCGGCCACCTGGTCGCCTGGCGCGAAGCGGAAGGCTCTCACCACGCCCTTGCGCGGCGCGCTGATGGTGTGCTCCATCTTCATGGCCTCCAGCACCAGCAGCGGCGCGCCTTTCTGGACCGTGGCGCCGGGCTGCGCGATCAGCGCGATGACCTTGCCGGGCATCGGCGCGCGCAAGCCTCCCTCGGCTTCCTCGCCTTTGCCGCCCACGTGCACCCGGTCCACCATGGCCAGCGGCCAGGAATGTCCTTCGAAGAACACCTGGCGCCGCTCGCCAGTGGCCACCACCGAAGCGCGCAAACGCCGCTCACCGAACTGCGCCATCAGTTCGCTGTCCGCGCCCAGCGTGCCGCGGGCAAACACGCGCTGGGCGCACAACGTCAACTGCCAGCCACCGGACGCGGCCGCCACACTCACGTCCTGCACCGCCTCGCCCAGGCGCAGCGAGAGCTGGCGCTGAGCGCTGCCGTTGAGCCGCCAGCCGTCGAGCAGCCGCCACGGCGAGCCCGCATCCGGCGCGCGGGATGCGGCCTTTTGCGCCAAGCGCTGCTCGCGCAGCAGTTCCGCCAGCGCGGCGAGCAGCCACACGTCGGCCGGCACTTCACCTGCGGCTGGGAACAGCAGTGCGTGCTCGCGCTCGATCAGCCCGGTGTCCAAGTCCGCGTTGGCGAACGAGGGCACGGCCACCAACCGCGCCAGGAACTCCACGTTGTTCTGCACGCCCACCACGCGGTAGCTGCCCAAAGCCTGGCGCATGCGCGCCAGCGCCTGCCGCCGGTCTGCGCCCCATACGATGAGCTTGGCGATCATCGGGTCGTAGTGCGGCGTGATCTCGTCGCCCTGCTCCACGCCGGTGTCCACGCGCACGTGGTCGCTCTCGGCCGGCGGCGCCAGGTGCACCAGGCGGCCGGTGGACGGCAGGAAGCCGCGGTCCGGGTCCTCGGCGTAGATGCGCGCCTCCAGCGCGTGGCCGTCGATGGACAGCTGTTCCTGCTTGAGCGGCAGCGGCTCGCCGGAGGCGACGCGCAGCTGCCACTCCACCAGGTCCAGCCCCGTGATCATCTCGGTCACGGGGTGCTCGACCTGCAGCCGCGTGTTCATCTCCATGAAGTAGAACGAGCCGTCCTGGTGGGCGATGAACTCCACGGTGCCGGCGCCCACGTAGCCCACGGCCTTGGCCGCGTCCACCGCGGCCTGGCCCATGGCGGCGCGGCGCTCGGGGGGCATGCCCGGCGCGGGCGCCTCTTCCAGCACCTTCTGGTGCCGGCGCTGCACCGAGCAGTCGCGCTCGAACAGGTACACGCAGTCGCCGTGCTGGTCGCCGAAGACCTGGATCTCGATGTGCCGCGGCCTGAGCACGTACTTCTCGACCAGCACGTGGTCGTCGCCAAAGGCGTTGATCGCCTCGCGCTTGCACGACGCCAGCGCCGCCTCGAAGTCCGCCGCATGGTCGACCCGGCGCATGCCCTTGCCGCCACCGCCGGCGCTGGCCTTGATCAGCACCGGATAGCCGATGGCTTCCGCTTGCCCCGCCAGGAAAACAGGCTCCTGGTTGTCGCCGTGGTAGCCGGGCGTGAGCGGCACGCCCGCCTTCTCCATCAGCGCCTTGGCGGCGGATTTGCTCCCCATTGCGCGGATGGCGGACGCGGGCGGGCCGATGAAGGCGATGCCCGCCGCCTCGCAGGCCTCGGCGAAGTCCTCGTTCTCGGACAGGAAGCCGTAGCCCGGGTGGATGGCCTGGGCGCCGGTCTGCTTCGCCGCCTCCAGGATGCGCCCGCCCAGCAGGTACGACTCGCGCACCGGCGCCGGGCCGATCAGCACGGCCTCGTCGGCCAGCCGCACGTGGCGGGCATTGGCGTCCGCCTCGGAATACACCGCCACCGTGGCGATACCCATGCGGCGTGCCGTCTTGATGACGCGGCAGGCGATTTCCCCGCGGTTGGCGATCAGGATCTTGTTGAACACGCGTGTGTCTCCAGTCGTTCTTGTGTCAGGCTGGGCCCGGCGTCCACGAGGGCGCTCTCTTGCCCAGGAACGCCGCCAGCCCCTCGCGCGCTTCAGGCGTGGCACGCAACGTGGCGATGCGCAGGGCGGTGTCCTTGACCACCTCGTCATCTACCGAGCGGTGGGCCACAGCGCGGATGAGATCCGTCGCGGCGGCCTGCGCCAGCGGCCCGCCCAGCAGCAGCGTCTCCACCACCTGCTGCAACCGGGCATCAAGCTCCTCAGGCTCGGCCACCTCGTGCGCCAGCCCAATGCGATGGGCCTGCTCGGCGCTGATGCGCTCGGCCGTCTGGAAGTAGCGGTAGGCCTGGCGCTCGCCAATAGCCCGCACCACGTACGGACCAATGGCTGCCGGGATCAGCCCCAACCGCACCTCGGAGGTCGCGAACTGTGCCTTCGTCGAGGCCACGCAGATGTCGCAGGCCGAGGCCAGCCCCATGCCACCGCCGAGCGCCGCGCCGTGCACGCGTGCCAGTGTTGGCGTGGCACAGGCCGAGATGGTGCGGAACAACTCGGCGAGCTTGCGTGCGTCGGAGAGGTTGTCCTCCAGCGTCGCGGCGCCCTGGCGCTGCATCCAGTTCAGGTCCGCCCCGGCGGAGAAGCTCTTGCCTTCGCCCGCCAGCACGATGACGCGCACCGCGGGCTCGGCATCCAGCGCTTCGAACGCAGCAGTCAGCTCGGCAATCAGTGTCTCGTCGAAGGCGTTGTGCACCTCGGGGCGGCTCATCCAGATCCAGGTGCTGGCGCCGCGGTGCTCGATCTTGAGGGTCTTGCAGTCCATGGCCGGCCTCACATGCGGAAGACGCCAAACTTGGTCGGCTGGATGGGCGCGTTGAGCGTGGTCGCCAGCGACAGCCCCAGCACGCGGCGCGTCTGCGCCGGGTCCACCACGCCGTCGTCCCACAGCCGCGCCGTGGCGTAGTACGGGTGTCCCTGCTCCTCGTACTGCGAGCGGATGGGCGCCTTGAAGGCGTCCTCCTCCTGCGCGCTCCACGAGCCGCCCTTGCCCTCGATGCCCTCGCGCCGCACCGTCGCCAGCACCGACGCGGCCTGCTCGCCGCCCATGACGCTGATGCGCGCGTTGGGCCACATCCACAGGAAGCGCGGCGAGTAGGCGCGGCCGCACATGCCGTAGTTACCGGCGCCGAAGCTGCCGCCGATGAGCATCGTGATCTTGGGCACCTGGGCGGTGGCCACGGCCGTGACCATCTTGGCGCCGTCCTTGGCGATGCCGCCGTTCTCGTACTTGCGGCCCACCATGAAGCCGGTGATGTTCTGCAGGAACAGCAGCGGGATGCCGCGCTGCGAGCACAGCTCGATGAAGTGGGCGCCCTTCTGCGCCGACTCGCCGAAGAGGATGCCGTTGTTGGCCACGATGCCCACGGGCATGCCGTAGATGCGTGCGAAGCCGGTCACGAGCGTGGCACCGTACCGGGCCTTGAACTCGTCGAAGCGCGAGCCGTCCACCACGCGCGCGATGACCTCGCGCACGTCGTAGGGCTTGCGCGTGTCCTGCGGGATCACGCCGTAAAGCTCCTCGGGGTCGTACAGCGGCTCCTCGCTGGCTTCCAGCGTGACGGTAGAGGGCTTCACGCGATTGAAGTTGGCGACGATGCGCCGCGCGATGAAGAGCGCGTGCGCGTCGTTCTCGGCCAGGTGGTCCGCCACGCCGGAGATGCGCGTGTGCACGTCGCCACCGCCCAGGTCCTCGGCACTGACCACCTCGCCGGTGGCGGCTTTCACCAGCGGCGGGCCGCCCAGGAAGATCGTGCCCTGGTTGCGCACGATCACGGTCTCGTCGCTCATGGCGGGCACGTAGGCACCGCCCGCGGTGCACGAGCCCATCACCACCGCCACCTGCGGGATGCCCTGCGCCGACATGTTGGCCTGGTTGAAGAAGATGCGGCCGAAGTGGTCGCGGTCCGGGAACACCTCGTCCTGCTTGGGCAGGAAAGCACCACCCGAGTCCACCAGGTAGATGCACGGCAGCCGATTGGCCTGCGCGATCTCCTGCGCACGCAGGTGCTTTTTCACGGTCATCGGGTAGTAGGTGCCGCCCTTCACCGTGGCGTCGTTGGCGACCACCATGCAGTCCACGCCCTGCACCCGGCCGATGCCGGCAAGCACGCCGGCCGCCGGCGCGTCGCCGCCGTACATACCGTAGGCCGCGAGCTGGCCGATCTCCAGGAACGGCGCGCCCGGGTCCAGCAGCTGCGCCACGCGGTCGCGCGGCAGCAGCTTGCCGCGGGCGGTGTGCTTGGCGCGCGCGGCCTCGCCGCCGCCCTGGGCGCTCTCGGCCACCTTGGCACGCAGGTCGTGCACCAGCGTGCGCAGCGCGTCGGCGTTGGCGCGGAATTCGGCGGAGCGCAGGTCAATCTTGGATTGCAATACTTCCATGTCAGCTCTCTGTACGCTTCAATCTGCCTTGAGGCCAGCTTTGGCGATCACGGGGCCCCACTTCAGCCGTT
This sequence comes from Azohydromonas australica DSM 1124, assembly GCF_000430725.1. Classification (GTDB taxonomy): domain Bacteria; phylum Pseudomonadota; class Gammaproteobacteria; order Burkholderiales; family Burkholderiaceae_C; genus Azohydromonas; species Azohydromonas australica. Next base: position 6,467 of record NZ_KE387225.1, read on the forward strand.
CGCTCTTGGCGAAGTCAGCCAGATCGGCCGGGGAACCACCAGCCGGCTCATGACCGAGCTCCAGCAAACGTTGGCGGACCTCGGGCTGTGCAAGGATCTTCGCGAGCTCCGTGTTCAGCTTCTGGACGACCGTACCCGGGGTTCCGCGCGGCACGTAGAGTCCATTCCAGGCCAAGACCTGAAAGCCATCCATGCCCTGTGCCGCCACCGGCTTGCCGCCAGGCAGCAAAGCGGAGGGCTTGAGCGACGTCACGCCAAGCGCCTTGAGCTTGCCGCTGGCAATGAAGGAACGCGAGGCGCTGACGGTATCGATGGCCACCGAAACCTGGCCCCCGATCAGGTCTGTCATCGACGTGCCCGAGCCCTTGTAAGGAATGCCCCGGATCGCCGTGGAACCCTGTTGGTTCAACAGCTCAAGCACCAGCCGCGCGGTCGTGCTGGGCAAAGCGACGTTCAAGGAGTCGGGCTTCGCCTTCGCATCGCGCAACAGGTCGGGCAGGCTGTTGTACGGTGCCGAGGGCTGCGTCAGAAATACCATTGGGAAGGACGACACGAGCATGACAGGCTCGAAGTCCTTCTCCGGGTCGAACGGCATCGAGGGATACAGGTACTGATTCAGCACATGGGTGCCGTTCGTGCCCATCAGCAGCGTGTAGCCGTCCGGCGCGGCTCGCGCGACCTCCGACGCGCCGATGTTGCCACCCGCACCGGCCCGGTTCTCCACGAAGAAGGTCTGCCCCATGGCCTTGGTGAGATGCTCGGCCAGGTAGCGCGTAGCGACATCGGTGCCCTGCCCCGGTTGATAAGGCACGATGATCCGTACCGACTTGCTGGGATAGGGCTGCGCCGCAGCGGGCTGCACGGTCAGGAGGGACGCGACAAATGCAGCACAAATAGCAAGAACCTTCATCAGTGTCTCCGAGTCGTTGTAGGTGTCTGGCGCAACGGCAATCACTTGCGCCGTTTGCGTGGCAGCACGCCGAGATCACGCAGCTCCGCAAGACGGCGGTCACTCAGTCCGGCCTCCAGCAGCACCTCGTCCGTGTGTTGCCCATAGCAAGGCGGCGTGCTGGCTGGCTGCCCGGGCGTGCGCGAAAGACGTGTCGGAATGCCGACGCCTCGGTAGCCCTTGCGCTCAACCGACATCTGGCGATGCTGGGCATGCAGCTGCTCGAATGCTTCTGGCACGGTGTTCACCGGCCCCACTGGCACCCCCTGGCGCATCAGTTCCTCACACAAGGCATCCCGCGACCAGGAAGCCAGCACCGCCTCGATCTCCGCTCGCAACTGCGCGCGGTGCTGCAACCTCATGGCGTTGGTTGCAAATCGATCGTCCGTGAGCAGCCTTGACAAGCCGACGTGCTCGCAGAACCTTTGGAACTGCCGGTCATTGAGCAGGCCCAGGAAGACCAGGCCATCACGGCACGCGAACTTGTCGTAGGGGGCGATGTTGGGATGGGCGCTCCCGAGGAGTTCAGGAGTCCTGCCCGAATGCATCCAATTCGCAGCATGGGGGACCAGCAGGCTCAGCGCCGTGTCGAACAGAGTGGCTTCGACACGTTGCCCAAGTCCGGTGTGCTGGCGGTCGGCCAATGCGAGGAGGATGCCCGACATGGCGGTATAGCCGGTGAGGTGGTCAACGATCGGCACGCCGATGCGCGTCGGCCCGGAAGCCGGATCGCCATTGATGCTCATCAGCCCGCACATGGCCTGCAAGATGGCGTCGTACCCCGGCAAACCGCCCAGGGGCCCGTCCGTGCCGAACCCCGAAATCGAGCAGTAGATGAGCCGCGGAAACCGGCTCGCCAGCACCGACTCGTAGTCAAGACCCCAGCGGGCCATCGTCCCGGGGATGAAGTTCTCCACCAGGACGTCTGCGTTCTCCAGCAGCTGCAGCAGCGTCCTCTGCCCCTCGACGTGGGCAAGATCAAGCGCGATGGCCCGCTTGCCGCGATTGACGGCCGTGAAGTACGCGGCGTCGCCTGCTTCGTTGAAGGGCGGCCCCAGCGTGCGGGTTTCGTCGCCTGCGGGCGGCTCGACCTTGATCACGTCGGCCCCATGATCGGCAAGCATCTGCGTGCACAAGGGTCCAGCCAACACCCTGGACAGATCAATCACGCGAAGGCCGTCCAGCGAACGCCTTGATGGCCTGTTGGCGGCATGTGCTGCCCGATCTGGTGAACCAGACATCGTCGACCTCACTTTGAACGCAACTGGCGCCATACGGCGGTTCCTGCTGGCGCAGCGCGAACAGTTATGACTTGCATGGGCGGTGCATGGCACCGATCCGAGATCGAGGTCGTGCAGGCGGGAGACTGCAAGCAGGCCCCCCTGCACGACCTGGGCGTCAACGCCGGGAAGGCAGCTCGACGATGCCCGAGCCCACCACGGAGAGTTCGTCGTCCTGGTTGCGCGCTACCTGCTCGATCTCGACCAGGTAGCGCCCGCCTTCAGAGAACTTGCGCTTGACCTTGCCCTTGATGAACAGCATGTCACCTTCCGGGTTGTGGCGGCGGATCTTGCAGCTGGCCTGGCGCAGGAAGCCGTCATCCCCCATCCAGTTGGTCAGCTGGTGGGTGAGCCATGAGGTGCGCTCGGGGCCGTAGTCGTACGCGCCCGGTGCGCCGACCTCCAGTGCGAAGTCCTCTTCCCAGTGCACGCGCTCCGGGACATCGGGAATGCCGAAGCGGTTGGTGATGCCGGCATTCGGGTGTGCATCGATCAACTTCCACGCGAGCTTGTTGGCGCGGATGTAGAGGCCGCCCCAGCCTTGGGCATAGGCGATGAAGCCGGTCACCGTCATCGGGCCCTTGAACAGCACGGGCAGTTCCTCCCCTTCGGTGACATCCTCCCAGTAGCGGGGCGTGCTGCCGCGCACTTCCTCGCCGGCGTACAGCTTGTAGGCCTCCTGGATCTCCTCCGGCGTGTAGCGGCGGGGCTCACGCGCGCGCACTTCCTTGTACTTGCTGCCCTGCTCGCGAGCGTGGTCGCGCTCGGTCCGGAAGCACCAGCTGTCGGCCTCGGCCACCTTGTCGCCGTGCTGGTTGAAGAAGTCCACGTGGTAGATCTGTTGCACGGCGCGGCCGGCGAAGCGCGTCTGGTGCTCGACCAGGTCCTTCAGGTAGGCCTCGGTCGAGATGGTGTCGTTGCGCTTGATGGTCTTGTGCCAGGTCCAGTCCGCGCCCGACCACATGGCGTGCACGCCGGGCAGTCCGCCCACATACCCGGAGACGATGCGGCTGGTGGAGAACAGGAAGCTCGGCAGCGCGATGATGCCGCCATGCCGGGTCTGGGCCGCATAGTCGGGATCGCACCACAGAGGATTGTCATCGCCGATGCCGTGGGCGTAGTGGCGGATGTTGTCCCGCGTCGCCTCGTAGCACCAGGGTTCGGCGGTTGCACCGATCTTGACGCCGATGCGCTGGCGCAGGTCGTCCAAGCCCTGCTCGGTGATCTTGGGGAACGTTCTCTCGATCCTGCTCGACATGGTGTGTCTCCTTTGGGTCAGGCGTGAACGGCTTGCGCCGCGTGGGTGTTGGCGAGTTCTTGTTCTCGCAGCTTCTTGCGGTGAATTTTTCCGGCCGGGGTCTTGGGCAGCTCGGGCACGAACACGACCTGGCGCGGATACTCGTGCTGGCTCAGCCGGGTGCGCACGGCTTCCTGGATTTCCTGGATGAACGCTTCATCGCCGGTGCGATCCGAGACGACGAAGGCCTTGACGACCTGCCCGCGCAGCGCATCGGGTACGCCGATCGCCGCAGCTTCTTTCACATCGGGATGCTTGAGCACGGCATCCTCGACTTCCACGGCACCGATGGTCCAGCCGGCGGAAATGATGACGTCGTCAGCGCGGCCGCCGTGCCAGAAGTAGCCGTCCTCATCGACGCGCCCCAGGTCCTTCGTCGCGACCCAGGTGCCGCCGCGCCAAAGCTTGATCTCTCCGGTCACGCCCGGCGGGCACGCGCGCCCGTTGCTGTCCTGGACTTCCACGCGCAGTCCCGGTACGGGCTTGCCCAGGGAACCGGATTTCACGACGAAGTCGGTCGCACCCGGATAGTTCACCAGGCACACGCCGATCTCGGTCGTGCCGTACATGCTGCACACCGGCCTGCCGAAGGTGGCCTCGACAAACTGTGCCGTCTCGCTGTCGATGGGCTCGCCCGTGAACGAGACCTTGTCGAAGCAGTATTGGTAGCTCGCAGCCACACCGGAGTTGCGCATCATCCGGTAGTGCGTCGCCGCCGCCGAGATGTTGTTGAACTTGTGGTCCTGCAGCGCCTTGAGCAGGCGCTCGGCGTTGAACTTGCCGGCGTAGGCACCGATCGTCACGCCCAGCGCAAGCGGCGCCAGCGTGCCGTGCCAGAGCCCGTGCCCCCAGGCCGGTGACGAAGGGCACATGAACCGGTCACCCGGACGCACGCCGGTGCCGTAAAGAGCAGCAAGCATCAGCGTGACCAGCGCACGGTGCGTGTGCTTGACCGCATCCGGCAGCTCCCGGGTGGTGCCCGACGTGTACTGGAAGATCGCCAGGTCATCCGCACGGGTCTGAGGTGCGAAGTGGGTGGGAAATTCCTTGAGCGCCGTCATGAAGCGCTCGTCGGCAACCACCACCTGCAGTTGTTCGGAGCCAGCCACCAGCGCGGCCTTTTCGGCATTCGTCACCATCAAGCGCGGATCGCAATCCTGAACCCGCAGCCGGATGCCATCCGGACCGAACAGCGTGAAGAGCGGCACCGCGATCGCACCCATCTTCATCGCGCCGAACATGGCCACGTAGAACTCGCGGGACGGCTCCAGCATGACTGCCACCCGATCACCAGGCTTGATGCCGCGCTCAACCAAGTAGTGCGCAAAGCGCGCCGAGTCTTCCGAGATCTGCCGGAAGCTGATGAGTTCGTCATCCCCGTTGGCGCGAACCAGGATGACTGCGGTGCGATCGCCATCCACATGGCGGTCGATGCACTCGTGGGCGATGTTCATCCGCTCGCGGTCACCGTCAAACAGCTCCCACAGCTTGTCCGAGGAACAGTTGGCCTGCGCGTCCTCATAGGAAACGTGCTCAGTCAGCTTCGTCATTTGTTGGACCTCTCTTGCATCTCTGCCAGTGAGATCACTATGCGCGCCGCGCCCAAGATTGTCAAATACGCTCATTGATTGTATTAGTACAATTTTGGCAATGACGTCGTGTTCGATTCGGACCTGCTGCCTTCGATGCGCTCAGACTTTCGCCACGGGTGAGCTCTGGCCAGCACGGCACCAAAACGGGCAACCTCGCACCTGCGGGCAGAATGGCCCCTACGCTTAACCAGACATAGACAGACAGCGATGACCTCGTCCGATCTCAACGAGCCGGCGCCTTCGACGGGGCCACGTGTGCGGGCTGTTCCCGCGGTTACCCGGGCGGTCGCCATCCTGCGGCTGCTGGGCCGCAACTCCGCACCGATGACGCTCAAGGCCATCTCTCAGGAGCTCGACATGGTGACGAGCACATGCCTTCACATCCTCAGAGCGCTTGTCGAGGAAGGGCTTGTCAAGGTCGATACCGGTACCAAGCGCTACAGCTTGGGCGTCGGCATGCTGGCGCTGGCCAGAAGCGTCATCGAGAACAGTCCGTTCCCTACCCTGGTGCAACCAGTCCTGGACAGGTTATCCACCAAGTGGAACGTCACGGCCATTGGCGTCGAGGTGACCGGCATCGACCACATGGTCGTGCTGGCACTTTCGCGGTCGACCGCTCCTTTCCGACTGCACGTTGATGTGGGCAGCCGCTTCCCTGCCCTGATCAGCGCAACAGGCCGACTGGTGGCGGCCTACTCCGAGCTTTCGGACGCTGAAGTCGAGCGCCGTTTCAAGGCATTGAGGTGGGACCAGCCTCCCGATCTCGAGGCATGGAGAAAGGACGTACAGACAGTGCGCCGCAAGGGATTCAGCATTGACCGGGGCAACTACATCAACGGCATCTCACTCGTTGCTGTTCCTGTCTTCGACAGCAAGGCGAGACTGACGCACTCATTGGTCGCCGCTGGCCTCTCCGATCAGTTGAGCGGCGCCCAAAGCCAGGCCCTCGCCAAGGAAATGCAGGACGAGTCCCAGGCACTCTCGCAATTGCTGACGACAAGGAACTGAAAAAGTGGATGCAAAGGCAACCTCGGATTCATTGACCAGTATTGGTTGGCGCCAGCGTTCGCTTCCTGGCTTCATTGGCCTGGTAGGACCGCTATGGACACGCAAGGAGGAGTCCGTCTGGGCCTACGGCCTATTGGCGACAAACGAGCATACAAATCCGGCAGGCGTCGTTCACGGTGGACTGCTGACGACGCTGGTAGACCATGCACTCAGCTCCATTGCGTGGGAGTCTTCAGGACGTCGCGCCTGTGTAACTGTTCAGCTGGACACCCAATTCCTGTCTGCTGCACGCGAAGGACAGTTTCTGGAAGCTCGCGGCCGAGTTGTGCGGGCAACCTCATCCCTTGTCTTTATGCAAGGTGAGATCTCTGTCGGCGGGAGTGCCATCGTCGCTGCGTCAGCAGTTCTCAAGATGTTGACTTCAAGTGCGTCAGCTTCGATTCCTTGACATTTATCGCATCAGTGCGAGGAGCCGGATTGCCACAACCTTGTCTTCACTGGCTCGGCAGCACCCTTGCTGCCGTCCTTACCACCTCTTCAACAGAAACCCTGACGGCTGGGTGATCTTGCTCACCGCGCCGGAAGGCCACTGAGATTTTGCGGCGCACCTCGGGACGCAACTCCTGCCGCTGCACGCCAGTGGCATGCGATTTCATGCCTTCGGCTCGGACGGGCAGCAGCTCTGCGAGGCGACGTACTACTCCGTGGACTGCGGCTTCGGGCGCCATTGGCATGCTCTACAAGGAAAACGCCAGCGTCTCTGGAGCCGAAGTGGGCTGCCAGGGCGAGGTGGGCGTGGCCTGCTCAATGGCCGCTGGCGCGTTGTGCGCGGTACGCCGGCGCAGGTGGAGAACGCGGCCGAGATCGGCATGGAGTACCACCTGGGGCTCACATGCGACCCGGCGGGCGGTCTCGTGCAGATCCCATGCATCGAACGCAACGCGGCGGCTTCCGTGACGGCCATCAACGCCGCGCGCATGGCGCTGCACGGCGATGGCACGCACCACATTAGATGGTATGGACGCCTCCCACCCGCTGAAGCGCAGCCGTGACTGCTGAGCAGCAGGAAACGCTGACCGGAGGGCCCAGGGAGGACTCGCGTCAGGCGCTATCGCCGTCCTGCGCTCCAGCAGCGGGTCGTGAACGCTTCTTGGGCGCCGGCCCGTGCTCCTGCAAATAGCGCTTGGTGGCCACTTCGACTTCCGGCAGGTTTTCATGCAGCCGGCGCAGCAAGCCAACAAGGGCCTGCCGCTCTTGCGGCGTGAGCACTGACAGCAGGGCCCGCTCGCGAACCGGTGCCACGGCCTTGATCCGGTCGTGCAGGCGGCGTCCCTTGGGCGTCAGGCGTGCCATGCGCAGCCGCCCGTCATTGGGATCCAGCCCCAGCGTGATCAGGCCCCGGGACTGCATTTCCTTGAAGCAGCGGCTCACCGCGCCCTTGTCCAGCCCAATGACCCGGGAGATCTGCTGTGCCGCCACCTCCTTCTCCACCGCCAGCAGCACCAGGCAGCGCCAGATCTCGATGCCCACGTCGAAAATGGCCAGGTAGTGCTGCGAGGCACCGCGCGAGAGCTTGTTGGCGATCCAGGTGAGGTGGTGGGCCATTTCGGGGTCGAGGGCACGCGGCTGGCGACCTTGGGCGTGGACGGCGTGCGGCAGCCGGTGGACCTGCTCGTGCTGGGCATCGGCGCCGTACCACAGCACCAGCTCGCCGACGAAGCGGGGCTGGAATGCGAGAACGGCATCGTGGTGGACGAGCACCTGCGCACCAGCGACGCGGCCATCCTGGCCGTGGACGACTGCACCAGCTTTCCCGAGCCCATCACCGGCCGGCGCCTGCGGCTGGAGCCGGTGCAGAACGCCAACGACCAGGCGCGCGCCGCAGTGGCGACACTCACCGGCGCCCCGCAGCCCTACCGGGCACTGCCATGGTTCTGGTCCGAGCAGGGCAGCCTGCGCTTGCAGATGGCGGGGCTGATGCAGCCCGGCGCCGTCCGCCATCGCCGCCCCGGCGCCAACGCGGGCAGCTTCCCGATCCTGCATTACGTCGGCGAGCGCCTGTCGTGCGTGGAGTCGGTCAATGCGCCGCTGGACCACATGGCTGCACGCAAGCTGCTCGACACCGGCATCAGCCCGGCCCCGGCGCTGGCCTGCGATCCGGCAAGGGCGCTGAAGTCCTTCCTGTAGCGCACGGGCGGGCGTGGGAAGAGCAGTTCCATGATCGAACGCGGGCTCGCCGATTCCTGGCCGTAACCCTGCCCCTTACCGCTTCAGCGCCTGTCCTGCGCCACCGTGCGGAAGCCCACATGCACCGAGCCCAGGTCCAACTCCTGAGGATGCCGCGCCGAGGCCCGGTAGCGCACGCAGAAATCGGTGGCGCACAGGAACGAACCACCCTTGATGAGGCCTTGTGCAGCAGCCGGGCGACGACGTGAGGGGTCAGCGGGCGTTGCCGCGCCGGTGCCGTGGGCCTGGTGGCTGCCATGCCAGGCATCCGAGGTCCACTCCCACACATTGCCGATCATGTCGTGCAGGCCGAAGCCGTTGGCCGCATAGCAGCCCACCGGGGCGCGCCCGATCTGGCCGTCCTCCCGGGTATCGAGATAGGGAAACTGGCCCTGCCAGAAGTTGGCGCTGGGCCGTCCTTGCGCATCGCGCGGGCCGCGCTCGATGCGCTCGCCGCGGCCGTCGGCCTTGGCGGCGTACTCCCACTGCGCCTCCGTGGGCAGGCTGCGGCCCAGCCAGCGCGCATAGGCCTCGGCATCCGCGCGCGAAACCTGCACCACCGGCTGGGTTTCGCGCCCGCTCAGGTCGCTGCCCGGGCCCTCGGGATGGCGCCAGTCGGCGCCCCGCACCTCGTGCCACCAAGTGCCGTAGCGCACCTCCGTACCGTCTGGTGACGGTGCCTTGAACACCACGCCGCTGCCGCGGCGCTCGGCTTCGGTGACGTAGCCCGTGGCCTGCACGAAGGCGGCGAACTGCGCGTTCGTGACCTCGGTGCGGTCGATCCAGAACGGCGCCACGGCGGCCTTGCGGGCTGGCCGCTCCTCGGCATAGCCGTCCTGGGCGCCGAGGATGAAGGTGCCGCCAGCCAGACGCACCATGCCGGCGTGCGGGTCCTGCGCCCAGTGCGGCGGCAGGCCGGTGTAGCCGGCACAGGCCGCCTCGCTGCCCAGCGCCGCGGCCGGCGGTGCCGGCGGCGGGCGCAGACCGTACGCCGCGCCGGCCAGCACGGCCGCACCGCACAGCAGCGCGGCACCCTTGGCGAGCGCCGTGGCCTTCATGGCGCCGGCGCACGGTTGCGCGCCCCGGGGGTGTTCACGACGCCCACACGCGCCGCGTACTCGTCGTAGTCCTGCATCAGCTGCTTGGCGACGCCGGGCCGGCTGGCAAAGAGGTCGTTGGTCTCGCCACGGTCGTTGCGCAGGTCGTAGAGCGACCACTGGTTGTCGCCGAAAGGCGCCTGCACCGACGTCAGCTTCCAGTTGCCGCGAATGACGTAGCGCCCGGTGAAGAGCTCGTCCGCCAGCACCCGGCTGCCAGTCGCGTCCGAGGCATCGGGGCGGTTCAGTTGCGCCAACATCGACATGCCCGTGATGGGTTGTACTGGCGTGCCCTTGTAGCTCGTGCCCGGGTTCGCGACGCCCGCCGCCTCCAGGAAGGTAGGGAGCAGGTCGCTGACGTGCGTGAGCTCGCCGGACGCCGCCATGGCCCTGGTCTGCCCGGGCAGGCGCACGATCATCGGCGAGCTCACGCCGCCCTCGGTGGCGAAGCCCTTCCACAGGCGGAAGGGCGTGGCACTCACCTCGGCCCAGCGCTCGCCATAGGTCACGTTGGACAGTGGCCGCCCGATGTTGGCCAGCGAGTTGTCGGTGTTGGCGTTGTCGGCGAACTGGCTGGGCGCCCCCTCCGAGCCGTTGTCGGAGGCGAAGACGATGAGCGTGTTGTCGTACGCGCCGATGTCCTTGAGGTGCTGGATCAGGCGTCCGATGTTGCGGTCCAGGTTCTCCACCATCGCCGCGTAGACCTCCATCTTGCGCGCTTCCCTGGCTCGCTGTTCGGCCGTCAGGTCGGCCCAACGGGGACGGCCCATGACGCCGTCGAGCCCGGGGTTGGGATTGAAGTCCTTGGGAATCACTCCCAGTGCCTTTTGCTTCTCCAGGCGGCGAGCACGGACCGCCTCGTAGCCGTCGTCGTACCGGCCCTTGTGTTTCGCGATGTCGGCATCGGGCGCCTGCAGCGGCCAGTGCGGCGCGGTGTACGCGGCGTAGGCAAAGAACGGCTTGCCATCGGCCTTGCTGGCGTCGATGTAGGCGATGAGCTTGTCGGTGTAGGCGGTGGTCGAGTAGAAATCGGCGGGCAGGGTCGCGGGCTTGTCGTCCTCCAGGTAGGAAGACCCCAGGTCGGCCGTGATGGGCTTGCCGCTGACCGGCGCGAAGTGCGAGCCCGCGCCCTGCAGCAGCACGAAGGAGCGCTCGAAGCCCTTGGCGTTGGGAAAGGAGGCCGCGCGGTACACCCAGGGCGTGCCGCCACCGGCCAGCGGCGCGCTGCTGGGCTGGGTGGCCAGGTGCCACTTGCCGGCCATGTAGGTGTGGTAGCCGGCGTCGCGCAGCACCTGCGGCATCGACAGCACGCGGTCGTTGAGGTAGCCCTCGTAGCCATCGGGCGGGTTGTTCCATCCGTAGGCATTGCCTGTCCCATAGGGAGCCACGTTGCTGAGGGTCAGCGAGGCCACGGTCTCGGCCATGCTGCCCAGGCCGGCAAGGTGATGGTCGGTGCCGGACATCAGCATCGAGCGCGTGGGCGAGCAGGTGGAGCCCGTGTGGTAGTTGGTGAGCAGGCGGCCCGAGGCGGCCAGCGCATCGAGGTGGGGCGTGCTGATCTCGCCGCCGAAGGCGCCGATGTCCGAGTAGCCCATGTCATCGGCCAGGATCATCAGGATGTTGGGCCGTGTTGCCGCCTGCGCCGATGGCGTTGCCGCCTGCTGGGCACTGCTCGCCTCGGTGCTGCCGCCAGAGCCGCCGCCGCAAGCCGTGATGCCGCCGCCCAGCGCGCATCCCAGCATCAGCGAGGCTGAAAGTTTCCTGTACATGCTTGTCTCCGTTGTCGTCATGAACGCCCGGTCATGATTCGGAAGACCCGGCAGACCGGCCATTGGCCCTTGGTACAGTTGCCGCCGCCGCGCTGCGCCCCTACACCGGTGGCCTTGTTGTCCGCCAATCCGCCCGAGGGCCCTCACGGTTCGATGCCGCTCTTCTTGCGTTTTCTGCTGCGATGGCTGCTGCTGGCCGCCGCCCTGGGCGCGTGGCAGCCGGCAGCCGCGACGGCGCCGGCCCGCGTGCTGCTGCTGATGAGCACGGGCAACACCACGCCCTGGTCTGTCCAGTTCGCCCAGGCGCTGCGCGGCGCGCTGCTGCGCGGCCACCCGCGTGCCGAACTCGACATCGAGATGATTTCCGGGCCGCGCGTGCCGCCCAGCGGCACGCCGGAACTCCCGCCCTGGCTGGCGCTCAAGTACGCCGGCCGCCGGTACGACGTCGTGGTGGCCGGCACGGCGGAGCAGCTGCCGCTGGGTCTGGCGCTGCGCGGCCGGCTCTGGCCTGAAGCCACGCTGATCGCTCCCACGCTCGACGTCGCGCAGGCCGAGGCCTTGAAAGGCGTGCCCCGGCTGACCGGCCTGGTGTCCGGCGACTTCGTGCGCCAGAACCTGGCGCTGGTGTTCCAGCTGCTGCCCGGCACCCGGCATGTCGCCGTGATCGCAACCAGCCTCGACAACGATTCGATCCGGCCACGGTGGCGCTCCGAACTGGCCCGCTGGCAGGACCGCGCCAGCCTGATCGACCTCAGCGCACTGGACACCGAGGAGCTGCTCCAGCGCGTGCAGCGGCTGCCACCCGACACCGTGCTGTACTTCGCCGTGCCCGTGACCACGACGGGCACGGTGATGCTGCAGCGCGACCTGCTGCAGCAGGTGGCCGCAACGGCCCGTGCGCCGGTATTCGTGGACGCCTCGCCGCTGCTGGACACCGGCGCCATCGGCGGCTGGGTGATGCTGCCCGACGTGGTGGCGCGGGACGTGGCCTCGCAGCTGGACCGGCTGCTGGCCGGGACGCCCCCCGAGCGCATCGGCATCGAGCCCCACACGCCGCCGCGCCTGCAACTGGACTGGCGCGTGCTGCAGCGCTGGGGCATCGCCGGGGAGCGGCTGCCCGCCGACAGTGAAGTGCTGTTCCAGCCGCCGGGCCTGTGGCAGGCGTACCGCGGCACGGTGCTCGCGGCGGTCGCGGTGCTGCTGGTGCAAAGCGCGCTGATCCTGGCGCTGGTGCTGGAGCGGCGACGCCGCCGCAACGCCGAGCTGCGCGCCCATCGGCACCTGCGCGACCTGGCGCGGCTCAACCGCAGCGGGGCCATCAGCGCGCTGTCGGCTGCGCTGGCGCACGAGATCAACCAGCCGCTGGGCTCCATCCTGAGCAATGCCGAGACGGCCGAGCTGCTGCTCGAAGCGCCGCAGCCGCCGCGCGACGAGCTGCGCGAGCTCGTGAGTGCGATCCGCGAAGACGATTTGCGGGCCGCGGCCGTCCTGGAGCGGCTGCGCGCCTGGATCGCCAAGGCGCCGAGCGAGCCCCAGCGCCTGTCGATCAATGGGCTGGCCGAGGAGGTGGCGCGCATGCTGCGTATCGAGCTGCGGCTGCGCGAGGCGGAGCTGGTGCTTCAGCTTGAGGATGGACTGCCCGAGGTCCTGGCCGACGGGGTGCAGATCCAGCAGGTGGTGCTCAACCTCGTGCTCAACGCGCTGGATGCGATGCAGCCGTTGCCGCGCCGGGGCAGCGTCACGCTGCGCACCGAGCGCAATGCGAAGGGCGGCGTGGACGTGTGCGTGGCCGACCAGGGACCGGGCCTGTCCGGCGTACCGGCCGAGCGGCTGTTCGAGCCTTTCTTTTCCACGAAGCCGCAGGGCCTGGGCGTGGGCCTGTCGATCAGCCGCAGCATCGTCGAGCACCACGGCGGTACGCTGAGGGCCGAGGCACCGGTGCACGGCGATGGCGCAGTGTTCCGCTTCACGCTGCCCGCGGCACCCAAGGTCACGCATGACACCGACGCTGCACCTGGTCGATGACGACGACGGCTTCCGCACGGCGCTGGCGCGGCTGCTGCGCGCGCTGGGCCACGAGGTGAAGGAATATCCCGACGCCCAGGCCTTTCTGGCCGCGACGCCCACCGGCGCGGGCTGCATCCTGCTGGACGTCTACATGCCCGGGCTGTCGGGCCTGGGACTGCAGGCCTTGCTGGCCGAGCGGGGCGTCACGCTGCCGATCATCTTCATCACCGGCCATGGCGACATCCCGATGGGCGTGCACGCCATGCGCGCGGGCGCGGAGGACTTCCTCACCAAGCCGGTGGGCCGTGCGGCGCTGAGCCAGGCCATCACGCGCGCGCTGGAGCGCAACGCCCGCGAGCGTGCCGCCGCGCAGGCGCAACGGCAGGACGAAGAGCGCCTGGCCCGATTGAGCCCGCGCGAGATGCAGGTCGCCAGGCTGCTGGCGCAGGGACTGCTGAACAAGCAGGTGGCCTTCGAGCTGGGCACCACCGAGCGCACGGTGAAGGCGCACCGCGCCAGCCTGATGGACAAGCTGGGCATCCGCTCGGTGGCGGAGCTGGCGCGCCTGCTGGACCGCGCCGCGCCGCCCTGAAGCCTACCGGCCCCGGGCCACCGGGTCTGGGATGAAGCGGTGATCCACCGCCCCGAACACCGAGCCGCCCTGGGCGTCCAGCGCCTCGAAGCGCAGGCGCTCGCCCACGCGCAGGAACGGCGTGCGCGGCTCGCCGTGCTCGATCACTTCCAGCGCCCGGCGCTCGGCCAGGCACGCCGAGCCGACCTCCCGGCAGTCCCGGTTGGACACCGTGCCCGAGCCCAGGAGCGTGCCCGCGCGCAGGTTGCGGTTGTAGGCCAGGTGCGCCAGCAGTTCGCCGAAGCTCCAGTCCATCTCGCGCCCGTTGGGGTGGCCGAACCACTCGCCGTTGCGGCTCACGCGCAGGTCCAGCGCCACGCGTCCCTCGGCCCAGGCCTCGCCCAGCTCGTCCGGCGTCACGGCCACCGGTGCGAAGGCCGTGGCGGTCTTGGCCTGGATGAAGCCGAAGCCCATCTGCATCTCGCGCTGCAGGTGGCCGCGCATGCTCACGTCGTTGAGGAGGGTCACCAGCCGGATGCGCGACTGCGCCTGCGC
>NZ_KE387225.1:21867-26197 GCF_000430725.1 Azohydromonas australica DSM 1124
TGGGCTCACAAGGGTTGGAGGGCACGGCGCACCAGCGTGGGCAGGTCGCCGTCGTGACGGAAGCCGGCGGCATCGGCGGCCGGCGTGCGCAAGGGCGGAAAGCAGCCGAACAGCGCCTCGATGCGTTCCTGCGGCGCCCAGCGCACGAGCTCGTGCACCTGCGCCCCGTGCACCGCGGCGACGGCATGGACCAGCTCGCCCATCGTGAAATGCAGCGTGGGCAGCAGCAGGCTGCGCCGCGGCGGCAGGCATCCGGCAGCGACCTCGGCCGCGTGCAGCAGGTTGTCCACGACGTTGGGCACGGACGAGGCCCAGGTGGCGGCCTGCGGCGAGGTCGGGCAGGTGAAGGACCGCCCGGCCGCCAGCTCGCGGATGAGGTCGCTCATGAAGGCCGAGAGCTGGCCCGTGCGCGCGGGTGGGCGCGCCAGCACGCCGGGCAGGCGCAGCGAGACGCCATCGATCCAGCCTCGGCGGCTGAAATCGGCGACCTGGATCTCGCTCATGAGCTTCTGGGCGCCGTAGCTCATCTGCGGATTCGGCGCCGTGCCGTCGTCCACCAGCGCAGGCAACGGCGAGCCGTACACGGCGATGCTGCTGGCGAACACGAAGCGCGCCACGCCCTCGCCGCGCAGCGCCTGGGCGCGAGCCGCTTCGAGCAGGTGTTGCGTACCCCCCAGGTTCACGTCGCGCGCGAGCTCGTATTCCTGCTCGGCCGTGCCGCCGGGAATGCTGGCCAGGTGAAACACCCGGTCCACCGGGCGCTCGAAGGCCTGCCGGACCAGCCCGGCATCCGCGATGCTGCCGGCGAGCTGGCGCGCCGCGCCGGTGGTCGAGGCGGGAAAGCCGACATCGAGCAGGGTCAGCGCCTGCAGCGATCGATGGCCGTCGTCGTGATCGCGCAGCAGCCGCGCGACCAGGGCCTGGCCAACGAAGCCGGCCGCGCCGGTAACCAGAACGTGCATGGGTTGCTTTCCTTGGTTTTGCAGACAGGGCGTTGCGGCGCGCTCAGGCCGCGCCCGTCAGGAGCTCGGGCGCCGTGGAGGGCTGGGCATCCGGGACGGACGATGGGCCTGGTGGGGCGGCCAGCCTGAAGCGGCGCAGCGTCTGCCGCAGCGCCGCGGCCTGGTCCTTGAGGCCGCTGGTGGCGGTGGCCAGCTGCTCGGCCAGCGCGGCGTTGTGCTGGGTGCCGTGGTCCAGTTCGGCCACCGCGCGGTCCACCTCCTGCAGGCCTGCCGTCTGGACCGCCGCCGCCTCGGCCATGGTTTGCATGGTTTGCGCTACGCGGGCCGCCGCTGCGGCCAGGCGGCCAACGGTGGCCCCCGCCTGCCCGGCGCTGTGCGTGCCCTGCTCCACGCTGGCGGCCACCTCCGCGCTGAGCAGGCGGATCTGCCCGGCGGCCTCGGCCGCCCTGCCCGCCAGGTTGCGCACCTCGGCGGCCACGACGCCGAAGCCGCGCCCCTGCTCGCCCGCGCGTGCCGCCTCCACCGCGGCGTTGAGTGCCAGGAGGTTGGTCTGGAAGGCGATGGCGTCAATCGCGCCGACGATCTCGGTGATGCGCCGTGACGCATCGGCGATGTCCTGCATCCGTTGCAGCACCTGGGTTCCCGCCTCCTGGCCGCGCCGGGCCTCCTCGCGTACCGCGTCGGCCTGCGCACTGGCCTCGCGCGCCTCGTGGGCCGACTGCGCGCCCTGCTGTGACAGGGCCCGCAGCGACGAGGCGGTCTGCTGCAGCCGTGCCGCGGCCTGCTCGGTACGCAGGGACAGCTCCTGGCTGCCCACGCCGATCTCGGCGCTGGCCCCATCGACCGCGCGGCCGGAGTCCTGGAGGCCGGACACCATTTCGCGCAGGCGCTGCTGCATCGTAGCAACGGCCTGCAGCAGGCGGCCGAATTCGTCCTGGCGGTCGACGCGCACCGGCGAGTCCAGCCGGCCCTGGGCGATGCGCTCGGCCACCGTCACGGCCTCGTCCAGCGGCCGGGAGACACTGCGCATCAAGGCCAGGGCCATGCCGGTCGCCAAGCCCCAGGCCGCCAAGGCGACCGCAGCGGACACCCCCATGGCCCAGTGCTGGCGCGATCGTGCGGTGGCGTACTCGGTCCGGCTGGCCTCGGCGGCCTGCACCACGACGCCGTCGATCAACTCGCTCCAGCGCTGGGCGGCACCTTCCGCCGGGATCAGCAGCGCCAGCGCCGCTTCCGCGCCCGTGCCGGCAAGGGCCGTGCGCGCGGTGGATTCGAGTGCCGGCTCCACCTCGGTGCGCAGGCGGACGATCTCGGCCAGCCGCTGCCGCAATGCGTCGGCGTCGCCGTCCTGCAGTGCCGTCGCCAGTGCCTGTTCCGCCTGCCCGTAGCGCTCACGCGCCCCACGCAGCGCGCCCTGCTGCACCTTCAGGTCCTCGGGCTCCGTGAGCATGACCAGCGCACGCAGCTGGCCCATCCAGTCCAGTTGCGCGGCATGCAGCCGGTGCGCGAGATCGGCGCGCGCGGCGTGGACCTCGACGATGCGCGAGAGCTGCTGCGACAGCTCCCGCATCTGCCACAGCGCCGAGGCCGCCAGCAGCAGCAGCATGCCCACCAGGACGCCGAAGCTCAGCGCCATGCGTCGGCGCAGGGTCAAGCCCGGGCGCAGCGATGTAGGGCCCATGGAAGTCTCCTCCGTGATCGGCCGCTCTTGCGCGGCGTTGTCTCACTGCCCGTCGGAGACCAGCGTGCCGCCGTCCACGACCAGGTTCTGCCCGCTGATGAAGCCGCCGGCGCAGCTGGCGAGCATGGCCACGACGCCGGCCACCTCGTGCGGCTCGCCCACGCGGCGCAGCGGCGTCAGCGCCAGGCGCTGCTGCATGAACGCCTCGTTGCCCAGCAGCCCGGTGGACAGCGGCGTGCGGATCAGCCCGGGCGACACGGCGTTGACGCGCACGCCCTGCGGGCCCCACTCCACCGCCAGGTTGCGCGCCAGCTGTGCCAGCGCCGCCTTGCTCAGCCCGTAGAGGCCCAGCCCCTTGTTGCCGCGCAGGCCCGCGATGCTGGACATCAGCACCACGCTGCCGCCACCCTGCCCTGCCATGGCCGGCAGCAGCGCGCTGGCCAGCCGCGCGGCGCCGCGCAGGTTCACCTCGAACACGCGGCGCCAGTCCTCGTCGCCGGCCTCGGCCAGCGGCCCGGCCGGGCCCGGGATGCCGGCGTTGCACACCAGCGTGTCAAGGCGGCCGCGCCAGGCCAGCGCGGCCTCGGCCAGCCGGGCGACGTCGGCGGGCTGGCTCACGTCGCAGCACACCGCCAGGGCGTCATGCCCGGCCTCGCGCAGTTCCGCGGCGGCCGCCTTGCAGCGTGCCCCGTCCCGGTCGGCCAGCACCACGGCCGCACCCTGGGCGGCCAGGGCCTGCGCGATGGCCAGACCCAGGCCCTGGGCGGCGCCGGTCACCAGCGCCACCTGCCCATGCAGCTCGAACAGCCCGGCGGCCGAAGCGTCGTTGCGGCTCATTCGACCGTGACTCCCGCAGTGCGAATGACCTCGCCCCAGCGGGCCGTCTCGGCACGGATGAAGGCCGCGAAGGCCTCGGGCTCCTGGGGTGCGACCACCAGCCCCAGCTCGCCGTAGCGCTGTGCCACCTCCGGCGACCGCAGCGCTTTCACCACCGCATCGTGCAGCCGGCCCACCACCGGCGCCGGCGTGCCCTGGCGCACCACCACGCCGGTCCAGCCCGGGGTATCGAGCTGCGGCAGGCCGAGCTCCGTCATGGTCGGCACGCCCGGCAGCTGCACCACGCGCCGGTCGCTGCCCACCAGCGCCAGCGCGCGCAGCTTGCCCTCGCGCACCAGCGGCAGGCTGTTGGCGATCACGTCCAGCATCAGCTGCAGGTGCCCGCCCATGAGGTCCTGCACCGCAGGCGCCGCGCCCTTGTACGGCAGATGGTTGAAGCGGCCTCCGGTCTGGCGCTTGAGCATCTCGCCCCAGATGTGGGGCTGGCTGCCCACGCCGTAGGAGCCGTAGTTCAATCCGTCGCCGCTGCGCGACGCGGCCAGCAGCTCGGCCCAGGTCTTGAACGGGCTGCCGGCCGGGACCACGACCAGCAGGGGCGAGGTCAGCAGCCGCGTCAGCGGCGAGAAGTCCTTGAGCGTGTCGTAGTTGAGCTTCGGGTAGAGGCCGGCGTTCATCGCGAAGGGGCCCAGGTCACCGTAGAGCAGCGTGTGGCCGTCCGCCGGCTGCTGCTTGACGTAGGCCGCCGCGATCTGGCCGCCCGCGCCCGGCTTGTTCTCCACCAGCACGGTGCGCCCCAGGTTGCCTTCGAGCTTCTGCGCCAGCAGCCTGGAGAGCGCGTCGCCGAAGCCGC
>NZ_AUMO01000101.1 GCF_000430725.1 Azohydromonas australica DSM 1124
GAGTTGAAGGCGTAGCGCAGCACCACGTTGCCGAACACCAGCACCACCATGATGGCCAGCGCCAGCGCAATGAGCGCGTCGAGCACGCGGCAGTACGCATCGAGAAATTTGTTCATGAAGGGGTCTCCTGGCTGGGGTCAGCGCGGCAGGACGCGGATCGGGAACGCTGCGCGGGTTGGCCCCGGCCAAAGCGTTCGGACAGCGCTGTCCGACTTGTTTTCAGGACCGGCTAAAATCGAAACCGGTTTCCGCAAGTTTACAGAAACCGGTTTCTTGAGCATCCGGGCTAACCCGGAAGCGGAGCGAAAGGTGCGAAAGCCGCGCGCCGTGAGGTCCGGGCCGCGCGCGCGCCGCAGCGGGCGCCAGTCGGTGCCGGCTCCAGGAGTGGCGGACCTTACTTCGCCGCCGTGGTCGCGGCGCGGGCCTTGGCGATCTCGCCCTGGAACTCGCTCACCAGCGCCGGGTCCAGGCTCTTGACGTAGTTCTGCGCCACCGGCTTGAGCTTGTCGCGCAGCCGATCGCGCTCCGCGGCGCTGAGCTCGTTCACGGCCATGCCCTTGGCGTTGAAGCTCTTGAGCGCCGTGGCCTCGGCCTCGCGGTTGACCTTGCGCTGGTACGCCGTGGCCTCGCGGGCTGCCTCCGTCAGGATCTTCTGCTCGTCGGCGCTGAGCTTGTCCCAGGTTTTCTTGCTGAACAGCACGACCAGCGGGTCGTAGACGATGCGCGTGAGCGACAGGTACTTCTGCACCTCGTCGAAGCGGCCGGTCTCAATGGTGGGCAGCGGGTTGTCCTGGCCGTCCACGGCCTTGCTCTCCAGCGCCGAGTACAGCTCCGTGAAGGCCAGCGGCACCGGGTTGGCGCCCAGGGCGTTGTAGATGTCCAGGAAGATGGGGATCTGGATCGAGCGCATCTTCAGCCCCTGCAGATCCTCCCACTTGGTGATGGGACGCTTGCTGTTGGTGATCGAGCGGAAGCCGTTCTCCCAGTAGGCCAGGCCCACCAGGCCCTTCTCGGGCAGCTTGTCCAGCAGCTTGCGGCCGAAGGGGCCGTCCACCACCTGGTCGGCCTCGCGCGCGTCGTTGAAGGCCATGGGCAGGTAGAAGATGCCGAAGTCCTTGTTCATGGTGGACAGCAGGCCCGGGCTGACGAAGGTGGCGTCCACCATGCCGCCCTGCAGCGAGGAGATGACCTGCGCATCGCCGCCCAGCGTGCCGCCGGCGAAGAGCTTGGCCTTCATCTTGCCGCCGCTCTTGGCCGCGACCAGCTCGGCGAACTTCTGCCCGCCCTTGCTGAACGGATGGTCCGGGCTCTGCGCCGAGGCGAACTTGAAGGAATGCTCCTTGAGGTCCGCCGCCTGCGCGGCGGTGGAGCACAGCAGCGCGGCGGCCGCGAAAGCGCCGGACAGCGCGGTGGCGAGAAGGTTGCGACGGATGCGGTTCATGCTCTTGTCTCCTTGGGTCATCAGGACGGGGTCCGGGAATCCGGTTGCGGGTTCAACGGCCAGGGCCTTGGCCCGGGCCGTGGGTCAGGTGGTCAGGTGATGGCGCCGAGCTGCCAGGGCACGAACTCGTTCTGCCCGTAGCCGTGGATCTCGCTGCGGGTGCGCTCGCCGGAGGCCACGCGCAGCAGCAGCTCGAAGATGCGCTGGCCGGCGGCCTCGATGCTTTCCAGCCCCTCGGCGATGCCGCCGCAGTCGATGTCCATGTCGTCCTGCTGGCGCCGCCACAGCGCCGAGTTGGTGGCCAGCTTCAGCGAGGGCGCGGGCGCGCAGCCATAGGCCGAGCCGCGGCCGGTGGTGAAGCAGATCAGGTTGGCGCCGCCGGCCACCTGGCCGGTGGCGGAGACCGGGTCGTAGCCGGGCGTGTCCATGAACACCAGCCCCTTGGCGCGCACCGGCTGCGCGTACTCGACCACGTCCACCAGGTTCGTGGTGCCGCCCTTGGCGACCGCGCCCAGCGACTTCTCCAGGATGGTGGTCAGGCCGCCGGCCTTGTTGCCGGCCGAGGGGTTGTTGTTGAGCTCTGCGCCCATGCGCTCGCAGTGCTGCTCCCACCAGCGGATGCGCGCCAGCAGCTTGTGCGCGACCTCCTCGCTCACGGCGCGCTGCGTCAGCAGGTGCTCCGCGCCGTAGATCTCCGGTGTCTCCGACAGGATGGCCGTGCCGCCATGGCGCACCAGCAGGTCCATGGCCGCGCCCAGCGCCGGGTTGGCGGTGATGCCGGAGTAGCCGTCGGAGCCGCCGCACTGCAGGCCCACCGCGAGGTGGCTGGCGCTCACCGGCTCGCGCCGCACCTCGTTGGCCAACGGCAGCAGCGCGCGCACCTGCTCGATGCCGCGGGCCACGGCGCCGGCCGTGCCGCCGCTGTCCTGGATCGTGAAGGCGTGCAGCCGCGTTTGGCCGGACAAGCCTTCCTGCTCCACCAGCTCGGCGATCTGGTTCGTCTCGCAGCCCAGGCCCACCACCAGCACGGCGGCGAAGTTGGCATGCCGCGCGTAGCCCGCCAGCGTGCGGCGCAGCACGCGCAGCCCCTCGCCCTGCGCGTCGATGGCGCAGCCGCTGCCGTGCGTGAGCGCCACCACGCCGTCCACGTTCGGGAAGGCTTCCAGCGCCTCGGGGCGCAGGTCGCGGCGGAAGTGGTCGGCGATGGCGCGCGCCACCGTGGCCGAGCAGTTCACCGAGGTCAGCACGCCCACGTAGTTGCGCGTGGCCACGCGGCCGTCGGCGCGCACGATGCCCTGGAAGGTGGCAGCCGGTGTGACGGGCGCGAGCGCCCGGGCCTGCGTGCCGAAGCGGTGCTCGCGCTCGAAGCTCGCCATGCCGAGGTTGTGCACGTGCACGTGCTGGCCGGCGCGAATGGGCTGCGTGGCGGCGCCGATGACCTGGCCGTAGCGGCGCACCGGCGCGCCTTCGGCGATGTCGCGCACCGCCAGCTTGTGGCCGGCGGGCACGAGCCCTGACACCGTGAGGCCTTCCTCGGCGATGGCCTGGCCCGACAGCAGCTGGCGCCGCGCGATCACGACGTCGTCCTGCGGGTGCAGGCGGATGACGGGAGAAATGGGTTCGCTCATGTTTTCAATTCCAGAATCCTGGTCGTGCGGTGCGCAGGCGTTTCCCACGCCTGGATGAAAACAGGCGTGGAGAAAATAGTTGGGTTGGGATACTGCGGATTTTTCCAAAGCTCCGCCCGGCCCCAGGGCACCGGGCCTGAAGCAAGATCAGTAGAAAAGGAAATTAAGGGCTTTTAGAGAATCAGCTGTAGGCAGCGCCCTTGATGCCGGTTTCCGCATTGGGATTGGCCTGGTCCCAATTGCGTTCGAGCGAGCGTTTCACGTGCTCCAGGTGCTTGTGCATGGCGGCACGGGCGGCCTCGGCATCGCGGCGAATGATGGCGTCCACGATGCCGCGGTGCTCCTCGATCGCCTCGGCGTGGCGCTGCGGGTTGTCGAAGTGCTCGTCGATCTTGCGGAACATCGAGCTGTACCTGAAGTTCCAGAGCTGCTGTACCACGTGCGCCAGCGCGCTGTTGGCGCTGGCCTCGGCGATGCGCACGTGGAACAGGCAGTCCGCATCGAGAGCGGTGGAGCGGGCGCTGAACTCCTCTTCCATCATCGCCAGCGTCTCCTCGATGCGGGCGTGGTCCGCCGTCGTGGCGTTGAGCGCCGCCATGGCGGCCGTCTCGCACTCGATCAGCTGCCGCGCCGCGATCACCTCGAAGGGGCCCGGGTCGGCGATCAGCGAGGTGTTGGCCGGCATGAGCCGCTTCGCCGTGACGAACACGCCCATGCCGACGCGGATGTCGATGAGCCCGTCGATCTCCAGCGCAATCAGCGCCTCGCGCACCGAGGCCCGGCTCACGCCCAGCTGCTGCGCCAGGTCCCGCTCCGAGGGCAGGCGCGCGCCTGGGGCGTACTCGCCCTTGGCGATCAGCTCGGCGACTTGGTCGGCGATCTGGCGGTACAGGCGCTGGGTGGTGACGATCTGCAGTGGCATGGGTGTTCAACAGGAAGAGCCGGGTGACGGGCTCAGCATACCGGGCTCTCGCCTGGCTCGGCTCCCAGGTGGCTGAGTGGTCAGGCCACCTGTGGAAATAGTAGGGCGCTACGGATGCCAGGTCACCAGGGTTAATACCTAGCGAGGGTTTTGAGCGTGACGGCGGGCTGATATGTCCGCTGCCGGATATTCGCGCCCGGAAAATGAATCGGCCCATGCAGTCCAGGCTGCATGGGCCGATTTTCAAGTGGGGCTTGCCATTTCACGGGCCATTTCGGTGGCCCGTTTCAGGCGGCGCGGGCCTTATTCGAGGCTGGGCAGCGGCGCATCACCGCCGGTGCTCAGCAGCCCGGTGCGGCTGTAGATGCCCAGCTTGTCGCGCGTGTCGGTGATGTCGAGGTTGCGCATGGTCAGCTGGCCGATGCGGTCGCGCGGCGAGAACACCGACTCGCCCTTTTCCATCGTGAGGCGCTCGGGGTGGTACGTCAGGTTCGGCGACTCGGTGTTGAGGATCGAGTAGTCGTTGCCGCGGCGCAGCTCCAGCGTGACCTCGCCGGTGACGGCGCGCGCCACCCAGCGCTGGGCGGTCTCGCGCAGCATGATGGCCTGCGGGTCGAACCAGCGGCCCTGGTACAGCAGGCGGCCCAGGCGGCGGCCGTTGTCGCGGTACTGCTCGATGGTGTCCTCGTTGTGGATGCCGGTGACCAGCCGCTCGTAGGCGGCGAACAGCAGCGCCAGGCCCGGGGCTTCGTAGATGCCGCGGCTCTTGGCCTCGATGATGCGGTTCTCGATCTGGTCGCTCATGCCCAGGCCATGGCGACCGCCGATGCGGTTGGCTTCCAGGATCAGCTCGACGGGGTTGTCGAAGGTCTTGCCGTTGAGGGCCACGGGCTGGCCTTCCTCGAAGCGCACGCGCACTTCCTCGGCCTTGACCTCGACCTCGTCCTTCCAGAACGCCACGCCCATGATCGGATTGACGATCTTGATGCCGGAGTTCAGGTGCTCCAGGTCCTTGGCCTCGTGCGTGGCGCCGAGCATGTTGGAGTCGGTCGAGTAGGCCTTCTCCGCGGACATCTTGTAGCCGAAGCCCGCGGCCGTCATGAACGCCGACATCTCGGCGCGGCCACCGAGCTCGTCGATGAAGGTCTGGTCCAGCCAGGGCTTGTAGATGCGCAGCGCCGGGTTGGTCAGCAGCCCGTAGCGGTAGAAGCGCTCGATGTCGTTGCCCTTGAAGGTGCTGCCGTCGCCCCAGATGTGGACGTCGTCCTCCTTCATCGCGGCCACCAGCATCGTGCCGGTGACGGCGCGGCCCAGCGGCGTGGTGTTGAAGTAGGTCACGCCCGCGGTGGAGATGTGGAAGGCGCCGCACTGCAGCGCGGCGATGCCTTCGTGCGCCAGCTGCAGCCGGCAGTCGATGAGCCGGGCCGCTTCCGCGCCGTACTCCATGGCCTTGCGCGGGATGGCGTCGTAGTCGGGCTCGTCGGGCTGGCCGAGGTTGGCGGTGTAGGCGTAGGGAACGGCGCCCTTCTTGCGCATCCAGTGCAGTGCGGCGCTGGTGTCCAGGCCGCCGGAGAAGGCGATGCCGACCTTCTGGCCGGTGGGCAGGTTTTCGAGGATGGTGGCCATGCTGGGGGCTCGCTTCAGGCGAAGTGGCAGATGTAGTGGTAGGGCTCCGTCACGCGGATCTCGAAGCTGGAGTTCGCCGGGATGCTGAACTGCTCGCCGGCGCCGGAGCGGCGCCATTCGTCGCTGCCCGCGAGCTTGTACTCGCAGAAGCCCGCCACGCACTCCATCACCTCGGCCGCGCCGGTGTTGAAGGTCAGCGTCGCGGGCAGGATCACGCCCACGGACTTCTTCGTGCCGTCGGCCAGCGTGATGCCATGGCTCACGCACTTGCCGTCGAAATAGACATTGGCGCGGGTGGCGACGGTCACGCCGTCGAACTTCTCGGTGCTCATAAGGTGATGGGGCGGGGGACGGAAAAGGTGAAATCTTACTGACCCCGCGCGCCCCGTCCCTTCCGCCCAGCCTGCACAGGCCGATTGGTGGGCGTCGGCGCGGCGCATTCCTCGAACGCGCGCGCCGCGCCGCAGCTGCAAATGCGGCAGCCCAGGCGCTCAATCCTCCGGGGTGAAGCCGCTGGCCTTGACCACCGGTTGCCAGAAGCCCTGTTCGCGCTGCTGCAGCGCTGCCAACTGCGCCGGCGTGCCGGAGGCCGTCTCCAAGCCCATGCGGGCCAGGCGATCGCGTCGCGCCGGCACGGTCAGGGCGGCCGCCACGGCCTGCTGTAGCGTCTCCACCTGGGCCGCAGGCAGCCCGGCCGGACCGTAGAGGGCGAACCAGCCGTCCAGCTCGACGTCGATGCCGTACTCCTTGAAGGTGGGCACCTGGGGCGTGGCGGTGCCACGGCGCACGCCGCTGGTGGCCAGGATCTTCAGCTTGCCGCTGCGGGCGAGCTCCGCGGCGTCGGCCGTCGGTGCGAAGGCCAGCGGCACCACGCCGGCCACCACGTCCACCATCGCGGGCGCCGCGCCGCGGTAGGGCACGTGCGTCAGCGGCATGTCCAGCGCGCGCCACCGACACGCCCACGAAATGCGGCACCGTCCCGGCACCGGGCGAGCCGTAGCTGGCCTTGGCGCCGGCGCTGCTGCGCAGCCAGCGCTTGAGCGCGGCCGCGTCAGGCAACGCCAGGCTGGGCCCAGCCACCAGGGCGTAGTCGTAGCGCACGAGCTGCGTGATCGGCGTGAAGTCACGCGCCACGTCGTAGCGCAGCTTGGGATAGAGGGCCGGGAACAGCGTCATCGGCCCGTGCGGCACGATCATCAGCGTCTGGCTGTCGCCCTGGGCGCGTGCCAGCTGCTCCGGCACCAGGCGGCCACCGGCGCCGGTGCGGTTCTCGACGATGAAGGTGCGGCCCAGATGGCTCTGCAGCCCCTCGGCCACCAGCCGCGCCGTGGTGTCCACCGAGCCTCCCGGCGCGAAGCCCACCATGACCTTGGTGGCCGAGGCCTGGGCCCGAGCCCAGGGCGCGGCAAGCAGCCCGGCGCCGAGCAGGCCGAGCTGGAACTGTCTGCGGTTCATGCGTTTCTCCTGGAGGGGCTGGCGCTCAATGCGACGCACGCGGAATCTCGGCCTCGCCGAACACCAGGGTGGCCCGCGCCTCCTGCGGAATCGGCGGCAGCCCCGCCGCCCAGTCCTGCCAGGCCTGCCGCATCGCCGCCAGCCGCTCGGGCTCGCGCCGGGCCTGGTTGGCGCGCTCGCGCTCGTCCGCCGCGAGGTCGAACAGGTACTCGTGCCCGTCCATCGCGAGGTACTTCCAGTCGCCGTCGCGCAGCGCCGCCTGGCGGCGGTGCAGCATGCGCCAGTACAGGCGCCGCTGCGGGTTCCAGGCCGGGTCGGCGAACAGCGGCAGCAAGCTCAGGCCGTCCAGCGGGTACTCCGGGTGCGGCGCCACGCCGGCGGCCTCCAGCATCGTGGCGCACCAGTCCATGGTCAGGGCCGGCGTGGCGCTGGTGCCGCCCGGCGCAATGCGCGCGGGCCAGCGCGCGATCAGCGGCACGCGGATGCCCCCTTCCAGCAGGTCCATCTTCTGGCCCACGAAGGGCCAGGTGTCGGAGAAGCGCTCGCCGCCGTTGTCGCTGGTGAACACCACCAGCGTGTCCTCGGCCAGCCCCTTGGCCTGCAGTGCCGCCAGCACCCGGCCGATGCCCTCGTCCATGTGGTGGATCATGCGGCGGTAGGTCGCCAGCGAGCCGCCGTCCACGTGGTTGATGCGCCCGCCGATGCGCTGCGACTCGGCATGGTCCTCGCGCGTCTCCCAGGGCCAGTGCGGCGCGGTGTAGTGCAGGCTCAGCAGGAAGGGCTGCCCCTCGGGCGTGTCCTCGATGAAGCGCACGGCGCGATCGCTGAGCGCGTCGGTGAGGTAGCCGTGGTCCTCGGCCGGCGCTTCACCCTCCCACAGGTCGCGCTTGCCGATGCTGTCGGTGTAGTTGAAGTAGTCCACGCCGCCCGACATGGGACCGAAGAACTCCTGGTAGCCGCTCTTGATCGGGCCGAAGTGCGGCGGGTAGCCCAGGTGCCACTTGCCCACCAGCGCGGTGCGGTAGCCCGCGTCGCGCAGCAGCGAGGGCAGGGTGGGGTGCTCCGGCGGCAGGCCCACGATCTTGTCGCCGCGGAAGCGCCCGGTCATGGGCTCCTCGGCTGCGCCGCGCAGCCGGTACTGCCAGCGCCCGGTGATCAGGGCGAAGCGCGTGGGCGAGCACACGGGCGAGTTCGAGTAGCCGTGCGTGAACAGCAGGCCCTCGGCAGCCATGCGGTCCAGGTTGGGCGAGACCGGTGCGCGCGCACCGGTGCAGCCCAGGTCGGCATAGCCGAGGTCGTCGGCCAGGATGAAGATGAAGTTGGGGCGCTTGGTGGTCATGGCGGGATTCACTGGTCGGCGGTGATGCGGCGTTCCTGGATGACGCGGGCCCAGCGGGCGCGGCCTTCGCGCAGGAGGGTGGCGGTCTGCTCGGGGCCGGCGACCGCGGGCACGAGGTCCAGGGCGCGCAGCCGCTGCACCACGGTTTCCTGCGCCAGCGCGCGCACCGTCTCCTCGTGCAGCCGCTTCACCACGGCCTCCGGCGTAGCGGCGGGCGCCATCAGCACGAAGCTGAATTCCGAGGTGGCGCCGGCATAGCCCAGCTCGGCGATGGTGGGCACCTGCGGCGCCAGCGGCGAGCGCTTGCTGCCCGACACCGCCAGCGCCTTGAGCTTGCCGCTCTCCACGTGCTGGATCACCGAGGGCAGCACCACGAAGCCGCTGGCGATCTGCCCGCCCAACAGGTCCGTCACCACCGGCGCGGCGCCGCGGTAGGGCACGTGGTTGAGCCTGGCGTCCAGGAAGGAGCTCAGCGCCTCCATCGTCAGGTGGCCCGGGCTGGCATTGCCCGCGGAGCCGTAGTTCAGGCCCTTGCGCGCGGCGGCGACGAAGCCCTTGAAGTCCGCGATGCCGCTGTCCGGCGTCACCACCAGCATCTGGCTGTAGCTCGCCACGGTGCTGACGGGTCGCAGGTCGCGCTCGGCGTCGAAGCCCATGCGCTTGCCGTAGAGCGTCGGGTTGGCGGTGAGGCTGGTATCGATGGTCAACAGCAGCGTGTGGCCGTCGGCGGGGGCACGCGTCACGGCCTGTGCGCCGATGTTGCCGGTGGCGCCGGAGCGGTTGTCCACCACCACCGGCTGCTTCAGGCCGGCGGCCAGCTGCTCGCCCAGGGCGCGGGCCACCACGTCCAGCGGGCCGCCCGCCGGGAAGGGCGCGACCAGGGTGATGGGTTTGCTCGGAAAGGCCTGCGCGGCGGCGGTGCCGGCCAGCAGGCTCAATGCGGTGGCCGCGAGCAGGCGTCGGCGGGAAAGGGGCGTCATGGCTTTGTCTCCTGTGCGCTTTCAGCGAAGCGCTGGTCTTGAGCTGGCTCAAATGCTGAGCCCCCGCCGCCCCCGCCACAACCCGGCGTGGGGCCGGATGTATAAGCCGATCTGATGTATCTGAAACACCTGCAGTACCTGGAGCTCGTGGTCCAGCACGGCAGCCAGTCGGCCGCCGCGCGGGCCGCAGGCGTGAGCCAGAGCGCCATCGCGCAGGCGATGCAGGCGCTGGAGCGGCACTGGGGCTGCGTGCTGTTCGAGCCGGCCGGCCGGCGCAAGCGGCCCACGCCGGCGGCGCTGGAAGCGGCACGGCGCGCGGCCGAGCTGCGCCGCGGCGCGGAGCTGCTGCCGCGCGCGTGGGAGGAGGCCGTCTCGGCGCCGGGCGTGCCGCGGCTGCGCGTGGGCATGGCGCCGGCGGCGGCGCTGCTGTACGCGCCGGCCATCGAGCAGCAGTGGCGGCAACTGGAGCCCGACGGGCTGCTGCGCATCGTGAGCAGCCCGGCGCAGGCGCAGTTCGCGGCGCTGGAGCGCGGCGAGCTGGAGCTGGCCATCGTGCCGAGGCCGCGCGGCTGGCACGGCAGCGGGCTGCAGAGCCGGCTGCTGCACACCAGCGTGCCCTTCGTGGTGGCGCGGCAGGGGCATCCGCTGGCCGGGTCCGAATCGCTGGAGCACATCGCGCAGGCCGGCTGGGCCGTGGCCGGGCGCGTGGGCACGGCGGGCAACACCATCGAGGAGGCGCACCGCGTGCGCGGCTGGCCGCCGCCGCGGGTGCTGCTGCAGTGCGCCGACTACGGCGCGCTGCTGAACGTGGTGGCGCGCAGCGACTTGCTGTGCACGCTGCCGCACCCGGCGCTGCTGCCCGATCCGCCGTCCGCCGGGCTGGTGCGGCTGCCGCTGCGCGAGGGCCTGCCGCGCTACGAGGTCTGCGCCTTCTGGTGCGCGCGGCCCTCGCCGGCGCTCAAGGCCCTGCTGGCGGTGCTGGGGAAGCTGGCCGAGGGGTGAGCGGCGCGTCCCGAGCGCCCGCGCGCTTGATGGCTATCAACACGGCGCGGCACCGCCGGCCCATGCTTGGCCCTGCTGTACCGCCCGCATGCTGCGGGCGGCGGAGGAACCGCCATGAAGTACATCCGCTGGTTCGCCGAGATCGGCGCCGATGACGTGCCGCTGGTGGGCGGCAAGAACGCCTCGCTGGGCGAGATGTTCAGCGAGCTCACGCCGCACGGCGTGAACGTCCCCGACGGCTTCGCCATCACCGCCGAGGCCTACCGCCACCTGCTCGACCAGTCCGATGCCTGGCCGCGCCTGCACGAGGCGCTGGCCGGCCTGGACCCCTACGACGTGGAGGACCTCGCGCGCCGCGCCCGCCGCGCGCGCGAGATTGTCATGGCCGCGCCGCTGCCGGCGGACCTGGCCGGCGAGATCGGTGCCGCCTACGAGCGGCTGCGCCGCGAGTACGGCGAGCACCTCGAAGTGGCGGTGCGCAGCTCCGCCACCGCCGAGGACCTGCCCGGTGCCAGCTTCGCCGGCCAGCACGAGACCTACCTCAACGTTTGCGGCGAAGGCCCGCTGCTGGAGGCGGTGCGCCGTTGCTTCGCCAGCCTGTTCAAGGACCGCGCCATCCGCTACCGGGTGGACAAGGGCTTCGACCACTTCAAGGTCTTCCAGTCGGTGGGCGTGCAGAAGATGGTGCGCGCCGACCGCGCCGCCAGCGGCGTGATCTTCACGCTCGACACCGAGTCGGGCTTCCGCGACGTGGTGTTCATCACCGGCGCCTGGGGCCTGGGCGAGAACGTGGTGCAGGGCACGGTGGACCCGGACGAGTTCCACGTCTTCAAGCCCACGCTGCGCCAGGGCCACCGCGCGGTGCTGCGGCGCAAGCTCGGCGGCAAGGAGGTGCGCATGGTCTATTCCCACGGCGCCGGGCGCGAGACCACGCGCAACGTGCCCACGCCGCGGGAGGACCAGCAACGCTACTGCCTCGGCGACGACGAGGTGCTGGCGCTGGCGGACGCCGCCCTGGTGGTGGAGGAGCACTACAGCCGCAAGGCCGGCCAGCCCACGCCCATGGACATCGAATGGGCCAAGGACGGCCTGGACGGCCAGCTCTACATCGTGCAGGCGCGGCCCGAGACCGTGGCCTCGCAGCGGCCGGTGGGGCTGGTGGACGAGGTGCGGCTGGGCGCGCAGGGCACCGTGCTGGCCAGCGGGCGCGCCGTGGGCAGCCGCATCGCCACCGGGCCGGCGCGTGTGGTGCGCGACGTGGGCGAGCTGGGCGCCTTCCAGCCCGGCGAGGTCCTGGTGGCCGACACCACCATGCCCGACTGGGGCACGGTGATGAAGACCGCCGCCGCGCTGGTGACCAACCGCGGCGGGCGCACCTGCCACGCGGCCATCGTCGCGCGCGAGCTGGGCATCCCGGCCGTGGTGGGCTGCGATGACGCCACCAGGCGGCTGCGCACCGGCGACGAGGTCACGGTGAGCTGCGCCGAGGGCGCCTCCGGCAAGGTGTATGCGGGCGTGCTTCCCTTCACGCACAGCCGCATCGACCTCAGCACGCTGCCGCGCCCGCGCACGCAGCTGATGGTCAACCTCGGCAATCCCGACCTGGCCTTCCAGACGGCGCTGCTGCCCGCCGCCGGCGTGGGGCTGGCGCGCATGGAGTTCATCGTGGCGGAGCACATCCGCATCCACCCGATGGCGCTGGCGCATCCGGAGCGGGTGCAGGACGCGGCGGAGGCGGCGCAGATCGCGCAGCTGACCCAGGGCTTCGAGCGCCCGGCCGACTTCTTCGTGCGCCAGCTCTCCGAGGGCGTGGGCACCATCGCCGCGGCCTTCTACCCGCGCCCGGTGGTCGTGCGGCTGTCGGACTTCAAGACCAACGAGTACGCGCAGCTGCTGGGCGGGCGCTGGTTCGAGCCGCACGAGGAGAACCCCATGCTGGGCCTGCGCGGCGCCTCGCGCTACGCACATCCGGCCTACGCCGACGGCTTCGCGCTGGAGTGCGCGGCGATGCGGCGCGTGCGTGAGGACATGGGCCTCACCAACGTGAAGCTCATGGTCCCGTTCTGCCGCCGCATCGAGGAAGCCGAGCGTGTGCTGCAGGCCATGGCGGCGCTGGGCCTGGAGCGCGGGCGCGACGGGCTGGAGGTCTGGGTGATGTGCGAGATCCCCAACAACGTGATCCAGATCGACGCCTTCGCGCGGCTGTTCGACGGCTTCTCCATCGGCTCCAACGACCTCACGCAGCTGGTGCTGGGCGTGGACCGCGACTCCACCCTGGTGGCCTTCGACTTCGACGAGCGCGACGAGGGAGTGAAGACCATGATCCGCATGGCGGTGGAAGGCGCGCGGCGCAACGGGCGGCACATCGGCCTGTGCGGGCAGGCGCCCTCGGACCATCCGGACATGGCGCGTTTCCTGGTGGAGCTGGGCATCGACTCGATCAGCGTCACGCCCGACACGCTGCTGGCCGTCACCCGCGAAGTGCTGGCGGTGGAGCAGCGGCTTGGCCAGCCGCCATCCCCGCCCTCGGCCGCGCCGGCCGCCTGACGCGGCTGCCAGGCGCGGCAGCCCTGGCAGCCCGGGGCGCCGCCCGGTGGGCTGCCGGCAACGCCAAATGGCAGTGGTGCAAGGCGATTCCGGCGTTCGCCCGCGCTGGCCCGGATCTTGAGATGAAGCGCTCGTGGCAGCCGGCGGAATCCGTCTGCCGGTGGGCCCGATGGGCGGGCCCGTGCATCCAACGAGCGAGGGAACATGTACAGAGTCAGCGTGGACGACGGTCCGTCCATTCACGTGCAGGCGCGGTCCAGGTCGATGAGCTTTGCCGTCGACGGCTCCGCGATGAACCCGCTGGAAGCCTTCTACGCGACGCTGGCAGGCTGCGCGGCGGTGTACGTCAAGAAGGCGTGCCAGTCACTGGGCATGCCGGCGGAAGGCATCCAGATCAACTGCCGGCCCCGCGCCGGCAAGGCCGGGCCGCTGAGCCTGGAGCGCTTCGACACCGAGCTGGCCTTTCCCGAGGTCTTCCCCGGCGAGCACAAGGCCGCCGTGATCGACGCGGTGAAGCACTGCGCCGTGAAGGAGGTGGTGCAGAACGGCGCCGCGGTGGAGTTCAACTGCCGCGAGGCTTGACCGTGGACGGGTAGCCCTCCCGAGCCGGGAGATCGCTGCGCGAACCTTGAACCAGAGGCTTGTGTCAAGCAAAAGCGGTGAAAACACAACCACCGGTTGCAGCCTTCAGCGCCCGTTTACGCCGGCTGCGCTTTGTTGAGCTTTTTGCTGACCGGCATTGACGGTGTTTTGCACACTCCTTCCATCCGATGCGTGGCTGTTGCCGCTGGACGCAAACAGCCACCCGGGAACGAGGAGGAGGCGAATGGAGACAGGACGGGCTTCGAGGGCGGCTGTCCCGCTGGCGGCCACCGTGTTCCCGTGCGGGGGCTCCTGGCCCTGCCGGGCCGGCGGCGGCGCGGAGGCCCGTTCATGAGCGCCGCGCACTTGGCCGTCCTCGACGACGAACCCGACATCACGCTGCTGCTGTCCAACTACCTGCAGGCCCAGGGTTTCCGCGTGAGCCAGGTGCATGACGGCGCGGCGCTGATGGCGCTCATGGCCGTCGATGCGCCGCAGCTGGTGCTGCTGGACCTGGGGCTGCCCGGCGAGGACGGCTTCGCGATCGCGCGGCGCTTGCGCGAGCACTGGCATTGCGGGCTGGTGATCGTCACCGGCCGCGGCGACGCGGTGGACAAGGTGGTAGGCCTGGAGATCGGCGCCGATGACTACGTGACGAAGCCGTTCGACCTGCGCGAGCTGCTGGCGCGCATCAAGGCCGTGCTGCGACGCATGGCGCCCGCGGCCGACGCGCCGCCGGTGGCACCGCCCGCCGCCGTGCCGGCCGGGGCCTCGCCGGGCGTGGCGCCGCCGGCGCGATCGCGCTACCGCTTCCTGGGCTGGGAACTGGATGAGGCGGCGCGGCAGCTGCTCGCGCCGGACGGGCGCGAGGTCACGCTCACCACCGGCGAGTTCGAGCTGCTGCTGGTGTTCCTGCAGCATCCCGGGCGCGTGCTCTCGCGCGACTTCCTGCTGCAGGCCACGCACCGGCGCGAGGCCGCGCCGTTCGACCGCACGATCGACGTGCAGGTCGGGCGGCTGCGCCGCAAGCTCGAAGCCGAGGCGGAGGAGCCGCGACTCATCAAGTCGGTGCGCGGCGCGGGCTACATCCTCGTGCCGCCGGTCGAGCAGGCCTGAACCCGTCACCCGCAGGCAGGCACGGCGCCATGGACACCGATCCCTCCCGGATGCCGGCCCCGTCCGCCGCCGGTTTCGACGAAGGCATGCTGTACCGCTCGCTGTTCGCAGCCTCGCCGGACGCGCTGCTGCTGGTGGACGCCGGCGGCGCCATCGTGCTGGCCAACCCGGCCGCGGCCCGGCTGCTGGGCTATGGCGTCGAGGAGCTTCAGGGCCTGAGCGTGGACGCGCTGGTGCCCGACGCCGCGCGCCCGCGCCACGCCGCCTACCGCGCGGAGTACGCGCGGCAGCCGCGGTCGCGTCCCATGGGCATGCAGATGGAGCTGGTGGCGCGCCGGCGCGACGGCAGCGAGGTGCGGGTGGAGATCGCGCTGAGCCCGCTGCAGTCCCAGGGGCTGCCCTACGTGCTGGCGGCGATCCGCGACGTGGGTGCGTACCCGCGCGTGAAGCAGGCGCTGCAGCGTGCGCGCTACGCCGAGTCGGTGGCGCAGCTCGGCCGCCTGGCGGTGGACGCGCGCGACCAGCGCCAGCTGCTCGAACGGGTGCCCGAGGCGGCGGCGCAGGCGCTGGAGTGCGAGGCCGCCGCCGTGCTGCTGCTGGAGCCCGACCAGCGCCACGTGCGCGTGGCCGGCGCCTGCGGTGCCGCGGCTGTGCCCGGCGCGCCGGCGGGACAGCCGCTTCTGCCCGATGCCGAGGCGCTGCACGTGCTGCAGCGGGGCGAAGCGCTGGCGGTGGCGGACTATGCGCGGGAGCCGCGCTTCGAGCCGCCGCCGCAGCGCGCCGCGGCCGGGCTGCGCAGTGCGCTGGTGGTGCCGCTGCTGGACCGCGGTCGCGCCATCGGGCTGTTGAGCGCGCACGCCTGCAGGCCGGAGCGCTTCGGCGAGGACGAGCTGCGCTACCTGCAGTCGCTGTCCAACCTGCTGGCCAGCAGCCTGCAGCGCGCCCAGGGCGAGGAGGCGCTGCGCCACGCCCAGCGGCTGGAGAGCGTGGGCCAGCTCACCGGCGGCATCGCGCACGACTTCAACAACCTGCTCACGGTGGTCCACGGCAACCTGCAGGTGCTGCAGGACCTGCCCGCGCTGGCCGGCGACGCCTACGGTCTGCAGCTGGTGGACGCGGCGCTGCGCGGCTGCCGGCGCGGCGCGGAGCTGACGTCCAAGCTGCTGGCGTTCTCGCGCCGCCAGGTGCTGCAGCCGCGCGAGGTGGACGCGGCGCAGCTCGTGGCCTCGCTGGCGGACATGCTGCGGCGCACGCTGGACCAGCGCATCGAGATCGGCGTGGAGCTGGAGCCCGTGGCGCCCGTGCTGGCCGATCCGGGGCAGCTGGAGTCGGCGCTGCTCAACATCGCCATCAACGCCCGCGACGCCATGGCCGAGGGCGGACGGTTGCGCTTCAGCTGCCGCGCCGCCCCCGCGCTGCCGCCCGGGGCCGCGCGCGAGGCCGGCCTGGCCGAGGCCCCGGCGGGCTACGTCGCCATCGCGGTGAGCGACAGCGGCGTGGGCATGCCGGAAGCGGTGCGCGAGCGCGCCTTCGAGCCCTTCTTCACCACCAAGCCCGTGGGCCGCGGCACGGGCCTGGGGCTGAGCACGGTGTACGGCTTCGTGACCCAGTCGCACGGCGCGGTGATGCTGGACTCCGCGCCCGGCGCGGGCACGACGGTGACGCTCTACATCCCCCGCGTGCCGGCCGAAGCGGCCGGGGCCTCGGGCGAGGCCGCCGTGCCGGCGGCGCTCGCCCTGCCCGCGGGGCTGCGGGTGCTGCTGGTGGAGGACGACGCCGAAGTGCGCGAGGTGATGCGCAGCTTCCTGGGCTCCTTCGGCTGCGAGGTCACGGGCTGTGGCAGCGGCGAGCAGGCGCTGGCGCTGGCGCCGCCACGGGGCTTCGATCTGCTGCTGAGCGACGTGGTGCTGGGCGCAGGCATGCGCGGCCCCGAGCTGGCGCGGCAGGCCACGGCGCGCTGGCCGGGGCTGGCGGTGCTGCTGATGTCGGGCTACTCCAGCCAGCCCGTGGCGCAGCGGGACGCAGGGCGCCACGCCTGGCGGCTGCTGCAGAAGCCCTGCAGCCGGGAGGAGCTGGCGCAGGCGATGGCCGAAGCGCTGGAGCGGCGCTGAAGTCGTGTCGAAGCGGCCCGCGGCCGCGGCGTTCGCGAGCCCTTACTGCAGCGCCGTCGAAGCCTGGGCCAGGCTGCGCTCGATGTACGCGCCCAGCGCGCGCGGGTCCGGGATCTGCACGTGGCGCCGGCCTTTCTCGGCGAAGTCGATCACGCCCTCGCGCGCGAGCCGGGACAGCGCGCGGCTCACGCTCTCCAGCGTCATGCCCAGGAAGTTGCCGATCTCGGCGCGGGAGAGGCACAGCGTGATGCGGTCGGTGCGCAGGCCGCGCTTGTCCAGCGCCTCGACCCACTGGCGCAGGAAGTCGGCCACGCGCGCGTCCGACGACAGCGTGCACAGCGACAGGATCGACTCGCGCTCGCGCGCCATCTGGCGGCTCATGGCAGCGTGCAGCATGCCGGTGAGGCCCGGCTCGCTCACGGACAGGGTCAGCAGCGCCTCGTAGTCCAGCGACCAGACCTCGCCCACGTCCAGCGCCACGGCGTCGCAGGTGTAGCTGCCGGCGGCGATGCCGTCGAAGCCCAGCCAGTCGCCCTTGAAGTGCAGCCCCACCACCTGCTCGCGCCCGTCGGCCGTGACGGTGACGACCTTGAAGAAGCCCGAGTGCAGCACGTACAGCTCCCTGAAGGCCTCGCCGCAGCGGTACACCGTGTCGCCGGCATGCACCAGCCGCCGGTGCAGCGGCAGGCCCGAATCGCGCAGGCGCTGCAGCGTGTCCTCGATCAGCCACCGCGTGCCGGTGGCCGCGCCGGGGTCGGCACGCTGCGGCGCCAGGTTCGGGAGCCGCGAGGCGGAGCGGGTGGCAGCGGGTTCGAACATGATGCGGACACCTGTGATGCGTTGGCCGGTGCGCGCAGGATCGCGCCGTGGCGACAACGGCCGGCCAATGGCGTGCGTCGCTGGGTAACGCTCGGTGAACGCAAGGTGTCCGCCGCGTGACGGCGGCCTCGCCGGGCCGGCCGCGCTACAGCAGCGTGCGCACCAGCATCGCCTGCAGCAGGAAGCGGTGGCCGTCGCCGCCGTCGCCGTCCAGGCAGGGCAGCAGCCGCGCCAGCGGATGGTCCTCACGGCCCAGGCCCTCGTACACCGGCACGCCGCTGTCCTCGCGCAGGCAGCGCAGCAGCCCGGCTGGCACGTCTTCGCAGTCCAGGACGTCGTAGAGCCGGCCCAGCAGGCGCGCGGTGTCGCGCGCGCCCGGGCCCTCGGCCACCCGAACCGCCTCGGCCGGCACCCAGGCCACGCGGGCGCCGAGCCCGCGCGCGGCGTGCTCCACCGCGCCTTGCGAAGGGCTGCGGTGGTGCCGCGACAGCAGCCCCAGGTGCTTGCGGTCGAGCAGCGGCGGCGTGTGGCCAGCGCACGCCATGGCTCTCAGCGAGCGGGCCATGTGCAGCAGCGCCTCGCCGGTCGGGGTGGGCAGGGCGTCCGGCGTGAGCAGTAGGGCGGCGTGGAAGTCCATCGGCGGATGGGTGCCGGTACTCAGGCACCCGGCATACAGCCTAGGGGCCGCGGCGGGGCGCGGTTTGAGCGGCGTCAATTCCGCAAACGCTTGGAGCCGCCCGGGCCGCCCGGCGTGGCATCCGCCGCCGCCTGCGTCCTCCCGGGCGTGCACGCGGGCGGGGCCGCGGCGCGCGGCAGTCAGCCGGCCGGGGTCTCGCGCACCAGCAGTACAGGCACCGCGGCCGCCTGCAGCACCTGCTCCGCGTCGCTGCCCAGCGGTAGGCTGGTGCGGCCGTTGCGGCCATGCATGCCCATCACGATGAGGTCGCACTGGCGGCGGTAGGCCTCTTCCAGGATGGCGTTGGCGACGCGGCTGGACATCACCTCGCGCAGCACCGCCTCGCAACCCACGCCGGCCTGGCCGGCCGTTTGGCAGCCCTCGTCGAGCAGCGCCTGCGCGCGCTGCAGCAGCGCTTCGCGCGCCTCGTCGAAGCTGTCCTGGCTGGGCTTGGACAGCATCAGCTGGTAGGTGTCCACCACGTGCAGCAGCATCAGGGTGGACTGGAGCCGGCGGGCCAGCTCCAGGGCTTCCTGCAACGCGCGTGCGGAAGCGGCGCTGCCATCGACGGGAACCAGGATCCTGGAGTACATGCTGCTCTCCCGCACGGGCCCGCGGGCCGCGGGCACGGGCATTCTTCGGCCATGGTGACACCGAGACTTGATCAAACGCAATCGGCGCGGCGGGTCCCCCCGGAGCGGGCGTGACCGTTGCACAGGTAACCGCCGAGTCAGGCTACAGGACGGCAATGCGCCGGACATGGCGCAACCATCGCGCGGCCCCGCGGCCCTACAGTACGGTCCAGCAGCCGGAGCTGCCGTGGCTTCGGCATCGGGCAAGCCCGTGCACCGCGGCATGGGCCTCAAGGAGGTGAGCATGAACTCGCTGGCTTCAATCCTGGTGCACGTCGATGCCTTGCCGCGCAGCCGCACGCGGCTGGAGCTGGCCCGCACGCTGGCCCGGCGGCTGGACGCCACAGTGACAGCGCTGTACGCAGTGATGCCCAGCGTGCTGCAGTTCACCGCGCCTTTCCCGGAAAGCGGCAGCCTCATTCCCGAAACGCTGCGGCTGGACCAGCAGCGCCGCGACGAGGCTCGGGCGCTGGTGGATGAGGTCCAGGCGGCGGGCGATCCGCGCCCACGCTGGGCCGAGCTCAGCCCGTTGCAGGGCGTGCTGCCGGGTTTCGTGCGCGAGGCGCTGTGCCAGGACCTGGCGGTCCTGGGCCAGTACGACCCGGCCGATCCCATCGGCGCCGGCGTGCCGGCGGATTTCGTGGAGTCGGTGGTGGTGGACAGCGGCAAGCCGGTGCTGGTGCTGCCCCGGATGGGCCGCTTCGGCGACGTCGGGCTGCGCGTGCTCATCGCCTGGAAGCCCGCGCGCGAGGCGGCGCAGGCGCTGTCCGCGGCGTTGCCGCTGCTGCAGCCCGGCGCGCAGGTGCGCGTGGTGGGCTGGGGTTGCGATCCCACCGAGGTGCGTCCGCTGCTGCTGCGCCATGGCATCGACGCCACCTACAGCCACGAGGGGCCCGACACCGGGCACGTGGGCGCGTCGATGCTCTCGCGCGCGGCCGACTTCGGCGCGGACCTGCTGGTGATGGGCTGCTACGGCCACGCGCGTGCCCGCGAGCTGGTCCTGGGCGGGGCCACGCACGCGGTGCTGGGCGCGATGACGCTGCCGGTGCTGATGGCCCACTGACGTCGCCTGGCCTGC
Source organism: Azohydromonas australica DSM 1124 (assembly GCF_000430725.1). Lineage (GTDB taxonomy): Bacteria > Pseudomonadota > Gammaproteobacteria > Burkholderiales > Burkholderiaceae_C > Azohydromonas > Azohydromonas australica. The sequence goes on from NZ_AUMO01000101.1 coordinate 19,955, forward strand.
TGCGCCGGGCCAGCGCGGGCACTTGCAAGGCTCAAGCGCCGCCGGTTCTCGCGCCGCGGCAGGCCGTCCAACGGATGCGGGGCGAGGCGCTTGTGGGCCTTGCTCAGTGCGCCAGCAGCAGCGGCAGCCGGGCCTCGCGCAGCAGCGTGCGCGTGGTGCCGCCGAGCATCAGCTCCCGGGCGCGGTGGTGGCCGTAGCAGCCCATCACCAGCAGGTCGGCACCGATGCCCGCGGCCAGCGCCAGCAGGGCTTCGCCCGGGTCCGAGGGCGGTGGGCCCTCATGCCGAACCAGCCCCTCGACTGCGTGCAGCCGCAACTGCTCGCCCAGCTCGTCCAAGCAGAGGCGCTGGACAGCTTCGTCATCGGACCAGTTCACCAGGTGCACTTCCCGCGCCCGCTGCAGCAGGGGCAGCGCGCCGCGCACTGCATGCGCCGCCTCGCGTCCGGGCCGCCAGGCCACGAGGATGCAGCCGGCGTCGACAACGGCATGCGCGGTGACGTCGCGCGGCAGTACCAGGGCCGGCGTGCCGCTGGCGGCGAGCACGGACTCGACGAAATCGCGCGGCATGTCGCGGGCGTCATCGTCCCAGGGGTCGTGCTGACCCAGCACCAGCAGGTCGGCGTAGAGAGCGCGGCGCGCGAAAGTCTCCACGGGGTCGCCGCCTGTGATCTCGTCCCAGCGCACGGGCCAGCCGGAGGTTTCGGTGACATGGTCGAAACAGGCCCTGGCGCGGCGGCGCGTGCGGGGGTTGACCTCGTCCACGAGCGGTGCCTCGGGCAGCCCCAGGCCAGGCGCGGGCAGCGGCACCGGCACGAAATGCGGGGACACGGCGAACAGCGCCGACAGCCGGGCCTCGAAGCGCGCCGCCAGCGCCCGCGCATGCACGAGCCGTGCCGCGGCATGGCTGCCGCCATCCAGGTGCACGAGCAGGGAACGAAGCTCTTCCATGGTGCGCTCTCCCGTCACGTCAATCCGCGGGCGCCGGGCCCGCCTCGTCGAAGTAGAAAACCATGGCCTGGCGCTCGCCGGCGACCATGTCCAGGCGCTGACGTTGCGGGTAGCCGTGGTGGGTGGCGGCGACGTCGTAGCGGCCTGGCGGCAGGTCGATCAGCAGCCACGCACCGGCGAGCACGCGGTCGAAGCCCGGAGCCGTGCCCGGGCCGAGGATGCGCACGCCCACCCCGTTTAGCTCCGTGCCGCCCCGGCGTCGGGCGGTCATCAGCAGCAGGCTGTACTGGCGCTGGTGGGCTTGCAGCAGCAACTCGTCCTGCGGCGCCGTGCCGCCTTCGAGATAGGGCCAGCCGCCGGCGCTGACACCGGACGAGGCGGCCGTCGCGATGCCCAGGGCGAGCAGCGCCGGAACGGCCGCGGCCAGGGTGAGCGCCAGGGGTTTCATGGGCGGAACGCCGCGTCAGTGCCCTGGCGCCAGGGCACTGGCGCGCGCTTGCTGCGGTTTCACCGCATGGGGCGGCTGCTGCAACGACGCCAAGCCGGCGAATTCGTCGGCGGCTTCGGTGGTGGACGCAGCTGGGTGGTGGCTCAAGTCCCGCTGCAGCGAGCACCAGGCGTCGCCGGTTTCGCCCTGCCAGTGCGCCAACTCGCCCAGCACGCTGGCGAGCAGCGTGTCGCGGGCCTCGCGCAGGCGTCGCGGGTCCTGGGTGCTCAGCAGGGCCTCCACGGCCGCTTGCAGGGCCTCGGTGAGATGCCTGAAAGCCAACACCTGGGCCGCCAGGGTCTGCTCCATCCACAACGCGATGCGCTGGCTGGCGTCCTCGGCGCCGGCCACGCTGTCGTCCAGAACGGGAAGGGTGTCGCCAGCCCGGAAGTGCTCCTCGCCGAACTGGGGCGGGGATTCGCGTTGCATGTGGTTCTCCTGCGGTCTTGGATGTGCATCGACCTTAGGACGCACCTCGCCAGGCGGATTGAGGAACAGCAAAGCCGCATGCGATGAGGCTGGTCGCGATGTAACGCCATGTGCATGCCGGGCCGGAGATTGAACCGGCGTGCATCCAGTGGCCACCCAGGGCTTGGCTTCGGCGCGAAGCCTCGCAATGCCTTTGACCCGAGTTCCGAAGGAGTTCCCGATGGTGAAGATCGCCGTGTTCATGTTCGCCCTGTTCCTGATCGCGACCGTCGCCGCGGCCTACGCCATCGCGCTCTTCAACGCACTGGTGGATGCGAAGCACCAGGTGGAGCAGGCGTGGTGCGGCATCGACGTGCTGCTCAGGCAGCGCCACGACGAGGTACCCAGGCTCATCGAGATGCTCAAGGAGCATGGCGGCGCCGACGGCGTGCTGCTGGAGCAGGCCAGCGGGCTGCACGGGCGAACCGGACACGGGGTGCCTGACGGCAAGCGGCTGGCGTCGGAGGAGGCGCTGTCGCGGTGCATCCGCTCGCTGCTGGACTTCGGCGCTGGCCATCCCCAGATGCAGGCCAGCGAGGCTTATCGGGAGCTGCAGCAGCGCATCGGCGGGCTGGAGGAGCGGATCGCGCAGCGCAGTGACCACTACAACGCTGCCGTGAGGTTCAACAACAGCCGCATGGAGCGGTTTTCCAGCCTGTTTTTCAAGGGGCTGGCCGGCATGGCGCGCCGCCCGCTGTTCGCAACTGAGGAACACGAACGGACGGACATGCACGTCAGCATGCTGCCGGCGCAGTGAGCCCGCGAGACAGCGGAGTGTCTGAACCGGGCGCACGGCGGTGAATTCCTGTGGGCAGCGAGATCCGCTGCCGAGTCGTGGCTTACGTAATCGCCGCAATACGTCAAACTGCTTGACCTAATACAATTGCTGCACCGCAGCATGCCGGTGCCGTAGGTGCCCACGAGGTTCTTGGCCGGATGCCTGCCCATCGGGCACCACCCCTGACCAGAGCACGAACCAGCATGAGCACCAAGCCGACATGGGCGTCACGTTCGCAGGACCCGCCAGCCGAATATGAGGCCGCCATGGCGGACATCGAGCATCGGGCCGCGCAGGGCGAACTGACGCTGGCACAGGCGAAGCGGGAGATCTTCGAGCTGCGCGAGCGCTTCGCTGCCAGCGCCGGGGTCGTGACGGGGTGGGCCATGCGCAGCCAGCCCGGGACTGCCTAGCGCCGGCCCTGGCCGGCCACGGTTGTGCCGGCAACGGTGCAGGCTGGCGCTAGCCGCGTCGCCAGCCGCAGCGACTTACATGAGTGCACAACTTCGCATCGCCTCGCACGCAGCCTTCTCGCCGAACATCCATTCGCCCACCCGATCCGCACGCAACCGCTCACATCGCTGATGCGAGGCGCGGCACCGCTGTTGTGCTGCCGTGCGCACACGGCTCTGGCTGCTCCTGACTCCGACCGGCGCGCCACGCCGCTGGGGTAGGCCATGGCGTTTGAGGCTCAGCTTGCGCGCAGAGCCGCCACTGGACGGCGCTGCCGTGCAGGTTTCCTGCTCATCAACTCCTGCTCCCGTCTTTGGCACGGCGCCCCAGCACTCCATTTCAATTTGATTGGGGTATCGAAGTGGGTAATCACTAAATGATTGAATCGATGGCCCCCCCTTGCCTGCAGGGCGCTGTACGCCACAAATTCATGCGATTTGACTCAGATGATTTACAAATGTTTCTAATGCTTCGAATTGCGGCTAAATTTCAAAGACGCTGGTGATATAGATGCAGGCCTTGCGTCGTATTCGGCGCGAGAGGCAGCGCGGTTCACCTAGAGCCGGATGCGCGCCAGGGGGCCATAGACAAATGCATCCAGCTAAAACAGGCCCTATGCTGGCGTCACTGAGTGCGGGGTATTTCACCGAGTTGGAGGGGTCCGGATTTAAAAATCATCTGAATAGGACTTACGCAAAAGTTTGATAGAAAATCATAGAAATCCCATGAATTAATTTCAACTTGAACTTCTTGAAAGCATAGATCATAGTTTTGTCTTTCACTAGGCGGCGACATGAATCCATCCCGCGTGGACTACTGTCAGTTCCTGTTATCGAGTCAGGTCAACTTCACCTTGACGCACTATGCCGAGCATCATGCCCACTTCAGCCATGACGCCCTCAATCGGTATTTGAACGGCGAGCGCATCACATCACGCATCATTTGGGAAAACATTCGGCCGCACGTGATTCCCAGCGCTCATGGCTATCTGATTTTTGACGATACCGTAC
>NZ_AUMO01000102.1 GCF_000430725.1 Azohydromonas australica DSM 1124
GGCGAGCGGGCGCCGACGACCTCCAGGTCATTGAACTCGGCTGCCGCCATCGCCGCCGTGCCCGGCGTGATAGCCACGGACTGAGCCTGTGCGGTCTGGAGCGCAAAAGCGGCAAGACCGATGACGGTCAGGGCGAACGGGGCAGCGGACTTCATGGTGTCAATGCCTTTTCTGGGACGGTTGGGTAACGGGCAAGGCTGGGTAGCCTTCCACTGCGCAACGGTTCAAGAAAAGTTGTGCCGGCCTCGAACATGGCGAACACCGGCTGCGCTTGCCTTCACCAAGATGCTCGGACGATGTCCGCTGTCTTCATCAGCAAATGGTCAACACGCCCTGTCCCGGCGGCAGCGGCCCGTTCGCTGAACGACTGCACCCCAATGTCAATCTTCAAGAAGGTACAGCGAATGAACGCAGATAATTGCTGTTGGCCTATGTCGATAACTGCATCGACTCTGCGTACCTGCCGCCACGGCAACTGCGATGGCGCTGGGCTGTCAGGCGGTGTGAAACGGCAACATGACGGTGAAGGCGCTGCCCTGTCCGGGCTGGCTGTGCAGCTCCAGCTGCCCGCCCATCAGTTCCACCAGCCGGCGCACGATGGACAGGCCCAGCCCCGTGCCGCCGAAGCGCCGCGTGGTGGAGGAGTCGGCCTGCGTGAAGGCTTCGAAGATGCGCGCCTGCGCCTGCGGCGCGATGCCGATCCCGGTGTCGATCACGTCAAAGCGAAGCACGACCCGCGCGGCTTCAGCGGGCTGCTGCAGGACGTGGAGCCTGATGCTGCCGGCCGGTGTGAACTTGACGGCGTTGCCCAGCAGGTTGAGCAGGATCTGTTTCAGGCGCAGGGGATCACCGCTCAGGTCCTGCGCCAAGCCGGGTGCGGACTCGAACTCCAGCGACAAGCCCTTGGCCACGGCCTGCGGCTCCACGACGGCATGCACGGTGTCGAGCACTGACGCCAGATCAAAGGCGACATGCTCCAGCTGCATCTCGCCGGCCTCGATGCGCGAGAGGTCGAGCACGTCGTTCACCAGTGCCAGCAACTGCTCGCCGGCCTGGGCGATGTGGCCGACGAAGCCTTGTGCCCGCGGTGGCAGGGCCATCTGCTGCAGCAGGTGGCTCAACCCAATGACGGCATTGAGCGGCGTGCGCAGCTCGTGGCTCATGGTGGCAAGGAACGCGCTCTTGGCCTGATTGGCGGCCTGGGCGGCATCGCGTGCCGTGACCAACTCGGCGGTGCGCTCCAGCACGCGCTGCTCCAGCGCGGCGTTGAGTGCCTGGAGTTCGCCTTGCGCCTGCTTGCGCTGGGTGATGTCCCTGAGGAGGATTGCCACCCGGCGCTCTTCGGGTCGGCCAGCCCGAAACGCATGCACATCGAAGTGCCGCTGCAGCGCTTGGGCCACGGCCTCGAAATGGATCGCTTCACCCGTGAGGGCAACGTGTCCGTAGGCCTCGAACCAGTGCGCCTCGTGTTGCGGCGCGAGTTCGCGCATGCGCCGCCCCAGGGCGTTGCGCAGACCCGTCTGCTGCTCGAAAGCTGGATTCACGGACTCGAATTCATAGTCCACCGGGTGGCCGGCGGCGTCGAAGAAGACTTCGACGGTGCAAAAGCCCTCGTTCATGCGCTCGAAAAGCGTGCGATAGCGCTCCTCGCTCAAGCGCAGCGCCTCCTGGGCGCGTGCGCGCTGCATGGCCGCCCAAGCGCGCTCGGCCACCTCTTCGACCAGTTCGACCTCGTCGGCGATCCAGTGCCGCGGCACGCACTGGGTGACCGCCAGGCAGGCCACGATGCGTCCCTCCTTCACGATCGGCGCAATCAGGCAGGCACGAACGCCGCTCGCCACGTCGATGGCGTGGTCCGTGCTTTGATACTGCGCTGCCTCCTGCACATTGGCGACCACGACCGTTTGCCGGGCGCCCAGCTGATCGGCTACGTACGGACCCAACTCCTCGACCATCGCACCCGGCACGTCGCTGTACAGGACGTGGCTGGCACTCAGGTGCGCACCAAGCAGCCGCGCCACTTCGGCCTGGATCGCCTTGGCGTCGCCATGCGAGCTCAGGGCGTCACCGAGCTGCGCCAGGAATTGTTGCGCCTGGCCCTTGCGGCGCGCCTCAGCCGCCCGCACCCGCTCGGTGACGTCACGCGCAAAGATGGCGGCACCGCCTTCCTCGGTCGGATAGGCGTCGATTTCGAGGTGCAGGTCGTAGCCTTCACCAACGTAGTGCTGCTGCAGGTGCTGCTCCACGCCTTCGGTGATCACTTGCCGATACGCGCGGCCGGCATCCAGCTCCACGGAGGCCGGGAACACGTCCCAGTGGGTGCGCCCGAGCATCTCCTGGCGCGACTTGCTGACCAGGCGCTCGGCCGCCGGGTTCAACGAGACGAAGCGAAACTCCCGGTCGAGCACGAAGTACGCGTCCGTCACCTGCTCCAGCAGGCGCGCCGCGCGCTGCTCGGCACGCGTGAGCGCCTGGTGCCCGAGCACCTCGTGCGTAACGTCCTGGACATGGTGGAGCAGGAAGCGCACTTCACCACCGGCGCTCAGCACCGGCACGTTGAGTGGTGCCCAGTACCGCTCCTCCCAGGTGCCATCCGAGCGGCACAGGTCGTAGCGCTGCTGGGGCATGCGGTGCGGCGCCCGGGTGCGTAGCACCGTCTCCAGCGATATGCGCAGGTTCCCGACGCCCGAGGATTCAAGGTTCTGGGGGTTGGCATCCGGGAACACCTCGAACAGCGGGCGCCCCAGGGTCGCTTCCCGCGTCGTCATGGTCGCGGCCAGGCGCTCGTCGCTGGCCGCCAGCATCGTGAAGCGCGGAGCGTCCGCGGCCAGCAGCAGCCAGACTCCCGGCATCGCTGCAAACACGGCGAGGAGGTCGGCGGGGGAAAGGACCTCGTGGGTCAGCGGTCCCTTCAGCGCCTCAGTGGGCTGGTTGTTGTGATTCAAACTCATGGTAGCGATACGGCTGGACCTGCTCGTCAGCCGCGTAGTGTTGGTGAGCCTGGTGATGCAGGAGACACGCCGCACGCCTTGCCGCGATCCCAGTGGGGTAGCACAGCCGCGGGCCTGTCTTGCCAAGCGATTCCCAGTGCCTATCCCAGGAGTCTCTCCTGGCTGCGCTGCATGTTGAGCTCTTACAGCTTGCTCAGCAGCACTACCGGATCCACCGGCTTGACGAAGTGTTCGTCGAAGCCCGCCTCGCGGGAAGCGCTGCGGTCGCGCTCCTGTCCGTAGCCGGTGAGTGCGTAGAGCCTGCAGGCGGCCAGCTCCGGCCGCTGGCGCAGCCGCCTGGCGAGCTCGTGACCCGACATGTCGGGCAACCCGATGTCGAGGATGCATACCTGCGGCGGCGGCTCGATGCCCCGCTCCAGCAACTCGCCCGCGCAGCCGAACACCGACACCTCGTGCCCTTGGGATTGCAGCAACGCTGCGAGCGTCTGCGCGGCGTCGGCGTTATCGTCCACCAAGGCGATGCGCAGGCCCGCGGCCGGCCTTGCAACGCGCCGCGTATCGGCTTGCACGGCAGCGGCTTGTGGTGCTTCGGCCACTGGCAGCTCCAGTGCAAACGTGCTGCCCAGGCCGCGGCCCGGGCTTTGTGCACTGATGCGCCCGCCGTGCATTTCAGCGAGTGCTCTGACCAGCGGCAAACCGATGCCCAAGCCACCTTGCGAGCGGTCAAGAGTGCGATCGGCTTGAGTGAATAGGTCGAAGATGTGAGGCAGCAGCGCCGCATCGATCCCGTCGCCGTTGTCGCGAACCTGCACCCGCACATATCCGCTACCCGCATGGGTATCAAGCCAGATGCGTCCACCGGCAGGTGTGTACTTGGCAGCGTTGTGGAGCAAGTTGGCGACCATTTGGATGCAGCGCGTGCGATCTGCCCGCACCCACCGCGGCGTCGACTCCAAGTCAATGGTCAGGACATGCTCTCTGGCCTGGATGAGTGGGCGCACCTGCTCCACGGCGGCAAGCAGCGCCTCCTGCAGATCAAGCGTCTCCAGATCGAGATGAACCAGGCCGCGTGTGACGCGGGAGACATCGAGCAGGTCGTTGACAAGATCATTCAGGTGCCGCACCTGGCGCGAGATGATGGCGCTGGCTTTGGCCACACGTTGTGGATCGCCGAGGTCGCTGCGCAGCAATTGTGCCGCGGTGGTGATGGGTGCCAAGGGGTTGCGCAGTTCGTGGGCGAGCATGGCCAGGAACTCGTCCTTGCGATGGTCGGCTTGGCGCAGTGATTCCTCACTGTTTTGCAAGGCCTCCTGTGCGAGCTTGGATTCGTGGATGTCGGTACACGTACCCATCCAGCGGATGATGCGCCCACGGTCGTTGCGTACCGGCAGTGCCCGCCCCAGCACCCAGCGGTACTGGCCCGAACAGTGACGTAGCCGGTACTCGACCTCGTAGGGCTCCCCGGTGTCCAGGCTGTGGCGCCAACGTTCCCAGGCATGGCGTTGGTCCTCGGGGTGGAACATCCCCGCCCAGCCCTCGCCGTTGGTCGAGCCTTCGGGGACGCCGGTAAACGCGTACCACTGGCGGTTGTAGTAGTCATGGAAGCCGTCGGGCCGTGTGGACCACACCATCTGTGGCATGGCATCCGTGATGATGCGCAGCTTCGCCTCGCTTGCGCGCAGTTCGGCCTCGGCGCGCACGCGGTCGGTGATGTCCATCTGCGCGACCACGGCGCCCATGATGCAGCCATCCGGATCTCGCACCGGGCTGGCCCGCAGCAGCACGGCCTTGCGTATGCCCGGCGCGCCAAAAGGCTCGATCTCGATGAGGTCGCCTTGCACCTCTTCACCGGCCAGTGCCCGCGCCAGGCCCCATTCGTGCGGCTGGATGCGCTGTCCATGGCGTTCACTGCCGTCGGCCCACCAGCCTTTCCATTCCTGGTACTGCCCCACATCGTCCGCCACTGGGTGGTTGCCCCACAGGGCACGGTTGGCCGCGTTGACCAGCACGAGCGCGCCGCTCTTGGCGGCGTAGGCTATGCCCGCTGGCGCTGCCTCCAGCAGCGCGTCCAACCGAGCCCGCTCGGTTTCAGCCGCCAACGCCATGCGCAGCGCCCGCTTGCTGGCGGCCTTGGCCGTGGCCTGCGCTTCGGCCACGGCCTGTTTGCGCTCGGTGATGTCCCGCACCGAGCCAATCAGCCGAACGGAGAAGTCATCGCGGTTGCGATGGAAGGCGTAGTGCGCGCTGAGCCAGTGCACGGAGCCCTCGGGCCAGATCACGCGAAACGTTTGTGCCAGTGGAGTCGCATGCTCCAGCGCCTGCTCCAAGGCGGATCGTACGCCCGCCCGGTCCTGTGGATGGACATGTTCAAGAAAGATCTCGACCCCCCACTTGGCCACCGGCTCGGTGTAACCAAAGCACCGGTCGTGATGCATCGACGTGCGGGCACAGCCCGTGGCCAAGTCCGCCTCCCAGTAGCCCACCTGCGTGGCTTCGAGCAGGAACTCCAGCCGTGCCGCGGTCGCGGCCTCTTTCCGCCGGGAGCGTTGCAACTCGCTGATGTCGCGCGACACTGCAAGCATGGCCTTCACCTCGCCATGCTCGTCCGGGACGGGCCAGACGCCCACGTCCCACCATTTCGCCGTGCCGCGTGGACTTACATACGGCGCCGTGAATTGAGCGGAACGGCCCTCACGTGCTTGCTGTACCGCACAGCGTACCGCCTCCTGGACGGGTTCAGGCCAGAGCTCGGGCCATGGTCGGCCCCGCAGCACTTCGAAGTCGTCGACCTCCAGAGCACGGCAGCCATTGCGGTTGATCTGCAAAAGCCGGCCGTCAAGGTCCAGCAGCTTGATGCAGTCCAGGCTGGTCTCGAACAGCAGCCGCTCCAGGACGGCCATGGGCGTGGCAGTTGGTGTATTCATCGTGCCAGTCGCATCCCCCTGCCGTGCGCCGGTGCACCAATTGGGCAAGTCAGGGGTTTGGTGAATCCCTCATGGCTGAAAGCAACCGAAGCCTATGGGCCTGCAGCCCCAGCAGCACGCCTTCTTCAATATCAACTTCTTTGCGCAATGCCCGCGACTTGGGTTCCCATGGCGACAGACTGGCCAACAGCTCAAGCTGCGCCGTGATGCGGGCCTCGCACCGGCTGGTCATGGACTCGGTGCGCGCGAGCTCGTCAATGTCCTTGCCGAGCGGATCCGGTAGCTGCTTCAGTGTTCCCATGGGGCTACGTGATCCTGTCTGCCGGAGCGCTCGCATGGAACGACAGGCGCAAGGGCGGTATTTGATATGAAAAGCCTTTGCGCTTGAGCCCGCCAGGGTCCGGCCGTCCCAATCCTGGACTTCAGCAGGGCTTAGAGAACATGCACCTCCGATGCCAAGCCGGCTTCTCCATGTAAGAAAACCCTTTCGCCAGATATGAGCAAAAACCGTGTCCATCAAGCCAGCCAGGGTTTTTATTGAAGACTTTCGGGCAATTCCTGAGCCTGCTGCTCAGGGCACGGTGGATCAACGCCATCACTGAACTCGGGCTGCGGTGTGCGCACACGCTGGCACCAGGGCGCTTCGGCTGGCTGCAGTTGCTCGAAGGCGTCGTGGAGGTCGACGCGGAGGAAGAGGTCACGACGCTGGAACTGCGTGGCGGCGACGCGCTGCAACTGTCCACGGTTTGCCACCTCACCCTCAGGCCCACGACGGTGGCCGCCTGGCTGTGGTTCGATCTTCCGTAAAGCGCTCGCAGTCTCCTAAGCAAGGCGAGTGAAAGCAGGCCGCCTCTTGCTCCGCTTTTTCGCCGCGTCCATCGGCCTGGCCGGGTATTCATGGGCACCGATAAGGGCACGAATCTAAGGGCGCTTTTTCTCCGGACAGCACTTCTCAGTCTTCCAACGACACCGGGAAACTGCTGGATTAAAGTCGAAGCGCTCTGGCTTTCGCCAAAAAATCATACAGTAATGCCGTAGGGCGCAAGATCGTTGCGCACGTCTCTTTCAATATTTGGCCAAATTCCCTCAAAGTTCAGCTGAAAGCGCTTCTGATCAAGATGGGTTGCCGTTGCAATTTGCTGAAAAACAGAGCGAATATCACGGCGCTCAAAACGTTTTGCTTGTACTTGGGCAAATGGGCCTGCAATATTAGAAGTCTCAAGGCCGACTGTTACAGGAATAATTTGAGACCCCTGCTGCCAAAGAGCGCCTGCTTCGAAAAAAAGCCAGGGAGATCGTTGAGATTCCGGGGTTAGGCAGATGATTCCAAACCGCGCATCGGTGATTGCGGCGACCAGAAATTCAAACCATTTATATCCGCCTGGCACCTCAGCTGAGAAAAAAGGCTTTGCGTCTGGAACAATTGATGGCAGCCATTCGTTTATACGATACCCCAACGCGTGCCCAGCTTCACCAGACCAGCTTACAAATACTTTCATATCTACTCCTTTGACGCCGCGTCGCCGCCGCGGCTGTTCCAACTCCTCTTCTACTAACGCTACTTCACTCTGTATTATATGACTTGGCAGCTAGAGCGTGTTGAACCAAACCGCTGGTGCGGTAGTTGGTAAATCTCCGCTCGAATCAATTTCACACCGGGTGTTCGAGATGAAGGCTGCATTCGCAGCCATGGTGGTGGAGATTTCGAATCGGGATTGTCGTACTTTTTCAGCGGAATGGTGCGCTTCGATGAAAAAACTTCAAGCAAATCAAGCACTTACGCACCAAGCATCGTGGACGGCGGGTACATCCCGCTACCTGATTAGAAATTATCCTCAGCCTTTCGGATGGCGCGCTGGGACTTGGGCTGGCAGCGCGTCACATCAACAATGAGTCGCACGACGAGGTCATGCAGGTTGAAACGACGATTGAAGCGGTAGGCAAATGCTCCAAGGTATGTAGCTGCATATTTGCTGTACTTGAATGACTTGTAGGCGCCTGACAGCGCAGTCTTGAGATTACCCAAGATGGTATTGATCCACTTGAAATCAGGTAACTCGCGAGGCTTGGCCCGCCCCACGACAGTAGGCACATGAAAACAGCCCACTTCCGTAACGGCAGCAAAACAGGCCAGGCCATCGTTACTGACGCTGCTGCCTAGCTTGAGATGAATTTCTGCCCACTCGCTGACAGCCTGGTTTGTGAAGCCTGCCAGCGGCGCGAGTTTGAGGTAGCGGGGATGGTTGTGCGCGTCTAGCGACACGGCTGCCACGAACGGCAGCTTATTTTCTGAACCGCGCCCAGCCTTGCCACCGCTTCTCTCGCCTCCGAGGTAGGCATCGTCCATCTGCACTTGGCCGCCGAGTTGGTGGACGCTGTCACGCTCGGCCATGGCGTGCATGATCTTGTGGTGCATAAGCCAAGCGGTGGGATAGCTCACGCCCAACTCACGCTTGAGTGCCAGGGCTGAGATTCCAGTTTTTGCTTGACTAATGCGGTAGATGGCAAGAAACCAAATTTTGAGCGGCAACTTGGTGCCCGAAAACAGGGTGCCTGCAATCAGTGAGGTTTGATGCCGGCAGGTGCCGCATTGAAACAGCGAGCGGCCTTCATGGCGCACCATGTAGTAGGTGCTGCCTGCACAGCGCGGGCAGGAAAAACCTTGGGCCGGCGTGCTCGCATCACTGCTTCAGTGCATTGTTCTTCGGTGCCAAGGCTGTGAAGGAATTCCGGCAGTGACATTCCATGCTGAAATTGAACCCAGTTCATTGCCATGGCGCCAACTCCTTTAACAAACACCATAATTTTACCGCGGCAGCGGTTCAACAGATAAAATCATGCTGAGCATCATTTCTAATCAGGTCCCGCTAAGTACTTGATTTCAAAGAAGAAATCGCGCGGAACCGTACCATTTTTCCGAAAAATTTCGACAACCCCAGCTCACGTGTCGATGCGCCAAGCGGACGCCTTCGATTGTCGCCTGCCGCAGTTGCAAGGAAGCCGCGCGGCGCCGCCCCGGGAAAGACTGGCGCCGAGGGGACTGGAATCGTTCAGTTAATCCTCGCCCATATCGTCGTGCGACGGATATGAACCAAACTGGCCGTGGTCTCTAAAACTCGATCCCCAGTGATGCTTGGCATCCAGGAGGCTTTCGTCAACCTCCTCCACTTCATTGTGGCAGCTCATGCGTGAAGCCATGCTCCTGCCGTTTGGCGTCTGGTTCGCAAAATCATCGGTCCTAGAGTTGGGGCCTGGGGCCAAGCGCCTGAACGCAGAGCGACAGAACTCTTCCATATCCCTGTTGAATTTCTCGTGAATTTTTTTGTCAATCTCGTTTTCCTTGGCAAGCGCCTTGCCCCTGCCAGACCTGCCGTATATTGACTTCGGCTTGCGGGCGCGATGGCCCTCGAAATGCGGTCGACATTCAGAAGGACCTGCTTGATAATTTTCCGACGTTTTACGGAAGTCTGCGGTCCTTGTGCCTGCCGATTTCTCCTTGACGGCGCTTGCTGGCCGGCTTTCAGAAGTCGCAAGGCCATCTATCCCAATATTTCCTAAGGTGGGCCTTGGAGTAGTCGCTGGCTTTACCGGTGTAGCCTGTTGTTTTGCGCAAGCTTTATTACAGGCGCGGATCAATTCTACGCAATCGCGATACCTGGCATACGTGTCAAGTTTTGGGCTACACGACGCCAGAATCCTGCACAGTTCATCCATATAACTATTATGGGCGCCAGACAACAAAAGCCTCCTGCGAATGTAATTTCGTAGAGGATTCAAATCACCGGACCCTGCAGCCAAGACAACGGCCGACTCGGTGCTTGTTTGAGCTATTGAAGGACGTCCGACATCATGTGCGGCGAGCTCGTTGATGGTGGACTCCTGGGCGCGCGGCGTAAGTCGCACGGGAGTCTCCGTCAGGCCCGAGCCATCACACTTGTAGCAATTTGGATTTTCGCCGCCACAGGAACATGGATAGCTGTTAATTTCAACCTCCATCGAATCAAATTGACAGCAACCCCAGGTGAAACATGTTTCAAATTCAAAATAATAATATAAATCCCCACAAAGTCAAGCACCAGGTCGGGTGACGGCAATTGCGGCAATACGGTAATTTCCTTCAGCAAGCATTTTTCGCGCAGCTTGACTGCCTTCAAATGAGCAATGAAGTAAACGCTGACTCTGACCGACGCGGGAAATTTAAAGCACCGATATTTCAACGGGTCATTATGTTAAATGCGTCAGCCTGAATTAGAGTCAATTTTCTTTCTCTGCTGTGTCTTGACATTTCGAGCTTCACGGACGGATGCTAAATATAGAGCGCACAGTCTTTTGATGTCTAATTTATACAACACTTCGCTACAAGATTATAAGAAAATGTTACCATGGCGCTTCGTGCCACTTAATGTTAAGCAAATATGCGGTATTTGATAGGTGTCTTTGCGGCCTTGCTTGGTGGATGCGCCACTTTTGGGCAAATGGAGGAAGGGCTAAGTGCCCTAATGGGGAAATCCGAGGCTGAAGCGTTTGCTGTTATCGGTTACCCTTCTTCTAAAGACATTTTTGCTGGAGATACGGTTTATACTTGGCTGGTAAGTCAGTCAGGAACTATTCTTGTTCCGCAAGTGGCCACGACCACAGGGTTTGTGGGAAGGGTCCCGGTGTATGGCAGCACGACTTATTCGCAGCCAATGGCTATAAACCATAGCTGCACAATCAAGCTTGTGGCGAATAGTGCTGGGATTTTAAAGAATTGGGAATACAATGGAAATCTAGGGGGGTGCAGAAGATATATTATGCGACTCAAAGATTACGCAAAGAATCGAAGCGATATTGGATTAAGGTCTTCTTACAATCGATCTGAAGATTTATCCGAGCCGAATATGGCATGCGAAGTCGACGCAGACTGCGACAACGGGAAAAGTTGCCGCAGTCGAAAAGGTGGCGGCACCGAATGTCGGTTGCTATCCTTTTAGTTCTCAAAGGATCTACGAGGTGTGCGAACACGTGCAATTCCAAGCCTGCTACTCCGCGCGCAGTGGCATGCCTTCAAACGGTTGCGGCATACAGGCCAGCTCTTGCTACCAAATCCGTACTCAATCCCAGTGTGCTGGATGACACCCGGATAGCTCGTGATATCAGGGTAGCTGTACCACAGAAACGGACTGGCGCAAGAACACGCTGGCCCGAGCCCACTGCCACCGCGGCTGCAGAGCTGGGACTGACGCTCTCAAAGCGTTAATTGCATTTTGACGTGCAAATCGGTGCGTTTTGAGCCCTGTATATCAGCACTGACGGCGGCTGGAAAACACCGCGCTGATCTGCCTGGCACGTCGCTCGTCGTTGGCGTGCGTACTCTGCGGCGTCCACAACGACCCACATGCCGGCCCCGAGCGTTGACGCTAATTCTGGTTGGCGCGCCTTTCTCCGGAAGACTTGCCGAAGAATGTTTGCACGGACTCGATAAATCTATTCAGTACCAGAATCACGAGTGAGGTACTGAACCCGAGAATGAACGGCAACAACAGCAGGCTGGCCTGCTTGGCGACTTCCGCTGTATCCACCGTTTTGTCGTTTTTTCCCAGGTCAATCAGGAATTGATCGAAGGTGCTGAATCCCAGAGGCAAGGTCAGCACGGTTCCAAACAGCGCCCCCAGCACGAGGCGCAACCAGATGAATTTGCCGCTGCTGATATCGAAGGTTGCATCATCCTGTACCGACAAGGCGTTCATGCCGATGGAGGCCGCCGCACCAATGGCTCCCAGTGCGATGATCCACAGAAGGAATGGGATCAGTATGTCGCCCAAAGGGAATGAGATAAATTGGGACTTTATCAAGTAGGCCGTGACCAATGACGCAGCCGCGACAGCGATAAAGGCCGAAATAAGGTACGAAATCCAGCTTGGCGTCTGAGTGGCTAGGAATTTTCGTCTCTGGGGCTCGGAGAGGGCTGCCCAGATAATTTGAGTTCGCTTTTCCACCTCGTGCCATTCTGAATACCTGGGCTGTCGGCCCTTGTGTTGAAAAGCATGGCGAAGCTGGTTCAATCCTCCTAGGCGTGCCGCTTGCTGAACCGTCGGGTTCAATACCACGGGCACTTGCAGCAAAAAGGCACACAGGCTTTTCAGTCGCTTGAGCGCAAGGATGAACTCACTGTCTGCTATCAACACATCGTCTGGAGACAGTTCCGGAACCGGCTGTGGACTGATCGTAGCGGCAGCTTCTGGTGGGTTTTGAGCGTCTTGATTGATCGGCACTATGTTGTCATCCATGATAGCCTCCTTGGATGCATGTCGGACCGCAGCAATAAAACGGTGACGAAATACCAGAACCATGCGCTGCAATCGTCTGCCTGCTTTATTTAATACTTTTTATTGCAATATTGAAGCTACTTTGGTCATCATGATCAGGCGTGGACCACGAAAGGCGCCCAATCGAGCCGATCCCAACCGGCATCGCGCAGCCGCGAGGCCGCTTGCCTCAGCGCAATGGCAACATCGGCCGGGCGGACGCCACGACGTTCGCAAAGCGCCCGATGGAATTCCAGCATGAAGACGCGCGCCGCTTCGTCGTCGACGGGCCAGCGCGCGGCGACCAAGGTTTCAATCCCGGCGGCGGTGGCAGCCGACGGAAACCCTAACAGTTCGCCATTGCGGGTGCAGTGCTGGAGAGCGGCATCGCAAGCACTGAGCACCAGTACCTTGCACCGGGCGGACTCTGCGAACAGGTCTCCAGCAGTCAGGCGCTCTCCGCCTGCAAGCTCAAGGCCACTGTTGAATACCGCGAACTTTCCGAAGGTTGCATGGCCGCTGATATGCACCAGGCCGCCGCTGCGCAAGGCTTGCAGAACGGCCCCCCGCGTCACGGCAGCCCCGAGCATGGGAGAAACGTCCCATTGCGTTGCGATGGCATGCGCCTCGGACGCGGCCTCCGGCAAATCCTCGGTGGGATTGCCGAAGACGTATGCCAAAACCTCGGGCCGCGCAGTACCTGAATGGGCCCCGTTCGCCAGGGCTTCGCGCCTGATAATGGGCCACAAGCAGCGGATATAAATAATCGAAGTCCGTTCGATCAGCGGCCGCCCATGGGCCTCAAGGGCATGCAGCGGCAGCCCGGCAAGCGCTCCGTCGGGCATGAGGTACAGGACCGATGCATTTCCTACAGCGGCGGCGAGCGCATCGGCCACGGCGGACAGTTGCGGCAACCATTCGATCGAAAAGCTTAGCGCTGCTTGCGTCGACAAATCCTGGGCAAATTGTTCCCGAGCGGCCCACAGTTCTCGCTGTCCCAGCGGCCATTCGTGCAGGACGATGGCCTCGTGTCCAGATTTGGCAACTAGGAGTACCAGCTTTTCGTCCAGGGTCACGAACAGGGCTACAGCGGAGGATTCCTGCTGCCGATCAAGCCAGGCCTGCACTTCCTCCCACTCGGCGGGTTTTGCTCTTCTGAAATCGAGGTAAGCTTCGAACGAAGGCCCCGATCTTTCCATTTCACTCCAGCATTCGTGCACGTCGCGCCAGTGCCTTGAAGTCGCGGAGACGAGATTGGCACGCGCGATGGTGTTGGTTGTGCGAACGATGCCAGCAGAGTCGGCCCGGATCCTGGCCATGATGTCCGCCTCACGCGCCAACAAGCCTTGATCCAGGCCTTCCTGTGGCAGCAACGCAAGCGTGCGCAACTCCGTTGCCGGCAAGCTGAAACGAAAGCGCTCGCCCAAAATGAACGCTTGGCGCGTATCGCCGGCGTCAAGGGCATCGGCAAACGCCTGGCTATAAATTGGTGAATGCTCTTGGTGCAGAAAATTGGCGCTTTCAAGCGTCAATGCTTCGCGGATCAGCGCTTCAAAGGCATCGAGTGCAGCAGCACGGTGCCTTTGCGAACTGACCCGGTCGCCTGCAAGCTCATCCAGCTGCGCAAGCCGCCGGAGTCGTTTGAGGGTTTCCGTGCCACGAGCCGCCTGTATGGGGACTGCAAGACGTTCCCGTAACCGGGTCACGCGGTCAGGCTCGATGGCAACGCCGGCAGCGTGGGCGGCCAGCAACGCATCAGTATGGGCCTGCAATTCCGAGGGGGATATGGATTCGCCCTGCTGCTCGATAGTGCGATAGATTTCCATTGAACGTAGCAGGTTGCAGGTCCGATCACCCTCGACCCGCTCTGTGTACGCACATGCCAGCCATGCACGAACCCGCCTGCCTTTCAGGGCGTCCCCGAGGCCGTCGAACATTTCGATGGCACGCTCCAGTTCTGCGATCGCATTTTCCTGGGATGCCCTCGCCGCTGCATTATCGGCGTTTCCACCGAGCGGCATCCTCGCAGCCTCAAGTCGAACGGTGGCGAGGTCAGCCATTACCTTTGCACACTCGGCCGTCAGGTTTGCCGCTTGGAAATATTTCAGGGCATTTTCAAGCCTTTTAATGGCCTCGCTCTGGTGATGCGCCTCGAGCAAGCCTGAGCCGAATGAGACCCAATTGATATCCGGCGCTTCACGCTGCACGTCCCCATATTCGAATCGACCGGTTTGCGCATGCATGCGTGAGGCAAAACGCAAGCCTATGTTGGCCTCCAATTGCGCCCACAACGCCGGATCGCTCTCCCGATCCACATGTGACTGCGCCATCAAATAAGTATGCAACGCCAGTTCGTTGTTCTCGGCAGCATCACCCTCTGCATTCTCGTAAAGCTGCGCGAGACGACAAAGGGCTTGTACGAACTCGAGCGTTGGGCCATGTTTCTCGAACAGGACGCATGCCCGTTGCAACGTTGCCAATGTTTCGAATCCACCGTCGGCTACCTCAAACCGTTCGTCAGCGAGGAGCAGAGCCAGCCTCGACAAGGCACGCGCCAGATTCTGCGAGTTTTCAATATGCCGGGCAGGATGCAATGGTTCGGTGTAAATTTCCAGGCATTGTTGCAGCGCCTGCACGGCCCGACGTGCCACACCAACAGACGCGCTGTCGCTGCGGCCCAGGGCTGCGGTTAGGTTTTGATTCGCACGCGCCCAGGTCTTCGGATCCGAGTCGCGATCACTTAGTTCGATGACCTGTAAAAAATCGCTGGCGGCTTGCTCCCAGTCAGCCTGCGGTGCCGACAAGGCGACCTGCCCGCGTAATTCGAGCCACGGAACTTGCATTTCAGCTGCGCCATCGTCGCCCACCTGCCAGAGTACACGCGTCGCAATGTGTTCCAGGGCATTGCAGCGATCAGCATCGAGTTGTTGATCGCATTGCTCCTGGAAATACTGGAGCGAGTGGTGCAGCAGCCAGTCATGTGCGCGCCGCCATTCGGCAGGCGCGTCGCTGAGCCCATCTTCCAACACGCTAAGGTACAGGGCACTGGCCTTGATGAAACCCTGCCATGAGTCTGCAGCCGCCAAGACATGCGCCGTCGCGAGATTGAGCTGGACGGCGGCCCAGGTCCCGATATCGCCCACCGCCTTGTAGATTCGTGCCGCGGTGCCAAGAGCGCTGATGGCGACTTC
This sequence comes from Azohydromonas australica DSM 1124, assembly GCF_000430725.1. GTDB lineage: Bacteria > Pseudomonadota > Gammaproteobacteria > Burkholderiales > Burkholderiaceae_C > Azohydromonas > Azohydromonas australica. Next base: position 15,354 of record NZ_AUMO01000102.1, read on the forward strand.
AAGGCTCTGCGCGTGTTCATTCTCGGGCAGCGAGGTTTGTGTCACGAGCTTGAGCACCGACACGCCAATACCTTGGCATGCGGTTGCGTGCAAGCTGTCGTCACCTGTTCCATTGGTTGCATCGAGCAATTGTTGCCACAAATCTAGGGCTCGGTGCTGATTTTCCTCTTTCATGGCCGCCTGAAGGAGCGCAAGAAGTTGCGGCTTGGGCCCGGCGCGCTTGTGGCCGATGGCGGCTGGCACGTTCTTGATCGGGTCTAGTTTGTCGAGAAAGTGAAGGAGCCCCCCATAGCCGGCGCTGCGATCGGTTTCAAGCATGGCCAGGTTGGTCATGTACGGCTGCAAATGTCCGACGGACTTGCGCAGGCGCTCCATCAACCGGTCGGCCGCACCATTCTGCTCATCCTCGGAAAGGTCCGATGGCGCAAAGAACACAACTTTTCGCCGTTGAGGCAAATGAACCAGCAGGGGCACGATCGCCGTCCACTCGTGCCCATTGCTGCAGGTGATTCGATTCAATGTTCCGGCGCGAAGACCGGCGTAGCATTGCGGATCATGTCCTGCGTCAACGTAATCTACAATTTCTCCATGAGTTTCTGCGTTGCACTGTGGACACCGATCGGGTCCACGTGCCGCGTCGGTGGAGCCTGGGTCTGCGCGGGAACCGAACATCCCGCGAAACGCATCGAACAGTCCCATTTCCGCTCCTTTCAATACAGATCAGTGGGTTCTCCAGGCGTTGAAGAACGAGCAGGAACGCTTCTGCTGACGGCAAGGGCCCGGTCGATGCTTCAAGGACATGCTCCATGGGCCCGTCCAATTTCAATGGCAAATGGTGGAATGGATTCTCAAGGCTGGCCCCATCAATGCCTGGCGTGGGCAGTCATGTTTACAGGCTGGCGCGGAGAACATCCCTGACACTCGTCCGGTTCACGCAAGGCCATTTCGAATTTAATATTCGTGGAGCGCACGTCAAAACTGCTCCATCCCGTAGTCGGTCTTGCCAAATGGAAGCCGCGTGTCGTGCGGGTCTGCGGGACAGGCCGCCTCGTTGCTGGCTCAATAGCCCGGCCGGGGAAGCGGCAGGCGTACCGTTGGGTCGCCAAGCAGCACCATGGCTTGGCGATCCATCGCGAGCAGCCGGGCTCGACGCGCTTGCGAAAGCGCGTCCGGCTTTTGGTCCACGACGGCATCCATGGCCTTGGCGTAGTCGTGCATCAGGCCGGCCACGGCTTTGAAGTAGGCGCTCATTGCGCGGCCGACGGGAGGTCGCTCGCGCAGATACAGGGTGCGGTAAAGTGCATCGATGATGTGCTGGCTGGTGACTTGGCCCGTGGAGGGGTCGCGCAGAGTCCAGTCAAACGTGGGCTCAACATGACCGATGAAGGCCCCTAGCGGGTTGCGGCCGCCCAGCAGCGCGCGTGGAAGCGGCGAGGAGCAGGCGCCGGCCTGCCCAATGGCTGCCAGCGTGCGCCCCAGCACTGAGCCGGACTGCACCAGCCCTTCGAATTGCGAGCGTGCGTCGCTGCCTGCGGAGCAGCATGCGTGCGCGTACCAGATGGCGCCCTTCGGGTTCCAGGCGGCGGCGAGCGCATCGGCTTGGCCGATCGCGTGATTCGCATCGACCGGCATGCCCATTTGCGCGCCCATCGCGACCGGATCGTCCAGCGGGAAGGTCGCGCCGTGGCTGGACGTCATCACGAAAGCCGGCTCGCGCGCCCCGAGCGCCTGCGCCAGGCCGGCCTGCGTGGCGTCGGCGTCGGTGATAAATCCGCCGTTCATGTCCAGCTCGGCATCGGCGAGGAACTCGCCATGGAGCTTCTCGGCGATCGTCTTGCGCATCAGCCTGGTGATGTCGGGATGCCCGTGGTCAACGCACCAGATCAGCGGCCGGTCGACGCGGCGCGGGGCGTCGGACCACTCGCCCAGCAGCGCCTCGACGTAGCGGCCCAGCCCGGCATCGTCCAGGTCAAGCCGGCCGACGTAGGCCTCGGCCTGCAGGCGGTACTGCACGCTCCACGGAATCTGGCGCGGCGAAGCGATGATCAACAGGTAGTGCGGCACGGCCAGCGGCCCAGTGCCGCGCCAGCCTTGCAGCGAGAGCGGCGCGGCGGGGGCGCCATCGGCGGTGTAGCGCAGCAGCTTGCCCTCGGGCAGTTCGGGACGCCAGCGCAACACCGGTGCCGGTGCCCGGCGCGCCAGCAATTCGCGGATGGGCTCCGGCGCGTCCAGGCCGAGGGCCTTCTTGTGCGCCGCCACGTCGTCACGGTCGGGAAGCACCACACCCCAACCCACGCGGGGATCGGACCACTGGTCGTAGTCGATCGCCGGCGCCGCTAGCGGCTGCCCTGGCGGTTTGAATTTCCGGTCGATGCCCCAGGCGATCGAGCCCTCGGCCAGCGCCCCGGCCGCCGCCTCGCCGCACCAGGCATTGCTCGTCAACGCGGTGTCGTCCCATGCGCAGGCCATGGCAGCTCCTGTGGAGGTGCGGGGATTCAGCCCGCGAAGGTACCGTCGGGCCGAGGCCAGAACGGCTGCGGTACGTCGTTGAGCGTGCGCTTCAGGATCTCAATGCGCTCGGCCTCTGACTTTTGCAGGCCAATGGTTTGCAGCCATTCGGCGATCAGCTGCGCCCTGGCCTTGTAGAGGCCGGTCATGGCTTCAGGGAGGTCGTGCGGGCGCTCGAAGGCAAAGGGTTCGATGCCGCGCACGTACAGGACCGGTAGCGTCCACGCATGAGCATTTGGCGCGTCGCCGTCATGCAAGTCGCAAATCGCGGTGCGCGCATCGACCATCGCCTCGCTCCACTCGAAAGTCGTGCGCGTCGATGCCTTCAAGGCTTCGACGACGCGTCCGAAGCCGGCGAACAGCGCTTGATAGAAGGCACGGGTGAATTCATAGGCGTCGCTCGCGTCCACCGGCTCCAGCATCGCGACCGCGGCAGGAAACGCCGCCGCCACGACCTTGCTGGCCAGCGACTGCAGGTTCTTCGCGGCCATGCCGCTGGAGCAGCAGTTCAGCGAGAGCAGCCATGGGTTGTCCAGTTGCGCACAGCGCTCGACGAGCTGCTGCGCGCCGATGCGAACCGAACCTGCAGTGGCGGCCGGGTCAGCATGGTCAAGCGCGGTGGCCAGCTCGATCGACTGGTCGCCGAGGTCAGCACGGCCGTGACAGAAGAAGTGCAGGATCTGCGGCGACCAGGCCGCGATGTCGCCCAGCACCCGCGCCGGCGTCTTGTCGATCGCACCGGACTCGACGCCAGCCAGGCCTGCGGCAATTTCCTGGTCGATCGCTTGTCGCAGCGCCGGGTCGCCCACCAGCACCTTGACCTGCACGGCCAGCCCACCCTTGCGCGCCCGCAGCACCGCGTCGCGCAGCATCTCCCACTCGCGCAGCTGGGTCGGGACGCCAAAGGCGGAGATGACCGCCATCACGCGAATCGGCATGCGCATCTCGGCCGGAGGCCGTGCGATGCCGTTCATCGGGTCGATGATGCGCGCCACCGGCCAGCGCGAGTCGAGCGCGATGAAGTGGTCCTTCGGGTCGCACAGCGTCTCCCAGCAGAACTGCTCGGCCTCGGACTCCGACAGCATCAGGTACAGCGGCTGACGCTGGCCCACGGGCGTCGCGTACAGCAGCCCGAGCACCTGGGCCACGCCCGGATGCTGGCTTAACGAATCACGCACCTTGCGGCCTCGGGCACGCACCGCGTCGGGCGTCGACCAGTCGGGCAGGTCGTCCAGCCCAAGCAGGAGCGGGCGTGCGACATGCGCCTTCTCGACGTTGAACGGGGAGCGCACGACGCGTACGGTCAGCCGCTCGGCATCCGTGATGGGGTCGATGCCACCCAGCGCGTCGATCGAGAAGACCGTCCTCATTCGCTCTCTCCCGGCTTCAGGACGCGCGATTCGATCTCGGCCACGGCTTCGCGCAGCTTGGCAAGCGTCTTCGCGGTATCGAGCATCCTGGCGCGCTCTGCGGCGCTGGGCTCGGACCCCCGGTCGCGTACCTCCTGCTGCAGGCGAAGATGCACTTGCTCGACAAAACGCTCAGTCGAGGCCACCACCGAGGACACCTTGTCGCCGCCGGCGAAGTACCGGTCCAGCGGCGAGTCTGCCAGCGGCCACGTGGCAACCGTCTGCTGCAGCGGACTTCGTGCCACGGAGGCGAACGGCGAACGGGTGGCGACGGTCTGCGCCGCCACCGCTGCCGCGGAAGAGGCCGACGGCGCCATGCCCCTGAAGCGAGGCGATGAGAACGGCCCGCGGAGGGCGCGCAACTGCGCCCAGGCGACGTCCGTGGCCGCAGCCTTGACCGCATCGCTCGACAGGTAGGGCTGGCAGTAGAGCAGCAGCGCCGTCGACTTGGGCGCGGGCCGGGGCTCAAGTGCGTAGACGAAGGCGTAGCCCTCCGCCAGCGCGGTGGCGGCAGGGTCCTCGCGCACCGTGTGCACCAGCAGCGGACCGGGTCGGGACTGCGCGATCTCGTCGGCAAGCCAGCGCAGCCCGGCGTCGGAGTGGTTGTCGGGCAGCGCGGTGAAGGCGGTCGACCAGGCGCCGACCTGCGTGAGGAAGGTGCCCAACTCCACCGCGCCCACCGGCCCGGCCAGATAGCGGTCGGTCCGCTGCAGCGGCGATTGTGCGAACAGCAGCGCGCCCCGCTCGCGCGACAGCCATCCATGGCAGACGAAGTGCACGACGTCCACGCCCTGTCCAAGCAGCGCCTGGCGCATCCACAGTAGCCACGGCGAGCGCAGCGCACCGGTCTGGTCGACGAGGCGCGAAGACGGGTCTTCCAGCACGTAGGGCTCGGCGTCGTCGCAGTCGTAGAGAGTGATCCGGTGGCCAAGGAGGCCTTCGGACTGCCACGTTGCCGCCAGCTGCACGGCGATGTCCCGGTCGGCGAACACGTGCAGGTGCACGCGGCGCTGGCCATCGCAGCCGCCCAGCACGGCGCGTGCGGCCTCAACCATGGCCACGTGAACCGAAGCCTCTTCGTGGCCCAGCGGCGCGCTGCCGCACAGCACGACGTCGAGGGTCTGCAGCGCCTCGCGCGGCGGCGGGAACAGGAAATCGGGCAGCATCAGGATGGGCACGTCTAGCGCATGGCCGAGCACGCGCTCCCAGGCGACCAAGCGCAATAGCCCGTAGGGCTTGACCAAGTGGACCCACAACGGCTTTGTGCCGTCGGTGTGCTGCTGGAACCAGCCGCGAAGGTGGTCGAGCATCGCCTGCGGCAGAACGATGTCGGGGGCCAGACCGCGTGCCATGCGGCGCTCGGGCACTGGCGGCGCAATGCTGTCGGAGGAGAATTCCCACACGGGGCCGTCAACCAGCGTTGCGGACTCGTGGTACTGCAGCGTGAACCGCACCTGGGGCTCGCGCGATGGGCTCTGCGTGGCGGCCCTGTTGGCTTCGACCTTGAGCACGACGACGTCGTAGTCGCGTTTGAGCAGTTCAGCCATGAACGTTTTCCTGCGCGCAGTGCGATGTGCGCAGGTCCTCAAGCCGAAGCGGCGACCGCATACGCCAGCCACCAGGTGCTGGCATTGCTGATGTCGCCGTGGCCGGAGATGGTGCGCGTGCCGCGCACGCCGACCAAGCGTGCGCTGCCGAAGTCATAGGCTTGGCCCGGGTCGAGGATGTCGGTGATGGCCGCGCCCGAGTCCTGGGGGCCGTAGCCGCCCAGGGCTGCGTACTTGCTCGGCGGGCCGCCGGCGGCGATGTTCAGGTCTTCGCCGAGGTCGCTCTGGCGCCGCAGCGCCAAGTGAAACAGCTTCGTCAACGCCACGTCGTGATCGCTGAAGGTCGTGACGATCGGCCGCTGCACGCGTTGCAGCGCCTTGACGAAGCCGCCGGCAACCGCAGGCTCGCGCCCCGGCACCCTGGGCGCGAAGGCGTACTGAGAGACCGCGGGCTGCAGCAGCACGGCCGAGGTCACGGGCGGCTGGCCGTCGTCCGCGCCCAGGTCTTCGGGCAGTGAACAGACCGCCGTCATCACGACCTTGCAGCCGAAGGAGTGTCCGAGCAGGTGGATGCGGGCTTTCGACTGCCGCCGTAGCCCTTCCAGCAAGGCCGCCACGCCGCGGCCGCCGACCTTGCCTGCGCGGTTCTTCATCTGCCAGACAGTGAACGGCTTGAGGATCTGCCGCGGGTCCAGCGCCTGCAGCACGTCGCCCAGCCCGAGCGCGGCCTGCGGCAAGCTGCCCGCGCTGGCCGAGGGTGCCCCTTGCTGCGGACTGAAGCCGTGAACTGCGTCGTAGTCGGGTTCGGGCTCGCCGAAGGCGGCCGCGCTGGCGAGCATGTCGCTTTCGGTGACCGAGGCGGACGGACCGGCATCATCGTCGGCGCTCGCCTCGCCGGTGGACAGCAGCAGGCTGGCGAACTCGCGCGCCTCGCTGCCCGAGAGCCGCTCGGCCTGCGCGAGGGTAAAGAAGCGCGATCGGTTTTCGGCCGCCAGTCTCGTGGCAATGTCGTTCAGCATCCGGCGGGAGGCTTCGACCGCGGCGTCCTGCTCGGCCGGATCACCGCCCGCGGCGAAACCGGGGCCGGTCTCGGAATCGAACCACTCGAGCGCCTGGCTGGGCCAGAACACACCGACGAGCAGCGGCTTGTAGCCTGCTGGCATGGGCAGGTTCAGGCTGCGCCGCTGCGCCTGGAAGCCCTTGATGAAGCTCTCGTAGCGCTGCGTCGCGGTGGACCAATCGTTGTTCCAGCCGTGCGAGAAAACGAAGATGTCGCTGTGATTGGCGGCATGCGCCATCAGGTGCTGCTGAGTCAGCGGTCCTTCGCAGTTGCCGTTGGCGTCGAAGGGAACGATGTAGTAGGGGAAGGTATCTCCCTCCACCGTGGTCAACGTCCGGTACGGACCAGCGGGAATGATGGACATGCATTGCTCCTCAACGGTTGCAGCCAGAGGTCATGTCAAGTTCGAAACGCGGCGATCAGCCCGTAGCGTGCGCCTCAATCGTCAGGCCTTCAAGGCTTCCAGCCTCCAAGCTCACCGAATGCATGCTTTGCATGCGGAGCGACACCCGGCGTCCCGTGCCGGGTGCCAGGGATGTGGGCCTTCATGGTTCTGAGCCGAAGGTTGGCACAAGCATTTTCAAGAGCGTCGTCGGCCTTAGCGCCTCTTGGAAAGCGTCTCCCAGCAAGGTGAATGCGACAAGTGGCTATGGACACGATCGTGTCGCGGACCAACGGTACAAGGCCCTGGCCTGCAGCGCCGACGCACCTGCGCGCCACGTGCCGTCGAAGTTCACCCTTGTCTCGGGATGTCGCGGGCGCTGTCGCCGCTTCCGTCGTGTATTGCCGGCTGGGCGCACAGGCAGAGACAGACGTCGATGTCCCGGCCGATGGTCACCAGCGTCGCATTGTCATCGCGCCGCACTGCCGCTCCATCCGACGCGTTGAACGGCTGAAGCCATCCAGGCTGCCGTCTCGGACGGTCGCACACAGCGCGTTCCCGTCGTCGCTGGCATGCAGCTAGGGGTGCATTCTGTTCAAGCCGGAACTTGACCCTCCTCGTTCTCCTGCATGCCGCGACTTCGCAAGAACGGCGAACGATGGCGACCCTGAATCCTCACATGCTGAAAGTCCGGTACAGGAACAACTACGCGGTGCGATCGCCGTTGCTGAGGTACAGGCCAAGCCGCGCTCCACCGGCTTGCCGCTGCTTGCCGAGTGTGCTGTCTGGGCCGTGGAGCACGATGGCTGGATGCGCTTGCCGGTGCGTGGGTGCCGAGGCCTCCACCCTGCTTTCATCCTGGTTGCGATATATCATTGCAATAATGATAATCATTCATAATCTCGTATAGCAAAAAACACAGACAACTGAATACCTCAAGGCTGGCGGGCCGGAAAACCAAAGCGCGACAAGAATTTGGGAGCCCAGTACACTGCGGCGCAACCACACAGGTCCTACTGCTGAGCTCGACTTTGGCCATCACGCGGCATAGCAAGCCACCTCGTGCAGGCGGCGGAATACGCTGCGCGGCACTTTGATCATGTCGCGTTCGCGC
>NZ_AUMO01000103.1 GCF_000430725.1 Azohydromonas australica DSM 1124
TGGCTCCTTACCAACTCGATGCGATGCGAATAAGACTTGTCGAGTACGGTATCGTCAAAAATCAGATAGCCATGAGCGCTGGGAATCACGTGCGGCCGAATGTTTTCCCAAATGATGCGTGATGTGATGCGCTCGCCGTTCAAATACCGATTGAGGGCGTCATGGCTGAAGTGGGCATGATGCTCGGCATAGTGCGTCAAGGTGAAGTTGACCTGACTCGATAACAGGAACTGACAGTAGTCCACGCGGGATGGATTCATGTCGCCGCCTAGTGAAAGACAAAACTATGATCTATGCTTTCAAGAAGTTCAAGTTGAAATTAATTCATGGGATTTCTATGATTTTCTATCAAACTTTTGCGTAAGTCCTAAAATAATAGCAAACAAATTACTGATGCGTTCTGCAGTGTCATGCCAGAAATTTACCGAAAATAGCAACAACAACCTGGCAAACACCACATCCATTCACAGATTTCTCATATCAACCGCGATACTGCACTGAAAACCAGGAGACGCCATGCCCAGGCCCCTGCTCCTCATAGGGCACGGCATGCACGCTCTCCAGAAACGCCTCGCCTTCCAAGGACCAGGAGGTATCCAAAGCCCGAATGCTTACGAAATTTTCGGCAAACCGGATTTCGCATTCACTGGAAATCAGAGGGGTTCCCTGGATGCGTGGTGGCAAGATCAACGTCAGGCCGAAACGCAATTGCACTTGCGTCAGGCCTTTCTCCTGCCAGCGCTTGGGAAGGGCCTTGATTTCACCGAGCAAGTCTGCCGAAAAATTCAGACCCCCACCAACTCCAAACAGCAGTTGGCAGACCGCCACCTGATTCAGCGCCGGAACGCCATTGCCCAACACGGACTCAAGCTGTTGATGCCTGGCAAAAAGCCGAGGCCAAGAGTCGGCTCGATCCTTGTTACTGGCTAACATCGTCCGAACTCATTCTGGTTACCTGTCGGGTTTGGAGGCGATCAATACCCGCCCCAGCTCAAACCCCCTTCAACACCCCCGGCAGCACCCCCGCCGCCGTCCCCCGCAGGCACACATGCGCCTGGTCGTCGATCGCGCTGGCCTGCGGATTGAGGATCGCCACGTGCGCCCCCGCCTCGCGCGCCACCTGCGCCAGCCCGGCGGCCGGCCACACGGCGCCGGAGGTGCCCACGACCAGCATCACGTCGCACTCGAAGGCCGCGCGCTCCGCCGTCTCCATCGCGCCCTCGGGCAGCATCTCCCCGAACCACACCACGCCCGGGCGCACCAGGTTGCCGCAGGACGGGCACTTCGGCGGACGGCCAGGGATGGCCCCGGCGGTGTCGGTCAGCGAGGGCTGGTGCGGGCAGTGCTCCAGCCAGCGGTCGAGCAGGATGTCCCCGTGCAGCCGCAGCACACCGCGGCTGCCGGCGCGCTGGTGCAGGTCGTCCACGTTCTGCGTCACCAGCGTCAGCCGGCCCGGGTGGCGGCGCTCGTAGCCGGCCAGCGCCTCGTGGCCCGCATTGGGCTGCGCCCGGCGCACGCCCTCGCGCCGCTCGGCGTACCAGTCCCACACCAGCCGCGGATCGGCCCGGAAACCCGCCTCGCTGGCGAGCTGCATCGGGTCGAGCTTCGACCACAGGCCGCTCTGCGCGTCGCGGAAGGTGGGAATGCCGCTCTCGGCCGACATGCCCGCCCCTGTCAGCACGCACACCTTGCGAGCCGCGCCCAGGCGCTCGCGCAGGTCGGACACGTCGCGGGCGGTGCGGGCGTCCATGGAGCGGCTTTCCGGCTCAGGCGCCGCGCTGGCGCCGCGCCTCGTACAGGCACACGGCAGCGGCCACCGACACGTTCAGGCTCTCGACGGCCCCTTGCATCGGGATGCGCACCAGCTCGTCGCAGGTCTTGCGCGTGAGCTGGCGCATGCCCGGGCCCTCGGCACCCAGCACCAGCGCCACCGGGCCCTTGAAGTCCACGTCGTAGATGGACTTCTCGGCGTCCTCCGCCGTGCCGACCACCCAGATGTTGCGTTCCTTGAGCTCGTTGAGGCTGCGCGCGAGGTTCGTGACCATCAGGTACGGCACCGTCTCGGCCGCGCCGCTGGCGACCTTGGCCACCGTGGCGTTGAGGCCCACCGCGTGGTCCTTGGGGGCGACCACCGCGTGCGCGCCGGCACCGTCGGCCACGCGCAGGCAGGCGCCCAGGTTGTGCGGATCGGTCACGCCGTCGAGCACCAGCAGCAGCGGCGGGCCCTCCACCTCGTCGAGCACGTCGTCCAGCGAGTGCTGCTGCGCCAGCGCCTGCACCCGCGCCACCACGCCCTGGTGCCGGTGCGTGCCGCACAGCTTGGACAGGCGCTCGTCGTCGCTGTCGATCAGCTTGGCGCCCGCCTCCTTGGCGCGCTCCACGAACTGGCGCATGCGCGCGTCGCGCCGCGTGGCGTCGACATGGATCTCGGTGATGGACTGGGGGGCGGTCTTCAGACGCACCGTGACGGCATGGAAGCCGAATAGCAGCTTGGCGGAACTCATTGCCGGGATTATCGCCGCCGGGTCCGCAGCGGCCCGGAGCCGCCGTCGCCCGCGCAACCAGCGTCTGGCGACCGCATGACGCGTCGGCGAGGGACGCGGATCAGCTCACAGCCGCTTCTGCCGCCTCTGCCACCACCCGCTCGTAGCCCCGCTCCGTGCGCCGGATCAGCCCCTCGGCCTCCAGCTGCGCCAGGTAGCGCCGCACCATCGGCGCCCCGCAGCGCACCGCCGCCTGCACGCCCCGGATGCTCGGCGCGATGGAGCCGTCCCGCACGCCGGCGCGAACGCGCTCCAGGCGCGCATCGGCACCGGCACCGTCCGCCGCCGGCAAGGGCGCGTCCTCGGCCCCAGAGGCCGCCGGTTCGTCCGGTGCCGGCACCGGTGCCGAAGGCGGTTCGACCGCCTCCACCCCGTCCCCGGCCACCGCCGCCGACACCGCGCAGGCCGCCTCGCGCACGGCGGCGGACACACCCACCACCCCATCGAACACATCAGCGGACACGCCCGCAGCCCCACCAGGCACGTCCGCCACACGCTCCTCAGCCACACCCCCGGGCACGCCGAGATCGCCGCCCGGCAGCGGTGCGGCAGCCGGCTTCATTGCCGGCGACGGCATCCAGCCGCCCTGTGTAAAAGCTCGCGGATTCCCGCCAGGCACCACCTGCAGCGGCACCGTCGCCCCCGCCGCCAGCGGCACCGCGGCCAGCGCGAAGGAGGCGCCGATGCGCACCGGCGCCACCGGCACGGACACGCCGGACACAGCCCTGGACACGTCCGGCACGGCAGGCGCGGACACAGGCGCCACCGCCGCGGACACGCCGGCCGGCGCTGCGCCCTCGCCCGCCGCGCGCAGCAGCGATCCGGCCGCGCCGAACAGCACCAGCCCCGCCACCGACACCAGCAGGCCGCGCGTGACGGAGTAAGCCAGGGCGCCCTGCTCGCCCAGGATCTGCGTCGTGGTCGGCCGCAGGGCGGCCTGCAGCTCGGCCAGCTCGGCCGTGCGCGCCTGCACCAGCCGCTCGGTGTCCAGCGCCGTACCCAGCGACTCGGCGGCCGACTGGTGCGAGGCCAGCACCTTCGACTGCGAGGACGCGGCGGCGGCGTTGCGCAGCTCCTCGGCGGTGGCGCGCAGCGCGGCGATGGAGGCGCGCAGCTCGATGACGCGCTGCTGGCGCGCCTCGGCGCCCACGTCCGCGGCGCGCGCGATGCCCTGCTGCACCAGCACGATGGTCAGGCACTCGAAGGCCAGCACCGAAACGGCCAGCACCGCCAGGCTCCAGCGCTGCGCGCGCAGGCGCTGGCGCGGCAGCAGCGCGGCCAGCGCGAAAGCCGCCATCTCCAGCACCACCAGCAGCAGCGCCGTGGTGCTGGCCAAGGCGCGCGCGGCCTCGTCGGCCTCCAGCGCGCGGGCGCCGAACTCGAAGTAGCGCAGCGTCACCACGCTGGCCCAGCCGCCCAGCCCCGCGCACATCGCGGCCAGCGCCAGGCAGGCCCAGCGCGGCAGCAGGCCGCCGCGCCCCGGGGTCGCCTTCTTGGAGGCGTTCAGATCGTCGTTCATGCGTAGTCTTGCTCGGTACCGCGCCGGGGCCGCAGGGCCGGCCTCGGCAAAAAAGGGCGCAAGCCTAACGCGGGCGGCTGACGGGGAGCCGGCGGTCGGTCGGGATCGCGCAAGCCGAGCCGCTTCGCACACTGATTCGTCACTCCCGCGCAGGCGGGAGTCCAGGCGGCCCCCAACTGCCGCAAGCCGATCGGTTTGAACACCGGGGCTTGGGTCGTGGTTCGCAGCGCCCAGGCTCCGTGCTGACGTGGGGCCACCTGGATTCCCGCCTGCGCGGGAATGACGAAGCAGTGGAGCGGCCACCCGTACTCCGTCCTGCAGAAATGCCTCGGCTTTCCCCGGACAGCAGTGCGCCTGCGCGGGAATGACGAAGTGAAGAGGCGGCCCCCCGTACTTCGTCCTGCAGGAAGGCCTCGACTTTCCCCGGACAGCACTGCGCCTTCGCAGGGATGACGAAGTGACGGGCGGCCCTGATCAGCTCACCGCCGAGCCGTCAAGAACGTCCCCAGCCAGCCGCACAGGCCGAGCCGAGCCTCTTCAGCCCAACTGCTTCGCCAGCAGGATCAGCCCGATGAGCACCGGCTGGTGCAGCATGTAGAAGCTCAGCGGCCAGCGCCCCAGCGTGGCCAGCGGTGCCAGCACCCGCGGCAGCGCGCCGCCCAGCACCGCGCGCCGGTGCGCCAGCAGCCACTGGCCCGCGGCCAGGCCCAGCAGCATCACGCCCAGCCAGGGCAGCACCGGCACGAAGTCCTCGGTGATCGGCTTGCGCGTGACCAGCCCGGTCCAGTTCAGCCAGCGGCTGTCGAACACCGGGTGCTGCACCCCATGCGGCAGCAGCAGCGCCACCAGCGCCAGCGGCCACAGCCCGCGGCCCAGCGGCGCCAGCACCCGCGCCAGGATCAGCATCAGCGCCATGCCGTGCAGCACGCCGAACGAGATCCAGCTGCGCGGGAACATGAACCACGAGCCGGCCGACACCAGCAGCGCGCAGCCAGCAATCTGCACCCAGCGCTTCCAGAAGCGCCGCCCGCCCTGCCCCGCCTCGTGCGCCAGCGCCTGCGACAGGCCCGCGCACAGCAGGAACAGGCTCACGATCGCCGTGCGCTGCAGGGTCCAGAACGGGTCCTGGTAGAAGTTCTGCGGCGGCGACAGCAGCCGGTAGAAGTTCAGGTCGAAGCAGAAGTGGAAGGCCGCCATCCAGAACATGGCGAGGCCGCGCAGGGCATCGAGGCGCTCGAAACGGTCAAGGCGGTGGGACGGCGGCATGGCGGGGATCGTAGCGGGCGCCTCCTTATGATCGCCGCTCTGCCGTACACGACTCGTTGCACATGACGCCGCACCGACCCGCCGCCGCGGTCCGCCGCCCCGGCTCCCTGCCCTGCCTGCTGCTGGCCGCCGCCCTGCTGGGCGCCGCGCTGCCAGCCCCCGCTGCGGCCCAGAACCGATCCCCCGCGCAGCCGCGCGCCGTGACGCCGCGCGGCCCGCTGGATGCCGACGAGCGCAACCACATCGACGTGTTCAAGCGCGTGTCGCCCTCGGTGGTGAACATCACCAGCCTGGCGCTGCAGCGCGACCTGTTCTCGCCCAACGTCTCGCAGGTGCCCAACGGCACGGGCACGGGCTTCGTATGGGACGAGGCCGGGCACATCGTCACCAACTTCCACGTCATCCAGGAGGCCAGCGCCGCGCGCGTGACGCTGGCCGACCAGTCCAGCTACCGCGCCGAGCTGGTGGGCGCCTTCCCCGACCGCGACCTGGCGGTGCTGCGCATCGACGCCAAGGCGAAGCTCACGCCCATTCCCATGGGCAGCAGCCGCGATCTGCAGGTCGGGCAGAAGGTCTATGCGATCGGCAACCCCTTCGGGCTGGACCAGACCATGACCACCGGCATCGTCAGCGCGCTCAACCGCGAGATCGAGTCGGTGACGCGGCGCAGCATCCGCGGCGTGATCCAGACCGACGCCGCCATCAACCCCGGCAACTCCGGCGGCCCGCTGCTCGACTCGGCCGGGCGGCTCATCGGCGTCAACACCGCCATCTACAGCCCCAGCGGCGGCTCTTCGGGCATCGGCTTCGCCATCCCGGTGGACGAGGTCAACCGCGTGGTGCCGCGGCTCATCCGCGACGGGCGCATCGTGCGGCCCACGCTGGGCATCGCCGCCGGCACCCAGCAGCTGACCACGGCCCTGAAGCTGCCCAAGGGCGTGGCGCTGCTGCGCGTGAGCCCGGGCGGCCCGGCGCAGCGCGCGGGGCTGCAGGCCTTTGCCCGAGCGCGCGACGGCGGTATCGAGTCCGGCGACGTGATCACCGCCGTCAACGGCGAGCCGGTGGCGGACTTCGACGACCTGCTCAACGAGCTGGAGCGCTTCCAGGGCGGCGACACCGTGACGCTGAGCGTGTGGCGTGCGGGCCGCACGCGCCAGGTCAGCGTGCGGCTGGCCACGGGCGAGAGCTGACCCGGGAGACGCCCGCCCGCGCGCCTTGACGACAGACAGCCCCGACCGAAGAGAACGCTGAGAGCATCACGCCATGACACGCATCCTGATCCTCCAAGGCCACCCGGACGCCAGCCAGCCGCACTTCAACCACGCCCTGGCCGACGCCTACGGCCGAGGCGCCGAGGACCATGGCCACGACGTGCGGCGCATCGACGTGGCGAAGCTGGACTTCCCGCTGCTGCGCAGCCCCGAGCAGTGGATGCACGGACCGGTGCCGCCGGGGCTGGTGGAGGCGCAGCACGCCATCGGCTGGGCGCAGCACCTGGTGATCTTCTTCCCGCTGTGGCTGGGCGGCGTGCCGGCGCTGCTCAAGGGCTTCCTGGAGCAGGTGGCGCGGCCGGGCTTCGCCTTCCACCCGGAGGGCAAGAACCCGCTGGCCAACAAGGGCCTCACCGGCCGCTCCGCGCGCGTGGTGGTGACCATGGGCATGCCGGCGCTGATCTACCGCTTCTACTTCCGCGCCCACAGCCTGAAGTCGCTGGAGCGCAACATCCTCGGCTTCGTGGGCATCGCGCCCATCCACGAGACGCTGATCGGGCGCATCGGGGAGCTTTCCGACAGGCAGCGCGCCGACTGGCTCAAGAAGCTGGAGAAGCTGGGGCAGCAGGCGGGGTGACCCCCCCGACGCGGGATTCCCTTTCCCCGCCGCTACCATGCGCGCCCATGAGCGCGCAGCACCGATCCCGTCAACTCGAACTCCTCTCCCCGACCCGCGACGCCGACATCGGCATCGAGGCCGTGAACCATGGGGCCGATGCCGTCTACATCGGCGGCCCGGGCTTCGGCGCCCGCGCCTCGGCCGGCAACCCGGTGCAGGACATCGAGCGGCTCGCCAAGCACGCCCACCGCTTCGGCGCCAAGGTGTTCATCACCCTCAACACCATCCTGCGCGACGACGAGCTCGAAGGCGCGCGGCGCATGGCCTGGGACGTCTACCACGCCGGCGCCGATGCGCTGATCGTGCAGGACATGGGCCTGCTGGAGCTGGACCTGCCGCCGCTGCAGCTGCATGCCAGCACCCAGTGCGACATCCGCAGCGTGGAGAAGGCGAAGTTCCTGGCCGAATCGGGCTTCGCGCAGATCGTGCTGGCGCGCGAGCTCACGCTGCCGCAGATCCGCGCCGTGGCCGACGCGCTGCCGCCGCAAACGGTGGTGGAGTTCTTCATCCACGGCGCGCTGTGCGTGGCCTACAGCGGCCAGTGCTACGTCAGCCATGCCTTCACCGGCCGCAGCGCCAACCGCGGCGACTGCTCGCAGGCCTGCCGCCTCCCCTACACCGTGACGGACACGCAGGGCCGCATCGTGGCGCACGACAAGCACGTGCTCTCGATGAAGGACAACAACCAGTCCGCCAACCTCGCCGCGCTGGTGGACGCGGGCGTGCGCAGCTTCAAGATCGAGGGCCGCTACAAGGACATGGGCTACGTGAAGAACATCACCGCCCACTACCGCCAGCTGCTCGACGCGGTGCTGGAGCAGCGCCCGGCGCTGTCGCGCGCTTCCAGCGGGCGCACCACGTTCTTCTTCGAGCCGGACCCGGACCGTAACTTCAACCGCGGCGCCACCGACTACTTCGTCAACGGCCGCCAGGAGGACATCGGCGCCTTCGACACGCCCAAGCACGCCGGGCTGCCGCTGGGCTACGTGACGAAGCTGGGCCAGGACCACGTCGAGGTCGTGCTCGACGAGGGCGTGGGCGCGCTCAACAACGGGGACTCCATCACCTGGTTCGACCTGCAGCAGGAGCTGCAGGGGGTGCAGGTCAACACCGTGGAGGCGCTGGACGAGGCGGGCCGGCGCTGGCGCGCCTTCCCCAAGGAGCCGGTGGCCGCGCTCAAGGACCTCAAGCGCGACACGGTGCTGCTGCGCAACCGCGACATGGCCTGGGAGCGGCAGCTGAAGAAGAAGTCGGCGGACCGGCGCATCGCAGTGGACCTGCACTTCGAGGAGACGCCGGAGGGCTTCGCGCTCTCGCTCACGGACGAGGACGGGCACTACGCCCGCGTCGAGGCCGCCCATGCGCACGAGCGCACGCAGCACGCGGAGCGCGTGGAGCCGCAGCTGCGCGAACAGCTGGCCAAGCTGGGCACGACGATTTTCGAACCGCGCGAGCTCACGCTGCGGCTGTCGCACCCGTGGTTCGTGCCGGCGGGTTTCACCAATGCGCTGCGCCGCGACGCCGTGGCGGCGCTGGAGACGGAGCGCGAGGCCTGCCGCGAGCGGCTGCTGCCGGCCGAGCCGGTGTCGCCGCCGGTGCCCTACCCCGAGGACACGCTGAGCTACCTGGCCAACGTCTACAACCGCAAGGCGCACGACTTCTACGTCAAGCACGGCGTGAAGCTGGTGGAGGCGGCCTACGAGAGCCACGAGGCGCTGGGCGAGGCGAGCCTGATGATCACCAAGCACTGCGTGCGCTTCAGCTTGAGCCTGTGCCCGAAGCAGGCCAAGGGCGTGACGGGCGTGCAGGGCACGGTGCGCGCCGAGCCGCTGACCATCACGCACGGCGACGAGGTGCTGACGCTGCGCTTCGACTGCAAGCCCTGCGAGATGCACGTGGTGGGCCGCATCAAGAAGAACGTGCTGCAGCAGGCCAAGGCGGCGAAGAAGGCCCGCCTCAAGGCGGAGCCGATGGTGTTCTACCGGACGCGGCCGGCGGCGCGCTGAATGTCAGGCTGGCGTCTCAAATTCGCCAGGCAAAAAAATAGCGCCGGTTTTAGAGGCCGGCGCCCAATTCTTGTTCTTGAGTCTGGTATCAGTACGGGCGCCCGTGGGCGCCTGAATCAACCATCATTTCTTTTTATGTCTTTTGCGCGCGAGCAGCTTGGCTGCCGACGCGTCGCAAAAACCCCTCCCAGGGCGATACCGGCCAGAGCCAGGCCCGAAGGCTCCGGCACCGGCTTGGAAGCGATGTCCAGTGCGTGCACGAGGCCGTGCTCGGCGCACAGAAATCCCGGACCGTGCCGTTCAGCACCACGGCGGACTGCGCCGTCATGCACGTGACGCTCGCGATGCCCGCCAGCAGCAGGCGATGAGTTGACGCATGGAGCCTTCCCCGTACAGCGGGGCTTGTCGTGAGCCGGGCCCGGATGCAAGGCTTGGGCCAGCCGCACACGTTCCTTGAAAGTCAAGAACTTACGACTCCCTTGACTCGGTGGAATTGCAACTGTGTAAATTTCGCCGACAGGCCGGGCATGACGGGCATCTAGGCACGCGGACGGCTGGCGCTGCCGCGGGGCGGCGGCCGGGGCATGCGGGTTGCCTCACTGGGAGGGAACCCTCTTTCACAAGGACAGCACCATGCCCACGAACCGCAACCGCCTCTTCGCGCTTACCCTGGCCGCCTTTTCAGTGACGGCCTTTGCCCAGAACACCACGACAACGCCCGACAGCACCGTGGGCGTCACGCCGTCCGAAGCCCGGGAGGCCATGAAGGAAGCCGTTCCGCGCTCGGATACCGCCACCGTGACCCGCACCGACGAGTCCGCGGCCGACAAGGCGCGCCGCGCGGCCAATGCCACGGCCGACGCGGTGACCCCCGGACGCGACCGCGACACCAGCAGCGCCACGGGCTCGACCCGCAGCACCACGGGCGCGGGCACCGGCTCGGCCGCCACCATGGATTCCGGCGCCGCCCAGACCTCGCGCCCGGCACGTGCCGACCGGAACTGAGCCGGGACGGCCCTCGTTGACGCGCCGGCACCCAGCCCGCGTGCCCACCGTGACGGATGAACCGGGAAAGCGGCAACCCTGCCCGATAGGTTGATGCAGCCACCCGGCAGGCTCCGCCGCGCCCTGGCCCCATGGCTGGCCGGGCCCGGCGCCACCCTGGGCGTGCTGGCGGGTGGCTGCGCGCTGCTGCTGGCCGGCCCGGGCGTGGCGGCGCCGGTGGCCGTCGCGGGGCTGGCGGCCGCGAGGCGTCTCATCCGTCACCGGCCGATGACGGCGCGGGAACAGGACTTCGCAGCCCAGGTTTTCGGCCTTTCCCTGCCGGCTTCAGCACGGATCGTGATCACGGACCTGGCCGGGCTGGGCGGCAGCTGCTTCGTGGTCCCGGCCATCGACGGCCAGATCCTGGTGAACCTGGGCCGCGGCGCGTACGAGGATCCGATCGCCTTCCGCTGTCCCGGCTACCCCGGCGCCGGGAAGCTGTTCATCCACGAGCTGGCCCACGCCTGGCAGTTGGCCCACGGCGAATACTTCCCACGGCTGGGCCGGCGGCTGCTGGCCGGGCCCTGGGCCGGCCATGCCTTCTACCGGCCCCCGGCGCAGCTTGCGCCGCCTTGGCCGCCGCTGAACCTGGAGCAGCAGGCGACGGTGGTCGATGAGTGGTTCTGCCCCGGCCCGCTGGGACCGCCCGGCTGGGCCGGCACGCCGGGGATGTCCGAAGCGCACCCCTACTGGCCCTACGTGCGCGACGTGGTGCGCGCGGCGCCGCGGCGGGCCTGAGCGCGACGCCCGCGCAGCCGCCGCGCAGCACGCTCAGTGCGACATCAGCACCGGCATCGTCATGGCGCCGAACACCGAGCGGCTGGCGCCGCCCAGCAGCCGCTCGCGGGTGCGGCTGCGGCCGTAGCAGCCCATGACGATCAGGTCCGAGCCCAGGTCCGCCGCACGCGACAGCAGCAGCTCGCCCACCTGCCCTTCGTCGCCGCCCTCGGCATGGAACTCCGCCTCGATGCCGTGGTGCTGCAGCAACGGCCGCAGCTCGGACGGGTCGCTGCCCCAGGACACCACGTGCACCTCGGCCCCCGGCTGCAGCAGCGCCAGCGCCGCGGACAGCGCCCGCGCGGCCTCGCGCGACGCCTTCCAGGCCACCAGCACGCGCCGGCCCACGTCGTGGTAGCGGCCTGCGAAGGGCACCAGCAGCGCCGGGCGGCCGCTGTCGATCACCACCTCCTCGGCGAAGTCCGGCGCGACACCGGCGTCGTCGGCGCTGTCGGGATCGTGCTGGCCGATGACGACCAGGTCGTGCAGCAGCGCCTGGCGCGAGAACGCCTCGGCGGCCGGGGCGATGGCCTGCAGCTCGGACCAGTTGAGCCGGGGCTGGCCCGTGGCCGCCGCCTCCTCGAACCAGGCGCGCGCCTGCGCGCGGCGCGCTTCGTCTCGCTGCACGTCCTGCATGGTCAGCCCGCCGCCGCCCATGGGCAGCGGCATGAGGCTGGTGCCGCTGGGCGCGGCGGCATACAGCGCCAGCAGTCCGGCATCCAGGCGCTGGGCCAGCCGGCACGCCAGGGTGAGGCGGTCGCGGCTCTGGGGTGCGGCATCCAAGTGCAGCAGGATCGAGGCAATGGGTTTCATGGCAGGGCTCCCGTGGTCATGCGGCAGCCCCCGGGCCGCCGCCGCGCGCAAGCCTGGGGGCAAGCTTCGCGCCGGCCCAAGCCAGGAAACCCGGATTGCGTTCAGGGGCGTGCTGAGGGCACGCCAGGGTGCCCGTCCCCTGCGCGGGTCGCGCCTCAGTAGTGGGGCGGCAACTCGTCGCGCAGGCTGCGTTGCGTGCCCACGGCGGGCAGCTGCTCTTGCAGCGCGCGCAGCTGCTGCATCAGGTGCTGGATCTGCATCTGCTGCCGCGCCACGGTGCGGTTGAGCTCTTCCAGCAGGTCGTCGGCGAAGCTGGCCTTGATCTCCAGGGCTTCGAGGCGGCGGTCGGTTTCGGCGTCCATGAATCTCAGGTTTGGGCGGGCGGCCAGGGCTGCACCTTGTCGGCTTCCGCCGGGTCGTTGCGCGCCACCACGGCGCGGGCGGGCGTGTCGGGGCTCAGGTTGACGGCTTGGTGCGGCACGCCCGGCGGCACGAACAGGAATTCGCCCGCCTCGCTCACCACCGAGTGCTCCAGCCGCTCGCCCCAGCGCGTCTCCACGCGGCCTTCCAGCACGTAGATGCCGGTCTCGTAGCCCAGGTGCACGTGCGGCTCCGAGCAGGCGCCGGGCGGGATCACCACCAAGTGCATCGCCAGCCCGGTGGCACCCACGGTCTGGCCCGACAGGCCGGTGAAGTACGGCAGGCGCTGCGTGGTCATGACCTCGCGGTCGGGACGCACGGCCTGCACGGCGGGAGAAGCGGATTCGGTCATGGCGGCAGTTCCAGCACAGGGTCGAAGCTGGATTGTGGCCGCCGCGGGTGTCCGGAAAACGGCGGGGACGGCGCCCTCGCGAGCACCGTCCGCGCCGATCTTCAGGCGGGAATCAGCCCACCCACTTGCGCGCGTTGCGGAACATGCGCATCCAGGGGCTGAAGCCCTCGACGCCCGCACCGCTCCAGCTCATCTGCGCGTTGCGGAACACGCGCTCGGGGTGCGGCATCAGCGCCGTGAAGCGGCCGTCGGCCGTGGTCACGCCCGTCAGGCCGCCAGGGCTGCCGTTGGGGTTGAAGGGGTACTGCTCGGTGGGCTGGCCGTGGTGGTCCACGAAGCGCAGCGCGCGCACCACCGCGCCGGCGTCGCCGCGCTGCGAGAAGTCGGCGAAGCCCTCGCCGTGCGACACGGCGATGGGCATGCGGCTGCCGGCCATGCCCTGCAGGAACACGGACGGGCTCTCCAGCACCTCCACCAGGCTCAGACGCGCCTCGAACTGCTCGCTCTTGTTGCGCGTGAACTTCGGCCAGGCCTGCGCACCCGGGATGATCGGCGCCAGCGCCGCCAGCATCTGGCAGCCGTTGCACACGCCCAGCGCGAAGGTGTCGCTGCGCCCGAAGAACGCGGCGAACTGCTCGGCCAGCTCGGGGTGGAACATGATGGTCCGCGCCCAGCCCTCGCCCGCGCCCAGCGTGTCGCCGTAGCTGAAGCCGCCGCAGGCGATGAAGGCCTGGTACTGGTCCAGCCGGGTGCGGCCCGCCAGCAGGTCGCTCATGTGCACGTCGTAGCTCTCGAAGCCGGCGTGCGCCACCGCGTAGCTCATCTCCACCTGCGAGTTCACGCCCTGCTCGCGCAGGATCGCCACCTTCGGAGCCGCGCCGCGGTTCAGGAACGGCGCGGCGATGTCCTCGGCCGGGTCGAAGCTCAGCTGCAGCTGCAGGCCCGGGTCGTCCTGCGCGCCGGCGGCGGCGTGCTCGGCGTCGGCGCAGGCCGGGTTGTCGCGCTGCTGGGCGATGCGCCAGCTCACCTCGTCCCAGGCCTGGTGCAGGTCACGCAGCGGGGCGGAGAACACGGTCTTGGTGTCGCGCCAGACCTCCATCACGCCGCGGTCGTTGGGCGTGCCCACCACGTGGCTGTGGCGGCTCAGGCCGAACTCGCGCAGCACGGCGATGACGGCGTCGCGCTCGCCACGACGCACCTGCAGCAGCACGCCGGGCTCCTCGTTGAACAGCGCCTTGAGCGTGAGCTCGTTGCGGCGCGCGCTCACGTGCGTAGCCCAGTTCTTGGCGTCGCCGTGGTCGGCGCGGCTGTCGCTGATGCCGTCGCCCTCGGTGACCAGCAGGTCCACGTTCAGGCTGACGCCGCGGTGGCCGGCGAAGGCCATCTCGCAGGCCGCGGCCCACAGGCCGCCGTCGCTGCGGTCGTGGTACGCGAGCAGCTTGCCCTCGGCGCGCAGGCGGTTGACGGCCTGCACCAGCGCCTTCAGGCGCTGCGGGTCGTCGAGGTCGGGTACCGCGTCGCCGAACTGGCGCAGCGTCTGCGCCAGGATCGAGCCGCCCATGCGCGCCTTGCCCTCGGACAGGTCGACCAGGATCAGCGTGCTCTCGCCGTCCTGCAGCTGCGGCGTGAGCGTGCCGCGCACGTCGTCCAGCGTGGCGAAGGCCGAGACAATCAGCGACACCGGCGCCACCACCTGCTTCGCTTCACCGCCGTCGCTCCAGCGCGTGCGCATCGAGAGGCTGTCCTTGCCCACCGGCACGCCGATGCCCAGCTGCGGGCAGATCTCCATGCCCACGGCCTTGACGGTGTCGTAGAGGGCGGCGTCCTCGCCAGGCTCGCCGCAGGCGGCCATCCAGTTGCAGCTGAGCTTCACGCGCTCCAGCTCGATGGGCGCGGCCAGCAGGTTCAGCACGGCTTCGGCCACGGCCATGCGGCCCGAGGCGGGCGCGTCCACGGCGGCCAGCGGCGTGCGCTCGCCCATGCTCATGGCCTCGCCGCGCAGGCCGGCGTAGTCGGCCAGGGTCACGGCGCAGTCGGCCACCGGCACCTGCCAGGGACCGACCATCTGGTCGCGGTGCGACAGGCCGCCCACGGTGCGGTCGCCGATGGTGATCAGGAAGCGCTTGGACGCCACCGTCGGATGGCGCAGCACGTCGAAGGCGGCCTGCTCGAGCGTCGCGGCGGAGAGGTCCAGCGGCGCGCCCTGGCGCTGCACGCGCTGCACGTTGCGCTGCATCTTGGGCGGCTTGCCCAGCAGCACGTCCATGGGCATGTCGATGGCGCGCTCGCCGCCGGGGCCGTCTTCCAGGACCAGCTCACGGTCGTCCGTGGTGACGCCCACGATGGCGAAGGGGCAGCGCTCGCGCTCGCACATCTGCTCGAACAGCGGCAGCAGGTCCGGGTTCAGCGCCAGGACGTAGCGCTCCTGGCTCTCGTTGCACCAGATCTCCTTGGGCGCCAGGCCGGACTCCTCCAGCGGCACCTTGCGCAGATCGAAGGTTGCGCCCTTGCCCGCGCCGTCCACCAGCTCCGGGAAGGCGTTGGAGATGCCGCCCGCGCCCACGTCGTGGATGGCGACGATCGGGTTGTTGTCGCCCAGCGCCCAGCAGTGGTTGATGACCTCCTGCGCCCGGCGCTCGATCTCCGGGTTGCCGCGCTGCACCGAGTCGAAGTCCAGCGCCGCGGTGTTGGTGCCAGCGGCCATGGAGCTGGCGGCACCGCCGCCCATGCCGATGCGCATGCCCGGGCCGCCCAGCTGCACCAGCAGCGTGCCGGCGCCGAAGGGCAGCTTGTGCGTCTGCCCGTCGCTGATGGTGCCCAGGCCGCCGGCGATCATGATCGGCTTGTGGTAGCCGCGGCGCACGCCGTCCACGGTCTGCTCGTAGACGCGGAAGTAGCCGCCCAGGGCGGGCCGGCCGAACTCGTTGTTGAACGCGGCGCCACCCAGCGGGCCCTCGGTCATGATCTGCAGCGCGCTGGCGATGTGCTCGGGCTTGCCCACCGGGTCCTGCTCCCAGGGCTCGTTCGTGCCGGGCAGGTGCAGGTTCGACACCGAGAAGCCCGTGAGGCCCGCCTTGGGGCGCGCGCCGCGGCCGGTGGCGCCCTCGTCGCGGATCTCGCCGCCGGCGCCGGTAGAGGCACCCGGGAACGGGGAGATGGCGGTCGGGTGGTTGTGCGTCTCCACCTTCATCAGCACGTGCGCCGTTTCCTGGCGCGCGCCGTAGCGCGGGGCGTTGGTGAAGCCCTCGGGCAGCCAGCGCTCCACGGGGCCGCCTTCCATCACGGCGGCGTTGTCGCTGTAGGCGACGATGCTGTGCTGGGGGTTGGCCTTCTCGGTGTTGCGGATCATCCCGAACATCGACAGCGGCTGCGGCTGGCCGTCGATGATGAATTCCGCGTTGAAGATCTTGTGGCGGCAGTGCTCGGAGTTGGCCTGCGCGAACATCATCAGCTCGACGTCGCTGGGGTTGCGCTGCAGCCCGGTGAAGGCGTTGACGAGGTAGTCGATCTCGTCCTCGGACAGCGCCAGGCCGAACTCGGTGTTGGCCTGCTCCAGCGCCGCACGGCCGCGGCCCAGCACGTCCACATGCGCCAGCGGCTCCGCCTCGCGCTCGTCAAACAGGTGCGCCGCGGCCTCGCGCTCGAAGGCCACGCTCTCGGTCATGCGGTCGTGCAGCAGCAGCGCCGCTTCCTGCAGCTCGCGCGACTCCAGCGGCTTGACGCCGCCCAGCAGCCCGCTCTTGAGCGTGAGGCGGTACTCCGTCACCCGCTCCACGCGATGGATGCCGATGCCGCAGTTGTGCGCGATGTCGGTGGCCTTGGAGGCCCAGGGCGAGACGGTGCCCAGGCGCGGCATCACCACCACCAGGGCGCCGGCAGTCTCGCCGGCGTAGGGGCTGCCGTAGTCCAGCAGCGCGCCCAGCTTGGACTGCGCTTCGGTCGACAGCGGCGCATCGGCCCAGGCCCAGTGCACGTAGCGTGCGCTCACGCCCGTGATGCGGGCGCTGACGGCTTGAAGCCGCTGCAGCAGCGCCTGGGCGCGGAAGGACGACAGGGCATTGCCGCCCTCGAAGGAAAACAGGTGTTTGCTGGTCACGCTGGGGAGCTCGCGTCAGGCGCGTCCAAAGATGGACGCCATGGGGGCTGCACCTGCGCACCAAATGGCGGCAGATGCGTGCAAACCCGTGATTTTAGAGGGGGGTGAGATAATTCCCCCATGACGATCTCCATCAAGAGCGCTGCCGACGTCGAAGGCATGCGCGTCGCCGGCCGGTTGGCGGCCGAAGTGCTGGACATGCTCACCCCGCACGTGCGGCCCGGCATCACCACCGCCGAGCTCGACAAGCTGGCGCATGACTACATCGTGAACGAGCAGCAGGCCATCCCCGCGCCGCTGAACTACCAGCCCAACGGCTACCCGCCCTACCCCAAGTCGGTCTGCACCTCGATCAACGAGCAGGTCTGCCACGGCGTGCCCGGCGAGCGGGCGCTGAAGGTGGGCGACATCGTCAACATCGACGTCACCGTCATCAAGGACGGCTGGCACGGCGACACCAGCCGCATGTACATCGTCGGCGACGGCAGCATCGCCGCGCGGCGGCTGTGCACCATCACCTACGAGGCGATGTGGAAGGGCATCGAGAAGGTGCGTCCGGGCGCGCGGCTGGGCGACATCGGCCACGCCATCCAGATGTTCGCCGAGAGCCAGGGCTTCTCGGTGGTGCGCGAGTTCTGCGGCCACGGCATCGGCCAGCGCTTCCACGAGGAGCCCCAGGTGCTGCACTACGGGCGCCCGGGCACGCTGGAGGAACTGGTGCCGGGGATGGTGTTCACCATCGAGCCCATGATCAACGCCGGCCGGCGCGAGATCAAAGAGGACCGCAAGGGCGGCAAGTACGACGGCTGGACCATCGTCACCAAGGACCGCTCGCTGTCCGCGCAGTGGGAGCACACCATCCTGGTGACCGACACCGGTTACGAGATCCTGACGCTGTCCGCCGGCACCCCGCCCCCGCCGGCCTTCGTCAAGCAGCCCGCGGCTGCCGCCTGACCGGCACCGCCGCGTTCCGTCGCTCTTTTCTGCCGATCCCATGTCCGCGACCTTGAGCCCGGCCCCGGGCGATCTGGCGACGCTGCGCCAGCAATTCCGCAGCGGCAAGGCCGCGCTGATCCAGGCCTTCCGCGACACGCACCCCAGCGTGCCGGCCACGACGCGGCTGCTGCACGGGCTCGCGCGCCACGTGGACGCGTCGCTGCAGGCGCTGTGGCAGCACTGCGGCCTGCCCGAGGACGCCGCGCTGGTGGCCGTGGGCGGCTACGGCCGCGGCGAGCTCTTCCCCTACTCCGACGTGGACGTGCTGCTGCTGCTGCCCAACGGCTGCACGGTGTGCGAGGAGCCCTCCGCCACGGCGGACTGCAGCCCGATGCAGGCGCTGCGCTCCGCCATCGAGAGCTTCATCACCGCCTGCTGGGACATCGGGCTGGAGATCGGCTCCTCGGTGCGCACCCTCGACGAGTGCGTGGACGAAGCCCGGCGCGACGTGACGGTGCAGACCTCGCTGCTGGAAGCGCGGCTGGTGTGCGGGCCGAAGAAACTCTTCGACCAGTTCCGCAAGGCCAGCGAGGCCGCGGTGGACCCCAAGGCCTTCCTGCGCGCCAAGACGCTGGAAATGCGCCAGCGCCACGTCAAGTACGAGGACACGCCCTACGCGCTGGAGCCCAACTGCAAGGAAAGTCCCGGCGGCCTGCGCGACCTGCAGGTGCTGCGCTGGGTGGCGCTGGGTGCCGGGCTGGGCAAGAACTGGCGCGCCATGGCCGCCAACGGCCTGGTCACGCCCTTCGAGGCGCTGCAGCTGCAGCGCAACGAAGGCACGCTGAAGCTCATCCGCGCCCGGCTGCACGTGGTGGCGGGCCGGCGCGAGGACCGGCTGGTGTTCGACCTGCAGACCGCCGTGGCCGAGAGCTTCGGGCACCGCGGCACGCGCACGCAGCGCGCCTCCGAGTCGCTGATGCGCCGCTACTACTGGGCCGCCAAGGCCGTGGTGCAGCTCAACCAGATCGTGCTGCTCAACATGGAGGAGCAGATCCAGGGCTCGCGCGACGCGCCAATGCGCCCCATCGACGACCGCTTCCTGGAGCGCGCGGGCATGCTGGAAGTGGCCAGCGACGAGCTCTACGAGCGCGACCCGCGCGCCATCCTGCAGACCTTCGCAGTGTTCCAGCGCGAGGTCGGCATCAAGGGCCTGTCGGCGCGCACCTGGCGCGCGCTCTACAACGCGCGCGGCCTGATGGACGGCCACTTCCGGCGCGACCCCGCCAACCGCGCCACCTTCCTGCAGATCCTGCAGGCGCCCGAAGGGCAGACCCGCACCCTGCGGCTCATGAACCAGAGCTCGGTGCTTGGGCGCTACTTGTGGGTGTTCCGCAAGATCGTGGGCCAGATGCAGCACGACCTGTTCCACGTCTACACCGTGGACCAGCACATCCTGATGGTGCTGCGCAACGTCCGGCGCTTCTTCATGCCGGAGCACGCGCACGAGTACCCCTTCTGCTCGCAGCTGGCGCTGCAGTTCGAGCGGCCCTGGGTGCTCTACATCGCCGCGCTGTTCCACGACGTGGCCAAGGGCCGCGGCGGCGACCACTCCACGCTGGGCGCGGCGGAGGTGCGGCGCTTCTGCCGCGACCACGGCGTGTCCAAGGAAGACGCGCAGCTGTGCGAATTCCTGGTCGCCGAGCACCTGACCATGAGCCGCACGGCGCAGAAGGAAGATCTCTCCGACCCCGAGGTCATCCACGCCTTCACGAGCAAGGTGGCCGACGAGCGCACGCTCACCGCGCTGTACCTGCTGACGGTGGCCGACATCCGCGGCACCGGGCCCAAGGTCTGGAATGCCTGGAAGGGCAAACTGCTGGAAGACCTGTACCGCCTGGCACTGCGCGCCCTGGGCGGCGCCAAGCCCTGCCAGGAGGCCGAGATCGAGTCCCGCAAGGCCGAGGCGCGCTCGCTGCTGGCGCTGGCCTCGCAGCTGCCCGGCACCGAGGGGCCGCTGTGGAAGACGCTGGAAGTCAGCTACTTCGCGCGCCACGACCCCGCCGAGATCGCCTGGCACGCGCGCGCGCTGTGGCGCTACGTGGACAGCCCCACGCCCGTGGTACGCGCACGGCCCTCCCCGATTGGCGAAGGCCTGCAGGTGCTGGTGTACGCGCCGGACAAGCCGGACCTCTTCGCCCGGCTGTGCGGCTACTTCGACGGCGCGGGCTTCAACATCCAGGACGCCAAGGTGCACACCACGCGCAGCGGCTAC
Organism: Azohydromonas australica DSM 1124; assembly: GCF_000430725.1. GTDB lineage: Bacteria > Pseudomonadota > Gammaproteobacteria > Burkholderiales > Burkholderiaceae_C > Azohydromonas > Azohydromonas australica. The sequence continues at coordinate 19,935 of NZ_AUMO01000103.1, forward strand.
GCGCTGGACACCTTCCAGGTCGTGCACCCGCGCCTGGACGAGCCCGGCTCGGCCAGCTACCGCGACCTCACCGCCCTGGTGGAAAACCAGCTCTCGGCGGCGCTGCACGCCAGCGGTCCGCTGCCCGACCCCAGCCGCGGGCGGGTGTCGCGCCGGGTGAAATCCTTCCCCGTGATGCCGCGCGTGTCGCTGCGCCCGGACGAGCGCGCCCAGCGCTGGCTGCTGAGCGTGAGCACCAGCGACCGCTCGGGCCTGCTCTACGCCATCGCCCGCGTGCTGGCGGCACACCACGTGAACCTGCAGCTGGCCAAGATCAGCACCCTGGGCGAGCGCGTGGAAGACACCTTCCTCGTGGACGGCCCGGAGCTGCAGCACTCACGCAAGCAGCTGCAGATCGAAAGCGAGCTGCTGGACGCCGCGGCACCGCTGCCCACTTAGCAATGCACCGTTCGGGCTGGGCCCGCCGAAGCCTCGCCGCGCCAACCCGCCGCGGACCCTTCGACAAGCTCAGGGCGAACGGGAAACGAAAGAGTCCCTTACCGCCATGTCCCTGACCATCGTGGAGGCCCGCGAGGCCGTCGACCGGCTGGGCGAGTTCGACAGCGTCATCGACGCGCGCTCGCCCGGCGAGTTCGCCGAGGATTTCCTGCCCGACGCCCTGAACTGGCCCGTGCTCGACGACGGCGAACGCCGCCTGGTGGGCACGCTCTACAAGCAGATCTCGGCACTGCAGGCGCGCAAGGTCGGCGCCGCGCTGGTGGCCAAGAACGTCGCGCAGCACATCGAGCGCCACGTGGGCGACAAGCCGCGCGAGTGGCGCCCGCTGGTGTACTGCTGGCGCGGCGGGCAGCGCTCGGGGAGCCTCGCGTGGTTCCTGTCGCAGATCGGCTTCCGCACCTTCCAGCTCGCCGGCGGCTACAAGGCCTTCCGCGCCCTCGTGCGCGAGGACCTGGAGCAGCTGCCCGCGCGCTTCGACTTCCGCGTGCTGGCCGGGCGCACGGGCAGCGGCAAGACGCGGCTGCTGCAGGCGCTGCGCGACCAGGGCGCGCAGGTGCTGGACCTTGAAGCCCTCGCCTGCCACCGCGGCTCCGTGCTGGGCGGTCTGCCCGACAAGCCGCAGCCGCCGCAGAAGCGCTTCGACACCCTGCTGTGGCAGGCGCTGCGCGCGCTGGACCCAGCGCGGCCGGTGTTCGTGGAGAGCGAGAGCCAGAAGGTGGGCAGCGTGCGCGTGCCCGATGCGCTGATCCTGCGGCTGCGCGAGCACGGCCACTGCACCGTGGTGGACATGGGCGAGGACGCGCGCGTGACGCTGCTGCTGGAGGACTACGGCTTCTTCGCCGCCGACCCCGAGCGCTTCTGCCGCCTCATCGGCGGCCTGGTGGAGCTGCGTGGGCGCGAAACGGTGCAGCGCTGGCAGCGCCAGGCGCGCGCCGGCGCCTGGGCCGAGGTCTTCGCCGAGATGATGCGCGAGCACTACGACCCGCTGTACCTGCGCTCCATGGACAAGCACTTTCTCCACCTGGCGCAGGCACCGCGCCTCGTGCTGCGTGACGGAGGCAACGACAGCCTGCAGGCGGCCGCGCGCGAGCTGCTGTCGCAGGCTTGAGGCGGCTTAAAGTGGGGTGTGCCCACTTCGGCGACAGTCGCCTCTCCACGCATGCGAACCACTGAACCCGCCATAGAACAGTCCCGCCGTTTCGGCGTGCGGCCCATCCCCGTGCTGCGCCCGCTGGGCTGGCTGGCGCGCGGCTGGCAGGACCTGGTGCATGCGCCCATTCCAGGCCTGGTGCACGGGGTGGCCATGGCCCTGTTCGGCGCCCTGCTGGCGGTGCTGGCGCAGGGGCACGTGTGGCTGCTGGCCGGGGCCTTCTCCGGCTTCCTGCTGGTGGCGCCGCTGCTGGCCACGGGCTTGTATGCCGTCAGCCGCGCGCTGCACACCAAGCGCCAGCCCGCGACGCTGGGCACCGCGCTGCGGGCGTGGAAGCCCGACGACGGGCGGCTGATCGTGTTCGGCATCCTGCTGGCCTTCGCGGGCACGGGCTGGGTGATGACTTCCACCTCCTTCATCCTGGCCTTCGCCCCTGCGGCGGTACACACGCCGCAGGACTTCCTGCGCCACGTGGTGCTGGCCGATGAAGGCAAGCTCTTCGAAGCCTGGCTGCTGCTGGGCGGCGTGCTGGCGGCGCCGGTGTTCGCCTCCTCGGTGGTGGCGATCCCGATGCTGCTGGACCGCCACGTGGGCGTGCTGGTGGCGGTGCTCACGAGCTGGCGCGTGGTGATGCAGCACCCACTGCCGCTGGCGCTGTGGGCGGCGCTGATCATGGCGCTGACGCTGCTGGGCATGGCCACGCTGCTGCTGGGCCTGATCGTGGTAGTGCCGTGGCTGGCGCATTCGAGCTGGCACGCCTACCGCGACCTGGTGGACACCTCCCAGTGGCACGAGATGCCTTGAGAACCTGATCGAGAACCGCTGCGGGCAGTTGGGGCCCGGCCGCGCGGCGAGCACGTCAGCCGCGTGGCAGCAGCCTGAGACAACAAACGATGTTCGAAATCAACGAGGAAAACATTGCCCAGCTGGGCCTGACCGTCGGCGTCACGGCCTTCATGCTCTACATGGCATTCATCATCTTTCAGCTCGCGCGCGAGTCGAAGGCCGGCAAGTTCGGCACCTTCGTGCTGTTCCTGGCGCTGGGCTTCGGCATGCTGGGCTTCGCGGCCAAGGGGCTGATCAAGTACTTCATGTCGGGCATGGTGGAGTGAAGGCCCGGGGGCCCTGCCCTGCCTGACGCGGCACCCGTCCGCACCGATCCAGAAAGGAAAAGGCCGCGCAATGCGCGGCCTTTTGGTGCTTCGGCACGTGCCCTCGCGGGCACGCGGCGCAGCAGGCCTCAGCCTTGCAGGCCGCACCCTCGCAGAGCTCGGGTCCTTCGGCCCGTCCATGCCCACGCAGGTGGGCATGGAGCCGCGGGCCTCAGCCCATGTGCAGGCCGCCGTTGCAGCTGAAGTCGGCACCGGTGGTGAAGCCCGACTCCTCGCCGGCCAGCCAGGCGACGATGGAGGCGATCTCCTCCGGCGTACCCAGGCGACGGATGGGAATGGTGGCGATGATCTTGTCCAGCACGTCCTGGCGGATGGCCTTGACCATGTCCGTGGCGATGTAGCCCGGGCTCACGGTGTTCACCGTCACGCCCTTGGCCGCCACTTCCTGCGCCA
>NZ_AUMO01000104.1 GCF_000430725.1 Azohydromonas australica DSM 1124
CGGCACCTCCAGCTGCACCATGCCGACCCCCATGCGAGGCAGCACCAGGATCGAGGCGAGCATGTTGGGCTGCTTGGCGAAGATCTCGTCGGCCAGGCTGACCTTCTGTGCCTGGCCCATGCGCCTGACGTCGATGTCGGCCTGGACCATCACCGACTGCGTGATCACGCCCATCGTTCTCAGCCCGAGCGCCAACGGTGCGGCAGCAGTTCATCGAGCCGGTGGCTCGGGTGGGAGTAGATGCGCGCGAGCACGTCGCGAAGGTAGGCCCACGGGTCCAGACCGTTGAGCCGTGCCGACTGCACCAGGCTCATCACCACCGCCGCGCGTTGTCCGGCCAGCGCGCTGCCGGCGAACAGCCAGTTTTTCGCGTCATGCTCCACATAACTGGACAGTGCTGAGTTCTCCTACGCGGCCATGGCATCGATCTGATCGATGTCCGAGTGAAGGTCTTGCCGGTAGTAGGTGCTGGCGATTTTTCCGAGCTCGGGGACCAACGCGCATACTGGGAAAAATGTCGTGATCGAGGAGCGCAGCGCACTGGCGACAATCAGCTCGGAAGGCGGCATGGCCGGATTCATGGTGCGCAACCAACTGCGAAAGTGCACCCAGACCGCATCGGTGTGGTTCAGGGCCAGGTGCTGGAGCAGTCCCTGGGCGATGCATCCGAGCTGAACATGGACGTGGTAGGCGCGCAGCTTGCGGCGCACGGCCTGGCGGTAGGTATCGGAGGCTCGATGCAGATACTGTTGGCCACTGTCGCGGCGCACGGGCTTCATGCCGGCCATCCAGAAATGATAGGCGTAGGTGCCCAGGACATGAACGGCCTGGCGAAAGCCGAGCTCGATCTTGAAGCGGTAGCCGTAGAGTTGCAGCATCTGCAGCGGCTCGAGGGAAAGGTCCGTGCAGAGCAGGAAGATGGTCCCACGCGCCGGGTGGTGAACGATCACGAAGCGAACGAGGCGGGCCACGGGCCGCCACATGAGGTCCAGGGTGCGATAGCGTACGAGCACGCCACTGTCGCCGTAGACCGGGCTGGGTGCACTCTTGAACTCACGCCCGTCGCGAGCGAGTTCCTTGAGGCGGACCTTCTGGCCGTAGATCCTGGGTCGTCCTCTGGCGCGGCTCGCTGCCTTGGGCACCGGCATGTAAGCGACGACGTTGCTCTTGGCGCGCGTGAGCAGATGATGCTGCGCATTCAACAGGGGAACGATGACCTTTGCGCTGGCGTAGTAGGCGTCGGCCACGAGCAGGACTTGCCTGCCCCAGCCACGAGCGATCGAAAGCAGGAGTGCGACGAGCTTGTCCAGGAGGGACCTTGCATCCCGGTTGGAGAACACGACGCCTTCGTGGACGCGCGAGGTCAGCGGCACAGCGGCTGCTTGCCCGCCAGGGGCATGGACCAGCAGCGAGACGGCCTGCAGTGAATGGCCCATGATGAACTCAGGCTTGGAATTGTTCGACGATTGCTGATGCAACTTCTTGACGGCGGGCATGCGTTTGCCCTCCTTTGCGGCCTTGATGCCGTCGGCGAGACAGACCAGCCGGGAGCCGACCTCGAAGGGGCGGAACAAGACGATGCAAAGGCGTGTCCAGCAAGTGGTGAGAACATCGAGGTTCAGCGCCGTGCTGTGGAACAGGTGCAGGAGTCGATGGTAGGCCTGGCCACGAAAGTTCAAGACGCGCACGAAGCTGGTGACCCCGGCGTTGTCGGAGCGGCAGCACAAGCCCATCAATGCCAGGATCATCCAGAGGAAGGTGCGCATGCGGCCACACGCGGGCCGCAGAACCATTACTGCATGCAGCCACTCGTTCCATAGCGTCATGGGCAGGCCTCCCTGGCATGGCAAACGGCAACTGGGTTTTGCCATGAATACCCGCCGCGAAGCAACACTCGAATGACAGCAATGGAACAGGTCACGCGCGATCTGGTCGCACTTCGGTATCTGCGCCCAGGCAGCCTATTGAATCGATACGACGTCTGCGGCAATCCTGGTTGTCGCAAGGTCACCCCGCGTAAAATGCATGGCCCGTCCTGCTATGTCAGCCGCACACGCCAGAGCAAGAGCATCACCAAGATCTTCAAGCAAAAGAATTTGATTCAGGTGCAAAAGCAACTAAATAACCATGAACGTATGAAACCCCTGCTGGATCCCTGGATCGACCCGCCAACCGATCTCTCAACGCTCCATCCCAACAAAGAGGCCGACTGAATCTCATCGAGAACTTGGCACTCACCAGCACATAACATGAAAGAAATAATGCTCAGCTCGCTTTTATGCGAAGTCGCGCGATGCGGTGCTGACAGAAGGCCCGAAGCCAGCGGCCTGTGGGGCATCTGGTTGGTTCTGGACTTCGCATAAATACCGGCGTCTCCTGCGGGGCCAACCTGGCCTCAGGAGGCGATCATGGATGCATTCGATTTCCTTCATCCGACAGTCGCGTCGTGGCTGTGCGCGAGTCCGCTTGCGCTGTCGGCACAAGCCTATTGGTGTTACCTGACCGAGCGGCAGTACGCGCCCAGTACAGCGAAGGCGTACCTTTGTTGCCTCGCACACTTCGCGCGATGGGTTCATCAAGGTCGATATTCGCTGGATGACCTTGATCACACAATTGGGCGGTTCATCGATGAACACTTGCCACGTTGTAACTGTCCAGCCCCGGTGCAGCGCTGTCGCCACCAAGTTCGAACTGCACTGCAGCACCTTCGCGTAGTTCTCGGGGACTGCAGGATCGCGACAGACGAACATCAGGCCAACCCGATCGAAGCGGTGATGCACCGCTACGACGAGTACATGCAGCAGGCCAGGGGCTTGGCTCGAAGCACCTGTCTGCGGCGGCTGAAGATCGCCGAAGCATTGGTCTACCCGGCCGCTGCTGTGACACCGACTGCCGATCAGCTTCGACACTTTATCGCCCAGGAACTCGACCGCGTGTCGCCAGCCAGCGGAGGAACCATTGCCACGGCGCTGCGTAGCTACCTGCGCTTCCGAGCGTTCGAAGGCGACCGCGTCGAGCATTTGTTGCCGGTGATTGGATCGCCGGCGCAATGGCGCCTGGCGCCGCTGCCTCAGACGCTGTCGTGCGCCGATATTGAGCAACTGCTTGGTGCCTTCCCACCCGGACTGCCCTCGCGCCTTCGCTCCTATGCCATCGTGCGATGCATCGTGGACCTCGGGCTGCGCACTCACGAAGTCAGCAGCTTGGCGCTGGACGACATCGACTGGGCAGCCGGCACCTTACGCATCGTCAAGGGCAAATCCCGACGCGTGGACTTGATGCCTCTGCCACCGGCGACCGGCCGCGCGATTGCCGAGTACCTGCGAATGGAACGGCCTGCGACGACCAACCGACAGGTGTTCGTTCGGCATGTGGCGCCAGTGGACGAACCCGTAAGTCCGAACGTTGTCCGCAACACCGTGCGTAATGCCTATCGACGCTGTGGCTTGCCCTATACCCGGGTCCATATCCTGCGCCACACGCTGGCCGGCCGACTACTCGAGACCGGAGGCACGCTCAAGGAAGTGGCCGACGTACTGCGCCACCGACAGCTCGATACCTCCCTGATCTACGCCAAGGTCGACATGAATCGCCTTCGCGCTGTGATGATGCCTTGGCCGGGGAGCCCAGCATGAGCGCCGGAACGAAGCTGCAGGCTGCCGTGCAGCGCTACCTGAAGGAACGTCGGCAGCTGGGCTTCGAACTGAGGGCGCCGGCTACCGAGTTGATGCGGTTCGCCCGCTTCGCCGATGCCCGTGGCCACGAGGGTCCGTTGACGCGGGAGTTGCAGCTTGAATGGGCGCGGGAGCATGTGTTCAGAACCAGCACGGTGACCGCGGCGCGGAGGATAGAGATCCTGCGGCCCTTTGTGGCCTACTACCGGCAGTTCGAGGTGAACACCGAGGTGCTACCGACGCATGTGCTGGGCCGTGGTCATCGAAGGCTAGCGCCGCACATCTTCACCAACAAGGAGATTCTGCAACTACTTGAGCACGCCGAGCGCCTCGCGCCCAGCGGTGGCCTGCGTCCGCTGACGTACCGCACGTTGTTCGGACTGCTGGCCGCGGCCGGGCTCAGGCTGTCGGAGGCCTTGAAGTTGTGCGTTGGCGACGTCGACCTCAACGGCGCGACGATCACCGTGCGACAGACCAAGTTCCACAAGTCGCGCTGCCTGCCCATCCACGCCAGCGTGGTGCGGGCGCTGACGGAGTACCGCCGCATGCGCGACAGGTACGCCAATCCTGATCCCGGTGCGTCATTCTTCGTCTCGCACACCGGCGACTCTTTACCGGCGAATACGGTGGAGACCGTCTTCAATCGTTTGCGATCCGGGCTGGGGTGGCGCGCGCGAGGCGACCACGCCAACCCGCGCCTGCACGATCTTCGGCACACGATGGCCGTTCGGCGCGTTCAGCTCTGGCATGAGATGGGCGTATCTGTCGATCACGCGATGTTCTGGCTTTGTACCTATCTTGGGCACAGCAGGATTACCGACACCTACTGGTACCTCACCGGCGTGCCCGAGCTGATGGACATCATCGGCGCGCAGTTCGAGCGCTTCGCGCTCGCAGGGGGCGGCGATGAGTAAGTCCACATCACCGACCTTCGCAACCGTCGTGCAAGAGTTCTTCACCGACTACATGGTCCAGCAGCGAGCCCTGAGCCCGTGCACGGTGGCTTCGTACCGCGACACCTTCGTGCTGCTGCTGCGCTACGCGCAACAGCAGGGCAAGGAGCCGAACAGCCTGGAGCTGACAGACATCAGTCCGAAGTTCCTGCTTGGCTTCCTGGATCACCTGGAGCAGGAACGACACAACTCGGTGCGCAGCCGCAACATCCGGCTGGCGGCAGTGCGCTCGTTCCTGAAGTTCGCCGCAAGGCGCGACCCGGTGCACCTGGGCGTCATCGAGCAGGCCTTGGCCGTGCCGATGAAGCGCTTCGATCGCAAGATGGTGGGCTTCGTTCCCAGGGAACAAATGCTCGCCGTGATCGACGCGCCCAGCGATACCTGGATCGGGCAACGAGACCGGCTGATGTTCGTGCTGATGTTCAACACTGGGGCCAGGGTCTCAGAGATCGTCGGTGTTCGCGTGGCAGACGTCGTGCTCGGCCCGACGTCGAGCATCCGCCTGCACGGCAAGGGCCGCAAGCAGCGTTCGCTGCCTCTGTGGAAGACCACCGCCAAGGCGGTGCGTGATTGGCTCCAACTGAACCCACAGCTCCAGGCCGACTCGCCGCTACTGCCACGCCGTGACGGTGAGCCCATGACACGGGCCAACGTGGCGCATCGTCTGAAGCTCGCCGTGCAGCTCGCCTCCCAGAAGTACCCCGACCTGGCCAGCATGTCGGTGTCTCCCCACATGGTTCGGCACGCAACCGCAATGAGCTTGCTTCAGTCAGGCGCCGATCCTTGCGAGATTGCCTTGTGGCTTGGTCACGAGAGTCCAGCGACAACGCATATGTATGTCGAGGCGGACTTGGCCATGAAGGAGCGGGCATTGGCGCGGTTAAAGGCGCCGGACGTCAAGCCGGCAAAGTACCGGCCGTCCAAAGCCTTGATGGCGTTCCTGCAGGCACTGTGATTATGCGGAGCGGCGGCGGCATGAGCACGTCTCCGCTCCCTCTGTCTGACCAGAGCGTTGGCACTCCGACTTCGCATAAAAGCGAGCTGAGCATTATTCGCGCCGAGCTTCCAGGGCTTGACCTGGCGCTCGATCAGGTTGTTGTCCACCGCCACCGCGCCATCGTCCAGGTGCAGCGTCAGTGCCTTCCAGGCGTTGAGGCTGTAGTCGATCGCCCCAGCGATCTTGCCCCCGTCGAGCACCTGCGTGCGCTGCAGCTTGAGCCAGACCTCGAACTCGTCCCACAGCGGCTTGCTCAGCGCCTGCCGTGCCTGCCGGCGCTCGTCCTGGCTCATCTCGGCGAGGGCCGCCTCGGCATGGTAGATCCGAGCCCAGCGCCGCAGCGCCTCGGTAGCCACCGCGCTGGCACTGCTGCCGCCGCGGCTGAGCTCCTCGAAGCGCCTCCTCGCATGCGCAGCACACGCCGCCGACTTGCGTTGCGGGTAGAGCTTGGCATCCAGCACGGCGTTGTAGGCCGCGTACTGGTCGGTGATCAAGGTGCCGCTCCACGCCGGCTCAGGTGCCGGCGGCCCCTTGCCACCGAGGAAGGCCACCGGGTACTGCGACCCTCTTCCCAGGCAGAACTCGTAGATCACGCCCGGATGCGGGTCGTGGTGGCTACGTGCCCAGGCCCAGACGTAGGCCTTCTTCGTCTTGCCGGCGCCCGGGTCCAGCAGCGGCACCGGCGTCTCGTCGGCATGCAGCACCCGGCAGCCCAGGATGAAGCGCCGCTGCAACTCGTACAGGGGTTCCAGCGCCGCGCCGCCGGCGCCGCCCCAGGCGGCCAGCGTGGAGCGCGGTGTGTGCACGCCCGAGCGCGCGTTGATGGGCTCTTGCCGGTAGTACGGCAGGTGGTCGACGAAGCGGCCGATCAGCGTGTGTGCCACCAGTCCGCTGGCCGGGATGCCGCCGTCCACCACGTCCGGCTCGGCCGGCTCCTGGTGGATCTCCTGGCAGCACCTGCAAACCCACTTGCCGTAGACGTGCCGGTGCACGAAGAACCTGGCCGGGATGATGTCGAGCTTCTCGCTCACGTCCTCGCCGATGCGTTGCATCGGCTGGCCGCATTCCGGGTTGGGGCAGTCGGTGCTCTCGGGCTCGTGGCGGTGCTCGACGCGCTCCAGGTGCTCGGGCAGCTTCTCGCGGCGCGGCTTGCGCGGCGGCGCCTTCGCTGTCCTGGGTGCCTCGGCCAGCCCGCGCTGCAGTTCGGCCAGCTTCGCCTTCAGGCTGGCCTCGTCCTCGACCATGGTCTCGGCGAACAGCAGCCGCTGCGATGCCGTCATCGCCTCGGTCCTGGCATCGAACTTCCAGCGGCGCAGCCGTGCGAGCTCGAAGTTGAGCTTGTCGATCCTCACATCCCGCCAGGCGATCTCGCGGTCGCGGTGGGCCAGCTCCTGGGCATGAGCCTGGGCCTGCCGCTGCAGCCGTGCGATCAGCGCGGCCACCTCGGCCGGCAGGCTCGTCAGATCGATGGCGGCGGCTTCATCGGGCATGTGCCGCATGGTGCCGCATCGAGCAGCGCAGTGCCATCGGCACTTGCGCTGTCAACGTCCGCGTCACCGATCAGCAGCGTCGGATGGTGCTGAGCTCACCCAGGCGCTGCCAGGGCAGGCCAAGCGTCAGCGCCTCGAACTGCTGAGCGCTGAGCTGCAAGGCCGGCGCCGCCGAGCCCGGCTCGCGGGTGTGCCAGACGAAGCGGCCGGTGTGCAGCCGACGCGTGGCACACCACACGCCGAAGCCGTCGTGAACGAGCAGCTTCAGCCTGCTGGCCCGTGCATTGGCGAAGACGTAGCCATGGTGCGCCTGGGCCTCGCCGAGCGTGTTGACGACAACCGCCAGCAGCCGGTCAGCGCCGGCGCGCATGTCCTGTGGTTGGCTGCACAGCCACAGTGCGTCAATGCGGATCATTCCTTGAAGGCCGCGGCGGCCAGTTCCTGCAGCCAGGCGGCGCACGATGCGGCATGCGTCGCCGGCCAGCGCACGCACAGCAGCGTGCCGCCGCGGGTGAGCTCGACGTGGATGTCCGAGGTACTGCCTGTCGTGGCTTCGTCGGCGGCAGGGGCTGCAGACTCGAACTCGACAGGGATGAACTGCACCGGTGCAGCGGCCGGCTCACCGGCGGCGGGCAGTGCGCGGGTCGCAGTGGTCCTCGGCGCGGGCAGCCCGGTACGCTTGATGCCACGACCAACCAGCCACTTGCGCAGAAGATTGACGTTCAGCCCGTGGGCCAGCGCGATGGCCGCCACGGATGCGCCGGGCTGCTCGCACTCGGCCAGGACCTGTGCCTTGAACTCGGCGCCATGTACACGCCTCTGGGATTTGGGTTGCATAGGTGCCCACCTGTTCGGAATTGGTGGGCACCATCGTCACGAGCGCTTTCGCGCCGTTCAAGATGGAGCGGCTGGACGCTCACACTATTTCAGAAGCGACCGCCTATCGTCAGCAGCGCGGTCGGCTCGATCGGACGCTGTCTGATCAGTGCAGCCATGCAACGGTTGGGCTGGCAAGGGATCGCTTCGATTGCTTTGCGGCCTTCCGAACTACCCTACTTATCCACGTAGATGCGAGTCCTGGGCCATGTGATGTCCGACAAATGACAGCCTGGTGACGTGAGTAACCAGCAGCTGCAGGGCCAGATATGCGAGCTGTGCGCACATGCTGGATGCCCATTGGCCGGCACTGTCATGGCAATCCGTGTTATGTCAAATTTTGTTGATAACGCAACGTGCTTGATACGTTTCACTTGACTTATCAGCGGTTCACGTCCACCACAACGCGACCGTGCAGGCGGCCGTCCAGCAGATCCGCAGAGGCCGCAATGGCGTCACCCAGCACGATGTCATGCGCCAGCTCCGACAGCAGCTCCTCCGGCACGTGTGCCGCCAGCAGCGACCACGCCCGCTCGCGCAGCGCATTGAGTACAAACACGCAGTTGATGCCGTACAGGGTGTACGCCGTGCAGGATAAAGGGGAACACGCTGTCGGGGAAGTCGCCGCCCTGCGCCATGCCACAGGCCGCGACAGCACCGTTCCAGCGCGTGCGGGCACAGGAGTTGGCCAGTGTGGGCTGCCCACCGTGTCCACCACGCCGGCCCATGTCTCGCTCCGCAGTGGCCGTTCCGGCCGCGCCAGCTCCTCGCGATCGACCATCACGCCGGCACCGAGCCGGCGCAGGAAATCGCAAGCCTGGGGCCGCCCGGTTGACGCGTGGACCTCGAAGCCAAGCCTGTCCAGCAGATGCACGGCGGCCATTCCACTTAAAGACGCCCAGCGCAGGGACGTTGCAAAACGCGCCGAATGGCTGCCAGGCTAAGCATTACATCGTGATCGCTTGTGGCCCAGGAGCATACGCTGATGCGCATTGCTACTTGACCCTGCCACAGAGTCAGTCCGCACCAGCATGTGCCATCTTTCTGCACATCGGCAACGACCCGTCGTGTGTCCGATGCGCTGCCAAAGCTAACCAGCACCTGATTGAGCACGACATCGTTGAGGACTTTCGCGCCAAGATTCTGCAAGCCTTGTGCAAAGTGCCGGGCATGCCGGCAGCTTCGCTCCACCAGTTCTGCAACCCCGCTTCTTCCCAACGTTCGTAAGCGGTCAGCGTGCGGCGTTCTTCACCACGGCGGGGCCATCCGAACAATGCCCTCATCGGTAACGCATGAGGAGCAACGAAGATGGAAGCAGGCAGGCAAGTCGTCAAGCGGCGGCGTCTGGACCAGCCGGCATGGCGCGAGGTGCTGCAGCGCTTTGATGGCGCGGGCATGACGGTGGAGGACTTCTGCCGTGCTGAAGGGCTGTGCCGCAGCAGCTTCACTCGCTGGCGCCGACGGCTGCGCACGCCAGCTGAAGCGGCCCGGCCGGTGGCGGTGAAGGCGACCAGGCAAGAAGCACCGGCGGCGTTCGTGGATCTGGGGCTTCTTGGCAGCGCCGGCGCAGCGACGCTGCCTGCGCTGGACTTGCGCATCGAACTCGGCGGCGGTGTGGTGCTGCACCTGGTGAGGCGCTGATGTTCTTTCCCGAGGGCCGCATCCGCGTGTTCCTGTACGGCAAGCCCGTAGACATGCGCAATTCCTTCAACGGCCTCTATGCCCTGGCGCGCCATGGCCTGCAGCAGGACCCGTTGAGCGGGCACCTCTTTGTGTTCGTCAACCGCCGTGGCACGCAGGTAAGAATTTTGTATTTCGACCGCAGCGGCTGGTGTATTTGGTCGAAGCGTCTCGAGGCAGGGTGTTTCATCAGCGACTGGGCCGAGGTGTCGCACCGAGAGATGGACTGGACGGCGTTGAAGCTCATGCTCGAAGGCATCGAGCCGCGCCGCCGGGCCAAGCGCTACCAGCATGGCAGCGCAGCACCGGTGGGCACTGCAGTGCCGCTCACTTCCCCGGTAACATCGGTGTGATGTCGACCACGCTGCCTCAACGAACATCCACTGCTGCTGATGCGGCCGTGTTGGATGTGCAGCAGCTCGCAGCGTTGGTGCAGCGCCAGGCCGAGCTCATCGAGGCACAACAGCGTCAGATCGACTGGTTCAAGCGCCAGCTGTTCGGGCGCAAGAGCGAGCGCTTCGTGCCGCCGCCCGACCCTCAGCAGCTGCACCTGGGGCAGTTGCTGGGGGATGTGCCCGCCACGCCTGCAGCCGACGAGCCCGCCAGCGAGGTCGGTTCGCACAAGCGTCGCAAGCCGCGCAGCGACTTCGCCGACGACGGCGTGGGCGTGTCGTTCTTCGACGAGACGAAGGTACCGGTGCACACCATCGAGGTGACCAACCCCGAGGTTCAAGCGCTCACTCCCGGGCAGTACGAGATCATCGGCGAGAAGGTCAGCTATCGGCTGGCACAGCGCCCGGGGGCGTATGTGGTACTCAAGTACGTGCGCCCGGTCATCAAGCGGCTCGACACCCTGACGCTGCACTGCGCGAGCGCCCCTGACGGCGTCATCGAAGGCAGCCGAGCCGACGTGAGCTTCATCGCTGGTTTGCTGCTGGACAAATTCGCCTGGCACCTGCCCTTGTACCGTCAGCACCAGCGCCTGCTTGACGCGGGCTTCAAGCTCAGCCGTGGCTGGCTGACGCAACTGGTGCAGCAGGCGGCGCAGCTGCTGCAGCCGATCTACGAGGCGCAGTTCGAGTCCATCCGCATGTCCCGGGTCAAGGCCATGGACGAAACGCCCATCAAGGCCGGGCGCGCCAGCGCGGGCAAGATGCGCGCGGGCTACTTCTGGCCCGTGTACGGCGAGCTCGACGAGGTCTGCTTCCCGTACTTCGAGTCCCGGCGCCACGAGCACGTGCAAGAGGCCCTGGGACTTCGCAACGTGCCAGGTGCGGTGCTGCTATCCGATGGGTACGAGGCTTACGGCCAGTACACCAAGAAGACCGGTATCACCCACGCCCAGTGCTGGGTTCATTGCCGGCGCAACGTCTTCGAAGCCCAGAACGCGGAGCCACAGGTAGCCGCCGAGGCCCTGCGCCAGATCGGCGCTCTCTACAAAATCGAGGATGACATCCGCGAGAAGAAGCTCAGCGGCGAGGCCAAGCGGCTGCACCGTCTCACGCACAGCAAACCTCTGGTAGAGAAATTCTTCGAGTGGGTCGATCAGCAGTTCGAGAGCCAAGGTTTCCTGCCCAGCAATCCAATGACCCAGGCCTTGGCCTATGCGCGCGATGCCCGAGCGGCGCTGGAGGTGTTCCTGGCGGACCCCGGCGTGCCCATGGACACGAACCATCTCGAACGAACGTTGCGTGCGATACCGATGGGCAAGAAGAATTGGTTATTTTGTTGGACTGAGGTTGGCGCCCAGCACGCTGGCATCGTGCAGAGTTTGATCGTAACGTGCCGGCTGCACGGCATTGACCCGTACACCTACCTCGTGGATGTGCTGCAACGCGTGGGGGTTCACCCGGCGGCGCGCGTGGCCGAACTCACACCACGGCTGTGGAAGCAGCACTTTGCCGACAAGCCGCTGCGATCAGCCTTGCACGGGGTGACCGTTTAGACAAGAACGCCGCTGGGCGAGCGCTTACCAACGTTCGCAGTACCGCCCAGATATCCACTCCGCGCGCTCGCCTCGAAAGCTCTGGCGTGAACGCGGAAGGCGTGCGAAGGGATCCCTGCTCGGGAAAGTATTCGGCAGACACAGCCATCGCGGCCCGCAACGCATTGGCGTCGCGCACAAAGGCGAGCCCACTATCGTATGGCACGTTCAGCCATTTGTGTGCATCGCAGGCCCAGGAATCGGCGCGGTTGATTCCAGCCGTCAGCAGCGCCTGTCGGGAACTCGCGCTGGCCCACAGTCCGAACGCGCCGTCGACATGGACCCAAGCACCTGTTGAATGCGCCAAGTCGATCAGCTCATTAAACGGATCAAACGCCCCCGTATTAACGTTCCCAGCCTGCAGACAGACGATGGCAGGACCGCCGAACGTCGGCCACTTGTCGGCTCGCATGCGTCCTTGGGCGTCCACTGGCACACGCAGCACCCGCCGGCGCCCCAGGCCCAAAAGTCCGAGTGCCTTGAACAGCGTTGGATGAGCCTCGTCACCGACAAGAACCGTGATCGCAGGAGCCCCGAAGAGCCCATCCGCATCGACATCCCAGCCCTGCTGGCGCAGCAATGCATGACGCGCGGCGGCCAATGCACTGAAGTGAGCCATGGTCGTGCCTGTGACGAAGGCACCGGCGGCGTGTTCAGGCAGTCCGAATAACTCCAGCAACCACCGCAACGCAACGCGTTCGATCTCCGCGGCGGCAGGAGCAGCGCTCGGTAATGCCGTGTTCTGGTCCCACGCCGTAGCGAGCCAGTTGGTCGCCACGCTCACTGGCAGTGCTCCACCATGGACAAAGCCGAAGAACCGCCCACCGGCGGTGGCCACCGTCGCAGGAGAGGCGATTTCGTCGAGCTGACACAGCGTCTTCGAGGCCGGCTGCGCCGCGTCCGGTAGCGGGATGTCCAGTTCAGCAAGTCGTTCCAAGGCGGCTGGAGTCGGCAGGACAGGCCGTGCGTCGCAACTCTCGAGGTAGCACGCCGCCCGTTGTGCAGCATCCAGCAGCAGGCCGCGGGTCTCTGCTGCCGAGTTGACGCCGCCTACGTCAGCCTCACCCAGAGTAAGAGACTGCTGTACATCCCAGTCTGTCCGGAGCCGGTCGGCAGCAAGGTACTCTTGCATCATGGCTGCTGTGGCGCTTACGAAGCGTGTAGTGCCAGTGCCCTTTTTCCCTGGCCCGTATCGCTGGTGCCATGGAGCCCTGTCAGGAAGCGGCCCTTGAGGCGGCATTCCTCGAACTCCGCGTCCGCCTGGCTGTCGAGCGTGATGCCGGCACCCAGCCCCATTTCCACCGAAGCAATGTCGTGCAATGGTGCGCTCAGCAGCGACGTGCGGATTGCCACCGACAGGCACAGGTCCGGACAGGTCTGACCGGGCTCCAGATCGAGCCAGCCGATCGATCCGGTATAGAGGCCCCGAGGCGTACTCTCCAGCTCGGCAATGAGCTCCATGGTCCGCTTCTTGGGTGCACCGGTGATCGATCCACAGGGAAAAGTGGCACGCAATAGCTCCGGCAGTCCTACGCCGGGGGCGATCTGTGCTTGCACGGTCGATGTCATCTGGAACACCGTGGGATGCGACTCGATGCCGAAGAGCTGCGGCACACGGACCGACCCGATGCGCGCGATACGGCCCAGGTCATTGCGAAGCAGGTCCACGATCATGAGGTTCTCGGCCCGGTTCTTGGTGTCCTCGCTCAGCCAGCGTGCCATCACGCTGTCGGCCTCAGCCACCTGCAGTCGGGGCGCTGTTCCCTTCATGGGCTTGGCCGTGATCAGTCCAGATTGGTGGCGCAGGAAGAGCTCAGGCGAACACGACAGCACAGCACCGCCTTCGGGCAGGCTCACGAAGGCGCCGTAGCTCACCGGCTGTCGCGTGCGCAGTCTCCTGTAAAGCGCCACGGGATGGCCCCAGCTTCGGCCCCTGACCCGGTACGTGTAGTTGATTTGATAGGTTTCGCCGTCCCGAATGGCGGCGTGGATGCCATCGATCGCGTCGGCAAAGTCCTGCCTGCTCACCGTCTCGCGCAGGTCGCATACACCCGCTGCACTGGGCTGGACCCGCCCACCGTCGAGGCGCTGCAGCCACGCATCGACCTCTTCCTTTGAAAGTCGTTGCAGGTTCCGGAACATCAGCAGTCGCAAGCAGGCACCCTCGTCGCCGGGTGCCCTTACCCCGTGCAACTTGGCGCCCCAGCTGTAGTCGACCAGCATCAAGGCATGGAGCCCGCTGTGCATGTCGGCCTGCGCAGCCGCCCAGGTCTGCTCCAGCGTTGCCGGATCGGTACAGCAGTGCTCGCGTACGAACCCAGTGTAGAGGCGACTCGTCGGCCTTTGAGCATTGGCATCCCGATCATCGAGCAATGCGAAAGTTTCCATGGCGGGCTTCCTCGGTTCAAGTTGTGCGACCCGCGCTCGGCGGCAGGGGGCACGGCGACCTTCCCGTTCGCGGTAACTTTGCCGAAGTCAACAAAGCAGTGCTTCCTTGATTTGCTGCCGTACCTTGACCGGGCGAGCGCCTATTGGATCAGCAGCAATTCTCCCTGCCCGCCTGCAGCCAGGTCGCCTGACAGACGCTGCACACGCTCGCCAGGCAAACTGGCAAAGGGCCCGCCGTGTCGTGCCAGCGTACGGCTAAGCAATTGCCAAAAGACATCGACGTTGTGGTATGTGGGCACAAACGTGGCGAGAGCATTGATCGCAGTGTCGCGGCATACCAGGCTGCCCCGGCGCATGCCCCATGCCGCGTGGCTGCCAAGCGCGCCGCCCACCGCGATCGTGCCGGCCACCATGCGCGAGGCAGCATAGTCGCCCGCATCCCCATGCACCAGCACCAGCCCGCGTCGCATGCGGTCCCCCAGCCGGGCTCCTGCTTGGCCGCGCACGACCAGGATGCCGCCCCGCATGCCTTCCATGCTGCCAGGCATGGGTGCGCCAGCGAAGTCACCAACGTCGCCGTCCACTTCCAGCAATCCGCCTTGCATTTCACAGCCCGCCAGCCGCCCGGCACTGCCGTGCACATGGATGCGGCCCGCACGCAGTCCACTGCCAACGTGGTCGCCGGCAGGTCCGTGCACTTCGATCAGGCCACCGTCCATGTTCCAGCCCATGCGATCGCAGCGGCGGCAGTCGCCTTCGATCACCAGCATGTCGTCTGGTCCATCGCTGTGCTCAATGCGAAACGCTTCAGTCAGCGCCAGCGCCTGGTTGCCCTGCCAGACGGGCAAGCGCTCCACCACGGACGGCCCTTGCCCCGCGAACTTCGAAGGCACGATGGCACGCATGTCCAGGCACAATGTCGGCACTTGTCGCAGTATCAGCCGCCAACTCATTGGGCTGCCTCCAGCAGGCCATGCAGGTGAAAATGGAAGGGCCCAAGCTTGCCGCCGTAATTGCCTGCCGACACGCGCAGAAGGCCGGACTCCGCACCGCGTGCGACAACTGCCTGCATCCCAGCGCGCATCGCGGCAGCCACGTCTGTGTTCGTCAGGCCGTCGATCACAATTTCCATCACGCAATGCTGTCCAGGCTGTAGCTCGCTGCGCGGCGACGTTGCCGCAAGCGCCGGGCAGAAGGCGTCGTTGGTCGAAGCCGGCAGTGCCTTGTACTTGCTACCCACCTTTGAGCCCGAGCGCACCACGCCGCCCGGAAAAGGCATGATCACGTCGGGCACCGAGCGCATGGCCAGCACGGCCAGTTCGGCCGCGCGCAGTGCGGACTCCACATCCTTGCCAATCAGCAACAGGTTGCCGCCACCCACGCCCTTGACCACAGGAGTGGTCTCCTGGGCCACGAACTCGCCGTCCATCACCGGCACGCGCCAGTAGCGACGGCCGTCGAGCACCTTGCTGATCTGCCAGCCGTCGCCAAAGAAACGAAGGTTCCTGCCCAGAGCGATGGCTTCGCCCTCTTCCAACCCAGCATACACCGCCGTCGTTGGACAGGTCAGCACGCACTGGCCCATGCGCTTTTCCACCTGCTTGGCGAGTTCCTTGCCGGACATGGAGAAGAGCAGCACCGACACGCCAGGCCGGCCGTCGGGGGTTTCGAGCGGGCCCATGTCCCGCTCGATGGCGGCCTCGCAGCCGCAGGCGATGACGGAGGTCGCGAATCCCGTGGCCGCCAAGGCGGCATGCCGCGCCCACGTGGCATCGTGCGCCGTGATCACCAGGCGCGTGGCCTTCATCGGAAACGCTTCGGCAAAGCTGTCGTCGATGAGGATACCGTTGACCTCAAGCTGTCTCACGCCTGTACCTCCTGAAAGCATTCGGCGGGCAGCAGCCGCCCGCCATTGCAGCAGGCACACAGTTCGTCTCGACTGATGGATGCATGACGCGGGCTGAGGCTGCCGTGGCGTCGGTGCCAATTCGCCAGCGTCTTCTCGATGCCTCGGTCGTACTCGGGCGTCGCGAAGTGTGTTCCTCCCACTGGCACGGCTACGATGCGGCCAGCCCGTGCCACGACCTGGCCGTCCTTGAACACCAGCTCAGGACGGGCAAACATTTCCTGCGGGTCGTTTTGCTGCCGGTAGACCGCAATGTCCGCCGCTGCACCCAGGCTTAGTCGTCCACGGTCGCGCAGTCCCAGCAGCCGCGCTGGTGCGGCCCGCGTGAGGATCGCGATTTCCTCCAGCGTGTATTCGCGGCTGATGGAGCGCAGTGCCGAATACGCCGCTACCTCTGGATGCAGCCTGGCAAGTTGCTCGTCGCGGAAGGACTTGTCCATGAGCAGCCGAATCAGGTGCGGGTAGCTCGTGAACGGCCCGCCGTTGGGGTGGTCAGTGGTCAGTGCCAGGCGCCAGGGATCGTCGATGAGCAGGAACAGCTCCAAGCCGATGCTCCACTGCAGCGCATTGACATAGCTTTGCTCCCGGTACCGGAACGGCACCACGCCGCAGCCGCCATCGCACTCGATATCGGCGCCAATCCACTTGCGGGGCTGCGCCAGCGCCGCCGTGGCGAGCTGGCTCATGGTGTCACCCGAGGCCGTGACGGTCTGTCCGAACATCACTTGCCCGACGTCAATGGAGATGTTCCGGTTCGCATTGACGACCTCTGCCAGCTGCAGCGCCGCGGAGGAGAACTTTTGAGGCCCATCGGTGCCGTAGCTGTGGAACTGCACGTGCGTGAGGTGCCCGGGCAGGCCTTCTAGAGCGTCGATCGTGGCGAGGGTCGAGTCGATGTTGCCTGCCACACCCAGGTTGCTGGCATGGATGTGCAGCGGATGAGGCAGCCCCAGTTCGGTCAATGCGCGCGCCAGCGTGTGCAGCACCCGGCGCGGCGTGACGCCCCAGTGCGCGTGCTCGCCGTCCACGTCAAGGCGACGCTGGTTGAACTTGAAGGCAGAGATCCCGCCCGGGTTGACCACCTTCACGCCCAGCGCCTTGGTGGCATCGATGCTCCAGCCCACGTAGTCGCGGATGCGCTCGAAGTCCTGTTGCTCGGCGAGCATCTGCAGGAACAACTCGTCGTTGCCCAGCATCACGTAGGCCCCGTGGTCCAGGATGGGGATGTCGCCCATCTCCAGATGCGCTTGACGTGCATTGCTGGCCACCATCGCGGGCTCGAACGCGGCGGTGTAGCCCATCTCCACGTAGCGGTAGCCGGTAGCTAGCGTCCCGGGCGCACAAGTGCCACAGGAATCGAGCTCCAGGGGGTTGTCAGGGCGCGGCACCGGATCGCGGCCCTGCCGATGGTCCTCAGGCAGCAGCAGCCGGGCCAGGTTCATCTTGCCGCCGCCAATGTGCGTGTGCAGATCGATCCCGCCTGCCATCACCACGCAACCCGAAACGTCAAACTCCTGGTCTACGGGTTCGCGAGGGTGCATGGCGGTGATGCGGCCATCGCGAATGCACAGGTCGCCCACCTCATTGACTCCGCTGGCCGGATCCACCACTCGGCCACCTCGCAGTCGTGCCGTGCTCATTGCAGCGCCTCCATCAGTCGTGACACCACCTGTGCCACCGTGGGCAAGCCGTCTTCGCGCAGCGGCTGCAGCGGCACCACCACGCCGCCGTCGGTACGAAACAGATGGCCGTACGAACCCACGCCCGGTGTCGATACCGGAATGAAAACCACGTCACCCTCGGGAACCTTGGTTGCGGGATGACCCAGCAGCACCAGCGGAATGGCAGACGCCGGCGGCGGCGTCGGCTCGAAGCTGTCCACCCAAAGCAACGCGTCGACCGCGCCATCGGCCAACAGTTGCCGCGCGTCGAAGCGCAGTGGATCGTATTCCAGGCCCAGCGGCGACACATGGGTTCGGATGGGCAGGCCCGACAGCCAAGTGTAGACCTGCTGCGCCGTGTAGCCGCCCTTGCTGCCGCCCAAGGCCAGCGACGCGGCGCGAGTGACGTGATTGAGCGTATCCACCAGGCGCTGCACGCCTTCGGCCAACAACGATCCGTGCTCGTTGAGTCGCCCCGGCTCCCAGACAATCACGGCATAGCGCGCAGCATGCAGCCGGTCGGCCAAGTCCTGCAGCGCAGGCACTGCGTGGGGAAGACGTTTCCTGGCCACCAGTGCGTTGAGCATCGCCAACGTGGTGAACAAATCGTCCTGCGGCAGCGTCTGTACCGTCACCCCGGGCCGGCCCTGCAGCGCCGCGTCGACCGAAGCCCCAAGGAAGACAACTTCGCGCTGCGCAACCAAGTCCTCGCCGATGCCTGCGCGGCGGAAGAATTCAGGATAGTGCTCGGTGGGATTTGTGCCAAGGCACACGATCAGGTCCGCACGGTTTCGCACCTCGGCCAGCGTCGTGTAGTAAACGCCGCGGTCCTGCTGTGCACGGGCGGCGTGGAATAGCGCACGTCCATGAGCGTGATCGGCCACGGCTCCCAGCCTCACACCAAGCCGGTACAGCGCACGTGCACCGGCGACATCGGTCGCCAGGCCGCCTATTAACGGCAGTTGCGCGCATCCGAGCCGACTTGCGGCGGCCGCAATGGCTTCCTCCAATGTGACGACACGCTGCCCCAGGAGAGGTGGCGCCTCGGCAGCGCAGGCTGCATGGTGCTCGAGGCCCTCTGCAGCGCGGGCGCAATCACTGCCTTGCAATTTCAGTCGGCCATGGGGCAACGAAGTCACAGTGAACCTGTCGCATAGCAGCGAGCAGAAAGGGCAGGTCCATTCCGCTGTCTCGCCTTGTCGATCACCAGGAACATTCATGCGCCCGTATGCGCAAGCTCCATGCCATACGGATCAAGCCAAGTGCGGCTCGTATCGGGGACACAGTGTGTGAACGGGCCTTCGCCAACCACCCCGTTGGAGCGAGACAGTATGTGAAGTCGCCGCAGGGTCCACGGCAACGCCGGGACGATGGCACGAAACATGAATCAGCACCTCACGAAGAAACTGGCGCTTCGCGCTCAACGGCGTCAATGGCTTACCCCCTGACAGCGTTCCATCGCATACCTCTGACGCGACGCTAGCCGAATCGAGCACGAGCACACCCGCGGCACCGAGCAGTTCTTCGGCCGACGTGTTGGTGGCATAGCTGCTCGCAGCGCCAGACGAAAGAGACAGGCGCGTACGCGCAGGTCCACATACTCAGCGTGGCGATAGCCGTGCTTTAGGCATCAGGAGCATTGAACAATGTGGATTGTCAACCTGGGAGATCGAATGCTGAGCGATCCACTGCTGCCCCGGTGTCTGGATCTGCTGGGTACTCTGGGCCGGGGCCGTGTCATCGTCGTACCCGGTGGCGGCGCCTTCGCCGAGCAGGCTCGCTTGGCTCAAGAACGCTGGGGCTTTGACAACTTGGCCTCGCACAATCTGGCAGTGCTTGCCATGACGCAGTCGGCACTGATGCTGCGAGCGTTACAGCCCCGGTTGCACCCGGTCAATCAGGACATGGACATTCGCTGTGCGCTCCAAAAAGGGCACACTGCGTTATGGATTCCATTGGCACTGTTACGCCAGCAACCCGACGAGCTTACCGACCTCGCAGCAGCCGCGGACACACTCGCGCTTTGGCTTGCACGACGCCTCCATGCCGAGCGACTCATCGTGCTGGGAGGACGCAGCATCGATGCCACGATGCCCTCGGCTGGGGCTAGCCACGTCGAGCCGGTGAACACGGACTGGCGTTTCACGCAAGCTGCACGCGATGCCGGATGCGTGGTCGAACGCATAGAGCACACGGATCTCGACCAGCTCCGCGACTTGCTGACTGACAACGGCTCCAAGTGCTGGGAGCACTGATGGCAATCCACGCGAGCATCCGCACACCCGGGCGCACTCGGCCACCTACAGATCTATCCCGTCGCAGGAATCGACTTCATGTCGCCGCCACACCAAAGCCGAAGTGAAGCGCAGCAGCCAGGTCTTGCACCAGGGCTGGGACCAGCACGCCACTGCGCGGGCCATCGCACACCGCGCTGCGAAATCCAGCAAAATCTGGTGCAAGCGCCGTCAAGCTCGGCACGTCCGCACGTCGTAATGCGCCAGCAAGACCGACCAGCTTGCCACTGCAGCGCACCTGCTCCACGACAGCTGCCAGCATGCTGGCATCGACGCAGTCGAAAAGGCTGCCGGCGAGCTTGTCAGCGGTGTCGAGCATCAAGGCCGGGAACGGCAGTTCGCAGGCATGGCGCAATAACGCCGCATCCACCCCCCGGTCGGCGATGAGCACGGGCACCACGGCTACGCCGCAGTGGGCCAGTGCGTCGAGCAGCAGTTCAGCTTCCCGGCCAGGTTCGACACCGACCTTCACATAGTCCACCGCACACGCTGCAACCTCACGCACGCGCTGGAGAATGTTCACGCGATCGTCCACGCGCCAGTCGCCGATGGTGGCGCTCACGGGCTGGCCGAAACCACGCTCGTGAAGCGACATCGCCACGCGTGCAATCGTCGCTGGTGCAAGCCCTCCCAAAGCGCCCGCGGCAGGCTCTTTGAGATCAATGAAATCAACGCCGCTGCTCGCGGCGGCCAAGGCTTCCGGTACATCTCGCACGCTGACAAGCAATTTCATTTCGCTGCCTCCCGCACGCGGCGTCGCGCCACCGCCTGCTGCAGCCAGCTCCAGGCCTCGTGCTCCTCGGATCCGGCGGTCTTGTCGATGGCGATCTGCAGGTAGCGCATCTCGCTCTCCACCTTCTCGCGCGGCAGCCGGTGCAGCCGGCTCACCAGCACTGCGCCCTCCATCACCGCGGCCTGCGCACGATTGAAGCCCATGAAGTCGCCGTGGCGCGCCTGGTGCACGCGCTCCATGCGCAGCACCGACCGCTGCGGATTGTCCGTAAGCGTCCTGCTGCACCACGTTGACGCGGTGTCCGAGGTGCGGCAGGCTCTTCAGCGCGCGGCGGCAGGCTGCCAGCGGTGGGGCAGCAATTCTTCGAGGCGGCTGTTGAGGTGGGTGGGCAGGCGTGCGAGCACGTCGCGCAGGTATTCCCACGGGTTGTGGCCATTGAGCCTTGCCGACTGAACCAGGCTCATCACCATCGCGGCGCGCTTGGCGGCGAGTTCGCTACCGAAGTACAACCACGCCTTTCGACCCATCGCCCAGCAGCGCATCTGCTGCTCCAGGTGGTTGTTATGTGTGCCTTGTCAAGGCACGGTTGATCCGTCGGTGAAAGTCCGACCCGGCCAACTCGCGCTCCGGCCGGAAGCACAAGGAGCGGTCCAGGAGGTAACGAATGGGCTGAAGCACTGCTTGAAAAGGCCTCGTAGGAGGCCAGCAGGCCATGCGGGCCGCAACGTGAGTGAACACTGAGCAGGCCTCGAAAAGTCGTCGTGGATGCCGACCCGCCATAACAACGGGGAAGGCCGTTGGCGGCGCCGAAGTGAGCGTGAAGAGCAGGCGCCGCGTCCACCGGGGTAGTGGTGGCAGCACGCATGGGTACAGATCGACCGTGCAACAAGGGAAGTCCGTGGTGGTGATCGACCGGCAGTTGATCAACGACGACCTCGTGAGGGGTGGAGTCGGCCGCTGCG
>NZ_AUMO01000105.1 GCF_000430725.1 Azohydromonas australica DSM 1124
GTTGCCGCGTACCAACAACGATCTCGAACAGCTGTTCGGCTCGTACCGCCATCACGAGC
Source organism: Azohydromonas australica DSM 1124 (assembly GCF_000430725.1). Taxonomy (GTDB): domain Bacteria; phylum Pseudomonadota; class Gammaproteobacteria; order Burkholderiales; family Burkholderiaceae_C; genus Azohydromonas; species Azohydromonas australica. Next base: position 60 of record NZ_AUMO01000105.1, read on the forward strand.
GGCGCACCACGGGTCGCAAGGCCGCCAGCCCTGCCACGGTGCTGCGCGGTGCGGTGCGACTGCTGGCGGCAACGGCTACGCGGGGGTGCTTGGTCACGGCACGCGAGCTCGCGTGTGCCAACCGACAACGCTGGCGGGAGTTACGGGCACAACTGGAACGGCGCCGCTGCGCACGCGTGCAGCGCACCCGGTTCCGGCGCAATCCCGAGCAGTACCTCGCCAACTTGGAGCAACTGGCCGATCAGCTGGCTTTGCCGTCCTAGTTTTTTTGCGCCTGCAAGGGGGCGGACTACAGCTTCGAAAGCGTGTCTTCAGATTGTCAGCGCGGTGGGTACACCCGTGTGCCGCTGCTGCCGTGAACGTTTGCACACCAGCGCGCTGCTTGATGCGCTGCTCATGTGCCGCGGTATGGTCCCCACGTTGCCGCGCCCGGCGACGCCAGGCACGCCGCTCGGGCATGCACCCCGCGCCTTGCAGCCACATTCGACACCGGGGCGCTTTTCACATGCCAAGGAAGAGCATGTGAAACGAAGCGATCACTGCGGCGACGGCACCGAAACGATGAAGGGGCTGGCCTTCAGGGCTGCACGCTCCGCATCCCGCAGCTCGATATTGGGGAAATTCACATATCCCAGCCACATCAAGGATCCGTCATCGCATGCTGAAGCCTTCTCTTCGCATCCCGCAGGGTGGGGAAGCCCCAAAGCATGCCCAAGTTCGTGGCCAAGTCCACCTATCCAGCGATTGACGCCGGCAGCACCCTCATAAGGAACTGGGGCGCCGCAATCATCGGTGATCACGCTTTCGCCGGAAACTCCCTGAAGGTCCTGCACTGGCAATATGGCCACGCCCTGGGCACTGGCCCCCAGACTTTCCCTGTCGCCACATTGGTGACGCACGTCTGCATAGATCACCCACCGGTGCGCCGAGTCGTTCCAGGCGAATTCGGGAATGCAGTCCCTGACGGCGGCCGCCACCCGACTCCAGGACTGCGTGGCGTAATAGGAACCCGGCTGCCGGCCTTGGCAGGTTTCGACCGCCGGACTCGCCAGCCGGAAACTGTATCCCCCCAGGCGCTGTGCATACCAGTCTTGAATAGACAAGGCCGCGCGCTCGATGGCCGAGCTGTACACGGCGTGCACGCTGGTGTTCGCAGGATGGAAGTAGATGAAACGGACCGTTTTTTCCTTCTGCGCGCTCAGGTCTTTTTGTTCGACCGAACTGCTGGTACCCACTTCACTGTCACCGCCGCCACAAGCTGACACAAGAGCACTGGCAAGCAGGGCCTGCACCAACACTATCCTTGCTTTCATTTCACCTCCGCAACTCAAGACGGCGAATATTCAAAAGATATGTCGTCAAACCCATTCGCAATTGATGGAGCCGACTTCTGTTGCCCGGCGGAATTAAGCCTTTCAAGCATTACGCAATAGGCCATGTCGCACCGGACGACCCCATTTAATGCCTAGCCAAACAGCCGCTCAATGCTCTACCCCCCTCTTTCCGCCCCCCTTTCCAAGCGACGATCTTTTACGGAAATATCTACACCCCAGCGCAATCGATTCAATCCAGAAAACAGTATGACCAGCAGCAACATTCAAATACAGCATTTGAAGCGAGATACTTCTCTCACAAACAGACAGGCTTAAGAGGCGCGTTCGTCGCAACCGCCGTGCAGGGTTCGCGCCGGCCTGTCCGGGCTTACGGAACTCCCCCATGGACTCGGGTCAGGGTCGCCCCTAACCTGCTTCGCACCAGCATCACCTGGAGGAAGCGCCATGGCATTCGAACCGTTCAACCAGGGCTCCGTGCCGTCGCCGGCCGGTACGGCCCCGGCTGCCGTCCCTTCCGAAGGTTCCCTGACTCGGCTGCGCACGCTGCGCTGGTCCGATCCGCTGCACTGGCTGGCCCTGGGCTGGCGCGACTTCACCCGCTGCCCCGGCCTGGGCCTGTTCTACGGCGCCGCCTTCGTGGCCATGGGCTACGCGCTCATGAAGGTGTTCGAGGAGGCACCGGCCTACGTGCTGGCGCTGTCGGCGGGCTTCCTGCTCGTGGGCCCCTTCCTGTGCCTGGGCCTGTACCAGGCCAGCCGTCACCTGGAGCGCGGCGAGCGGCCCGACCTGGGCGACTCGCTGCTGGCCTGGGACACCCGCACCGGCACGCTGGCGTTGTTCGGCGGCGTGCTGCTGGTGCTGGAGATGATCTGGGGCCGCGCCGCGATGGTGGTGTTCGCCGTCAGCTTCGACGGCATGCCCGACTTCAGGGGCTCGCTGCTGATGCTGGCCGACCCGGAGAACCTGGGCTTCACCGTCACGTACCTGGCCGTGGGCGCCGTCTTCGCCGGGCTGATCTACGCCGTGAGCGTGGTCTCGATCCCGATGATCCTGGACCGCCAGACTGACGCCGTCACCGCCGGCCTCACCAGCCTGCGGCTGTGCCTGACGCAGCCGGGCGTGATGGTCTTCTGGGGCGCGCTGATCACGCTGATGGTCGTGGCCGCGATGCTGCCCTTCTTCGCCGGGCTGCTGGTGGTGGGCCCGTGGCTGGGGCACGCCTCCTGGCATGCCTACCGCGGCGCCGTAGAGCCGGAGCCCCAAGCCGCCACGGCAACAGCGGTGCCGCCGGATCAGAGCACCGGCGCGGCGCGCGACATCTCGATGTGAGGGATGTCGTCCTCCAGGTAGGTCTCGCCCTCCGCCCGGAAGCCGTGCATCTCGTAGAAGCGCTGCAGATGCGCCTGCGCCGAGATGCGCAGGCCGTGCCCCGGGTGGATGAGCGCGCATTCGCGCAGCCCCTGGGCGACCAGCTCGTGGCCCACCCCCGTGCCCCGGGTCTCGGGTGAGGTGACTACGCGGCCGATCGAGGCCTCCGTGTACTTCAGCCCCGGGGGCACCAGGCGCAACGCCGCCTGCAGCGTCCCGGCCGCGTCGAAGCCCAGCAGGTGCAGGCACTGCGGGTCGGCCCCGTCGGGGTCCAGGTAGACGCAGTTCTGCTCCACCACGAACACCCGCGAGCGCAGCTGCAGCAGCGCGTAGAGCGTCGCCGCGTCCAGCGCCGCGAAGGGCACGCAGCGCCAGCGCAACCGCAGCGAAGTGGCCGTCACCGCGCTCATAGCAGCAGCACGCTGCAGCCGGTGGTCTGCCGCGCCTCCAGGTCACGGTGCGCCTGCGCCGCGTCGGCCAGCGCGTAGCGGCGCTCCACCGGGATCTTCACCGCGCCCGAGGCGACGACCTCGAACAGCTCGTCGGCCATGGTCTGCGTGGCCTCGCGGCTGGCCAGGTGGCTGAACAGCGTCGGCCGCGTCAGGTAGAGCGACTTCTTGGCCAGCAGCCCAATGTCCACCGGCGGCACCGGCCCGGAGGAGGCGCCGAACAGCGCCATCAGCCCGAAGGGCCGCAGGCACTGCAGCGAGCGCTCGAAGGTGTCGCGGCCCACCGAGTCGTACACCACCTTCACGCCCGCGCCGCCGGTGATCTCGTTGACGCGCGCAACGAAATCCTCCTTCGAGTAGTCGATGGCGTGCGCCGCGCCGTTAGCCAGCGCCAGCTCGCACTTGGCGGCCGAGCCGGCCGTGCCGATGAGCTGCAGGCCCAGCGCGCGCGCCCACTGGCAGGCGATCAGCCCCACCCCGCCGGCCGCGGCGTGGAACAGCACCTGGTCGCCGGGCTGCAGGCCCTGCGCCGGCAGCGTGCGGCGCAGCAGGTACTGCACCGTCAGGCCCTTGAGCATCATGGCCGCGCCGGTCTCGAAATCGATGCCGTCGGGCAGCCGCACCACGTGGGCCGCGGGCATCACGCGCGCGCTGCAGTACGCGCCCGGGGGCTGGCTGGCGTAGGCGGCGCGGTCGCCGGGCTGCAGGTGCTGCACGCCCGCGCCCACGGCCTCGACGATGCCCGAACCCTCCATGCCCAGGCCGCCGGGCAGCGGCTGGGCATAGGTGCCGTTGCGGAAGTAGACGTCGATGTAGTTGAGCCCGCACGCCTCGTGGCGGACGCGCACCTCGCCCGGGCCGGGCTGGCCGACGCTGACCGGCTGCAGCTCCAGCACCTCGGGGCCGCCAGTGCGGTTGAAACGAATGGCTTGTTCGGAAGAAATCACGGGGTCTCCAGGTGGTTCGGCCGCGGTAGGCGCGGGCAGCGGGCGCCGCAGCCGGTTATGGTGCCATGACCCGCAGTCACGCCCGCCCCGGCCCGCCCGCCATGCGCCGCCTCACCACCGCTCCCAACCTCGCCATCGCCACGCTGTGGGCCGATCTCCTGAACCAGTCCGGCGTACCGGCACAGGTGCAGCGGGCCTGGGCCGGCAGCATCGCCGGAGAGATCCCGGTGGACCAGGCGCTGCCCGAGGTCTGGGTGCTCGAAGACGAGCGCCTGGAGGAGGCGCGCGCGCTGCTGCAGGCGCAGCGCGAGCTGCCCGCGCAGCACTGGCGCTGCCCGGCCTGCGGCGAGCAGGTGGACGGCCCTTTCGGCCAGTGCTGGAACTGCGGCGCGCTGCGCCCGCAGGAGTCCGCGCGATGACGCGGCTGGCGCCGCGCACCGTGCTGCTGCTGACGCTGCCGCCGCTGCTGTGGGCCGGCAACGCGGTGGTGGGACGGCTGATGGTGGGCAGCGTCCCGCCGCTGACGCTGAACTTCCTGCGCTGGCTGCTGGCCGCGCTGCTGCTGCTGCCGCTGGGCTGGCGCGTGCTGCGCGCGCCGGGCCAGCTTCGCGGGCGCTGGCCCTACCTGCTGCTCACGGGCACGCTGGGCGTGGGCATGTACAACGCGCTGCAGTACCTGGCCCTGGTGAGCTCCACGCCCATCAACGTCACGCTCATCGCCTCCAGCATGCCGGTGTGGATGCTGGCGGTGGGCGCCCTCTTCTACCGCGAGCACCCGGGGCCGCGGCAGCTGCTGGGCGCGCTGCTGTCGCTCACGGGCGTGGTGTTCGTCATTGCGCGCGGCGACCCGCACGCGCTGGCGCAGGTGCGCTTCGTGCGCGGCGACCTGTACGTGATCGTGGCCATCATCGCCTGGGCCTTCTACAGCTGGCTGCTGGCGCGCCCGCCGCGCTCCATGAGCGGCGAGCGGCGCCCGCAATGGCACTGGGCCGAGGCGCTGCTGCTGCAGGTGCTTTTCGGTCTGCTGGGCGCGGGCGCGGCCGCCGGCCTGGAGCAGGCCGCGGGCACCCACGCCGTGCGCTGGGGCAGCCCCTGGACGCTGGCCGCGCTGCTGTACGTGGCCGTGGGCCCGGCACTGGTGGCCTACCGCTGCTGGGGCCTGGGCGTGGCCACCGCCGGACCGGCGCTGGCCGCCTTCTTCAGCAATCTCACGCCGCTGTTCGCGGCGCTGATGTCGGCCGCGGTGCTGGGCGAGCCGCCGCGCTGGTACCACGGCGTGGCCTTCGCGCTGATCGTGGCCGGCATCGTGGTGTCGGGTCGGCGCGCCTGAGGAGCTCGCCCCAGGATGCCCCTCCCGGCCGGCGGTCCGGCAACGTGAACAAACTCACCGTCATGAGCAAGCGGCTGCCGATGGCAGCCGCCCAGGCGGCCCCCAGGCGGGCCGTCGGTGACGCCCGCGCCTTGTATCTCCAGAGCGACGTTTCGGACCGGTTCACGCAGCCCGATGCGCCTCTGGGTTGATGTTGGAAGCCCATCACTGAGCACTGGGCGCGTGAGCCGGACCGTCCTCTCTTGCAGCCCGAACGGTTGTAGGAACTCGCAGTTCGCATAGACAAGGATGGGAGCGAGAGGACGTATCCGACGCTGTTTTCATAGGCATCGACGTGTCGAGTCAGACGCTGGAAGTGGCCAGCAGTGCCCAGGTCAAGACCTGGCAGGCGAGCAACGACAGCACCGGCATTGAGCCGTTGGTGACGCAGTTGGTGGCGCTGCAGCCGGCGTTGGTGGTGTTGGAGGCCACGGGCGGCTACGAGTTCGAGGCCGCCTGCGCGCTGCAAGCCGCAGGGCTGGCTGTGGCGGTGGTCAGCCCGCGCATGGCGCGCGGCTTCGCACGCGCTTGTGGGTGCGCTGGGCAAGACCGACGCGCTGGACGCCAGGATGCTGGCGGCCTTTGCCCGCATGCTGCACCAGCACCCCGAGCGCGAGCGCTTCGTCAAGCCGCTGGCCGACGCCGAGCTGCAACGGCTGCAGGCCCTGGGGTGCTGCGCCGGCGCCAGCTCGTGCAGATGCTCGCCAGCGAGCGTCAGCGCATGCGCATCTCCCACGCCGCGGCACGCCCGAGCATCGAGCGCGTCATCGAGTTCCTCCAGCGTGAACTCGACGACAGTAACGCCGAGGTCGCTGTGCACGTGCAGCGCCATCATGCCGAGCTCGCAGAGGCGCTGCAAAGCGTGCCAGGTATCGGTGCGGCCAGCGTGGCGGTGCTGCTGGCCGAGCTGCCCGAGTTGGGCAAGCTCGACCGCCGCCGGGTAGCCGCGCTCGTGGGCGTGGCGCCGCTCAACCGCGACTCGGGCCAGATGCGCGGGCAGCGCGCCATCTGGGGCGGGCGCGCCGATCTGCGACGCACCCTTTACATGGCCACGCTTACCGCGGTGCGCTACAACCCGCCTCTGAAGGCCTACTACGAGCGGCTGCTGGCCACGGGCAAGCGCAAGAAGGTTGCCCTGGTGGCAACCATGCGCAAGCTGCTGACGATGCTCAACACCATCGCCAAGCACGGTTCGCAGTGGAATCCGACGCTGCATACCGCTTGACGGCTAAGACGGCTGCTCACTCCGTCAGCGACTGCCGCAGCCGCGCGGTCAGTGGCTCCAGCACGTAGTCCAGGAAGCTGCGCTCGCCCACGCGCACCAGCACGTCCACCGGCATGCCCGCGCGCAGCGGCGAGTTCACCGTGGGCAGCTTGGCGCGCTCGGTGTCGGGAATGGTGATGCGCGCCAGCAGGTACGGCGTGCCGGAGCGATGGTCCTCCAGCGCGTCGGCCGACACCGTCAGCACGCGGCCTTCCAGATCGGGCAGCCGCACGCGGTCGCTGGAGGAGAAGTGCAGTTGCGCCGACTGCTCCGGCTTGAGCTTGTTGGCCATGTTTACCGGCAGCCGCGCCTCCACCAGCAGCGCGTTGTCCTGCGGCACGACCTCCATGAGCTTCTCACCCGGCGCGGCCACGCCGCCCACGGTGTGCACCGCCAAGCCCACAACCTGGCCGGCCACGGGCGCGCGCACCTCGGTCTGCTGCAGCCCCGTGACCAGCGTAGCCACGCGCGCCTGCAGCGTGGCCTCGTCGTGCACGAGGGTGGCGCGCTCGGTCTCGACGTCGCGCACCTGCTCGCGCCGGCGCCGCTGCAGGCTCGCCGCCGCCTCCTCGATGGCGCGCAAGGTGCGCACGGCATCGGACTCGCTGCGCGCGATGTTGGTCCGCAGCTCGGCAATGGAGCGCTCCAGGTCCAGCAGCCGCAGCTTGGGATAGTTGCCCTCGGCCACCAGCTCCACCAGCGCCTCGTGCTGCTGTTTCAGGATCGCGAGCTGCTCGCGGTAGCCCACGGCCATGCGGCGGTGGCTTTCGAGCTCGGCTTCGAGCTGCGCCTTGCTGGCCTGCAACTGCTCCAGCTCGGCCTGGCGCGCGCCCACCTGCGCGCGCAGCAGCGACTGCTGCGCCAGGCCGATGGACTGGAAGCGCGCATCGGCCGGCGCCACCGCCGCGGCCGGCAGCCGGTCGCGGCCTGCGGCCGCGGCGTCCACGCGCGCCAGCGCGGCACGCGCCAGCGCCAGCTGCGCCTGCGCGGCATCGAGCTCGGCCTGCAGCTGGCGCGCATCCAGCCTGAGCAGCAGCTGCCCGGCCTGCACGCTGTCGCCCTCGGCCACCTGCAGCGACTCGATGCGCCCGCCGCTGACGTGCTGCACTGCCTTGCGCTGGTCGGCCACGGCCACCATGCCCATGCCGGGCACAGCTTGGTCCAGCGGCGCCCACGCCGCCCAGGCCAGGAAACCGCCAAAGCCCAGCACGCCCACACCCACGCCCAGGCGGATCGCCGGCCGGGGATCGCCGTCGCGGCGCACTTGGGAGTTGCGCGACAGCGCGTCGCTGAATTGGTTCAACATCTCGGATCCCAGATCAAACGATGGCGCCCGGACGGGCCACGGTGATGCCCGGCGCGGCCTGGACGACGAAGGGTCCCTGCGCGGTGGCCACGACCGCGAAATGCGGTCCGGCAGGCTGCTGGGCCGGCGCCGCCGGCGCGGCCTGGCCAGCCTGGCCGCCCTGCGGGTTCAGCGACTGCAGCACCTTGTCGCGCGGGCCGAAGGCCGCGGCCTGGCCGTCGCGCAGCAGCAGCATCTTGTCGGTGATGCGCAGCAGCGAGGTGCGGTGCGACACCACCACCACCGTGGCGCCGCGCGCCTTGCAGCCGGCCAGCGCCTGCGCCAGCGCGGCCTCGCCCACGTCATCAAGATTGGCGTTGGGCTCGTCGAGGATCAGCAGCTGCGGGCGCCCGTAGAGCGCGCGCGCCAGGCCCACGCGCTGGCGCTGCCCGCCCGAGAGCGCTGCGCCGCCCGGGCCCACCGGGGTGTCGTAGCCCTGGGGCAGGCGCAGCACCATCTCGTGGATGCCCGCGGCCTGCGCCGCGTCCACCACCTCGGTGCTGTCGGGCTCGGCCAGCCGCGCGATGTTCTCCGCCACCGTGCCCTCGAACAGCTCCACGTCCTGCGGCAGGAAGCCGATGTGCGGCGCGAGCTGCTCGCGCGGCCAGGTGGCGAGGTCGGCGCCGTCCAGGCGCACCTTGCCCGCCTGCGGCACCCACACTCCAGCCAGCACCCGTGCCGCCGTGGACTTGCCCGCCCCGCTGGGGCCAATGATGGACAGCAGCTCGCCCGGCTCGGCGCTGAAGCTCACCTGGCGCAGCAGCGCCTGCTGCGAGCCCGGGGCGGCCACCGACACGCCTTCCACCGCCAGCTTGCCCGCCGGCGCCGGCAGCGCCATGCGCTCCGGCGGCACCGGGGCCACCGCTAGCAGCTGCTCCAGCCGCTTGTGCGCGTCGCGCGCGGCCACGATCTGGCGCCAGTTGCCGATGAGCATCTCCAGCGGCGACAGCGCGCGGCCCAGCAGGATGGAGGCGGCGATCATCATCCCGCCCGACATGCGCCCTTCGAGCACCAGCAGCGCGCCCAGGCCCAGGCTCAGCGACTGCGAGAAGATGCGCACGAACTTCGTCACCGAGCCGATGCGTGCCGCGGCCACGCTGGTCTCGGCCTGCAGGTCCAGCGCTTCCTCGCTGAGCTTGGTCCAGCGCCGCTGCACCGCTGGCAGCATGCCCATGGCCTGGATCACCTCCGCGTTGCGGAAGCTGTTGTTCATGTAGCTGGAGGCGCGGGCGTTGAGGCGGTTGGCCTCCTGCAGCGGGCCGTGCGTGCGGCGCTCGCTCCACCACAGCAGCACCAGCAGCACGATGCAGGCGCCGACCAGGAACGCGCCCAGCCACACGTCGATCATGAAGCCCGCAGTCATGAAGATCACGGCGAAGGGCCCATCGTACAGCAGCAGCAGCCCGGTGCCGGAGACGAACTGGCGCAGCGAGGTCAGGTCGGCCATCGCCAGGCTGGGATTGCCCCCGCGCGAGCGCGCCGCGTCGCTGAAGGCGGCCTCGAACACGCGTGAGGACAGCTTGATGTCAAGCGCGTGGCTGACCTGCTGCAGCACCGACGAGCGGATGTACTCCAGCGCGGCGTAGATGCCGTAGAGCCCCGCGGCCAGCAGCGTAAGCATCAGCAGCGTCATCTCGTTGCGGCTGCCCAGCACGCGGTCGTAGACCTGCATCATGTAGATCGAGGGCACCAGCAGCAGCAGGCTCAGCACGAAGCTGAAGCTGCCGGTGGCCAGCATGCTGCTGCGCAGGGTGCGCAGCGCCAGCGTGATCTCGCCGGCCTGAGCCGAGGCCGCTGAAGGGGGAACAGGACGGGTCATGGGAGGGTCGTCAAGTCAAGGCGGGCATGCGCGCGCACGCGGCACCCTGGAAGCCCGGGGCGGATTCGCCCTTGAAATAATCAGGCAGCCCAAACCGGAATGGCTCCGCACTTTGGGCGTGCATGCGCACCGCCGTGAACGAGGCGCTGTAATCAAGAAATGCCACGAAATCCCCTGCCATGTCTATTTGATTGTTCCTGCGGCCACAAATGTTGGCGGCGAAATTTGACACTCTAATTTTTAAATCCAGCCCTCAATTCACCGAAAAGCAAGCATTCTTCCCGCTTCAACGACAGGTCAGACGGCGCGGGCCGAGCACGGGGAGGACGCCCCGGCCGCCTTGCGCCCTGTCAAGCCTTGCGTAAATGCCGGCAGGCGTTCCGGTACTTGTTTGGCGGGCGCGTGCTGAAGCCAAAACGGCGGCGCCCGCGAATTAAGGGAGATTCAGAAAGTGCCGGGGTAGGCGCCGCCGTCAATGAGCAGGTTCTGCCCCGTGATGTAACCCGCATACACGCTGCACAGGAAGGCGCAGACGGCGCCGAACTCCTCGGCCGTACCGAAGCGCCCCGCCGGATTCTGGGCGCGGCGGGAGTGGGCGATTTCCTCGAGGCTGCGGCCGCTCTGGGCCGCGGCGCCCTGCATGGTCTGGCGCAGCCGGTCGGTGTCGAAGGGGCCGGGTAGCAGGTTGTTGACGGTCACGCCGCGCGCCACCGTCTTGCGTGCCAACCCGGCCACGAAGCCCGTGAGCCCGCTGCGCGCGCCGTTGGACAGGCCCAGGATGTCGATGGGCGCCTTCACCGCCGCGGAGGTGATGTTGACGACGCGGCCCCAGCCGCGGTCCATCATTGGATCCACCACCGCCTTCATCAGCTCAATGGGCGTGAGCATGTTGGCGTCGAGCGCGCGTATCCAGGCCTCGCGGTCCCAGCCCCGAAAGTCTCCCGGCGGCGGCCCGCCGGCGTTGTTGACCAGGATGTCCACCTGCGGGCAGGCCGCCAGCGCCGCCGCGCGGCCCTCGGCCGTGGTGATGTCCCCGGCCACCGCGCGCACCTCCACGCCCGGGGCCAGCACGCGCAGCGCCGCCGCCGTGCGTTCCAGCGCCTCGGCGCCGCGCGCGGTGACGACGACGTTGACGCCCTCCTGCGCCAGCGCCTGCGCGCAGCCCTTGCCCAGGCCCTTGCTGGCGGCGCACACCAGCGCCCAGCGTCCGCGAATTCCAAGATCCATGAGTGACTTTCAACGGTTGAGCAAAACGACACTGGCCAGCCCCGTGCCGTGCGGAGGCCGGTGGCCCCGGCGTGAGAGATTCACCCAAGACCGGCGTCCCCGCCGCGGAGGTGGTCGGCGGACTGATCATGCCCGCCGGTGTCGGCACTGGCCCGCAGGATCAACCTCGTTTGTTCCGCGCCTTGCGACTCGCCGCCTTGGAGGGTGGGCAGTAGCTGAGAAAAATATGGACGAATAGGACAAGAAAGCGTATTGATGGCCTGCGGCACAGCACACGTGCCATGTAAAGCCGGGATGGCGGTAGAACTTTTTTCGGGTGGCATTGGCGCGAAGGCAGAATGCCGGTTGCCGCCCAAGCAGTACGGAACCGAGGCGATGCAGGTGTTGCCTCATGACTGAGCGCTGCGTCTTCACCCACCAGACGCGGCTGGCGCTTGCGGCCGAGCAGGCCCGGGCACTGGACGCCTACGCCAAGTTGCACGCGCAACGCGATCTCAACGAGCTCAAGCGCGAGTTCCTGGCGCAGTTTGGATTGACCGTGCGCCAGTTCAACGCCGTTCGCATCGAGCTCGACGGCAAGGTCCAGGCCATCCGGCAGCGCCGGTTGCAACTCATCGACTAGGCGGCGCTGCAGCGCGACGAGGCCCAGGGCCGGGTGGGCTGTGCTTTGGCAGCCGCCGGCTGTTCCATGCCCAGGCCATGGGCCAATAGTCTCGGCGCTGGGTATGAGCCGTCTTGTACCGGCCTCTACCCAGGCCGGCAAGCCGACGACCAAGCGCGTGGGCCGCGCCATCAGCTACCGCTTCTTGCACGACGACAAGGGCTGGCGCGTGTTCGCTAGCGTCGAGATTGAGCCTGCGGCTGTCACCACATCAGCGGGCGCTGGGCTGCATCGGCGTGGACATCAACGCTGACCACCTCGCCGTGGCGGAGCTGGACCGTTTCCGGAATCTAGTGGACGCGCGGCGCATCGAGCTGCCCACGCGGGCAAGTCCAGCGATCAGGCCAAGGCCCTCATCGGCGATGCAGCCGTGCAGGTCGCGGCGCTAGCCCAGGCACCTGGCAAGCCGCTGGCTCTGGAGAAGCTGGATTTCTGCAAGAAGAAGGCCGAGCTCGAAGCGGTGGACCGGGCCCGCGCCAGGCTGTTGTTCTCGTTCGTCTTCTCCAGCATGACCAGCGCTCTCAAGGCGGCATGCCTGCGAGCCGGCGTGAAAGTGTTCGAGGTCAACCCGGCATACACTTCAGTCATCGGCGCGGTGAACCATGCACAGCGCCGGGGCATTTCACTACATCAGGGCGCGGCATGTACCGTCGCCCGTCAAGGATTGGGGCTGCGCGAGGCTCCGGCCGTGCGTGAAGCCATCGTGCCGCTGCGCAATGGCGGCCACGTCACCTTTGCTGTACCCGCAAGGAATCGCGCGAAGCATGTGTGGCAGCAATGGTCGGGAATTCGCGAATGCCTCAAAGCAGCGCACGCAGCGCACTGGCGGTCAGGCGGCTCTAAGGATCCGCCCGCACCCTTGTGCCTGGCCACGCGGGCATCAAATGCACACCGCATTTCCGCGGTGCAATCCCTTCGGGCGAACCGCTCCCAACACTGTTCGGGGTGCGTCTTGGACGATGTTCCGTTCTAGTGGAACAATTGTCCATACTTTAGGAGCGGTTATTTATAGCCCGGACTGCTGGATCAGTACCGACAGGGCGCTCTCCATCCAGGTCCGCGCCAAGCTCTCGCGGGTGCCCTGGAAATGCACGCGCACCGACTGCACGGCCGTCACCGGCACGGCACCCTCACCATCCAGCGTCCCTTCCACCAGCACGCGGAACCAAGCACCTGCTGGCTTGAGGTCATGCCGCGGCAACGTAGGGTTCAGGGGGACGACGCCACCGTGCTCCTGGGCCAGCAGCAAGTGCGGCAGTCGCGCCACGGGGCTGTCGTCAATGGCGATGACGTGACCGGCCAGCTTCCTGAAGCGGCCCTGCGCAATCACGACCGCCGGCGTGCCGGTGGCCAGACGCAACCGCTCGCGTTCGGGCACCAGCGCCTCCACGCGCCAATGCCGCCCGTCCACCACCACTGCCAGCGGCCGCGAGGCGCCGACCCAGGTGCCGGGCCGCAGTGTCTGGTCGAGGTCGCGCACCACACCCTGCTCCAGCGGCAGCAGGTGCAGCCGCTGCAGCTCCGCCTCGTGAGCGCGGCGCTGGGCTTCCCAGCGCGTGGCCTGCTGCTCGGCTGCCACTCCTTGCGCCGCACCGTCGCGCTCCATGCCCAGCGCACCGCGCGCGGCACGGCTGTAGGCGGCAGACAGGGCGCGGGCCTTGTCGCGCTCCTGCTGCTGCGCCGGTGCGGCCAACTCGGCCAGCGGCGTGTCGGCCTCCACCCGCGCGCCCTCGGCCATGCGCACGTGCTCTAGGCGCGCCGCGTACGGCGAGAACACCGGCTGCTCAGCCGCCGCGCGCAGCACGCCGGGTGCCGTGACGCCGCCCCACCACGGCGGCAGCAGCCCCAGCAGCGCGGCAGCCAGCACGGCCAGCGCCGCCACCGCACGCCGCGGCGCCACTTCGCTGCGTCGGCGCCACCACACCCGCAGCTCGGCCCACAGGGGTCGGATTACAAACACCACGATCTCCACGAAAAACAGGAACACGCCCAGCGCCTTGAAAAAGGCGTGGTAGACAACGATGGCAATACCCACGAACACCACCAGCCGGTACAGCCAGGTTGCGAAGGCGAAAGCCATGAGCCCACGCCGCCAAGCTGGCGGGAGCACTTCCGGCACGGGATCATCGAACCCCGGTAGCCAGCGCCGCAGCGCGTGGCGGCCCAGCCTGCCCGCGCGCTCGTGCAGGCCCGGCAGATCCAGCGCGTCAGCCAGGATGTAGTAGCCGTCGAAGCGCATGAACGGGCTGGCGTTGACCGCCAGCGTCAACACCCAGGCAGTGGTGGCCAGGAAAAACAGCGCGTTGCGCAGGCTTCCCTCGGGCACGAAGCTCCAGGCTAGCGTGCACCACGCCGCCAGTACCAGCTCCGCGGCGATGCCGGCCGAGGCAATAGCCAGGCGCCGGCGCGGCGAACGCATCCAGCTCTCGCCGGTGTCGGTGTAGGGCATGGGCCACATCACCAGCAGCGCCACGCCCATGTGGCCCACACGCACACCCAGCCGCGTGGCCACCAGCGCGTGACCGAACTCGTGCAGCAGCTTGGACACGAACAGCGCGCCGGCGAATCCCAGCACGCCTTCCCAGCTCATCGCACCGCGCAGGTTGGCCTCGACCGTGTCGAGCTGGCGCAGCGCCAGCGCCACGCCGGCCAGCGCTGCCAACACCGTCAGGCCCAGAAAGCGCGGCGTGAACAGCCAGCCCACCCAGGGCAGCAGTACCTGCAGCAGCCGCGCCGGACGCAGCAGCGGGATGCGGATGAACAGATAGTTGTTGAGTAGCCAGCGCCACAGTGGTGACCGTGTCTGCGGCCGCGCTTGCTGCAGCAACTGGTGCGCGGCCAAGAAGCTGGCGAACTCGCGCACATCCTCGGGCTCCGGCGCCAGCGTGGTGTGGCGGGAGATCTCCTCGGCAATGGCCTGGGCACTGCCTAGTCTCCAACGGCGCAGCATCTCCAGCTCCAGCCAGCCGATGCGGAAGAACAGGTTGCGCACCGGATCACCGATGTGCCAAGCCGGCGAACCGTCGCGGTTGCTGCCGCCGTCATGCAGCTGCAGTTCCTCGCGCAGCGCGGGCCAGGGCGCCGCTGGGGCCGGTGTCAGCATCCGCACCACTCACGCGCCGCGGCCAGCGGCCGGCGCAGCATCAAATAGCCCAGCACGGTCCAGTCGCCCGAGACGCGCGCCGTGCCGCGCAACCCGATGCGCGCCTGCGCCGTGGGCTGCTCGATGGTGCCGCGCAGCAGGTAGCTGGCCACGCCGTTGGGCGCCTCCACCGCCTGGTAGCTGGCCATGTCCAGCCGCGCCGCCATGGGCGCCAGCGGCGCCACGCTCAGGAACAGCGTCATCGACGCGCCGGGCAGCAGGTTCACCGCCTCCTGCACCGGCGCCCAGGCCTGCACACCCAGCACGCCGGGATCGGCTAGCAAGCCCAGGCGCTCGCCGGTTTGCACCGGACGCCCGGCCCAGTCGTTGGGGTCGGAATAGACGAACACGCCCAGACCGGGCGCCCTGATGGCCAGATGTTCCAGCTCGCGCTGCAGCGCGTCGGCGTCCACCTCCCGCTCGCGCAGCCGGCCTTCGGCCAAGTGCAACTCGGCCTTGGCCTGCTGCGAGTCGATGGCACGCTGCGCGGCCTGCAGCAGTTCCACCCGCGCCGAGGCCAGGGCTGCCTGCGCCACCGCCAGTCGGTTGTAGAGCGTGCTGTCATCGAGCTCCGCCAGCACCTGCCCGGCTGCCACCGGGGTGTTGGGTGGCACGACCATGCGCTTGACCACACCGTCACGTGGCGCGGCGATAACTTGGCTACGATTGGACACCACCTCGGCCGGCACTAGCGCGTACTCGCGCACAGGCGTCAGTAGCAGCAGCGGCAGCAGCGCCAGGGCCCAGCGCACGCCCCGGCGAGACCAGGCACGCGCGAAGAAGGCGCTCAGCGTGCGCCGCCGCTGCGTCAGCGCCCACCACGCATGGCCATAGGTGTCGGCCAGCCGCAACAGCAGGTATTCTGGAGCCGCGGCATCCAGCTCAGTGGGCCAAGGCTCCTCGCGCGCCAAGAACAGCGCCGCGCGCACGCGGCCATCGGGACCGGCTAGGCCCAGCACCCAGACGTGCTCGGGCATCCATTCCGCCCAGGGCTCGGCCAGGGCCGGCGGTAGCAGCGATGGCGTCAGGGCCAGCACACGGGCGCCGGCCGGCAGCTCCTGCAACTGCGCACGCAGGTGCTCGGTCACCGCCCCCAGCCACCGCCCATAGGGCGTGTCGGCCTCAACGTCAGCCAGGCCGGAATGCGCCGCCAACGCGCTGCGGCGCGGCGGCGCAGGCAGCGTCACCAGCGCTGCCTGCCGGTAGGACACCAGCGCCCGCGTCTCGTTGCAGAACAGGAAGCCCAGCTCCGCGGCGGTGCCTGCGGCATGGACCTTCGCGGTGAGCCCGTGGAAAGCAGGATCGATCATGGAAAGCACACAAGGGGCTCGCAGGCCCAAACAAAAACCCGGCCCAAGGCCGCCGACGCGGTGCCGCGGCGGAGCCGGCCGCTACGTTCAGTCCGGGCCAGTGTGCGTGCCGGCGCCAGCAGCCGATCCGCCGAACAGCCCCGCCTTTGCGCGGGCAGGTTGCGAAATGCTACTGCGGCGGCGGGAGCGCCGGCGCCTTGACCTGGCCGCTCATGCCGGGCAGCACCTGCGCGCCGCCGCTCACGTCGGTTTCGATCTCGACGGTCTGGCTTACCGCATCGACGCGGCCGGAGATGCGCAGCACCTTGAGCGTCACGGCTGCACCGGTCTCGTCCACCAGGGCGTCGAGCACCCGGCCCACCTTGAGCCACGCCAGCCATTGCGAGGGCGCGTTCAGCCGCGCCTTGGGCCGCCCGCTGCTCACCAGCTCAATCACCGGCGCGCCCGGGTTGACGCCCTGCCCGATCTTGACGTGCACACGCGCCACCTTGCCGTTGAAGGGGGAGACGAAGTTGCACTGCGCCATCTGCGCGTCGGCCACGCGCACCTGGCTGTCGGCCTTGTTGACGTTGACCGCGGCCAGCTCGACCTCCACCTCCGCCGCGGACTGCAGGCCCTGCAGCTTGAGCTTAGCCTCGTGCTGCACGCGCGCGGCCTCCAGCTCGGCCTGCGCCGCGCCGCGCCGGGCCTGGATCTCGGCGCAATCGAAGGCGGCCACCACCTGGCCCGCCTGCACGTGGTCGCCCAGGCCCACCGGCAGCCGCGCGATGCGGCCGGTCACCGGCGCCGACAGGATCGTCTCCTGCGCCGCCACCACGAGAAAGCGCACCGGCACGGCGCGGACCTCGCCCGGCGCGGGCACAGCCCGGGCGGCGGGTGCCGCTGCGGCGGCGGCCTGCGCGGCGGCATCCGCCACCGGTGCCAGTAACGCCAGCAGCAGAGCGCCGCTGGCCAGAAAGGGAAACTGCTTCACTTCGAAAATCCTTTACTGCTTTGGACTGCCGTCACTGCGGCGCCGCGGCGCCACCCTGCACGCTGGAGATGCGGCGCAGCTCGCCCATAACCGACAGCGCAGCCGCCTCGGCCAGCGCCGTGACAGCGCGCGGCGTGGTCTCGGCCGGCAACACGCTGCTGTAGCGTTGCTCCAGCACGCGCCGGCCGCCGGGCTCCGTGACGACCATGGTCCACTGCGCGCGCGCGCCGCGCGCACCTTCGGCGCGGCTGAAGGCCAGCGACAGCTGCAGCGCCTGGGCGTCGGCGGCGGTGCTGATGTCGTTACGCGAGAGCACACGCTCCACGGCCGTGCGCACCAAGGCTTCGCCCACGGGCGCCGGCACCTCGGCCACCCGCACCACGACCGGCCGTCGCAGCGCCTGCGCCGCGCTCGCCTGCACGAAGGCACCCGTCTCGGCGGACTGCAGGCTGCCCCTGATGGCTGTGGCCAGTGTCGGGATGTCGGTGCCGGTGACGGTGTCGGGCAGCAGGTCCATGCCCACGGAGTTCAGCACCCGGCCGTAAGCCGCCTGCGTGGCGGCGTTGGCCGTGGCCAGGTAGAAGCGCGAGACCAGTGCACGCGCGTCGGTGCGCAGCGCTTCCAGTTCGCTTTCTAGCCGGTTGCTGCTACCCGCAGCCGAGATGCTGGCCAGGCGCTGGTCCACGCGGCTGGCCTCGGCCGCCAGCTCCTCGTCGTACACTGCCAGGCGGTAGCGCTCCACCGACACGCGCAGCTGCGTCAGCACCGCCATGCTCAGCGCCAGGCGCCGCGCCTCGTCGGTTTTCTCGCGCGCCTCGTTGGCCCGCTTGATGGCGGGCAGGCCGGCCAGGCGCAGCAGGTTCATCGACAGGCTGAGGCCGCCCTCGGCCCAGTTGCTGTTGTAGAGGTAGCCATTGGAGTCGTAGCGCGCGCCGGCGTAGAAGTTCACGCTCGGGAACAGCGCGGCGATCTGCCGTTTAGCTTCGACCACGCCGATACGCGCCTTGTAGTCCTCCTCGCGCAACTCCGGGCGCTGCGTCAGCGCCGCGGTCTCCAGTTTGTCCAGGTCCAGCGGCACCGGCGCTAGCCGCGCGCCGGGCTCCTCCTGCAGCGTGAACTCGGTGCCCGGGGGCAAGCTCATCAGCGCCGCCAGCTCGCGCTTGGCGAACTGCATTTCCTGGCGCTTGACGTTGACGATGGTCATCGCGTCCAGCAGTGCCCGCTGGTAGCCCAGCGCCTGCGACGGCGCCAGCACCCCGGCACGCTCAGCCTCGCGCGACTTCTGCAGTGCGTCCTGGATGCGCCCGGCCAGCGTATTGGCCTCTTCCAGCAGCCGCTGCGCGCCCAGCGCGCGCCAGTAGGCGGTGCGCACGTCCTGGACGATGTTCTGCAGGATCTTGCGCCGGCGCTCCTCGGCGATGTTGACGTCGTCGGCCGCCTGCTTGGCGCGGTAGTAGCTCAGGCCAAAGTCTAGTGCGTTCCACGACAGCGTGGCACGCTCGAAGTGATGGGCGCGTTCCTCGGAGGTGGACGGGCGCAAGCTGATGACGCGGTCCTCGATGCCGATGCTGGTGCCCCCGGAGTCGTTGTTGCGGTGGTTGTAGCCCGCATCGGCCACGAGCTTGGGCAGCAGGTCGAGCTCGGCGACCTCCAGTAGCCCGCGCGAGAGCGCGCTCTCCATCACCTTGAGCCGGTAGTCCAGGTTGAACTTGAGCGCGCGCGCCACGGCCTCGGAGAAGCCGATGGGTCCGCTCACGGATACCTGGTCGCGGTACATGCGCTGCTGGTCATTCTGCACGCGCTGCCCCACCTCCTGGTCGGTGAGCTTCACGGGCGTGACGCTGCAGCCGGCTAGCAGCAGCGCCGCAGCCGAGGCGAGCGCCCCCCAGGCCGGGCGCGGCAAGCGGGAATTTTTGTTCTGGTTGATTTGTTTGCTCATACAACTTTGTCTTCTTGACTCGATGAACTGCGCCGCGGCCGGTGCCGCGGCGGCTGCAGGTCGATCCCTGGCGGGTCAGGTTCGGGCCACGGACACCCGCACGCGCGGCGCGGCGGCGGCACCCGGCACCCCGTGCGAGGGCAGCGGCGCGACGCGCTCCGCGGCTTGCGCCGCCAGCTGCCGCGAGAAGCCCGGCGCGGCGGCGCGCGGCTGTGCCGGCCCGGACGGCGGCGGGGCCGGTACGACGATGCGCTCCGGCGGCGCCGCCTCGGGCGCCGGCGGCGTCAGAAAGGCACTGCCCGACTCGGCGGCCTGGCCCTGCGGCGTGATCACGGTCGGCTCCGTCAGCTCCGACTGCGACAGGCGCTGCACCAGCTCCAACTGCATGTCCCGCATCAGGCGCAGAGAAAAGGCCACGCCGTCGCGGCTAACGTGCTGGCCCTGAGTCATGGCTTGCGTCGCGCGCAGCAGCTCGCCCTGGAGCTCCTCGACATCGACGACGCCGACACTGCCGGCCGCGCCGGCAGCCAACGCCAGGCTCTGCTGTGCCGAGTCGCGCACCGCGTGCTGCACGAACAGCCCCAGCTCCATGCCCTGGGTGATCTCGCGCTGCGCCGGCTCGTAGGCCACCGGGAAGATCTGGTCACCCGCCTTGATGAAGGCCGCGCTGCCCCGCAGCGTCACCACCAGCACGGCGCTGCTGGTGCTGCCGTCAGCATCGCGCAGGGTGTAGGTGAAGCGCTCGACCAGCGCCTTGCCGTTGACTATCGACGCCACCTCAGAGTGGGAGTCGTCCACGGCATAGACGTAGCTGCCGTCGGCGTTGAGCTGCAGCGTGCCGTAGACACCGCGCAGCGCGCTCCCGCCCACCGTGCCGGCGCGGCCGTCGGCGGTGACGAAGGCCACCACGGTCACGGGCGTGTCCGCGCCCAGGCGGTCGGCCACGTCGCGCGCGCCGCTGCTCACACCGCCGATCACATTGCCGCTGGACGTAGCGCGGGGCAGCGACACGCTCAGCTGCGTCGCGTCGTCGCGCGCTACCGGTGCGTCGTCAACGATCAGCACGCGCAGGGTGCCGTCCACGCGGTCGCCGTCGCGCTCGAGCACGCTCAGCACGATATCGTCCGTCAACTCAGCATCGACCGCATGGGCCTGCGCACTCGAGAGCGTGTAGCGGTAAGACACGGCGCCGCTGGCGGCATCGAAACCGGTGAGCGTGATCGTGCCGCGCGCAGTGGCTACGTTGACGGGCGAGCCCGTTAGGCCTGCAAGCTGCGCCGCGCTGACAAAGGTACCGCCCACGCTGACGCCCTGCAGCCCATCGGGCGCGGTCAGGACGAAGCGGCCCTGCGTGGTTTGGCTGCCGTCGACGTTGGCAACGCCCTTTTCCTCCACGGTGGCCTGGCCCGTGCCGGCGCCGTTACCGTCTTTGATGACCAGCGTCGGCACGTCGTTGGTGCCGGTGATGGTGATGACCAGTTCGGCCATGCTGTTGTCTTCGTCGCCGTCGGCGTCGGTGAGCCGGTAGGACAGACGCTCTGTG
Organism: Azohydromonas australica DSM 1124; assembly: GCF_000430725.1. GTDB lineage: Bacteria > Pseudomonadota > Gammaproteobacteria > Burkholderiales > Burkholderiaceae_C > Azohydromonas > Azohydromonas australica. The sequence continues at coordinate 20,750 of NZ_AUMO01000105.1, forward strand.
AGGGTTTCACCGGGAACAAGGTGTTGCACTGCCGCGTTGAGGTTGTCCAGCGTGTAGGTCCAGCGCCCGTTGGACTCCATGAGAATGGTGCCGTAGGCCGTAGCCATGGCTGTGCCGACGGTGCCCGGCACGCCGCCCATGCTAAAGCCGCTGATCGGCGTGGCCGTGGTATCGGCACCCAGCCGGTCGTTGCTGAACACGTTGCCGGTCACGGTCGCCGGACCGGCGTCCTCGATAAGCTGTGCCGTGTCGTTCGCGGCCGTGGGCGCGTCGTCCACGATGCGCACCGTCAGCGTGCCGGTGTTGGTGGCGTTGCCCGCGTCCTTGATCGCCAGCGCAATGTCGTCGGTGCTCTCCGTCTGGCCGGTCTGCACCAGCGCCGCCTTGAGCGTGTAGCTGTAGGCCAGCGTGCCCGCCGTGGGCACTCCGCCCACGTACGTCACGTCCTTGAAGCCCGTGAGCCTGAGCGTGCCCTTGCCCGTGTCGATGTCCACCGCCGTCGTGCCCAGCCCCGCCAGCTCCGCCAGCGTCAGCTCCCGGCCACCCACCGTGACCGTCTGCAGCCCGTCGGCAGCCGTCACCGTGATGCTGCCCGTGGTGGTCTCGGCCGTGCTGCTTGCATCCACCAGCCCCGCCTCGTACACCGTGGCATGGCCCGTGGCCCCGTCGTTGCCGTCCTGCGCCACCACCGTCGGTGCGCCGTCAGTCTTGCCGCGGATGGTGATGGTCAGCGTCGCGTCGGACCAATCACCGTCGGCGTCCGCCATGCGGTAGCTCACCACCTCCTGCAGCGTCTCGTTGTCCTTG
>NZ_AUMO01000106.1 GCF_000430725.1 Azohydromonas australica DSM 1124
CGCGTGCAGCGCACCCGGTTCCGGCGCAATCCCGAGCAGTACCTCGCCAACTTGGAGCAACTGGCCGATCAGCTGGCTTTGCCGTCCTAGAAAAAAAGGCCCCGGTCCTTGCGGAGCCGGGGCCTGTGAATCGTACTAATCGAGGAAGTGCAGCTGCTTCCTGCAAGCTACGCCGCCATCTTGCCCGCCCTGCGCAGCGAGCGCGTTGTAAAACGCCGCAGCACGCTGGCCTCGGGGTGCTGTAGCGGCTCGCCGTGCCGGCGTAGGCATCGGCCTGCAGAGCGGCTGTTGAAACGTCCACGCCCTCAGACTCGCGCCTGCGGGGCGTAATTCGTGCATGAATGAAGGCTAAAAGCTGAAGATTTCATTCAAGCATTGTGATATTGCGGATTGAAGCGAGGCACCCAAAATTCACAAATTCTCTTGTTGCCCATGGCTTTGCACATAAGTGCAGAAGAAGCCGTCTGTCCCACAGAAAATTTTCGGTGCTTATTTAAATTTGGATGCTTCATAAATATTGGTCTTTCGGGAAATCAAGAAATGTAATGTAAGCGCATTTTTTCCAACGTAGTTGCTTGTAATCCGAGTGGCACTTATGCAGCGCGATGCATATGCTCGCTGCACGCCAGCGCGCCGGTAATCTGGCCTAAAAAGATCGCTGTCGCGTCTTGGCGGGTGTGCTTAACAAAAAGAATGGAGAAAAATTATGCGTACCTCCGACAAGCACCTTGATGCGGCAAGCGACATGTGCAGGCATGCAAGCTATCTACTCTCATCCACCCAAGCAGAGGGCTGCCGACGGCAAGGGGCAAGACTGCTTAACTTGCATTGTTGTTTTGATCAAACCAAAGTGGCCGTGCATTTTGGCCACTAGAGCGTTGTATGGCATATGCCAGCGACGTCGCCAATGCTTTAAAAGCGGACCCTTTGCGCCGCTGAGAATGCAAGGCAGAACTAATCAATATTTCTCTGATGCTTCCAGTCTTCTATTTTTGAAGGACCAATACATGGATAACCCGAAATGGCTCCGTCACGATGGAGGTATTTCACGAATTTATGCAAAACCTCAGATTATGACACTGGCAGTAAATCCCGGAATTGCAAAAGCTCCTGACAATAATTTGAGAACAAAAGATAAAATTCAAGATAAGTTTCGACCTCTGCCTTGTGTAAATAAACTTCTCGCCAAACTCGGCTGCCGAAGTATAGATGCGGCTCAACAGAGTCTACTACATCCAAGTGAGTTGAAAAATGGAGACTGTGGTGAATGAGCAAGAGCTGAGATAAGGCGAAAGCGTACAGTTGTATGTAATTTTTTATGAAGGACCGCTTGTTGCCAAATAAGAAATATTTGGCCCACCATTTTGCAGGCCTGAACAGGCCTTTGTCGGGGCATGGCCCACCCTGGTTCGTCAGAAAAAATTCCGCTCGGATAGCATCGAAAACAATAATGAGTGCTAGCCAAAAAATAAAGAGCCGGAACGATGTTTTATTTCGACATGCTGGTAGTGCTTGCAAAGCACTCTGCAATCAACCACGCGTCGAAGCAAGGTTTTAAACTGGTTCGTGCATTGTCGTTGTGCCGCAGCGAGACGCATGCTGCATCAAGCCGCCGGCGCCTGCTGCCACTTGGTCCAGGCGTTCAGCACTGCATCGGCTTGTCGCACCAGCGGCGTATCCGCGCCTTCTGCACAGCGCGCGCGCAGTTGCGCCAGCGCCTCCACTTCGTGCGGCTGCGCCGCACTACTTGCGCACAGCCCGACCAGCGCTGCCAATTCGCTCCAGCCCGCCTGCTGAACCTTCGCCTCCAGTAGCGCCTCGCGCAGGCTCGCCAGCGCCGCCGCGCCGTCGCCGCGGCCGTGGGCAATGCGCGCCTGCAGCAGCCGCAGGTCCGGCAGCAGGATGCGATCGCCCACGCGCCGGGCCAGCGCCAGCGCCTCGTCCAGCCGCGCCTGCGCGTCGTCCCAGCGCCCGCACAGGGCGGCGGCATCGGCTGCGGCACCCAGGACCGCCGCCAGCCCGGCGCCGATGCGGCCGAGGCTGAAGGCGCGCTGGTAGCCGTCCACGATCAGCGCGTAGCCGTCCTGCGGCTGGCCCTGGCGCGCCAGGGCCCAGCCGCGCAGCCAGCGCGCCGGGCCCTCGCCTTCCACCACGGCGTGCTCGCTCACGAGTTGCTGCAAGGCCTCGCCCAGCGCCTGCACGCGCTCCACCTCCTCCTGCCGCAGCGCCAGCATCCCCGTGAAGGCCAGCGCCAGGACCCGCGCCAAGGGTTGATGGACGCTCTCGGCCCGCGCCAGCGCCACTTCGGCCTCGGCCCAGGCCTGGTCCGGGAAGCCCAGGTGCGACAGCACCAGCGCCATGCGCGCGTGCATGGATACGCCCAGGTCCACGATGAAGGCCGGGTCGTGCGCCGGGTCGGCCAGCTCGGCGAACACCTGTAAACCCTCTTCGAGCCAGCGCCGCGCGCCCACCAGGTCGCCCTGGAACGACACCACCGTCGCTTGCAGGTTGCACGCCGACACGCGCAGCAGCCGGTCGCCACGCAGGGCGGCCAGCGCGCCGATGCGTGTGGCCAGCGCCAGCGCCTGGTCGTACTGGCCGCGCGCCAGGTAGGCCCAGCCGGCGCCCAGCTCCAGCGCCCGCGACGTCAAGGCCGGCAGTTGGCCGGCCAGCTCCTGCGCGCGCTCGAAAGCCGCCACCGTCTCCGGCGCCGCCACGCCCAGCAACTGCGCCGCCGCCGTGCCGCGCGGTCCCAGCAGCGCCATTTCCAGCGCGTTGCGATCAACGCCCTCGGGACAGCGCGGCAGCAGTGCCAGAGCCTGCGCCGTCAAGGCCATCGCCTCGCCCGGCGCGAAGTGCTGCAGCGCGCTCTCGGCCGCTGCGGCGTAGTGGCGCAGCGCGGCGGGGATGTCCAGGCCCAGCTCGCAGTGCGAGGCCAGCTCGGCCGCGGTGACGGCCGCGCCCGCGGCCCGGTCCGCCTCCAGCGCCCGCGCCACGCGCCGGTGCAGTTGCGCGCACGTGGCCGCGCCGATGCGCTGGTGAAAGACCTGCCGGTACAGCGCGTGGCGGAAGGTGTAGCGCGCCTGCAGCGAGCCGTCGGCCAGGCTGTCCAGGGCCACGTGCGTGAGCCACTGCTGTTGCCGGGCCAGGTGCTCGCAGCGCCCGGCGATCCAGCCGGCCTTCCGCTCCAACGCCGCGCCCACCGTCGCGGGCCGGAATTCGGTGCCGCAGACGCTGGCGGCTTCGAGCAGCGCGCAGTCCTCGCCCGACAGCCTCGCGATCTGCTTTTCGATCACGCCCGCCAGGCTCTCGGGCACCGGCTCGTGCGCCCGCGGCACCGCTGTCATTGCTGACTCGGCGCCGGACGGGCCCTGCGCTTGCAGCTCGTCCACCACGTTGACCAGGAACAGCGGCAAGCCGTCGGTGCGCCCGTGCAGCGCGCGCACGAAGGCCTCGGAAGGGCTGCGGCCCGGGCAGCGCTGGCCTATGAAATCGGCCACCTCGCGCTCGGAGAAGGGGTCCAGCAGGACCTCCTCGCACAGCCGGTGCAGCTTCAGCTCGTGGCGCAGCGCCTTGAGCGGATGCTCCTCGGCGATCACCTCCGCCAGCCGCAGGCTCGCCAGCCACATCAGCCGCGCCGGGCCGCGCCGGCGCGCAACGTGGTCGATGAGCTGCACCGTGGCCTGGTCGCTCCAGTGCAGGTCTTCCGTCACCAGCAGCAGCGGGCGCTGAGCGGTGCAGCGGTCCAGCAGCTCGCCCAGCTCGCGCAGCATGCGCTGCTGGCCCACGCCAGCCAGCTCCTGGCGCAAAGCCTCGCGCGCGGCGGCGTCAGGCAGCAGCCAGGGCAGCTGCAACAGCCAGGTCGGCGCCACTGTGCGCAGCAGCGCAGGCAGCGCCGGCTCGGCGCGGCACAGCGCGCCCAGCGCCTGCAGCACCGGCAGGTAGGGCTCGCCGGCGCCGTACTGCTCCACGCACTGGCCGTGCGCGCAGGCGGCCTCGGCCGGCAACCCGGCCATGAAATGCTCGATCAGCGTGGTCTTGCCGATGCCGGCCTCGCCCGTGAGCCACACGATCTGCCGCCGCCCGGCACCGGCATGCCGCCAGGCCGCCGACAGCCGCGCCAGCGCGGCCTGGCGGCCGATCAGCGGCGCGGCGGGCGGCGCCGGCAATGGCGCTTCGGCGTCCGGCCCGCTTGCGGCCGGCATCGAGATCGCCGCCGCGGCGGGTGGTTCCGGTACCACTGCGGACGCCTGCACGACGCCGATGAAGCGGTAGCCCCGGCGCGAGGCGGTCTCGATGTAGCGCGGCTGCCGGGCGTCGTCGCCCAGCGCGGCGCGCAGTTCGCTGATGGTGGTCTTCAGCACCGAATCGCTGACCCAGCGGTGGCCCCAGACGGCATCGAGCAGCACCTCCTTGGTGACCAGCCGCCCCGGCTGCCGCGCCAGCGTGCACAGGACGCCGAAGGCCTTGGGCGGCAGGGCCAGCGGCTGGCCGGCGCGCATGAGCCGGGCCTGGCCCTCGTCGAGCTCGAAAGCTTCGAAGCGCAAGCGCAGCGCGTCGTCTTCGTCGTGCATGAGGGGCCCCCCGGGGTGGTGGCGACGCGGGGATTCTGTGCCTCGCCCCGGGGTCCGGCAGCCATGGCCCTGCTGGTGCAGGCCGGACCGAAGCCCGACCGCAACCGGACGACTTGCCCGCGCCGCCCGCCTAGCCTTGCTGCATCGGTGGCCGGGCTCGCGCCGCCGGGCAGCCGCAGCAGGAAGGGCGCCGCGATGACCGATGGGCTCAAGGAATTCTGGAGCGACCTTGCCACGGAGCTGTTCGACCAGAAAGGACTGGACACGGTCTTTTCGCATGCGCGAAACGTCGTCACCGGCGCCGTGATCGTGGCCGCCGGCACCTGTGCCACGCACTTCGACGGCAACACGCCGCTGCCCGGCGGCTGGAGCCTGCACTTCGCGGGCTACGCGGTGACGGTGGTGGGCGTGCTGCTGTTGCTGCTGAACCTGCTGTCGGGCCTGCGCAGCCTGGCCCGGCGCCGGCATCCCAGGCTGCTGCGGGCGCTGACGATCCTGCTCTACGTCGGGATGTCGGTGCGGCTGGCGCAGGTGCCGGTGCTCGTGCGTGCCGCCATGTAGGCGCGGGGCGGTTGCCGCCCCATCTTCTGCGCCACCCGCTGGTCGAAGCGGTGGCGGTCGATGACGCAGCGCTCGTGCCGCCCACGGCTGATGAGGTCCACGCCGTCGTGGGCCTCGACCTCGAACAGCAGCCGCCGCCCCTCGACGCGGATCAGCTTCACACGCACCAGCACCTCCAGCCCGGGCGGCGTGGCCGCGCCATGGCTGACGTGAATGTGCGTGCCAAGCGTCTGCTCGTGCGGCGCCTCCAGGAACGGGTTCACGGCCTGCATGCAGGCCCATTCCAGCAGGCCGACCAGATAGCCGGTGGCGAAGACCTGCGGCATGGCCTGGAACTCCGGCGCCTCGGGATAGAGCGCCGGCACGGTCTTGGTGGTCGGGATGCAGAACAAGAACGCGTGTTCCAGCCCGGTTTCAGGGAGTGTCTTCATCGGTGGTCCTTTCTCCAGCTTCACGGGATAGGCACATCGACCCGGCCGGCCTACTTGAGGACATAGCCGCGCCCCTCCATGCAGGCGCTGAAGGCGCGCTCGTACTTCACGCGCTTCTGGTCGCGCATCGCCTGCTGCTGCCGCGACTGCTCCGCCTGGCGGGCCTGGGCCTGCGCCGCGCTGCCGAGCACGCCGATGGCGGCGCCACGGCCGGCGTCGTGGCTCACCAGCTCGCCCACGGCGGCCCCGCGCAGCGCGCCCTGGGCCAAGCCGGCGCCGGGCGGCGCAGCGCCTGCGGCTGCGCCGGTTGCAGTTGTGGTGGATGCGGCTTGAGACGGGTCGTAGCCCGACTGCTGCCGGGACCAGTCGTGGCACTCGTAGCGGTCCTTGTCCTGCTGCCGTGCGCTCTGGCCCTTGGCCGGATAGATCACCGGCGTGGAGGCGGTGCCCGGCGAGCCGTTGGCCGCCGAAGCTTGCTGGGCCTGGACCAAGCCGGCGCCGCTGCCGACCACGAAGGCGCAAGCCACGGCGCGGGCCGCATGAAATGACAAGGTCTTCATCGGTATGTCTCCTCGTGGGGTGGCCGAGCTCAACGCCCGCCGCAGCTCACCGGCTGGCCCGCAGCGTCGGTGCAAGTCAGCGAGCGGCTGACGCCCGCGCCCTGGCTGTAGCGCGTGCTGCCGTCCCAGGTAACGCCGGTGCGGGCGTTGGTGACGGTGGTGTCCCGCTCGCCGGAGGCCGTGCCGTCGGCATAACGCGTGTAACTGCCGTCGCGCGATGCGCTGCCGTTGGGGCCGCTGGCGCCGGCGTGGCCGCTGGCCGTGGCGCTGCCGTCGGCCGAGCGCTGGAAGCGGCGCGTGCGCACGCCCTGCCCGCCCGCGTCGGTGCTGAAGCCCCCGGCGCTGCCGGCGGCAACCTGGCCGTTGCCGTCGGCCACGAGGCCGCGCTGGCTGACCGCGGCGGCATGTTCACCCTGGACCTTGAAGCGGCCGGCGGCGGACAGGGGTTCGGCTTGCGCGGTCTGCACGGCGAAGGCCGCGACGGCGACGCAGAGGGTGGCGAGGTAGGCGAGCTGTCTCATGGAAAGGCTCCTGGCTGAGGAGCCCCAAAGCTAGGCAGCGCGCCGGTCGAAGTCGTGAGAGAACGGTCGGGCTTCGGTCAGGCGTCGCGGCGCCGGGCCCGACCGAAGCCCGACCCGGCCCTGACGACTCGGCCACCACGCCTACCTAGCCTGGATGCGACGGCAGCGTATCGGCTTCGCTGCCGCGGTTACCTCTCACGCCCACCGGAGCCCCGCGCCATGAAGACTCGCCACGCCACCGCCCTCGCCTGCACGCTCCTGGCCGCCGCCTCGCTGGCCGGCTGCGCCAGCCCGCAAGCCGCGCCGCAGCGGGCGCCCGCCTTGGCCTCGCTCACCTGCGAGGCGCTGCGGGAGGATATCGCCCGTACGGAAGCGGCCCGCCGCGCGGCACTGGACAAGCAGCAGAGCGCCTGGAAAGCCGTCGTGCCCTTCGCCGTCGCGGGCCGCTATGCCAGCGGCAAATCGGCGGCGACCGAGGCCGAGCAGCGGCTGGCTGCGCTGCGGGCCGGCTTGGTGGACCAGGGATGCACGACGGATGCGGCCGGCTGATGCCGGCGCCAGGCACAGGCTTCAGTCCGCCGCCGCCCCCGGCGCCCACCGCGCCGCCTCCAGCAGCGCATCGGCCCGCTGCGCCAGCGCGCCGCCCGTACCCTCCACCACACAGTCGCACGCCTGAGCCAGGCCGGTCACATCCGCTGCCCCCGCATCCGCCAGCCCGCACAGCGCCACGGCCGCCGCCAGCGCCGGCCGCCAGGCCTGCTGGTCACAGGCTTCAGTTCACGCTGCCTGCAGCGCCGCCGCGGTGGGCGGCGGCATGCTCGATGAGCGTTGTCTTGCCAATACCGGCCCCGCCCGTGAGCCACACGAGCTGCCGCCGGCCCGCCAAGGCCCGCTGCCAGCCGGCCTGCAGGCTCGCCAGCGCCTCGCCCCGGCCAACCAACGGCAGCCTTGCCCCGGATGTCAGGGCAGCAGTGTATGCGCGCAATTAACCACGTCTTGAGGACCGTGACGGCTGTTGAGAAGGTACGTGCCCACGTAGGCAGATGGGCACGTAATGTCAGACAGTCATCTTTCCGAGTTGGCGCAGCGGCTGGTCATCGGCCACAAGCGTGACGGGCGCAGCATCTACGACGAGGGTGCCAAGCACGAGCTGGTCATGGCGTGCCTGGAGCCGGGCGCGTCGCTGGCCAAGATCGCACGCGCATGCAGCGTCAATGCCAACCAGCTCGCCAGCTGGGTACGGCAGCACGAACGCTCAGTGGCACAGAGCACGCCGCCCAGCGGCGAGATCGTGGAGGCCCAGGCACCGAACTTCGTGCCGGTACGCATCGAGCATCCTGAACTGGCCACGGCCGAACCGGTGGTGAACTTGCAGGCCCGGCTGCCCAACGGCGTCGTGCTGGACCTGCGCGGCTGCGACCTGGACCAGGCGTGCAGCGTGATCGAGGCCTTGGGGAGGCTGCGGTGTTCCGCTTCAACGAAGGGCTGAAGGTCTACCTACACCGCCCGGCGGTGGACTTCCGCATGGGCATCAACGGCCTGGCACTGCTGGTGGAGCAGTCGCTGGGGCTTAACCCGTTCGCCGAGTGCGTGTACGTGTTCCGCAACCAGCGGCGCAACCGGGTGAAGATCCTGGGCTGGGACCGCAACGGGTTCTGGCTGCTTTTTAAACGGCTCGAGGCCGATAAGTTCGTCTGGCCCGACGAAGCGGCGGTGCCGACGCTGACGGTGGAGCAGTTGCACTGGCTGCTGGAGGGCATCAACGTAGCCGCCGTGAGGCGGCATCCGCAGCGGGTGTACGAGCACGTCGGCTGACGCGCTGGGGTGACGGCCGGGTGCTGCAGCGGTACCGGCCACGGCGAAGTTCTCGCACAATGGGGCGTCCCACCGGCCCAGCCCGACGCCACGAGAACAACGCCGCCGATGCAGCAGATGCCCAGCGCCGAAGAGTTCCAGGCCCTGCAGCAGGCGCTGACCGAGGCTGCCTGCCGCAACGAGGCGCTGGTCGGCCAGCTGCGCGTGGTGCGCACCGAGCGTGACCTGCTGCAGGAGCAGCTCAACCGGTTCAAGCGGCAGCTCTTCGCTGCCAAGAGCGAGGTCCGCGGGACCGAGCAGAAGGACCTGTTCTTCAACGAGGCCGAGGAGCTCGGCGCCGGCGCTGCCCCAGCCGCTGAGGAAGGCTGCGCGCAGGACGGCGACAGCGTCGACGTGCCGGCGCACAAGCGCGCCAAGCGCGGCCGCAAGCCGCTGGACCCAGCCTTGCCGCGCGAGGTCGTGCGCCACGAACTGCCCGAGTCCGAGCGCGTGTGCCCGCACGACGGTGCCACGCTGCAGGAGATCGGCGTGGAAGCCAGCGAGCAGCTCGACATCATCCCGCAGCAGGTGCGCGTCATCCGCCACGAGCGGGTGAAGTACGCGTGCCCGTGCTGTGACGGTGGCCTGCGCCTGGCGGCCAAGCCCGCGCAGGTCATCCCCAAGGGACTGTTCACCGAGGGGCTGCTGGCCTGGGTCATCACCTCCAAGTACCTCGACGGCCTGCCGCTGTACCGCCAGGCGGCGCTGCTGGGGCGCTTCGGCGGCACGGATCTGTCGCGCAACACCATGGCCGCGGGCATCGTGCGCGTGGGCCAGGCTGTGCAGCCCCTCATCAACCTCATGCGCGACCGGCTGCTGGAGGCGCCGCTGATCTACGGCGACGAGACCGAGATCCAGGTGCTCAAGGAGCCCGGGCGAAAGGCGCAGACCAAGAGCTACATGTGGGTGCAAATGACCGAAGGGTCGGGGACCGACGGTACCGGGCCGCCGATCCGGCTCTTCGCCTACTCACCGTCGCGCAGTGCTCAGACCGCGCTGGATCTGTATGCCGGCGTACATGCGGGCAGCGTGCTGATGAGCGACGGCTACGATCCCTATGACAACGTCGCTGAAGCCAACAAGCTGGTGCACTTGGCCTGCTGGGCGCACTGCCGCAGGCGGTTCAACGACGCCGTGCAGGCGCTGGCCAAGAACAAGCGTGGCCCCGACCAGGTGGCTGTGCAGTTCATGGACCTCATCGGCCGGCTGTACCACGTCGAGTCGGTGGCCAGGAAGGACGAGCTCAGTGCCAGCGCACTAAAGCAGCGACGTCAGCAGCAGAGCGTTCCGATCCTTGATGAGATTGAGCGACTGCTGCTGGCCAAGCTCCACACAGTGATGCCCAAGTCGCTGCTGGGCAAGGCGCTGCACTATGCCCACGGACAGTGGTCCAAGCTCAAGCGCTATGTTGATGATGGCAACTACGTCATCGACAACAATGTGTGCGAGAACGCGATCCGTCCGTTCGTAGTCGGCAGACGGGCATGGCTCTTCAGCGACACAGTGGCCGGTGCCAACGCCAGTGCGAACCTGTACTCGCTGCTGCAAACCTGCATCGCCAACGGCATCGACGGCTACTGGTACCTGCGCCGGCTTCTGACCGAGTTGCCCAAGGCCAACACCGTGGACGACTACGAGGCGCTGCTGCCCTGGAACCTCGGACCGACGGCGAGCTGACCGCCGCTGCAGCCTGGCAGCAAGCATATCCAGCGCTCGTCCGCCAGTACGGGGAAGATTGCGCGCTTACGCAGCAGTGTCCGCCGCCGCCGACATCGGCACCCGCACCCGCACTGCGGCGGCCAGGAAGCGGTAGCCCCGACGCGAGACGGTCTTGATGAAGCGCGGCTGGCACGCGTCGTCGCCCAGCGCGACGTACAGCTCGCTGACGGTGGTCTTGAGCACCGAGTCGCTGACCCAGCGGTGGCCCCAGACGGCATTGAGCAGCGCGTCCTTGGCGAGCAGCTGGCCCGGCTGCCGCCCCAGGGCGCACAGCTGGCCGAAGGCCTTGGGCGGCACGGCCACGGGCTGGCCGGCGCGTGTCTGCCGGGCCTGCGCCTCGTTCAGCTTGAACACCTCAAATTGCAGGCGCAGCGTGTCGTCAGGCGTGGGTGTCGGACCGGGTAGTGGTGACCGGCGCATCGTCGCCCCCTGCCCTGACCGAAGCCTGACCCAAGCTTGACCCGCTCCCAACGACTCCCAGGCCCCCGCTGCCTACCTTTGCCGCACCGGTGGGCACGACACACCGGCCGCCCCAGGAGTCCGACATGAACGCCACCACTACTGCCTACGAGCTGCGCTTCGCCTCCCTGCTGTCCGAAGGCTGCGCGCTGAGCTTCCCCTGCGACGCCGCCGGCCACGTCGACCTGGACACGCTGGGCGAGCACGCCCTGGTGAGCTACCTCTACGCCCGCACCACCATCGGCCACGACTTCTCCCGCCCCTGCGTGCAGCCGCAGGCGCTGCACTGATCGCCGGGGGAGCGAACGCCATGAGCCTCAGCACCCAGGCGAGCCACCCCAGCCGCCGCAGCTACGTGCTCAAGCTGCACCGCGATGCCACGCCCGAGAGCGGGCTGCTCTTCGGCCGCCTCGAAAACATCGCCACCGGGCACTGCTTCGTGTTCGGCAGCGTCGCCGAGCTGCTGCGCTGCCTCGCCAGCGACACCGCCCGCGGCTCCAACACCGCGCCCCCCGTCACCCTGGACGGCGTCAGCGATCCGGACCCGAACCCGACCGTTTCCTGACGATTCCGACGGCCCCGCCGCCTACCTTGGCTTCACGCCTTCAGGAGCCCCGCGCCATGAATCCGAACACTTCCCTCCGCTGCCTTGCCCGCGCCGCGCTGGTGGCCTGCACCCTGTCGCTGGCGGCCTGCGCCTCGTTTCCCGAGCGGGAGCCCCGCGCGCAGATGAAGCCGGTGCAGCGCCACGCCGCCGCCCAGGCCTTCAGCGCCCCCGCCGCCGCCTGGCCCGACGAGCGCTGGTGGACGCTCTACCGCGACCCGCAGCTCGATGCGCTGATCGCCGAGGCGCTGGCCGACGCGCCCAACGTCGCCGTGGCCGAGGCCCGGCTGCGCCGCGCGCAGGCGCTGGCGCAGGTGTCCGGCGCCGCCACCCGGCCGCAGGCCACGCTCAACGCCTCCGCCTCGCAGCAAAAGCAGAGCAGCAACTACCTCAGCCCTGCCGCGGCCACGCCGCAGGGCTGGAACGACTACGGCCGCACCTCGCTGGACTTCGCCTGGGAGCTGGACTTCTGGGGCAGGAACCGCGCGGCGCTGGCCGCCGCGACCTCCGAGGCGGAGGCCACCCGGGCCGACTTGGCCCAGGCGCAGCTGACGCTGGCGACTTCCATCGCCTCGGCCTACGCCGAGCTGGCGCGGCTGTTCGCCGCGCTGGACACGGCGCAGTCGGCCCTGGAGGTGCGCGGCAAGACCACCGAGCTGTTCGGCCAGCGCCGCGCCAACGGCCTGGAAACCCTGGGCAGCGTGCGCCAGGTGCAAGCCCGCCACGCGGCGGCCGGGGCCGACGTCCAGGCATTGGAGGAACAGCTCACGCTGCAGCGCCACCGCATCGCGGCGCTGATGGGCGCGGGCCCCGACCGCGGCCTGGCCATCCAGCGCCCGGCCGTCGACCTGTCGCGTCCTTTCGGGCTGCCCGAGCGGCTGGAGGCGGAGCTGCTGGGCCGGCGGCCGGACGTGATCGCCGCGCGGCTGCGCGCCGAGGCGGCCGCGCGGCGCATCGATCAGGCGCAGGCGGCCTTCTATCCCAACGTCAACCTGGTCGCCTTCATCGGGCTGCAGTCGCTGGGGCTGAACATGCTCGGCAGCGCCGGCTCCACCATCGGCAGCGTCGGCCCGGCGGTGTCGCTGCCGGTCTTCGACGGCGGGCGGCTGCGCGGCCAGCTGCGCGCCTCGGACGCCGAGTACGCCGAGGCCGTGGCGAGCTACGAGCGCACCGTGGTGCAGGCGCTGCAGGACGTGGCCGACGCCGCCGCCAGCCGCCGCGCGCTGGGCGGCCAGCTGCAGAAGACCGGCGAGGCCGTGGACGCCTCGCGCGAAGCCTGGCGCATCCAGAACGAGCGCTACGAGGGCGGGCTCTCCACCTACCTCGAAGTGCTCAGTGCCGAGGACACGCTGCTGTCCAACCTGCGCACCTTGTCCGACCTGCACGCCCGCGCCTTCGCGCTGGACGTCGCGCTGGTGCGCGCCCTCGGCGGGGGCTACGCCGCTGCCGCCTCGTGAGCACCTCCTCCCGCCCCGCACGCCCCGACCACCCTATCCATCCCCAGGAGCCCGCCATGTCGAACATGCCCCTCGAACCGCAGATCGTTGAAACCGTGCTCGCCGCCGAGCAGCAGGAACAGCGGCAACGCAACCTGAAGCGCCGCAAGCGCTGGATGCTGGTACTGGCCGCCGTGGTCGCCAAGGCCGGGCTGGGTTACGGCGCCTATGCCTGGATGCACGCCGCGCGCTTCGTCTCCACCGACAACGCCTACACCGCGGCCGAGACGGCGCAGGTGACGCCGGCCGTGGGCGGCATCGTGCGCGAGGTGCGCGTGGGCGACACGCAGGCCGTCAAGCAGGGCGAGGTGCTGGTGGTGCTGGACGACACCGACCTGCGCTTGGCGCTGGAGCAAGCCGAGGCCGAGCTGGGCCGCGCGCTGCGCCGCGTGCGCGGCTACGCCGCCAACGACGACAGCCTGGCCGCGCAGATCGCCTCGCGCGCCTGGGACTACCAGCGCGCCGTGGCGCAGCGCGCCTCTGCCGGTGCCGACTTCGAGCGCGCCCGCGTGGACCTGCAGCGCCGCGAGGCGCTGGCGGGCTCGGGGGCGGTGTCCGCCGACGAGGTGACCAAGGCGCGCAACGCCTTCGACACCGCGCGCGCCGCGCTGGCGGGGGCGCAGGCGGCGGTGGACCGGGCGCAGGCCGACCACGGTGCGGCGCGCGGGGCGCGCGAGGCCAACGCGGTGCTGATCGCCGGCACCACGGAGCGCGACAACCCCGAGGTGGCGCTGGCGCGCTCGCGGCGCGACCAGGCGCGCGTGAACCTGGAACGCAGCGTCGTGCGCGCCCCGGTGGACGGCGTGGTGGCCAAGCGCTCGGTGCAGGTGGGCCAGCAGGTGCAGGCCGGCGCGGCGCTGCTGTCGGTGGTGCCGCTGGCGCAGGTGCACGTGGACGCCAACTTCAAGGAGGGCCAGCTGGACAGGGTGCGCCTCGGCCAGCCGGTGGAGCTGAGCTCCGACCGCTACGGCGAGCACGTGAAGTACCGCGGCGTGGTGGCGGGGCTGTCCGGGGGCACCGGCGCGGCCTTCGCCACCATCCCGGCGCAGAACGCCACGGGCAACTGGATCAAGGTCGTGCAGCGCGTGCCGGTGCGCATCGCGCTGGACCCGGCCGAGTTGGCGGCGCGTCCGCTGCAGGTGGGGCTGTCGATGACGGCGAGCATCGACACGCGCTCGGAGGCGGCGGCGCCGGCGGGTGAGCGCACGGTGCTGTCCATGAACGAGGCCGGCGGCGTGCGCCGCTGATTTCGAGGCAGAGGCCCGCCATGTCCACCCCGTACTCCTCCGCAACCTTCGCCGACGCCCCCCTGCGCGGTCCCCTGCTCTGGTTCGCCGCCATCGTGCTGGCCACCGCCAACTTCGTGGCCGTGCTCGACATGACTATCGCCAACGTCTCGGTGGCGAGCATCACGGGCAGCCTGGGCATCAGCAGCAGCCAGGGCACCTGGATCATCACCTCCTACGCCGTGGCCGAAGCCATCGTCGTGCCGCTCACCGGCTGGCTGGCCGCTCGCTTCGGCGCGGTGCGCGTGTTCGCCACCTCGATGGCGCTGTTCGGCCTGTTCTCCGCGCTGTGCGGCATGGCGGGCTCGCTGGAGATGCTGGTGCTGGGCCGGGTGCTGCAGGGCCTGGCCGGCGGGCCGCTGATGCCGCTGTCGCAGACGCTGCTGCTGCGCGTGTTCCCAGCCGAGAAGGCCACCGCCGCCACCGCGCTGTGGGCCATGACCACGCTGGTGGCGCCAGTGGCCGGGCCGATCCTGGGCGGCTGGCTCTGCGACAACTACGCCTGGCCGGTGATCTTCACCATCAACATCCCCATCGCGCTGGCCTGCAGCCTCATCGCCTGGCGGCTGCTGCGCCGCTACGAGCTCGCGCTGGAGCGCAAGCCCATCGACCTGGTTGGCCTGGCCCTGCTGATCGTCTTCGTGGGCGCGCTGCAGTTGATGCTGGACCTGGGCAAGGAGCACGACTGGTTCGAGTCCACGCAGATTTGCGCGCTGGCCGTGGTGGCCGCGGTGGGCTGCTGCGCCTTCCTGATCTGGGAGCTGACCGAGGCGCACCCGATCGTGGACCTGCGCGTGTTCCGCCACCGCGGCTTCGTCGTGGGCGTGATCACGCTGGCGCTGGGCTACGGGGCCTTCTTCGGCGCCAACGTGCTCACGCCGCTGTGGCTGCAGAGCTGGATGAGCTACACCGCGACCTGGGCCGGCATGACCACGGCCTGGAGCGGCGTGCTGGCCATCTTCTGCGCGCCGGTGGCCGGGGCGCTGATGAGCAAGCTCGGCGTCGATCCGCGGCGGCTGATCTTCGCCGGCGTGCTGTGGATCGGGCTGGTGACGGCCTTTCGCAGCCTCTCCACCACCGACATGACCTACTGGCAGATCGCCATCCCGTTGCTGGTCACCGGCATCGGCATGCCCTTCTTCTTCGTGCCGGTGACGGCCCTGGGGCTGGGTTGCGTGGAGGAGGACGAGACGGCCTCGGCGGCGGGGCTGATGAGCTTCCTGCGCACGCTCTCCGGCGCGGTCGCCACCTCCGTCGTCACCACGAGCTGGGAAGACCGGACCAGCGTGATGCACGCCGAGCTGGCGGGCCTGGTGGACGTCACCGGCGAGACCGCGCGCACGCTCAGCGCCTCGGGCCTGGGCCCGGACGCCGTGCGCGAGTCGCTGGACCGGCTGCTGCAGAGCCAGAGCGTGATGCTCGCGACCAACGAGATGATGGGACTGGTGGCGGCCTCCTTCCTGCTGGCAGCGCTGGTGATCTGGCTGGCGCCCAAGCCCACGCGGGCCTTCGACATGGCGCAAGCGGGGCATTGATCAAATCCGTCGTGACGATAACCAAAGACTTCCCGCTGGAGGCCATTGAGCATGTGCCGGCGCGCCTTGATTCGAATGGCAGCCCACTTCGGCGCACTTGCAGTGTTC
Organism: Azohydromonas australica DSM 1124; assembly: GCF_000430725.1. Taxonomy (GTDB): domain Bacteria; phylum Pseudomonadota; class Gammaproteobacteria; order Burkholderiales; family Burkholderiaceae_C; genus Azohydromonas; species Azohydromonas australica. Next base: position 15,709 of record NZ_AUMO01000106.1, read on the forward strand.
TGTGCAGTATCGCTGCCGGCGCTGCTCCTGATTTTCTTCCTCCACCGTCACCCTGGTCAGGCTACCGGTGCCATCAACCTCTGGCGGACCAACCCTTTCCCGGCTATTCGCGCAACAGGGCCTGTTTACGATGATTGTTTACTGTCTACTCCGTCCTCACGGAAAGCCGCTAATGCTCAGCGCGTCGACTTCGAGATTCCCCGGTCAAAAAGTATTATTCGAATTCGGCATTAAGATACGCATCAGGGTCGAAGTCGGCGATGCCAACGGTGCCGAAATGAGTAGGCGTGACATAAACAATGTGCCCACGTGCACGGTGCAGGTTTTTTGCATGAAGCTTGACCTGTTCAGATCTCGTCAGTTGCCACGTATCATTTAGGCGTGAATATTCAAATCGGAAAGTGCTGCTTCCATCCCAGCCGCGTTGACGTACCGAAAAACCTTCAAAGTCGGCCTCGATAGCTTCCAGAGGATCATGCATGTCGCTACCGCAGGTGCTGCACCGAATGATCCTGTCATTTCGCTTCGCAAGCCGGAGTTTTTGAGATGGCTCCCTGACAATGAGAAGAAACGGCCTCTGGCCTTCTTCCCAATCCGACTCCTGATCTTCGCTTGTCTGCTTCTCCAATACCAGGATGTAATCGAGCTGACCATCGCCGTTCAGGTCTGCACTGCGCAACGCAATCGGCGTTGTGCCTGCCTCGACAAAAGGTTGGACTTCAACCGGTAGCCATGCTTCAGGCAGCAAGCTCGCTTGGGAGTGAGCCAACGCCGGAACCGAGGCAGCCAGGAACAATGCAGCTTGCTTCATTGACAAACCGGCCGTTATCGAGCGAGTGAGTAAGCTGAGGTAGCTGCAAACGCAGCTTCATCACTGGACATGGAAGGCAACACTGCGCTTTCAGCCCTGAAGAGTGCTCCTGCACTTCTGCTTTGGCCAGCAGCATATATAAATGGTCAAGTTCGCCAAGATCACGGGCTTGTACTTTTATCAATCATCGCGATTAGGATTTTCCATCGCCTCTGTACGAAGAAATTTTTCGAGTTCTCAGATGGATCGCGCAAGCGCTGTCAGCAACACGAAAGCTTAAAGATTCAAGGGTGGTTTTAGGTTAAGTGAATACTTACCTTATTTGAGAGAGGCTGTATGGTTGCAAATACTTTCGCGGCGAGGTAGCAGTGTGGGGTCATTTCATGTTTTTAACCAAGCTAGCGTCCAGCGCCTATAGACTTGCCGCCATTGCACAGGAACGTGACATTGTTCACGGTTCTGGATATCACCAAATTGCCAGTGTGCGATGCCGATCAGAGAAGAGGATAAATCTCCGTCGCTGCGGCCAATATTATTTGTCACTTTTTTGGGTCTAATCATCGCCTTGAAAGCCTCTTGCAGGTCTTCTTCAAGGTTTTCCTGTCCAATTCGCGGTCGTTGACCCTCCAGGCTTGGCTGAGGGGTTTCAACACGCAGTTCTTGGACACCCGGGTGCCGTCGTTCAGCGTCGGTACTGCCAAACAAGTACTGCTGACAATGAATACTGCTGCATCGGTTCAAGGACGCGCGAAACTCTGCATCCTCACGACGCTTCTTGCGTTGACCTGTAGTGGCCCTGGTGCCATCGCACAAGCCAATGGACCTGGGCAACCAGCCCCTCAGCACAAGCCCTCCTCGGCCGCTACCGCTTCGCTGAAGACGACCACTGCGGCCAGAAAGCCGGCAAACAGTGCAGCGGAAAAGGGCGCACTCGTTCACTTCATCATGGCCGAGTACCGCACTACCAGGGCCCTTGCCTCGCGCATCGTCAACGCGGCCTATTCGGCCGGTGCCCGGTACCAGTTGTCTCCTTCGCTGGTGCTGGCCATCATCTCGCGCGAATCAACCTTCAATCCGCGGGCTGCCAGCGGCTACGGCGCTCAAGGCCTGATGCAGGTCGTTCCGCGCTTCCACATGGACAAGCTCCAGGACAGCCGTGTCGCTAGCGCCCGGGCCTCTTTGTTCCATCCCGAGACGAACATCGACGTCGGTACGCGCATCCTGGCCGAGTACATCGAGCGGGCGTCCGGACTGCATGCTGCGCTGGTGAAGTACTCTGGCCAAGCGCCCCGCTATGCGGAAAAGGTGCTGCAGGCCCACCAGACCTTTGAGCGCGTGCGCCAGGCGGCCGGGGAAGACACCAGCGAGACGGTCTGATTCTCTGCTGTGTGCGCTGCGCCAGCAGCGCTTGCCAAATCAAGACCGCAAGCCGTGTCCAATCCAATGCTTGGCCGGAAGAATTCGCAGGATCGGTCGCTGGCAACTCTGTCCGTGTCGCATCGGCGTTCCGTTTACTGCTGTCCAAAGCTTCTGCGGTCCTCAGGCGTGGTCTCCTTTGAGGGTCTTTCGGCGCCCGCTCGCTGTCGCTGATGGCCACGACTTCAGTTCATGTGCCATTGGAAGGCCGCCTGATGGAACTACAGCGTGTCAACGCGGCACAACCGCCCGTCAGCGGAGAAAAGCCGGTCGGCAGCAGCTACGACCCTAACGACCAAAGCGCGTATGCCACGCCGGTAATGACGGAGCCATAGCACAGCAGCATGCCAAGGCTCAGCGCGATATCTGTGGAACGCATGCCATTTCTCCCCTCATCATGAAGCCAAGCAAGCTGCACGGAGTTCCCGCCCGGTACAGCAATAATTAGGGTCGCATTGAATGACGCGCGTGTTCAAGGCCGCACCGCCGCCGCCAAAGTGGAGGCCCTCGGCGACGGCGGTGGGCTGTCCCTACGGCGTTCCACGCGAGTGCATTCGCGCTGCGCTCTTCCCCTTTGCCCTCAAGTCATATGCTGCGACGCACAACTTTTCTTGGCAAGGGCAGCACGGGAAAGTCCCAGGGTTGATGCCTGCCTCGGTGGCGGCAATCGCCTTCAATTTACCGGGGCCGGCAACGTCGGTTCACCGTTGCGCCGCCACTGGCGTTGGGTAGGGAGCCGAACCACAGCTGCATCCTTCCGAGGTAATTCAAGAAGGCCGCCCAGCAAGCAGAAGGTGGCTACGAGAACGGTGCCTGCAGCTCTCTCACCTCGCTACAGGCATCGTCACCGTGAAGCCAAACGTGCTGCCCTTGCCAGGTTCGCTCTTGACCTCCAGGCGCCCGCCCATCACGTCCACCAGGCGCCGCACGATGGACAGGCCCAGCCCCATGCCGCCGAAGCGCCGCGTGGTGGAACTGTCGGCCTGCGCAAACGGCTGGAAGATGCAGGCCTGCTGTTCAGGCGCAATGCCGATGCCCGTGTCTGTCACGTAGAAACGCAGCGTGGCCCGAGCGGTCTCGCTGCTGGTCTGCCGCACGCTCAGCACGACGCTGCCCGACGGCGTGAACTTCACGGCATTGCTCATGAGATGGAAGAGCACCTGCTTCAGGCGCAGGGGGTCGCCGATCAGCTGCGCGGGCAGCCCTGGCTCGACATCGAGCCGCAGCGCCAGCCTCTTGGCATCCGCCCGAGAGCGCACCGATGCACAAATCCCCTCGAGCAGCGGCGCGAGCTCGAAGCGGGACGCTTCGAGCCTGAGCTTGCCGGCTTCGATGCGCGAGAGGTCCAGCACGTCGTTGGTGAGCGCCAGCAGTTGCTCGCCAGCCTCGTGGATGTGGCGGACGAAGCGGGTTGTATCCCGAGGCAGCTCCTGTCGTAGCAGCAACTGGCTCAGTCCGATGACAGCGTTGAGCGGTGTCCGTAGCTCGTGGTTCATGTGGGCCAGAAAAGCCGTTTTGGCCCGCGTGGCGGCCTCGGCTTGTTCCGCGCGGCGCTTGAGCTCGTGCTGCATGTCCTGCAGCTGCTGCTCGCGCGCCTTGCGTTCGCTGTTGTCCACCAGCGTCGCACGCAAGGGCGTGGCGGCTGATCCAGTGCCCGGCGCGGTGACCATGCTCAGCAGCATGGGCATCGTGCTGCCGTCCTCGAACATGAAGTCCAGCTCCTGGTCCATCACCCTGCCCTGGCGCAGGGCGGCATCGATGCAGTTCTCCAGGGTTTGGCGGCTGGCCGGCACCAGGAACTCGCGCAGGTCATGGCCCACCAGTTCGTGGCGCGCGTGGCCCAGCATCCCGAGCAGGGTATGGTTGGCCTCCAGGACCGTGCCGTCGCCAGCCAGCGAGACATAGCCGCAGGGCGCCTCATCGTAGAGGTCGGAGATGGTCCGGGCGCGCTCGAGCAGCGCCGCATTGGCCGCCGTCAGCTCGGCGGTACGCTGCGCGACCAGCCGCTCCTGCGCCTGGAGACTGCCCGTCAGGGCATCCATGCCCTCTGCCATGCGCCGCTCGTGGACCAGGGACACGAAGCAGATCGAGCCAAGGGCGATCATGACGGCACCGGGCACCAGCGTGAAGAACTGCGCCACCGAGAGCGAGCCCGGCATGAGCGCATCCATACTGCTGCTGAGCCCCAGCACCGTGCGCAGTGCAAAAGCCGCGGACAGCACGGCGTAGCACAGCAGCGCCGCCAGCGTCGATGCAGAGCGACGAGCGCGCAGGCGGCGCAGCAGCAACCACGCCGTCATGGCCAGCATCACGGTGAACGCGAGGGAGATGGTGGTGAACGGCACCTGGCGCGGCAGCCCAAGAACATAGCCGGCCAGCACCCCGCTCATGCCAAAAGCTGCCAGGGCTGCAGTCCACTTGCGCTGCGGCGCCGCACCGAGCAACCGGACATGCGCCTCATGACTCCAATGCGGCAGACCGAAAGCCAGTGCATTGGCCAGCACGAATGTCAGGAACAGCGGCGCTCGCCCGCGCAGGAAATAGAGCAAGAACGCGCCGCCGACCGCAGCCATCGCCTTGCTCCACGCCACGAGAGCGGTCCGGTACTCGGGCAGTGCACGAGCAAAGCCCAGGAATACGACAGCCATCAAGAGCCCGAGGGCTCCCAGCGAGAACAGCAGCGTGTGCGGGTCCAACACGCGAGCTTCAATAGTAGCCAAGGACAATTACCACGATTTGCATCAACGCTCAAGGCAGCCACGGCATGTTGCCATTCGCTGCTGACGCTGCAAACCGGCAGCAATTGCTATGGCGCAAAGCTGTTGATCAAGGAGGCAGCAGGCCGATCCATCCGCATCCCAAGGAGCCAGCTGGCACGCGCTGGCACTGGTGGCCCCGGACGACTTGCCCACCGCAGCGCGGCTGCGACGAACTGTGCAGCAGTAGTGGGTTTGGACAGAAAACGGCAAGCTGGAATCCATCTTGCCGCGACGTGGCAATCAGAACGCTGTCCAATCGTCAGTGACCGTGCGCGAAAGTTCGCCAACTCGGGGCTGTTGAGCCGCGCGCTTGAAGTCGGTCGGCTTCGCATTCACCGCACGGTCGGGTGCCCGATGCGTGGACTCGGCCACCGCTGCAGCGCCGTGCGCGCCACCCTTGCCAATGAGCTTGAACACGGCCACCGTGCCAACCAATTGCTGAGCCTGCGACCTCAAGCTTTCTGCTGCCGCAGCGCTTTGCTCGACCAGCGCCGCATTCTGCTGAGTGGTTTTGTCCATCTCGGACACGGCCTCGCC
>NZ_KE387226.1:0-11314 GCF_000430725.1 Azohydromonas australica DSM 1124
TAGCTGTAGGCCAGCGTGCCCGCCGTGGGCACTCCGCCCACGTACGTCACGTCCTTGAAGCCCGTGAGCCTGAGCGTGCCCTTGCCCGTGTCGATGTCCACCGCCGTCGTGCCCAGCCCCGCCAGCTCCGCCAGCGTCAGCTCCCGGCCACCCACCGTGACCGTCTGCAGCCCGTCGGCAGCCGTCACCGTGATGCTGCCCGTGGTGGTCTCGGCCGTGCTGCTTGCATCCACCAGCCCCGCCTCGTACACCGTGGCATGGCCCGTGGCCCCGTCGTTGCCGTCCTGCGCCACCACCGTCGGTGCGCCGTCAGTCTTGCCGCGGATGGTGATGGTCAGTTGGGCCTTGTCGTACCCGCCGGCACTGTCGTACAGGGTGTAGGTGAAGAAGTCCTGCAGCGACTTCCCACTCTTGAGCGCGTTGACCGCCGGCTTGGTGTTATCCAGCGTGTAGGTGTAGCTGCCGTCGGCGTTCAGGCGCAGCGTGCCGTAGAGGCCATCCAGATCACTGCCTGCCGTGACGGAAAGCGTGCCCGGGTCCGGCGTCTCTTTGCCGGTGCGCACGGCGCTCACGCTCAGGTTGGCCACGACGTTGTCGGGATCGCTGTCCGCTTCGGAACCTATGCGGCCGCGGATGACGCCGGAGCCAACAGGAACGAACAAGGGCCCCGCGTCCTCCGTGATGCTGTTCGTGTCATCCACCGCCACCGGCGGGTCATTGACCGCGGCGATGTAGAGGGTGCCGTTGATGGTGTTGCTGACCGCCGCGCCCGGCCCGCCCGCGTTGCCGCCGAACTGCACGTTGTTGCCGTCGTTGACCGTGATGTGGTAGATGCGCGTGGCCGCGTTGCCGTAGGCGGTGGGGTTGTCGCTGGTGCTCTTCCACGCCAGCAGGTTCAGCAGGTCTTGCACCTGCGCCAGCGTGATGCTGTTGCTGAAGTTGATGGTCAGCGCCTTGCCCACGCCGGTGTTAACCGCGTCGGACGTCATCCCGCTGGGCAGCGCATCGGCCACGAACAGGATGTCGCCGGCCTGGTAGGCATCCAGCGTGACGGTGAGGCTGCCCGCGCCGATGACCGTGGAGCTCAGGCCTGAGGTGGTGCTGAGGTCAATGTCGCTGACGCTGCCGCCGGTGAGCAGCCGCACGCCAGGCACGCCGGTACCCACGCCCGTGCTCTCCGTCACCGAAGGGTTGAGCGCCGAGCCCTGCAGCGGCGTGCCTGCCAGCACCGGCGCGTCGTTGCGCGGCGCCACCGTGGTGTCCAAGGTGTGCTTGAGCGACCAGGTGCTAGTCTGGTTGTTGGACTCCAGGGTGTCCAATCCGAGATTGACGTTGTCGGCCAGGGCCGCCACCGGCGTATCGGCCGCACGCACCGTGAGGCTGCCCGGCGTGCCGTTGAAGTCGCCAAAGGGCACGAAGCGCAACTGCGCGCTGGTGGGCAGCAGCAGCGCGGCCGCGTCCATCACGTCCGTCCTGATGTCCTGCCATCCGCTGCCGACGTTGTACTGCCAGGTGCCCTGGGCGGCCGTGGCGGCATTGCCCACCACCGCGATGCCGCCGAAGCCGGTACCGCGTGCATCCGCACCACCGGTCACGCCGGTCTGGTTGTCGGTGGCGTCGCCGTAGTTGCCGCCAAACAGCGCCGCCACGGTGGCGGGGCTGCCGGCCTGGCCTTCGGTGCCGGCCGTCGGCAGTGTCGCGTCGGTCGTGGTCGGCCGGTCATTGACGTTGGCAACCGTGGTGGACAGAGTGATGGTGCCGCTGCTGTAGACCGTGGTGCCGCCGTTGGTGCGTGTGTCAACCGGGTAGGCTCCAGAAGCCGGGGTAAGCGTGCTGGAGTCATTGTTGGTATCAGTCTCAACCAAGCGCACAACCAGATCGTTGGGCTTGCCCTGGAAGTTGGACTTCGGCACGAAGCGCAGCGCCGCCGAGGTGCCAAGCACCAGCGCGGTAGCGTCGGTACGCGTGCCCACGGCGGTCCAGCCGGTGCTGCCGTCCAGCGAGTACTGCCACTCGCCCTGGGCTACGTTGGTGGTCACGCCCACGATAGCCACGCCGAAGAAGTTGTCGGCCGACGAACCGCCGACGGCATTGGGGCCGCTGGGCAGGCCGTTGGCGAGTTGGTCCTTGGTGTCGCTGAAGTACGGGCGGAACAGCGTGTCGATGCTCTGGCCGGTACCGCCGTCGCTGTCCTCGGTGGGAGACAGCAGCACCTGCGTCGCGCCGTTGGTGACGACGGGCGCGTCATTCGACAGGGCGACCGCTACCGAGAAGGTTTGTGTGGTCAGCAGCGCAGCGGAGGTGCCGGCATCGCCGTCCGCATAGCTGACGTTGCCCGAGATGCTGCCAGGCCGCGCGCCGTTATGGCCGTTGTCGTTGACCACGACCTTGACGTCGAAGCTGCCGTTCCAGTCGGCCGCGGCGACACCGGCCGTGGTAGGCAAAGCCACCACGACGCCGTTGTCGGTGAGCCGGTTTTTGATCTGCGTCAGCGTGCCGTCAATGACGAAGGTGCGGGTGCCCAGGCCGCTGATGGTGCCCCCGCTGCCGCCGACCGACTGCACCGTGAAGCCTTCGGGCACGGTAACCGCGGCACGCAACTGGTCCGTCGAGCTGGCATCCACGTCCGTGATGGTGAACTTCAGCGTGGCGGTGTCGGCACCTTCAACGCGCGGCGTCACTGTCATTGCGATGCCGGCCGGGTCGTTGACATCGGAAGGGAACAGCGTGCGGTAGGTACTGACCACGTTGTTGGTCAGCCCAGTCGGGAACACGCCGTAGGGATCGATGCCGGTAGTCGGCACCGCCGTGGTGCCGCCGGACGCGTTGTTGTTGAGCCCGCCGTTGGCGCCGCTGGCCGTGACGATCACTCCCGAAGCGTCGCGCACGCGGTCGTCGACGATGACGTAGACACGGTAGCTCACGTCGGCATTGCCCAGGGCTCCGCCGATCTGCACCTGCAGCTTATCGAGGTAGGTCTTGATGTCAGCCTGGGTGCCGCTGATGCGCAGCGCCGCCTTGTCGCCGTTGTAGGCACTGTCAATGTTCAAGCCCGCCGGGACCAGTGCGGAGGACGTGATGCGGATGTTGTTGTCTACGTAGGCCGAGCTGTTCAGCACGGCTCCGCTACCGGTGGTAATGCGGACCGTGACCTGCAGGTAATCTGTCTCTCCATCGGCCACACCGCCGGTGTCGGTGACGTCCGTATCGCTCACCAAGAAACCACCCACGTCGGTCAGGCCCTGGAGGTACACGGTGCCAGAGCCGGCCGTCACTGTCGGTACGTCGTTGACCGGTACGATCGTGATGCCCGCCGTGACGGGGGCACCGTTGTTGGCGGCGCCGCCGCTGCCGAAGCGCGAGCCGGTGTCGTCGAAGGACAAGGTCAGCGTCGCGTCGCCGTCGGCGTTGCCGTTGGTGTCGTGGTTCTCGTTGGTGGCGCTGCGGTACGTCAGGCCCTGGCTGCTGTCGTTGAGCAGCGCCTGGATGTCGCTGGCGCGGCCGGTGAGCGTGAGCGTGGCGGAGTTGTCACCACTGATAGTGACGGCGCGGCTGCTGGGCGCAGCGGCGGTGGCAGTGGTCTGTGTACCCGGGACGCCGATGCCCAGTACGCCACGGCCCACCGTCAGCCTGACGGTGACGGGCGTGTCGAAGGCCGCGGACTCCGGGTCGCTGACCACAAAGTTCCCGCCGATGAACGTGACCTGGTCCTCGTAGGTCTGGGGCAGCAGCAACGACACCGCCAGGGTCGGCGCCTCGTTGACGCTGGAGACCCACAGCCGCACCAAGGCCGCGCCGATGTTGCCGGCCAGGCTGCTGCCGGCCGCCGGCACGGCAGAGGTGTAGGCGTCGAAGGCGTCGTTGGGCACGGGCGCGGACGTGCCGCTGGTCGGGGTGGCGGCTTGGTTGATCCGGCCGCCGTTGGCCACGGCCTGCACACCGTTGCCGTCGTCGTTGTCGGCATCGATCAGTGCGCCACCGCCTTCGCGCAGGCGGTCGTCCGCGATCACTTGAAGCTGGTAGACAGCGTTGCGGTCGCCGCTGAAGGACATGCCCAGGCCGTCCAGCGCCTTCTGGATCTCGTCGCGCTTGCCGCCCAGCACAAGATAGTCGTTCACGCCGTTATGGGTCGTGTCCACGCTGGCGAGCGAGCCGGCACCCGGCACGATGCTGATGCCGGCGTAGGCCGCCGCCGAAGCCAGCGGCGCGCCGGAAGCGTCCAGCAGCCGCACGGTGACCTGCAGGAAGTCGGTCTCACGCGGGCTATCGACGAAAAGCAGGTCCGGATCGGCCACCTTGAAGCCCGTCACCAGTGTGACATCGGGCCCGGTGCGGTCCACCGTCACCGTCGCGGACGGCGCGGTCACCACCGGCGCATCGTTGACCAGCGGGTCGAAGTAGATCCAGAACTCGTTGCCGGCCTGCTCTTTGTCGCCGTCGGCCACGGTGAAGATGAACTTGTCGTCTGGTTGCCCGTCCTGCGGCACGGCGCCGAGGTCGTCGCCGTTCTGCACGTAGTAGATGCGGCCCGCGGCCACGTCCGCTTTAGTGAACGAGGAGCCCGCGCCCAGCAGTGTGAAACTCACCCCGTTGACCGAGTAGGCCAGCGAACCGTGCGCCGGCGCGGTCGTGATGCGGTACTGCACCTGCTGGTCGATGCTGTCGGGGTCGAAGGCGCGCAGCAACGCGTCGGTGATGCGGGTGAAGCTGCCTTCGGTAGCGTGGAGCGCGACGTTGGCGCTGTCGGCAGGGCCAGGCCGGAGCGGGGTCGGCGTCGGGTCCGAGGCGATGGCCGGCGCGTCGTTGACGGCCGTCATGTCGATGGTGACGGTCGCTGTGTTTGACGTGGCTCCCCAGCGGTCCACGGCCACCACAGTGAAGTTGGTCTGGCGCGTCTCGGAGCCGTCGCTGACGAAGCGTAACCTGGTGAAGCCGGGTTGGCTCGTGTCGGCCGAGTTGCTCAACTCCGAGACTGACAGTTCCTGCTCCAGCGCGACCGCCACCCAACCGGTGCCGTTGAAATACTGCAGCGTGCCGCCAGCCGCAGGCAGCGACGTGATTCGCAGTTTGAGCGCGGTGCCGTTGTTGTAGGCGAAGCTGGTGGGGTCGCTCTCGACGGCCGCCTCGCTGACGGCGTCGTCGGCGTCGCGCACGACCAGCTGGTCAGTGGTGATGTAGGCGGTCTCTCCTTCACGGATGACGGCCCTTTGCGAGCCGCCCAGCGTGGGCGCGTCGTTGGTGGGCGTGACGTGGAAGGCGAAATCCGTCGTCTGTCGGTCAATCGTGCCGCCCACCAGCGCGCCGGCCGAGACCGACAGCGTGACGCTGGCCTCGAAATCCTCGCTGGCGCCGTCGTGCTGGTAGCGGATGAGGTTGCCCGCATTGAGGTCCGCCTGGGTGAAGGTGTCGTACGGGCTGAGGTTGATCCAGGCGCTGCCGTTCCAGCGCTGCAGCACGCCGTTCCCCTCCGCGCCGGCAGGGCCGTTGTTGTAGCGGATCACGGTGTAGACAATCTGTGCCTCGTCAACGGCACTTCGGATATCGCCTTGGCCATCGACGTACGTCACGGTGTACTTCAAACCCGGGGCGTGTTGCCAATCGGCTGAGAGGCCTACCGTACCGCCCTCGCTGGTGGAGGCCTCGTTGGACGAGTGAAGCGTGGCGGTGAGCATCGGCGGCGCGCTGGGATCGCTGCTGCCGGGTATCGAGCCGCCTCCTGCGTCCTTTTCTAACAGAGTGATCCTGAACTGCAGCGTGCGCAGTTGCCCGATGGACCTGTCGTACACGCCGCCGGGGCGCGGGAGGCTCGTGCCGTCCTCCTTCCACGACAACGCCATGGCGTTGTCCACGACCTGGAAGTCAAAGCTGTCCACCACACCACCATTCAGCGGGGCATAGACGTGCTGTTGGTAGGTCACCAGACCGGCATCCAGCGCTGCTGCCGTGAAGGTGTCGCCCACCCGGAGGGTCACGTGGTTGAGCTGGAGATCACCATGGCTCAGGCTGGCGGCAGTAACGACGAAGGTCACGGTTGCGCGTGCCGTATCTACGTCGATGGCGTCGAGCATGGTTGATTGCAGCACCACGCGGGAGTTGGCATCGCCCTGGGTGTTGACGTTAGCCTGCAGCGTGCTACTTTCGACCCACACCGGATCGTCATCGACGCTGCGCACGTTGACGGTGATGGTGGCCGCCGTGCTGGCCGGAGTGCCGGTACCGCCGCCGCCATCGGAGACGCTCACACCGAAAGTGTCGTCACGCGAATAGTTCGGATCGGCGTCACCCTTGTTGGCATAGGTTAGCTTCGCGCGATCGGCGTAATCGAACTCGAAACCGATGTCGGACGCCGTGAGCGCCTTGCTGTCGAAGTACAGCGTGCCGTCCGTGGGCAGCGCGGTGATGCGCACCTTCAGCGTGCTGTCGCCGGGATCGCCCCCGCCGTCGGCCTTGATGAAGTTGCCCACCACAGACAGCGGCGTGTTCGACGCGTCCTTGGCGTTGGCCGGCTGGCCTTCGTAAACGCTCCCCGAGCCGGATACCGTGGGCGCCTGGTTCGCCGGCGTGATAGTGAGCGTAACCTGGGCGGTGTCCGATGAGACCAGGGGCGTGGCCCCATCGTTCAGCCGCACGGTGAAGGTGTCGGACTCGTTCTGCAGCGTGCTCGTCTCAGTGTGGACGTAAGCCAGCTTGCCGTTGATCACGTCCTGCTGGGTAAAAATGGAGCCCTGAGCCAGCCGGTTGCCTGAAAGCGTAAGGTAGCCGTAGATGGGCGCCGATGTGAGGTTGTAGACGATCTGGACAGGCAACTGTGTGGGTGTTGTGCTGTCCACCTCTGGGTCTGCCGCCGCCAGCGTTGCCGCGGTGATCACTGTCCCACCAGCCGGGCTCACCTCGTCAACAGCCTGGGTGATGCCGCCACCGGGCGTTGCCGGGTCGAGCACCACCGGGTCGTTGGACGGCGTCACATTGAGGGTAAGCGTGCGCGTGGCGGTCTGCAGCGTTGCATTGGCGCCAACCGAAACGGCGACCGTAAGGATGCCGCTGGCCGTGGTCTGGCCCAGCTCGACGTCCGCCGCCGTGAACTTCACCGAGTTGAGCCAAGCGCTGGCCTCGGCCGCTGTGTCAAAAGTGAAGCCCGCTGCCTCTGTCGCGTCGCGACCATTCACGGTAAGGCTACCCAGGGCGCCGTTGGGCAGTGTGAGCTTCAAGGTGACGGCGCCGTTGCCACCGTCCGACACCGTCCAGCCCGACAATTGGGCCGTGGAAACATTGGGCGCATTGATCGCGCTGGCCTCGATCACGGTGAGTGCCGTTAACGTGGTGCTCACCGACGGCGCGGCCAGCACGCCGACGTAGCCTTCGACGGCCAGGGCGCGTGCCTCGATGGTGCCCACCGAAGCTTCCAGCACCCAGTCGCCGCCGGCCGCGGTCGTGCCGGTGGCGTCGCTGGAGGCCGCCACGTCTGCGCCGGTGAACTCGGCCAGGCGCTGCAGCAGCTGCGTGTCGTCACGGGCCAAGTCGCAGCCGTAGAGCAGGATGTCGCCATCGGCGCCTAGCGCTGCGCCGATGGCCTGCCACAGTGCCGCCTGCTGCTGCACGGACTCGGCATCCACGGTGCTGCCACCCAGGTGCAGCTGGCCGGACGCGCCATGGCTGAAGATGGACAGCGAGGCGATGCCGCCCTGCTCCTGCAGCGCCGCAGCCAGCTGCGCCACGCCATCGGCCTGCGGCGACAGGTACACGATCTGGGCGTCGGCAGGCACGGCCGCCGCCAGCTGCTGCCAGCCCGCCACGCCTTGGTCGATCACGTAGACGTTGCGGCCTTCTGCGGCGCCGGCCCCTTGGACGGCCGGTGCCGCAGGGAGCTCGGCCTGCGCCGGCCGCGCCTGCTCGGCGGACACGGGGTTCACTTCATGCCCGTCGCCGTCATGGTGTATGTCCGCCATGCCGGTTGCGGCTTCCACCAACACCGCACCGTCGAACAACTGCCGGCTCTCCAGGGCGAAGCGATGAGGACGAGGCCGGAACTTCGAAGCAGGCTTAGCGACGTTGGGCATGAAACAGTTATGGCGAAGGTGCGTGACGGCCCGGAACGGCGCATTGCCTGGGGCGGCGAGAGGCGGCGAACGGCGATGCGAACGCAGCCGACGGGCCTGCTGTGGTACGTCATGGCAATAGCAGACCCGGACGCCAGGAGACCTCCGCCAAAACCGGAGTTTCGATGCAGCGGCGCTATTGGAAATTTGATCCTTATAGGTAGCTGCTGCCCGAAGACGCTCTATGCAAACGCTCTCTCAGCGTTATCCAGTTCACCGCAACGCACTGGTCCGAGCAAGGAAATAGATCACGCTTTGCCCTCGGTAAACCGTAAGCGTTGCGCTGGGCCCTTCTTGGCAGGGCTTGAACCCATGAGCAAGATCGCCCTACCGTGCTCACCTTCTCACTTTTACGAGATGTGCACGATGGGAGCGGTGAACCGCGCCGGGAATTTCTGAGGCTCGTTGGTGTGAGTTAGGCCGGGACGGCCGACTCGGCGAGTTGACGATGGTAGTTGGCCTCGGCTTCCGCGGGCGGGATGTTGCCGATGGGCTCCAGCAGCCGGTGGTGGTTGAACCAGGCGACCCAGGTCAGCGTTGCCAGCTCAACAGCTTCCTTGCTCGGCGCATTCAACCGGTCGTCGCAACACCTTTGATGAAAGAGGTGTTTTATGGGACGACCTGCGGGATGGATGCAGAAGTTGACGGGGCGAGGAGCGATGCGCTCGCCAGGTGCGCCGTCGCTTCGGCGCGAAGTGGAGCGACAGTTCTGGATTCAGATCTCAACCGGGATCACGAGCGAGAAGGCTGCTGAAGCGGTCGGCGTGTCGCAAGCGGTAGGCTCTCGCTGGTTCCGCCAACGTGGCGGCATGCCATTGTTCATGTCGAAGCCTGTGTCCGAGCGATATTTGTCCTTCACGGAGCGAGAAGAGATTTCCTTGCTGCGAGCCCAAGATGTCGGAGTCCGTGAGATCGCTCGCCGTTTGGGGCGAAGCCCCTCGACCGTCTCTCGAGAGCTGACCCGCAACGCCGCGACCCGTGGGGGCAAGCTCGAATATCGGGCGTCAGTGGCACAGTGGAAGGCGGAACTGGTAGCCAGGAGACCCAAGCCGGCCAAGCTGGCGATCAACTCGCAGCTGTGCAACTATGTTCAGGAGCATCTGGAGGGCAAGCTTCGCGATGCTGAAGGGCGTGAAGTAGCCGGCCCTCGACAGGCACCATTCATCGGGCGTAACAAACCCCATCGCAGTGACCGCCAGTGGGTCAATGGCTGGTCACCGGAGCAGATTGCCAAACGGTTGCAAATCGACTTCCCCGATGATCCATTTATGCGCATTTCCCATGAGGCCATCTACCAAGCCCTCTACATCCAGGGCCGGGGTGCCCTCAAGCGCGAACTGGTGAGTTACCTGCGCACAGGGCGTGCGTTGCGGGTGCCGAGGGCCAGAGCCCAAGCCAAAGCATGGGCTCATGTCAACGAGGAGGTGATGATCTCCCGCCGACCTGCAGAGGCCGAAGATCGTTCCGTGCCAGGCCATTGGGAGGGGGACTTGATCATTGGCCTGGACAGGTCCGCCATTGGAACGCTGGTAGAGCGATCAAGCCGCTTCACCATGCTCGTGCACTTGCCTCGCGAGGCGGGCTATGGGTTGGCTCCCCGGACAAAAAACGGTCCTGCGCTTGCCGGCTACGGAGCCGTGACCATGGCCAATGCGCTCAAGAAAGTAGTGACCATGCTGCCTGCCCAGTTGTGGCATTCATTGACTTGGGATCGTGGCAAGGAGCTATCCGACCATGCCCGGTTCACCATCGAGTCCGGGGTGAAGGTCTTCTTTGCAGATCCTCACAGCCCCTGGCAGCGCGGCACGAACGAGAACACTAACGGCCTGCTTCGTCAGTACTTCCCGAAAGGCACAGACCTGTCTCGGTGGAGCGAGCAAGAGCTTCAGACTGTGGCGAACACCCTGAACAGCAGGCCGCGCAAAACTTTGGGCTGGAAGACCCCAGCCGAGACGCTGAACGACTACCTAAAATCTGCCGCACAACCCGGTGTTGCGACGACCGGTTGAATGCGCCTTGCGAACCCCTGTCCGAATGATGGACCAGCCGGTCTTCCTCGGTGGGCCTGCGCTCGTACAGGGCCTGCTCCAGTGCGTCGAGCACGAAGTCCGTGCGCATGGACGAGGACGCACGCCAGCCCACGATGCGCCGGGCGAAAACGTCGATGACGAAGGCCACGTAGACGAAGCCTTGCCAGGTAGCCACGTAAGTGAAATCGGATAACCACAGCTGGTTGGGCCGCTCGGCCCGGAACTGCCGCTTCACCTTGTCCGACGGTAGGGACCCGGTCGTGTCAGCGACGGTGGTGCGCACCACCTTGCCGCGCACCACGCCGCGCAGGTCTTGGCGCCGCATCAACCGCTCGACCGTGCAGCGCGCCACCGTGATGCCTTCGCGCTGCAGCTGCCGCCAGACCTTGCGCGCGCCGTAGACCTGCATGTTGTCGCGCCACATGCGCTCGATATGCTCGATCAGCGTGTCGTCGCGCTGAGCGCGTGCGGGGCGCAGCGCCGGCTGTGCCCGGCGGGCCGCGTGCAGCCAGTACGTCGAAGGGGCAATCTGCATGACGCGGCAGATCGGCTCGACCCCGTGGACGTCGCGATGCTTGTCGATGAACGCCTTCACCGCTTGAAGGGGCGGTCGAGCTCCGCCTGGGCGAAATACGCCGACGCCTTGCGCAGTATCTCGTTGGCCTGGCGCGGCTCCCGTACCTCGCGCTCCAGGGCCTTGATGCGCTCTTGCTCCGCCGTGGTGGGGCCCGGGCGGGCACCGCTGTCAGTCTCGTGTTCCCGCACCCAGCGACGCAGGGTCTCGTGGGTACAGCCCACCTTCGCAGCAATCGAGCAGATCGCTGCCCATTGCGATTCGTACTCCCCCTGGTGCTCCAGCACCATGCGCACCGAGCGCTCACGCACCTCAGGCGAAAACTTCACAGACTTCTTCATATGGCCCCAATTCTCTCAAGAGTTGGAGCCTCCGAAAAACCGGGGCGGTTCACTACAGGCGCCAGGCAGGCACAAGGCAGAGGCCTTGCCAATAGGGCCCAGCTGCAACGATTACGGTAAACCGGACGAGCCCTGGACATGCCGGTGTATCAGGGCGCCGACGCGGCGCTTAGCTGGACTTTGGCCATTACGCGGCATAGCAGGCCGCCTCGTGCAGGCGGCGCCAGACGCTGCGGGGTACTTTAATGATGTCGCGCTCGCAACGGGACGTTG
>NZ_KE387226.1:11344-20446 GCF_000430725.1 Azohydromonas australica DSM 1124
CTTTGGCCATTACGCGGCATAGCAGGCCGCCTCGTGCAGGCGGCGCCAGACGCTGCGGGGTACTTTAATGATGTCGCGCTCGCAACGGGACGTTGATAGACTGATGGCGCGCCACCAGTGGGCTCGTACCGCAGCCAGCGCGTCGCTGAATGTCGGGACGGTTTTTACGTACCACGCGGCATGGCGCATGGGCAGCTTTGCGCCACGCACGAGTCGGTCGGCCAGCAGCGTCACCAGCGAGAACATACCCAGCAAGACCGGCGTGGTACGCGCAATAGCCAGATCACTCCACTGACGCTGTGTCTCCACACTGAGGTGACGACGCACCTCTTCATAGGTGACTTCCACTTGCCAGCGCCGCACGTAATGCTGCACGACTTGCAACGCTGTCATGTTGGGGTCGGTGCATAGCAGCGCCTGTGGGTCGAAGCGGCGCAGCGGATCACGGATGAGCACCCAGCGGATGGGCAGCGCCGCTATCCCCGCGTGGTACCACACGGCACAGCCCGAGAAGATCTCGACGGGGCGTGCCGTCTGGCCGTACCAGTGCGGCACCACCACGTGCTGCCAGCGGGTGCGAGACTTGCACTGCACCTGGGCCAGCGAAGCTAGCCGCTTGCCCTTCTTGGCAGGGCGCCCGGGCCTGCCAGGAGCCCTCGGCGGTGCGGGTGCGTAGAGCGCGGCGTCCAGCCGCAGCCGCGTGATGCACGTCATGCGCGTGGCCAGTGCGCTCAACAATTCCAGCGCCGCGAAGCTCGAATCCCCCACCAGCACCAATTCGCGCCCTGGCAGCCAGCGCCAGACCTGCTCAAGCAGCTGGCGCGCATAGTCCGTCAGCCGCTTGTGGCGCCGCCCGCGCTGTTGGTCGTAGCGCTCGGATGGGGCCAGCACCGTGAGCACGGGCAGTGCCCATACCCGTTGCGCCCATGGGATGGGGGCCAGCAGCATCACGCTGAGCCAGCGCAGCCCACTGGCTTTGACGAAATGACTGCGCGAGGAGCGCACCGGGTCCCGGTAGATGCCGAGCGCGGCAATGCGTGCACCGCGCCGGCGCTCGATGGTGTCGTCCACGCCCAGCACGATGGGCCCGTCGGGCACGAAGGTGCGCACCAGCAGTCCCAGCAGCACACGCGCTGCAGCGCGTGGCGACCACACCGCGCGGCTGAGCACGCGATGAAAGTTCACGAAATGCGGCTCGTACGCCAGTCCCAGTACCCGCAGTACGCTAGCTACCGTGCGCGCTCCGGGCACCAGCACTGCACCCATAAGCAGTAGCTGGGCATGCTGCCAAGTCCGCTGACAAAACAGCCCCGCGAACCACAAAATGACCTGCGCGAAGCGGGTCGGCAGAGCAGACATGGTCTTCTCCCTTGGCCGGGGAAAGAAGTCAGTCTACGAGCCGGGCCGCTTCGCCTTTGCAGCGCGGGAATGGCCAAAGTCCAGCTTGCAAAGTTGCGAGTTTCCCGATCACCAATCAGCCCAGAATGAATGCGATCTCAACGGACTGTGGGTGTCTGGATATTCCCACACCGTTGCAGGCAACTTCGCGGACGCATTGGCCGCCAGCGCGGGCGGACTATGCTCGATGTGGGTACGGACCTCGGGGGAGGGGCCTACTGTCCGGGCCAAGCGCACCAAAATTTCGGAAAAGTACGGGACCCCCCTCGCGCGGGAATGAGAGCGGCACGAGGGCTGTATTGGCAAGCCCTCGCGAACCGCTTTGCGTGGGGCCTGTACCCCAGGGCTGTTCACTTCTGCCAAGGATAATGGCGAGCCGGTAATGCAATGACGGCAGGCGGATGAAAACGTTGAAGGAATGTCTGGCGAGGGTGAGCGACCCGCGCCGCGCACAAGGCAAGCGCTACGACCTTGTGCACACACTGCTGTACTGCGTGCTGGCGGTCGCTTCCGGGGCAACGTCGTACCGCAAGATCCACCTGTTCATCGACACGCACTGGCAGCGGCTCAACGAGGCGTTCGGCAGCGCTTGGAAGCGCGCACCGGCCTACACAGGGATAAGGAAGATCCTGCAGGGGCTCGATGCGGCAGAGCTGGAGCAGGCAATGCGTTTGATGGCCGAGGAGCAGCTGTGCGACGCACCCGAGGCGCCAGCGCAGCGTGCGCTCGCGGCGATGGACGGCAAGACGCTGCGCGGCAGCTTGGGACCAGTTCGAGGATCGCAAGGCCGCTCAGGTGCTCAGTGCGCTGGCAGTCCATGAGCGCTTGGTGTTGGGGCACGTGCTCATCGAGGGCGAAGGCAAGGACCACGAGATTCCTGCCGTGCAACGGCTCATCGAAGAACTGGACTTGGCCGGGTGCACCTTCACATTGGACGCGCTACATCTGCAAAAAAACAGTTGATCAAGTAACGGCTGCTGGGGCGCACGTGCTGTGCCAGCTCAAAGCCAACCAGCCCCGACTGCATGACGCCATGCACAAACACGCGCAGCAATGCCCGGTCGCTGATTGCGCCTATGACTGTGATGTCGGGCAGCGCAACCGAGTCGAGCAGCGCAAGGTGCGGGTGTGCGCACTGCCCCCGGGCAGCGGCGTGGAGTCCTGGCAAGACCACTTCCTTACCCTCATCTATGTACGCCGCACCACCGAGGTGTTTGATACCGCCACAGCTTGCTTCGTCCCCTGCGCTCAGGCCCCGGCGTACTACCTCAGCACGCTCAGCAGCACCAAGGTGACCGCCCGAGAGTTCGCCCGCGTCGTACGCAAACATTGGAGCATCGAGAACAGCCTGCCTCATGTGCTCGACACCACCATGGCTGAGGACGCCAGCCGCATCCGCCGCAATCCCGGCGTCTTCACCTGTCTACGCCAACTCGCGCTGAACCTGCTGCGCGGCAACGGTGAACGCAATATCTCCCAGGCCCTGTACCGCAATGCGTTCTCGCTCGACAAAGTGCTCAACTACGCAGGCATTTGGCAGAAGTGAGCAGCCCTGGGATGACATGTACACCCGCATCCTCTTTCCCACCGACGGCTCGGATGTCTGCGCCAAAGCACTGCGCCATGCGCTCGGCTTGGCCAAACTCTGCGGAGCCGAGCTGCACACCCTCAGCGCCAAGGAGCTGTTTCCCTACGGCACCGTTTCCGACCTACAGCCCACGCCGCCGCAGGAGTTCTTCGAAGACCAGGAGCGCACTGCCTCGCAACGCGTCCAGGCTGTCATGGAGGCCGCACAGAGAGCCGGCGTTCCTTGCCGTGCCAGTACCGTCGAGGCGGCCCATCCTTGGGAGGCGATCTGCAACTACGCCAGCCAGCAGGGCTGCGACCTCATCGTCATGGCCTCGCACGGCAGGCACGGCGTAGCTGCGCTGCTACGGGGCAGCGAAACGCCGAAGGTGCTCACGCATAGCGCCGTTCCGGTGCTGGTGGTGCACTGAAGGGTAGGTGATCTGGACTGGGCAAGCCGTTGCTGCGCCTCAGGTCAGTTGCTTCCAGAGCTTCTTCATCTCCTTGGCCACGCGGTGCGACTCGGCGTGCACGTCTTGCGATGTGGTCGTGAGGCTGGCGAGGCCCGGCAGCGCGCCCACCACGTCCAGCGGCACGCCGGCGGCCACCGCCGTGCTGGCGCTGGTGTGGCAGCCTGTGAGCCGAGGCCAGGCAGCAGCCGCTGCGCACCGAGCCGGTCCTTGCCTTCGAGGCGCTGGGCCACGCGCTCGAATAGACGCCGCAGGTTGTCGTGGATGGTCTGTGGCCACACGCCGTCGCCTTTGTAGGCGGGGGGGCCGTTCGGCAGCGCGGTCACGGTCTCAATGGCCCCAGCCGCGTCTACCACCTCCAGGCGGCCGGCTCTGGGCAGCTTGAGGGAACGGTCTTGGTTGGGGCATCCGTGCCCGGATTCCATTGCTCCCTGATACAGCAGCCTGGGAAGAGGGCAGGCCGCACGGCTTTCTCACGCGCGCGCTCGCTGTAATCGGGGCAAGTCAGGCGCCGCTGCTCAAGCTGACCGGCGCATCACCTTGCGGCGGATGGCTGCCATGGCGCCAAGCGCCACGCCCACCAGCGCCAGCGAGCCGGGCTCGGGCACGGCGTTGGGGGCCGGGTCGGAAATCGGGCCCAAGGATCCACCCGCGCCCATGGCCAGGTCGCCGCCAGAAGGCATTGCCATACCGCCGCCGGAAGGCATGGCCATGCCTTCCGAATCCGGTCCGGTACCACTTGGCACACCGTACGGATCGCCCATGCGCAGGTACACGCTCAGGTGCGACAGGTCCTGCTGCACGCCCTTGCTGTTGAAGGCAGGCGACAGCCAGCTGCCAACGGCCGAGCCGTCGAACAGGACGTCATCGAAGAAGTACAGCGCGTAGACGGTGCTCGACTTCACCACGGCCACCATGTCCAGCTGGAGCGGTCCGGTTGCCAGGCTGCTGCCCGAGCCGCTGAGTGACCAAAATCCCTCCGGGCTCTTGGCACTGGCATTGACCGTGAAGCTGATGCCTTGCCAGGTACTGCTGACGTCGTCGCTGCTGTCGGTGTTGTCCTTGGCCACCAGCGTCCAGCCGTTGCCCCAGCTCAGGCCCAGCTCGTCAATGCCCTTGCTGTCATTGCCACTGACCAGGCCGTAGAAATCATTCGCTGCCGTGGCGTTGATCAAGTCGTCGTAGGCGTAGGTCACGTCGAAGGTGGACCCGATCCACGAAACCGTGCTGCCCGGCGTCGGAACGTCGCCCGTACCGGTGCTGGCACTGCCATTGGAGCTGCTGCTGTTGCCGTTGTTGGCACTGCTGGCGGAGCCGTTGGAAGCGCTGGCGCCGTTGCTGGCTGAGCCGCCCGAAGAAGGCGAAGCAGCGCTGGTCCCGTTGCCGTTGGCCGAGCTGTTCGACGAACCGGAGCTGTTCTTGCCGATGCCGTTGGCGGAACTGCTGGAGCCGGACGTGGCGGCTGCAGACGTGCTGGCCGTCGTGGCGGTACCGGGGAGCACCGAAGCGGGGGTGGCACTGGAGGCACCCGTGACCGATACGTGAGCCGTGCCGGCGGATTTCACGGGAGCAGCTTGCGCTGAAACGCCCACGCCGGCGAGCAACGTGGCACCGACCAACGAAGCAAGCCTCCCTCTGACACCCATGATTTCCCCAATTCCCAACTGCACGTGGCCTTGGCCTCGCGATAGGGCGGCATCTTCGCGGCAGAGGAGTCCCGGTGTGTGACAGGTTTGTGAAGAGCAAAGGACGACCCTTGGCGGGCTGGGACTACGATTGTCCTAGTCACATCGTGTGGACCGTCACCGAGGAAGCGAGGTAGGGATGGACAACCGCAGGCAGCAGCTCATGCTCGCGTTCGTGACTTACATGGACTTGCGTCAGATCGAGGGCGAAGAACTGCGGCGCAAGCTGATTACGGAGCTGAACCGCAAGCTCGATAAGTTGTTCGCCGAGGGAGCGGCCATCCCTGAGATCACGCCGGCAAGGGTGGCTGCGCTAGCGCTGCAGCCCTGAGCAATAGAGGAACGCACACCGGCGTGGGACGGGCTCCGGAGATTGTTTTCTAAAGAGAGGGACGCTGAGCTGTGGCTCGCAAAAGGGGCATGCGAGCCGAGTGCGCGCTTCGTGCGCGCAGATGGCAGCAGCAAGAAACACAAGCCCATCGAGCCGGCGCCAGGACGGTATGTGAAGGCCAAGGCGACCTAAGGTGAAGGCCGGGCCGGGCGGCACGGGACTGTCCGGCCACGTCGATTACACACTTTCCGATCTGCTACGCGCGCTCAACACCCGAACGCCCGCTTCCCGGCCATGCTGCACGGAGCCTTCATCGCACGGAGCAGCGGCATGCAACGAAGTGTCCGGAAGCTTGTCGGCTTGGCCGCCTTCAGCCTGGTCCTGGCCCCTTCAATCCATGCGGGGAACCTCACGCACTTCTCCGACCGCCAAGCCTTCGACGCCGTATTGCCTATCCCGGCCACGGTCGAGCGTTTCACCGATAGCTCACACTTTCCAATCAGCACGGGCGTGCTCAACTCCAGGACCAACCTCGTGGTGGACCATGGCACCCCGATCCGGCCCGGGGATATACAACCGGGAGTCACCTACTCGACCGCCATCGGTCAGAGCTTTTTTTTCAACATCGACCGGGGCCCTACCTCCGACGGCGGCTTTCTCGACGGCTTTGTCCAAACCAACGGCAATCCGCTCACGGTGACCTTCGACCGGCCCGTGACCGCCTTCGGCTTCGACACCAATCGCTACATGGGCAGCAAGTTCGACCTGACAATCCGCTTCACTCAGGGCCGTGAGCAGCTCCTCACCTACGCGACCGAGCCCACCGTCGGGCAATGGTTTTTCCATGGCTTCGTCAGCAACCGGCGCGACATCGCGTCCTTGGTCATTGAGGGTGAAAGCCAGCAATTCAATTCATTTGCCTTCGCTTTGGACAACTTCACCTTCAGCCCACCCGTGCCGGAGCCTTCCACCTGGGCACTGCTGCTGGGTGGGCTGTGCGCACTGGGCGGCATGGCGCGGGCGCGGCGCCACACGCCGCACTTACCCCTACTCTGACTAGCGGCAGGCGCGCCGACCGCGTGCTCGCAATGCACGCGGCCGCTCGGCGCCGGCGGTTCAACCTCCGGACTTCAACCCCGGGCAATCCTCCTCGAAGAACTCCCCGGCCTCGCGCACGCCGCGCTCGCGGCGATCCGCCTCCAGCCTGCGCTGCTCCACGTGGCGCAGCTTGCCCGAGATAGTCTTGGGCAGCTCGGTCAGGAAGTCGATGCGGCGCACGCGCTTGTACGGTGCGAGCTGCTGGTGCGCGTAGCGCAGCACGTTCAGCGCCAGCTGTTGGAGAGTAGGGATGGCTCTGGCAACAGGGTCATCTCTACCCTCCAACAGGCGGCACGGTCGATCTCCTTAGGCCAGCTCCAGTCGAAGTCGGCCAGCGGCTTCAACTGTCCCAGGTGCGCGTCGCGCAGCCGCAGCGACGCAAGTTTTTGAATCTATTAGGTTGTTGACATCGAAGCGCACCAAAATCCGACACCCCCAAGGCTGTGCAGCACGGCACCGGTGCGGGCGAGGTGCGCACGCCGCTCACGGCGCGTTGCTGCCAGCGCAGCGCGCCCGTCTTCGCTTCAAGGGCCCGGAGGCCGTTGCCCTCAGAGCCGACGTAGAGCACGCCGTCGGCCAGGGCTGGCGTCGCAAAGTTGTAGAGGCCTGTCGGCGCCGACCACAGCGTAATGCCGATGCGGCGGTCGAGCGCATGCAGCTGGCCCTCGCTGTCGCTGACGTTGACCCCTACCCGGGCGACGGCGGTGTGGTTTGGGATACGCACATTCGTGGATGCAGCGCTAGTCTGTACTGTGTCGGGCGCGAGCTTGTCGTGCAGCCTGCCTGGCTTCGAATTGAGGAGAACTGGCTTGCGTTCCACAGATGTCGCGCTGGCCCCTGCCGTGCTGCTGTCCTACGCCTCCATCTTCACTGGTGTGGCGTACCTGCTCTGGTCCTCGGTGCCGTAGCTTTTAGCGGCCAGCACCGCCACCCAGACGGGCCAGTGCCTGCTGCAAGCGCCTCAGCCTGACGCGGGGGCTTTCCGAGATTGCCCTGTGGATGGGGACTTCGTTCGGATCAACGCTGAGCCCGGTCGCATCCGCGGTCGCAGCCCCGGCGCGCTGCGCCACTATGCCGCTTTAGGACTAGGCGATCGTACGTAGCGCTCGCTGTCTGGTCGCACGCGCAGGAAAGGATCTCCAACTTCGCGCGGGCGTGGATCACCTTGAAGGAGCACGGCCGGATGTTGCGCCTTACGACCAAGCGATGTTCCAGTGTGGGGATACCTACGACAAATTTGACCGTTGGGCGCTGTCCACTGCGCCCACCATCGGCGCACGACCTGAATACCGCGAGGCCGCCGCGAATGTGCGCCTCATCGCATCGTGCTCTACCCACCGCCAGATGCTGGAGCATGCGGCCAAGCTTCTGGGGAACCTCGGCGCCGCGTCGCCACACCCACCATACCCAGCCCCACCAACAACAGCACCGCTGTCGAGGGCTCGGGCACGGGAGGCATGTTGAAGGTCATGCGGAATGCAAGATCGCTGCTCGGCCCTTGGAAGTCGCAATTGCTGCCGCAATCCCATTTGGTTAGCGGATCGGGGAGGTGGCCGCCGCTGTTGTGGTAGACGAAATGGCCGCCCGAGTAGGCATCGGTTTCAATGGATCGCCACCGGGCCTGTCCCGCGACGCCGTCGAACAGTCCTGCGGTGCTGAAGAAGGCGACGTAGTCCTGATCGGGTGTCAATTCCACACCCTGGGTCCGGATGGTGAAGGGCCGGAACTGCACCTGCCCTGGAAGCAGATTGCGCACGCCGCTGGTGTAGAGCGCGCTGCCTTCCACCCGGCCCTCGGCTTCATTCCATTCGTACACGTAGGCTCGCAAGCGCACGGTGCTGCCGATGATGTGGCTCAGGAAGAAGGTAAAGCTGTCCAGCCGTGTGTCGGCATGCGGCGTCATGAAGGTCTGGCCGTAGGTGGTGGTATCGGGTTCGCCGAAGTAAACGATCTCGGACTCGGCGCCAGGCGTCGTGTCTATGAGCGTGCCGCCCAGAGCAGCGCCAGTGGCCAAAGGCAGGAGGATGGCGAGCATCCCGGCAGCGCCGTCTGCGAGGCGCCACGATCGCGACCGATCCTTGCCGCCGGGACGCGGAACCTGATGGAACGCCGCAAGGCCGGATATAAGGTATTTCATAGCGCTCTCCTGGGCCAGGAACACCGCCTTTGCAGCATGCTGGTGCAGCCGATACCAGCACGTCTTTGCGGCGGCGCACCACGATCGCCCGCCCGGCAAGCTAACGTAAGCAGTGGTGCGTTACGCTCGTAACCGGGTGCCTTGCGTGCGAGTTGGCGCCCAGGGGTTGCTACCTGTCCATGTGGTGCGTATTTCGACGCAACGTGACCGCCGATTTCGGCATCGTGACCGACCGTTCACGACGATCGGGACGCGGCAAGCGTTTTGGACCATCGTGTCCGGCAAATTCGAGCCGCTTGACGGGGATCTCGTACTTTTCCGCAATGTATGGAGCCGACGCCTTTTGCAAGCTCTACGTTGTGATGGAACTGGTCTGCACGCATGTATACGGCTCGCTTGATGGGCAAGCCCTGTAGG
>NZ_AUMO01000109.1 GCF_000430725.1 Azohydromonas australica DSM 1124
CGCTTCCAGGAGGAGCCCGGGCAGCGCGTGTTCCTGCTCTCGCTCAAGGCTGGCGGCACGGGGCTGAACCTCACGGCGGCCAGCCACGTGGTGCATTTCGACCTGTGGTGGAACCCGGCGGTGGAGGCGCAGGCCACCGACCGGGCCTACCGCATCGGCCAGCAGCGCAAGGTGCAGGTGCACCGCTTCATCACGCGCGGCACCTTCGAGGAGCGCATCAACGAGATGATCCGCGCCAAGCGCGAGCTGGCCGAGATGACGGTGGGCAGCGGAGAGACCTGGATCGGCCAGCTGCCGACGGCGGAGCTGAAGGCGCTGTTCAAGCTGGGTTGACGGTGTCTGAGCCGTCGGCCCGTGGCGTCGTGCCATCGAGGATAGGTGAGGGTTTTCGGGGAGAACCAACGTCCTTCGTCTCAAACAAGGCGCTTCCCACTTCGTTTGTGCAACAAGGTTGTCGGCTTCCTACATGGCGCGAGCCGCTGCTCTGAACGGGTGGGGCAGGAAAGGAGTTTGCCCGACGCTCACTCCCACCGGTGGAGGATGTCATGTCAACCAGTCGCCACATGTTTGCCGCGCTGTCTCTGTCGCTTGCTGCTGCCACGCCTTTGCATGCGGTTGTCCTGGGCCAGACCGAGACGTTCACGTCTTCCAACGGAGGATGGTTCATTGGCGGTGGGCCGGCCGGAGCGCCCCTGGTGCCGCTACCGGTGGAGCCGACCGGCGGCCCCGGTGGATCAGGCGACGCCTTCCTGCGTATCACCTCAACCGGTTCTGGCACCGCGGGTAGCCGCCTGGTGGCAAACAATGCCGGCCCGTGGACTGGAAATTACCTGGCTGCCGGCATCACGCACATTGCCATGGACTTGAAGAACCTCGGTGCGACAAATGTTGCAGTGCGGCTGTTCTTTGAGGACCCGATTCCGCTGCCGCCACAAAACGAGGCGCATACCAGCTTCGTTGCCAACCTGGCTGCCGGATCAGACTGGACACGCTATGTCTTTCCTGTCACCGCATCTCATCTTGTGGCTGAGTTGGGCGACGTGACGAGCGCGTTGACCAACACCACCTTCTTTCGCATTTATCACAGCACGAGCGGCGACTTTCCTGGTGAGCCTATCGCGGCCTCGATTGGCATCGACAACATCCATGCCATTCCCGAGCCGACAACCACCGCGCTGATGCTGGCCGGGTTGGGCGTGGTGGGTGCTGTAGCGCGCCGGCGTGCTGCCCGACGCACGCCGCGATAGCCAACTGGACGTTTCGGACAAAAAGAAGGCCCGCACGGGGCGGACCCAGAAAAGCGGCGGAGGGGAGGGAGGAAGAAAAGAACGGCCGCCGCAGGACAACACCCTACATCGGGCCGGCGGCGGCGCGCCCTTGCTCGCTTGAGAGGGCTGATGCAACGAACGGCAGGCAAGCGGCTTTGTGGGTACCTTTCCAACTGCAACCAGCTCAGGCTGTGACGCCATCAGAACGCCGCAGTACCAGCGGTGCCTTGGAGGGCGCGCGGCCGTCGGATGCGGACGCTGCTGATGCGTCAGGCTTTCTGTACCTCGATATCGAAAGCTATCGGGGCGTCGTTTGGTGGCCTCGATGCGGCGGCGTTGCCGCTGAGAGCGGCTGCGGCACCTACGGTGGACGGCTCGCCTGTGTCGAGTAGCGCCAGCGCGTGCTCGATGGCTCCGGAGCCCAGTTCGTGCGCCCTGTCGTATTTCACCGCGCGTCCACCGCCCTTCCTTGACCACGACAGTCATGGCGTACTGGCCGGCACCGAGCCGTCGACGTACCGGCTACTGGCCTTCGATTGGCGTTAGCAGGAATGCGTGCTCGATCGGCTCGGTACGGTCAGGGAACCAGACGCCGACGATCTGGCCGCGGTCGTTGATCCCGTAGGCCTCGCGCAACCACCCCTTGGCCGCAGCCGGACCTTCGATCAGGTCGTTCAGGTTGTGCACCGTGCTGCCGTCGTAGAGGAACGCGTTGATCGCACCCCCGCCGCCGGGTGCACTGCCGACGCCGACCACCCAGCCGTGCGTGTTGATGCCGTACCCCCAATAGGTCTGGGGGCCGAGCCCGCGCATCGCCCGGCCCTTGTGGATGAAGGCCTGGACCGGCGAGCCGTAGTAGGTCGTTGACGCGCCGCTGACCCAGCCTTTGTCGTTGATCGCGACCGCCATGCTGAACTCGCCGCCGAGCACGCCGAGGTCGTGCAGCGCACCGGCCTTGTAAACGAACGCGTGCTGACTCTCCTCATCGGCCATTTGCGACCGCCCCGCAACCCAGCCCCAGCGGTTGATCGCGTAGCCGACGCTGTAGGTGCCACCAAGCGTGCCAAGGTCGCGCATGCGCGTGCCGTTCCAGACGAAGGCGTGTTCCTGGAGATAGGGCGAGCCGGGTATCGCGACCTGCGTGACGCCGGTCGCGTGGCCGGCCCGGTTGATCCCGAACGCGCTGCTTGTGCCGTTGACGCCAGGGCCGGCGAGATGGCCCAGGATCGTCGCCTTTGTGCCGTCGTAGATGAAAGCCCTCAAGCATTCGCAGCGGGCCAGCATGGCATCGCCGGCCACCCAGCCGCGGCCGTTGATCGCCCGCCCGAATCTCAGCTCGCCGCGGGACGCCGCGATCCGCAGCGGACGCATCACGCCGTTGCCGTAGCGAAACGCGATGAACGGCCCGTACGTACCTTGCGCACCGTAACCGGCCACTTGGCCCTGGTTGTTGATTGCGAGTGCCTGGCTCGAGACGTACTCGGGACCGGGTGTGCCGAGATCGATGACGCGGTAGCGGGGCTGCGCGATGCCCGGCTCGGCAGCGCATAACAGCAGCGCGAACGCAACGGCGACGAAAGAACGGGCGTGCATGCGGCCTCCTCGTTGGCAGGTGGACCTGCGCTGGCGCGACCGCGTCTCTCCCTGCTACGCCTGGCGGACGGCTACGTCAAGCCAAGTGCCTTTCCATTACGTATCTGTTTTCCTTGTATAGGATTTCGACGGCGGGCTGTGCCTGCTCAGGCAGTGGTGCAGCACGAAATGCCGGCACGGAATCTCTCGCTGGGAACCGTTCCTTATTGGCCTCATCGATGACAACGAGTACCTTGCCCGGTCGATGTGCTGGTGCTCAAGGATGGGTCCATGCCGGTGAGCGACGAGCACAACAGTGCCGTCTACCGGCTCATCTATGCAGCAGCCTGATAAAGGGTGGGCAGCGGCCGCAGGCTCAGGACGGCTACTGCACGGACGTGCCCCGAGCGACTCAGGACACCGTGACCTTAGGCGCTTCCAGTCCGCAGTTCCTTCACCCAGAGTCGCGACTGCCCAGCTTGTCGTCGATCACCGAGCCGGGGCCGACCTTGTTGGATGGGAAAGAAACCATTGACCGCATCGACGTCCATCGGAATGGGATTGCCGATCCACGCAGGCCAACACCTACCTGCCGCGGTGTCACTAAGCCGCGGCCGGGAGGAATTATTACCGTCGCTGTCGGTTTATGCCGGCTGATAGTTCGAATTCGTCTTTCCTGCAAGTACACCGGCAGTGGGATGCTTCTTGACATTCTGAGCACCAAGCTGTTTTGCATGGAGGGGCATGCCATGGCACTACACCGCTACGTCAGTTTGCAGCAGGGTGTGTCCTTGTTCGACAGTCACGGCTTTCGTGAAGAGCTGGTGAAGAAGCCCCCGGTTCATGAAGCAGGCTCACAGGCTCAAGTCAATTTGGCGGGTCAATCTACAGGTACTGCTCCTGTTCCTGTCCGTAGGCCAGGTTATTGTTCGCTGGTGCTGCTGTTAGGCCTGTTGAGTGGCTGCGGCGACGAAACGGACTTGGCCCGCATCGGCCGTGAGGCCCTGGTCGCCAGCGGAGCCAAGCACCTTGAGGAGCTTTCGGTCACTGCACCGGCAACATCCGCGCAGGCACCGCCAGAGTCGTCCATAGCACCGATCAATGGAGGGCCACGGGCGCATTTGGAAGGCGCCTTCGGACCGATGTTCGTGTGGCCCGTGATGCCGATTCACATGGTGCTGCTGCCTGATCGCCGGGTCCTGGCCTACGGCACCGACACGGCGGGCCGTCAGGGTGCTGGTTTTCACTACACGGTCTGGGACCCCAAGCTCGGTGGTGGTCCGGAGGCCTTCCTGACGCTACCCAACGTCACCGGCACCGACATCTTCTGCTCGGCCCAGTCGTTGTTGCCTGACGGCAGGGTGGTGCTGATGGGTGGCGACGAGAACCCGGGCACACCCGAGGACTTCGGCAACGCCGATGTGAACGTCTTCAACCCGCGCACCAACGTGCTGAGCAAGGCGGGAGTCATGGCCTATCAGCGCTGGTATCCGAGCCTGGTCGTCATGCCCAATGGAGAGCAAGTCGTGATGGGTGGGCGCATCAACATCGTGCGCGATGGACCTATCGTGTACGAACGCAATGTGGCCAGTACGCCTGAGGTCTATACGCCCGGCATCGGCTGGCGCAGCCTCACTGGTGCCACCACCGATGCCGCCTACGGCAGTACGGCAGAGAGCTTCTTCTACCCGCGTGCCTGGCTTGCACCGGCGGGCGACATCTTCATACTGGGACACGACGGCTTGATGTTCCGACTGGACCCGACGGCGCAAGGGACGTTGACTCCGCTTGCCGCCATCGCGCCTGCCGCGTCGGAACGCTATCCGGGCGTGATGTTCGCTCCCGGCAAGATCATCTCAATGCGCAAGCTGCGCCAGGCTGTGGTGGTGGACATCAACGGCAGCGAACCGGTCGTGCAGTCCATCGCGTCTGCGGCCCTTGATCGCCAATGGGGCAATGCCACGGTACTGGCCGATGGACAGGTATGGCTCAACGGCGGCTCGACCACGGCCAACGTCCTGAATGACGCTCACTACGTGTCGGAACTCTGGAATCCGACTTCAGGCCTGTGGACGCCCACCGCGCGCGCCACGCAGGCGCGGCTCTATCACTCGGCCTCGATCCTGCTGCCCGATGCCAGTGTGCTGACCGGCGGCGGAGGCGCATACGGGCCAGTGAGTCAGCTCAATGGCGAGGTCTGGTTTCCGCCTTACTTGTTCCGGCGCGATGGCTCCGGCCGCTTCGCCCCACGTCCGGGCATTGCCACCGCGCCAACCAAAGCCCTGGTGGGTGGCGAACTCACGCTGACGCTGCCCAGTGGCGTTCAGGCGCGCCGGCTGACGCTGGTGCGCACCGGCTCGGTCACCCACAGCTTCAACCACGATCAGCGCTTCATGGAACTGCCTTTCACGCAGACGGGGGTGCAGTTGCGCGCTACGCTCCCGGCCAACGTCAACGCATTGCCGCCTGGGCACTACATGGTTTTCATCTTCAACGGCAACGGCGTGCCTTCCAAAGCCAGGATGCTGCGCATCACCGCTCCGCCACCGAGCTGATGGACGCTCATGCTGCTGTCGATGGAGTTCCGTTCAGGTTCCCAGGCTCTTGGCGCTATCAGTCGATCCAAGACTTGGAACGGCGGCCTCAGGGCGCGTTCTTCCACGCCGTCAGACTGGCAGCCACCGCCTCGTTGATACGCGTGGCACTGTTGGTAGGGTCAAATCCGGCATAGGTATGGATTGCCACGGCGCAAGTGCCATAGCAGCGTGACTTGCTGGCGCCGCGGTCCGCTTCAATCACGGGCGAGCCGCTTTGGCCGCCGCTTGTGTCGATCTGATAGTGCGTCGTGCGCGGCTTGGATGCGACGATGTCGCCGCCGCCTCCCCACATCGTTCCCCGTGGCTTGTCTCCCGGATAGCCCATGAGTAGCACCGACACCCCGACCTGCGACTCCGCTGACGCGTAGTAGCCGAACCAGCCCGTGGTCTCGCCAATCTGGCAGTTGAGCTTCACGGCCCCGTAGTCGTGTTCCTCAATACCGTCTTCGGTCCACTTTGCCACCGCATACAGACGTCGCGCGCCACAGGAGCCGAACGGGGCGGAGCCGTTGTTGTAGGCTGGATAGAACTTGACGTCCTCGCTCCACCGTCCGCCGCTGCCTTCGTGCACGCAATGGCCGGCCGTGGCCACCGTATCCTTGCTGATCAAGAACCCGGTACAGAAGAAGTCGAAGCTGCCCTGCTTGAAGGTCAGAAAGCCAATGGCGCGGTAGGGGAAGCCCGATTCGCGCGCGTAGAGACGGAAGCGCCGATCCTGTTCGATCACTGCTTCTGGCAACGCCCGGTCGGTTCGAGTGTGGACGTAGGGCGGCGACTTTGGCCGGTAGTGCCGTCGCTGCTCTGCCAGCTCGCCAGCGCTCAGCGAAGACGCTGGAAATGTTGCCCTCTCATCCAGTGCAGCGCCCTCGCGCAGTGCACCGGCGAAAGCCGGGCTGGCGCTACTACCCGCAGCTGTCGGCACAAGCATGCTGCCATCACTGCTCACCGTGCGCTGTGCCTCAACCTCAGCTAGGGCCTTCCCTGCGACTGCCATCAGGCCCAGGCCCGCCAGGACGCAAACCACCCTGAACACCTTTCTTCCGCTCATGTCTCCGACCATCGTTATGTATTTCCACTAGGGGGCTCCGTCAGCGTATGGAGCCGATTGCGCAATTGTCCCGGTTTCTGCCTGACGTCATGAAAACCAAGGAATTGCAAAAATGCCCCATGACAGCGGCCAAGCTGCCCTGGTGCTGCAGGCCGATCCGGTGTCGCTGTCGCAGGTGCTCTCCAACGCGCTGACCAGCCTCGCCAAGTACATCGTCGCGAGACGGAGCATTGAGCTTGCGTCCCGGCGCCTGCGCACCGAGCTGGAATTGAGCGTGCGCAACACCGGCATCGGGATTCCGCTGCAGGCACGCACACCTCCGAGATGGTCGGACAGATGGAGTTCGGCGCAGTTCAGGCTGAATGCAAACCGGGTGTCAGGCTGGCGCAGGTGCTCGGCATTGTCGAGTTGCACGGCGAGCAGGGCGTCCAGTGCAGCCCCGGCTGGGGCCGCGCACTTTTTCCACGGTGCAGCTGTCGCTCGATGCGCCGGCGCACTCGGCGTCTCTTCAACAGTCGCAGACGCCGCATGCCGGTTTGAGAATCCCATGGATGACGACAGCGAGGACTCCTGACAAGCAATGGCGCCGCTGTTGTGGTTGCAAGGCTGTACCCCTCGGGCTGTCAATTCCATCCCGCCCGCGATCGACATGGCAACCCATCGGGCTTCTCGCGTTGCCATGTTTGGCAGCCCGGCCACAGCAAAGGCGCCGCGCCATCAGGCCCACGGCACTCGCCGTGCTGCTGATCGCACTGACCAGCAGCAGGAGGCCGATCGGTGCAAATCCGCTGCGGCAGGCCTTGGCCATTACCTCACCAAGTCGGCCGACATCGAAGGTCGCCTGGCACTGGTGTCGGTGTTGTGGCCAAGCCAGCGAGCACGTGGGATGCTGGCGCCGGCAATCACGGCGTGGTCTGGAAGACGATGTCCACCCAGTAGTTCGACGCCCGGTATGTCGAGGTCGGGAATCTCGGCGCGGTGCCGCCATAGATGTACACCCCGTTGCCCCCGCTCACGCCGCGCCTGAGCAGGTGGATCGGCCCGGTGTCCACGCCACGGTCGGTGAAGTAGTACTCGTCGCTGGCGTAGCGACCTCGGGGTGCCCGGTACGAGGCCACGTAGACGGTGTTGGCCGTGATGCGCACCGGCGTGGCGAAGTTCACCTGCTGCCAGCCGACGGCCGTCTCGTTGACGAAGGTCGCGGAGGCCAGCAGCGTGCCGGTGCTCGTCCACAGCGCGCCGATATGCGTGCCGGTGTTGCCTGACCCCTTGTAGAAGCGGATGCCCGTGATGTAGCCGTCCACGTCGGAGCGGAACTTCACGCCCACGTTCACGATGCGGGTGTCATCCGGATCGCTGGCCACCGTCGGCGCTGCAGAGGCCGGCCAGGCCGAGCACGGACAGTTCGCCTCCACGACCGTCACCGTCCTGCCCGTTGGCGGCGACTGGACGTTGCCGCTGTCGTCCACTGCACGGCTCATGATCATGGCGCTGCCGGTAGTGCCCGGCATCCAGGCGTAAGTCCAGTTGGCAGTGCCGCTGGCTGCGCGCCAGGTCGTGCCGCCGTCGGTGGAGACTTCGACTGTCTTCACCACACCGCCCACATCGGCCGCGGTGCCGGAGATCGTCAAGTTGCTGGCGGCCGGGATACTCGCACCTGCCGCAGGCGACGTGATGCTCGACGTGGGCGCCGTCGTGTCTGCTCGTGCCGCGGTGGTGAATTGCCATTGCACATCGGCCGCCAGCGCGTTGCCCGCCTGGTCCTTGATGAGCGGGACGGAACTGCCGCCTTTGAGCGTGGCGGTGTAGCTGGTCGAGGACGCCAGCGCTGCGGCGGGCGTGAGGATGGCTGTGCGCGTGGCGGCGTTGTACGCGACCGTGGCGCTCACCAGCGTGTTGCCCGTGGTGGTGCGCAGCTCAAAGGTGCTGCCCGTCACGGTGGCCGCCTCCAGCGCCTCGCTGAAGGTCGCTGTCACGGTTGCCGTGGTGGCCACGCCCGTGGCGTTGTTGGCCGGCGTGGTCGAGCCAACCGTGGGCGGCGTGGTGTCCGTCGGCCCGTTCGGGGCCGGGGAGAACACCACGTCCACCCAGTAGTTGGAGGCGAGGTGGCTCGACGCCGGGAAGGTCGATGCGCTGCCGTAGGCGTAGACGCCGTTGCCGCCGCTCACGCCGTTTTGCAGCAGGTGCACCGGCGCGTTGTTCACACCGGCACTGGCAAAGAAGTTGTTGTCGCCAGCGTAGTTGCCATTGGGTGCGAAGTAAGACGCCACGTACACCGTGTTGGCCGTCACCGGCACCGGCGTGGCGAAGCTCACCTGTTGCCAGCCGCTGGCGCTCTCGTTGATGAACTGCGCCGTGGCCAGCCGCGTGCCGTCAAGCGCCCACAGGTTGCCGATGTGGGTACCGGTGTTGTTGACGCCCTTGTAGAAGCGCACGCCGGTGATGAAGCCATCCACGTCGACGCGGAATTTCACCCCAAGCTCCAGGGCGCCCGGGTCGGCCACGGATGGGTTTGTTGGCGTGGCAGCACCGGACCACCCGCTGCAAGGGCAGGTCTGCACCTCGGAGCTCGAGACGGTGGTGAAGGACCAGCTCACGCTGCTGGTCATGGGGTTGCCCGCGACGTCCTTGATGCGCGGGTCGCTGCTTCCCCCGCGCAGCGTGGCGGTGTAGGTCGTGGAGGGCGACAGCCCGGAAGAGGGCGTGAGCGTCGCCGTGCGCGTGGCCGCGTCGTAGCTAACGCTCGCCGCCACCACCGCATTGGCGGCGTTTCGCAGCTCGAAGGTGGCACCGTTGACGCTGGCCGGCTCCAGCGCGTCGCTGAAGGTGGCCTTGACGGGTGCGAATACGCCCACGCCGTTGGCGCCTGCGGCCGGCGTGGTGGTGCTGACAGCCGGCCCAGCCGCGTCAGCCGAGTAGGTGGCGACGTAGCTGCCGGCGTCGGCCGTGAAGAAGGCGTACTCCAGGCCCTTGATGACCTTGATGGTGTAGGGCACGGCGCTCCCGGAGCGCGTGAGCGCGGACAGCACTTCGTTGCCCGCGCGCCGCGGCAGCATGCCCTGCAGCCCGTTGGCCGCGGGGCTGCGCGTGACGCTGAAGTTCAGGGCTGCGCCATTCCAGCTCATGGCGCTGAAGTACGAGGCGTTGCGCGCATCGAGCCAGGTGAGCATCTGGCGTGCGGCGATGACCGGCACACCACGGGCCTTGGCCGAGCTCACCACGGCTTCGGACTCGTTGGTGATGGCCTGGTCGGTGTGGGCGTTGACGGTGTAGGCGCCGTAGTAGCCTTCCGCGCCCAGCGCGCGGTCCAGCAGCGTGTTGACGACGTACGGGTAGGTCTGCCCGGACTCGTCCGTCATCTGCGTGGCGGCCTGGTACACGTCGACGAAGCTGCCGTTGAGCTGCATGAAGCGCATGGGCATGGCCGAGCCGGTGAAGATGCCCGGCACGTCGTTGACCCAGCCCGGGGGCCAGAAGTAGTAGCTCGTGTCCAGCCGCATGCCGTACTTGGCCTGGACCAGCGCGCCGCTGGCCCAGTCGCTCCAGACGATGCAGTGGTGGCGCTGCGTGACCGGTGCCGGCACGCTGGAGTACTTGGACCGCCAGGAGGCCGACTGCTCGGCGTAGGTGCTGTCCAGCGTGAGCGCGGTGTAGTCGTCGCAGCGGGTGTTGACGTGCAGGCTGGTTTCGAACCCTTCGGCGTCGTACTGGGCGGCCTGCGCGTCGCTCATGGCCGTGTCGGTGTACACGTACGAGGTGCCGCGGATGCATTCCCAGTTGGCCACCGAGCAGCCCGGTGTGCTCAGTTGCTTGAGTCGCTCGAACCGCCCGGGCGTGCCGCCGTTGGCATGGTCGTCACCCGTCATGATGACCACGGCCTTGTGGCCGTGGGGGAAGTACCAAAAGCGCGGCAGCGGCTTGCGCGCGAGGTTCATGTGCGTGATCAGGTTGGCCAGCAACCGCTGCTGCTCGTCGGCCTGCGGGATGGCGACCTTGCTCAGGTCCACCCAGTCGGACTGCGGGTCGGCTGCGGCCGCGCCGTAGTACTTGTCGTCCGAGCGAATCGGCAAAAGCCCGTCGCGCTCCTGAGCGGCCCAGGCCGGGTTGCCCTGGCGGGTGTAGACGATGGAGGTGGCCAGGTCGTAGGTGAAGGCCGCGGCCTTGCCGCTGCCCACGCTGCGCAGCGTCACGGCCGGGTGGGCCGTGGCGGTGGTGGCATTGCTGTAGAGCGTGGCCAGCGCCGTGGCGCCGGCGAGCGTGTAGCGCTCGGCGCTGCCGTGGAACTGCATGGTCTGGTTGACGATGCCGCTGCCCACGGCGGTGGCCGAGTCCACCAGCATGTAGCCGTTGGCAAGCGTGCCGCCGGTGGTGCTCAGCCCCAGCAGCGAAGCCAGTGGCGCGTCGGGCGCCATGGCGATGAGGTTACCCCCAGCGGTCACCCAGTCGCCCAGCAGCGTCGCCTGCGCGCCCGAGAGCGACGTCTTGGCCAGGATCACCACGTCATGGGCAGCCAGCGTGCTGGCGCTGAGCGTCGAGACGTCCGCCACGGTAAACGAGTTGAACCCCTCGTTGCGCAGGATCTCGGCGTAGTAAAGCCCGAAGTTGCTGTTGCCCGAGGTCAGCACCAGGATTGGCCCACCCGGGCCCTGGGCCGGCTCGGCCGCCTGCGCCGGTTTGTGCCAACACAGCAGCGCGACGAGCCAAGCTATCAGGAACAGGACCATCTGCCTGGCGCATCGCGCGCGCAGGACATTGCATTGCTTCATAGCCGCTCTCCTCCTCAGGCTGGCTCGTTACTGCTTCAGGCCGGGCACGGTGCCGCAAGCCCCATGGCGCCGCGCGCGCCTACTTGCCCACGCCGCTGGTCACGTTCCAGCGCACGACGCGGTTGTCGTCGCCACCGGCGAACAGCACGTTCTTGTTCTTGTCATCGAACACCAGCGCATTGACCGGCGCGCTGCCGGCGCTGAGCTGCTTGTCCAGCCGACCGCTGGCCATGTCCCATACAAAGATCTGCCCGTCCTCGCCGCCGCTGGCCAGCACGGTGCCGTCCCGGTTGAACGCGATGCTGCGCACAGCGGTCTTGTGGCCGGTGAAGGCTTCGGTACGGTAGCCCGTGGCCAGGTCCCACTGCAGCACCTGCCCGTCAGCACCGGCGCTGGCGAGCGTCTTGCCGTCGGGGCGGAACGCGACGCCGTTGACCTCGTCGGCATGCCCGCGCAGCGTGTGCAGCAACTTGCCGCTGGCCACGTTGAACACCAGGATGCGCGCCGCGGCGTCGGCGCTGGCGAGCAAGGCACCGTCGGCGCTGAAGGCCACCGCGTTGACGAAGCCGGTGTGGCCCGAAAGGATCTTCTCCAGCTTGCCCGTGGCCGCGCGCCACAGCATCACGCGCGTCTCCTCACCTGCGGTGGCGATGAACGTGCCGTCGGGGCTTTGCGCCATGGCACGGATGGGATGCTCATGGCCGTGCAGGGTGAAGACCTTCTTCCCCGTGGAGTTGTCAAAGATATGGACATCGCTGTCGCGGCCGACGACACCCAGGAACTTGCTGTCGCGGCTGAACACGATGCCGGTGGCCACAGCGTCTATATCGATGTCGAACCTGGAGACATCCAGCACGCTGTTCGCATCCAGTATCCGGACCTTGCCATCCGCACGCGCCACGGCCACCGTGCTCCCATCCGGCGAGATCGAAACCGAGGTCACGCCCTTCTTCAAGTACTGACGCAACCGCTTTCCCAGTTTGAGAGCCTGGGGATTTTCAGTATTTGCTGCAGCCGTGGAGACTTGTATCTCTGCACTGCTTGAGACTGCTGCTGTGGAGGATCTTGAGGCGTCATCGCCACCACCACATCCGCTCAAGAAAGCGCAGGACAGCAAGCAGGTTGCCGCTGCCCGGGCACATTGCGCCCGCTGCTCAGTACGTCGCATATAACCTCCCCCTGCTGGATGGATTCAATCACGTTGCCGCCGGCAACACGCCCCTATGGCGCAGAGCCAAATTAACACCGCCAATGGCTTCGGCGGCTTGAGGGTTTGATCACCCGGCCGGCAAGCCTGATGCGTTCTTTGCAAGATATCGACGTGCCTCTGCTGTGCAACTCGTCAATGAACGCAGCTCTTTTTATTGGATATTCTTGGCTGACACGAAATATGCCAAGAACGTGGCGCTGCGTACAACTGTTTGCCGTGGCGCAGAACAATTCTGGCAGTTTGATCAAAAATCGCGTTAACTAACGATGAGAAGTGAAAAAGAATGCATCGGTTACAAGACGACTAAGGGCATGACTATCATCTCAACGATCCGCATTGAGTTGACTAACAAATTCAGCATTCGAGCCGGTAGCCGTAAGCCGGCTACCGGGCGTTGCAACCACTGACTCAGGGTATTCTCAAATTCCACGACCTGAGGTGAGAAAACCTGGCGCGGATTTGATGCGGATTATGGGTATGCCGAGGATGCCACCGTCACGCTAATTCCCAGTGTGGCAGGAATG
This sequence comes from Azohydromonas australica DSM 1124, assembly GCF_000430725.1. Taxonomy (GTDB): domain Bacteria; phylum Pseudomonadota; class Gammaproteobacteria; order Burkholderiales; family Burkholderiaceae_C; genus Azohydromonas; species Azohydromonas australica. The sequence goes on from NZ_AUMO01000109.1 coordinate 12,986, forward strand.
ACTAGAGCCAGTGTCAGGCCGCCGCGTGCGCGAGGCTGGGCAAGGTGTAGGAGCTAATGGCTTCAGCCAAGAACCGGCAGACAGGTTGGCCACGGCGGCGTCCGCGTTGAGTAAGTCGCTGTCGCAACTACAACTCAGGGAGGGGCGGCCCTGTGCAGCGAACTGATGCCAGCAGCCTTGCGTGGCTGCGACGAATCCGCTGGCGTGCGGGCGATTCAGCGCTTGGAAGCAGCCCTTGGTTGACCCCAGCTTTCAGGCCGCCGCTGACAACGCGGACCTTGAAAAGATGCTGCAGCGGGATGCAGGTCGCTTGTGCTGCAGCGATCAAAAGCCATGTGTCAGCCCGTGCTTTTTCAAGGCTTGGGCGGCTTAGGTGGCTTGGGTGGTGCTGGCGGCTTGGGCGGCTTGGGTGGTTTAGGGGGTGGTGGCGGTGCAGGAGGCTTGACCGATCCTGCCTTTGCGAACTCAGGCGCTGCGGCCAATGTCAGGATCGCGGGAGCGATATAGACGCCGCGCTTCACGAAGCCGCGTCGCGACTTGTCTGGCATTGTCATTTCTCTCCTCCTCCTCGGTGCTGCTGGTGGGATTGGAAGTCCATCACCTTCCGAACTGCTTCGACGACAGGCGCTTTCGCTCATACAGGGGGTATTCCTTGCCTTGAGCGGGTGGGTTTTGCCCGGGAAGGCAGGGTTTTCAAGTCGTTGGGTATGGTTTGCGCATTTACTGTGCGTAGCACTCCGGGTAGCAAGGCAATCCTTGCAAGGCAGTGGAACGGATTGGAACGGGGCCGTGGCGAGCCGTTACCCGCAGCGCCATCGCAACATCAAATTGTGGCCGGTCAGCCGGGAGCTCAGAAGCAAAATCGTGACTCTGAAGTGACCCTGTCATGGTCAGCCTGCCCGGTGGGCGGGCTTGATGTGATGGGCTTGGCAAACCCGATCGCTACAGCGGCGCGTTGGCAGCAGATGGGAAGATCTAGGGAGAGCGGCGCAGAACGGCGTTTGCGTAAACTGGTCTGAAGCCATTGGCGCTAGAAAGCATGGAAACCTGTGCCCGCTACTTGGCATAGTGGTGGCTTCATTTTTCAAAAAACGTTAACCTTGCTATGGATTGGTCGTCATTGCTGCATTTGGTTGAGCTATTTCTGGTCGCCTCTCTCATCGGCTTTCTTTTCAAAAAGGACGATTAGTTCCGGCTGCTTGTTGTGAAATTTCCGCAGCGAAGCCGAATGGATGTCGGTCACCGGTCATGCGGACTTGGCGCGCGTCAGCCCATGGGGCATGTGCCGCGGGACTTGCAGACGCCACGATCGCCGAAAGCGCCCGGGTGCACGACGCGGTCGGCCTGGTATCCGTGGTGAATTTTGACCTCGTGCTGACTGCCTGGGACTGCCCGATGGCGCGGGTGTGGACATGGTGGAAGCGCTGCAGCAGCACTCCCAGGCCCAGTCAGAGGTGGTGTCGGTCCACGACGACGAGCATCTTTCCCTTGCGCTGCAGGCCAGCGCCTATGGCCACATCCTTAAGGAGCAGCCCCGCAAGTTCATCACCGCGCAACTGCAGCGCATCAGCCAGGATGAGTCTCCACTGCCGCCATCGATTGCGCGCCGCGTGCTGGCCTACTTCGCCGCGCAGGCCAAGCCGAACATGAACCTGATGCTGCCGCATATCAAGCTCACCGAACGCGAGAGCTGCGTGCTGCTGCGTGTGGCCAAGGGCTTCACGCTGCCCGGCATCGGTGTGCAATTGCAGCTGTCGCGTCACACCATCGCCGACTACGTCAAGCAAATCTACCGCAAGCTCAACGTGAGGTCGCACCTCGAGGCCGCGCTGAAAGCACAGCGGCTGGGGCTTTTCAATCGTGCCAACAGCATGAACACCAGTTACTCAGGCTTGGCCAACTGGCAACGCTGATTCACGGGTGGTGCGGCCCCACCGTCCAGTGCACTTGCGCTGCCCGGCGTTGGGAGCCGCCCGGCAGCGCCGACCTGGTACTCCAGTCGGCTCTTCTGGCTTTGACCAGTGCCATGAGGGTACGGTGGCACTGCGTGTTCGCACCGGCCATCCTGCCGGCCGGCCCGTTATCCCACGCCGGCCACCCGTGCGCCAAAGCCGCTCAGCGCGCCCAGCGCTTGGACGAAGTCTGGTTGTTCATGAAATCGCCAATGTAGAGGCAGTTCGGGAAACAGCGTACCCAGAAGCCAGTCTGGAAGAAGCCCGAGTAACTCGTGTTGCGGGTGCAGCCGTTGAAGCCCCGGGTCGAGGTCAAGCGGTTGTTGAATGACCCCGGCATGTTGGCGGTGTATGAGCGCCCGCCGAAGCAGCCGAAATTGTTCCGGGCATACCAGATGAAGCTTGAGCCGCTATAGAACCTGCCGTCGTAGTCAATCCCGATGACCCGCGTTGCTGCTGCAGCGAGATCCGACTCCCCGACCGATTCTGGTGAGGACTCGGAGGCCAGCGCTACGGTGTTGTCTGTCGCTGCCGCCATCGCGGCAGCGAAGCTGGAGTAGCAGCCGCCCTGCTTGATTGCCGAAGTCCGCGCGCCGGCGTTCACCGGTGCCAGTTCGGCCACGCAGTGCCGAGCCGCAGACGCGGCACTCGCTTCAGGCGGTGCGCTGCCCGCCTCGGCCTGCGGGCCGTCTTCGGCCAATGCACCTGTGGCGGCCAGCGCACCAGTGACCAGCGTGGCGGCCAAGCGCAGCCAAGAGAGTTGCTTGTTCATCGCCTACTCCTACCGGTAGAACTGCGTACTGCAGTAAAAATATGGTGCCCATGCGATTCGAAAAAATCTTGGCTCACCTTGTGATATTGGGTAATGAGAACCAGGCAAGATCTCATAAACATTCGCTTGCTGTCGTTGCCAGTCTTAATAATAAAAATCTTGAATTTGCATGAGGTTGAGTCTGGATTCAAGGGCTTTTAAGAGCGAGCGCAAACTTCTCTCCCTGGCTGCCGCAATTGAACGGCATCGACATGCTCAACTTCAGGCACTGGTACTCGCACAGCCGCAAACTGAACGACTCAGCCGCATCGCAAGCTGTGCAAACCTATTGCCCCCGAGTTTTAGCCGCCTCCGCGACCGGGACTGTAGCGGCTTTGTGTAAAACCCCCGTCCAAGGCATTTGGAGTCTGCGCTGGCACTGCCTATGCTGCGTTTTCCCTGGAAGCTTGGAAGACTCACCATGCAATACCAATTCGCTGCACTGTCCGTCGTAGCTTCGCTGGCCTCACTCGCAGTACAAGCTGCACCAGGATACCGCGTGGAAATGTTACCCGACACCACTGGCGGGACTGCTTTCAATGCTGTCGCCATCAACAATCGCGGCGAAGTCTTGGGGTATGGAGAAAATGACTTGACTTCTCGGTCATTTATTTATAGCAAGGGCAGTTTCACCTTCTTGCCGCAGGATGGTAGCCGCAGCCTGCCGGTGGACATCAACAACCACGGGCAAGCTTTGTACAACTCCGTCACCGGCGACGGTTACACCCAACCTTTCCTTTATGGCGGCGGAGGAAGCATTAATATCAGCCCCGGCGTGAATGCCTCGGGCCTGGGCCGGGCGTTGAGCAGCTCAGGCTACGCAGTGGGAAGTTTCAGCGACCGCAATTTCTTTTATGACGGCAAAACCAGCCGTTATCTGGACATAGATCTGGATGGCGTGCGCACGGTATTCGCCACGGGCATTAATAGCAGCGGCACGATCGTGGGTCAAGCCACGGTCAGCGTCGAAGCCACGCGGGCCTTTATTTACAAGAATGGCCGTGCGTCTTTCCTGGATGGAATGCTTGATGCCTATGCCATCAACGACTTCGGGCAGATCCTGGGGCAGGATCAACAAGGCTACTTGGTACGCGACGGCGATGGCAGCAATACTTACCTGGGCTTCACTGCCTACACGCAACTCAACCAACGCGGCTGGGTGGCAGGCAATTCCTTGGTGGACGGGGCACTGCATGCATTTGTCTACCGTGAGGGACACAGCACTGATCTCAATCGGCTGCTTGTCGGGCCGGACGCCGATCGGTGGAGCCTCATGGACGGCGTTGACATCAACGACCGCGGTCAGATTATCGGCATTGGCCTGTTCGATGGACAGCGAGCCTCCTTCATTGCCACGCCCGTACCCGAGTCGGGCACTTGGACCTTGATGCTATGCGGGCTGGGCGTACTCGGGGCCGCGGCGCAATGCCAGCGCAGTCGTGGCTCGGTAAAGCATTCAACCACGACCTAAGTAAACTGTACCAGTACTAAACTGGGTCAATCTTAGGCGCAGCCAGATGTTTAGTCAGTCACGTCAGACTTCGGCTGCGTGCTGTGCCTGCTTGGAATCAACTAGGAGTTGCCGATTTCGGAGGCAATAAATGATCTTTGCATAGGAAAATTTTAACTTTCGGGCTGCGCCAATACATTTGAACGTGACCCAGTCAGTACTTTGACGTAAACTCGTTAAATATCAGCGAACGCATTACAAGCGTTGAAGCCAGCAGGATGCCAATGCATTGCTGAGAAGTCACCGCTGTACTGTGCTGTCGGGCGACATGTTTATCTTCATGCGCTGCTACCCACGCCACCGGAAACCAGGTTTTCTAGCCGCGCAGTACACTGCATAGAGTTCATGCCCCCGTTTCGGTCGCTCCAGCGGGACGACTCCGGTCTGCTACACGTCACCGGCCCGGAGCTCGATGTAGTGGTTTCCAAGTGACGCAGCGCAGCACTCAAGGAGCTTAGCGACAGGTTTACCGCTGTAGTTGTAGGCATAACTGGCCGCTTGGGAAAGGTTATTTCTCGCTGTCAACTTATCAAGCAAATAACCTTTTCTATCAGAGTCAAGGAAAAGCCCCGCTGTGTGGGACTTGGATGCCGAAGCGCTATTTCAGGCTCCGCAGCCAGCAGACCATGACTTGATGGCCAAGTCGTCCAGCGACTTGCCGCTGTCCAATGCTGACGTCACCCACTTGGGCTTAAGGCCGCGTCCGGACCAAGTACTTCCAGTGTCCGGATCGCGGTATTTCGGTGCCACTTTACCACCTTTTTTTGCACCCTTCTTGTCTGCCACGGTCAAGTCCGCCGCCGTCAGGTTGTGCTGGCTCATGAGCTCCCTAATCTGCGTGAGCACATCAGAGCGTGCCGAGTTTTGCATCTGTTTGATCTGGCGCTCGAGTTCTTCACGCTGCTGGAGCAACTGCTGGATGTCTGCCATACGTCTCGCCTTCAAGTGAATGTGTTGAATATTTCCGCTGCATTGCTGCTTCGTGGCATTAAAAGTGACCGCAGACTGACTCTGACTCAAACATGTTGTTATGAGCATGGTGCCACAAATTTTCTGGCCGCACTACTGGAGTAGTGATGGTTTGGCCCAGCGAAATACGGACTTACTGCACTCTGCGGTCATCAGCACGGGCCGCATGACATCGAACATCGGCGCCTGTAAGTTCAACTCCGGAAACTGTTTCATGTTTCCGTCGTAGCGTTGTGTACTCGTACCCTGAACAAAATTATTAAATCTTGAAGAGCCTGTCCAATTTGGTATTCTTAAAGAATGACGTCCTCAGTGCCAGTGATTTATCGGAAACTGTTTGCAGTAGTGCAAGACTTCTTTGAAACCAAGCGATCCAAATTTGAGCTTCTACGGTAATGAACTTGATGCCAGCCTCTCGGGACATGGCAGAGATGCCGTCCCAACTCCCATGCGATGAAATTTGAAGATGCTCTGTGTCAACTCCATGGCCGGCAAGGACGTTGAGGAAATTAGCGGTCGGCAAGTTGAATGAGCTTGGTTGCAACGTAGCTACGCACCGGCGCGGTTCCCGACCTACGGCGAGGTTTTACAGCGCAAAGGAGGGCACTATGCACATCACAGCAAGCACCAGCACCACGGCCTCCGTCTCTAGCGGCAACAACAAGCAGGCCAGCGGCTTTCAACTGCGGTTCAACAGCCTTTTTACTCGCCATGCGCTGAGTTTTCCCTGTGATGCCAGCGGTGTCGTTGACCTTGACGCACTGAGCGAGCAAGCACGAGCGAACCTGGCTCGGGCGCGTAACGGCGTAGGCCGTGACTACAGCATGCCGCAGGTGCTGCCCATCGACTGAATGCACAAGCGGCAAGATGTTCGGCTGCACAGATCTACCGTCAGTAGCAGTGCGTTCGCAATTTGATTGACACTGCCACCGGCAGTAGGGCCCGTGGCACGAGGTACGCGTGAAAGGCCCGCGACCGCTTTGAGTCACCCCAGCGTAACGCTGACACCGAGTGCAAACGCGGTAACGACGATCGGCCCCCGGCGGCCCGGACGACAGACCCATGAGCTACAAGTACGACATCGCCTTGCTTGAGCGCAAGGTACAGCACAGAAGAACATCACCAACCCGGACAGCCGCATCACGAAGCGCACGGGGTGGTGGCTTCGAGCCGAGCTACACCGCCCAGATGGCGGTGGATGACAGCAGGATTCCCGCTCGCACCGGCGACAGCAATTACAGCGACTGATTGCTCGGATACTGTGCTGTGAGGCCAACAGAAGCGTCCGCAGCAATAACCATGATAGGGTAGTGAACACTTCGTTCGCGTAACTGCCTTACACGACACCCGAGCCCTTGTCAACGCCACCTGCCGGCCCACCGCGAGAAGGACCATTTTTAAGCCACGTAAAATTTTTGAAATAAACAAGCTTCAAGATCTTGTGTAGCCTCGAAGGTTGCGTTCTTCTCAACCATGGCTTAACAGATCCGAGGGCTCCCATGAGAAAAACAATGTTCATTATTTCTTCGGCTTTCATCGTGGGATGCGCAAGCAGCCTTTCGAGGCAGGAGAATGAATCAAAAGTGCACGGAGAATTTCCAAAGAACTATTCAGAAATCGTAAGATCTCATTACCGAACCGTTACCGAAGAACCGAACTCACTTCGCTTCAACGTAATACATGTGCCCAGAGTCTTTTCTATTTCGAACGGACTCCGTCAAGAAAAATATGGGTATCTTGTTTGCGCAGACTTGAAC
>NZ_AUMO01000110.1 GCF_000430725.1 Azohydromonas australica DSM 1124
CGCCGCGCGGCGCGACCATCTGGAGTGGATACCGCCCTCGCAGCAGGGCGACGGCGGCTGGGTGCTGCACGTGGTGGGCAAGCGCAGCAAGTACCGCGAGGTGCCGCTGCCCGAGGACCTGGTGCACGCCCTGCAGGCCTATCTGGCCGCGCGCGGGCTGCCCGACGGCCTGGAGCACGTGCCGCCGGGCACGTACCTCATCGGCAAGGTGGACGACCTGTACCTGAAGCTGCCCAGCGCCGGCCGCATGGACGTGGTGGACGCCTCCGGGACCATCGAGACCGTGACGGCGCTGCCGGACGGCACCCCCACCTACAAGGGCGACGGCGTGCGCCCGCAGACCATCCACGACGACCTGCAGCGCCTCTTCGAGCGCGTGGCGCAGCGCCTGGAGGGCAAGGACCGGCTGGGCGCGCAGCGCCTGCGCCTGGCCTCGGCCCACTGGCTGCGCCACACCAGCGCCAGCACGGCGGTGGCTGCCGGCGTTCCGCTGGACGTGGTGGGCGCGCTGCTGGGCCACGCCAGCCTCACCACCACGTCGCAGTACGTGCACGCCGAGTCGCACCGCGTGGCCAAGGAGATGAAGAAGCTCTGGAAGCAGCTGGGCTGAAGCTCGGCGTCCCAGTGCCGCTTGAGCCACCGGGTCGCTGCTGAAGGGACTTCAGGGTGACCTTCTGAAAGGTCAGCCCGCGACGATGGCCGACCGCCACGTTGGTCAGAAAAAATCGGTGCCGAAGTCGGCTTGGCGCAACAGCTGCTGCTGGCGCTTGAGCCAGCGCTTGGTCGTGCCGACGTCTTCCAGCATGAGCAGGTCGCGCTGCTGCCGCTGCAGCTCGGCGCGCAGGCGTCGGGCATGGCCCTCCAGCAGCTGGCCCAGCTTGCGCGGATCCAGACCCCAGCCGGGGTCCAGGTTGAAATCCAACCGGAACATGGCCTCCACGCGGGCAAGCTCGTGCTTGAGCTCCTGCAGCTGCTCGGACAGCACCTTGTTGTAGTGCTTCAACCGCTCGTTGCCGGCCTTGGCGATGTGGTTGGCGTCGATCTGCTCGACCTGCAATTGCAGCTCCAGCAGGCTCAGCAGGTCGTTGGCCGCGTAGGCCTGGTTGACCTTCTGCATGAGTGCGTTCTTGGCCTCCCGCTGGCGCGGATCGGTTTCGCGGTCAGGGTGCAGGAGACTGGCGAGCTGGCGAAAGATCTCGCGCAGGGACTGCGTGGCCTGCTGGGCCTCGGCTTCCTTGCGCTGCTGTGCGGCGGTCTTTCGCCGGCGTGGGGTCGCCGCCTCACGCTCGGCGGCCGCGGCCTCCTCGGCTTGCTCCTGGGCTCGCATCCCCTGCTGCATGCGCTCGAGGAAATCGGCCTCGGTACGGATGCCTTCGTCGTCACCCAGGTCCAGTCCGGTCACGGCCTGCGCCAGGTCCTTCATGGCCAGGGCCACCTTCTGCCGCTCGGTGTCGAAGTCGACTTCAGCATGCTTGTCGAACAGTGCCTTCAGTTCGGCATCGTCGTCGCGGGTGCCTAGGAGTTCTCCAGCGGCCTCGCACAACAGCGTGCGCAGTGTCTCGCGCTCGGCCTTGGCCCAGCGGTGCTGCGTGAGCTGGGCATCCAGCGCGAAGGACCAATCCCGGCGCGCGGCCATGATCGCTGTCTGCAGCGGCAGCAGCACCTGGGTGTAGGCAGTGCCGTACACGGGAATGCTGTCGTGCCACGTTGCCAACGTGCGGCGCGCCTGCTCGATCTGTCGGATGAGGCTGTTGAAGCGCTTTTGCTGCGGCGTCAATGCCGGGCTGGCCTCGACCGGGGTGATCTGCAGGGCATCGATGCGGGACATGGGCCTGATCCGGCAGGAAAGGCGCCATTGTGGGTCAGGCTCCTGGCATCAACGACCAACAGTACCGCTGCCATGCCGGACACCAGACGCTTCGCGGTCCCACGGATACCGTGGGCCGGTGAGGTGTCAAGCCGCCCCATGCGGCATTGCGCCAGTCATGGTGAGGGTGGCGTCCGGCTGTCCGACACCGGTGTCGTGGCCATCACGCCCAGTTGGCTGAGCAGCTGCGCCGGCCGCACCCAATAAAGCGTCTCGCCACCACAGCCCCGGTCGAGCCATGCCAGGTTCAGCGCCTCGTATACCGGCTGCCAGCCCTCGCCATGGCGCAGCAGCATTGCTGGGTTGGGAAGGTAGCGACCGTGGCGCGCGCGGCGCCAGAGCCGGCGTGCCGGCCGGTAGTCGCTGTCCACTTCACCGCGGGCCAGCACGTGGTTCACGTAGCTGCGCTTGCGCCGCTTGTCGCTCCACAGGTGCGGCGGCAGGGCCTCGAGCACGCCCTGCAACTGCTCGGCAAAGAAGCCTTCCTGGTACTTCCAGGGCTCCAGCGGCCGCTGCGTGCAACGCGACCACTGGGTCTTGAGTCCCGCGAGCATGAGCGTGAGCATCCAGTACTCGCCTTGATGGCGCTCGATGCGCACCAGGCGGCCGTCGCTCTGCACATCCAGGGTTGGCGCAGAGAGCAGGTCGAAGAGTGCCGGCAATCCGGTCTTGGCGAACTCCGGCTCCTCCAGCGCGCGGTTGACCGCGAACAGCCAGGCCGTGTGCCCGAACTCGTCGCGCACATCCGGATCCGCGCCCTTGTCCAGTAGCGCCTGGACGAGGGCCGCGTTGCCGGCACGCGCGGCCAGCATCAGCGCCGTGGCGCCAACCGGCGTGCGGTGGTCCACGCCATGCACATCGGCCTGGCGCAGCACCTCCTTGAAGTTCTTCGCCGCATAGGGCTGCAGGTGGCGCTGACGCAGCGCGGCGACCGTGCGGCGCACCAGCATCTCTCCCTGCTCCCATAGCGGCACCCGGATGTCGCGCGTGTCATGCCAGCCGGCACCCAGGAACTCGCCGTCCACGACCAGGCTGCGCGCTGCCGGGAAGCTCACGGCAGCCAGCTGCTCGATCCAGTGCTGCTGGCCGTGCCACAGCGCGTAGTCGAAGATCGCCTGCCGGGGCTTGGTGCTCGGGCTGGTGGCATCGAAGGCCTTGAGCGCGAACTGCTCGATGTGGGCTTGGTCCCACGGCGTCCAGGGCACGGGGCGGTGCTGTAGGAAGACCTCACGGATAGCCTGCGCCTGCTCGGCCTTGCCCTGCAGCTCCAGCTTGCGCGCCTCCTGCGCCCACTCATCCTTGGTGGATGCCCGCGCGGACTGCAGGCTGGCCTCGCCGGGCCGCAGGCCCAGCAGGTCCAGCAGCGCATGGCCCGTTTCGCTCTCCACCAGCGTGAGCGAGCGCACCGCGCGCGTCATCGCCACGTACAGCGCGTTGACATAGAACTTGAACACCTCCAGCGAACGGTCGGACTTGTCCCGCGCGCGGGCGTACTCCAGTGTCTGGCGCTGGACATCAGCCGCGGTGACGCCCTCGCATACCTCGGCATAGGCCGCGCGCTGCCCGGACACCAGGTTGAACAGCACCACGTGCGGGTACTCCAGGCCCTTGGCCTCGTGCACCGAGAACAGCAGCGGGGTGCGGAAGTGCTCGCGCGCTGCGGCCTTGTCCTCGTCGCGCAGCACGATCACTGCGTGCTGCACGGATGCGCGCGTGGCCGCGTCCAGCGCCTTGAGCGCCGTGTCCTTGGCCGGCACCAGCGAGGCGTCGCCCTCCTCGCCTGACGTGCTCTCGACCAGGAAGTTGCTCTCGCGGTCCACCGAGCCGAAGCGCGACTGCTTGACCTTGAGCAGCCGGTTGGCCAGCTCCGTGACGTGGCGGGTGTTGCGAAAGTTGGCCTGCAGTACGTGCAGTTGCTGGCGCTGCGCCGCTGCGCCGGCCAGGCCGTGCCAGAACATCGTCTTTACCGCGGCCCAGGAGAAGAAGTTCGGGTGCACGATCTGGTTGCTGTCGCCGCACAGCAGGAACTGCCCCGGCGATTTCAGCGTGGCCAGCACCAGCGCCAGCTGCACCGGCGTGAAGTCCTGCACCTCGTCCACGACCACGAAGTCGTACTCGGGGGCGGCCAAGGGACGCCATTCGTGCGCCACCAAGTTGGCGTCAAAGAGCCCAGCCTCGGCCAGCCACTGGCGGTAACGCTGGAACAGCGCGTGCGCGCCCTCGCGCGCCGAAGCCGGCAGCAGGCTCTGGCGCGGACCCAGCGCCAGGTAGTCCGCCAGCGCCAGCGGCCCGCCGGGCTGGGCGCCGACGACGCCGCGAAACTCCTCGAACAGCGCATGGGCGTCGATGTCGCCGAGGTCGCGCACGGCCTGGCGGTGGCGGTCGAACCAGCCGCGAAAAGACCGCAGGTCCACCTCGCGCCCAGGAGGCACGCGCATGGTCTCCAGAAACTCGCGGAAGCTCAGGAACTCCGCTTCCTGCGCCGGATTCTCAAAACCATGGGCGCCGTAGAGCGAGATTGCTCCCTGCGCGAGGTAGGGCGAGAGCGTGACGTACAGCACCCGCCCGGGCAGCTCGCGCAGCCGGGAAATGGTCAGCGCCGTCTTGCCCGAGCCGGCGGAGCCGGCTACCACCAGCGGCAGGGGCTGCCGCGCCAGCGCGTCCTGCGCATCGTCGAACACGACGGGCTTGTCCAGTAGCTCGAACTGCGCACGCTGCGGATGCAGCCAGTGCAGCGGCGCGAACTCCGCCTCGGGCACCGCTGCGGGTTCGGCCGGCGGCTCGTGCTCGATCTTGGCCTCGTCCACCGCCGCGCCGCGCAGGAAGCGCGAGTGGTCGTAGGCGTGGTTGAGGATGACCTCCAACGCCAGGCACACGGTCTGGCCATCGATGCGCGCGAACTGCAGCAGCAGCCGGTTGGCGTGGTCCAGCCGCGCGCGGTAGTACGGCCCCGCATGCAGCTTCTTCACGTCGGCGGAGCGGAAGTCGCCGGCCTCGATGGCTGCACGCACCTTGTCGAACGCCGGCCGCACGCGGCGCAGATCAAGATCCTTGTACTGGAGCAAGCGCATGGGCTGATGGGCTGGTGCGTCAGAGCGGAAGGATGCCGTACCGGTAATTGTCCGGTACGCCGCCCGCATGAAACCGCTGCCTTCATGCTTTCTGTGGTCTTGCTACCATGAGCACGGAAAACACGCTCCCACCCTGCCATGCCACGGCTCAACGCATCCCTCTCCTTCGAAGTGACGGTGCATCGCTCCAGTGCCGACATCGAACGGCTGCGCCTGCGGGAAGAAGCACTGCGCAACACCGTGAATGCCCTGGCTGAGATCGCCACCGAGCGGCTGCTTGCCCAGGGCGAGCAGTTGCATGAGCGGCTGGTGGAAGACTTCCTGCAAGGCGTGCAGTTGACCCCACTGGACGTGCGCCGCGCGCGCATGACGGCTGAAGCCCTCAAGGACATCTTCCGCAACGCCGAATGGCTCAGCACCGAGGAGATGGGTGAGCAGGCTGAAGCAGCCGAGGCGCTGGTCTGCGGGACTGCGGTCAGGCCGCAAGACATCCCGGCATCACAGCGCCGGGCAGCGGCTTCCAAGGTCAACCGCTGGAAGCGCGAGGGGCGGTTGTTCTCGATTCCGCGGCAGGGGCGGGATTGGTATCCGCGCTACGCCGTCGATGCGATGTTCCGCCCGTTGCCCATCGTCCAGCGCATCGTGAACGTTTTTGGCGAAGGCTCGCCGCTGCGCATCGCCAGCTGGATGGAGTCGCCGAACTCCTACCTGGACGGCCAGCGTCCCCGTGAGTTGCTGGAGAAGGCGCCGCAGTTGGTGCTTCACGCGCTGGAGCAACACCGCGCGGGCGCCCTGCATGGATGAGCTGATCGCAGCGATCCAGGGCACCCCTCACCTCGCACAGGTCAACATCGATGGCTGGTGGCGAGTGCATCCCAGCCGCTACGCCGGCGACGCCTTCAATCCCAACCCCGCCAGCCATGCGCGCTTCAGCCCGCTCAGACGCCCTGACGGGACGGTGCTGCCGGTGATGTACGCCGCTGACAGGGTTGAAGGCGCGCTGATGGAGACGGTGTTCCACGAGGCACCCTGTCCATCTGCCGGTGCGCATCTGCAGCGCGCCGACATCGAGGCCAAATCCTTGGTGCTGTCGCAATTGAACTGCAGTGGCCCGCTCACACTGATCGACCTCAGCAGCACTGGGTTGCGCCGGATGGGACTGCTCAGAAGCCAGGTCATCGATACCAACGCCGTGCGCTATTCCGCCACTCGTGCGCTGGCACAGCATCTGTATGAACGCATGCCACAGGCGCAGGGGCTGCTATGGATGTCCAGGCTCTTCGACCAAAGCCGCTCCGTGGTGCTGTTCGCGGATCGGATCCCGGTACAACACATCAGCGTTGCCGCGCTGCAGCGTAGCGTCCTGGACGCCGGTGTAGAGGAAACGATCATGGACCTCATTGATCAGCTGGGCATGCGCTATCTGAGTTGAGCACTGACCCAAGCAGTTCTTACAGGCTCCATATACCCCGTCAAAAACTTGTGCCATTGCCACAATACATCACTGTGGCGACAGAGAATCTCCAACGCAAACCGGTACATTCTTTCCGGCCTCGCTGTACAGCATGTACATCGCTCAATAGGCGAGTTTGAGAAGTTCGCTTGGGGCCGCAGACGGCGTTGAACGGCTTGAAATAAGCAGGCAAGACCGCTCGCAACATGTGCCCTGGTATGCCGTACTGAGCCGGCATGCAGCCTCTCCTCAACATGAATGAGCAGTTCGGAGGTGGTGCACCGCCCTTGAAGGCGCCGGAGCCCCTAGCGCACAATTGGTTTGCTCCGGAGCAAACGAGGCAGGAAGCTACTGACAGGCGCGTTGGACCTAGAACAGCCTTAACGGAAAGACCCGCACGCAATGCGCTCGCCCTCGCGTCCACCGGGCCTTAGCAGACAGTGCGCCGATCAGCATCTCAACTTCGATCGCAATGCCGACCGAGTTCGGCATGCACCTATTACAGAAGGCCGACCATAAAACAACGGCTTACTGACGGAGCAGGTTCGGCAAGTTGCTGCAGACCCATCAAGACTGAACAGTGGTCCGTTTGCTCCGGCGCAAACCAGGCAAAGAAAGCAGGGAGCTGCCCTTGCCTCACCGACCCAATAGCACTTGCAGCCGCCGACAAGGACGGTCACAGGGGGCTTGGTGATTAAGCTTGCAGGCCCGGCAGGTTGCTGCACTTCGCTATGACCACGCGCCATGTCGTTTGCTCCGGCGCAAACGGAGCAAGCACCTTAAGTGAACGACCCGGTTCTCTCAATCATCTGTGGTGCGGTGCTGCAGCCGGAAGTTCGTCATGGAACCATTCGTGAGCGGGCCTGCAGGTGAGAAGGCACCACACAGTATCAAAACTCTTGTAGCCCAACCCATCTCGTTTGCTCCGGCGCAAACGTCCCCCGGCGAAGACAGAGCACATGATTCTGGCCCAGTGCAATGCTCAAGCAGCCCGGCCACAGAAGAGCATCCCCGAGACAACTCCCGTCACGTCTTGCAAGGTCTTTGTGCCTGAACACCATGTCGTTTGCTCCGGAGCAAACGAATCAACCAGCTGGCGCGGCTGCCTTGCACTTTCAGCCATGAGGTGCTGTCCTGAAGTGCGCCACAGGCACAGGGATGGCCGCACCGGTCGATCTGGTGTGCCGCCTCATCAAGCCCGCAGCTGTGCCTGAACTCGTTTGCTCCGGCGCAAACGATAACCAAGCACACCAAGGGTGCCCTGGTGCGGAGCCAGGCCGTGCCGGATGCCATGGCTCACCGGCATGAGATTCAGTCCGATCGCGGACCGAGGGACCGCTACATCCAAGACACCAAGACGAACGACCAGCGCGGCGCAGACGGTGGCGCCGCTGTCCACGCTGGACAAGGCTCGCGCCCGCATGCAGTTACGGTCCCGTGCAGTGCTGCATCACTCAACCTCCATCGGTGAACACGTACGGACTCGATCCCAGTGGTGCGGTTTCAGCCAAGTCAGCCGCAGCCGCCGCGCTCAATGTAGAGGGTGCCTCGCACGGGTCTGAAGACGTCCAGCGGTCCACCATTGCTGGCCTATAGACGTTCGAAATGCACACTTGTGAGCTGTGCAATAACTTCTCAAGCTAGGACCAGACTTGATCGATCGGATCAGACGCAGGGCAAAGGTACAGCCACAACGCCCCGCGTGCCTCAAGAGCCTCGCGCCCATTGCACGTTTGGTGCGCGCTCAAATCACCCGCCATGAAGCGCCTAACTTGGACAAGGAACAATCGGCTGCCAATGACACCATTGGCCACCAACGACACCTTCGAGTCAGTCTGACGCAGCTCACATATGAGCATCCTGTTATGCCACTGCGCATACGGCCCATAACCAATGCGGCGCCGCCCGCGTGCCGGTCGACCTCAAGTGGCTAAAAAACCTCAAAGCTATTGAAGAAAACACTCGATGGCTACTACCATATATGGATTGGTTAAAAAACAAGTGTTTTCATGATCATAACTTTTGGTACTGAAAAGGGAGGTGTGGCAAAGACGGCGCTTGCGCGGAACTTGGCCGCATGGGCGCACACACGGGGGGTCAGGACATGCCTCGTCGATACGGACCGGCAGATGTCGGCAGCGACCTGGATTGCGCTGCGACAGAAGCGCGCCATGCCCGTGTGCGACGTGGAGTCCCAGTGGAACAACCCGGAGAAGCTTGGCAAGACCCTGCAGCGCCTGGAGAGCGAGTACGACCTGGTGGTGGTGGACATCCCTGCGCAGGGTTACCAGCAACTTGCAGAAGCAGCAAAGAAGTCGTCCCTGGTACTGATGCCCACTTCAGAAGACGAGGACGACGTGCGCAGCCTGCACTCGTCCTGGGATTACCTGCAGGCACTCAAGCTGAAGAATACGAAGACCTTGGTGGTGATGGCCAAGGTCGGGACTTCGTTGCGTGCGAAACAAACTGAAGCCGCTGTTCGAAAGAGGCTTGCCAACCTCGGCATGTCGGTCGTCGATTCCACGCTCTACGACCGTGACGTCTGGGGCGAGTCCGCGCGCACTGGCAAAGCCATCCACGAGCTGCAGAATCGCCAAGCCAAGAACGAGGTGTTGAGCTTCTTCGACGAGTTGCTCGCCATCGCCGCACAGGAGGAGTAAAAGGTGGCATCCCCAGTACAGAAAAACAAGGAACGCGACTCCAAGGCACTGAGCGTCTTCTCGAAGAAGACGAACAGGCCGTCACCCGAGGAGTTGGTTGAGCAAATCGACCAGTTGGGGGTCAGGGCGCCGGCGATTCCATTGAGCTTTGCAACAGCGGGCCGTACTGAAGAGGCCCCCGCGCCTGCGTCCACCACGGCCGCGCCGGCGATGCCAAGCGTGCAGGCTCCTGCCAAGCCCGCAGCGTCGGTCCTGGTCACACAGCCATCACCGGCAAGCGAGCAGCAGCCCTACATGCTGCTGGACGTGCCGCTGAACCTGATCGTCGAAAACCCTCGCAATCCCCGGCGCAACTTCCAGCTCGGGGCTCTAGAGACGCTTGGCAGGTCGATTGCCGACAATGGCCAGGATGCGCCAGTGCAGGTATGGCGGCGCCACGATGGCCGGTTCCAGCTCAGTGACGGTCACCGTCGATTCAGGTCCGCTACTTTGAAGGGCTTTCAAAGCCTGCGGGTAGAAGTGATCCCGCCCCCGAAAAGCATTGCGGATGGGTATGTGAAGGCCAGGCGCGCCAACACTGAACGCATGGCCCAATCGGTGCTGGACGACGCCATGTCCTTCCGTGAACTGCTTCGCGACGAAGAACTCGCTGCCGAAGCAGGGCTTGCCGACAAGCTCATGGGCAACGCAGTCCGGATGGGACTGATCCCAGAGAACGGTCCCGACCTGGATGAGGCTGGCCGCACGGCGTGGGAGGAGCTGAGGAGGGGCATCATCGTCAATGGGCGCCTCACGAACCGCGGGCTGGCGCTGCTGGTCGAAGAGAACGAGAGTGCAGTCTCTCGGAAGGTGAACCTCGGTAACCTGCCCGAGCCGGTGCTGGAAGTATTCGCGCAAGATGTGGAGGCCAGCAACAACCTCAAGCTCATGACGGCGGTACGCAAGTACTGGGAGGCGGACAAGGCCCGCAGCACGGACGGGCAGCATGTCGAACGCGCTGTGGCTTTGGCTCAGAAAGCGATACGTCAGGAGTTGTCCACCAAGGACATCATGCGGATGACGGACAAACTCAAGAGCCCGCCGCAAGCCGAGGTACCAGCCACCAAGGAGCGTTCCCACTTGCTGGCGTACCGATACAGCAGCGGCGCGCAATTGACCATGAAGGCGTTCCACGAGAAGGAGCGCTTCTCGCTGGACATGACACGCGTCGGAGACGATGCCAAATTCGCGCAGCTCAGCGACGGCATCCGCAAGCTGGTGGAGAGCATTTACGGCAAAGGCGAACTGCAACAGGTCACCGGACCAGCCAAAAGCCGCAAGGAGTGATCCCGTCATTGGATCGATACGAGGGACGGGAGTCAGGAGGGAGCCTGGCGGGCTGATCACGGCGCAGCACGGGCGCCCAGGTCCTCTCCCAACGCTCCCCAGCCACGACAGCTTCCTCGCGTCGCGAGCGCCCACCGCGCAACGCCCCCTCCCGAGCCCAGGACCTACGATGGCTTGGATAGCCCTGATGGACACGTGAGCGATGGTGGGAAACTTTGTGCCGTCTGAGGCAAGAAGCTGCTGAACGCAGCCGTCAGCGGGCGAGCGGGCTGCTTCGGCACGGGTGCCGTGCTGTCAACCAGCGGACGCATGCACAGGCCGAGCAGGCTGGGGCAGCACAAAGTTTCCCACCATGCCCAAGGACAGCGGCCGGCTCCATGCAGACTCAAAAGGCGGCTTCCTGCCCAGGCGCATGCCGGAGGTAGCACAAACTTTCCCACCATCCGGTCGGGCAGAAGAGGGCACAAGGCCCGGGGAGATGCTGGTCCGCGCCAACGTGGCCCCAACCATCGCTGGCGCGAGCGCCCGCCACGGCCCGCAAGGTGGCACAAACTTTCCCACCATGCAGCCAACCCAGAGGAATCACGAGCTCTGGCGCGGCTCATCCGTGGTGGTCACCCACAAGCCGCCATGGCGTGACTGCCTGGTGCCGTGCATGAATTAGCACAAACCTTCCCACCATCGAGACTCCCTGAGAAATGCCGCGGTCCCAAGTGACGTTCCCTGTCCCGCGGCATGGCCCAGGTCGCCATCAGTGCGGCGTCCGCCCCCGCGTGCGAGTCGGCACAAACTTTCCCACTATGCAACCGCCCTGAAAGGCGTTGCGAGCGATCGCGGACCGGTCCTCTCCACGGGACCCGTCCACCTCTGGCGCGGCTGCTGCCTGGAGCCTGAGGCAACCGTGACACAGCACAAACCTTCCCACCATCCAGGCCCACTGAGCAGAACTGCGCCCCTCGAGTGACGCACCTCAGTGCTGCGACATGACGTGTGGGCCACCGCTGACGCGGCTGTCGACCGCAGCGTGCGAGGCGGCACAAACTTTCCCACCATGCAGCGCTCCCGAATGAAGGTGGTACCCCTGGTGGGCCACGCTTGCACGGCTGCTTCCAGCGCCCCGCAGGCGCGGCTGCCCGCTACAGCACACGAGCCAGCACAAACCTTCCCACCATCCAGGCTGACGCGAAGAGCCGTACTCCCGACTGACGCTCTTATGCGCCACGATCCAACCCAGACCACTGCCAGCGCGGTTGAGCGTCGCGGCGCACAAGCCAGCACAAACTTTCCCACCATGCAGTTCTCGGTGGCGCAGTGGCTGGCGAAGCTCTGGATGCTCGCCTCACCCAGCACCTATCCCGCGCCACGCATCGATCCAACGTGCCCAGCCACGGAAGTGCGGGCTGGCACTTCAGGAGGCCACCGGTGCGATGTGTCGTGCCAACTCGCCCGGCAATCGGGGCGGGCAAGCCTAGCGCCCCGTAAAAACGGTCCACCCAGCGTTGCTCAGCATTGGATACAGCTTCGGAAAGGCGGCGGTCATTGGTCGGCATCGAATGGCTTTGAGCTGGAAGTGCATTTCCCGACCAGCTAGCCAGCTTATTTTAATTAACAGCCAGCAAGCATTAAAGGCTCAAAAATCCTTTACGCATCAACAACTTACTGTCGCAAAGGTGGGAAGGTTTGTGCTGAAAATGGACCAAGGTGGGAAACTTTGTGGTGAATAACTGGGAAAAGTGGGAAGGTTTGTGCCGGCCAAGGTGGGAAGCTTTGTGCTGGAAAGTGGGAAAGTTTGTGAAAGGTGGGAAGGTTTGTGCTCACCAAGGTGGGAAACTTTGTGCTGCTTGCCCCGGGCCCCGGCTTCTGAGTTTCAGGTGACACCTGCTTCAGCTTTCCGCCAGCAAAAATCTGTGGTGTTTTTGTGGCTATGGTGGTATCTGATGTTGACCTGTTCCCACCATCCCCTTAAATTGCCGTTTCGCCAACAGCTTGCCTGTCTGTAGCTCGCATGGACACCAACCAGCCAGTAGGAAACTTTGGGGGTGAGCAGTACGCGCTACAGCTCTTTGAGGAAACCGTGGGCCGAAAGGGTCGCTCTGCGACCATCGCTGACGCGGAAGGCGACCTCTCTTTCCCGAAGAACAACGTCTTCGTCGATGTCTCGGGTGCCACGGTCCTCACCCGACGGGCGCTCAACGTGATGAACTACCTGGCGTGCAGTGCGCCCGTGGAACAGCTGGAGTTCGAGTACGACGTTGATTACTTCAAGTTTTTGGTGAACTACCCGAGCCGCAACCACAAGCACCTGGTCGAGGCGCTGCGGGAGGCGCAGAAGGCCAGCGTGGTCGTCCGGCGGGAGAGGCCGGACGCGTCGGCTGGAGGGACCAATCCGGAGTTCGTGTCGATTCCGCTGGTGGGTCTCGTCGGGCTGGCCAATGGGCGGGTCTATTTCAGGTTCGACCCGGCCATGCGCAAGCTGCACAAGACGTACCGGGGCTATACCTTCTTGTCACTGCGTATCACCTCCAACTTCCGATCGACCTACGCCCACGCCCTGTACGAGAAGCTAAAGTCCGTCGAGTTCAAGGGGTCCCCCACGGAGTGGTTGACCGTGGAGGAGGCCCGAACCTGGATGGGCGCCCATGACGCGAAATTCATGGACGAATTCAAGGAGTTCCGCCGTTATGCGCTGACGGTGGCCCTGCAGCAAATCAACGAGATGTCGGACTTGTACGTCGAGTACGAGACCAGGACAGCGCAGGGCTCAAAGAAGGTGACGCACCTGCGCTTCACCTTCAGGGAACAGGAGGGCGCAATGGTGCTGTCGTTGCGGCAGACCGAGACGCGCAAGACCATCTACGACACGCTCAAGGGGGAATTCGGTGTCGGTGCGTCCGACATCCAGGCCCTCATGAAGGATCCCGAGACGTACACGCCGGAGCAAATCCAGGAAGCCATCGAGTTCGTTCGTCATCGCGTGGCGAACAACACCAAGAAAGTGCGCTTCCCCGGGCGGCTGTTCCTGAAGGCGCTGAAGGAGGGGTGGACGGTACCTACGGCCGAGCTCAAGGGCCAAGTGGAACGCACGGCTGTGCAGCCGGTGCGAAGCAATGTCGCTGCGGAGGGCGTGGCCCAGGAACACACCAAGGCGCTCGACGCGGAGCTGCGCAAGGCCTTCGAGCGTGAATCGGAGCAGGGCTTCAAGCGCTACGTTGAGAGTCCTGCCGAGCTGCGTGCGGAACTGTGGACCTCGTTCACGCGCACGCATCGCTACCGCGCTCTCAAGAAGCAGCTCTCGCTGGACCCCATCAAGGACGCGGCTCCCGACACCCTGCTGATGTCCAACGACCGGCTGCGGCAAGCATTTGGTGACCACGTTCGTCTGGCACTCGACAAGGTAGCCAAGAAGAAAGCCCTCGCCGCTCAGACCAGCCTAGGCCTTGCTTGAGCAGCAGGCGCAACGAGCGCGACCGCAATCTTCTATTAGCCTTAAAAGGCTAACTCGCGGCCTACAGCACGCGCTGATCCAATGCGGATTTCAGCATCACGAAGGCTTGCAGGTGCTCGGCTAGCGGCTTTGTCCGCTGTGCCCGAGCCTCGGCTGCCTCGCGCTCGCGCTTCCGGTCTTCGCGCTCGTTGGCCAGCGTGGTGCGGCTCTTGATCGACGCTGGCAGCGTGGTTTCACGGCGCACCGGTGGCGGAGCCGTCCAGTCACGGCCAGAGCGCACCAGGAACCGCAGGAAGGCTACCGGCTTGTCGCCATCGAGAATGGCTAATAGCGCCCGCCCGGCAACGTGCTGCAGCCGCACCCCGAGTGGGCTGGATAAACGCATTACTCCGCACAGCTGCTGTCGTTGCTGGAAAACGTCTTGCCGACCGCGTGACGCAGTGCTCGTTTCCAACGTGCCGGCGCACGCCGGTTGCTCGTGAACGGGCCAGACGTTGTGGTGTCAGGCGCTAATCGGACGATTTCAGCAACCGGCTCGCCGACGGCGAATCGTGTTTACCCAGGAGCGGAGGTATATCCGTGAAGCGGCTGTTTCCTGTGAACGAAGCGCTCACCGCCCGGCATGCCGCTGCCCTGAAGATCATTGCAGCAGATCTGAGCTGCCCCGTGGATGCGGTCTACATCGGCAACGGGGCCAGCTGTCGGTGGCGGTCAGAAAGCACGGTTTTCCGGTGGTGACGACGCGCTTTTCGGGCGCGAGCGTTGAAGGAGCCCGCCACCCTTGGCGCCCTGTAGGGCGCCAAGGGTGGCGGAACTGACCGTTCAAGCTGTGGCTCTAGGCATTGACAACGCGCGCTACCTGAGGCCCGCTGTGCCTGTCGCTACGATCCAGCCGCTGCCGCCATGCCGTCCACGAACGCATCCGCCCGACTTTTCCTACAGCGCCCGGTGCCGCGCGCAGGTGTTGGCGTGCAGGCTGTGCAACCGCAGACATCGGTACTGCGGCCGTGAGTGCTCTGGTCAGACTCGCGCGAGCGCCGCTGCGAGGTGGCCCAGCGCTACCAATGCAGCTCACGAGGACGGCAGCTTCATGCCCAGCGCTCGCGGCGCTGGCGCGTGCGTTAGTAGGCCGCAGCGGAGTCCATCACGGTAAGCCGTCCTGATTGACGCCGCCGGCAGCGTAACGCACCAGGTTGCTCTGCGGCCTTGATTGGCGCTTCAATTCCTGCAGCTGTCGTCACGGCCGTTCCGATGCCTATGCGGCCCTGTCCGTGGCAGCCGCTCACGCCCTATGTGCGCCGTAGCTTCCTGGGCCGCGCCCGGTGCCGCGACGGCTTTCCCTGATCCAAGCCGCTGGATGGCGGTGATTACAGATCGCTAACTGTGTGCCGCCGTGCAGGTCGTGTGTTGGCGGCGCTGTCACCTGACGCACCGCCCGATCCGTCCTCCCGAACAGACCTATGTAGATCGATGAAGTCGTTTATGAATTTGTTCCACGGGTTTTCAAGTCGGCTATCCACTTCGCAATCCACTTCGCGATCCACTCGGCTATCCACTTCGCAATCCACTTCGCAATCCACTTCGCAATCCACTTCGCGATCCACTTGGGTGCCTCTTGTGGTGTCATTCGGGCTGTTCACAAGGCTGCCTCCCGTGCGATCCACGTGGCTGCTCCCGTGCTCGTTCCCTGGCGAGGTCTCCAGACGTTTCTCAACGGGTGAAGGCTTATGTGTCAACAGAGCGTGCACGCCCGCGTGCTCGGATGCGTCCTGATCGTCTGCCACTGCTTGTCCTGCGGAGAGTTCTTTCCCCTTTGCGTTTTTGTTGCACGTGGCAGCAACAACGCTGCGTCTGCAACGCTGTTTCTTTGTACTGCGCAAACGGCTCAGGTTGTTCTTCAACGCATGCGGCGAAATTTCCAGCCCAGTCCCTCGCAGGATGTTCGCGATGTCGTCCATGGAGTATCCCCGGCGCTGCAGCTCCGTGAGCTCGTCGGCCATCCGGGCAATGGCCTGCTGCAGCGTCAACTTCTGCTTGGTCTCTTCTTGCGCAGGTATCTCCCGCAGCTTCAACCGGAGGTCATCGACCTGTTCAACGGTGATCGCCATGGGGCCATCCGTTTCCTGAAGCGAAGTTGATCCACGCGGGATTGTTATCCGCGTTCTAGACATAATACGGAACGAGTGATACGGTGCTGTACCGGGCAAGGGGCATGGTGCCGGGACAGGGTAGGGCGTGTACTACCGCCGCCAGCGGCGTCCGTACAACCGGCTGTGCTCCAGTCGTTGCACTGCCTGCGCTGCGCCTGCCCACCTGCTCAGGGCTGCGCCCTGAGGCCCCGCTGTGCATGGGAGGCTCACCAGTGAGCATGAGCGAAAAGCGCAAGCGCACAGGACTTTTGCCACCGGTCCGCTGCTACGAGGATGAGGAGCTGACCGTGCGCGAGAAGGCCACCGACTGCGGCATGAGCGTGGGCCAGTTCATGCTCTGCGCTGCGCTCGGACGCAGAACGAAGACACGCGTCGACGAGCACATCCTCAACGAGCTGAGGCTGCTCGGCGGACAGCAGAAGGCGCTGTTCCGCCAGGGTGGCGGTGCGCTGCAGCATGAGTACGCGGCGCTGCTGGCAGAGATCACGCGAGCCATCACGCGACTGGGAAGCTGAGCATGTTGGCCAAGGTGCTGCAACGCCGGCAGGACTGCAGATCGAGCTTCGACGCTCTCGTGAATTACGTGAGCGAGAAGCCGCAAGAGGACGACGACGATGAGTTCCATTCAAGCAACCGACAGCGGCACGACCAAGTTCTTGGAATTGCTCGTGAAAATCTCGGAGCACCAGAAGACCATCTGCAAGCTGCTGGACGAGTTGATGCAGCTGCTCGACATGCCATCCGAGTACGTCTTGAAATTGCTTGCGCGGCTGCTCGTGCCCATGGGCCACGGCATGGACAAACCAGCGCAGAACATGAAAATTGAAGTGATCCGCTCAGAGTTGCCCTAGACGTCACAGCGAGTCGGCTGACAGTCCATAGAGAAGCGCCTTCCCAAGAGCGTGATCGACTTAGAGAAGCGCAACAACCTCTGGAAGCCAAACGACGACGCGACATGCGAACAGCTAAAGCGGCTGTACGTGCCCGCCGACCTCAGCGGCGAAATAGGGACATTCCGCGCGCCAGCGCAGCGGTGTGCACTCTCCGCCGGTAATGGCCTGCGCGCCGGGCTTGGTTGCGGTCACGGCTTCTCCGACGTAAGCGCGCAATCTTCCCCGTACTGGCGGACGAGCGCTGGATATGCTTGCTGCCAGGCTGCAGCGGCGGTCAGCTCGCCGTCGGTCCGAGGTTCCAGGGCAGCAGCGCCTCGTAGTCGTCCACGGTGTTGGCCTTGGGCAACTCGGTCAGAAGCCGGCGCAGGTACCAGTAGCCGTCGATGCCGTTGGCGATGCAGGTTTGCAGCAGCGAGTACAGGTTCGCACTGGCGTTGGCACCGGCCACTGTGTCGCTGAAGAGCCATGCCCGTCTGCCGACTACGAACGGACGGATCGCGTTCTCGCACACATTGTTGTCGATGACGTAGTTGCCATCATCAACATAGCGCTTGAGCTTGGACCACTGTCCGTGGGCATAGTGCAGCGCCTTGCCCAGCAGCGACTTGGGCATCACTGTGTGGAGCTTGGCCAGCAGCAGTCGCTCAATCTCATCAAGGATCGGAACGCTCTGCTGCTGACGTCGCTGCTTTAGTGCGCTGGCACTGAGCTCGTCCTTCCTGGCCACCGACTCGACGTGGTACAGCCGGCCGATGAGGTCCATGAACTGCACAGCCACCTGGTCGGGGCCACGCTTGTTCTTG
Source organism: Azohydromonas australica DSM 1124 (assembly GCF_000430725.1). GTDB lineage: Bacteria > Pseudomonadota > Gammaproteobacteria > Burkholderiales > Burkholderiaceae_C > Azohydromonas > Azohydromonas australica. Next base: position 17,669 of record NZ_AUMO01000110.1, read on the forward strand.
GCCAGCGCCTGCACGGCGTCGTTGAACCGCCTGCGGCAGTGCGCCCAGCAGGCCAAGTGCACCAGCTTGTTGGCTTCAGCGACGTTGTCATAGGGATCGTAGCCGTCGCTCATCAGCACGCTGCCCGCATGTACGCCGGCATACAGATCCAGCGCGGTCTGAGCACTGCGCGACGGTGAGTAGGCGAAGAGCCGGATCGGCGGCCCGGTACCGTCGGTCCCCGACCCTTCGGTCATTTGCACCCACATGTAGCTCTTGGTCTGCGCCTTTCGCCCGGGCTCCTTGAGCACCTGGATCTCGGTCTCGTCGCCGTAGATCAGCGGCGCCTCCAGCAGCCGGTCGCGCATGAGGTTGATGAGGGGCTGCACAGCCTGGCCCACGCGCACGATGCCCGCGGCCATGGTGTTGCGCGACAGATCCGTGCCGCCGAAGCGCCCCAGCAGCGCCGCCTGGCGGTACAGCGGCAGGCCGTCGAGGTACTTGGAGGTGATGACCCAGGCCAGCAGCCCCTCGGTGAACAGTCCCTTGGGGATGACCTGCGCGGGCTTGGCCGCCAGGCGCAGGCCACCGTCACAGCACGGGCACGCGTACTTCACCCGCTCGTGGCGGATGACGCGCACCTGCTGCGGGATGATGTCGAGCTGCTCGCTGGCTTCCACGCCGATCTCCTGCAGCGTGGCACCGTCGTGCGGGCACACGCGCTCGGACTCGGGCAGTTCGTGGCGCACGACCTCGCGCGGCAAGGCTGGGTCCAGCGGCTTGCGGCCGCGCTTGGCGCGCTTGTGCGCCGGCACGTCGACGCTGTCGCCGTCCTGCGCGCAGCCTTCCTCAGCGGCTGGGGCAGCGCCGGCGCCGAGCTCCTCGGCCTCGTTGAAGAACAGGTCCTTCTGCTCGGTCCCGCGGACCTCGCTCTTGGCAGCGAAGAGCTGCCGCTTGAACCGGTTGAGCTGCTCCTGCAGCAGGTCACGCTCGGTGCGCACCACGCGCAGCTGGCCGACCAGCGCCTCGTTGCGGCAGGCAGCCTCGGTCAGCGCCTGCTGCAGGGCCTGGAACTCTTCGGCGCTGGGCATCTGCTGCATCGGCGGCGTTGTTCTCGTGGCGTCGGGCTGGGCCGGTGGGACGCCCCATTGTGCGAGAACTTCGCCGTGGCCGGTACCGCTGCAGCACCCGGCCGTCACCCCAGCGCGTCAGCCGACGTGCTCGTACACCCGCTGCGGATGCCGCCTCACGGCGGCTACGTTGATGCCCTCCAGCAGCCAGTGCAACTGCTCCACCGTCAGCGTCGGCACCGCCGCTTCGTCGGGCCAGACGAACTTATCGGCCTCGAGCCGTTTAAAAAGCAGCCAGAACCCGTTGCGGTCCCAGCCCAGGATCTTCACCCGGTTGCGCCGCTGGTTGCGGAACACGTACACGCACTCGGCGAACGGGTTAAGCCCCAGCGACTGCTCCACCAGCAGTGCCAGGCCGTTGATGCCCATGCGGAAGTCCACCGCCGGGCGGTGTAGGTAGACCTTCAGCCCTTCGTTGAAGCGGAACACCGCAGCCTCCCCAAGGCCTCGATCACGCTGCACGCCTGGTCCAGGTCGCAGCCGCGCAGGTCCAGCACGACGCCGTTGGGCAGCCGGGCCTGCAAGTTCACCACCGGTTCGGCCGTGGCCAGTTCAGGATGCTCGATGCGTACCGGCACGAAGTTCGGTGCCTGGGCCTCCACGATCTCGCCGCTGGGCGGCGTGCTCTGTGCCACTGAGCGTTCGTGCTGCCGTACCCAGCTGGCGAGCTGGTTGGCATTGACGCTGCATGCGCGTGCGATCTTGGCCAGCGACGCGCCCGGCTCCAGGCACGCCATGACCAGCTCGTGCTTGGCACCCTCGTCGTAGATGCTGCGCCCGTCACGCTTGTGGCCGATGACCAGCCGCTGCGCCAACTCGGAAAGATGACTGTCTGACATTACGTGCCCATCTGCCTACGTGGGCACGTACCTTCTCAACAGCCGTCACGGTCCTCAAGACGTGGTTAATTGCGCGCATAC
>NZ_AUMO01000111.1 GCF_000430725.1 Azohydromonas australica DSM 1124
GGCCTGGATGAAGCAGACGCTGGCCACCAGGTACAGCAGCGTCACGAGGTTCATGCTCATGACAAATCTCCGCGAGATACCTCTGCATTCATGCCGAGGAGGGATAGCGGTATGCGCAAAGCGGGCATGCATTCGGTGCTTGGTGGCGACATGAGCCTTCCCCTATGCTGGATGAAATGACAGCTCGCGTATTTCGCCTGTGCATCAAGGACCGCCACGCCAAGTGCGCTGGGCAAGCGTGCGCGCGAGGTGAACACGCTCTGGAACTATTGCAACGAACTCAGCCGCAAGGTCTGGGAGCGCGCGCGGCGCTTCCTGAGCGGCTTCGACTTCTGGCCCTTCCTCAAGGGCATGACCAAGGAGGGTCTCGGCCTGACGGTACAGACCGTGCAGGAGGTCGCCGAGCAGTACGCCGTCAAGCGCCGGGCCGCCAGGAAGACTCGGCTGGCATGGCGCAAGTCCGGCGGCGCGCGGCGCAGCCTGGGTTGGCTGCCGTTCAAGGTGCGCACCATCCGCTACGCGCACGGGCAAGTCTGCTACGCCGGCCAGTGGCTGTCGCTGTGGGACAGCTATGGGCTCGGCAGCTTCGAGTTGCGCGCCGGCTCCATCAGCGAGGATGCGCGCGGGCGCTGGTATTTGAACGTCACGGTCAACGAGCCCGACTTCGCCGGCCCGCTGCCCATGCCGTCCGTGGGCGACTGCCTCGGCATCGACCTGGGCCTGAAGGAGCTCGCGGCGCTGTCCAGTGGCGAGAAGGTCGCCGCGCAGCGCTTTTACCGTGACCTGGAACCGGCACTGGCCACCGTGCAGCGCGCCGGCAAGAAAGAGCGCGCCAAGGCGGTCCACGCCAAGATCGCCCACCGGCGACGCGACCACCTCCAGAAGCTTTCCACCACCCTGGTGCGCCAGCACCGGGGCATCTTCGTTGGCAACGTCAACGCCCAAGCCCTGGCGCGCACGCATCTGGCCAAGAGCGTGCTGGACGCGGGCTGGAGCGCGTTGCGGATCATGTTGCAGACCAAGTGCGAACGCGCAGGCGTGTGGTTCCGGGAGGTCGACGAAGCGTTCCCCACCCAGACCTGTTCCTCGTGCGGCTCGCTGCCGCCGGGGCGGCCGAAAGGTATCGCAGGCCTTGGAATAAGAGCGTGGACGTGCAGCGCATGTGGAGCGGTTCACGACCGCGACGTGAACGCGGCACGGAACATTCTCGCGGTCGGGCATGGCCGTCTCGCAGGAGGAATCACCGTCTTTCTGGGCGTGTGAGGATGTCAACGCATCAACTCCACTTCCAACTGCACTTCTTCAGCCACACCAGGAAGGATCTTGATGCCTTCAACCAGCAGATGCACGGCACACCATCCAATGGACAGCACGAGGCCGACGGTCCACTGAGCTGCATATCCAACCACCAGTCCAACTGTCGCAGCAGCCACCAGCGACAGGAAGGCACACCGCCAGTCGATCCCAATCACGATGTGCTCCCGGATTGCTGCGTCTGCACCGGTTGAGCGCTCAGCTCAGCGGTTGTAGCCTTGCGCTCCTTCTTCCTGAACATCTCCAGCATGCGCCGCGTCACGAGAAAGCCGCCGAAGACGTTCACTGCCGCCAGCGCCACCGCCAGCACGCCCATGCTTTTGGCGAAAACCGTCACGGTCAGCGCCGCCGCGAGCATCGCGCCCACGATGACGATGGCCGAGATGGCATTGGTCACGGCCATCAGCGGCGTGTGCAGCGCGGGCGTCACCGTCCACACCACGTGGTAGCCCACGTAGATCGCCAGCACGAAGATGATCAGATTGATGATCGTGTGTGAAACGTCCATGGGAGTCTCCGGGACAGGAATCGTGGTTTGCAAGGCTCAGACCGCCTTGACTTGCTGGACCTGGTTTCTCTCGCCCAGCAGCACGATGCGGGGCTTGTAGTCGCGCGCTTCGTCCTCGCCCATGGGGGCATACGTGCAGATGATGAGCACGTCGCCCACATGAGCCTTGCGTGCAGCGGCGCCGTTGAGCGAGATAACGCCCGAACCCGGAGGCGCCGGAATGATGTAGGTGGAAAAGCGTTCGCCGTTGTTGACGTTGTAAAGCTCGATCTTCTCGAACTCCCGCATGTCAGCCGCCTCCAGCAAAGCAGCGTCTATGGCGCAGCTGCCCTCGTAGTGCAAGTCGGCTTCAGTGACGGTAGCGCGGTGTAGCTTGGCACGCAGCATCAGGCGGGTCATCCTGGTGTCCTGGTCAGTTGTCCGTTCTGGGTCATCAGGCACGCAGCCACGATGTCGTCGTCCAGCGGCACGTTCACGGCTATGGTGTCCTTGGGACAGATGAGCTTGAGGAAGTCCAGCATGTTGCGCGCGTAGAGCGCACTGGCATCCGCCGCCACGAGCGCAGGCAGGTTCGTCTCGCCCACGATCGTCACGCCGTGCTGCAGCACCGTCTGCTCCGGTACGGTGAGCGCGCAGTTGCCCCCGTTGGCCGCCGCCAGGTCCACGATCACGGAGCCGGGCTTCATGGACTGCACCATTTCCGCGCTGATGAGCTTCGGAGCCGGACGGCCCGGGATCAGCGCGGTGGACACCACCACGTCGGCCAGCGCCACGCGCTTGGCCACTTCGGCGCGCTGCCTTGCGAGCCAGCTCTCGGGCATGGGACGTGCGTAGCCGCCCACGCCCTCGGCCGCTTCCTTCTCCTCCGCGGTCTCGTAGGGCACGTCGATGAACTTGGCGCCCAGCGACTCGACCTGCTCCTTCACGGAAGGGCGCACGTCGGAAGCCTCGATCACCGCCCCCAGCCGCTTGGCCGTGGCGATGGCCTGCAGCCCCGCCACGCCCACGCCCAGGATCACCACGCGCGCGGCCTTCACGGTGCCCGCGGCGGTCATGAGCATCGGAAAGAACTTCTGGTAGCGGTCGGCCGCGATGATCACGGCCTTGTAGCCGGCGATGTTCGCTTGGGACGAGAGCACGTCCATGCTCTGCGCGCGCGTGGTGCGCGGAGCGGCCTCCAGCGCGAAGGCAGTGATGCCGGCGGCGGCCAGCCGCTCCAGCCCTTCGCGGTTGAAGGGGTTGAGCATGCCGACCAGTGTGGCGCCGCGCTTCATGAGCTGAAGCTCCTCAACGGCAGGCGAGCGCACTTTCAGCACCAGGTCGCAGCCAAAGGCTGCCTTGGCATCCACAATTTCCGCACCCACGGCGGCGTAGGCGGCATCGGGCGCGGCGGCACCCACGCCGGCGCCGGACTGCACCAAGAGTTGGTGACCCTGGCCCTTGAGCTTTTTGACTGTCTCTGGTGTTACCGCCACCCGCGTCTCACCGGGTGCCGTTTCTCGGGGTATGCCGATGTACATCGACTCGTCTCTGGCAGGTTGAGGGGTTCCTGACGCTTCGTCCCCGATGCTGACAACCGGGGACGCCTGCGTTAGAGCACGTTGACCAGCTGGGGAACGGCCTCGAACACGTCAGCCTCCAATCCATAGTCCGCGACGCTGAAGATGGGCGCCTCAGGATCCTTGTTGATGGCCACGATCACCTTGGAGTCCTTCATGCCCGCCAGGTGCTGGATCGCGCCGCTGATGCCGCAGGCGATGTAGAGCGTCGGCGCCACGATCTTGCCGGTCTGCCCCACCTGCCAGTCGTTGGGGGCGTAGCCCGCGTCTACCGCGGCACGGCTGGCGCCTAGCGCCGCGCCGAGCTTGTCGGCCAGCGGCGTGAGCACTTGCGTGAAATTCTCGGCCGAGCCCAGCGCGCGGCCGCCCGAGACAATGATCTTGGCCGCCGTGAGCTCCGGGCGGTCACTCTTGGTCAGCTCGCGGCCGACAAATACGCTCTTGCCGCTGTCGGCGACCGCAGTGATGGTTTCAATCGCGGCTCCACCACCCGTGGCCGGCGCGGCATCGAAGCCGGTGGTACGCACGGTGATGACCTTGAACGGATCGGCGCATTGCACCACGGCCACTGCATTGCCGGCATAGATGGGACGCTCGAAGGTGTCGGGGCTTTCGACCTTGGTAATGTCGCTGAGCTGTGCCACGTCGAGCTTGGCGGCCACGCGCGGCGCGGCGTTGCGGCCGCTGGACGTCGAGGGGAACAGGATGTGGCTGTAGTTGCCGGCAATAGCCAGGATCTGTGCCGCGACGTTCTCGGCCAACTGCGCGGCGAGTGCGCAAGAGTCGGCATGCAGCACCTTGGCGACACCCTGGACCTGCGCGGCGGCCTGGGCCACGGCGGCGGCGTTCTCGCCGGCCACCAGCACGTGCACCTCGCCGCCGCAGGCCAGCGCCGCGGTGACGGTATTGAGGGTCGCGGCCTTCAGGCTGGCGTTGTCGTGTTCCGCAATGACAAGCGAGGTCATGGGAGTTTTCTCCTGTGGAATCTGGCGTTTCAAAGGCGAGTTTGTCCTGACCCTCCCCAGCTGGAGGGAGGGTGCAAGGCCCGCGAGCGAGGGCGCAAGCGCTGCGCCTGGGTGCTTTAGATGACCTTGGCTTCGTTCTTGAGCTTGTCCACGAGGGTGGCCACGTCAGGCACTTTCACACCGGCGCCGCGCTTGGGCGGCTCGCTGACCTTCAGCGTCTTGATGCGCGGCGTCACGTCCACGCCCAGGTCGGCCGGCTTGACGGTCTCCATCGGCTTCTTCTTGGCCTTCATGATGTTGGGCAGCGTCACGTAGCGCGGCTCGTTCAGGCGCAGGTCGGTCGTGACAACCGCCGGCAGCAGGACCTCCACCGTTTCCAGGCCGCCATCGACTTCGCGGGTCACCTTGGCCTTGCCCTCCAGAACTTCGACCTTGGAGGCGAAGGTGGCCTGCGGCAGGTCGGCCAGCGCGGCGAGCATCTGCCCGGTCTGGTTGCAGTCGTCGTCGATGGCCTGCTTGCCCAGGATGACCAAGCCAGGGGCCTCCTTTTCCACCAGGGCTTTCAGAATCTTGGCCACGGTCAGCGGCTGCAACTCCGCATCCGTCTCCACCAGGATGGCGCGATCCGCACCAAGGGCCAGTGCCGTGCGCAGCGTCTCCTGGCATGCGCCCACGCCGCAGGACACGGCGACGACCTCGGTCGCCACGCCCTTTTCCTTGAGACGCACGGCCTCCTCGACAGCGATCTCGTCGAAGGGATTCATGCTCATCTTCACGCCGGCGAGGTCGGCGCCAGAGCCGTCGGACTTCACCCGGACCTTCACGTTGTAGTCAACCACTCGCTTGACGGGAACCAGTACCTTCATTTTGCGAATACTCCTTTCAGCCGATGGTTGACGCAGTCCCAGCCGCGTTGCCACCCAGTTGGGCCAGTTTCGGGGCCAGACGCCGGGCCAGCGAGGTCGTCAGCACGGTGGCCTGTCCCTCGATGACCACCGTACCCCGAACACAGCACACGGTTTGAAGAACGGCACGCGCCTTTGCTTCATCAGTCGACAACACGGTCACCGTCGCGTGCACAGTGTCGCCCGCACGCACGGGCGAAAGAAAATTCATCTGCTGCGCCAGGTAAACCGTGCCCGGCCCGGGCAGACGGGTCGCCACGGCAGCGGAGATCACGCTGGCGCTGAGAAATCCGTGCGCAATACGGCCTTTGAACCGGGTCGTTGCGGCGTATTCCTCATTGGTATGCACCGCGTTGTTGTCGCCCGACACGGCAGCGAACAGCACGATGTCTGCCTCGGTAATGGTCTTGGAGAAGGTGGCCTGCATGCCGGGGCGCAGGTCCTCAATGTCATAGCCATGCAACGGGTTCATTCATCGCTCCAGAAATCCTGCTGACGATCGCAATGGAGGGCGTCTGCAAGCACACTGCGTAGGCAAACGTGCAAACGCCAGTGAAAGTGGCAACGGTCATCGGCTTGCGTTGTGGAAGCCCTTGCCGGCGTCCGCACGTTGCACGAATGCCTGTGCAGGCTCGTACAGCGGCGATATCGCCTTGTAGCGCTCGCAGCGCCGCAGGATTTCCTGCAGCCCGACACGGTCAGCCCAATGCAGCACACCGCCCAGATCGCGCGGGAAGCCCAGGCCCAGCACCAGGCCCATGTCGACTTCGATGGCCGAATCCACCACGGCTTCGTCCAGGCAGCGCGCCGCTTCGAGCACCATGGGCAGCATCATCCGGTCCACGATGTCCGTGTCGCTGAAATGCTTGGGCCCGTCGGGCTGCAGGGCAGAGACGAGCGCCATGGAGGCCTCGTCCGGCAGCTTCTTTGGCCGCCCCTTGGCATCGTTCTCATAGCGGTAGAAGCCGGCGCCCGACTTCTGTCCCAGCCTGCCCTTCTCCACCAGCAGTTCCACCGCCAGCGGAAAACCAGCCTGCATGCGCGAGCCGTAGCCACCCGCGATCACGTGCAACACGTGCATCAGCGTGTCCATGCCAACCACGTCGCTGAGGTAGGCCGGGCCCATGGGCCAGCCGAACGTCTCCATGACCCTGTCCACCTGCTGGAAGTCGGCGCCATCGCGCACCAGGCGCAGGAACGCCAGCAGATAGGGAGTGAGGACGCGATTCACCAGGAAACCGGGACAGTCCTGCACCACGATCGGGGTCTTGCCCATGGCCACCGCGTAGCCGGCAGCGGTGGCGGCAGCCACCGGGAGCGTCTGCGGGCCGCGGATGACCTCCACCAGCGGCATCTGCGGCACCGGGTTGAAGAAGTGCATGCCCACGAAGTTGTGCGGCCGCCGCAGCCCGCAAGCCATCTCCTCGATGGACAGCGAGGAGGTGTTGGAAGCGATGATTGCATCGTCGCGCACCAGCGACTCCACTTCGGCCAGCACCCGCTTCTTGACAGCAAGGTTTTCCACGATGGCCTCGACGACGATGTCCGCTGCATCGAAGCCGCTGAAGTCCAGCTGCGGACAAATCGAGGCCCGCACCTGCCGGGCCTGCTCAGGCTGGAGCCGCCCGGACGCCATCTGCTTCGCCAGCAGCTTGTCGGCCTCGTTCATCCCGATGTCGAGCGCCGCCTGCCCGATGTCCTTCATCAGCACGGGCACGCCTCGCACGGCGCTGGTACAGGCAATGCCCCCGCCCATGATGCCTGCACCCAGCACGGCTGCCTGCCGGACCATGCGCGCCTGCTTTACGTAGCTCTTGGCCTTTTTCTTGAGGAACTGGTCGTTGACGAAGAGGCGCACGAGCGAGTGCGCGGCTTCGGTCTTGCACAGCCGCGTGAAGACGCGGGCCTCCTCCTGCAAGGCGGCATGTGCCGGCCAGCCCGCGGTGTCGGCCAGGAACTGAACGAAGGCCGCTGCGGCGGGAAAGTGGTGGCTCGTCCTGGCAGCGGCCGCGCGCGCCTGCTCCAGCGCGACGAGGTCCAGCGCCGTTGGTCCAGCCAGCGCCGTGCGACGGGCCCGCCAGTCATGGCATCCATCCACTGCGCCACGCAGCCAGTTCAGAGCGGCAGCGCGCAAGACTTCGGAGCCGACCAACTCGTCCACTGCGCCGGCGGCCAGTGCGGCATCGGCCTTGTGCGGCGCGCCTGTGCTCACCCACTGCAGCGCGACGGTGCTGCCCGCGATGCGCGGCAGCCGGGTCGAGCCGCCGTAGGCCGGCACGACGCCCAGCGTCACCTCGGGCAAGCCGACGGTCACTCTCTCGGCCAGCACGCGATGGTCGCATGCCAGGGCGACTTCGAAGCCGCCGCCCAGCGCCGTGCCATTGATGGCCGCCACGGCAGGGAACGGCAGTTGCGACAGCGCGGCGATAACGGCGCCCTGGTCCCGGACTTGCGCCTCGATCTCGCCCTCGGCACGCTCGAACAGCGCCGTGAACTCAAAGATGTCGGCGCCGACGATGAAGCTGTCTTTGGCGCTGCTGACCAGCAGGCCGCGCACGCCGGCAGCCTGGCTCATCAGGGCCGCGACGGCCTGCCGCAGTTCATCGATGGCCAACTGGTCGAGCTTGTTGACGGACTCGTCGGTGCGATCAAAGCACAACTCGACGAAGCCATCGTCCAGCGGCATCAGCCGCAAGGTCTTGCCTTGGAACATGTCCAGAAATCCTCAGTAGTTCACGACGCTTACATGCGCTCGAAGACGACGGCGATGCCTTGGCCACCACCGATGCACATGGTCACCAGCGCATGGCGGCCGCCGCTGCGCCGCAGCTCATGCAGCGCCTTGACGGTGATGACGGCGCCTGTGGCACCAATTGGATGGCCCAGGGAGATGCCGGAGCCGTTGGGATTGACGCGTTGCGGATCAAGCTCCAGGTCGCGCGAGACGGCGCAGGCCTGGGCGGCAAATGCTTCGTTGGCCTCGACCACATCGATATCGCTCACCGAGAGGCCGGCCTTCTGCAAGGCCGAGCGTGAGGCCGGCACCGGGCCGATCCCCATGTACTTCGGATCCACGCCGACGTGGGCGTAGGAAACCAGCCGGGCCAGCGGCACGAGGCCACGAGAGTGCGCCGTGCGTGCTTCCATCAACACGAGCGCAGCGGCCGCGTCGTTGATGCCCGAGGCATTGCCTGCGGTCACGCTGCCGTCCTTGGCAAACACCGGCCTGAGCTGCGCCATGTCCTCCAGCGTCACATCACGGCGGACATGCTCGTCCGTGTCGAAGGCCACCGCGCCCTTGCGAGACTTGAGCATCACGGGAACGATCTGCTCCTTGAAGCGCCCTTCGTCGATGGCACGCTGCGCGCGGCGGTGGCTCTCCACGGCCAAGGCATCCTGCTGTTCGCGGCCGATGCCCCACTTGGCCGCAACGTTCTCTGCCGTCACGCCCATGTGGACATTGTGGAAGGGGTCGTGCAGCGCGCCGACCATCATGTCCACGAGCTTCGCGTCCCCCATGCGTGCCCCCCAGCGGCTGCTGAGACTGGCGTACGGCGCGCGGCTCATCACTTCGGCACCGCCGGCCACGGCGATGTCGCAGTCGCCCAGCATGATGGCCTGTGCGGCGGAGACCACGGCCTGCAGCCCGGAACCGCACAGCCGGTTGACATTGAAGGCTGGCGTCGCTTCTGCACACCCACCGCCGATGGCGGCCACACGCGAGAGGTATGCATCGCGCGGCTCAGTGTTGACCACATGGCCGAACACCACATGACCCACGTCTTGCCCGGGGGTGCTGGTGCGGGCCAGTGATTCGCGCACCACCAGCGCGCCGAGCTCTGTCGGCGGCACGTCCTTCAGGCTGCCGCCAAAGGTACCAATGGCGGTGCGCACAGCGCTGACGACGACGACTTCACGGTTCATGGCTTTTCTCCGATGAGGAATACGGGAGCGCGGTAGCGCGTTGTCAGAATGCGTCGACGGCCATCGCCGCGATGCCCGCATGACCGCCAACGATGCTGTCGCGCAGCGCGCTGCAGCGCGGCAGGAGGTGATCGGCGTAGAAGCGCGCGGTGGCCACCTTGGCCTGCATGAAAGCTGCGTCCCCTCCCGCGGCACGCTCCCGCTCGGCCACGAGCAGGCTGCGTCCGAGCTGCCAGCCTGCGACAAGGTTTCCAGCGAGCATCAGGTATGGGACGCTGCCGGCATACGCGGCGTCGGGCTGCGGCTTGGCACGGGTTGCGATGAACTCCACCGCTTCCAGGAAAGCCTCGCGCGCGGCGCGCAGCCGCACGGCCACGGCCCGCGCGTCATCGCCGCCTGCGGCCAGTTCGTCCTCGGTGGCCGCGATCTCCTGCGCCAGCAGCCGGGCGGTCCTGCCGCCGTCGCGGGCGGTCTTGCGACCAACCAGGTCGTTGGCCTGAATGGCGGTGGTGCCCTCGTAGATGGTGAGGATGCGGGCGTCACGCATATGCTGTGCCGCGCCGGTTTCCTCGATATAGCCCATGCCGCCGTGCACCTGAACGCCCAACGAAGTCACTTCCTGGCTCATTTCGGTGCTGTAGCCCTTGACCAACGGCACCAGCCACTCGTACAGGCTTTGTTCGCGCTCACGCACCTGCGCGTCCGGGTGATGGTGCGCCAGGTCGAAGGCGGCGGCTGCAACGCTTGCCATGGCGCGGCTGCCTTGTGTGAGCGCGCGCATGGTCATGAGCATGCGCCGCACGTCCGGGTGCTCAATGATGGGAACAGCCTTGTTCGAGCTGCCGTCCACCGGGCGGCTTTGCACCCGCTCACGCGCATACTGCACCGCCTGCTGGTAAGCCCGCTCGGCAACCGCGACACCCTGCACGCCCACCGCGAAGCGCGCCGAGTTCATCATGATGAACATGTACTCCAGGCCGCGGTTCTCCTCACCGACCAAGTACCCCACGGCACCGCCATGATCGCCGAACTGCAACACGGCGGTGGGACTGGCCTTGATGCCGAGCTTGTGTTCAAGACTCACGCAGTGCACGTCGTTGCGCGCCCCCAGAGACCCGTCCGGGCCGACGAGAAACTTCGGCACGATGAAGAGGCTGATGCCCTTGACGCCTTCAGGCGCACCCACCGCGCGCGCCAGCACCAGGTGCACGATGTTCTCCGCCATGTCGTGCTCACCCCAGGTGATGAAGATCTTCGTTCCGAAGACGCGGTAGCTTCCGTCTGCCTGAGGTTCAGCGCGGGTGCGTACCAGCGCCAGGTCGGAGCCGGCCTGCGGCTCGGTCAGGTTCATCGTCCCGGTCCAGGTGCCCGCCACCATGGGCGGTATGTAGGCCTTTTGCTGCTCGGCCGAACCGGCCGTGAGCAGGGCTTCGATGGCCCCGTCGGTGAGCATCGGGCACAGCGCGAAGCTCAGGCTGGCGCCGTGGAGGATCTCGGCAGCCGCTGCGCCGATGGACTTGGGCAGCGCCTGGCCACCGAGCTCCACGGGATGCTGCAACCCCTGCCAGCCGCCATCGCCGAACTTGCGGAACGCCTCCTTGAACCCCGGCGTGGCAAAGACCCGGCCGCCTTCCAGCCGCGATGGATCCGTGTCACCGGTGCGGTTGAGCGGTGCAACCACGGCCTCGTTGAACTTTGCGCATTCCTCAAGGACAGCCTGGGCCGTTTCAGTCCCCGCGTCCTCGAAGGTGGGCACCTGTGCAGCCATCTGGTCGAGGCCGGCCAGGTGCTTCAAGTTGAACATCAGGTCTTTGACAGGGGCAAAGTAGCTCATGAGCGGATCGGAGGTCGTGGGGTTGGTGGTTGGCTGGGGGCAGGTCGGGATTCCTTCCTGCCTGCCGAGGCGATTCGAGTGCTCGGTATCCCCCTGCATCAGCCAGGCAGGTCAGTCGCGGAGAAGCGGTCGGTCAAGGCAGTCGAAGCCTCAGCTCGCTGCACTGGAAACAACCTCGCGGAGGTTTGGTCCGTGCTGCAGGTCAGACTTGCACTCCGGCTGCTTCCCCCGTTCGATGAAACATTGCTCAGTCGTTCGTTTATACGAACTAGTGATCGCATATCCGTCAATGTAAGGACTGTGGCACTACCGTGTCATCAGGGTTATTGCGGATGCGATTCAGCGAGGGGCCGGGTTGCCCTGGACGCTGCATGCTTGCAGCGACGCGACATGCACACGGTGGCGGGCGTTGGTGATCCGCCCGCAGGATGCGAGAAAGCGCGGTGGGTAGCCAGGGGCGGGCGTGCAGCCGCATGTTGCATGCGGCGCAGGCAGCGCAACCCGTCCATAGGGCTTCAGGGCGCTGCTTGGAAGCGCTGCCGATGCCGCGTCAGCAGACCAAGACCACACCCCTGCACGGCGGCGCAGCATGGCGCCGCGTGGGCTCCGATCCGGGTCAGGAGCGTTCGCGGCTTGCCGGCTGCGTGGGACGGCAGTGCGCGCTGACCGGAGCTCGCAGCGCTGGTGCAGCGCAACTCGGTGACGCTATACCGACCCGCAGGCGAGCGAATACGCTGAACTCGGCGTCAAGCCGGGAAAGCCGCGGGCTTGCCCGCAGCGTCCGCATCTTCGGCCTTGTACACCTCGACGGTGAGACGCGGCATGGTCGCGAAATCAACCGGCGGCTCCCAGCTTTCAGCCAGAGCTGCGTTCTGTGCGACCTCCTTGGGCCAGCGCATGCCGACAATGCCGGCATGCACGCGGGAGTCCGACAGTACGAATTTCAGTGCCAGCTCATAGAGGTCCTCGGGCGAGATCTGCGGCGCCAGGATGGCAGCCTCGCGCTGCAGGACGCCAGAGGTCATCGTGCGCATCGACACCACCCCCGCGTTCACCTTGGCTGCCTCAATGAGGAAGTGCCTTGCAGCCGCTTGGTAGATGAAGTTGTAGGCGATCTGGTAGACCTCGATGGCTTCGTGAGCCAGGAAGGGCATTACCGACCAGGGCTCCTCGGTCGTGATGCCGATATGCCCGATCTTGCCCGCCTCGCGCAGTTCCAGCAGGGCGTCGAGCGGCCCACCCGTGACGATGTGCTGCACTTCCTCGGGCGTGTACATGCGGCCGTGGATCTGCAGGATGTCGATGTGGTCGGTCTGCAGCCGTTTCAGGCTCTCGTGCACGCTCGCCGTCACGCCGGCGTGGTCCAGTTCGTACCAGACCTTGCTGGCCAGCACGCAATCCTGGCGCCGGGTCTTCATCACCTCGCCGACGAGGGTTTCGCTGTAGCCGTTGCCGTAGGCGGGCGCGGTGTCGATGTAGTTGATGCCGCGGTCCAAGCAGTCGTTGAGCGTGCGGTACACGGTCTTGCGGCCGTCCTCGCTCAACGGATCCCAGCCTTGTGCTTTATGGGCATAGGCAAAAGCAGCCCCGCCGACCGCGATGGGCGAGACTTGCAGGCCAGTGCGGCCGAGGATGCGTTTTTTCATCTCAGGTAATCCTGTTGGAGATCAGTCTTCACGACGGGACAGGGCGTGGCAGGTCGGCTCGCTCATGCCAGCGGGCAGTCGATGTGCTGCGGCAGCATGAACTCCCGCAAGCCGTCCTCGCCCCATTCGGCACCGACGCCGCTGTGCTTGTAGCCGATCATCGGCGCATCGGGCCGCAACGGGCTGCCGCCGTTGATCTGGACCGTGCCGACGCGCAGCTCGGGCACCAGCTTCAGGCACTGGTCCTTGGCGCCAAACAGGTAAGCCTTCAGGCCCAGATCGGAATCGTTGGCGATGTGGACCGCCTCCTCGACCGTGCGGTAGGTCAGCACCACCGAAACGGGCCCGAAGATCTCCTCGCGCGCTAGAGCGGCCTGGTTGTCCAGCCCGCCGACCAGCGCCGGGTTGACGAACCAGCCCCTCTCGATGTCGGGGCGGCCGCCGCCGGCCAGCAGCGTGGCGCCTGCGGCAACTGCACGGGCAACGCCAGCCTCGATGCGCTCCCGCTGTGCCGCGGTGATCACGGGGCCAAGCACCGTTGCCGGATCGCGCGGGTAGCCCACCTTGAGCTGCGGATACACCTTGCGGCTGATCTCGACGAACTCCTCGTAGCGGGACTCCTCGACCAGGATGCGCGTGGGCGAACCGCAGCCCTGGCCGGCGTTGCGGGCATAGCGAGCATGCAGTTGGAAGGCGTACTTGTTGAAGTCCACGCCCGGCAGCATGATCGCTGCCGACTTGCCGCCCAGTTCGAGCACCACGCTGCGCAGGCCGGCGGCGGCCTGCTGCATGACCTGACGGCCGACGTTGACGGAGCCCGTGAAGCTGACCTTGGCGACTCCCGGATGCTCGGTGAGCGCACGCCCGGCCTCGGCGCCGCCGGCCAGGATGTTGACCACGCCCGGCGGAAACCCGGCGCGGCGCACCAAGTCGCCCAGCAGCGCCACCGTCAGCGGCGCCTGGGGTGAGGACATCAGGACCGTGGTGCAACCGGCGGCAAGCGCCGCTCCGATCTTGGTGGCTCCGATCAGGATCGGATAGTTGAAGGCCGTGATGGCTGCAACTACGCCGACCGGGCGATAGGCCACCATGCTGACGGCCGTGTTGGTGACGTTGAAACCCAGATGGCGGGTGCGGTCTCTCGTCGCGGCATCGGCGAACCAGCGCAAGAACGCGACGGGCGTGTCGATGTGGTTGGCCTTGAGGTTGATGGGCGTGCCGACCTCGGAGACCAGCGTGTCCATCAGCTGGTCGCGGTTCTCCTCGATCAACGCCGCGAACTTCAGCAACGTGGCCCGGCGGAACTGCGGGTCGCGCCAGATGCCGCCGTCGAAGGCTGCCTTCGCGCAGGTAACAGCCTCGTCAACCTGGGCTACGGAAGCGCCCGGGAACTCGGCCACCAGTTCCTCGGTCGCAGGGTTCACCACCCGCAGCAGCTCGCCTTCACCAACCCGGTCCTGGTTGTTGATCAACAGGTCGGTGTGTACCGCAATCTGGCTGGGATGAGAGGTTTCCTTGAGCATGTTCATGGTCGTACTCCAGTGGGGCTGTCAGATACAGGACCCGTTTGGGTCTTGCTCGGCGAAAGCGTTGGACAGGGAAAGGCGCACCGTCACTGGACCTTGGGCGTTGACCGCTTGCGCATCTGCGCAAAGGCCTGGGCACCCAGCAGTGTTCCCGTGAAACTGCCGGATGCCGCTGCCTGCACTGGTGAGAGCCACCATGCGCCCTTGTTGACCGAAGCCGTCTGCCATTCCGATTGATCCTGCGTTCTCATTGAGGGGCGTGCATGCGAGGCCGCCCCAGCCTGCTTGGCATGCCTCGTTGCCGCAGACAGGGCGTCTCAGTGGCGCAAGAAAGCGTCCCCGCTCACCGCTACAAGGCATTCCGACCGGCTCGTTGGCGGCATGTATGGGCTTCTTGCCTTCGCACCATAATCGTACGCCATTACGAACTATTGATCGAATATACGTTCTCATCGTAGAGAACAGGCTGGACGGTGCTATTGGGGTTTGTGCCCATCCCGCGCCGGTGAACCCATCGGCGCAGCCAAGCCCAGCAGCAGATCGCGGTAACGCTGCGCATGGGTATCAAGCTGGGCTTGATGGTGTTTCAATCTTCAAAGCACTAGTCCGGGATGCCGCTGCTTTCTACATTGGCAGCTATCGCCAGACGCCGCGTAGTTGCCGCAGGTACCGGGAGTACAGGATGCCGTCGGGAAGGCACGCAGAAGGATGCGGTTGTCATGCTCAGAGAGCGAGTGCGGATCGATCGGCCAAGCCATTGCCCGGGTTGTGAATGCGGGCAAGCACGCGGTGCAAGCCCATCCGCAGCAAGACAACTCAATGCGGCCGCGAAAGTGCTTAGCGAGGCATGGTTCGAAGCAAGTAGGGCCAGTGAGGACGTCTCATCGCGCGAGCCGCTCAAAATACGGTCTGCGCTGGAATCCGCCATCGGAATAGTTCATGCCGCCCCCGTTTCTGCGACCCGGGGTTCGCCGGGAAGCATTCTGGAGGTCCATCTTTATGGCGTATCGCCGTCACCAGCCGTTCTTTGCTGGTGGACAGGGGCGTGATGGCTGCCTCTGGTACGGTGATCCTGCACCGGCGTGAACGGCTCTATATCGCCTCTCGCGGCCTGGTGGCTCGCTTGGACCAGACGTCCACATGCCCCAGCAGTACGTCGCTGAGCTCCTGCACGCGGTGCTGCATGTCCGATGCAGGGCCCATGAGCGTGATAGCCGCCACGGACTCTCCGGACTGGTTACGCACCGTGGTCCCCACCGCGAAGCGCGTACCGGACAGACGCAGGTTGGTGGCGATCCGAGTTTTCCTGATGGACTCACACTCGTTGAGAAAGGTTTCGACCAGCTCGGCTTCCTGCGGGCCACGGCGGCGCAGATAGGCCGCTTGCTCAAAGCTCGGCTGCTCTGCAAGCAACGCTTTTCCACCAGCCGTGACCAGCAAGGTGCGGCGGATGTTGGAGCGTGCTTCGAAGCCGGCAACTGCGTCGATGCCAGCTTCCGCGATGTAGATGAGGTGGTCGCCGGCCTGAACACCCAGGAAGACCGCCAAGCCCGTGGCATCGTGCAACGTGGCCAAGTCGTTGTGGGTGACCAGACCGGCGCGGATGTGGCCGCTAGCCAGCGTAAGGCCGTAGACCGCGGGGCCAAGGTAGAACTGGTGGTTGACTTCATAAAGCCAGCCCTTGGCGAGCAGGCCCTGGATGAAGCCGTGCACTGAGCTCTTGGGTGCGTCCAGCGCTCGCGCCAGGTCTGCGAAGGTCATGCCCGGCTTGTAGACGACCTCTTCCAGGATGCGGGTGACCCGATCGACGGTACGGTGGTTCTGAGGCTCGCGCAGCGGCCGGCCAGCAAGGCTGCCACCGCGTTTCAACGCCGCGTTTGCGTCGATGTCTGGGTTGTGATGTTCTGACGTCATAAGAGGATCCTGCTGACTGGACGAAGCGTTGTTGCCGTTGTGGCCGAGACGGATCGGCAGCCTCTTGCTACGGCTGTCAGCGCAAGAGGGAGCTTTGAACCCTGTCGTGTCATGGCTGCGGCTCGTCAGGCACGCATCGGTTGCGTCGGCTTGGGCACCAGGCCCATGAGCGTCTGGCTCAGGCCTCCATCGACCAGTATGTCCTGTCCGTTGATGTAGCCGGAGCGGCTGCTGGCCAGGAAAACGATCACGTCAGCCAAGTCCTGAGGACCTGCCACCCGGCCCACCGGCACCATCTGCTGGCGTGCCGAGGCTACCGCTGCGTCGTCATAGGCCGCTTCCGTGGCGGGCGTGCGCACCAGGCCGGGTGACACGGAATTGCAGCGGATGCCGTGCTGCGCCAGTTCGAGCGCCAGCATCCGGGCCAGCATCATCAGCCCGGCCTTGCCCACGCTGTATGCGCCTCCACTGGGCAGCGGCAGGTGGCCACAGATGGAGGCGACATTGATGATGCTGCCACCACGGCCGCCAGCGATCATTTGCGCGCCGAACGCGCGCGTGCACAGCAATGCACCGGTGAGGTTCACCGAAAGCATGCGGTTCCACTGCGCCAGGTCGCCATCCATCAATGGCCCGGCATAGCCGACCAGCGCGGCGTTGTTCACCAGCACGTCGCACGAGCCAAGCTCTTGTCGGACCTGGGTGCAGGCCGCCCTGATCTCATCCTCCCGCGACACATCGGCCGCAATACCGACGGCGCGACCTCCGCGCCGCTCGATCTCGCCAGCCACATCGGCTGCGGCGACCGCATCGCAGTCCAGGACCGCGACTGCTGCGCCAGCGCTGGCGAGTTGGCGGGCGGCCTCGGCGCCGATTCCGCGGCCAGCGCCGGTCACGACGCCAACCCGGCCTGAAAGATCCAGCCATGCTTGCGGCTGCGATGACGCTGATTGCATAGAAGTCCTTGCGCGAAGGGCCACCCGAACGGCTTGAGGCAAGCATTAGCGGCAACAGAACAGCAAGACGCTATCGACCAAATGGCCAGTAGTTCTGCAACGTTGCACCATAGACAAATTCATCCCCCAGCGCCCGCAAGCTGCTGTTATCGGATGAGGTGACTTTTTCGACGAGATTCCATTGGCATCTCGGATGCAAAGTCATCAATTTTCTGCAGCAGGTGCCATACGTCGACAGGCTTGGTCCAGTGGGCATCAAAGCCCGCAGCCATTGCTTGCTCGATATGGCCAGGCATGGCGTGATCGGACAGCACGATGCAGGGCAGGCTTTCCGTGGCGGTATCGGCTCGCAGCGCCTGCAAGACTTCGTAGGCACTCAGGTCAGGCAGATGGATCTCGGTGATGACCAAGTCAGGCCTGACCCGTCCGCAAAGCTCCAGACCGCTGAGGCCGTCACTTGCATGGTGCAGGGTGTAGTTGCTTTTCAAACCCGTCAGGACTTGCGTCAGCAACGCGTTGCTGTGGTCTGCTTCAATGTAGACGACCGTAATACCGCCTTGTACAGAGGAGTCCTTCATCGCTTCGCCTGCAGTGATGCAAAACTTCCGCCTGCCTACTTATCTAGCGGCTGAGCACAAGAAATCATGACGCGCCACCGCCGAGTTCGTCCATGGAAAGCCGATCGCATCGAGCGAGCCCGGCACGGATCTCGGGCGTCCCCGTGACGTGGAAACCGATGGAGCGGCGCAACGCCCCATCCGGGCCATCATGCCGCGGACCTGCCGCTTCGGTTCAGGTCGAACAGCCGTTTCTCGGTCATGTCGGGAATCGAGTGTTTGAAGCCTTCCTCGCCCAAGCTGCTGCGCCTGACGCCGCCGCAGTGCATCGCGCGCTCAACGGCCGTGCGGCAACAGGACCTGGCGGATGACATTGCCGCCGTGCAGGAGGTCGAAGCTTTCATTCAGCTGCTCGAAGCTGATCTGCTCGCTGCGCAGCTTGTCCACCGGCAGACGTCCTCGCAGGTACATGTCCACGTACCTCGGAACGTCTTCCTGCGGCACGCCGCCGCCCATGAATGAGCCGCGAAAGACGCGCTCCTCTGCCACCCACGGCAGGTGCGTCACGGTGAACGTCGCTGAGCTGTTACCCACCCCGACGCCAACCACCTCGCCGCCACGGACCGTGATCTTCCGAGCCATGTCAAGCGCCGCAAGGTTGCCCGAGATCTCGAACGCGTGGTCCACGCCGCCGTTCGTCAGGTCGAGCACCTGTTGCACGGCGTTCGGGTCGCGTGCGTCTACGCAGTCCGTGGCGCCGACCGCGCGTGCCAAGTCGAACTTGCTTGTCAGAACGTCGATGCCGATGATGCGGGAAGCGCCTGCCTCCCGGGCTGCCATCACGGCAGTCAACCCGACACCGCCGAGTCCGAAGATCGCCACTGTCGCTCCCGGTCGCACCCTGGCACTGTTGAACACCGCGCCGGCGCCCGTCACGACTGCGCATCCGAACAGCGCCGCGATGTCCAGGGGAACATCGGGATCAATCTTGATCAGCGATTGCGGCACCACGACGGCGTACTGTGCATACACCGAAATGCCGCTGTAGTGGTTGAGCTGGCCGCCATCGGCCAAGCGCAGCCGCCGCACGCCGTTTGCCAGCATGCCCTGCGCTCGCGCACCGCTTACCGCCTGGCACAGTCCCGGCCGGCCGGCCAGGCAGGTACGGCACTGGCCACAACCAGCCACGGCTGCCATCGCCACGTGGTCGCCCGGCGCGAAGCCCGTTACGCCGCGCCCGACCTCGCGCACGATCCCTGCGCCCTCGTGACCTCCGACGACAGGCAGCGGCCGCTTGCGCAAGCCTTCGATTACGGACAGGTCCGAGTGACACAGGCCTGCACCCCGAACTTCGACCAGTACCTCGCCTTCACCAGGCCCATCGAGTTCCACTTGCTCAATCCGGAACGGCTTGCTTTGGGCATAAGGCGCCGGCAGTCCCTGTTCATACATGACGGCTGCGGTCATTCGCATTTTTCATCTCCACGACTGGTCGTTTGGAAAACCATTGGCTGAGGCACCTTATGGCCCGGCGCTCGGCAAGAGGTCAGGAGCGGCCTGCCCGCTGCTCCGCGCCCTGACTCAGATGACGCCGTCGCTGCGCAGTTGCGCCAGCTCTTGCTGGCTCAGCCCGCACAGCTCGGCGAGCACCTCCTCGCTGTGCTGACCCAGCTGCGGCGGCGGCTGCAGCGCGCGCAGCCCCGAGCCCTCGTAGCGCATCGGGCTGTTGGGCAGCACCACCTGCGCACCGCTGTCCGTC
>NZ_AUMO01000112.1 GCF_000430725.1 Azohydromonas australica DSM 1124
GCGGTCGTTCTTGTTGGACTTCACGAACGGAGCCACGTACTGCGGGCTGATCAGCTTGGCTTCAATGCCTTGCGCCTTCAGCCGTCGTGACCAGTGGTGCGCCGAGCCACATGCCTCCATGACGACGAGCTTGGGCTTCAGCGCTGTGATGGCTGCCATCAGGCCGGCGCGGCTGACCTTGGCACGGTGCAGCACTTGACCTTTGCGGTCAGCTCCATGAAGTTGGAATACCTGCTTGGCCAGATCGATTCCAAGGACGTCGACTTCCATGATGAGCCTCCGTACCAAAACTCGAACGCGAGGCGAAAAGTCTCCCCGAAGGGAGGCGTCGGCTCCATCTCAATATTTTGGTGCGCTTTGCGCGGCTGCTGCCGCACCCCCTGAACCCGCTCCCGCGTTGAAGGCGGCCTGACCGCCAAAACGGGCTGCTGCTGCGTAGAGTCAGCGCCCCTTTCGCCGCGTCGACGTGGCCATGTCAGCGTTCGCTCACCGCTTCGTTGGACAGAGCAGCCTGCCCGGCCGGCTCAGCGACTTCGACTGAGAACACTTCTTCGAGCTCTCCAGGGACGACATCAAGGCGCTGCACGAACAGTTCCGCGATGAGCACCGCCTTGCCGCAGCGCTGATGGTGTTGTTCATGCGGGTCGCCGGCCGCACGCTCGACGGCTTCACCGTCATTCCGCGCAACCTGCTGCGCTACGCCGCCGAGGCGGTCGGAGTGCCCGTCGTTTCCATCGCCAGCTTGCGCTCGATCTACAGGCGCCGGCAGACGCTGTCCGCCCACCAGCGCTGGGCCAAGGAGTGCCTGGGGCTGTCGGAGATCACGGCGGCGGACGAGGATGCGCTGACGGCAGCGCTGAAGTTGCAGGCGCAGGAGGCGGCGCACACCGACGACCTGATCGAGGCGGCCAAGCAGTGGCTGTTTGCGCGCTGCATCCTGATCCCGTCATCGTTCCGGCTGCTGGCCTGGGCCCGGGCGGCGTTTTCCCAGGTCGAAGACCAGATCGTGGCCTGCGTGGCAAAAGCCGTCCCAGGCGTCCGGGGCAAGCAGCTGCTCCACGCAGTTCACACCCTACGCCCACCGGGCAACGCCTCGCACCTGGAGTGGCTGAAGACGGCGCCGAAGCGGCACAGCCCCACAACGCTAGCGCAGACGCTGGAGAAGGTGCGTTACCTGACGTCGCTGGGCGCCTACGAGTGGGACCTGTCCGACGTGGTGCTGGCCAGGCAGCAGGCCTACGCGCGCCAGATCCAGGCACGTCGCCCGGTCAAGTCGCGCGAGATCCAAACCCGGCTCCAGCTTGTCGAGATGGTGTGTTTCCTGCGCGTGACGCTGCTGGAGCTCACCGACATGGCGCTGCAGCAGGCCGGCCGGCGCAGCCAGCAGTTGCTGCGCGCGGCGGCCGAGCGTGCCGAGGCCCGACGGGGACACGAGCCCGTGGACCTGTTGAAGCAGGCTCTCCAGCTCAAGGGCGTGCTGCACGACGAGACCAAGGACTGGCAGCAGCGCGTGCTGGAAGCACAGCGTCTTCTCGCTGGCCTGGACACCGGCACCGATGCCGCGCGGTCATTTGCCGCCCGTGTGCGAGTGGCGCTGGCTCAGGACTCGCAGCGCGTGCATGCCTGCCTGGCGGTTCTGGAGAACCTGGACTTCCAAGGCCCGGCCAAGGATGCCGGCTTCACTCAGTGGCAGGCCTGGCGCGAATGGCGACAACGTGGCGCTGAGAACTTGTCTTCCAGCAGCGCGCTGCCTGACGTAGGCCCGGCGTGGAATCCGCTCGTCCATGGCGCCGACCCCAAGGAAGCATGGCAGGCCTTCGAGGCCAGCACGATGATGGCACTGCGCAGGAGCGTGCGCCGCGGCTCAGTGTGGGTAGACCACTCGCTGAGCTTTCGCGAGCGCGACCAGATGCTCATCTCGCCGCAGCAGTGGGCGCAGCACCGCAAGGAGTACATCGCCCAGCTCGGCGTCCCGGAGACCGCCTTCGAGTTCCTGCAGCCGGTGCTGACCACCCTCATCGCCGGCATGTGGGGCGTCGTCGGTGCCTGCCGCCGCGGCCGGGTCGAGGTGGGCAAGGACGGCATGCTGCATCTGAGCGCGCCGGCCGCCGTGTCCAACGACCGGGAACCGGTGCGCACCCGGGATGCCATCTACCGCAGCATCGGCAGCGTGCAGTTTCCCGACGTGATCCTGGAGGTGGATGCCGCGACCAACTTCAGCGACGTGCTGCTGGGACACCGGGCCCGCTCGCAGCAGGAGCTGCTGGCCCTGTACGGCGCGCTGCTGGCCCATGGCACCGAGCTCGATGGCCAGGAGGTCGCGCTCATGATCCCGGGGCTGGAATACGCCCAGATCCTCGCGGCCATGCGCGCCATCGAGTCCAACAAGCGGCTGCGCCGGGCCAACGAGCGGGTCGTCCAGTACCAGAGCGGCATCCCGCTGGCAGCGCTCTGGGGTGACGGCGACAAGGCCTGCGCCGACATGATGGCGCTCGACGCCTCCCGGCAGCTGTGGAACGCGCGCGTTGATCCGCGCCGGCGCACCTACGCCGCCGGCATCTACACCCACTTGCGCGACCGCTGGGGCAGCGTCTACGACCAGCCCATCGTGCTCAACGAGCGCCAGGCAGGCGTCGCCATCGAGGGCGTCGAGCAGTACAACCGCACCGAGGACCGCATCCGGCTCTCGCTGCTGGCGGTAGACACTCACGGCTATGTGATTATCTAGACAGCCCTGCCACGTGTCCCGGGCCGTTCCAGTTCTTCTTACAGGCAGCCCAGCCACGCGGCCCGCATAGTTTTGGTCCTTTTCCAGGTAGCTCGACGCGCAATTTGTGCGCAACGCCGCAGCGCCTAAATTTGGCTCAGCGAGCAGGCCCGCACTTCGGGTATCGGTGGGTCTTGCCCCGGCGTCAGCAGGTTTGCGCCCAAAGGAGAGCAACCATGAGCGTTCGTCACCTCGATCGCAGTGCCACCGCCGCATGTGCCCAACTGCTGGACGCCAAAGGGAATGTCGTTGCCGTGGTGGATGCCTTCTTGCGCCACCTCGCTGCGTGCGATTACTCGCCCAATACGCAGATCGCCTATGCCCATGATCTCGACCATCTGTGGCACTTCTTCGCCGCCAGGCGCTGCGGATGGAAAAGCTTCAAGACGAAGCACGCAATCGAGTTCCTTGAGTATTTGCGCACGACAACCACAAGCAGCTGCGTGCAGCGTCTTGTCCCAGCATCGGTAGTGGTCGATGGCGGAAGGCCCGCTGTGCGCCTTGCCGGATCAACCATCAATCGCATCTTCGCCGCGGTGTCGTCGTTCTACGACTTCGCGATCATGAGCGACGAGTACAAAGGCGACAATCCAATCAGGACGGCGTCCGAGCGAGCGTCACAACGCGTTCCTGACTACCGCCGCATGGTCGCCGATGATGCGCGTCGCTATCCGCCTGTGCACCGGCGCATCGCAGTGAAGACCATACAGCGTCTGCCGCGCCCAATGACCGATGAGCAGGTCGATGCCTTGTTTGCCGCACTACGGTCGAAAAGGGACCGGGCCCTGCTGGGTCTCATGCTCGATGGCGGCTTGCGTCCTGGAGAGGCGCTTGGTCTGCATCTCGATGACGTGAGCTACGGACGACGCCGGGTTGCGATCCGGACCCGCAATGATCACCCCAAGGGCGCTCGCTCGAAGTCACGGTTCGAACGGATGGTTGACCTTCTGGAAGCAAGAACGCTCTTGGCAGTCAGCGACTACGTGATGACGGAGCGTCCTTCGGAAAGTCCGAGTCCATTCGTGTTCCTGGTCGGAGGCAACGGTGCACATCGACTGGAACCCCTGGGGTACCAAGCCCTGGCCAAGCTGTTTGCTCGTGCTTGCGATCGCGCACATATCCGCGTGGCCTGGCTGACCCCACACAGCTTACGGCATACCCATGCGACGCGGATGTGGGATGCCGGCATGCGTGAGTTGACCCTGCAGCGCCGCCTCGGTCATGCCTGCCCGGAATCGACCAGGATGTACACGAGGATCTCGGACCGCGCCGTTGTCGATGACTATCGGCGTGCCATGGGACTGAGAGAGGAACACGGCGCGTCGCTGCCCAATGGGAAGTAGCGCTATGGCTCAGACAGCCCGGCTCAAGACCTCGGAAGCGGATCTTCAGCAACCATCAGGTCTGCATGCTCAACATTGCCCTCAAGAAGAGTATGAAGCGCTCATCGAACAGTTTGGTTTAGCTGACCATGGCTACCAGCGAAAGGTAGCGGCACGCCGCTTCATGTCGAGGTGGCCCGACTTGATGGACTGGATGAAAGCGCCGCTTGCAAGGCGTGCTTCCTTGCGACAGACCAGTGCGCGGCAAGCTCCAGATGCACGGCTGTCTCAGAAGGCCTTGGGATACCTGTTGTACCTTGGCATCCGAGGCTATGCCAGGTTCGACTACCCGTGGCTTCTGGCTGCCAAGCCGCTGTACCTTCCAGAGCTTGCGTGGCGCCTGGATGTTGACTTGGGAATTGATCAGCTCAAGGAAGAGGCCGTACGGCTGGGCTTCAGCGTTATATCGATCGACGTGGTCGTGCGCTGGGCCGTGACCCGCCTTGCACTCCACACGGGCCTTATGGACGCCAGGCGCTTCACGGGAGAGCAGATCGAGGAGTTCAGGATTGCGGTGCGGAGCTTCCTGCAGCGCCCTGACGTGCTTGACCTTGTGCCGTGCTCGCCGGAGAAGTTCGACACGTTCAAAATGGATTGGCCCATGCGCGTCAACCAGTTGGGCTTGCTCCTGTTCCACCGGGGACAGATCGACGCAGAACCGCGCAAGAAGATGGTCAGCATCAAGACCCGTGAGCCCACACCGCCGAAGATGCAGGCCATCGTCGATCGTTGGCTGGCGGTGAGGCGCACCACGGATCGGCCTGACGGGCCGAAACACTTCGACGTGGCGCTCTACCGGTTCATGGTCTGGCTGGGACGCAATCGACCCCAGATCAAGACCTTTGCCAAGGTACGGCGCGACGACGTGTTGGCCTACATCGAGGCGCTGGCGCACCAGCCCACTCCTCGTACAGGACAGCCACTGGCCGCCCTTGGGCGCCGTGCCCACATCACGGCACTGGGGCAGTTCTTCAGCAACACCGCTGCATGGGGCTGGCGAGGTGTGCCGGGGTTCCCGCTGCTGGGGTTTGGTGACTGCCCTCGCATGCCCATGCGCGTGCCCCGCTTCATCCCCACAGACGAGCTCGCGCGCCTCATGGCTGCGGTGGCGCACCTGCAGTGCCCATACCAGCGCACCGCGTTGCTGATCGCTCGGTGGACAGGTGCTCGCAAGGGCGAAATCCAGCGGTTAGCCGTCAACGATCTTGATCAATACCCAGATGGCACCCCGCGGCTTCGGCTTCCACCGGGCAAGACCTATAAGGAGCGGATTGTGCCCTTGCACCATGAAGCCGCCGATGCCCTGAAGGACCTGATTGCGCGGCGCGAAGTGGGTGCGGAGCGGCCACTTCGTGACCAGCTCACGGGCGTACCCACGCGGTACGTCTTCATGGATCATGGCCGGCTTCTCTCATGCGCATACCTGTTCCAGGTGGCGCTTGCCATCGCATGCCGGGAAGCCGGCCTGCTGGACGCTCAAGGCCGTCCTACGATCAGTGCGCACCGCTTCCGCCACACCGTGGGTACCCAGCTGGCTGAGAGAGGTGCCAAGCTGCACACGATCATGAGCGTGCTCGGACATAGCAGCGCCTCGATGTCCATGATCTACGCCCGGATCAGCGACAAGGAAGTACTTCGGGACTACCAGTCCGTGCTGTCTCCAGGTGCCGTCATTGCTGGACCCGGCGCCGATCTCCTGCGTAGCGGAGCCCTGCAAAAGAGCGCTGTCCATTGGCTCAAGTGCAACTTCTTCAAAACCGAGCTGGAGCTGGGACACTGCCTTCGCCTGCCCGAAGAAGGGCCATGCGAGTGTGACCTGTACCTGACCTGCGCCAAGTTCGTGACCACGCCTGCCTACGTTCCCCGGCTGAAGGAACGGCTCAAGCTCGAGAAGGTGCTGGCCAAGGACGCTGTTGACCGCGGGTGGCCGAACGAGCAGCGTCGACATCTCGCAGTCGCTGCGCGGATTGAGCAACTTCTGCGCGATCTTGACACTGAGTCAGCAAGCCGGCGCGGCCGCCGGCCACGGCCTGACAAGCCATGAATAATGAAATTCTTGACTTGTCCACATAAATACCAATATCGGGATGAGCGTCGCCAAGCTCCTGGGGTTCGACCTGTGCCCGCGCCTGCGCGACCTGGCGCAGCGAAGGCTCTACCTGCCCAAGCCTTTCACCATCCCGGAGGAGCTGGACCGCGTCACCGAACGCCGGGTCTCGCTGCGTGCCATCGACCGCGGCTGGGACGGACTGCTGCGCCTGGCAGCGTCCATCCGCACCGGCCGGGTGTCGGCAGCGCTGGCACTGCAGCGCTTTGGCTCCGCGGCGCGTGGCGACCCGGTGCACCGCGCGGCCGACCACTTGGGGCGGCTGCTGCGCAGCGTCTTCCTCTGCGACTACCTGGCCGTGGACGATTTCCGGCGCGAGATCCACATGCTGCTCTCCCGCGGCGAATCGGTGCACCAGCTGCAGCGCGCCGTCTTCAGCGGCAAGGTGGCCCCTGAGCGCGGCCGGCGCCAGGACGAGATGCACACCATCTCCAGCTCGCATGCCTTGTTGACCAACATCGTGCTGGCCTGGAACACGGGCAAGATGAGTGAAACCGTCGAGCGGCTGCGCGGCAGCGGCGTGCGTATCGAGGATGACTGGCTGCGCCGCATGGGACCAGCCCACTTCGGTCACATCAACTTTCGCGGCACCATGCGCTTTGGCATCGAGCGCTTTGCGCAGTCGCTGCTCGACGACCAAAGCGACCCGCCGCGCCAACTGCGGCTGGTCTGAGCCCTGCACGCTACACAACCGTCCTTGCACGCTTCTTATCGCACCGTCAGAAATCATTTTTGGCGAAAGTCTACTGATGGGAGACTGGCGCGCTGACGGCTTGAATAAATTTTTCGATCGTTCCGACTTCTTCAAGAAGCGATTGGAGTGTCCATTCACGTTTCTCAGGCAATCGTATTTGATTCAATTCCGTTGCAATATCGACTAACTCGATTTCAATCGAGCCTCCATCAATATCGATCCGGCTGTCCGGGAGTGGCGAAACACCGGAGTTGTTGTCCGCTGCCATTGCGCGCCGTGGCAGCAAGGACCGCTATGCTTCCAGAAAGAGGTCCGCTACTGTTGACCGCAGCCAACGGTTGGCCGGGTCTTGCTGGAATCGCTCGTGCCAGTGCTGCTTGATGGAGAACGTGGGGAATTCGAAAGGCGGATTCAGCGCCTTGACATTGGCTATGCGCACAAGCATCTGGGCCACCCGTTCCGGCACGGTGGCGATCAGATCCGTATTGGCGAGCAAATTCGCCACCCCGGGTAGCGTGGGTAGCGACAGTGCGACCCGGCGTTGAACGCCCAGCCGCTCAAGCTCACGCTCGACCAGTTCGTGCCCTGTTCCCGCCGCCGTGATGGCAACGTGCTTTTCGCGCTTGAACAGCGTCGCCGTCATGCGCGCCTCGATGCGTGGATGGTCCTTCCGTACCACGCACGCGAAGCTCTGCTCGAAGAGCTTCTGTTGGTAGAAGCCCGCCTCCAGTTCAGGCATGAATCCGACGGCGAGGTCGGATTCGCCGGACTCCATCAACCGCGGTGTAGCCGGTGTGATGCGCAGGATCTCGATGTGGACTGACGGTGCGAGTGTGTTGACCCGGTTGATGAGCGACGGCAAGAACTGCAGGTGGCTGGTGTCCGTCATGCTGATGCGAAACCGCCGCTGCGACGTGGCCGGGTCGAACACCACCTGCTGCTTGGTGGCAAGGCGCAGCAACTCCAGGGCTTGCCGCAGCGGCTGCACCAGTTCGGCGGCATGCGGCGTGGGAACCATGCCGTCCGACGTTCGTACGAACAGCGGGTCATTGAACTGGCGCCGCAATCGACCGAGCGCCAAGCTTACCGAGGTCTGCGGGATTCCGAGGTTCTCGCCGGCGCGCGACACGCTGCGGGTCTTGTAGACCTCGTCGAAGACTGCAAGCAGCTTCATGTCCATTATTCAGATTCCTGCTGAAAGGTATGGCGCCCATTGCATGGACTAAATGATTGTCGCTCCCTAATCTTCTTGCAACGGTGAGGCAACAGCACCGCAGCCCTCATTCATTCAAAGCAAGCTGGAAGAGACATCGCCATGCAACGACGAGGATTCGCTCAGTGGATTGTGTGCGCCGCGCTGGTTGGCGCAGCCGCCGTGACGTACGCCCAGGACTGGCCCAAGGGACCGGTTCACGTGGTCGTGCCGTTTGCCGCCGGATCGACGCCCGATCTGGTGGCGCGGGTCATCTCGGAGCGGCTGGGCGCCCGGCTGGGCACGACCATGATCGTGGACAACAAGGCCGGCGCGGCCGGCAACCTGGGCACCGCCGCAGTAGCCAAGGCAGCAGCAGATGGGCAGACCATTGGCGTGAGCATCGCAGGTCCGCTGGCCGTGAACTCCCTGCTGTTCAAGAAGATGCCCTATGACCCGGCGCGCGACTTGGAGCTGGTGACCATCGCTGCCACGCAGCCCGCGGTGCTGGTCGTCTCCAGCAAGCTGGCGACCAACAGCACGAGCGACCTCCTGGCGCTGTTGAAGAAGAACCCTGGCAAGTACAGCTTTTCTTCCATGGGCGCCGGCACGGTTTCGCACCTGGCGATGGCGGCGTTGTCGTCGCGCACCGGCGCTGATCTTGTCCATGTGCCCTATGGAGGCTCGGGCGCTGCGGTCACCGCGGTCATCTCGGGCGAAGTCGACCTGGCGATCCTGCCGGCTGCCGCCGTGATGCCTCACATCAAGGCGGGAAAGATCAAGGGCCTGGCCGTAGCGTCCGCGAAGCGGTCGCCATCGTTGCCGGAGATGCCCACGCTGGTGGAAGCCGGGGTGCAGGACATCCAGGCCGATGCCTGGATCGGCTTCGTCGTGCCCGCCAAGACGCCACCGGCAGTGGTGAAGCGGCTGCATGACGAACTGGTTCAGATCCTGGCCGAGCCGTCCGTGAAGGACAAGCTGCGCCTGCAGTACATGGACCCGGTGGCGAACTCGCCTGCGGAGTTCCGCAGCGTTCTCGCGGCCGACGTGGCGCGCTGGAAGCCCGTGATCCAGCAACACAACATCACCCTGGACTGAAGGCGCGGAGAAGCACATGAGCAACGATCAATCCATCCGTGTAACCGAACCAGCGCGAGAGGTGCCGCTGTACGGCCAGTTCGACGTCGTGGTGCTGGGCGGCGGGCCGGCCGGCATCGCCGCGGCTGCGGCAGCCGCACGCAACGGCGCCAAGGTGCTGCTGGCCGAGCGCTACGGTTTCCTGGGCGGCATGGGCACCGCAGCGGGTGTGACGAACTTCTGCGGCCTGCATGCCAACGTGTACGGCAACATCAGGCAGGTCGTGCACGGCATCGCTGACGATCTGCTCGATCGCATGCGTGGGCTGGACGGCCTCAACGAGCCCCATCTCGTGCTCGGGAAGACCCATGCCCAGGCCTACGACATGTCGGCGTTCAAGTGCGCCGCCGACGCGCTGCTGGCAGCCGACGGCGTCGAGCTGCTGTTCCATGCGTTTGCCGCCGGTGTGATCAAGACACCCGAAGGCCGCATCGATACCCTGCTGCTGGAGACCAAATCGGGTCGTGTCGCCGTTCGCGGAAGCTGCTTCATCGACTGTTCCGGCGACGCCGACATCGCCCACTGGGCGGGCGTTCCCACGGAGAAGGGCGACGAGCAGGGCCACATGCTCTACCCGACGCTGATGTTCCGTGTCGGCAACGTCGATGCACACAAGGCCGGCGAGGCATGGAAGACCATCCCGAAGCTGATGGACGACGTCGAGGCTGCGGGGGAGTTCGCGTTCCCGCGTCGTGGCGCCGTGGTGCGCCCGCAGAAGCACGTCTATGAGTGGCGGGTCAACGTGACCCAGCTCAAGAACCAGGACGGCTCGGCCACCGATGGGACCGATGCGCGGTCCCTGAGCGAAGGGGAGCTGGAGGGGCGGCGCCAGATCGTCGACTACCTGCGCTTCCTGCGCGCCAAGGTGCCCGGCTTCGACAAGGCGTACGCACTGGACATCGCGCCGCAGCTTGGCATCCGCGAAACCCGCCGCCTGGTCGGCGAATACATGCTCACCGGAGACGACGTGCTGCAGTGTGTCGACTTCGACGACAGCATCGGTGTCAACGGCTGGCCGCTGGAAAAGCATGTGGCTGGCGACGTGCAGTGGATCTGGCCTGCGATCCCCGAGTCCCGTGGCTACAACGAACTGCCCTATCGCATGTTGCTGCCGCGGCGCTCCACCGCCGGCGGTGTCGAGAACCTGCTGGTTGCAGGCCGCTGCGCGTCGATGACCCACGACGGCCAATCTGCAGCACGGGTGACTGGCGCCTGCTTCGTGATGGGCCAGGCCGCCGGTACCGCGGCCGCACTCGCACTTTCCGGCAACAAGTCGGTTCATGACGTTGACCGGCAGGAACTGCAACGCCGATTGCTCGATCAGGGCGTGTTCCTCGGCAGGAAGTCCGGGGACGTGTGACCAGCCCCCTCAGGGGCATGCGCGAGATAACAAACGTGACTGGGGCCACCGTCCCGGTAGGCCTTGAGCCACGGCCATCACAAGGAGACAGATCATGATCGAATCAAGGCATTGGCTTGCCGCAGGCATTGCGCTTCCACTCATGGCGGCGTGCGGCGGAAGTGGGGATCCCGAAGTTCCTGCGCCCACACCGAAGCTGGTCGCTTCCAACCCGGAGCAGGCGTGCCAGAAGCTTGCGTCGAGCTTCCAACTGCAAGGCACCACGGTCGATGCAGCGACGTACGTCGCTGCAGGCTTCGTGCCGCCCGGGTCGGCAACCCCGGTTGCTCAGCCTTTCTGCCGGGTACAGCTCACGTCCCGGCCGTCGGCGGACTCGGACATCAAGTCCGAGATCTGGATGCCGGCGCTCTCGGCCTGGAATGGCCGTTTCCTGGCTGTGGGTGGCGGGGGCAATTCGGGAGCCATCCAGTACAGCGCAATGAGCAACGGGCTGTCCAGCGGGTACGCCACCCTCTCGACCGACAATGGCCATCAAGGCAACGATCAGATCTTTGCGGTCGGCCATCCGGAAAAGGTCATCGACTTCGGGCATCGGGCGCAGGCCGTGACAGCAGTTGGCGGCAAGGCGCTGACACAGGCCTTCTACGAGGAGGCGCCCAGGAAGTCGTACTGGCTCGGGTGCTCGCAAGGTGGTGGCAAGGGAATGATGCAGTCCCAGCGCTACCCCGAGAACTTCGACGGAATCGTTGCAGGTTCGCCGGTATTCGATTGGGTCGGCAGCCAGTTTGCTCCAGCATGGGTTGCCGTGAAGGGCATGCGCGACCCCAGCCTGCTTGTTCCAAGGGCCAAGCTTCCCGCCATTCACAGCGCCGTGCTGGCTGCCTGCGACGCCAAGGACGGATTGACGGACGGGCTCATCCAGCAGCCCGAGCGCTGCAATTTCGATCCGGCAACCATGGCATGTCCGGCGGGAACCGACAGCGCCTCGTGTCTCACCCCGGGCCAGGTGGCATCCATGCAGCGTTACTACGCCCCGGTGACGAGGCCGGACGGGCGGCCGATCTACGCCGCCTACCCGCCCGGTTCCGAAGGAAACTCCGCCTGGCTTGGAGCGACCGCGCCCAATGGCAACTGGGGTGGCTTCTGGCCCAACGTGGTCTACGAGAACCCTGCCTACAGCATCGTGGCGAGCTTGAACGTGGACACGGACGCGGACTACAACTTCGCCAAGGCCAAGTTGAGCGCGCACTACGATGCCGTCAGCACGGATCTCAGCAGTTACAGGGCGCGGGGTGGCAAGCTGCTCATCTGGCATGGCTACAACGACGCCGCGGTTTCCGCATACCACACGCGCGACTACGTCGACGCCGTGACAGCAAGGTTTGGCACCAGCCAGACGTCCGAGTTTCTGCGCACGTACTTCGCGCCCGGCGTGAATCACTGTGGTGGTGGTGATGGCCCGGAGCCGGACCAGATGAACCTGCTTGCGACGATGGTCGACTGGGTCGAGAAGGGCATTGCGCCGACGTCGATACTGGCCAGCCATCGAACGAGCGGCGCCGTGGACCGCACGATGCCCCTTTGCGCGTATCCGCAGGTCGCCCGCTACAAGGGTACCGGAGAGGTGAGAGACGCCGCCAACTGGGCCTGCGGCGCACCGTAAGCAAGTCGACGTGGCGCTGCTGTAAGCCCAATGCGGGCGAGGCTTGTTCCAGGTTCAGGTGAACTGTCCTTGGCCTTGGATGAGTCCAGCAGCAGCAATGTGAGACTCCCATCGTGAAAAGAGAGCGACATGCAGTTTTATCTGAACGGCTACAGCCCCGGCGACCCTGACATTCTTGGTGCTGCCCATGAGGCCGAGAACCGATCCGCCGGGCTCCCGGACGCCGTTGATGTCCTGATAGTGGGCAGCGGCCCGGCCGGAACGGTACTGGCCGCGCAACTCTCTATGTTCCCTGGCATCACGACCCGGCTCGTTGAGCGCCGCAACGGCCCGCTGCAGCTTGGCCAAGCGGACGGCGTTGCCTGTCGCACGGTGGAGATGTTCGAAGCCTTTGGGCTGAGTGCAAAGCTCCTGCGCGAGGCTTACTGGGTCAACGAGACCGTCTTCTGGCGCCCGTCGCTGCAGGACCACTCCCGCATTGTGCGCACCGGCCGCGTCCAGGACACCGAGGACGGGTTGTCGGAATTCCCGCACGTTATCGTCAACCAGGCGCGCATGCAGGAATACCTGCTCGACTACATGCGCAAGTCGCCAACCCGACTGGAGCCCGACTACGGCCTGGAGTTCGTCAGCCTGGAAGTCGACGCCGAAGGCGAGCATCCCGTCCGGGTGACGCTGCGCGACGTCAGCAGCGGCGCGAGCGTCTCAGTGCGCGCTAAGTACGTCGTCGGCTGCGACGGCGCCCGCAGCTTGGTGCGCGAGTCGATCGGTGCGCAGCCGCAAGGCGACTTCGCCAACCACGCCTGGGGCGTGGTGGACATGCTGGCCGTTACCGACTTCCCCGACATCCGGCTCAAGGCCGCGATCCAGTCCGCGGACGAAGGCAACATCCTCCTCATCCCACGCGAGGGCGGCTATCTGGTGCGGCTGTACGTGGACCTTGGCGAGATCGATCCCAACAACCGCGAAGCCTTCCGCGAAATCACCCAGGAAACGGTCATCGCGACCGCACAGCGGGTGCTGCGCCCGTACACGCTGGAGGTGAAGGACGTGGCGTGGTTTTCCGTGTATCAGGTCGGCCAGCGCGTCACGGACCGCTTCGACGACGTCCCGGACGAGCAGGCCACCTCCCGGCTGCCGCGCGTCTTCATCGCCGGCGACGCCTGTCACACGCACAGCGCAAAGGCTGGCCAGGGCATGAACGTGTCGATGCAGGATGCGTTCAACCTCGGCTGGAAACTCGTTTCCGTGCTCGAAGGCCGCGCTGGGCCGCAACTGCTGTGCACCTACAGCAAGGAGCGCCACGCCATCGCCCAGGGCCTCATCGACTTCGACAGGCAGTGGTCGAAGATCATGGCCTCGCCGCCCAAGAACCCGGACCATCCAGAGCTCGGCGGCGTGGATCCGGCTGAACTCCAGGCGTACTTCGTCAGGTCGGGGCGCTATACGGCTGGCGTGGCGACGCACTATCCGCCCGTCACGGCGCTTACTGCGCAGCCTACCCACCAAGGGCTCGCCACGGGATTCAGCATCGGCATGCGCTTTCACTCTGCCCCGGTTGTGCGCCTGGCCGATGCCAAGCCGATGCAGCTCGGTCACGTGGCCCGGGCGGACGCCGCGTGGCGGATCTACGCCTTTGCGGACGCAAGCACAGAGCAGCTGCGCTTGCTTGCGCGCTTCCTCGACGAGTCACCCAAGTCGCCGATCCGCCGCCACACCCCGGTTGGCGCCGATATCGACAGCGTCATCGACCTGCGCGCGGTGTTCCAGCAGGGACACCTCGACCTCAAGCTGGACGAGCTAGAGCCCCTGCTGCTGCCGCGCAAGGGCCGGTTCGGGCTGATTGACTACGAAAAGGCCTTTTGTCCAGACATCAAGAACGGTCCGGACATCTTTGTCCTGCGCGGGATTAATCGCGCAAGAGGCGCGATGGTCGTCGTCCGCCCCGACCAATACGTCGCCAACGTGCTCCCACTGGACGCGCACGACGAACTCGCCGCCTTTTTCGCGGCGTTCCTGCTCGATCGTCGCGATCCCGGCCGCCCGCTGTCGTGAACTTGCGGCACACGCACTACGACCGATCGAATCGGCTGCCGCAAGGACACTGCCTGCCCTTCAAGGAGATTGACGCCCTCTGGACGGTGGCACCGGGCGGCTCTGAGCCATCGTATGTCAATGCTGACGTAAATCGAGACTCAGTTCAAAGCTGAAAGAACGCTCACCAAGCCCTTGGTAGGAAGGCCGCTGCGGTTCGATGTTGTGGGCGCCGTGCACGGTTCGGTCCGCAAGCGGGCCTTCTACCAGCTCCGGCCAGCCGCCCGCCGTTTCACCGGCTGGAGCGAATTGGTGCTGGCCAGGCCCAGGGCACCGGCTACCCCGTTTCTGCAGCACGTTGCACCAGCCCACGCCTTACAGGGCGAGGTAGGGATCGTTGTTGCCAGCTTCCTGCCTTCAAGGCGCTGGCGCGCTTGGCCCGCCGCGACGTGTCCGTTGCTAGCCCAGTTCCTGGAGAGATTCCAGGCAACCAATCATTTACTTCAGGAGACAACGGTGAAAAAAGCCTGCATCACCGCCGCCGTACTCGCGGCCTGTCTGGGCCATGCCCATGCACAGTCCAACGTGACCCTGTACGGCATTGCCGACGCCTACGTCGAGTCCAGTCGGCTTACCGGCCGCGGGGCGATCACGAAGGTGTCCAATGGCGGCATGCAGCCGTCGCGCTGGGGCATCAGGGCCATCGAGGACTTGGGAGACGGCGTCAAGGCTACGGTCGCGCTAGAGAGCGGCTTTGCACTCGACAGCGGAACTTCGCTGCAGGGCGGGCGGCTCTTCGGCCGTCAAGCCTACGTGTCGCTCTCCTCGCCAAGGGCTGGCGAGGTCCGACTGGGACGCCAGTACGCGCCGATCCACTACTCGATGGCGGCCAGCGACGTGGACGCCTTCTCCGCCTTCTCGCCCGTCTTCGAGATGTACCTGTTCAACGGTGATCAGAGCCGACAGGACAACCAGGTGAGCTACTGGACGCCGCGCATTGGCGGCTTCTCGGCGGCAGTGGCTGCCGCGGCGGGCGAGAACACCGCAGTCACCAACGGTGCTGCCACGCCGTGGGTGAGCACAGGCACCCAGCAGCGCAATGTGGGCGCGTTGTTGCGCTACCAGGTCGACAAGCTCGACGCCAGCGTGGCCTATCACCAGGGAGGGCAGAAAACGGCTGCAGGTGACGTGGACCAGCGTGCCTACAACGTCGGCGCAAGCTACGGCTTCAGTGCCTTCCGGCTTGCCGGCAACTACTGGGAACACCGCAACGAGCTCGCCAGCGGCGCCACCGCCAAGACGCGAGGCTTGGCACTCGGCGTGAAGGTGCCGGCGGGAGCGTGGAGCTTCCTGGCGCAGGTAGGCCGCGTAGAGGACAACGGCGTGGCCTACCTCACTGGTGCTGCCAAGGCGGATGGCAAGACGACGTATTTCAACGTCGGCACCAACTACGCGTTGTCCAAGCGTACCGATGTCTACCTGCGCTACGCCCACATCAAGGACGACAACGGTGGCTACAACGGGCGCGGAACGGCGGCGCTATTCGGCATCTTCGGATCTGGCAACACGCTGCCTGTGGGCGGCTCGGCCAGCAGCCTGGGCGTAGGCGTGCGCCATGTGTTTTGAAAAAGCATGCTGGGGGCCGCGTACCGCATCGTCAAAGCCAAGTGGCGCGGGTCACAAGTTCGCGTACTGCTTGAACGGCGGACCCTGACCTGGAGCGGTCGTGGAGTCCAGCTGCTGCGCATGGAGGGCTCCGTGTACATCGGCGCCACCGCGCACGTGTTGGACCGGCTGCAGGTGCTGCGCGACCGGCCTGCCCCGCAGACACACCTGCTGATCATGGCCAATAGCATGCTCAGGTGAGCAAACTTGCACCGCGTAAAACGCTCGGCACCCCGGCCGGGCCGGACGAGCTGCCCGACGCCGCGGCTCTTGCGGCGCTGCGCGCCTGGCATGAGGGCCTGCCGGCACGCGCGGCGGTCGAGCAGTACCTGCCCAAGGCGCTGCAGGACGGCTCGTCAACGCGCGGCGTGCTCGGGGGCATCCGTCGCCGGCTGCAGCGCCTGGCACGCGCGCGCCACCGGGCAGACCTGGAGCAGACCTTCGCCGTGGAGCACCGCGGCGACGCCGCCCACGCCCGCGCCGTGGCCCAGGCCATAGAGACGCTGCGCACCCTGCCCCCGCCGCAGCCGCTCATCGCCGATCGGGTGGACGCCTGGTTGCCCGCGCGCACCGCCGCCGCGCTGCAGGCCGCAGGCATCGACACGCTGGCCGCGCTGACGGTGCGCGTGCCGCGCCGCCGGCGCTGGTGGACGGCCGTGCCGGGGCTGAGCGCCACCGGCGCGCGCCAGGTGGAAGCCTTCTTCGCCACGCACCCCGAGCTCACCGAGCGCGCCCGCGCGCTGGTGGCGGCGCCACCCGCGGATGTGCAGCCGTGGGAACGCATCGCGCTGCCGCAGGACCTCGACGGCTCGCAGGGGCGCTTCCGTGCCCCGCGCGAGAGCTGTGCGCTCGACGCGCGCGACGACTACGCCGCCGTGCAGGCCTGGTTGCAGCGCCACGAGTCCGAGGCCACGCGGCGCGCGTACCGCAAGGAGGCCGAGCGGCTGATCCTGTGGGCGGTGCTGGAGCGCGGCAAGGCGCTGTCGTCGCTGGCCACCGAGGATGCCACCGCCTACCGCGCCTTCCTGCGCCGGCCCACGCCTGTGGCGCGCTGGATCGGGCCGCCGCACCCGCGCCACTCGCACTACAGGCAGCCAGCTCGTCCTGTTCTCGGGCGGCATGGCCAGCTCAGCCCAAGTCAGCCCGTGAACAACATCAGCGCCACGGCAACAGCCATCACGCTGGTGGCTACCCAGCCCAGCAGACGGTGGCGCAGGGTCATCGTGAGCTCGCCCATGAGGCGGGGCGACTGCCCGATCCACATCATCACCACCATGATCGGCACCGAGATCACGCCGTTGATGATGGCGCTCCACACCAGGGCCCGGATGGGATCCAGCTCGTACACGCTCATGAGCGTGCCGATGCCTGTGGCCGCGACGATGATTGCGTAGAAGCCCCGGGCCTTGCGGAAGCCGTTGGAGAAGCCGGCTTTCCAGCCGAAGACCTCGCTCACCGCGTAGGCCG
Source organism: Azohydromonas australica DSM 1124 (assembly GCF_000430725.1). Lineage (GTDB taxonomy): Bacteria > Pseudomonadota > Gammaproteobacteria > Burkholderiales > Burkholderiaceae_C > Azohydromonas > Azohydromonas australica. The sequence goes on from NZ_AUMO01000112.1 coordinate 17,469, forward strand.
CTGAGCCCGCCAGCACCGGCACGGCCAGCAGCCCGGTGCCGATGATGCCCAGCGCGAACACGGCAAAGGCGAAGTCGCCCGCCACCGGCCGCAGCGCCTCGGCTGCCTGCGCGGCCGACTGGATGCCCACGCCACCGTGCCCGCTGAGCGTGACCGCGGTAGACACCACCACGCACAGCGCGATGGCGTTGGAGAACAGCATGCCGACGTAGGTGTCCTGCTTGATGCGCTGCAGGTGCTCGGCCGCGTAGGCCGGGTGGCCGCGCAGGCTCGCGGCCTCGGGGCGGCGGTGGTTGTCCTCCACCTCCTGCGAGGCCTGCCAGAAGAAGAGGTAAGGACTGATGGTGGTGCCCAGCACCGCCACCACCATGCTGGCGTAGCCGCCGGCGCTGATGCCCTCGGGCACGTAGGCCCAGGGTTGCAGCGACGCGGCCAGTGCCTGGCGCCACGGCACCTGCACCGACAGCACCACCGCGACGTAGGCAAACAGCGCCATCGTGAGCCACTTGAGCACGCGCACCGTGCGCTCGTAGGTGAAGCACAACTGGCCCAGCAGGCACAGCGCGCCGAAGCCCAGCACGTACACCATGCGGGTACCGCCGGCGATAAGCCGCACGGCTTCGGCCATGGCGCCGATGTCAGCGGCGATGTTGATGGTGTTGGCCGCCACCAGCAGGCCGATCAGCCCCAGCGTGAGCCAGCGCGGACACATCCGCGCCATGTTGGCGGCCAACCCTTCACCTGTGACCCAGCCGATGCGCGCGGACAGCATCTGGATGCCGATCATCAGCGGCGTGGTCAGCAGCAGCGTCCACACCAGGGCGAAGCCGAACTGCGCGCCGGCCTGGGAGTAGGTGGCGATGCCGCTCGGATCGTCGTCCGCCGCACCGGTGATCAGGCCAGGGCCCAGCCGCTGGGCCAGGCCGCTGCGGCGCTTGTCGTTCATTTGGCGCTCCCCATGCCACGCGCATGCAACGAGGCGCGCCGGCGTGCCCGGCCGCGCCGCTACCCAGCGCCATGCTGCGTGCGCAGGCAGCACGTTGAGCATGGTTCGGGGGCAGACCATGTCGCTGCTCTCGGCCGGCGGTGGCTGGCTGACTCGGATGGTGGCCAGGACGGGAGCAGCCATTGCAGATCGTTGTCCTGCGGGAACTCCTTATCAGAAAGCTGCCCGTGGATTGGGGCTTAAAATCTAAGGGCAATTTAGCTCGTCAAAATCGTCCAACAGCCAAAGTCCCCCGATTTTCTTGATGCCACAACGCATATAAAATTTGCGTCGTCATGGCGAACTGCTCAGCGTTTCTTGACAGACGTTCTTGCCAAGCCACTGCCCTCTTTCAATAAATTGAATAATGCGCCCGTTGTTTACAAGAAGTCCGTCGGTGTGGTGTCCCGTGTACTCTCCATTGGATTTTTTAAATAGGACTTACGCAAAAGTTTGATAGAAAATCATAGAAATCCCATGAATTAATTTCAACTTGAACTTCTTGAAAGCATAGATCATAGTTTTGTCTTTCACTAGGCGGCGACATGAATCCATCCCGCGTGGACTACTGTCAGTTCCTGTTATCGAGTCAGGTCAACTTCACCTTGACGCACTATGCCGAGCATCATGCCCACTTCAGCCATGACGCCCTCAATCGGTATTTGAACGGCGAGCGCATCACATCACGCATCATTTGGGAAAACATTCGGCCGCACGTGATTCCCAGCGCTCATGGCTATCTGATTTTTGACGATACCGTACTCGACAAGTC
>NZ_AUMO01000113.1 GCF_000430725.1 Azohydromonas australica DSM 1124
CCGCGCGCATGTGAGGCGAGCATCGGCTGCTCGGCCATCAACGCCAGGCGCTGCGCATTGATGGCCTGGGCATCCCAATCGGCCTCGCTCAGGAAAAATTGCAGTCGCTGCACTGCCGCTGCCTGGGCCTGCACCACCGGTTCGGCACCGGCCAGCGCTGTGAGTGTCTTGTTGCGGTCGTGCGGCAGCAGCAGCCCAGTGAGGTACGCCCGGAAGCTGCGTCGCTGGGCCAGCGTGTGGAACAGCTCATCGAACCTCTTGGCGTAGTCTTCAAGAGGTCCAGGCGCCGGTGGGCATGGGCGTGGAGCAGTCATGGCAATGACCTCCCAAACCGCTTACAGCAATCGACGTGCCTGCTTCAACAAAGTACCGTGAGGCACGCTTCGAGGGCCTGAGCTTGGGGAGAGCTGTTTCTCATGGCAATCATTCAAGGTACGTCCGGCGCCGACACGCTCGTGGGCGGTGTGGACAACGACTCCATCTACGGCCTCGACGGCAACGATCTGCTGATCGGCGGCGACGGCAACGACTGGTTCTTCGGCGGCACGGGCGCCGACACGATGGTCGGCGGTGCCGGTGACGACCTCTACGAGGTGGACAGCCTGGACGATGTCGTCGACGAGACCTCGCCGGGCTCCGGCGGCTACGACCAGGTGCGCGTGGCCTTCAGCTACACGCTGCAGGACGGGGTGGAAGAGCTCTATCTCAAGGGCACGGACAACCTCAACGGCACGGGCAACGCCCTGGACAACACGCTCTTCGGTACCGCCGGGAGCAACGTGCTCGAGGGCCTTGCAGGCAACGACACCCTGTTCGGCATGGACGGTGCCGACACCCTCAACGGCGGCGCGGGCGCCGACTGGCTCGATGGCGGGAACGGCAACGACGCGCTGCGTGGCGGTGCGGACAATGACCAGCTGTACGGCGGCGCAGGCAACGACTCGCTCCAGGGCGGCGACGGCGACGATTTCCTGAACGCTGGCCAGGACGACGACCAGCTGAAGGGCGATGCCGGCAACGACAAGCTGTATGCCGGCACGGGCAACGACACGCTCGACGGCGGCAGCGGCGCCGACACGATGGTTGGCGGTGCCGGCAACGACATCTACTGGGTGGACAACGTGGGTGACGTGGTCGATGAGACCTTCGCCGGCTCCGACGGCATCGACTGGGTGCAGTCCACCATCAGCTACACGCTGGGGGACTCGGTGGAGAACCTGATCCTCGCGGGCACGGCCGCCATCGACGGCACCGGCAACGCGCTGAACAACTCGATGACCGGCAACAACAGCGCCAACGTCATCAGCGGCGGCGCGGGCAACGACGGCATCAGCGGCCTCGGCGGCAATGACACGATCTACGGCGACGACGGCAACGACCTGATCACCGGCGATGCCGGCGACGACGTGCTCAATGGCGGTGCCGGTGCGGACCAGCTGATCGGCGGCACGGGCAACGACCAGCTGTTCGGCGGCCTCGACAACGACAGGCTCGAGGGCGGCGACGGCAACGACGCGCTCGACGGCGGCATCGGCATCGACACGATGGCCGGCGGCGCCGGCGACGACGTCTACACGGTGGACAACGCCGCTGACGTGGTCGACGAGGTCTCGGCCGGCTCCAGCGGCATCGACTCGGTGCTGTCCAGCGTCACGTACACGCTGGGCACCAACGTGGAACAGCTGCAGCTCCAGGGCACCGCTGCCATCAACGGCTGGGGCAACTCGCTGAACAACCTGATCATCGGCAACGCCGCGGCCAACACCCTCGACGGTTCCGTGGGCGACGACACGCTCATCGGTGGCGACGGCAACGACGTCCTCTACGGCGGCAATGGCAGCAACGGCAGCGACCTGCTCGATGGCGGCAACGGCAACGACACGCTCGATGGCGGCGCCGGCGCCGACACGATGGCCGGCGGTGCCGGTGACGACTGGTACACCGTGGACAACGTGGGTGACGTGGTCGACGAGACCGCCCCGGGCTCCAGCGGCTGGGACACCGTGCGCACGTACAGCATCAGCTACACGCTGACCGAAGGGGTGGAAAGCCTGCAGCTCATGGGCTCGGCCAACCTGAACGGCACGGGCAATGCGCTGAGCAATTCGCTGCAGGGCAACGCCGGCGCCAACGTCCTCGACGGCGGTGCGGGCAACGACGGCATCAACGGCTACGGCGGCAACGACACCCTCTACGGCGGCCAGGGCATCGACAACATCTACGGCGGCGACGGGGACGACATGCTGTTCGGCGGTGACGGTGACGACGTGCTGCGCGGCGACGCAGGCACCGACGTCCTGACCGGTGGCGCTGGCAACGACTTGTTCAGCTTCAGCTCGCTCGACCACCTCGGCCTGGGTGCCACGCGTGACGTCATCACCGACTTCACGCCAGGCCAGGACCGGATCAGCCTGAGCTTCATCGACGCGAACCCGCTCGTCGCCGGCGACCAGGCCTTCGTCCTCGTGAGCTCGGGCTTCGGTTCCGCGCCGGGCCAGATCAGCTACAGCGGCGGCATCCTGTCCTTCAACATGGACACCGATGCGGACGCCGAGTACGAGATCGAGCTGCTGGGCGGGCCGGCAACCCTGTCGGCCGCGGACTTCTACCTGTAAGCGGTCCATGCATGCCGGGCCGGGCGCCAAGCCCGGCCCGGCATCTTCAACGGCGTACTGAACGTGCACCGTATGCGGCTCGGTCAGCCGCCGGCGCACGCAGGGATCCTTGAGGTTGGCATGGGCTGACAGCAGCAGCTGGCCACCCTGGGTGTAAAGCGGTAAGGCAGCGTCGCGAACGATCGCCGCCCATTCCATTGAGGCGGCGCAGGTTGCTGGGGCTCGCCTGCGCCTGCGGGGCGGAGGCGATTCAGCGTGGCGTGCCGAGGTATTCGCGGACCATGGTCCGGGCCCGGTGCAGGCGGCTCTTGACGCAGGCGATGCTTTCGCCGGTGCGCGCGGCGATGTCCTGCAGCGACAGCTCCTCGAAATCGCGCAGCAGCACGATTTCCAGGTAATGCGCGGGCAGGGACTCCAGCGCGCGGCCGAGGTCCAGGCGCAGCCCCTCGTCGCAGCGCGTGGCGAGCTGGGCCATCAACGCCTCGCCTGACGGCTCGGTGCGCCAGACCAGGTGCGCCAGGCGCATGCACTCGCGCCGGACCATGGTCATGAGCCAGCCGGAGAGAGCCGCCGCGGCACGCAGCTGCGGCAGGCGCTGGGTGATGCGGATCAGGGACTCCTGCACCGCGTCGTCCACGTCGGAGGCCAGGCAGAAGCGGCGCGCGTAGCGCCGCAGGTCGGGCTGGCTGCGGCGCAGCAGCCCGTCCAGCGCCTGCGGGTCGCCCTGCATCGCCTGGGTGACGAGGGTGTCGCTGAAGGCCGCCATGCTCAGTGCCGGCGGCGGGTGAAGTCGATGGCGGCGCACATCGGGCACCAGCCGACCAGGCCCGTGAGCGCGAGCACGACGAGCACGCCGCCCAGCGGCAGCAGCAGCGCGGATCCCAGGACACCGGCCAGCAGCAGCACGGCGCCGGCCAGGGCCAGCAGCACGCGCACGAGCCGATGCGGCGTGGACATGTTTTTCAGGTAGAGCATGAATTCCTCCGGTTGCGAAGCCGGGAGTGGCTTCCGGAGGACAAGAGGCGAGAAGGTGGCGGGAGGATTCGCGGGGGAGCGAAAAAAAACTTGCCTCGGCCCCGCGAGTCACCCCGCCAACTGCTCCAGCTGCTCTCCCAGCTCCAGCCACCGCATTTCCAGCTCCTCGATCTCCTCCTCCAGCGCCTTGACCTGCCGCCCGGCATCCGCGCGCTGCTGGGGAGAGAGGTCCGCCGCGCCCAGCGAGGCGAGGGCGGCGTCGCGCTCCTCGGTGGCCTTGGCCAGCCGGGTCTCGACCTTCTTCAGCTCGTTCTTGATCGGCTTGGCCTGCTCGTTGAGCTTCTGCCGCTGCGCCGCCGCCGCCTTGCGCTCTTCCTTGCGGTTCACCGGCACCTCGCCGGCCGCCGCGGCTTCAGCAGCCGCCTGGGCCGTCGCGGCGTCCTTCAGCGCCCGTGCCGCTTCCTTGGCCTGCTCCAGCAGCCAGCGCTGGTAGTCGTCCAGGTCGCCGTCGAAGGGCTCCACGCCGCCGCGGCTCACCAGCCAGAACTCGTCGCACACCTCGCGCAGCAGCGCCCGGTCGTGGCTCACGAGCATGACGGTGCCTTCGAACTCGTTGAGCGCCATCGACAGCGCCTCGCGCGTGGTCAGGTCCAGGTGGTTCGTCGGTTCGTCCAGCAGCAGCAGGTTGGGCTTCTGCCACACCAGGCTCGCCAGGACCAATCTGGCCTTCTCGCCGCCGGAGAGCGTGCCCACCGGCTGCGCCGCCATCTCGCCGCCGAAGCGGAACTGGCCCAGGAAGTCGCGCAGCTCCTGCTCGCGCGCCTGCGGGCTCACTACCTTGGCCAGCCGCACCATGTGCGACAGCGGCGTGTCCTCCGCGTGCAGCAGATCCATCTCCTGCTGCGCGAAGTAGCCGATGGTCAGCCCCTTGCCCTCGGTCAGCGTGCCGGCTATGGGGCTCAGCTCGCGCGCCACGGTCTTCACCAGCGTGGACTTGCCTTGCCCGTTCGCGCCCAGGATGCCGATGCGCTGCCCCGCCAGCACCGTGCGGTTCACGTTGCGCACGATCGTTACCGAGCCGCCGCCGTCCTGCGCATAGCCGCACTCCAGCGCGCGCAGGCTCAGCATCGGGTTGGGCAGGTTCGCCGGCTCGCGGAACTCGAAGCTGAAATCACTCGCGGTGAGCACCGGCGCCAGCTTCTCCATGCGGTCCAGCGCCTTGACGCGGCTCTGCGCCTGCTTGGCCTTGGTTGCCTTGGCCTTGAAGCGGTCGATGAAACGCTGCAGCTGCGCGATCTTGTCCTGCTGCCGGTCGTAGGCCGAGGCCTGCTGGCTCAGCCGCTCGGCGCGCATCGACTCGAAGGCCGTGTAGTTGCCGCCGTAGCGGTCGAGCTTGGCGTTTTCCAGATGCAGCGTGACGTCGGTGATGGCGTCCAGGAACTCGCGGTCGTGGCTGATCACCAGCAGCGTGCCCTTGAAGCGCTGCAGCCAGCCTTCCAGCCACACCAGCGCGTCCAGGTCCAGGTGGTTCGTGGGCTCGTCCAGCAGCAGCAGTTCGGCCGGGCACATCAGCGCCCGCGCCAGCTGCAGCCGCATGCGCCAGCCGCCCGAGAAGCTGTTCACCGGGGCGTCGAGCTGCCGCAGGTTGAAGCCCAGGCCCAGCAGCAGGGCCTGCGCGCGCGAGCGCGCGTCGAAGGCGCCGGCTTCCTCCAGCTTCACGTGCGCCTCGGCGATCGCATGGCCGTCGTTGCCGGCTTCGGCGGCGGCGAGGGCGTCGCGCGCCTCCACCAGCGGCAGGTCGCCGTCCAGCACGAAGTCGGTGGCCGGCTGCTCGGTCTCGGGCATGGCCTGCGCCACCTCGCCCAGGCGCCAGGTCGGCGGTATCTCGAAGTCGCCGGCGTCGGCGTGCAGCCGGTTCGCCATCAGCGCGAACAGGCTCGATTTGCCGGCGCCGTTGCGGCCCACCAAGCCCACCTTCTCGCCCGGGTTGAGCGTGACGTTGGCGCCCTCCAGCACCACCTTGGCGCCGCGGCGCAGCGTGACGTTGCGCAGCGTGATCACGGCTGCACCTCCACCAGCGCGGTCAGCATCTCGCGCGTGAGCAGCAGCACCTGGTCGTCGCCCGCGCTCGTGGGCAACCAGGCCGGGCCCAGGTGCGGGAAGGCGTCCTCGAAGTGCTGGCGCTCGTGCCCGATCTCCAGCACCAGCACGCCCTGCGGCGTCAGGTGCGCCGGCACGTCGCGCAACAGCCGTCGGACGAAATCCATGCCGTCCGCGCCGCCGGCCAGCGCCAGCTCGGGCTCGGCCCGGAACTCCGGCGGCAGCGCTGCCATGGACTCCGAGTTGACGTAAGGCGGATTGCAGAGGATCAGGTCATAAGCGCCGTCGGCCGCCTGCAGCCCGTCGCCCTGGCGCAGCCGGATGCGGCCGGCCAGCTCGTGCTTCTCCACGTTGATGCGCGCCACTCCCAGCGCGTCGGCGCTGAGGTCGGCGGCATCGACCTCGACCTCGGGCCAGGCGAGGGCGGCCAGCACGGCCAGGCTGCCGTTGCCGGTGCACAGGTCCAGCACGCGGCGCGTGTGCTCGCTCAGCCACGCGTCCAGCGTGCCGTCGGCCAGCGGCTCGGCGATGAGCGAGCGCGGCACGATGCTGCGCTCGTCCACGTAGAAGGGCACGCCCTGCAGCCAGGCTTCCTGGGTGAGGTAGGCGGCGGGCTTGCGGGTGCTGATGCGCTGGTCCACCAGCGCGTCCACGGCGGCGACTTCCTCGGCCGTGAGCTCGCGCTCGGCCACGCCGTCCAGGTCGTCCAACGGCAGGCCCAGCTTCCACAGCACCAGCCAGGCGGCCTCGTCGAAGGCGTTGGTGGTGCCGTGGCCGAAGCTCAGGCCGGCGTCTTCCATGCTTTGAGCGCTGCGCTCCAGCAGGGCGATGAGTTTCATGGGGTCGATTCTTTCCCCCGTTCGCCCTGAGCTTGTCGATGGGCTCAGCCCGAACGGAAAACGGGTGTCAGGGGGTGGCCAGCAGCCGCTCCAGCGTGCGGCGGTAGATGTTCTTCAGCCCTTCGATGCTGGCCGTCTCCACGTGCTCGTCGATCTTGTGGATGGTGGCGTTCACCGGCCCGAACTCCACCACCTGCGGGCAGATGCGGGCGATGAAGCGGCCGTCGGAGGTGCCGCCGCTGGTGGACAGCTCGGTGGCGAGGCCGGTCTCGTCCTGGATCGCCCCCGCCAGCGCCGTGCACAGCGAGCCCTCGCGCGTGAGGAAGGGGTTGCCGCTCAGCGCCCAGGTGATCTCGTACTGCAGCCCGTGGCGCTCCAGCAGGCTGATGACGCGCTGCTTCAAGCCTTCGGCCGTGCTCTCGGTGCTGAAGCGGAAGTTGAAGTCCACGATGGCTTCGCCCGGGATCACGTTGCCCGCGCCGGTGCCCGCGTGCAGGTTGGAGATCTGGAAGCTGGTGGGCGGGAAGTGCTCGTTGCCGCGGTCCCACTCGATGGCGACCAGCTCCGCCAGCACCGGCGCCAGCTCGTGCAGCGGGTTGCGCGCGAGCTGCGGGTAGGCGATGTGGCCCTGCACGCCGATGACGCGCAGCCGCCCGGACAGCGAGCCGCGGCGGCCGTTCTTGATCATGTCGCCCAGCCGGCTCACCGAGGTGGGCTCGCCCACGATGCAGGCATCCAGCCGCTCGCCGCGCTCCTGCAGCAGTTCCACCAGGCGCACGGTGCCGTCGTGGCCCGGGCCTTCCTCGTCGCTGGTGAGCATGAAGGCGATGGCGCCGGCGTGCCCGGGCTGCGCCGCGACGAACTCTTCCACCGCCACCACCATGGCCGCCAGCGAGGTCTTCATGTCCGCCGCCCCGCGCCCATAGAGCTTGCCTTCGCGGTGCGTGGGCACGAAGGGGTCGGACTTCCACTGCGCGAGCGGCCCGGTCGGCACCACGTCGGTGTGGCCGGCAAAGGCGAAGGTGGGGCCGGGCTGGCTGCCGCGGCGGATCGCCCACAGGTTGGCGACGCGGAAATCCTCCGGGCCGTGCTGCAGCAGCTCGCACTCGAAGCCGAGCGGGCGCAGGCGCTGCGCGATCAGGTCCTGGCAGCCGGCGTCCTCCGGCGTGACGGAGCGGCGCGCGATCAGCGCCTCGGCGAGTTCTAGGGTGGTGGTCATGACGGGGCCGAGGGGCCGATGGGAAAGGAACGGCGGATGGTGGGACATCCGTTCGTCCTGAGGTATCGAAGGACGAACGGCCCTCGCCGTGATGCCGCCATTGCAGCCTGTCGGATCCGCCCTTCGATACCTCGGGGCGAACGGGTCATTTCACGACAAAGGCCCGAATGCAGAAAGTCATCGGGGGCTGTCGCAGCCCCCGTGCCTCATTAGGCGCGCAGCAGCTCGTTGATGCTGGTCTTGGCGCGGGTCTGCGCGTCCACCTTCTTCACGATCACAGCGCAGTACAGGCTGTACTTGCCGTCGGCGCTGGGCAGGTTGCCGCTGACCACCACCGAGCCCGCGGGAATGCGGCCGTAGCTCACTTCGCCCGTGGCGCGGTCGTAGATCTTGGTGCTCTGGCCGATGTACACGCCCATGCTGATCACGGAGTTCTCTTCCACGATCACGCCTTCCACCACCTCGGAGCGCGCGCCGATGAAGCAGTTGTCCTCGATGATGGTCGGGTTGGCCTGCAGCGGCTCCAGCACGCCGCCGATGCCGACGCCGCCGGAGAGGTGCACGTTCTTGCCGATCTGCGCGCAGGAACCGACAGTGGCCCAGGTGTCCACCATCGTGCCTTCGTCGACGTAGGCGCCGATGTTCACGTAGGAGGGCATCAGCACCGCGCCGCGGCCGATGAAGCTGCCGCGGCGGGCCACGGCCGGCGGCACCACGCGCACGCCGCTGGCGCGCATCTCTTCGTCCGGGGCGGTGGCGAACTTGGTGTCCACCTTGTCGTAGAAGCCCAGGTCGCCGGCGCGGATGATCTGGTTGTCCTTCAGGCGGAAGCTCAGCAGCACCGCCTTCTTGATCCACTGGTGCACCGTCCACTGGCCCACGCCCTCGCGGGTGGCCACGCGCAGGCGCCCGGCGTTGAGGTCGGCGATCACCGTCTCCACGGCTTCTTTCACCTCGGCGGGCGCGTTGGCGGGCGACAGGCTGGCGCGGTCTTCCCACGCGGCATCGATGACGGCTTGCAGTTGCTGGCTCATGGCAGTCCTTGAGAGGGAGGTATTACTTGGATTCGGGAGAGTACGTGGCGGTGAAGGCCACGATGCGGCGCGCGGCTTCGAGGCATTCCTCGACGCCCGCCACCAGGGCCATGCGGATGCGGCCGCGCCCAGGATTGACGCCGTGCGCATCGCGGGCGAGCAGGCTGCCCGGCAGCACCGCGACATTGTATTGAGCGAGCAACTCCAGGCTGAAGCGGATGTCGTCCCCGCCCGGCACGCCGGCCCACAGGTAGAAGCTCGCGTCCGGCAGCTTCACGTCCAGCACCTCGGCCAGCATAGGCGTCACTTGCTCGAACTTCTGCCGGTACAGCGCGCGGTTTTCGATCACGTGCTCCTCGTCGTTCCAGGCCGCGATGCTCGCCGCCTGCACCACGCCGCTCATGGCGCTGCCGTGGTACGTGCGGTAGAGCAGGAAGTCCTTGAGGATGGCCGCGTCACCCGCCACGAAGCCCGAGCGCATGCCCGGCACGTTGGAGCGCTTGGACAGGCTGGTCAGCACGATCAGCCGCTTGAAGTCGTCGCGGCCGAGTGCCTTCGCTGCCTGCAGCGCGCCCAGCGGCGCTTCGTCGCGGAAGTAGATCTCCGAGTAGCACTCGTCGCTGGCGATGACGAAGCCGTGCCGGTCGCTGAGCTCGAAGAGCATCTTCCACTCTTCCAGCGGCGCCACCGCGCCGGTCGGGTTGCCGGGCGAGCACACGTACAGCAGTTGCGTGCGCGACCAGGTGCCCTCGTCGATGGCGCTCCAGTCGGGCGCGAAGTTGCGCGCCGGGTCGCTGTTGGCGAACACCACGTCGGCGCCGGCCAGCAGGGCCGCGCCCTCGTAGATTTGGTAGAACGGGTTCGGGCAGACCACCGTGGCGCCCGCGCGCGTCGGGTCGATCACGGTCTGCGCCAGCGCGAACAGCGCCTCGCGCGAGCCGTTGACCGGCAGCACCTGCGTGGCGGGGTTGAGCGCCACCCCGTAGCGCCGCTGCATCCAGCCCGCGCAAGCCTCGCGCAGCTTGGGGCTGCCGGCGGTGGGCGGGTAGCCGGAGAGCTCCTGCAGGTTGCCGCACAGCGCCTGCTCCACCAGCGCCGGCGTGGCGTGCTTGGGCTCGCCGATGCCCAGGCTGATGGGGCGCAGCGCGGGGTTCGGGACGATGTCCTTGATGAGCGCGCGCAGCCGCTCGAAGGGGTACGGATTAAGGCGTTGGAGCAGCGGGTTCATTTTGTTTTCACTCCCGTTCGCCCTGAGCTTGTCGAAGGGCCTGGTGGCGGGTGGTGCGGCAGGGCTTCGACAGGCTCAGCCCGAACGGAATTTCTCAGGAGCTGCAGGAATGGCGTGTCAAAGCTTCCCGACGCAATTGGGCGCGCCGCACTGGCAGCGCAGCTTGCCCTCGTGGTGCGTCTCGCCGTAGTTCACGGTGATCTCTTCGCCGGGCTGAATGGCGCGCAGCGCGTAGAACTCGACCCGGCCCTGGCGGATGCACAGCCGCGCGTTGGGCGCGCAGGAGTGGTTGGTGAAGCGCATCGGGTCGGTGGAGCGGTGGAAGTCGATCGCCTTCTTCTCCGACACCTCCACGATCATCACGCGCTCGTAGCGCGTGGCGCGGATGCGCGCGGCCTCGACGCTGATCGACTCGCCGCGGATCTCGCCGATCTTCACCCGCGGCGGGATCGGCTCCTTGGCGAACACGCCGTGGCCGTCGATGAGGCTGCGCTGCACCAGCACGTCGAACTTCTGCCATGGGGGCCGCACGACGGGCGGCGCCGCGGGCTCAGCGCCTGAGCCCGTGGACGGGTCCTCGTGCGGCGCGCCCATCACAGCAGCCCGCGCTCTTCGGCGTGCGAGGGCAGGTCCACGCGCGGCTGCGGCTTCCAGCCGCGCTTGCGGTGCTCGACCACCACGTTGGTGTAGATGCCGCCGCGCACGTACCACTTGGCGGTAATGCGCACGAAGCGCGGCTTCGTGGCCTTCACGATGTCGTCGAGGATGGTGTTGGTCACCTTCTCGTGGAACGCGCCTTCGTTGCGGTAGCTCCAGAAGTACATCTTCAGGCTCTTCAGCTCCACGCAAAGCTCGTCGGCGATCATGTCGATCGTGAAGTGCGCGAAGTCGGGCTGGCCGGTGAGCGGGCAGTGGCAGGTGAACTCGGGCACCTGGAACTGGATCACGTAGTCGCGCTCGGGCGCCGGGTTCGGGAACACGTGCAGCTCCTTGCTCGGGGCGCTGGGCGGGTTCGGCGGCATCTGGCGCTGGCGGCTGGCGGGCAGCTTCTCGGCAACGGAGCGCTTGCTTGCAGCGCCGGCGCTGCTCTTCTTGGCTGCGGCTTTCTTGGCGGCGGGAGCCGCGGTCTTGCTGGGCATGGGAACTTTTGGAAAGGATTCGTAGCCGCCCGGGCGGCGAGGGGCGCGATGGTATCATCCGGCCCGCTTTCGCCTGGCGCGCCCGCGCTAATTTCCCTTAGGAATCAACTACTTGGCCTGCGGCAGGATCACTTCCGCCCAGGACCATGGCGCTGCATGCGGCTCAACCAGATCAAGCTCTCCGGTTTCAAATCTTTCGCTGAACCGACCACCTTCCAGCTGCCCGGGCAGCTCGTGGGCGTGGTGGGTCCCAACGGCTGCGGCAAGTCCAACATCATGGATGCGGTGCGCTGGGTGCTGGGCGAGTCCAAGGCCAGCGAACTGCGTGGCGAGTCCATGCAGGACGTGATCTTCAACGGCTCGGGCAACCGCAAGCCCGCCAGCCGCTCCAGCGTAGAGCTGGTGTTCGACAACAGCAGTGCCCGCGCCGGCGGCCCCTGGAGCCGCTACAGCGAGATCGCCGTGAAGCGCGTGCTCACCCGCGACGGCACCAGCAGCTACTACATCAACAACCAGCCCGTGCGCCGGCGCGACGTGCAGGACGTGTTCCTCGGCACCGGCCTGGGCCCGCGCGCCTACGCCATCATCGGCCAGGGCACCATCAGCCGCATCATCGAGAGCAAGCCCGAGGAGCTGCGGCTGTTCCTGGAAGAAGCGGCGGGCGTGTCCAAGTACAAGGAGCGCCGCCGCGAGACCGAGCTGCGGCTGCGCGACACGCGCGAGAACCTGCTGCGCGTCGAGGACATCCTGCGCGAGCTCGACAGCAACCTCGTCAAGCTGGAGAAGCAGGCGGAAGTTGCGCAGCGCTACAAGCTGCTGCAGGAGCAGGGCACGCTGAAGCTCCATCAACTCTGGTTCCTCAAGCACCGCGACGCCAGCACCGAGGAGGCGCGCGTGAAGGCCGCCATCGCCGAGGCGCAGGGCGTGCTGGCGCAGCGCATGGAGGAGCTGGCCCAGGTCGAGGCCGAGCTCGAAGAGGTCAAGGGCGCGCACTTCGCCGCCAGCGACGCGCTGCACGTGGAGCAGGGCAAGCTGTCGGACGCGGCGCTGGAAGTCAGCCGGCTGGAGGAGCGCATCCGCTACGTGGCCGAGGGCCGCGACCGCGCCCAGCAGCGCTTGGCCGAGCTGCGCGCGCAGGACGCGCAGTGGGCGCAGCGCCGCGAGCAGGCCGCCGAAGAGCTGGAGCTCATCGCCGAGAAGATCGCCGCCGCCGAGGAGCAGGCCGAGCTGCTGGCCGCGCAGTCCGAGGAACAGGCCGAGCGCCTGCCCGAGGCCGAGGAGGCACAGCGCCAGGCCGCCGGCCGCGTGGCCGCGCAGCACCAGCGCGTGGCCCAGGTACAGCAGCAGCTGCAACTGCTGGCCGCCGACGGGCGCCACCTGCAGGAGCAGCAGCGCCAGCTCAACACCCGCCGCGAACGCCTGCACGGCGAAGGCAAGGCGCTGCAGGCGCCCGACCCCGACCACCTGGCCGAGCTGCAGCAGCAGAGCGAGGACGCCGCCGCCGCGCAGGCGCAGGCCGAGGAGCAGCTGCACGCGCTGAGCGAGGATCTGCCGCAGCTCGATGCCGCGCGGCGTCAGGCGCAGGAGGCGCTCAACGCCGAGACCGCGCGCCAGGCCCAGGTCACGGCCCGGCTGCAGGCGCTGCGCGCGCTGCAGGAGAAGGTGCAGACCGAAGGCAAGCTGAAACCCTGGCTGGCCAAGCACGGGCTGGAAGGCTTGCAAGGCCTGTGGAAGCAGCTCCACATCGAGCCGGGCTGGGAGACGGCGCTGGAGTCCGCGCTGCGCGAGCGCCTGTCCGCACTGCCTGTGGGCCGGCTCGATACCGTGCGCGCCTTCGAGCGCGACGCGCCGCCGGCCAAGCTGGCCTTCTATCACGCGCCCGATGCCGAGATTCCCGTCACGCACCGCACGCTGCCGCGCCTGGCGGACCTGCTGCGCCTGGGCGACCGCAAGCTGCAGGCGCTGCTGGACGACTGGCTGGAGGGCATCTACACCGCCGCCAGCCTGGAAGAGGCGCTGAAGAGCCGCGAGGCGCTGACGCACGGCGAGTGGATCGTCACGCGCGAGGGCCACGCGGTGTCGCAGTTCGCGGTGAGCTTCTACGCGCCGGACAGCGAGCAGGCCGGGCTGCTGCAGCGGGCGCAGGAGATCGAGCAGCTGCAGGAGAAGCAGGCCGAGGCCGCGCGCGTGGTCGAGGAAGCACAGCACGCGCTGCGCCGCGCCGAGAGCGTCTACGGCGAGGCCGCCGCGCAGCTCGGCACGCTGCGCCGCACCGCGGCCGAGGCGCAGACGCAGGCGCACAAGCTGCACGTCGAGTGGTTCAAGCTGCACCAGCAGGCGCAGGCCGCTGCCGGGCGCCGCGCGCAGCTGCAGGACGAGCTGCAGGAGATCGACGCCCAGCTCGAAGCCCTGGCCGCGCGCCAGGCCGAGGACGAGGCCAAGTTCGAGGAGCTGGACCTGCAGCTCGCGCAGCTGCAGGAAGACGAGGCCGTGGCGCAGGAGTCCGCCGCCGAGGCCGAGCGCCGCGTGGCGCAGGCGCGCGAGCAGTTGCGCGCGCTGGAGCGCCGGGCGCAGGAAGCGCAGTTCGAGACCCGCTCGCTCGGCGCACGCCGCGGCGAGCTGCAGCGCGCGCTGGAGACGGCCGCGCGCCAGCTGCAGGACAACGCGCAGGCGGCCTCGCAGGTGGCCATCGAGCTGGCGGCCTTCGACGACGCCGCGGCCCAGGAAGGCCTGACCCAGGCGCTGGCCCTGCGCCGCGAGCGCGAGGCCGCGCTGGCCGCGCAGCGCCGCAACTACGACGAGCTGAGCCTGCGCATGCGGCAGGTTGACGAGCGGCGGCTGATGGTGGAGCGCAGCCTGCAGCCGCTGCGCGAGCAGATCACGCGGCTGCAGCTGGAGCAGCAGGCCGCCACGCTGGGCGGCGCGCAGTACCTGGAGCAGCTCACCAACGCGCATGCGGACATGGCCGCCATCGAGCGCAGCATCGAGGCCGGGCAGGTGAAGCTGTGGGGGCTGCAGGGCGAGATCGACCGCATTCAGCGCGAGATCACCAGCCTGGGCGCGGTGAACCTGGCGGCGCTGGAGGAGCTGGGCGAGGCGCGCGAGCGCAAGGGCTTCCTGGACAAGCAGAACGCCGACCTGCTCGACGCCATCAACACGCTGGAAGACGCGATCCGCCGCATCGACCTGGAGACGCGCGAGCTGCTGTCCAGCACCTTCGACCGCGTCAACGACGGCTTCGGCACCATGTTCCCCAGCCTGTTCGGCGGCGGGCAGGCGCGGCTGGTGATGACCGGCTCCGAAATCCTCGACGCCGGCGTGCAGGTGATGGCGCAGCCGCCGGGCAAGAAGAACAGCACCATCCACCTGCTCTCCGGCGGGGAGAAGGCGCTCACCGCGATCGCGCTGGTGTTCGCCATCTTCCAGCTCAACCCGGCGCCGTTCTGCCTGCTGGACGAGGTGGACGCGCCGCTGGACGACGCCAACACCGAACGTTACGCGCGGCTGGTGACGAAGATGAGCCAGGCCACGCAGTTCCTGTTCATCAGCCACAACAAGATCGCGATGGAGATGGCGCAGCAGCTCGTGGGCGTGACCATGCAGGAGCAGGGCGTCTCGCGCATCGTCGCCGTCGACATGGAAGCTGCGCTCGGCATGGCCGAAACTGCTTGAAGAAGAACTCTCAAGGACCCCTCTGATGCCCTCGATGAGCTTGACCCTCGCCCTGTCCATCCTCGCCGCGCTCGTGCTGCTGGCGCTGGTGGTGCAAAGCCTGTGGAACGCGCGCAAGTCCTCGCCGCGCCGTGCCGAGCCCGCGGCCCAGGCCGCCGCGGCGCCGCGGGTGGAGCCGCCCTTGGGCGGCGACATGACGCAGATGGCGTCGTCCGCGCCGAACGCGCCGCCGTCGGCGGAGCTGGTCGATGCGCGCCACGGCGGTGACGCCGCGGTGGCGGCGGCCTCGGCGGCGGTGGGCTTGGCGGGCGAGGCGGTGGCGCCGGGCGTGGAGCCCGTCCTGGGCCCGGCCGTGGCGGAGACTGCGCCGGTGGCGGTGCAGACCGTGGCGGCGCCCGTGGCCGCGCCGGCACCGCGCACGGGGCCGCGCATCGACGCACTCATCGACGTCATCGCCACGCTGAAGCTGGACGCGCGCGTGAGCGGCGAGCTGGTGCAGGCGCACCTTCCCACCACGCGCCGCGCGGGCACCAAGCCCTTCCTGATCGAGGGCCTGAACGCCGCCACCGCGGAGTGGGAGCCGATCCAGCCGGGGCAGCAGTACCGCGAGCTGCAGGTGGGCGTGCAGCTGGCCAACCGCCACGGCGCGCTCAACGAGATCGAGTATTCGGAGTTCGTGCAGAAGCTGCAGCCCTTTGCCGACAGCGTGGGCGCGGCGGTCGAGATCCCGGACATGCTGGAGGCGGTGGGGCGCGCCAAGGAGCTGGACCACTTCGCCAACCAGCACGACGCGCTGCTGTCGGTGCAGCTGGTGGCGCGGGGCCAGCCGTGGTCGGTGGCCTACCTGCAGCAGGCCACGCTCAAGCACGGCTTCCTGCCGGGTTCGGTGCCGGGCCGGCTGGTGCTGCCGGGCGCCGGGGAAGGCGCGCCGCCGGTGCTGGTGCTGTCCTTCGACGCCAAGGCCGCGCTGGCCGAGGACCCGAACGGCGCGGGCGCCGTGGTGCGCGTGGCGCAGCTGAGCCTGGACGTGCCGCAGACGCCGGAGACGGACGGCCCCTTCGAGACCTGGCTCAAGGCCATGTCCACGCTGTCCACCGAGCTGGACGCCACGCTGGTGGACGAGGCGAACCACCCGGTGGTGCCGGAGGCCTTCGCGCCGATCAAGTCGGAGCTGGAAGGGCTCTACCGCCAGCTGGAAGCGCGCGACCTGGGCGCGGGGTCGGCGGCGGCACGGCGGTTGTTCAGCTGACCGGTCGCGTCCGGAAAGTCCGCAAGCAAAAGCGGCTTCCCTGCGAGGGGAAGCCGCTTTGTCTTTGGGGCGGCCCGTTGAGGGCCGCCCTCGTCACGCCGCGATCAGCGGATGAACTTGTCGCCCTGGCGCAGCAGCTTGGTGCCGGCGCTGGCGCTGGCGATGCCGGCGGATTCGGCGCGGCCCGCGCCCGGAGGCGTTTCGGCCTTGGCGAACTGCAGCGTCACCGCGGCCACCGAGTGCAGGTTCACGTTGAAGGCGAAGCGGTTGACGTTGGTGTAGGTGTCGCAGGCCTGGTGGTAGCACGGGTCGAAGGCCACGCCGGCCGAGCCGCCCCACAGGGCCGCCTCTTCCGGCGTCTTGATGTCCTCGGCGCCCGTGAACAGGCCGCCGGCGGGGATGCCCGCGGCGATGAACGGGCCGTAGTCCGAACGCCCGTCGAAGTCTGTGCCCCTGAAGGCCAGGCCGCGGCGCTCGTAGAAGCCCTCGAAGGCCTTCTCGATCTCGGCGGAGCCTTCAGGCCCCGGGCCGGCGCCGGTGTTGTCCGAGTTGTCGCCGTCGTAGATGAAGAAGCCGTAGTTCGGCGAGGCGATCATGTCGAAGTTCAGGTACAGCGCGATGCGCCGCTGCTGCCACGGCTTGAGCGTGCCGACGTAGTAGGTGGAGCCCACCAGCCCCGATTCCTCGCCGCCCCACAGCGCGAAGCGGATGCGGTTGCGCGGCTGCACCTTGGAGAGCTGCTTGGCGGTTTCGAGGATCGCCGCCGCGCCCGAGCCGTTGTCGTTGATGCCGGGGCCCTCGCGCACCGAGTCCAGGTGCGCGCCCACCATCACCACCTGGTCCGGATCGCCGCGCTGCGACTCGGCGATCACGTTGCTGGTGGCGACCGTCTCCATGCGCGTGTCGGTCTTGATGCGCATGCTCAGGCCGTTGACGGCCCGCAGCGTGTTGCCCTCGGCCAGCGTCACGGAGGTCACGGGCAGCTTGCCGTTGAAGTCCGCGCCCAGCGTGCCGTTGACCTCGCCCTCGATGTTGTTGGCGATGATCACGCCCACCGCGCCGGCCGCCTGCGCATTGAGCGCCTTCTCGGCGAAGGTGCATTCGCCGCGGCCGACCAGGGCGATGTGCCCCTTCGGGAAGCCGGCGAAGTCGCTGGCCTCGCAGCCGGGCGTGGCGTCGCCGGGCTGGAAGGTCACCGGCGTCACCGGCGCCGTCACGTCGCCGCTGGGCGAGTAGGACAGGATGGCGTTGTCCACGTCGCGCTGCGTGGGGGCCGTGACCTGCAGCGCCGTGGGCGAAAGCTCCTCGAAGGTGCGGAACCTGAAGTACTGGCGCCGCACGTCGTAGCCGGCGTCGCGGAACACCTTCATGGCGTAGCGGGCCGAGGCGTTGAAGCCTTCCGTGCCCGAGGCGCGCGTGCCGCCGTTGGCATCGGCGATTTCCTGCAGCATCGCCTGGTGCTTGCGCACCTCGCTGAAGGTCACGCACTCCATCAGCTTCGGGATGGTGTCGTTGACGCGGCCGGGGCGCGTGCACTGTGCCGGCAACGCCTCGGGCGCCGCGTCGGCCACCGCGGCCGCCTGCTCGGTGGCGGCCAGGGCCGCCGTGCTCTCCAGCGCGCCGCCGCCGTCACCGCCGCCGCAACCGGCCAGCATCCCCGCCGCCAGCGCGACACCCCACCACGTGGGGAATCGGGTCGAGACAGTGCCTTGCGCGTGATCCATGGACTTCATGCCGCAACTCCTACTTTGTGCTGCCGGCCCGGCGGGCTGGCGCGTTGCTGAGGCCGGCCAGGCTGGCCGGGGGCGGGGAAGCGGCGGCAATTCGCAATCCTTTCACCGTGGGTCGCCCCCGGAACGCAGGGGCGCCTTGCCTACACTGGCCCCATGTCCATGACCGCTTCCGATTCCGCCGCCGGCGGCGCAGCCGCGCCGGCCGGGGCCACCGCCCGCGCGGCCGAGCTGCGCCGGGTGCTGCATCACCACGCCCACCAGTACTACGTGCTGGACGCGCCTGAAGTTCCCGACGCCGAGTACGACAAGCTCTTCCAGGAGCTGCAGTCGCTCGAAGAGCAATACCCCGGGCTGCGCACGCCCGATTCGCCCACCCAGCGCGTGCTGGGCCAGGTGCTGCCGGGCTTCGAGCCGGTGCGCCACAAGGTGGCGATGCTGAGCATCCGCACCGAGACCGACACCACCGCCGAGGGCGCGCGTGCCTTCGACGCCCGCGTGCGCCGCGAGCTGGCGCTCGCCGAGGCCGATGCGGCCATCGAGTACGTCGCGGAGCTGAAATTCGACGGCCTGGCGATCAACCTGCGCTACGAGCACGGCGTGCTGGTGTGCGCCGCCACGCGCGGCGACGGCGAGACCGGCGAGGACGTGACGCAGAACATCCGCACCATCGGCCAGATCCCGCTGCGGCTGAACGGCGACGCGCCGCCGGTGCTGGAGGTGCGCGGCGAGGTCTACATGCGCCGCGACGCCTTCAACCGGCTCAACGAGCGCCAGCGCGA
>NZ_AUMO01000114.1 GCF_000430725.1 Azohydromonas australica DSM 1124
GCTTTCGCGAAGTACGCCGTCGCTTTTTCCAGGACGTCGCGCTCCATCTTCACGCGCGCGAGCTCAGCGCGAAGCCGTGCGATTTCCATCTGCTCGGGCGTCACAACCTTGTCGCCAGCGCCTTGCAGCGTTCCCTTGGCCGCCTCGCGCACCCAGTTGCTCAGCGTCGCCTTGGGTACGCCCAGGACCTTCGCCGTCACGCCTACCGACTGCCCGTCATTGACCAGCCTGACCGCCTCCAGCTTGAACTCCAGCGTGTACCTGGCGCGGGTCTGCTTCTCTTTCATGCAATAGCTCCTACTCTGATTTGACCATCAGGCAAGAACTACGTTTTTCGGGGGCAAGGTCATAGCCCTCGCGCTTGGCGAACAGCTCGGCCATCATCAGCCGTGCATCAGCGCCCTTGGCTAGGCAATGGCCATGACCACGGTGGTTGCTGGCGATGTAGTCCTCATCATCAAGCGCCGCGCAGGCGCCGGCAGCGCAGGCTTCCTGGCCCAGCGACAGGTGGATGAAGCCTGGCAGGTGCCCATCCCGGTAATGTTGGGAAGCTGCGAGTTCGAACTCTCGGATCTCGCACATGGTGCGATACAACTTGGCCGCCAGTGTCTTGTCCATGCGATGGTCTCCTTGCCCGTTGTTCAGCAGCCCAGCGCGCGTGCGATCAGCAGCTGCTGGATTTCGTTGGTGCCTTCGCCGATGGCCAGGATCTGGGCCTCTCGGTACAGGCGGTTGACCCTGAACTCATGCATGAAGCCGTAGCCACCGTGGATTTGGTAAGCCTCGCGCGCGGCCTCGATGGCCAACCGGGTGCCCATGAGCTTGAGCATCGCGGCCTCGGTATGACAGTCCTTGCCATTGGCATGCATCCAGGCCACGTAGTGCGCGAAGCGACGCACCCCCTCGGCATGGGCAGCCATGTCGGCCAGCTTGGCCTGGGTAAGCTGAAAGTCGGTCAGCGGTTTGCCAAACTGCCGGCGGTCCTTGGCGTAGGCCAGCGCCTCGTCCAGGCACGCCTGGATTAGCGATGCACCCAGCGTGCCGAACACGATGCGGCCCAGATTCAGCCCGGTCAGCGCCTGGCGCAGACCGGCTCCCTCCTTGCCCAGCAGGTTCTCTGCGGGTACACGGCAGTCGTTGAACACCAGCTCGCGGTTATCCATACCGTGCCAAGCCATCTTGTCGAAGGACTGGCCGAGCGTGTAGCCAGGGGCGTCGCGCGGGATGATGAAGCAGGAGATGGCCTTGCGTTTGGCCTCGGTCTCGCCAGTGGCGGCCATCAACACGGTGCCGTCGCTGATGCGGGTACCTGCGTTACTGATGAAGATCTTGCTGCCGTTGATGACCCAGTCGCCGTGCGCATCGCGCTCCGCCCGGGTCTTGAGACCACCGGCGTCAGAGCCAGCACCGGGTTCGGTCAATGCGAAGGCACCCAGCTTCTCGCCGCGGGCGAAGGCCGGCAGCCACTTGTTCTTCTGCTCGGGCGTGCCCAGGTGCACGTACATGTTGGCCACCATCACATGAACCTGCCAGATCAAGGCAAAGGTCTGGCTGACGGTGCCCATTTCTTCCATTGCCAGGATGTAGGTCAGCGAGTCCAGACCGCTGCCACCGTACTCCTGGGAAATGAGGATGCCGGCCATGCCAAGGTCGCTCCACTTCTTCCATACCGCGTATGGGAACTCGTGGTCGCGATCCATCTGCTCCTGCGCCGGCGCGACTTCATTGCGTGCGAAGTCCCGCACCATGCGCTGGATCTCCAGCTGCTCGCCCGTCAATTCAAAGTCCATCACACACTCCGTTGGTTGGCGGTTTCTACCAAACGCTTGTTTGCTTAAAGTATAGGAATGCCGATCGGCGTGTGCAAGCGGCACGGGCTCTGTTCGCTAGTTCGGAGAGGGAAATTGCTTTACCAAACGTTCGTTTGGTACTAGTCTGAATTGTCCGCCCTGCCGCACAAGGCGGCAGCCCGGGATCCCAACTTCCTTACTGCCATGTCTTTCCCGCCAACTTCATCTACTTCGCACTTCCTCGGGACCGAGACCCAGCGTCCGGATGCGCCGTCCGGCAAGCCACAACCGCTGGCCGGCGTGCGCGTGCTCGACCTGACGCGGCTGCTGCCTGGTGCTTACTGCACTCAGTTGCTAGCCGACATGGGGGCTGAGGTCATCAAGGTCGAGCAGCCCGGCAGCGGTGACTACTGGCGCTGGATGGAACCCCGCGTGCACCGCCACGGCTATCAGTTCCTCGCTCTCAACCGGGGCAAACAGAGCATCACGCTGGATCTCAAGCACGCTGGCGCGCGTGGGGCCTTTCTGCGACTGTGCGAAACCGCCGACGTCGTGATTGAGGGTTTTCGCCCCGGGGTGATGGCGCGCCTGGGCCTGGGTTCGGACACGCTGCGCCGGCACAACCCTCGACTGGTCTACTGCGCCATGACTGGCTTCGGCCAGAACGGCCCCGACGCGCAGGTGCCGGCCCATGACCTGAATTACCAGGGCATGACTGGACTTCTGCACTACGTCAACGGCAGCCGCACCACGCCTCGCCCCACGGCCTTGCCGGTAGGTGACATCGGCGGCGGCGCACTGATGGCGCTCAGCGGCGTACTGGCCGCCTTGTTCGAGCGCGAGCGCACCGGCACCGGCCGCGACGTCGACATCTCCGTCGTCGATGGTCTGTTGTCCTGGGTGGGCTTCATGACGTCCCAGTGGAACGTGCCGGCGCTGGCTGGCGAGCCGGTGCCCTTCGACGCCCCCTTCGACAAGCCCTTCTACACCGTCTACGAGACCGCCGATGCCCGTCACCTCGTGGTAGGCGCCTACGAGCCCAAGTTCTGGCAGACCCTGTGCGAGGTATTGGAACTGCCTCAATGGATCGAGCGTCAATGGGTGGACGGCACGGAGGAAGAGGCGCAACGCCGGGACATCGCCGCCGCGCTGCGGCGGCGCACGCAACAGCAGTGGCTCGACCTTTTTGCGACCCGCGAGGCCTGCGTCACGCCGGTACTCACAGTGCGCGAGGCGTTGGCCGGTGCCCATGCCACTGCGCGCGGCATGGTCATCACGGTGGACGACCCGGTCGAAGGTCCGCTACAGCACATTGCATGCCCCCTACGCTTCGACGGCGTTGCACCCAGCGCGCTGGCGCCTTGTCCCGCCTTGGGCGCTCAGACCGAGTCACTGCTGCAGGCCGCAGGCCTGGACGAGGCCAGCATCGAGAGTTTGCGGCGCGCGGGCGCCATCTGAGTAAGCGCGAGGTAAAGGCTTGGATTGCGCCGGCAGGCGGGGGCCACTAGAGCCACCGGTCGGCCTTTGCGCTGTTCGTACGGGCACGACAAAGCCTCACCCGGCTGCTGACCCTGCAGCGTAACGTGCCCATTGGGCGCAATGTCCGCAGGGCTTTCTTGGCAATTCCGAACAGGTGCATGCGGCGCCGGAAGCGCGCGCGTTCACACGCCTGGGACACGTAGACCATGTCCGCCTGGAGAGTGAAGGCGTCGATCTCAGCCTTGATGCATGTCGATGTTTTGCCGCCGGGTGCCCGGGCTGAAGCTCAGTCGCATGGCAACAAGATCAAGGGGCACTTGATGCGGACATCGGCGCTGTGCGCCATGGCCGTCGATTCGGCGGTGGCTTACGTGCACAAGCCGATGTGCCATTTCATTGAGCATGGCCAAGACCCGGTAAAGCCAGGGGCGGCTCAAACCACAGCGCTTGACGAGAGGGGCCGTGCTTGAGCTGCGAGTTGACGGCGCAGCGCAAACGGTTGCTGCCTTGGCCAAGCGTGCTGGCGTAGCGGATGACTTCCAATCGAAGCCGCCGCTCTAACGCATTGATAGCGGGCTTTGCAGTGCCGTGAGCTCTCCAATTGATAGGCCGTATGAGCGCGGCCTGCAGCACGATGCTGCGAGCCGCCAGTTACCGACGCCTTGCTCTCAGGACCGAAGTCCATGCGAGGCGTCACCCTTCACCAGGGCGTCTTCGGGTAGACACCGGGGGCCTCAGCCATCGTTGTTGGAGAAACGATTTTTTCACTGGCCGGTTTTCCCAACCACTGGATTGCTGGCGCTGCATCGCGGCGAATCCGGCCGCGTTCATCAAAGGCGATCGGTCCCCAGATGCTGTCGCGCACATTCAGTGCTGCCAGCCGCTGCCGCAGCGACGCCGCGTTGAAAGGGTCCGACGGGTTGGCGTCGCGCAGCACCTGCTGGTAGATCCAGGGAATGATGTAGGAAAAGGCAGCTTGGTAGGTCGGTACGTAGCCGAACTCGGCCTTGTACTTGTCAGCAAATTCCTGGGCCGAAGCGAACTTGTCGTCCTTGTACTTGAACTGCGGCAGCCAGACGGCCGTGCCGATAATGCCGTCCATTTTCGTGCCCAACGTGTTGCGCACCATTGGGCTTCCGGTGAGGTGACCGCCGACGAAGGCTTTGGGATTGACGCCGATGGCCGACATCTCCTCTACCAGCTTCACGCAGATGACGTCCCAGCCGGTGTTGTAGACCACGTCAGCTTTGGCCATGCGCAGCTTGAGCGCTGCGGGGCGCAGATCTTGCACGTTCATCGGCAACACGATCTCCGACACTACGTCGATGCCGTACTGCTTGCAACGTTCGCGCACGCCAGAGGCGATTTCCTGGTATACCGGGTCATCCATGATGACCAGCGCCAAGCTCTTGGGCTTGGGCGCCTTGGTGGCGAGGAACTCCATGGCGCCGCCGCCATAGGTGCTCACGAGGCCATTGGCGGTGAAGGCGGTATGGCCGCCCAGTTCCTGATCGATGCGAATCGACGAGGCGCCAGTCTGCACGAAAACACGGTTGTACTTCTTGACGATAGCGCCCTGGGCCAGCACGGTGTCCGTGCCATAGCTGCCGACCAGGATGTCTACCTTGTCCGAAGTCAGCAGTTTCTCGGTCAGCAGCGCTGCGCGAGACGGGTTGTTCTCGTCGTCGTACAAGGTCCACTTGATCTTGCGCTTCCGGCCGGCAACGACCATCTCTCCGCCGTAGGTCTTAGTCCAGAAATCGTAGGCGTCCTTGCAGATGCGGGCCACCTTCTCGTAGGGACCCGTCATAGGCAACGACGCCCCGATGTGGATCACGTCCGCCGAACTGCTCTGCGCGTGCGCCATAGGCAGCCCCAGAGCCGTGCAGGCCCCCGCAAGCGCGTTCGCGCCGGCCGCCTTCAGTACTGCACGACGCCGGGCGTTGGCCGGGCTGCCGAGTCCGCCACAGTCACCGGTCCGGACGTCATCGGCTTCCTTTTGCATCAACGGGTTCATCACTTTCTCCTTAACCAAACGATTGTTTGGTGAGATGCTTGCTGCAGGACGCCGCCTTGTCATTGGTATTTACGCTATGTGCGCGGCGGCGTCCTTGCATGCGCACCTGTGCAGTCTGCGCGGTGGTTCCTACTGGCGTGACCACCTCCCGCACATGCCTTGGCCCGCTGCAAATGCGCAGCCGGCAGGGGCGATGCACGGCACGCGCGGGCTCAGACTTGTAGGCGTGCCGCTCAGGTGCAAAGTTCCAGCGCCAGCGCCGTCGCTTCCCCGCCCCCAATGCACAGTGAGGCAACGCCGCGGCGCAACTGGCGGGCGCGCAGCGCGCCCAGCAGCGTGACGATGATGCGCGCGCCCGTGGCACCGATGGGATGGCCCAGTGCACAGGCGCCGCCGTGCACGTTGACGCGCTCGTGCGGCAGCGAAAGTTCGCGCATAGTGGCCATCGTCACCACGGCAAAGGCCTCGTTGATTTCCCACAGGTCCACGTCGCCCGCCTGCCAGCCCACCTTGGCCAGCAGCTTCTGGATCGCGCCCACCGGCGCGGTCGTGAACCAAGCCGGCTCCTGCGCATGCGTGGCATGGCCGTGGATCACGGCCAGCGGCGCCAAGTCACGCTCGCGCGCGGTGGACTGGCGCATCAGCACCAGCGCCGCGGCGCCATCCGAGATGGAGCTGGAGTTGGCGGCCGTCACCGTGCCGTCCTTGGCGAAGGCGGGCTTGAGCGTCGAGATCTTGTTCAGCTGCACCTTGCCCGGCGCCTCGTCCTCGTTGACGAGCTTCTCGCCGTCGCGCCCCGGCACGGCCACCGGTGCGATCTCCCACTGGAACAGTCCGTCGCGCTTGGTCTGCTGCGCGCGCAGCGTGGAAGCGGCGGCGTAGGCGTCCTGTTCCTCCCGGCTGAAGCTGAAGTGGCGGGCGCAGTCCTCGGCGAAGGTGCCCATCAGGCGGCCGTTGGTGGCGGCGCCGTAGCGGTCCTCCAGGCCGTCGAAGAACATGTGGTCCAGCATCTGGCCGTGGCCCAGGCGCTGGCCCGAGCGGGCCTTGGGCAGGAGATAGGGCGTGTTACTCATGGACTCCATGCCTCCAGCCACGATGAGCCGCTGGCTGCCGGCCAGCAGCAGGTCGTGCGCCAGCATCGTAGCCTTCATGCCCGAGCCGCAGACCTTGTTGAGCGTGGTGCAGCCGGCCGACAGCGGCAGCCCGGCGCCCAGCGCCGCCTGGCGCGCGGGCGCCTGGCCCAGGCCCGCGGGCAGCACGCAGCCCATGAGCACCTCCTCCACCGCCTCGGGCTGCAGCCTGGCGCGCTCGACGGCGGCGCGTATGGCGGTGGCGCCCAGCTGCGGCGCCGTCAGCGCCGCGAAGTCGCCCTGGAAGGCGCCCAGCGGCGTGCGTGTGGCAGATGCAATGACGACAGGGTCTTTCATGTCTGGCTCCTATGGCTGGGGCGGCGCGAGACTGTCACAGCGGCCGCACTTGTAGCGTTGGCTGGCGGAGAACGCGCCTCGCATCAACGCTCGGTTATATACCAAACATTTGTTTGTCATGGTTGCACTGCGCTTCTTCTAGGGACCGTGCCCGACTATCGCCACGCGCAGGAGGAGAATACGTCTCCGTATGGGACACTTCCCCTGACGGAGAAAATCCATGCCCATCACCCAGCGCAAGCAAACGGAACAAACACCTGTTAGCCAGAAAGCGAAGCCTCTAGCGACACGGGCTACCAAGTCTCGCGCCAAGGAGTCGCCCGCACAGTCCACCGCGCCCATCGGACGCGATGCATTGCTTGACGCTGCCGTGCACCAGTTCGCCAAGGCGGGCTACGACGGCACGACCATGCGCGACATCGCGACTGTCAGCGGCATGCTGGCCGGCTCGATCTACTACTACTTCAAGTCCAAGGAGGAGTTGTTCATCGCCGTCCACGAGTTCGCCATGGAGCACATCTGTCGGCGCGTCAGAGAAAGTGTGGACCCGAATGCTGACCCCTGGACCCGGCTGACCCAGGCGGCCGAAGGCTACCTGGACACCATGCTCAACGAGTACGACTACGCAAGCATCATCATCACCGAGTTCCCGCGCAAGCGGCCCGACGAGTTGCACCAGCAGCTGATCGAGCACCGGCATCGTTTCGAATCGATGTTTGCTGCCATCGTTGCCGAACTGCCGCTGCGTAAAGGCGTGGACCGCACCTACTTCCGCTTGGCCATCCTGGGCATGCTGGCCTGGAGCTACACCTGGTACCGGCCAACGGGTCGTGACTCGCCCAAAGTCATCGCCAAGAAAATGGTCAACCTGCTCAAGGAGTCGGCAGCGTAGCGTCCATTTTTCCTGTCGTGCGTAGCTTCAGTAAGCTGCATCGGGGCTGCGCGCAAGAGGTACTGCGGGCAAGGTAGTGGGTGGTGTCGGCCTTGTAGGCCATGCCGTGAACGGAATGGTCAGCGGTTTGAGCTGCTACGCCACCAACCTCGGCAGCCGACTGGCACTGCCCGCAGCTGAATGGTTGCCGGGCCCGCTGCAACAGACGCGACAGCACGTTTCTTCCAGGACAACAGCGAAGTTGCAATACGGCAGCCTCGTGAGCCGTGATATCGACCGGCACACCGCCGGCTGCATTCATGGCGTATCTCCAGCTTCAACGGTCTTGGGTGCGTTGTAACGTTCGCACCCAACAACTATTTGCTCAATGGGTGATGGTTGCGATCATTACCACTTTGACCATGACCGTGTATTGGACACCCACGGTGGACGGCTACTTTTGCGCCGTGCCTAACGCCAAGGTGCTGGAGGCCGTGAGCGAGGCTGTGTCGCCCGAGGCGGCACGCAAGCTCGACGGCTTGAAGAAGGATGCGCTGGTCGCCCAGGCCAAGCAGCTTTTGGACGGTCGGTGTTGGCTGCCGTCCGTGCTTCGGGCCAAGGGCTGACGGCACTCAAAGTGCCGGGCATCCCAGGCCGCATGCAGCCCGGCCCACAGAGCCACGAAGCGGACCCGGGTCAGGGCAGCGGCCGGTGGCCTGGACCGGCTACAAGCCGACCGGGCACCAGCGGGCGGCGTGTGCCTTGTGCCGAGTCAGGTTCTCCTGCAATGCGACAAGCCGGTTCTCCAAGGTCACCAGCAGCACTTGCGCTTCCGCGGTGGAGCATTGGTTGCGCTTCAACTCGGCGATGCGGGCGGCTTGTTCGGTCACCCGCGCTTTGCCTTCATCAACGAGGCGCTGCGCCGTCTCCACGCCTCCCATCGGCAAGTCCATGGCTTCACCCCCTGGATTGCTTACTTTTTAAGCACTTCCGAAAACTCCAATCGAGACAGTGACTTATGCTGCACCAAGGCGGCTTGCGTACAGAGTTATCCCCAGCAACTGGGGATAGCTCAGGATGGGGGAGCGACATGCGACAACAGCCTGCAAGACGGCGGCATCCGTGCCGGCAAGGCGGAAGGCCGCGCCGCACCTCATCGTCACGGCGCTTTCGGGCATGCGTGGTGTCTTCTGTGCAAGTCTGCAGGCTACCGCCTGCGCGCAGGTCTTGGCCGGATACCAGCCAGTTCGATGCGCAACGCTTCCCGGTCGAACTCGGGCGCCGCCAGGTCGGCCAGCCATTCCAGGCGGCCATAGAAGAACAGCGCGGCGGCGTAGACGCCCATGCTGACGGTGGCCTCGCCGCGCTCCATGCTCATGACGGTCGGCACCGAGACGTTGATCTCGGCCGCCAGCGCGCGGATCGACAGGCCACGCCGCTCGCGCGCCAGGCGCAGGTTCGCACCCAAATCCAGCAGCACCGTGACGATCGGGGCAGGCATGTCCTGGGCGAGTTTCAGAGCACGCGGCATGCGACTTATTGTCTCTCTGCTCGCGAAAACGCTCAAATATATTTGAACATCCGGTGCTTGCAGCAGGTTCACGGGTCGCTGGGCCGACAGGGCTCCGATAGCCGGTTGTCAAGTTCGCTGGGCGCAAGGCCCCTACCCCGACCGGCACGTGGACGGCGTCAGCCAAGCGCTTCCTGATCATGGTCCGCCGCGCCTGATCGGCAGCGGGGACGCGCGGGTGGCGGCTCGACCGCCCGCGACAGCGTTTTCGCCCAGTGCCGCGCGCCAATCCAGGCAAGAGCACCTCATCCAGATCGTCGCGCCACACTCCCAACCCCTGCGGCCCGCCGGGCGTGGCCGGGGCAAAGCAGCGGCGTGACCCGGCCTTGCCTTGTCGTTTCTGACGCAAGCACCCTGCGTGCCGCCGATGTCGATGCAGCAGCATCTACAGGAACGTCAATTGCCTGTGTTTTTATACAGTATCATTTGACTGTATGACAACGGCATCCATTTCCCCATCAAGGTCTGACCCACCACGGGTCGGCAAGGGGTTGGAGTTGCCGGATGGCCTCGCCGCGGTGCTGTGGCGGGGCGACGAGCTCGGCACGCCCAGCAGCGCGGTGGTAGCGACAGGCTTCGACGCCCTGGATCACGAATTGCCCGGTGGCGGCTGGCCGGTTGGTTGTGCAACGGAACTGCTGCAGCCGCAATACTCGCTGGCGGAAGCGCAGCTGCTGCTGCCGGCCGTGTCCAGGCTGTCCGGCGCGCAACGCCAGGTGCTGGTGATCGGTGCACCGCACCAGCCCTTCCTGGCCGGCTGGCGGGCCTGGGGCATCTGCGAGTCCCATGTGCTGGTAGTGCAGCCGCACACGCCGGCTGAAAGCCTCTGGGTCACCGAGCAGGCCGTGCGCGCCGACGGCATCGGTGCCGTGATGGCGTGGCTGCCCCATGCGCGGGCGGATCAGGTGCGCCGGCTGCAGGCCTGCGCCAGCGGCAGCGACTTCCCCCTCTTCCTGATGCGTCCGCAGGACGCGGCCCTGCAGTCGTCGGCCGCGCCACTGCGCGTGCAGGCGCGGCTGGCCGGAGCGGGCCAGATCGCAGTGCACCTCATCAAGCGCCGCGGTCCCGCGCACGACGGCGAGCTCGTCCTGGCCACGGCTTCCCCGCGCTTGGCGCCGCTGCTGCGGCACCGGCGCAGCGCTCCAGACCACTTCAGCGAGGGCTCCCATGTACTGGATCGCGCTGCTGCCCGAGCCTTGCCCACGCAACGCCTCGGCCTGGCCGGGCGCTGAAGGCGCCGCGGGACAGCAGCACGCCATCGGATGCTGGGCGCTGCAGTTCACCCCGCGCGTGGCGCTGGTCGAGGAGGCGGTGGCGATGGAGGTACGTGCGAGCCAGCGGCTGTTCGGGGGCGAGCAAGCCCTGCGCAGCCATGTCCACGGCCAGGCGCTGGAGCTGGGCTGCACGGCGGTGGCCTGGGCGCCGACTTGCACAGCCGCCCTAGCGCTGGCCCGGGCGGGGCAGGACGATGGTTTCGCGCAGCCGCTGCAAGCCGTGCTGGACGCCCTGCCGCTGCACGTCCTCACCGACATGGCAGCCCACGAGCCCACACTGGCCCGCCTGGGCTGCCGCACGCTGGGCGATGTGCGCCGGCTGCCGCGTGGGGGCGTGAGCCGGCGCTTCGGTCCAGCGCCGCTGCAGGCGCTGGACCGCGCCTACGGCCTGAAACCTGAAGCCTTCGAGTGGCTGGCGCTGCCCGAGGTGTTCGAAGCCCGGCTGGAGCTGCCCGGCAAGGTCGAGCACGCTGCCGGCCTGGTCTTCGGCGGTCAGCGGCTGCTGGCGCAGATGGCCGGCTGGCTGGCGGCCCGTCACGCCGGCGTGCGCTCTTTCACGCTGACGTGGCGGTATGAATTTCACCGCGCCAAGGACTCGCCCGACGAGGAGCGGCTGGAGATCCGAACCGCCGAGCTCACGCGCGCCACCGACCACTTCGCACGCCTGCTCACCGAGCAGCTGAACCAGACGACACTCGCCGCCGCGGTGGAGGAGATCCGGCTGCGCGCCGACGAGGTGGCGCCGCTGGAAGAAACCAGTGCCAGCCTGCTGCAGGAGAAGGCCAGGCAGGCCGAGTCGCTGATGCAGCTGGTGGAGCGGCTGTCGGCACGGCTGGGACCGGAGCGCGTGCTGCGCCCGGTGTTGCGAGCCGACCACCGGCCGGAATCGCTGCAGGCCTGGCTGCCGGCCACCGACGCGGCATCGAGGCCGCGGGGCTGCGCCCCCGACATCCCGCACCCGACGTGGCTGTTGAAGGCGCCGCTGCGCCTGGCCGTGCGCGGCGAGCGGCCCGTGTACCAGGGGCCACTGCAGGTGGTGTCGGGCCCGCACCGGGTGGACGGCGCCTGGTGGGACCGCGCCGCCAACGGCGAGCGCAGCGCCATGGTGAGGCGCGACTACTACGTCATGCTCAGCGACCACGCCGGGCTGCTGTGGGTCTACCGCGAGCGGGGCGAACGCGAGGACGACGGCCGCAGCGCGGCGAGCCCCTGGTTCCTGCACGGCATCTTCGGCTGACGCCTGAGCACCATGGACAGCGACCTACCCAGCTATGCCGAGCTGCACTGCCTGACCAACTTCACGTTCCTGCGCGGTGCCTCGCACGCGGAGGAACTCGCCGAGCGCGCCCACGCGCTGGGCTACGCGGCGCTGGCCATCACCGACGAATGCTCGCTCGCCGGCGTGGTGCGCGCGCACGTGGCGGCCAAGGAGCGGGGCCTGCCGCTGCTCATCGGCAGCGAGTTCCGCGTCGAGGTGCCGGCCGCCGACGGCACGCCAGCGGGCAGCTTTCGCATGGTCGTGCTGGCCACCAACCGCAACGGCTACGGCAACCTGTGCGAGCTCATCACGCGGCTGCGCCTGAGCTCCGAGAAGGGCAGCTACCGCCTGGAGTGGAGCGACCTCTTTCCCGGCTGGCTGGACGACTGCCTGCTGCTGTACCTGCCCGAGCGCCAAGCGCCCCAGGCGGACCTGTACGCGCAGGCGCAATGGTTCGATGCGCACTTCGAGGGCCGGGCCTGGATCGGCGTGGCGCTGCACTGCGAGATGGAGGACGACTTGTGGCTCGCGCGCCTGCGCGAGCTCTCGCGCCTGGCGAACCTGCCGCTCGTGGCCGCCGGCGATGTGCACATGCACGTGCGCTCGCGCAAGCCCCTGCAGGACACGCTCACGGCCATCCGGGCGGGCAAGCCGCTCACGGAATGCGGGCTGGCGCTGCAGCCCAACGCCGAGCGCCACCTGCGCTCGCGCCTGGCGCTGGCCAGCCTCTACCCGCCACAGCTGCTGGCCGAAACCCTCAACGTGGCGCGGCGCTGCCGCTTCAGCCTGGACGAGCTGCGCTACGAGTACCCCGAAGAGATCGTGCCCGAGGGCCAGACGCCCTCCTCCTGGCTGCGGCGCCTGACCTACGAGGGCGCGGGGCGCCGCTTCACGCAGGGCGGCATCCCGGCCGAGGTCCAGCAGCAGATCGAGCACGAGCTCTCGCTGATCCAGGAGCTGGGCTACGAGCGGTATTTCCTCACCGTCCACGACCTGGTGGAGTTCGCGCGCAGCCGCCAGATCCTGTGCCAGGGCCGCGGCTCGGCGGCGAACTCGGTCGTGTGCTATTGCCTGGGCATCACGGAGGTGGACCCCGCGCGCATGAGCGTGCTGTTCGAGCGCTTCATCAGCCGCGAGCGCAACGAGCCGCCGGACATCGACATCGACTTCGAGCACCAGCGGCGCGAGGAGGTGATCCAGTACCTCTACGGCAAGTACGGGCGCGACCGCGCGGCGCTGGCCGCGGCCGTCATCTCCTACCGCGGCCGCAGCGCCATCCGCGACGTCGGCAAGGCCCTGGGCTTCGAGCCGGACACCGTGGACCGCATCGCCAAGAACCTGCAGTGGTGGGATGGCCGCCAGGTGGCGCCCGAGCGGCTGCGCGAGGCCGGCGTGGACCCCGACGACCTGGCCACGCAGCAGCTGCTCACCCTGTGCAGCCAGATCGCAGGTTTCCCGCGGCACCTGAGCCAGCACGTCGGCGGCTTCGTGCTCACGCGCGGCAAGCTCAGCCGCATGGTGCCCCTGGAGAACGCCTCGATGGAACACCGCACCGTCATCCAGTGGGACAAGGACGATCTCGACGCGCTGGGGCTGCTCAAGGTCGACGTGCTGGCGCTGGGCATGCTCTCGGCCATCCGCCGGGCGCTGGACTTCATCAGCCTGCGCCGCGGCTTCGAATTCCAGCTGCAGGACATCCCGCCCGAGGACGAGGCCACCTACGACATGGTGTGCCGGGCCGACACCGTGGGCGTGTTCCAGATCGAGAGCCGCGCGCAGATGACCATGCTGCCGCGACTGAGCCCACGCTGCTTCTACGACCTGGTGGTGGAAGTCGCGCTGGTGCGCCCGGGTCCGATCCAGGGCGGCATGGTCCACCCTTACCTGCGGCGGCGCCAGGGCCTCGAAGAAGCCACCGTGCCGCCCGGGCTGGAACGCGCCCTCGAGCGCACGAAAGGCGTACCAATTTTCCAAGAGCAGGTGATGCAAGTAGCGATCGATGCCGCAGGCTTCACCGCCGGTGAGGCCGACCAGCTGCGCCGTGCCATGGCGGCGTGGAAGCGCAAGGGCGGCGTGCAGCGCTTCTATCGCAAGATCATCGACGGCATGACCGAGCGCGGCTACGCACCAGAGTTTGCTGAAGCCATCTTTGCCCAGATCCAGGGCTTCGGTGAGTACGGCTTCCCGGAGAGCCATGCGGCCTCGTTCGCGCTGCTCGTCTATGCCTCGTCCTGGATCAAGCGCCATGAACCAGCGGCGTTCCTGGCGGCGCTGCTGAACTCGCAACCCATGGGCTTCTACTCGCCATCACAGCTGGTGCAGGACGCGCAGCGCCACGGCGTGGAGGTCCGGCCGGTGGACGTGCTCTACAGCGACGTGCAAACCTCGCTGGAGGACCTGCCGCTGCAGCCGGCCGTGCGGCTGGGCCTGCACATGGTCGCCGGGCTGGGCGCCGAGGCGGCGCAGCGCATCGTGCAGGCACGCAGCCAGCAGCCTTTCGACCACGTCGAAGACCTGGCACACCGTGCGAGCCTGAACGTGCAAGACATGCGGACGCTGGCTGCAGCCGACGCGCTCATGAGCCTGTCGGGCCACCGGCGCCAGCAGGTCTGGGATGCCTCGGCATTGCTTGCCGCGCCTGAGCTGCTGCGCGAGGCGCCGGTGGACGAGGATGTACTGGAGTTGCCGCCCGCGCCTGAAGGCGAGGAGGTGGTGTTCGACTACGCCTCGCTGGGCCTGACGCTGCGCAGCCATCCGCTCCAGTTGCTGCGGCCCAAGCTGGCCGAGCGGCGGCTGCTGACCGCTGCGCAGCTGAAGGACTTTCCGGACGGGCGGCTGGCACGGGCCTGCGGCATCGTGACCATGCGCCAGCAGCCCAGCACGTCCAACGGCGTGGTGTTCGTAACGCTAGAGGACGAGACCGGCACGGTGAACGTCATCGTTTGGCGGTCCCTGCGCGAGCAGCAGCGCCAGGAACTGCTGCACTCGCGGCTGCTCGCCGTCTACGGCGTGTGGCAGCGTGAAGGCGAGGTCCGTCACCTCATCGCCCGGCGGCTGCACGACCTCACGCCGCTGCTGGGGCGGCTGGCGACCGAGAGCCGGGATTTCAAATGAGCGTGGGCAGCGGCAGCTCTGACAGCTTGTCGTGGAACCATGGCGCGGCCAGACAACCCATGCGTACGCCCTCGCCAGCAGCCCCCGGCCAGAGGCTGCCATAGCAAAGCGAACAGACAGTGAACAATAAAACCTTGTCAGCTCAACAAACCAGCGGTGTTCTGAGCTCGTGATCGGTTAAGTGAAACTCTATAAATGTCCATGTTCCACAAACCTGCTGCCTTCTGGAGCGGCTGCCTGCTGATCACTATCGGCGTCCTGTCCCATGGCCCCATGTTCATGATGGGCCGCCACACTCACTGGCAGATGGTGCACATGCCGATGACACCAGAGATGTGGGTCGGCATGGCACTGATCCCGCTGGGCCTCGTGCTGTCGTGGCTGGGCCTGCGGCCACCGCCTTCGTCGAGCGGGACGTCAGGTGCCGCTCCGCGCCACTTTCACGTCGCCGATGGCGTGCCGCTCAACCGCGAGCACGCCAAGCTGGTGTTGGTGCTGATCATCACACTGGCGATCGACGTGATGAAGCCTGCAACGCTGGGCTTTGTGATGCCTGGGTTGAGTCGCGAGTACAGCATCGAGCGCTCCCATGCGGGCTTGCTGGCACTGTTTGCGCTGACCGGCACCACCATTGGCTCAGTCGTCTGGGGGCGAATCGCTGACCGCATGGGCCGGCGAGCGGCGATCCTGCTCTCGGCGCTGATGTTCATTGGCACTGCCATCTGCGGAGCCATGCCCAGCTTCGAGTGGAATCTGGCCATGTGCTTCTTGATGGGCGCCTCAGCCGGCGGCCTGTTGCCGATCACCTTCACCTTGATGGCGGAGACCGTGCCGGCACGCCACCGCGGCTGGCTCCTCGTTGCGCTCGGAGGCCTCGGCACTTCGGCCGGCTACTTGCTCGCCGCCGGTGCTGCAGCCTGGCTGGAGCCGCTGTTCAGTTGGCGCGTATTGTGGTTGCTGGGCTTGCCCACCGGCGCGGTCATCCTGCTGCTGAACCACTACATCCCCGAGTCGCCGCGTTTCCTCTGGGCCTGCGGGCACGCGCAGCAAGCACTGGCCGTGCTGAAGCGCTTTGCGGGCGGACGCGAGGCGTTGGAAGCTGACGACCGCGCGCATCCCGGACCGCCCCTTATCGACGAGAGCCATCCAGTGGCCGGCGTGCGCCAATTGCTGCATGGCCGCCATGCCCCCATCACCTGGGCGTTGCTGGCTTGCGGGACAGGGTGGGGTTTGGTGAATTTCGGCTTCCTGCTTTGGTTGCCGTCAAACCTCGAAGCGCTTGGGGTCGACGCAGGCGCCGCAAGTGCGCTGCTCGCAAAGTCAGCGCTTTACGCACTGCCCGGGATCGCCCTGGTGGTCTGGCTTTACCACCGCTGGAGCAGCTTCCGCACGCTCGTCGCGTTCATCGCGATGACGGCACTGGTACTTGTGGGCTTTGCGGTGCTCGCTGCTCTCGAACTGCGGTCGACTGCATTGACGACCTTTGCTACTGCTGCACTCCTGATTGCGGTAAGCGGGGTCATCGCCATGCTGATTCCGTATGCCGCGGAAATCTATCCCGTGCATCTCAGAGGCACCGGATCGGGCGTCATCGCGGCCAGCAGCAAGTTCGGCGGAATCTTTGGCGCCGGCGTTGCCCTGCTGGGCTTCTTCGATCACCTGCTTCTGTCCGCGCTAGTTTTGGCACTACCAATGGCGCTTTCAGCAATTCTCCTGAGCAGGAGTGGCATTGAAACCCGCGGCGTGCGCCTGGAGGAGATCCAGCGCGCACTCAGCCCCTAATGCGCGTGAGAGGCACAAGCGGCGGCTCGGGGTTGAGCAGTGAAAGGCACGTGATATGCACTATCGGCCAACTGAGGACGGACAGCGTGTCTTTTCGACCGGCTCTTCAAGGCTGAGGCTGTGTGAAAACAGAGCCGCATGCTCCAAACGAAGCATGCCATCTGCGGTGGCATGGACGTAGCCGCTTTACCGGTTTGGTCGTGCCGCAGTGATTCACTGGCTGGAGGACCTACGCTGCAATCACCTGGATCAACTTCCTTGCCCCGAGAAGCTTGATCATCCGCTTCATGTTGTAGGCCAGGACCTGCAAACTCATTTCGGTCCTGACCTTGGGCAGTGTTTTGGTCAGGAAGTGGCACGACCCCATCCAGAACTTCAGCGTCCCAAACACGTGCTCCACCGTCTGCATCCTCACCTTGGCGGCTTCGGGCATCGCGTCGAGCCTGGCCTGCACCCTCTCAAGCACGGTTTCATGCTCCCAGCGGCTGATTCGCCGGTATTCGGACGTCGTGCACCGGTGCTTGATTGGGCATGTTGGGCATGACGACGACCAGTATTTGCTGAGGTAGATGCCGCGCTCCTTAGTGACGAACCGGTGTATGGCAATCTGTCCCGCTGGGCAGCGGTACTGGTCGTTGGCAGCGTCGTAGACGAAGTCGCGCTTGTCGAACCTACCTTCAGCCCGACTGTTGGAGGTCAGCGGTTTGGGCACCAGCGTAGTCACCCCGGCAAGTTCAGCTTGGCGAAGTTGCGGACCATCGTAATAGCCGCGGTCAGCAAGCGCGGTAAGACTCTCGGCCCCTGCAGCTGCCTTGGCCGAGATTGACATCCCGGCGAGTTGATCGCGATCGTTGATCTGGTTGGTGACCTCATGAGCCAAGACCAGATGATTCTTGGCGTCGACGGCGACCTGGACGTTGTAGCCCACGGTCCCGGTGCTGCGGGCCGTCGACGTCATGGCGCGGGCATCGGGGTCAGTCAAGGAGACTTGCCCATCGGGACTGGCCTTGACTTGCTCAGCCATTGCAGCGAGCTTGCTCATCTGCTCTTTGACCCTGCCGATGCGTTCCTTCAAGCGGGCAACCTTGCTCGGCAGAACCATGGCGGGATCGCGGTCGGCACGGTCGAGCTCGGCCAGGTACTGCGCGATGTTCTCTTCCAGTTGCTGCATCCGCACCTGTATCTTGTGCTCGGTGAAGTTCTTGTGGCGGTTGTTGACCGCCTTGAACTTGCTGCCGTCGATGGCCACGACGCCCTCAGAGAACAGGTCGAGCCGCCGGCACAGCAGCACAAATTCCCGGCAGACCTTGCGGATCGCTTCGCCGTTGTCCTTGCGGAAGTCCGCGATCGTCTTGAAGTCGGGCGCCAGGCGGCTGGTCAGCCAGATGAGCTCAATATTGCGATTGGCCTCCGTCTCAAGCCGGCGGCTCGACTGGATACGGTTCAGGTACCCATAGACATAAATCTTCAGCAGCGTCGCCGGGTGGTACGCCGGGCGCCCGGTGGCGGCTTGACCTTGCCCCTGTTTCCCGTAGTTCTTAGCCCTCGTTCTATGCGGCGTTCTTGTGCTGTGCCGCATGCCAGCGTTGCTCGTACTGCATAGGGCTCAGGTAGCCCAGCGAGGAATGCAGCCGGCGGTAGTTATAGAAGGTCATCCAGGCAACGACCTCGTCCATCGCCTGGCGCAGCGTCGCGAACTTGCGACCGTGCAGTCTGCCAACCTTGAGGTGCCCCCACAAGCTTTCCGTCGGGGCGTTGTCCCAACAATTCCCCTTGCGGCTCATGGAAGAGCGCATGCCATAGCCGCGCAGGACGCGCTGGAACTCGTGGCTGCAGTACTGGGCGCCCCTGTCCGAAT
>NZ_AUMO01000115.1 GCF_000430725.1 Azohydromonas australica DSM 1124
CTCATGCTTTGGATGATTGATGTGGCAACTGTTTGCGCTGATTGCCTGGTCCGTCCATGCATCAACGGATCAGCTTGGTATCCATGCTTGCTGAAGCGCTTGAGCCGTCAAGGAAAACAACGTAATGGACCTATATGGAAACTCTTGAGATATGGCTGGTATTCCTGACAGTGGTGCTGCTTGGCTGCACCGTCCACGCGTGGCGCTTGGGCAACGAAAAGCGTGACGTTGCTTTTCTGGGAGCCACCAGCGTCTTGTGCGGTGCCGGCGCCGCAGCCGTCGTGTTGCTGTGATGCGTGGCCACACGCGAGGGAACGCGCAACAGGCCCCTCTATGGAGCACAATGGTTTTGCCCGCCGGGCACGACGTGCGGGCTGATGTTGTGATATCCGGCATCGGAACCCGAAGCGCATTGCTTGGATGATTGATCGCTGACATGTCGACTCTGTAGAGGCAGCTTTCGGCAGCGATTTGCGTACAGACGCGCTAATCGCGCATACGTTAATTGCAGCTACCAAAGACGTTGCGTTATCAACCTCATTTGACATAAACGCAATTGGTGTGACTCACACTTTGGGCACATCAACTTCCGCGGCACCATGCGGTTTGGCATCGAACGCTTCGCTCAGTCGCTGATCGACGACCATGCCGGGTCGGCGCGCCAGTTGTGGCTGGTCTGCGTAACTGGGCAGATGCCCATGCCGTTACCCGTCGCGATTGCGGGCGCTGCATTTCTGGCACAAGGCCAGTGAGGAGGCTGCGTAACTTCACGCCGCAGACGGCCTGGGGTTGGGTTTGGGCGTAGTCGGCAATTGGCTCACGACCAGCAGCGTCACCACGGAAATCAGCGCCATCACGCTCAGCAGCGCCGTGAAACCCGCGCCCTTGACCACGGGCCCGATCAGCCACACGGCCACTGAGCTGGCACCGAAAGAGACCGCGAGCCGCATGCCCGCAACGCGAGACCGCATCTCGTCATTCACGAAGCGAACGATCATCGCGTCGGTGAACGGAATGGCCGCGAAGATGGCCGACATGAAGAGGAACTGCGTGACGAAGAAGCTCCAGCCCTCCTGCGTCGTGGCCAGCATCAGCAACAGCGCTTGTGTCCCGATCACGCCGACGTACAAGCGCTTGAGAGAATGCTTGTCGATCAGGTGTCCAATGATCAGCTGAGTCAGCGAAGCCGCCCCATACACGGCCGCCAGCAGCATCCCGACCCTTGCAGGGTCCTGCACCAGGCCGTGCAGGCGGGCAGACAGCAATTCGAAGTTGCTATTGGTCGAGAAGTTGAACAATAGGCTGCCGCTGGTGGCGGCCATGGTCATGACCAGGAACAGACGCGCCATCGAAACACCCGTCAACACGCTGTTGTTGGACTTGCGTTTGGCGGGCGCAGCGTCTTCGGGATGAGCGCAAGCCGCGAACAGCGCGCCGCACACGATGCACACGATGCCAGGCACCACAAAGGCCGTGCGCCAGCCGAAGTACTTCACCAGAAACCCGGTGGTGACCGCCGCGAAGGCGACGCCCAGGTTACCCACCAGGCCATTGACGCCGATGGTCCAGCCCGGGCGTGCGGCGCCTTGCACCAGCATCGGAATGCCAACCGGGTGATAGATGGAAGCGAAGCAGCCCAGCATTGCCAACGCCATTGCGATCTGCAACGGTGATTGGGCGGCCGCCACGAGCATCGAAGACAAGCCCAAGCCGAAGAAGAACACCAACATCATCTTGCGCCTCCCCCACAGGTCGCCCAGCTTGCCCGCAGGAAGCGAGCCGACGCCGAAGAAGAAGAATGCGGCGACGCCGTAGGGCATCAGGTCTTCCCAGCGTTGCAAGCCGAAGTCGGCCGCGATCCGCGTCACCGCAGTGGCGAAGATCAGCAGCAGCATGTGGTCCAGCGCATGGCCAATGTTCAGCAGGGTTTGAGTAGGTCGGTGATTCATCACGGAATGGTCACCTGCTAAGCTTTGGCGGGCATGCTCGCCAACGCCAAGAATGCGTCCAAAACCGCCAACGTCCCCATCCTTGCCCACTGCCACGTCTCGCAACGCCGATGCCCGAGCGGCAAATCGGGTGCCGCGTGCCGTCACGGCGCTGGCCCGCTCCGATCCAGCGGGCGTTGTGATCGATGCACATAGCCACTCGCGGGACCAGTTCATCTACGCCATCCGCGGCGTCATGAGCATCGAAGCAAATGGATGCCTCTGGACAATTCCGTCCAGCCACGGCATGTGGATGCCCGCCCACATGACGCACAAGATCCGCATGGACACGGCGGTGGAGATGCGCACGCTCTACTTCCAGCAGGGCATCGTGCAGACCCTGGGCGGTGACTGCTGCGTCCTGGCCGTGACGCCGCTGCTGCGCGAATTGATTCTGCGCGCGATGTCGATCCGGCCGCACTACGACCCCGGCAGCGCGGAGGAACGGCTGATGCAGGTTGCCGCGGACGAGATGGGTGTGCTGGAGCGTCAGCCGCTGTCACTGAAGATGCCGTCTGACAAGCGCCTGACGCGCCTGTGCCAGTTGATGATCGAACACCTTTCTGACTCGGCCTCGATTGCCGATCTGGGTGAACGCGTCGGCCTCTCGGAGCGCAGCGTGATTCGGCTCTTTCCCCAGGAAACCGGGTTGAGCCTTCACCGCTGGCGCCAGCAGGCACGGCTGATGCGCGCCTTTGTGCTGGCGGAACAGGGCATGAACGTCACGCAGGTGGCGTTCGAACTGGGTTACAGCAGCTCGTCGGCTTTCAGCAAGATGCTGCGCAAGCAGCTTGGTGGAGCCCCGCGGCAGGTGCTGAGCCGGCACGACGCCGCCGCTGGCTGAAGCACACGGTAGGTCGCTGCGAAAGCACATTGAAGTCGGACCAGATATTGGTGATAGACGCGGCTGCAGACTTGCCAAACGGAACTGCTATCACGATAACTTTTCCTATCACTATAGTTGCGTAGTAGAAGGAACTGCCGAGTCTAAAAGCGGTCTACCGCAAGTATTAACGACTGCCTTGTACCAATTTTCCTGTTGCGTTGATATTGCATCCAAGTCGACATAAGCGCAGTTGACACGCTGATCGCCGCAGTCCAATGACGCAGGTGTCTGCGATGCTGCGGACCATGCGATCACTTCTGTAGCTTCAGAAGAATCGCCTGCTGAAGTCAAGTCCTGGGCTGATGGCCTTCACGCCATTTCGCCGTCCTGCTGGACGCCGCTCGGACCCGTGCCAGCAGCTCTTCGGCTGGGCACGGTTTGGGCAGCACCAGCAAGCCCATGTCCCTGGCCTTCTCAAGCTCTTCGGTGAATCCGGTCATCAGGATCACGCCTGTCGAGTCATTGCGCTGGGCGACCTGGCGGGCCAGAGCAATACCATCCATGGACCCGGGCATGCGAATGTCGCTGAGAACGACGTGAAAGGGCACGGCCCCCTCCAGCAGCACCAAGGCGTCGTCGGCCGTCCTGGCATGCTCCACCTGGCAACCTGCAGCCACCAGGACGTCGGCTGCGGCCTGGGCCAGGTCCTCGTTGTCTTCCACGAGCAGCACCCGAGCGTCGATGGAACTGGTGTCGAGCGAATCGGGCTCGCTGCCCTTGCGCGCCAGCGGCTTGCGGGACAAGGGAAGGTACATTCGGACCGTGGTACCGCGGCCGAGCTCGCTTTGCACCGTGGCAGTCCCTCCAGACTGCGTGCACAGCCCGTAGACCTGGCTCAGGCCCAGCCCCGTGCCGTGGCCCACCGGCTTTGTCGTGAAAAACGGCTCGAACACCTTGCCGAGCACCTCAGGCGCAATGCCCGTCCCGGTGTCACTGACCTCCAGCACCGCGAGGTCGGCTTCTGTCCCAGGCACTTCGCCAGCGTGCGCACGGCGTGCCGTGACGCCCAGGACGCCACCATCAGGCATCGCATC
Source organism: Azohydromonas australica DSM 1124 (assembly GCF_000430725.1). Taxonomy (GTDB): domain Bacteria; phylum Pseudomonadota; class Gammaproteobacteria; order Burkholderiales; family Burkholderiaceae_C; genus Azohydromonas; species Azohydromonas australica. The sequence continues at coordinate 3,909 of NZ_AUMO01000115.1, forward strand.
CCGGGCGTTGACCGCCAAGTTGATCAGGGCGAGTTCCAGCTCGTTCGGATCGATGTCGACGAACAGCGGTGCCGATTCGACCTCGCTTTGCAGCTCGATGCGGCTGTGCAGCGCCGAGCGCACCAGCTCCGTGAGCGGCGCCAACTGCTCGCCCAGGTCAATGACCTCCGGGCGCATCGGTTGGCGGCGCGAAAAGGTCAGCAACTGGCGCGTGAGCTTGGTACCGGCTGACACCGAGCGCTCGATCTTCGAGACACAGCCCTCCTGCATGGCAGTCAGCCCGGTGCGGCGCAGGATGTGCGCGTTGGTGCCGATGACCATGAGCAGGTTGTTGAAGTCGTGCGCCACGCCACCGGTGAGGTGCGCCACGGCCTCCAGGCGCTGGCCCTGGATCATGGCCTTGTTTGCCTGCTGCGCCTGGGCCAGCGCCTCGCTGATGCGGCGCTGCGTCAAGGCGTTGGCGTCGCGGATGGACGCTGCGGCATCCGACATGGCGGCGCCGGCCTCGTCGATCTCGACCACGCCAGTGGGGCTGAAGGCAACGGCACGGCCTTGACCCAGCGCGCCAGCGGCATGCTTGAGTGCCACGACCGGCCGCATGAGAGCCCGCCCCACCCAGAGTGCACTGATCACGGCACCTACCCCCAGCAACGCGGCTGCCGAGGCAAACCAGGCCAGAGCCTGCGCCGACCATGACGCGACTTCGGCACGCGGAACGCCGATGGCGAAGCCCCAGCCATAGTTGGTACCCTTGCTGAAGGCTGTCGTGACGGCTCGCCCGTCGATGGTCACTGTGTTGAAGCTGCCTTCCTCGCGGGCTGCGAGCTGCTGGAGCATGTCCGCGGTCGCCTGCTTGCCTACCAGCTTTTCCGGGTTGATGGTCCGCGCCACGATGAAGCCGTTGCGGTCAAAGACCGATCCGATCCAGTTGGCGGGCAACCGCTGCTCCTTGAGCAGCGCCTGCAGATAGCTGGCATAGCCGCCCACGGAGAGGTAGTAGCGCAGCTGCCCCTTGATGACGACGGGCACTTCCACGGCGAAGCTGTACTGCCGTCCAAAGGGCGCGAAGTACAGGTCTGACACCAGCGTGGCCGTCGGATCCGCCTGCCGGCGCAACTCGGAGAAGACCGTGCGTGGCAAGGCTGTCTCACCAAAGGGCCGTCGGGTATTGAGCACTTGCTGGCCCGAGACGTCGCTGAGGACCACCACCATGTCAGGCTGCGGGGCGATCTCCCGCGCGTAGCGGTAGAAGGCCGTCAGATCGTCCTGGCCGAGCGTCGGCGACTTGGCCAGCGTCTTGACCATCGCTTCGCGCCGGGCAAGCTCACGGTCCACCACCATGGACATGGCCCGGGAGGTTTCCAGCACCCGTTCTTCGAACGATTGCCTCTCCTGGCGATAGAAGTACCCGATGCTCGCAACGGCTGCCAGCAGCGTAGGCAGCAGCACCGACAGCACAAGAAGAACCAACCAGGATCGCACACTGAACCTGCGCGGCATTCACTTGCTCCATCGGCATGACAATCTGAACCTGCGGGACAAGCTTCCTCAAAGGTCGAGAACGATCTTACCGGCAAGGCCGTCGGCCCGCCGGGTGTGCCTTGATGCGGCTGTGGAGCGCGCTCTATGACGTAGGCGGCATTGCCGGCGCTGCTGCCACGAGCGCCTGCACCGCCTCGATGCCGTCAGATTCCTTGTTGCAGCTGACTGCGATGCGCGGCGCGGCACGGTCGTCGGTGGGCAACGGGTGTACTTCGACAATCAGCAAGGGATCGATGTTCGCAGCGTCTGCCTCCTCGGTATCAAGCCTGTAGAGGCAGGCTCAGCATGAACGTAGCCCCGCAGCCAACCCCAGCACTTGACGCGCTCAATTCACCGCCGTGTCGCTCAGTGATATGTCGGGCGATGGAAAGACCCAAGCCCAGGCCGCCGCGTCGTCCCGTGCTGGTATCGGCCTGCCAGAAGCGCTCGAAGACCTTCGACAGCAGTGCCGGTTCAATGCCCTGTCCGTGGTCTATGACCGTCAGCGTGGCGCGTGCCTCGTCCATCTCCAGCATGACTAGCACCAGCCCGCCCTCTTCCGAGAACTTGATGGCGTTGGAGAGCAGGTTCCAGATGGCCTGCTGCAGCCGCAAGGCATCCGCGATTACGGGCACGGCGACCGTCGGGCGGCTCCATCGCAGCGTCACGCCTCGCGCGTGCGCTGTGGGGTGCACTGTCTGCACGGCGGCATCGACGATGTCGCCCAGGTCGCTGTCCTGCATGTAGAGATCGAACTTTCCAGCGACGATGCGCGTGGCGTCCAGCAGATCGTCAACCAGCCGGGCGAGTGCGAGTGCGTTGCGCGTAATGGCCTGGATGCCTGCTGCGGCAGCGGCTGGCTCAGACTGCTTTTCCAGGACCTTGGTCCAGCCCAGGATGGCGCTCAGCGGGGTGCGCAGTTCGTGCGAGACGACGCCGACGAAGAGGTCCTTCTGGCGGCTGGCTTCCTCTGCCTCGCTTCGGGCTTGCTGTTCCGCGGCCAGCGCCTTGCGCCGCTCGGCCTCCACCTCCTTGAACGGCGTGACGTCGTACCAGGCCACGATGCCGCCCGCGATCGTCCCGTCGGCTGCGTGGATGGGGCCGGCTGCGCAGGACACCGGCAGCAATGAGCCGTTGGCACAGCGGATGAGCCATTCCTCGTTGCGGATGACGGTGCCTTGTGCCGCACGGTGCAAGGCCATGTCTTCCTTGCGTGCCGGTGTAGTGCCGTCGAGGTGGTAGACCTGCCAGGTGTCCCACTGCCTGCCTACATCCTTTTCGGACTCGATCATGTCGAGCCCGAACCGGTTGACCAGGCTGATGTGCTGGTCGCTGTTGACCGAAACGGCGATGCCGACCGGGACGTGTTCAAGCACGGACTCGACGATGTGCTGATGGCGCTGCACCGCATCCTGCGCACGGCGCAGTTCCTCTTCGGCTTGTACCTGTTGCGTCACGTCGATGTTGACCCCGACCACCACCGGGCCCCTGGCGCCGACGCTGGCAACCTGGCCACAGGAGACGAGCCAGCGGATGGAGCCATCGCCGGCTCGCACGCGCAGCCTAACAGGCGGGTAGTCGCCCGCCTTGTGCAACCGCTCGATGACATCGTCCATGACGGCGCGGTCTTCCGGGACGATGAAGGAGATGAAACGGCTGGGTGCTTCGATGCCGCTGCCCCTGGGCAGGCGCAGCATGTCGTAGAGCGGCGGGTTCCAGTAGGCGGTGTCGGTGGCCTGGTCCCACTCCCACAGCCCCATGCTGCCGGCCTGCAGCGCCGTGTTGAGCGCAGGTGCGAGATGCCGTGCATCGGCAAGCGGCGCGCTTGCATCGGCATCCTCGCCGTCCCGCTCCTGGATGACCAGCCATCCACGGCCGTCGCAGCCGAGGTCGAGTACGGGCGAGGCAAGCAGTCGTCTCGCACCTGGAAGATCCAGCACAAACGGCTCCCCGCCAGCGATGCCTGACAGCCAGCCGTCATCGGCAGCACTATCGTGCGAGCCGGAAAAATGCGGGATGCCGCCTGGGGTGCTGTCGTGCAGCAGCAAGGCCGCCGCCTGGTTGGCAAGCAGCAATGTTCCATCAGCCAGCGTCGCGAACGCGGGCGCTGCCATCACTTCCAACGCCCGAGCGACGGCCCGTCGTGCAGCGGAGTCGGCCGGCAGTTGCAGTGGCGCAGGCATCACGGCGGTCCCAGGAAAATGGCGAGTCTGATTCTCCGGTACAACCGGCATGTACATGACCCGACGGTTGGGTGAGCTGCCTCGGGCCGGTGCCCAATGGTCGATATTCCAGCAGCCAGCCCTTATGCAGGTACGAAATGCCCAGCGCCCGCTGTGCGGCCAACCCCTTGGCCCTGACCAGCAGATTGAAAGTAAAAACTTGCAGTTGCCGGACGTCGGTAACGGCCTTGTGGGCAGAGCACTGGTTGAGCCAGCGTACATGGAAAAGCGATGGCACTGGCGGGCGAATGCTACGGGTGGCGTGCGAGACAGGCGCGTCCCGGCCACTGCGCTGGGGGCCTGCCGAGGCGGCAAGGATGAAACTCAGAACGAAACACGCTTAACGCTTGGCGGCGTACGTGTCCTTGCGCCACCTCAAATACCGTGATTTTTTCACTGGACGGCTGGTCAAGGACGGCGGTGACCTGCCGATAGAGAGCGGCAAAACAACCCGTGGCCGACCAGCGTGCACTCGCTGCAAGTCGGCCCTTGTCCATGCTTCGTCGTATAGCGCGCGTCCTGCGCCTGACCCAGTTCCTCGGCCTGCTGCTCGTCATCGGCATGGGCGTGATGCTCTATGGCGCTCTCGCGGACTTCGAGAAGGCCGGCCGCTGGGTTGAGCATTCACAGGAGATCGTCGGCGAGATCGGGCAGGTGCGCCTTGAAACATTGCGCTCCGGTGTTTGGCTGCGCAAGTTCATGGTGGACCGCAACCCGGATTCGCTGCAGCGGGTGCACACGTCTGCGAGTGAGGCGATGCACGCGGCTGACCGGCTCCTGGCCCTCACGCAGGCCGACCCTGTGCACACCGACAGACTGCATCTGCTCAGAGCCGAACTCTCAGAAGTGCTGGGCCAGTACCGCAGTGCGGCGAACATCGCCGAGCGCGACGGCCCGGCAGCACTGCAGTTGCTGATGGATGCACGGTTAGCCAACGACCCGACCCGCGAGCTGCGCATGCTGCTGGACCAGGCCGAACAGGTTCAGAAAGAGCTGCTGCACAGCAGGACGCGAAAGCAAACCGAGCAACTCGACCTGTTCAAGAAGCTGCTTGCAGGCGGCGGATTGGCTTTCGTGGCGTTCATGCTCTGGGCTATCCGATATTCGAGCCGCCTGCTGCACCTGGGCCACGAACAGATCCATCGGCTCAAGGTCGATGCGCTGCACGACTCGCTCACCGGGCTGCTCAACCGCCGCGGACTGGAGGAGCAGCTGGCCATGCTGGGCAGCACGCCCGCTGGCACTGGCGAGCACGTCGCCGTGCTGGTGGTGGACCTTGACGACTTCAAGCCCATCAATGACCGCTACAGCCATGCCGCCGGAGACCAGGTACTGCAGAAGGTCGCAGCGCGCCTGCGGCGGCAGTGCCGGGAGGGCGATGCCATTGCGCGCGTCGGTGGAGACGAATTCGTTGTCGTGCTGCGCGGCGTCGATTCGCGCCAGGAGGCCATGACGATCGCGCAGCGGATCTGCACGCGGTTGATGGCCCCCATCCCGCTCGGGGGTGCGGTCGTGCGCATTGGGGCGTCCGTGGGCATCGCGATGCTGCACGAGGACGGCCCGGACATGGACGCGTTGTTGCAGGCCGCCGATGAACAGATGTACGAGGTGAAGAGAGCCGGCAAGGGCCAGCCGCGTCCTCGCTCCCGGATGCTGGCAGCAGTGGGCGCCTGATCCGGCTGCAGGCTGCGGGAAGTACGGTGCGTTTCCCGGGGGGCGCGCGGCTGCGACACCCGGGTGGGCCGGGCACTGGCGCTGCTCGGGACCGTCGGCATGGACGGCAAGTTGAGCCAGCTGCGCGCTGAGCGTGATGAATTGGTGAGCCAGCTGCTGGTGCTGGAGCAGGCTATCGAGGCACAGCCGCCGCCGCAATGGTGGGAGGGCTCACAGCGCAACTGAACGAGCTTTCCGAGCGTGCCACGGAGCTGCTCCGGCGGCTGAGCGCCGTGAACAACAAGATCATGGCGTTGAGCGCCGGGCTGGCGTCAGACCAGGCGTGACGGCTATTGCTCGCGGTTCGAGCAGCAAGGGGTTCTGCTGACGCCGCCCAAGCGCGATGCCGACGACGGGCGAGCTTGCCGCCCGAGGTGGCGCAGTAGAGCCGGAAAATGGAGGCGCAGCCCTGCGCGCGCGCCAACGGCAAGCCGTGCCGCCGGCACATGAACAGGCCAAGGTGTTTGGGGGAAGCGCTGTGGCGGCGACGCCTGGCGCGCGCACGCCCAGGACTCAGTGCACCGGCGCGCTGTCCATGATTTCAACCAGATCCCAGGCCGGGATAGCTTCGGGCGGAGGCTGGTCCGTCACCGCAATGCCGATGCTGCGAACGCGCGTCATCAAGCGCAGTTCGCCGATGCCCATGTTCAGCATCACGTCAGCCACCAAGGCTCCGGGGACGTCTTGAGGGTCCATCTCGGTCACGGCCACACTTGGCACGAAGCACGCCACGTCGAACGTGCCGGGCACTGCTGTGTTGGGCGCGGCCATGAAGCGCACCTGCTGGACAGGAATCTCCTTGCCGAGGATCTCCAGCGAGGCCAGCTCGTGTGCCATTTCCCTGGGCGTTGGCGGCGTGAAGGCGCAGAGCTGGATGCGCGGCGGCATCGCCGGCGCTGCAGCCACGAGCGCCTGCACCGCATCGATGCCATCAGGATCGTGGTTGCAGCTCACGGAAATGCGCAGCACGGCGCTGTCGGCCGCGGGCACCTGGTCTACTTCGATGGTCAGCAGCGGGTCGATGTCGGCGGCGGCGTCGCGCAGGGTCTGCACGATCCAGCCGATGTGCTGGAGACCTTCCTGGAGTCCTTGGTCGTTGGGCGACGCATCAAGCAACGCGCACAGCGTGCCCCCGGCGTCCACTACCGTTTTCCAAAAATCTCTTGCCTTGTCCTGGTCCATGGCCTGTTGCCGTGAGAGGGTGAGTGCGAGTCGCTGGTTGTTAGGCGACGGAGCAATGATGCCGCGTGCAGTGGAGCCAGCGCTTGGCGCGCACGCACAGGCCTCAGTGCACCGGCACACGGTCGGTGATCTCGACCAGTTCCCAGGCCTGAAGGGCCTCGGGCGGTGGGCGGTCCGTCACCGCAACGCCCCTGCTGCTCACGCGTGTCATCGCGCGCAGCTCGCCGATGCCTATGCACAGCATGACATCGGCAACCAGGGCGCCGGGCACGCCTTGTGCATCGGTTTCCGTCACGGCCGAGCTGGGGTCGCGCAGCATGGCCACCAGGCCGCCTGTCAAGGCTTCGACAGCGCCTCGGCAGACCGTATTGCTCGCCATGGGCCCTCCTGAACCGCTGGAAATTACACATGGCGATATCCAAGGTGGTCACGGTCGGCCCGGCACCAAGTACTTCAACGGCCTGTCAGCGGTTCCGGGCAGCATCGTCCAATAGAAATCGCAGCAGGGGTAGCAACTCCTCGACCGACCTCTCCTTGTGCATCACCGCCCGCGCACCGGCCTGGTAGGCTTGCGTACGCAAGGTGTCTGTCACAAGGCCCGAACTGACCATGACTGGCAGGTGCGGGCGAAGCGCCGTCAATTGGCGAACCACCTCGAGTCCCGACAACTGAGGCATGTTGTAGTCGGTGACGACGATGTCGAAGGAGTGTGGACGTTCCTGGATGAGAGCCAAGGCGGCCATAGGGTCGCCAATGGTCGTGATCCGGTAGCCTGTGCGTTTGAGCAGGTGCTCGACCATCAGGCACATGACTTCATCGTCATCGAGGTAGAGAACATGCTCTGACTGTCCAGGTGCTGGATTGAACTGCGGGACGACAGTGCTGCGCTTGTGGTCGATGTCCGGTTCGGAGGGTGCTTGCGGCAAGTAGATGTCGAATCGGGTGCCTCGGCCGGGCCGACTCTCCACGCTGATGGCGCCCCCGTGCGCAGTGATGATGCCGTGCACGACCGACAAGCCCAGTCCGGTGCCCTGACCGATGGGTTTGGTGGTGAAGAAAGGCTCGAAGACCCGCTTGAGCGTGGCCTCGTCCATGCCTTCGCCATCGTCGCTGACCCACAGGTGCACCACTGCGTCGGTCTCCAGCCCGCGCGGACGCTGCGACGGATTTTCAAACTGGAGCGCTCCAAGACCGATTTCGATGCGGCCACTACCCCCCTTCATGGCATGCCATGCATTGGTGCACAGGTTCAGCAGTACCTGCTGGATCTGGGTCGGGTCGCACATGACGTGCAGGGGCTGTGCCGGAAGCACCGTCTCGAGCGCCACGCCGGCAGGAAGCGTGGCCCGCAACAGTGCCACGGCTTCGCGTACCAACGGCACCAGGGGATGATTCGCCATCTCCGTCGGCTGACGGCGGCTGAAGACAAGGATTTGCTGCACGAGGCTGCGTGCCCTGAGTGCGGCGTTGTGCACCTGCTACAAGCTGGCCGCTGCAGGATGACTGGCGCCCACGTCTGCTTGCGCCAGCGCCAGGTGGCCCAGAAGAGCGCCCATGATGTTGTTGAAGTCGTGGGCGATGCCTCCGGCCAGAGTGCCGATGGCCTCCATCTTCTGCGATTCGCGCAGTTGCTCCTCCAGCGCTATGCGTCGGGCTCGTTCCGCGTCGCTGCGGTCGCGCACGTCGAGCATCAGGTTGAACTGTTGTGCGACGGCGACGATCTCTGCCGGTCCGCTGCTGGGCGCGCGGGCATGCGTTTGCCCTTCGGCCACCTGGCTGGCAGCAGCAGCCAGCGCACGGATCGGCTTTTCGATCGAGCGTGCAATGCGCCAGGCCATCCATAGCAGCAGCCCGAAGAAAAGCGTGGCGAATACGACCGTGCGAAGTAGCAGCTTCTGATGTGAGGCAAACACTTCCGCCTCGGGAATGCCTGCCACCACGCGCCATCCCAGCCCTGGTACCGTGGCTTGCGCATAGAGCCGACGCACGCCATCTATGCCGGCTATGGCTGCTTCATCCTGCCCCTTCCATATCGCGTTGATCTGCGGCGGCGTCGGCTTGCCAAGCCACTCTCCGGGATCCCGAGAGCGCAGTACAACCTTGTAGTCCGTGTCGCTGGCCGCAACAAGAAGGTTGTCGGGGAGCGGGCCAATGGCACGCTGCTGCAGCTCCAGCAAGTCCAACGCCAGAAGGACCAACCCAATGGTGTGACCCTGGGCGTCGGCGATCGGATAGTTCATTATCGAAATCCAACGCCCGGTGCGTGACCCGACCAGTGCTCCCGTAATGCCAAAGCCGGGGTTGCGCAGTGCTCTCTGGAACCAGTCTTGCGGCGCTACCTGGTCTGCCCCAGGCGCATGCGGTCGGTACGCGCACACGATGTTGCCTGTGCGGTCACGCATGTCCAGTCCGGTGTACTCCGGCTGCACCGTGATGTACTCGGCCACCAGGGGGTCACAGCGTTTGGGATCGAGCGCACGCACCAGGGGCCGTTGTGCAAGGCGGCGCAACACGGATTCCCGCTGCTGCATTTCCGACGCCAGGCGGCGAGCAGTGCCATCGGCGATGAGCTGGGCTTTTTCAAACGCCTCGCGCTCAGCTTGCCGCCAATCGCTGGCGAAAAGCCACACCAGGCTTCCGATCCCCGGCACTGCGAAGACCAGCACCAGCAGGGCAAGTTGCAGCCGGATCGACCAAGGTCTTTGCGAAAGCGTCATGCCCTTGGATCCTGCCAGGTGGTGCTGGTAGCCAGTATCGTCCAGGCGTCCCAGACGCATGCTGGAGGAGCACATGAACTTCCGTTGCCAGTAGCGCTGCCGGCTGGCGCGCCCGCGGGGGAAACGATGTCTGTCGCGGCGTGGCACTCTTGGGGCATGCCCGACGCGTTCGACCCCCGGCCACCGCAGGAGTTGCGTGCCTTCTACGACCGTTTCTCCGCGCGGTTCCGGGCACCCGGTGTGCGTCTGTGCAGTTACCAGCTGAGGTGGATCGCCTTTCGCAGCGAAGAATTGGACTGGGGCATCGAGCGCGCGGTGCTGGACTTGGCCTGGGGCGAAGAGAACGTTACCCGGCAAGTTCAGTTCGTCGCGCGCGTGCGTGAAGAAGTACCAGCGATCTGCTCGCTGACCTTCGTGGAGGTGGGGCTCAGGAAGTCGCTGCGGTGTAGCGACGATGAGCCGGTGGTGACGGCCAAGCCGGTGCTGGCGATATCGATGTGGCGGTCCGACCATCCGTGCGGGCTGTTTGGTCTTGTAGACCTTAATGCGCAAGGTCGGCCCACGGGTTCGGTGAGGGCGCCACTGCCGCTGGTGCGCATGGGTGGCTGGATTTGAAGTTAACCAAACGCAACATACCTGAATCCATTCCCATCACCCCAACCACGCTTCTCCCCCTCAAACCCTCTACTCCTTCCTTACACCCTCCCACGGGAAAGCCGCTCACAGGGAGCAACCTGGGGGCGGTCTTTCTCTGACTCTCTCTCCAATGCACGGCGCGCACAGGAAGCACACAGCTGGGCTTGAGACGGCTTCACAGCGGCCAGGGCGGGACAGCGAGGCAGGCCTCCCTTTCCCAGTCTTCAACGAAGCAGGCAAAGACCGGCAAAAACGCCCTTTCCGTCCCCTCTTCCAACCGGGCGGCCAGAACAGGCAGGGGACTGAGAACCAGCGACAAGAATCAGGTATGTTGTTTAGGAGTTCCTCTGGGCAAAAGCAGTACTGGTCATCTGCATGGCGACCACCTTGCGCTGCTCCACACTGCGCTAGTGGTGACAGGTCTTGTGGCTTGGCTCCGCTTCCAGCACCGGCTAAACCACAAGATCTGTCACCATGTGCTCGCCCCAAGGCGTCCTTGGTGACATGTTTTGTGGTTTGCTGCCTCTATGGCGTACGTCGACCGTGGAACGTGGCACTGCCAAGTGCTCGTTCAGCGCCCTTAGGTGACACCTTTTGTGGTCTGGAGCCAGCAAGGCACGGTTGAAACTACAAAAGGTGTCACCTAAGGGTGCTGCCATGCGCACGGGACATGCTGATTGAGCCAAGCTACAGCCGCGCCACGCCCGGCCGGCCACCCCGGAAGCCACAAAACCTGTACCCATGGAACGCCACGCCGCGTCCTACAAGGTGACAGGTTTTGTGGTTTGGCCGTTCCGTACCACCTCGAGTGGCTCCCTGGACGCGGGACACGCGTATTCAAGCCCGCTGCTCTGCGTCAACACGCCCGCAGTCGTCCCCCGAACTGGCGCCGCCAGCCTTTCACAAGCCCGAAGCGTGGCTTTGCACCGACTTGCACACCACTGCACGCCCCAAGGTGACAACTTTTGTGGTTTGGCAGCTCCGCTGAGTATGCCCGCGAGGTCGTTGAGGCACCGTCGCGCTGCTCTATCCACCTACCGTGGTCGAAACCACAAAACCTGTCACCTTAAACATCATATCCACACCCCTAAACCTACAAAACCTGCACCGGTAAACATCATTTCCGTGCACCTTGAACCACAAAACCTGTACCCCAAAACCACAAAAGGTGTCACCTAGACGCACGCAAGTGACTGTCACACAACAGGAAAACCACCCTTAAATGTATTAAAGGGATTAAAGGTTATTAAAGGTCTCAAACACAACGCGCGCGCGAGGTCCGACAGAATTCTTGAATTTCTAACCCGTGGCTTGAGCGATGCAGCATTTCACTGGCCTCGAAATTCATCGGGTACACTGGCCGCGCTTCGTGTAACCATGCCACGGAGGCCTCGTTGACCAGCAGCCCCCAACTCGACTTGCCCATGTCCGTACCCGGCCGGGAGCGCACCATCGTCCTGGAAGTCAACCAGCAAGACGAGTTGCTGCGTAAGACGGTGAAGATGGTGCACAGCCTGCCCCGAGGCGAGCACGTCTCGGTACTGCAGCGCAAGATGCTCAACGCTTGGCTGAAGTTCTCGCTGGAGACGCCGCGCGACGCAACGGGCTGGTGGAAGATGCCTATCTCCGTGCTGCGCCGCGAAACCGGCTTCACCTCCGAGAACATCAAGCACCTGAGGGAAGCGGCCACCGGCTTGATGGGCATCCGCTTCGAGCTCGACGTTTTCGCACGCGACCGCTCCGAAAGCGACTGGGTCGCGCACGTGCTTTTCCCCTCGGTATCTGTCTCCCGAGGTGTCATCCGCTGGACTATCAACGAGGCGCTGTATCCGGAGATTGCACGGCCCGAGGTCTACGCGCTCATCAACATGGCCATCATGCGGCGCTTTTCCACGAACGCCGCGCTGCAGCTGTGGGAGTTCTGCGTGCGCTTCGAGAACGTCGGGCAAACCAAGCGCATGAGCCCTGAGGACTTTCGCGACCTGGTCATGGGCAAGGCCGAGATGCACTCGTTCAGCGAGTACAAAGTGCTCAAGCGCCGCGTGATTACGCCGGCCATCGCCGAGATCAACGAGCGCTCGGAGCACCTGGTGGAGCTACTGGAACACAAGGTCGGCCGCCGCGTGGAGCAGATCCAGTTCACCGTGGCCCGCAAGCACCAGGGCGAAGCGCTGCCGGTGCAGGCCCTGCCATTGGTGGAGCGCATGGTGCAGCTGGGCGTGGCAGCACCCGACGCGCGACGGCTGGCGCTGCAGTACGACGCGGGCCGCATCCACGACGCCCTGCGCTACACGGAGATGCGCAACGCCGACCCACAGAAAAGTCCCTTGGATCTACCCGCGGCGTACTTCCGCAAAGCGCTGGAGCAGGGCTACGGCGCAACGCTAGCTCCGCCGGCCGCTGAAGCAACGTTGCCAACATCAGCGCCGGCCTTAGCACCGGCAGCGAAAAAGCCCAAGGCTTTCGACCTGCGTGAGGCCTTCGGCCAGCGCCGGCGCGATCTTGCCAAGGACTATTTCGTAGGCATGGATGCCCAGCGCAAGACCGAGCTGCAGCAGGCCTACAACGCACAGCAGACCGTGCCCGCTTTCCGTGTCAAGGCGCGGCTGACAAAGGGCTCTGAGGTGGCGTTCCTGAACTGGCTGGCGCTGCAGCAGTGGGGCGAGCCGTCGCTGGAGGACATCGTGAAGTTCTCCGAGGAGTTGCTGTCGGGGCAGGGCAGCTGAGGCTGCCGCTGCTTGCCGTCGGAAGAGCACCAAGCCACTTCGTGCATGTCGTCTGCAAGTCGTTCCGGGCACATGTCCGCATCCACACTTTCATCACGACCTGAGATGCGGCGGCGCGCAACATGTGCACCGCAGGCGTGGAAAAGCCCGCGTGGCGCGGGCCTGGCAGGCGTCGCTGGACACTCTGCACCGAGTGCAGAGCAGTGACACCTCCAGGCGCAGTTGTGAACCATAGATTACAATGGCCTCATGTTCGAGGTCATCCAGTCCGACACCTTCAGGACGTGGTTCACTGCGCTGAAGGATGCACAGGTCCGGGCTCTGGTGGCCGCGCGCATCCGGCGCGTGTCGCTGGGTAACCTTGGGGACGCCAAGCCGCTGCGCGAGGGGGTAAGTGAACTGCGCATCGATCACGGCCCGGGCTACCGGGTTTACTTCATGCGCCGCGGCCCCATCGTCATCGTACTGCTGGCCGGCGGCTCCAAGCGCACGCAGGACGCCGACATCCGGCGCGCCATCAAGATCGCCGCCGACTGGAAGGAGTGAGACGCCATGGCTGAGAAGTTCTCCCGTTGGGATGCAGCAGACCAACTTGCCACGGAGGCCGACATCGCGGCATACCTGGATGCCTGCATCAACGACGACCCAGGCGACGGCAGCCTCGTGCGCGCCGCGCTGAGTGACATCGCACGTGCTAAAGGCATGACGCAACTCGCTGCAGACACTGGGCTGAGCCGTGAAGGCCTGTACAAGGCCCTGTCGCCGGAAGGAAACCCCGGTTTCGGCACGGTACTCAAGGTGGCTCGCGCGCTGGGCGTGCGGTTGTCGGCACAGCCAGCGCATGGCTGAAGCCAGGTAGCAAGTCGGACAGATACCGGGTGCTGGCATCTGGAACACCGGCAAGAGTGTGTGCACGGCTTTCTGCCAGATGCCGGATTGGCCAGCGGTGGAGGCTGACGTCGTCCGGTGCTGATCACAGAACTATTCGGACGGATACCGGGCTGCCAAGTGCGCCACCTCCGCCGCACTGGCTCCCACCAGCTGTCGCGACACCCGCGCCAAGCCTTCGGCGCTGCACAGCGCGTAGCCATTGCGCCAAGTCCATAGCGGCTGCTGGCCATGGCCCAGGGCAGTGCCCAAGTCGGCCAGCGTATCGATCTGGCACCCGGCTCTCTGCCCGCGGCCGCCGGCCAGCGGCACCAGGTAGTTGCGGTAGATCGTCGCGGCACCGGCGGCTATCGCGCAGGCCGGTCCCTGGGTACGGTCCCATGCGTAGCCGGTCACGCCGTCCTCGGGGCTGATGTCGGGGCCCACCATCTCCAGCAGGTTGAACTGCGA
>NZ_AUMO01000116.1 GCF_000430725.1 Azohydromonas australica DSM 1124
CCGCGCTTGCTGATGCCGCCCAGCCGGGACTTGCCGCCTGAGGAATGCTGCCTTGGCACCAGCCCAAGCCAGGCGGCCAAATGCCGACCATTCTTGAACTCGCTGGCGTCACCGACGGCTGCCACGATGGCAGTGGCGGTCACGGCGCCCACGCCGTCGATGGCGCTGATCTTCTTGCACAGCGCCGAGCTGCGCATGAAGGCCTTGATCTTCTGGTCCGCGTCAGCAATGCGGGCCTCGATGCCGCGCAGGTGCTCCAGCATCTCTACGACCAAGCCGCGGCAGAACTGCGTGAGCTCGGTGCTGTCGCTCGCAAGCACCTCTGGCATGGCGCGATGCAAGGCCGCAGGTGATTGCGCGATGGCAATGCCGCGTTCACCGAGGATGCCCCGGATGTGGTTCACGACAGCGGTCGATTGGTGCACGAGCAACTGACGCACCCGATGCAGCGCCTGGATGTCCTGCTGCTCCACCGTCTTGACGGCTACGAACCGCATGGTTGGTCGGCTGGCCGCTTCGACGATGGCCTCCGCGTCGTTGCGGTCGTTCTTGTTGGACTTCACGAACGGGGCCACGTACTGCGGGCTGATCAGCTTGGCTTCAATGCCTCGCGCCTTCAGGCACCGTGCCCAGTGGTGTGCGGAGCCACATGCTTCCATGACGACCAGCTTGGGCCGCAGTGCCGTGATAGCTGCCATCAGCCCGGCGCGGCTGACCTTGGCGCGGTGCAGCACTTGGCCTTTGCGGTCAGTCGCATGCAGTTGGAATACCTGCTTGGCCAGGTCGATTCCCAGGACGTCGACTTCCATGATGGGCCTCCGTACCAAAATTCGAACGCGAGGCGAAAAGTCTCCCCGAAGAGAGGCGTCGGCTCCATCTCAATATTTTGGTGCGCTTCGCCCGAAAAAATCATTACACATCAAGCACTTGCGAAATCATGTATACACCGGCGCCTCCTGCGCAGGCGCAAGAACGGAGCGCTTCGGCTGCGCCGCGTGCAGCGCGGTTCAGCTCTGCGTGGCACTGAAAGCCGCCGCCATCTCGCGTGCACGCTTCGTGTCGTCGCCGTGCAGGTAGGTCGAGGTGGTGGAGATCGGGGCGTGGCGCAGGTTGCTCTATTGGCGGTAAGTTAATCAACCATGCTCGTCACCCAGCGTGGCCGAGCTAAAGGTACGCAGGCACGTGATGACTGATTTGCCTGAAGACAATCGGTCCCATGACTCTCAAAGAGATTGAAGCCTTCTACTGGACCGCTGCGCTGGGTAGCTTCAGCGTCGCGGCTACCAGGCTGCACATCACCCAGTCGTCCCTGTCCAAGCGGGTGGCAGAGTTGGAGGAGTCCGTGGGCGCCGTGCTCATCGACCGTTCCAGCAAGAAGGTCCAATTGACGGATGCGGGACAGCGCTTGATGCCCGTCGCGCGCCAGATGCTGGACCTGATGGAGATGCTGCGCGCCGAGGCCACCACATCCGCCCGCCTTACCGGGGACTGCAGGTTTGGTATCAGCGAGTTGGTTGCGCTGACTTGGCTGCCTCAGCTCGTGAACAGCGTGCGGCACGAACATCCGGCCCTGCGTCTGCAGCCTTATGTGGATCTGGCCCGAAACCTTGAAAAGCGCGTCGTGCGGGGCGACCTTGACTTCGCAGTGGCTCCTGGTCCGGCCGAGAGTGATTCGGTTGAAAGCGAAACGATCGTTTCGGTGGAGTTCACCTGGACGGCAGCTCCTGGCCGCCTGCCTGCAGGTTCGGTGCTGACCGCGGCCGACTTGCTGCAGTACCCGCTGATCACGATGACGGAAGGCTCCGGGCTGACCCGCGCTTTCGAGGCCTGGGCTGCGGAGCAAGGGCTGCGTGCCCGGCAGACCGTCGCGTGCAACAGCCTCATGGGCATCGTGGGGCTGACCATCGCGGACGTGGGCATCAGCTTCCTGCCCGTACGCTACATCCAGCCTTGGCTGGACCGGGGCACGCTGGTCGCGCTGCGCAGCGTGCCGCCACTGCCCACGCTGGACTACTGCTTCATCCGACGCAGGGACGACTCGCGCTCCGTCGTCAAGGTCATGAAGCAGTTCGTCAGCCAGGTCGCCGACTTCTCCGCCTGGGCCGAGCCAAACGCCCCAACGCTGGCGACCGGCAAAGATTCAAAAAACGAATAGAACCGCATTCTAATAAGTCGTTTGCCGAGTGGAGACGACTTCTTCACCATTGCCTCACCCGATAAAGGAGACAACGGTGAAGACCAAGAACACCCTGGCTGCCGCAATGGCGGCAACGCTTCTCGCAGCAGCGCCGGCCTGGGCCGCCTGGCCTGATGACAAGCCCATCGAAGTTGTCGTGGGCTTCGCGCCTGGCGGCGGCACGGACCTGATGGCTCGCAAGCTGGTGCCCTTCGTGCAGAAGCGCCTGGGCGGCAAGGCCCAGTTCGTCGTGGTCAACAAGCCGGGCGCGGCCGGCGAGATCGCCAACACCTACGTGGCCAAGGCCAAGCCTGATGGCTACACGCTGGCCGTGGTGAACATGCCCAGCTTCTTCTTCGTTCCCATGAGCAAGAAGAGCCAGTACCAGGCGGAAGACTTCCAGCTGGTGGCCCGTGTCATCGACGATCCGACCATCCTGCTGGTGCGTTCGGACAGCAAGTACGGTTCGCTGCAGTCGCTCGTTGCCGCGTCCAAGCAGCAGCCGGGTTCGGTGTCCTTCGGCCACAACGGCACGGGCACGAACGGCGAGCTGGCGATCACGATGCTCAGCAAGGCCGCTGGCGTGCAGCTCAACGCTGTGCCGTACAAGGGCACCGCAGCGCAGAAGACCGACCTGCTGGGCGGCCATCTCGACGTGGCGCTGGTCAGCGCCGGCGAGGTGCCCGAACTGCACGAGGGTGCCAAGGCCAATGTGCGCGGTCTCGCCCAGCTCACAGCCAAACGCTCCACCGCGCTTCCGCAGGTGCCTACGGCCACTGAAGCCAGTCTGTCCGTGCTGATGTCCTCCGAGCGCGGTTTCGCCGCTCACAAGGGCGTGCCGGCCGACATCGTCAAGCGCCTGGAGAAAGCCATTGCCGAGGCGGTGATGGACCCCGAATTCCTGGCCGCGTCTACCGACGACGCGCTGCTGGCCTACCTGCCCGGCGCCGAGTGGCAGAAGGCCCTGGAACCCACCCGCAAGGCGTTGCAGCCCCTGGTGGACGCCCAGCCCAAGAACTGAAACCTACTACCGCGAGACATCCCCATGACTACCCAATTCACCCGCCCCGCCTTCGAGCGCGTCTCGCCCGAGTTGGTCGAACGCGCCAAGAAGTTCCAGAGCGCGATCCTGTGCGACGTGTTCGGCCGCCGCGGCACGCTCAATGCCCGCGTGCAGGCGCTGAACCCGGCCATGCAGGTGGCTGGCCCGGCCTTCACCGTCGAGGTCCGCCCTGGCGACAACCTCATGTTCCACGTCGCGCTGGCGTTGGCTCAGCCCGGCGACGTCATCATCGTGGACGGCAAGGGTGACGATACCTGCGCGCTGTTCGGCGAGCTGATGGTGAGCCAGGCCGAAGCCGCCGGGCTGGCGGGCTTCGTGGTGGACGCCGCCAGCCGCGACACCGACACGCTGGCCGATGGCAAGTTCCCCATCTTTGCAGCGGGCCGCAATCCCTGCGGTCCGACCAAGGGGCTGGGTGGGACGTTCTGCAAGCCCATCTCCGTGGCCGGCGTGCCGGTGCAACCCGGTGACCTGGTGCTGGGCGATGCCGACGGCGTGGTCGTGATTCCGCGTGCTGACGTCGAGCGGGTGCTGCAGGCCGCGGAGAAGAAACAGGCTGACGAAAAAGTGCGGCTGGAAGAGATCGCGCGCGGCGAACTGGTGTCGCCCTGGCTACACGACGCGCTGCTCGCTGCTGGCCTGCCTGCCCTGCCTGCGGCCTGAAGGAGCGCTGATGAGCCAGGACACCATCGTCGTCACCGCAGCCAACATCCACCCGGACGCTGTGGCACTTCTTTCAGATTACCGCGTGGTCTACGCCGACGTGCGCGCCGGCGAGACGGCGCTTGCCGAGCTATGTGGCCAGGAGCAGCCGATCGCCATCATGGTGCGCTACGGCAACATTTCGGAGAAGGTGATCTCGGCCTCGTCCAAGCTGAAGGTGATTGCCAAGCACGGCGTAGGCACCGACAACATCGACAAGGTCGCTGCAGCCCGCCTGAGCATCCCGGTCACCGCCGCACTCGGCTCCAACAGCCAGGCCGTAGCCGAGCAAACCTTGGCGCTCATGTTTGCCTGTGCTCGCCAGATTGCATGGCTGGACACGCGCATGCGTCAAGGCCACTGGGACAAGGACAACTACGCCGGCATCGAACTCGCCGGGGCCACGCTGGGCTTGATTGGCGCGGGCTCCATCGGCCGGCGCGTTGCGCAGGTTGCCCTGGCGCTCGGGATGAAAGTAGTAGTCCATGACCCCTATGCGATTCCCGGCAGCCTGCCCACCGGAGTGCACCTGGTGGATCTGGAGCCCCTGCTGGCTCAGGCGAACGTCATCTCGCTGCACTGCCCGCTGACGCCGGAAACCCGCAACCTGCTCGACGCGGACCGCTTGGCCAAACTCCAGGATCAGACCATCATCGTGAACACGGCGCGCGCCGGCTTGTTCGACGAAGCAGCACTGCTGGCCGAGCTCCATGCGAGGCGGCTGCATGCTGGCATCGATTGCTTCCAGGAAGAGCCACTAGGGAATAGTTCACCCTGGCTGGTGGCGCCCAATACCATCCTGACACCGCACATCGGCGGCACGACCACGACGGCATTCCGGCAGATGGGCGTGATGGCAGCCGAGTCGATCCTGAGCCATTTGAACTGTTGATCAGACAGCTCAACGGAGGATGCAGAGTAATCAGCCATCCCTGGTTGATGATTCTGTTGGCGGCGGGCGATACGTCGCAGCAGTGCATAGCAACCGCGTTTCATCACGGCGCGTTGATCAATTCTGTCGAATGCTGAAGGCTTCTGCCATCTCGCGTGCACGCTTCGTGTCGTCGCCGTGCAGGTAGGTCGAAGTCGTGGAGATCGAGGCGTGGCGCAGGTTGTCCCTGACGGTGGTGAGCGCGACACCGCGCTCGAGCGCATGGGTTGCGTGGGTGTGCCTCGTCCAGTGGGGACTGGCACGGCGCAGCTTCTCCGCCAGTTGAGGGTTGTCCCCCTGGACGACGCCGGCGGCCGTGGCGAAGAAGCGCCGCATCAGGGCCCAAAGGCGCGCCGTCGTGATGCCGCCGGCCTCGTCGGCCAGGCGAGCCACCAGCGGCGTGTCGGGCGCCCAGCGCGTCGGTGTGACGGACAACCCGCGCTGCACCAGGTAGCGCTCCAGCGCCGTGAGGGCCAGCGGCGGCAGGGCCACCTTGCCGGCCTTGGCGCCCTTGCCCACGAGGTGCAGCCACGACTCCTGCCGCGCATCGGTCTCGACAGCGCCCAGCGTGGCTCCCACCAGCTCGCTGGCGCGCAGCCCCGAAGCGTAGGCAAAGTCCAGCACGAAGCGCAGCCGCTGCGCCGCCGGCGCGCTCCAGCCGTACGACCACTCCAA
This sequence comes from Azohydromonas australica DSM 1124, assembly GCF_000430725.1. Taxonomy (GTDB): domain Bacteria; phylum Pseudomonadota; class Gammaproteobacteria; order Burkholderiales; family Burkholderiaceae_C; genus Azohydromonas; species Azohydromonas australica. The sequence goes on from NZ_AUMO01000116.1 coordinate 5,548, forward strand.
ACCGTCGGCGATGACGCGCAGCAGTCGCCACTCAGGCAGAGAGAAGCCGCGGCCGGCATCCAGCGGCGCCGTCGATGTGGCGCCGCGCACCTTCATGCCGGCAAACGGGTTGGCCAGCACGTAGCGCTGCTCGACCAGCCAACGGAACAGGGCGCCCAGTACCGACAACGTTAATGAATGAAAGGGACATCCCCATCCTGAGTCGGGCGGCCGCCGGTTGAGCGCGGCCATGCCCGGCAAGCGGTGGCACGATGGGGTTGCGCATTCTCAACGTGCTGAGCCTTGGAAGGAGATGTCCATGAACATTGTCTTTCTCGGTATAGATCTGGCCAAGAACTTGTTTGCTCTGCATGGCGTGGATGCCAGCGGGCACGCCTGCTTGGTTCGGCCTTCCGTGCGGCGCGACCAGTTGCTGGAGATGGTGGCCAAGCTGCCGCCTTGCACCATTGGCATGGAAGCCTGCTCAGGCGCACATCACTGGGCACGGCAGTTCGTTCGCTTTGGACACGTCGCCAAGCTCATGGCGCCGAAGTTCGTGGCGCCGTACCGCATGGGCGGACGCCGCGGCAAGAACGACGCTGCCGACGCTGCTGCAATCTGTGAAGCGCTGCAGCGCCCGAAGATGCGCTTTGTGCCGGTGAAGAGCGAGCTTGCGCAGTCACGCTTGGCGGTACACACACTGCGCCAGAGCTGGATCGTGGCGCGCACGGCAGCCATCAACCGGCTGCGTGGGCTGCTCAGCGAGTTCGGAATCGTGCTGCCTCTGAAGGCTGCCACGGTACGCGCGAACGCGGCCCAGCACCTCGAGGCTCTACCGGACTGGATGAAGACTGTCTGCCTTGACCTATTGCAGGAGCTGCGGCACCTTGATGAGCGAGTAAACGAATACGACGCTCATGTACGGGCGATTGCGCGGGCCGACGAGCGTGCACGGCGTTTGATGGAAGTACCAGGTATCGGCGCTACCACTGCCAGCGCGTTACTGGCAAGCATTGGATATGGACACGATTTCAAGAATGGCCGCCAGCTTGCTGCCTGGCTTGGGTTGGTACCCGGGCAGCACAGCTCGGGCGGCAAGCACCGACTCGGGCACATCACCAAGGCCGGCGACAGCTACCTGCGGTCACTGTTCATCCTGGGCGGCAGAGCGGTAATGGCAGCCGCTGCAAACAAGCGCGACCGGCTCAGTCGCTGGGCAACGAGCTTGGCAGAGCGGCGCGGCTACTGGATAGCAGTGGTTGCTATCGCATCAAAGAACGCTCGCATGGCGTGGGCAATGCTTGCCAAGGATGAGGCTTTCAAGCCTGTAGGGTGAGCATACTGGCCACAAAGCGAAACCCACGCAGTCCAGGAGAGAACCTTACCGCATCTGCTTTTGAATCTGCCACCGCGAGATGCCTGCATTGATGAGTAAAGGGTAGGACCCGCGCGGGGAGTGCTCGTTGACCATCCGGATGGCGCCATTGGCGACCTCGGCTAATGAATGGAGCCTTCGCGCGCGTCTTTCATCAGGGCCCGCAGCAATAAAGCTGCATTGAAGGCCGTTTGTAGACATTCAGTCCGCATCCCTACTCACTTGAAATGCAGGTGACGTTGATGGCAATTCGATAGACGAGCTTCCATGACAAATCGCGATGCGATCTGTCATGGCCTGCTTTCGCTTGACGGCGGGGGATGCCCTTGTAGAGATGGTCAGCCCGGTTCCTCGCAGCGACGTACCCTGCGAGGTGCTCTCTTACCCCGTGGAGGTCATCATGGGCGACGTCTCGCTGATCGGTATCGACCTAGGCAAGCACAGCTTCCATCTGCACGCGCAGGACAGCTCGGGGCGCATGGTGCTTCGTAAGAAGCTGACTCGCAGCCAGTTATTGGCGCAGCTCGGGAATTTCCAGGCATGCACCGTGGCGATGGAGTCCTGTGCCGGCGCCCACTGGCTCGCGCGGCACCTTGCTGCCATGGGACACCAGCCCAAACTCATCCCGCCTCAGTTCGTGAAGCCGTTCGTGAAGGGCAACAAGAACGACTTCGCCGACGCCGAGGCGATTTGCGAGGCCGTCGTCCGCCCGAATATGCGTTTCGCAACGCCGCATACCGAAGCACAGCAGGCCCTGTCAGCGCTGCACCGGGTGCGTGAGGCACTGGTGGGGGACCGCACCTGCACCACCAACCAGATCCACGCGTTCCTGCTCGAGTTTGGCATCAGCCTTGCCAAGGGCGAGGACGCCATCAAGGCACTGCCCGTCGTGCTGGCCCGGCACGAGGATCTACCGCCGGCAATCGTTGATGTCCTGCTGCGACTGCAGGCTCACCACAAGTACCTCGACGGTCAGATCGCCGATGTAGACCGCGAGATCAGCCGCCAGCTCAAGGCCGACGAGCGCAGCAATCGACTGCTGGAGATACCAGGTATTGGCCCGGTCACGGCCAGCGCGCTCTCCATCGAGCTCGGTGATCCGCACCGGTTTAAGAATGCTCGCCAGTTCGCCGCATCGATCGGTCTTGTTCCTGGGCAGTACAGCACCGGGGACAAGCCCAAACTCTTGGGTATCAGCAAGCGAGGCGACAAGAGGTTGCGCTCGCTTCTTGTGCTGGGTGCACGGAGCATCATGAAGCACATTGAGCGACGCACCGATGTCCTTGGACGTTGGGTCTGCGCCATGCTCGCACGCCGGCATTCCAACGTGGTGGCCTGCGCGCTGGCCAACAAGCTCGCCAGGATCGCGTGGGCAATGCTGGCCAGAGGAACGCACTTCGACGCGGGCCGATCAGCAATGGCCGTCTGATGCGGCAAGGCGACTGGTTATATCCAATCCCACCTGGTTTGCGATGGCAGACGACGTGATGGCGTGAATGGCTCAACAGCCCGGCAAGAAACCTGAATCAAGTACCAGCTGTAATACGCTGCAGCGTTTTTGAGGCTTGCCAGGCACGGTTCTCATCATGGAGCGGGCACACCGTTGCCCAAGACGACTCCGGATAGATTTGCGCAAGCCCTCCTCACATCACCACCAAGCTGCTTTGCAAAGACCGGGCTGACCATAGATACTTGATGGAGCGCGCTGACAGCGCCCCCGCGAACGGCCGCCACTCCGGCGAGTGCCGCGGGCGCGAAGGACCGATCCAGCGAGCGGCAGGCGCGGGCCGGCGCAGGAAGGCCCGGTAGGCAGTGGCGTCTTCGGTGGCCAGCGACGACAGCGCCTTGCCGCGCTCCAGCACCGCCCACAGGATCAACCGCTCGGCTTCCTTGCGGTACGCGCGCCGCGTGGCCTCGGACTCGTGGCGCTGCAGCCAGGCCTGCACCGCGGCGTAGTCGTCGCGGGCGTCGAGCGCGCAGCTCTCGCGCGGAGCGCGGAAGCGCCCGTGTGAGCCGTCGAGCTCCTGCGGCAGCGCGATGCGCTCCCACGGCTGCACGTCCAGAGCCGGCACCTCCACCAGCGCGCGGGCGCGCTCGGTGAGCTCGGGGTACGCGGCGAAGAAAGCCTCCACCTTGCGCGCGCCCGTGGCACCCAGCCCCGGGACGGCCGTCCACCAGCGCCGCCGGCGCGGTACGCGCAGTGTCAGCGCCGCCAGCGTGTCGATGCCGGCGGCCTGCAGCGCGGCGACGATGCGCGCGTGCAGCCAGCGCTCGACGCGATCGCCGATGAGCGGCTGAGGCTCTGGCAATGCGCGCAGCGTCTCCATGGCCTGCGCCACGGCGTGGGCGTGGGCCGCGTCGCCGCGGTGCTCCACGGCGAAGGTATCGGCCAGGTCTGCGCGCTGGCGCGAGCGCGCCAGGCGCTGCAGCTGGTGCCGAATGCCACTGAGCACGCCACGCGCCGATGCGCCGTCAACCAAGGCATGCGGCAGGTACTGCTCGACCGCTGAGCACGCTGAAAGCCCTTCGTGCCACGCACGCAGCGCAGCCAGCGCGGCGGTGTTGGGCAGGGCGTCGGCCGAGGCCGGGATGTCGCTCGTTTTGCGAGGTGCAAGTTTATTCACTCCGCAATGCTGCTGTGATAAGAAAACTTATCTCGATAGCGGCATACCGCTGCAATGGCGTTGCTTCTGCATCTTTCTTACAATCAGGCGTTGCGCCGGTACTCGCTGCGGTGTCGCATGAAGCGGTGGTACGACATGCGCAGGTGCAGCTGCATGACTTGGCGCGCGAGCTCGCCGTCGCGCGCTTCGGCCGCCAGGGTCAGGTCCTGGTGGTGATGCAAGCTCTGCTCCAATTCGGCCCTGGTGTAGAGGTAGAACGAGCGCACGATGATGGGCATGTCGATCATCGTCTCCAGCATGGAGCGCAGGCGCGGTGATCCCGAGGCATCGAGCAAGGTGCGGTGGAAGGTCCGGTTGGCGTCCTGGATGCGGGCGATGGCGTCCTCGCCGCCGTCCTCGATGGCCTGGGCCATCTGCTCGTTGCTGGCCTTGAGCCGGGCCAGCATCTCGTCGCCGCCACGCTCGGCCGCGAGGCTCGCCGCGTAGGGCTCCAGCAGCATTCGCAGTTGGAACGTCTCCTCGATGTCCCACTCACTCCACTGGGCGACGTGGATGCCCTGACCGGCATCGGCGGTGGCCAGCCCATCGTCCACCAGCCGCTTCAGGGCCGTGCGCACGGGCGTGCGGCTGATCCCGAACTCGCGTGCCAGCGGTTCCTCCTTGAGCTGCGTGCCGGGCTTGTAGTGCCCACCCACCAGGCGCTGCCGCAGCACCTCATACGCCTTGTCCGCTCCCCGTTGCATCGCCAATGCCGTTGTCCAGCCGCTGTCGTCCTGGGGCGCAATTCTAGAGCGCTGTGACGTTGGGCCTGGACATGCTCCAAGCAGGGTCAATGTACTTTTTTTGTCTTAAAAGACGACCTTCTAGGTGATTACCCTGCCTGCTATTCCCATGTTTTGTACTTTTTTTGTATTCTTCGCGGCGTCAAAGGAGATGCCATGCGTGTTGCGATCATTGGTCTGGGCGAAGTGGGGCGCTGCTATGCGAAGCCGCTTCATGAAGCCGGTTTCGAGTTGACCCTGTGCGAGGCGTGGCCCTCGGCCGCTGCCAGCGAGCTGGCGGCGCAGTGGGGACTGCCCATTCACGACAAGCCGGGAGCGTGGCTCGCGTCGGCGCAGTGGGTGCTGTCGTGCGTGACCGGCGCGCAGGCGCTGGCGGTGGTGGAGCAGGTAGTGCCGCACTTGGCGGCGGACACCTCGCTGGCCGACTTCACCACGGCCAGCCCGGAGGTCAAGCGCCGTGCGGCGCAGCACGCGGCCGAACACGGCATGCGCTACGTGGACACGGCCATCATGGGCGCCATCAGCCTGAACTGGGTGCGCACGCCGCTGCTGGCTTCGGGCGACGGCGCCGAGGATTTGAAGACCCTGCTGGAGAAGGCCGGCGGCCGGGTGCAGGCCATCCCGGGCGGCAAGGCCGGCGACGCCATTTCGCTGAAGATCCTGCGCAGCGTCTTCACCAAAGGCATGGAAGCGCTCAGCGTCGAGCTGCTCACCAGCGCCGAGAAACAGGGCGTGCGCGACAAGCTCTACGAGCAGCTCAGCGACATCGACCGGACGCCGCTGCGCAGCTTCATCGACATGCTGGTGCGCACGCACGTCGTGCATGCCAAGCGCCGGGCCCACGAGGTCCACGACGCGCAAGGCGAACTTGCCGCCCAGGGCTTGCCCTCGCTGGTGTTGCCGGGTGTCGAGCAGCGCTTCCGTGACACGGCAGCCAAGCTGGAGCACAACCCGCTGAACGCCGCGGACCCCAGCGTCGACCAGGCGCTGCAGTGGCTGCTGGCCACCAACACCCAGCAGGCCTGAGCCGCCTGCCGACCCTCTTATCCATCACCTGAACAGGACATCACCATGACGACTTCGCAAAAGCTGGCCCAACTGCGCGACCTGGGCACCGCCACCGTGTACGAGGCCCAAGGCGCCAAGGGCGCGCTGGACCAGGGCATGAAGCCCATCGACCCCACCGTTCGCCTGGCCGGCCCGGTGCTGACAGTGGACGCGCGCCCGGCGGACAACCTGATCCTCCACTACGCGGTACTCCAAGCCAAGCCGGGCGACGTGCTGGTGGTGGATGCCAAGGGCTTCATGGAAGCCGGCCCGTGGGGCGACGTGCTCACGCTGCAGGCGATGAAGCTCGGCATCGCGGGCCTGGTGATCAACGGCTGCGTGCGCGACGCCAACCTCATCATCGACCTGAAGTTTCCGGTGTTCTGCCGCGGCCTCTCCATCAAGGGCACGGGCAAGAACCAGCCCGGCAAGGTCAACGTGCCCATCACCATCGGCGACGCCGTCATCCGCCCGGGCGACATCATCGTCGGCGACCGCGACGGCCTGGTGGTCGTGGCCGCGGACGAGGTGGACATGGCCATCGAGAAGAGCCTGGCCCGTGAAGAAAAAGAAGTGAAGCAGCGCGAGGCCATCGAGGCCGGCACGTCCAACACCGTCGAGTTGTTGAACCTGGGCGAAACCCTCAAGCGCTTCGGTCTGGTCTGAGTCACCAGCGGCTGCTGCTCACTGCAAAGAAGGAACTTCCATGCGCAATCTCTTCAAGCTCGCCGCCACCCTGGGTGCCGTGGCGCAGATCGGCCTTGTGCCCGTCTCGGCCGCGGAGGCCTACCCGACCAAGCCGATCCGCATGGTCGTGGCCTTCGCACCGGGCGGCTCCGCGGACATCAACGCCCGCGCCGTCGGCCAGCAATTGGCCAAGGAAATGGGCGCCACTATCGTGGTTGACAACAAGGGCGGTGCCGGCGGCAACCTCGGCGCCGTGGAAGCCAAGCGCGCCGCGCCCGACGGCTACACCGTGTTCTATGCCACCTCGGCCGTGGTGCTGGCGCCGGCCCTGTATTCCAAGCCGGGCTTCGATCCTTACCAGGACTTCACCCCGATCTCGCTGACGGCCACCATCCCGCTGGTGCTCGTTACTCATCCCAGCGTGCCGGCCAAGACGGTGTCGGAGTTCATCGCCTGGGGCAAGAGCAAGGGCGGCAAGATCAACTACGGCTCTTCGGGCTCCGGTGCGCTGCTGCACCTGGCCGGTGCCCTGTTCCTGAAGGAAACGGGCTTCCAGGCCACGCACATCGCCTACAAGGGCAGCGCGCCGGCCATCACGGACTTGCTGGGCGGCACGACGGAGTTCATGTTCCTGCCCATCAACGAGGCCATGCAGCACATCAAGGGCGGTGGCATGCGCGCGCTGGCGGTCACGCACGAGAAGCGCTCGCCGCTGCTGCCCGACGTGCCCACGATCCGTGAGGCCACGGGCAAGACCACGATGGACATGGGCGCCTGGCAAGGGCTGATGGTGCCCAAGGGCACGCCGGCCGACGTGGTGACCAAGCTCGATACGTCCCTGCAAAAGGCGCTGAAGGACCCGGGCCTGCGCGAGCGGCTTACCGGCCAGGGCTCCATCATGCTCGGCGGCACGCAGAAGGAGTACGTGGACTACATGAAGGCCGAAGGCGCGCGCTGGGCCGCGGTGATCCGCGACACCGGCGCGAAGGCGGACTGACGACCTTTGGGCGAACGACAACACGAAATCCACAGGAGACAACTCATGCCCCCCAAGGTACTCCTTGCCGCGATGGCCGGCCTGCTGATCGGCACCGCCGCGGTTGCCCAGGACTTCAAGGGCCCGATCAAGATCGTGGTTCCGTTCGCCCCGGGCGGCGCCACCGACGCCGTGGCGCGCTTGCTGGCGCCGGGCCTGTCCAAGCAGCTGGGGCAGCAGGTCATCATCGACAACCGCCCCGGTGCCAGCGGACAGCTCGGGACCGCGGCAGTCAAGGCCGCACCAGCGGACGGCTCGACCTTCCTGCTGGCGCTGGACCATTCGGTGGTCATCGTGCCTCTGATCACGCCCACCGCCGGGTACGACGCTCTCAAGGACTTCGTGCCCGTGGGCCAGGTCGCGCGCTTTCAGTGGACCTTCGCCGTGCCGCAGGGCAGCCCAGCCAGGACGCTGGGGGACTTCGTGGACATCGTGCGCAAGGACCCGAGCAAGGGCAACTACGGCGTGCCGCTGCAAGGTGGCGTGCCCGACATCATCGGTGCCGCCATCTCGCGCAAGGCCAGCGTGAAGATGGAGCCCATCCCGTTCGGCGGCTCCGCCATGATGATGCCCCAGCTCATCGGCGGGCAGCTCGCCTCTGGGGTGACGGGTGAACCCGAGGGCGTGACGATGCTCAAGGGCGGCAAGGTCCGCATCCTGGCCATCTCCGGCGGCAAGCGCTCGGCCCTGCTTCCCAATGTGCCCACATTCGAGGAGCTCGGCTTCACGGGCGTGAACGTCAACAGCTTCAACGCCTTCTTCGCGCCCAAGGCGCTGCCGCGCCCACTGGCCGAGAAGTTCAACGCCGCGCTGAAAGCGACGCTCAGTGACCGCGAGGTGCAGCGGAAGATCCACGAAATGTCGCTGGAGCTGGCACCCACCGACCTGGACGAGTCTGCACGCGAGCTCGCCAAGTCGTACGAGTTCTGGCATCGCCCCGAGAACGCATCCAAGTGATGTAAGCCAAAGCGCCGGTCATCATGAGCATTCCCATGGAAAGCGGCCAGGACGCTCTGGCGGCGCCGCACTCCGCAGGCCGCGGCGGTCCAGATTTCGAGGTACCGAAGGGCGCATGCGACTGCCACATGCACCTCTTTGACACGCGGCTGCCGTTCGCCGCCGGCGCACCGCTGGTGCACGGCGATGCATCGGGCGACGACTACCGGCGCCTTCAGCAGCGGCTGGGGCTCACGCGCAACGTGATCGTCCAGCCGTCGAGCTACGGGCGCGATCACCGGGTACTGCTGGCAGGACTGCGGGCACTGGGACCGGCAGCCCGAGGCATCGCCGTCATCGCGCCCGACGTGCCAGAAGAGGAGTTGAGCGCGCTGCAGGCTGCTGGTGTCGTGGGGGTGCGCTTCAATCTGGTCCAGCACGGTGCTACCGATGACTCGATGCTGGAAGCCGTTACGCGGCGCATCCAGCACCTGGGCTGGCACATCCAGCTGCATCTGCACACTCGCGACCTGCTGCGCCTGGCCAGCCGGCTGGCCGCACTGCCCGTGCCCATCGTCCTCGATCACTTCGCCCGCGTGAATGCCGATACCGCGTTGGCAAGCCAGGTTGCCGAGCAGGTCGAACGCCTGCTGGACACGGGCCGCGCCTGGTTGAAGCTCTCGGCGCCCTACATCGCGTCCTTGGATGCGCCGGCCTACGCCAATCTCGACGCCTTTGTGCAGAAGCTCCTGCAACGCCATCCGGACCGACTGGTCTGGGGCTCCGACTGGCCGCACGTCACCGAGGCGGACAAGCCCGACGATGCGCAACTGCTTAGCCTGCTGGCGCTCTGGGCACCTGACGAAGACTTGCGCAAGCGCCTACTGGTCGACAACCCGCAACGGCTGTATGGCTTCAGGAGTTGAGCTGGGCAGCGAAGACTTGACAGGGGTCTCGGGGATTTGCGGGCCGAGACGGTCCACGGGAACCAAGACTCAGGCCGCACATGTGATCTCTCTGGTGCGCTGAACCACGGCCCGCGCCGGCCGCCGATGCTCTCAAGCGGCCCTGCCGGGCTACGCCGGCCACTCGTTCTCATGCCGGTCAAGCGGCCATACAACTCATTCACTACTGAGGTTTTGCGATGCTGATCGGAGTACCGCTGGAGACGGCAGATGGAGAAACCCGCGTCGCGGTCACTCCTGAAACGGTGAAGAAGCTCAGAGCCCAATGCCACCAGCTCTTCGTGCAATCCGGCGCCGGCGCGGCCGCCGCAGCGCCCGACGAGGCCTACCGGGCCGTAGGTGCGGAAATCGTGGATGCCCAGGCCGCCTTCGGCTGCGATCTGGTGCTCAAGGTTCGCTCACCGTCTGCGGACGAGTTGCCGCTGATGAAGCGCGGCGCGACGGTGGTCGGGATGCTGAATCCCTTCGACCGCGAAGGCCTGGAGCGCCTGGCCGCCGCCGGCGTGACCGGCTTCGCGCTGGAGGCCGCCCCGCGCACGACGCGCGCGCAAAGCATGGACGTGCTCTCCTCCCAGGCCAACATCGCCGGCTACAAGGCCGTGATCATCGCGGCCGACCGCTATCAGAAGTTCTTTCCCATGCTCATGACGGCCGCGGGCACCGTGAAGGCGGCGCGCGTCGTGATCCTGGGCGTGGGCGTGGCGGGGCTGCAGGCCATCGCCACGGCCAAGCGCCTGGGGGCGGTGATCGAGGCCTCGGACGTGCGGCCTTCGGTGAAGGAGCAGGTCGAGTCGTTGGGTGCGAAGTTCATCGACGTGCCCTACGAGACGGCCGAGGAGAAGGAAGCGGCCGAGGGCGTGGGCGGCTACGCGCGCCCGATGCCCGAGAGCTGGCTCGCCAGGCAGCACGCCGAGGTCGCCAAGCGCGTGGCGGCAGCCGACGTGGTGATCTCCACCGCGCTGATCCCCGGCCGCCCGGCTCCGAAGCTCGTGTCGGCGGAGATGGTGCAGTCCATGAAGCCGGGCTCGGTGATCGTGGACTTGGCCGCGGCCAACGGCGGCAACTGCGCCCTCACGGTGCCCGGGCAGACGGTGGTGCAGCACGGCGTGACGATCGTCGGGGAAACCAACCTGCCCGCGCTGCTGGCCGCCGATGCGTCGGCCCTGTACGCGCGCAACGTGCTGGACTTTCTGAAGCTGGTGCTGCCGAAGGACGCCGCGGCCGTGAACGTGCCGCTGGACGACGACATCGTGGCCGCGTGCCTGATGACGCGCAACGGACAAATCACCAGAAAGGGCTGAAGCCGTGGAAGTCTCACACACCATCATCAACCTGATCATCTTCGTGCTGGCCATCTACGTGGGCTACCACGTGGTGTGGACCGTCACACCGGCGCTGCACACGCCGCTGATGGCTGTGACCAACGCCATCTCCGCCATCGTTATCGTGGGCGCGATGCTGGCCGCAGCTTTGACCGAGACGGGGCTGGGCAAGACCATGGGCGTGCTGGCGGTGGCGCTGGCGGCGGTGAACGTCTTCGGCGGCTTCCTGGTGACGCGGCGCATGCTTGAAATGTTCAGGAAGAAGGAGCGCAAAGCTACGGCCGCTGAACTGAAGGATCAGTCGGTGCATGCGCAGCAATCGGGAATCAGATCATGACCGGCGTTGACTGGGGCTATGCCTGCTTGTCGCTGCTGGCAGCCTTGATCGTAGGAATGGCAGTTGGATATGCCTCTCATTGGGCCATTGGCGTCGTGCTGTCCATTGGATGGTGTTTGGTCCATGCCTTGGTGGAGGGAGTCAAAGACTTCGCCGGCATTGCTGAAGAAGTGCAATTGGAATTGGAGTTGATGCGATGAGCATGAACCTCGTGACGCTGCTGAACCTGGTGGCCAGTGTCTGCTTCATCCAGGCCTTGAAGGGCCTGTCCCATCCCACGACATCGATTCGCGGCAACGTCTTCGGCATGACGGGCATGGGCATCGCGGTGCTCACCACCGCGGCGCTGATCCTCAAGCTCGCCGAGGACCTCGGCACCGCCGGCGCCTCCGGGCTGGTGTGGGTGCTCATCGGGCTGCTGGTGGGCGGCAGCGCCGGCACCGTGATGGCCCGTCGCGTGCAGATGACCAAGATGCCCGAGCTCGTGGCCTTCATGCACTCCATGATCGGCATGGCCGCGGTGTTCATCGCCGTGGCCGCGGTGGCCGAGCCCTGGGCCTTCGGCATCACGGCCAAGGGGACTCAGATTCCGGCGGGCAACCGGCTGGAGCTGTTCCTCGGGGCCGCGATCGGCGCCATCACCTTCTCCGGCTCCGTCATCGCCTTCGGCAAGCTCTCGGGCAAGTACAAGTTCCGGCTGTTCAAGGGCGCGCCGGTGGTGTTCCCGGGGCAGCACCTGCTGAATCTCGTGCTGGGCTTGTCCACCATCGCGCTGGGGCTGGTGTTCATGTTCACCGAGAGCTGGCC
>NZ_AUMO01000117.1 GCF_000430725.1 Azohydromonas australica DSM 1124
CGCGCAGCTGCGGCTTGCCGCCGCGCTCGATGACCTGGTCCACGCGCAGCTGGTGGTCGAAAGCCTTGTTCCACAGCGAGCCGCTGCCCATGTTGCGACCCAGGTTGCCCGCGCCCAGGCCGAGCTGCGGGTTCGGGCGCTGGCCGGCGGTGATCACGTCGGCCGCGGCGGCGCCCAGCGCGCGCTCGGCGGCCAGCACGTCGGGATGGCACAGCGGCACGCGCGCGCGCACTGCCTCCGGCGTCAGCGCGGCGGCGCCTTCGGGCGGCAGCGGCGGACAGGCCCAGGCAGCGGCTGGCCAGGCCAGCAGGATCAGGAGACGGGGAAACAGGCGCATTCGGAAAGTGACGCTCCGCCAAGGAGACGCCGGTGGGCCACGACAACGGCCCGACGCTGTCGAGCCAGCCTCGCCGGCAGAGCCGGCAAAGGCGATAAGCCCGCGATGCTGGGAAGGCGAGCTTGCAAACACCTATCAATAACCCCCGCCCCACAGCGACTTGCCACGATCGACCGGCTGTGCGTGACAGGCTTCGCGCCACATCGTGGTACGCAGTGACCGACCCCAGGGATGGCCCCGGGCCGCGCTAGGCTTGCGGACTGTCTCCTGCCTTGTCCTCCATGCGCCTGCTGTTGATTGAAGACGACTCCGTGATTGCCCATGAGCTCTCGCTGCGCTGGCGCGCACGCGAATGGGCCGTGCTGCACTGCACCTCGCTGGCCGACGCAGACGCGGCGCTGCAGGACGGCGCCTACGACCTCGTGGTGCTGGACCGCGGGCTGCCCGACGGCGACGGCCTGGACTGGCTGCAGCGGCTGCGCGCGCGCAACCGCCTCACGCCCGTGCTGGTGCTCACCGCGCGCGACCGCGTCGCCGATCGCGTGGAAGGCCTGCAGGCCGGCGCCGACGACTACCTGGTGAAGCCCTTCGCGGCGGAGGAGCTGGATGCGCGCGTGGAGGTGCTCACGCGCCGCGCCGCTGCCGCGCGCGGCGAGCTGCTGCAGTTCGGCAACCTCAGCTGGCTGGGCCGCGAGGGCCGAGTGCTGGTGGACGGGCGGCAGCTGGAGCTGTCGCCGCGCGAGTTCGAGGTGCTGGGACTGCTGGTGCGCCGCGCCCCGCACGTGGTGCCCAAGCGCGTGCTGATCGATGCCCTGGCCGAGCGCAACCTGGACGTGGGCGACAGCGCCGCGGAGGTCTACGTGTCACGGCTGCGGCGCAAGCTCGCGGGCTCGGGCACCGAGATCCAGACCGTGCGCGGCTTCGGCTACCGGCTGGTGCTGGACGCGCCCGCGGCGGTGGGCTGAGCCCGGTTGCGGGCGACGCACCATGCGCCTCAAGCGCGAGCTGCTGCTGCGGCTGATGCTGCCGCTGCTGGCCATCGTGGGCACCACGGGCGTGCTGACCACGGTCGTGGCCCAGCGCTTCACGGACCGCGTCTATGACCGCTGGCTGCTCGATGCGGCGCATTCCCTGTCGCGCCAGGTGCACTTCGACGCGCAGGGCCAGGCGCATTTGGAGCTGCCGCCGGCGGCCGAGGGCATGCTGGCCTACGACGAGGTGGACCGCACTGCCTACGCGGTGGAACAGGGCGAGCGCCACGTGGGCGGCCATGCGGGCGTGCCGCAGCAAGGCACGCGCGAGCGCCACTACCTCCACGGCATGGCCTTCGACGCCGTGCTCGACGGCCACCCGGCCAGCGTGGCGCGCGTGATGGTGGACGACGGCGCGGGCCACCAGGCCGTGGCGCTGGTGGGCGAGACGCTGCTCAAGCGCGAGCGCACGCGCGACAACATCGTGGTGCTGCTGGCGCCGGTGGCGCTGCTGGCCGGTGCCGCCGCGGTCATCGCCATCGTCTGGGGCGTGCGGCGCTCGATCCGGCCGCTGGAGGCCATCGCCGCGCGCTGGAACGAGCGCTCGCACACCTCGCTGGACCCGATCCCGGCCAGCGACATGCCGCGCGAGCTCATGCCCTTCGCCACCGCGCTCAACGACCTGCTGCAGCGCATCCGCGACATGCTCGCGCGCGAGCGCCAGTTCGCCGCCACCGCCGCGCACCAGCTGCGCACGCCGCTGACGGGGCTGCAGCTGGGCCTGGCGCGCGCGGCCGAGGCGCCGGACCTGGAGGCCACGCGCCGCGTGCTGCGCGAGCTGGAGCAGAACACCCAGCGCAGCGCGCGCATGGTGCAGCAGCTGCTGTCGCTGGGCCGGCTCGATCCGGAGCTGCGCGGCGCGCTGGACTGCCTCGACACCGACCTCGTGGCGCTGGCCAGCGACGTGGGCGCCTCCTTCATCGACCGCGCCTACGACGCGCGCATCGAGCTGGAGCTGCTGGCGCCGCAGCAGCCGCTGGTGGTGCCGGTGCAGCCCGAGCTGATCGCCGAGGCGCTGGGCAACCTGATCGACAACGCGCTGCGCTACACGGGCGCGGGCGGGCGGGTGTGGATCGATTTCGAGCTCTCGCCGCCGGCGCTGCGCGTGAACGACAGCGGCCCGGGCGTCCCCGAGGACCAGCGCGAGCAGGTGTTCGAGCGCTTCGTGCGCGGCCCCGGCGCGCGCGGCGACGGCAGCGGCCTGGGGCTGGCCATCGTGCGCGAGATCGCCGAGCTGCACGGCGCCAGCGTGAGCATGGGCGTCTCGGAGGCCGGCGGGGCGTGCGTGACGCTGAGGTTCAACAGCAGCGGCAGCAGCGGCGCCGCCTGACTTCGGACGGTGGAGTTACTCCACCACCGCCACGCCCTTGGGCGGCACGAACCGGAAGCTCTCCGGGGCGACAGGGACGTTGGTGGCCAGCTCGTTGAAGTCCAGCCGCGAGTGCTGGCCGAAGCTGTCCACGATCTCGATGGCCGCCAGGGTGCGGCCCTTGAACGCCACGCGCAGCGACTGGAAGGCCGTCTCCTTGTCGCGCGGCGTGGCCTGCACCCAGTCCAGCCCCTGCGCGGAAGGCAGGTTGGAAAGGTTGAAGTCCTTCTCCAGCGCACCGCCGGCCAGCAGTGCCGCCGGCGTGGAGCCCAGCGCCTGCGCCAGCGGCCGCGAGCTGGCCTGCTGCAGGTCGGCGTCGAAGATCCACACCTTCTGCCCGTCGCCCACGATGAGCTGCTCGTAGGGCTTGCGGTACTCGAAGCGGAAGCGGTTCGGGCGCGCGAACTCGAAGCTGCCGCTGGAGATCTTCTTCTTGGCGCCGTCGGGCGCGGTCACGGTCTGGGTGAAGGCGGCGCGGCCGGTCTTGGCCTCGCGCACGAAGTCGCGCAGCGCCTCCACCGCGTCGGCGCGCGCCGCGCCCGCGGCGGCCAGCAGCAGCGCCGCGGCGGCCAGCGGCCGGAGCCAGCGCCGGCCCAGGCCCGCGCCGATGCGGCCCGTGCCGCGCTGGGTGTCGTTGGTGCTGCTGCTCATGCGCTCGCTCATACCTCTTCCCGCTTGGGGACGATGATGTCCCGGTTGCCGTTGGTGGCCATGGCCGATACGAGCCCGGACTTCTCCATTTGTTCCAGCAGCCGCGCGGCGCGGTTGTAGCCGATGCGCAGGTGGCGCTGCACCAGCGAGATTGAGGCGCGCTTGTGCTGCAGCACGATGGCCACGGCCTGGTCGTACATCGGGTCGGACTCGCCGTCGCTGTCCACGCTGCCGCCGATGCTGGTGACGCCGTTGCCGCCGTCGCTCTCCAGCACGCCGCCTTCCAGGATGCCCTCGATGTAGTTGGGCTCGCCCTGCTGCTTGAGGAAGTCCACCACGCGGTGCACTTCCTCGTCGGAGACGAAGGCGCCGTGCACGCGCACCGGGATGCCGCCGCCGGGCGTGAGGTAGAGCATGTCGCCCTGCCCCAGCAGCGCCTCGGCGCCCATCTGGTCGAGGATGGTGCGCGAGTCGATCTTGGAGCTGACCTGGAAGGACAGGCGCGTCGGGATGTTGGCCTTGATCAGGCCCGTGATCACGTCCACGCTGGGGCGCTGGGTGGCCAGCACGAGGTGGATGCCGGCGGCGCGCGCCTTCTGCGCCAGGCGGGCGATCAATTCCTCGATCTTCTTGCCCACCACCATCATCAGGTCGGCCAGCTCGTCGATGACGACCACCACGAAGGGCAGCCGGTCCAGCGGCTCGGGCTCCTCGGGCGTGAGGCTGAACGGGTTGGGGATGTGCTCCTCGCGCTCGGCGGCCTCGTCGATCTTCTTGTTGTAGCCGGCGAGGTTGCGCACGCCGAGCTTGGACATGAGCTTGTAGCGCCGCTCCATCTCGCCCACGCACCAGTTGAGCGCGTTGGCGGCCTGCTTCATGTCCGTCACCACCGGGCACAGCAGGTGCGGAATGCCCTCGTAGACGCTCATCTCCAGCATCTTCGGGTCGATGAGGATCAGCCTCACCTCGTCCGCCTCGGCCTTGTAGAGCAGCGACAGGATCATGGCGTTGATGCCCACCGACTTGCCCGAGCCGGTGGTGCCGGCCACCAGGCAGTGCGGCATCTTGGCCAGGTCGGCCACCACGGGCGCGCCCACGATGTCCTTGCCCAGGCCGATGGACAGCAGCGACTGCGCCTCGCGGTAGGCGCGCGAGTCCAGGATCTCGGTCAGCCGAATCGTCTGGCGCCGCGCGTTGGGCAGCTCCAGCGCCATGGTGGTGCGCCCGGGAATGGTCTCCACCACGCGGATGCTCACCAGGCTCAGCGAGCGCGACAGGTCCTTGGCCAGGTTGACGATCTGCGAGCCCTTCACGCCCGTGGCGGGCTCGATCTCGTAGCGCGTGATCACCGGCCCCGGCGAGGCCGCCACGACGCGCACCTCCACGCCGAAGTCCTTGAGCTTCTTCTCGATCAGGCGCGAGGTCATCTCCAGCGTCTCGGGCGAGACGCTCTCGCGCTGCGCCGGCGGGGCATCGAGCAGGTCGACCTGCGGCAGCACGGCGTCGTCGTTGACGATGGCGCGCGGCATGGGCGCCACGGTTGCCGGCTTCGCGGGCGCCTTGGCCGCGGGCGGGACGGCGGCGGCCGGGGCCGCGGGCCTCGCGGGCGCAGGCCGGGGCGGCTGCGGCGCGGCCTCGTCGGCATCGTCCAGGTCGAGGCCGGCGGCGGTATCGGCCCAGGGCGGATCGACGGCCACGGGCGGCCGGGGCTCGGCGGCGGCAGGGGCTGCAGCAGCGGCGGAGGCGGCGGTCGCGGGGGTCGCGGGGGCCGCGGTGCTGGGCGGCAGGTCCACCACCTCCTCGGCCGCCGGGGCGGCGGGGGCCGCGGCGGGCGGCGGAACCACCTCGATCACGTCCTCCAGGTCCATCAGCACCGGCTCGGCGAGGTCAACGGGCTTCACGGCGGGCGCGGCGCGCCGGCGGGCCGGACGCGGCGGCTCTTCGGCGGCGACCGGCGCCGGCGGCTCCTCCTGCAGCGGCGGGTCGATGCGGATCGAGTGCGCTTCCTGGCCTTCGCGCGCGGCGCGGCCCTCGCGCTCGCGCTGGCGCAGGGCACGGCGGCCGGCCAGGCGGTCCAGCGTGCCTTCGACGGTCTGGCGCACGCCCTCCGACAGGCCTTCCACGGCGCCGCCGATGCGGTCGGCCAGCGCCACCCACGAGAAGCGCAGCGACAGCCCCAGGCCCAGCACCAGCGTCACGATCCAGGCCACGCCCGATCCGGCAAAGCCGAGCCATTTCAAACTCCAGGGGCCCAGCAGGTAGCCCAGCACGCCCCCGGCATGGCCAGGCAGCCCGGACTCCCAGCGGTACAGCCGCGTCCACTCCAGCGCGCAGCTCGCGGCCATCAGCAGCACCACGCCCAGGCAGAACGCCAGCCGCCGCGGCGGCGGTCCGCCCTCCCCTCGCAGCAGCCGCGCCAGCGTGCCCAGCCACAGCCGCACGCCGATGATGGGCAGCCACCACACGGACCAGCCGAACAGGAACAGGCCCAGGTCCGCCGCCCAGGCGCCCAGCAGGCCGACTTGGTTGTTCACCAGAGGGCGGCCGTCGCCCGAAGTGGAAAAGCCCGGATCCGCGCCGTCGTGCGTGATCAGCGCCAGCAGGCCGAGCAACCCCAGGATCGCGCCGCCCGTGAGCCACAGCTGCGTGCGCCAACGGGGCGGCGCGGGCAAGGTGGTTTCGGTGGACGCGCCGGGACGGCGCCGGTAGGTGTTGGACGGGGACTCGGTAAGGGAACCCAGCGGAAAGCTCATCCCCGAATTGTGGCCCGGCCGCCTTGCCCTATTACCGCGCTCACTACCGGATACGTTCAGCTCGTGGCACGGCCAGCTCATTCGCCAGCGCACATGCCCGGAGCGGCCCGGGCGAGCGGTCGCCTCAAAGCCTCAATCAGTCGGCCAGCAGCCGCTCCTTGAGGACGACGGCGCCGCTTTCCTGCGTCTCGATCATTCCGCGCTCTTCCAGGTCCTTCATGACGCGGCTGACCATCTCGCGCGAGGCGCCCACGACCTTGGCCATGTCCTGGCGCGAGACCTTGCCGCGGATCACCTTCACGCCGTTGTCGTCCTCGGCCATGTCCAGCAGCGTGCGCGCCACGCGGCCGTACACGTCCAGCAGCGCCAGCGACTCGATCTGGCGGTCGGCATTGCGCAGCCGCGCCACCAGTCCGCGCAGGATCGCGTAGGCCAGGCTCGACCCCTCGGGCAGGCAGCGCGCGAACTCCTGGCGGCCCAGGATCAGCATGTCGGTCTGCACCTCGGCGCGCACGGTGGCGGAATGGGGCTCGTTGTCGATGAGACTCATCTCGCCCACGTAGTCCCCGGACTGCAGCACGGCCAGGATCACCTCGCGCCCGCGCGCGTCGGCGGTGAGCACCCGCGCCCGGCCGTTGAGCAGGATGAACAGCGCATTGCTCTTGCGGCCCTGCTCCACCACCAGTTCACCGCGCCGGAAGCGTCGCTTCACGACGCTGTCGGCAATGGTCTGCGCTTGCTCGGTGGTCAACAGCGAGAACAGAGGCACCCGACGGATCAGGTCCAGGTTCGACAGCAGCAGCGACATCGGCATCCTTTCAAGAAACGGCACCACGACGGCTCGTGCGCCACGCGTGAGGCCACAGTGTGATGACTCACTGCTGAATCCTCCACTGCACCTAGTGGCTATTGTGGCGTTTGAGAAGACCAAATTCCGGTGCCAACGCGACATGTCAGACTTCGCGCCCGGGGGCGGCCCTGCGCCCCGCACCGGACCCCAAGAAAACCCCACCGCCATGAATGACAGCACCCTACATGCCCAGGTCCTGATCCTGGGCTCCGGCCCCGCCGGCTACACCGCCGCCATCTACGCTGCCCGCGCCAACCTCAAGCCCGTGCTGGTGACGGGCATGGCCCAAGGCGGCCAACTGATGACCACCACCGAAGTGGACAACTGGCCCGCGGACGTTGCCGGCGTGATGGGGCCAGACCTGATGCAGCGCTTCCAGCAGCATGCCGAGCGCTTCAACACGCAGATCGTGTTCGATCACATCAACGCGGTGGACTTCAGCCGCCGCCCGTTCACGCTCAAGGGCGACTCGGGCACCTACACCTGCGACACGCTCGTCATCGCCACCGGCGCCAGCGCCAAGTACCTGGGCCTGCCCAGCGAGGAAGCGTTCATGGGCCGCGGCGTCTCGGGCTGCGCCACCTGCGACGGCTTCTTCTACCGCGACCAGGAGGCCTGCGTGGTCGGTGGCGGCAACACGGCGGTGGAGGATGCGCTCTACCTCTCCAACATCGCCGCCAAGGTCCACCTGATCCACCGCCGCGACAAGTTCCGCGCCGAGCCGATCCTCGTGGACAAGGTCATGGAGAAGGTGGCTGCTGGCAAGATCGAGCTGCACCTGTGGCACACGCTGGACGAGGTGCTGGGCGACCAGAGCGGCGTCACTGGCGTGCGGCTGCGCAACACGCAGGACGGCCTCACCAAGGAGCTGAAGCTGCAAGGCGTGTTCATCGCCGTGGGTCACCAGCCCAACACGCAGATCTTCGAAGGCCAGCTGGAGATGAAGGACGGCTACATCCTCACCCGCAACGGCTCCGAGGGCTTCGCCACCATGACCAGCGTGCCCGGCGTCTTCGCCGCCGGCGACGTGCAGGACCACGTCTACCGCCAAGCCATCACCAGTGCCGGCACCGGCTGCATGGCGGCCCTGGACGCGCAGCGCTTCCTGGAGCAGCAGTCCTGAAGAAAAGCCTCCACGGCGGCCGGCCGAGGGCCGTCGCGCCGAGGGGGACAAGGCGATTTCCGGCCACGGCTGAAGCCCTCACACCAGGGCCCGACCGTTTGTGGCTATAATCGCCGTCTTTGCCGAGAAGCGGCTCGCCTGTGGTTGCGGGATCTCACGATCCGGACATCGGCGCGAGCCCTCGAAGGGTGTGCATCAGGGGGCTGGGCCAAGCCTGACCCATGGATGGGCTGAAGTTGCCGGTCTCCTGCGCTGCGCACCGCTCCCGAAATCCGAGAGAAAGTGGAGAAGCGTCATGGCACGCGTCTGTCAAGTCACGGGCAAGCGCCCGATGGTGGGGAATAACGTCTCCCACGCCAACAACAAAACCAAGCGTCGCTTCCTGCCGAACCTGCAGTACCGTCGCTTCTGGATGGAGAGCGAGAACCGCTTCATCCGCCTGCGCGTGTCCAACGCCGCGCTGCGCCTGATCGACAAGGTCGGCATCGACCAGGTCGTCGCCGACCTGCGCGCCAAGGGCGAGCTGTAATCAGCCGCTGCAACCACTAGGAGCACATCATGGCCACCAAAGGCGGACGCGAAAAGATCAAGCTGGAATCGACGGCCGGCACGGGTCACTTCTACACGACCAACAAGAACAAGAAGACGACGCCCGAAAAGCTCGAATTCATGAAGTTCGACCCCAAGGCGCGCAAGCACGTCCTGTACAAGGAAATCAAGCTGAAGTGACCTGTCCCCAGGTCCGCGCAAAAAGGCCCGCAGCAGCGGGCCTTTTCTTTTGGACGCTCGAAAGCGCTCCCTCCCCTTGCAGCCTTGCCAGGAAGCGCTGCCCACCTTCCCGCCCAGACGGCCTCTGCCGTTAAGCAACCCGAAGCCAAGGCCTCCACCACCCAATCGCTCCGGCCCGACCGGACCCATGCCCCATCCGCCACCAGCCGGCTCTTCTGCGCCAAAGATGAGGACCCCCAAGAAAAAAGCCCGCGCGAGCGGGCTTTTTCGTATCCGGGGCGGGAAAGAACGTCAGGCGTGCACGGCGCGCAGCTTGCGGGAGAAATCCTGCAGCGCGGCGATGCCGCTTTCCTCGGCGCGGTGGCACCAGGCCTGCAGGTCCAGCACCAGCTGCTCGGCGGAGACGTTGGTGCGGGTCCAGAGCTGGCGCAGCTCCTCGCGCATCACCACCAGCTTGGTCAGCGCCGGGCTGGCGGACAGCGCGCGCTCCATTTGCGGCTTCACGGCGCTGGGGATCTTGTCGTCGTCACGGTGCAGCCAGCGCTTGGCAACGCTCAGCTCGGCCCACTTGGGCGTGTTCTGCGCACCCTGCGCCTTCAGATGCTCCAACTCGGCAGCACAGGCGCGCTTGAGCTCCTTGCCGTAGCGCGCCATCACTTCGTAGCGGTTGGCGATGATGGCTTCCAGCGTCTTGCCGTCCGCCACCGGCTTGACGGCGCCCAGCTTCATCTGCGGCGCGGTCTTGCGCACCTTGGCCAGGCCCACCATTTCCATCGCGCGGATGTAACCCCAGCCAATGTCGAACTCGAAAGGCTTGATCGAGAACTTGGCCGAGGTCGGGTAGGTGTGGTGGTTGTTGTGCAGCTCTTCGCCGCCGATGACGATGCCCCAGGGCGAGACGTTGGTGGAGGCGTCAGGCGCCTCGAAGTTGCGGTAGCCCCAGTAGTGGCCGATGCCGTTGATGATGCCGGCGGCGTTGATGGGGATCCACAGCATCTGCACCGCCCACACCGACAGGCCGAGGGCGCCGAACAGCGCGACGTTGATGATCAGCATCAGCGACACGCCCAGCGCGCTGTGGCGGGTGTAGAGGTTGCGCTCGATCCAGTCGTCGGGCGTGTTGTGCCCGTACTTCTTCATCGTCTCGGGCACCTTGGCCTCGGCGCGGTAGAGCTCAGCACCCTGCAGCAGCACGGTCTTGATGCCGCGCGTCTGCGGGCTGTGCGGGTCTTCCTCGGTCTCGCACTTGGCGTGGTGCTTGCGGTGGATGGCCACCCACTGCTTGGTCACCATGCCGGTGGTCATCCACAGCCAGAAGCGGAAGAAGTGCGCCGGCAGCGGATGCAAGTCCAGCGCCCGGTGGGCCTGCGAGCGGTGCAGGAAGATCGTCACGGACAGGATCGTCACGTGCGTCACCACCAGCGTATACAGCAGCACCTGCCACCAACTGGCCTTCGTCAGGCCATAAGCCAGCCACTGCAACAGCGCGTCGCGCACCACCAAAAGTTCGTTCATGTGTCCAAGCCTCGTGCCCCCAATCGGGCGGCGCGAATTTTACGGGGGTGATCCCTGATGGCGGCCTACAGCGCTGCATTGGCCTTGGATTTGCGTACCACAAATCACACGGTCCAAACCGCACTCCCCGGCCTGCCAACGCTTCGGCACTCTGCGCCGCATCAAAAGGCATGAGCAGGCCGGATGCCTGCGGAGCGCCTTTCTCGGCGCCAGCCGTCGCTTCAGCGGCGCTGCCAGGCCGCTGCGAAGAAGCCATCGGTGGCATGGCGATGCGGCCACAGCCGCAGGAAGCCCTCGCTCACCAGGCTCTCGGCCTGCGGCAACTGCGCCTGGGCCAGCAGCTCGGCGGCGTCCAGCATTTCGAACTCCGGATGCGCGGCGCTGAACTCGCGGGCGATGTCCTCGTTCTCGGCCGGCAGCAGGCTGCAGGTAGCGTAGACCAGCCGCCCGCCGCTCTTCACCAGCCGCGCAGCGCTCGCCAGGATGGCCGCCTGCTTGCCGCGCAGCTCCTGCACCGCCAGCGGCGACTGGCGCCATTTCAGGTCCGGGTTGCGGCGCAGCGTGCCCAACCCCGAGCACGGCGCGTCGACCAGCACGCGGTCGATCTTGCCGGCCAGGCGCTTCACACGGTCATCGCGCTCGTGCACAAGCTGCGCCGGGTAGACGTTGGACAGCCCGCTGCGCGCCAGCCGCGGCTTGAGCGCATCGAGCCGGTTGCCCGAGACGTCGAAGGCATAGAGGCGCCCGGTGTTGCGCATGGCCGCGCCCAGCGCCAGCGTCTTGCCGCCGGCACCGGCGCAGAAGTCCACCACCATCTCGCTGCGCTTGGGCGCCAACAGCAGCGCCAGCAGCTGGCTGCCCTCGTCCTGCACCTCGACCGCGCCGCTGGTGAAGATTTCCAGCTTGTTCAGCGCCGGCTTGCCCTGCACGCGCAGGCCCCAGGGCGAATAGGGCGTGGGCTGAGCGGCGATGCCCGCGGCCTGCAGCGCCGCCAGCGCCTCCTCGCGCTTGCTCTTGAGCAGGTTGACGCGCAGGTCCAGCGGCGCGCCCTCGTTGAGCGCGCCGGCCAGCGTCATGAACTCCTCCTCGCCCAGACGCTCGCGCAGCGGCGCGGCGATCCAGTCCGGCAGGTTGTGGCGCAGCTTGTCGGGCATCGTGGACAGGTCGAGCGCCTGCACGTGCTGCAGCCACTGCTGCTCGTTGGGCCCCAGCGCGGACTGCAGCACGCCGGGCGTGCCCTGCCAGCCCAGGATCGCCAGCCGGCGCTCGATGGCGCCGCTGCCGCTTTGCGCCAGGTGCTGCAGGCGCAGCCGGTGCCGCAGCACGTGGTAGGTGGTCTCGGCCAGGGCGTGGCGCTCGCGCGACCCCAGCTTGGCCTGGCGGCGGAAGAAGGCCGACACGACGGCGTCGGCGGGTTGGTCGAGTTTCAGTACGGCCCGCAGCAGTTCGGTGCTCAGGTCCAGCAGGGCATTCGGATGCATTTCCGGGATTATCCCAGCCGTCGCACCATTGACCGGCGTCCGGGGCTGCTGCGCGGCTCCGGAACGGCCTCGCTTCAGCTCAGAACAGGCACTGCGCCGCGCCGCCGGCGTGGTGCACGACCTCGCTCTCGAAGCGCAGCTGGCCTTCGACGAACCAGCGCACCGCCATCGGGTAGAGCTTGTGCTCCTGCTGCAGCACGCGCGCGGCCAGCGCGCCCTCGTCGTCCCCGGGCAGCACCGGCACCACGGCCTGCGCCACGATCGGGCCGTGGTCGAGCTCGGCGGTGACGAAGTGCACGGTGGCGCCGGCCACCTTGCAGCCGGCCTGGATCGCGCGCCGGTGCGTGTGCAGCCCAGTGAAGGCCGGCAGCAGCGAGGGATGGATGTTGAGCATGCGCCCCGCGTAGTGGCGGGTGAAGTCCGCGCCCAGGATGCGCATGAAGCCGCCCAGCACCAGCAGGTCGGGCTCGAAGGCGTCGATGGCCTGCTGCAGCGCGGCGTCGAAGGCCTCGCGCGACTCGAAGCGCTGGTGGTCCACCACGGCCGTGGCGATGCCGCGCTCGGCGGCCCAGGCCAGCCCGGCGGCTTGCGGACGGTTGGAGATGACGGCGGCGACGGTGGCGGGCCAGCCCTCGCGGGCACAGGCTTCGGCCACGGCCTGCATGTTGGAACCGCGGCCGGAGATCAGGATGACGATGCGCTTCATGGGGGCCGCGAGTTTAGCCGCCTCCTTAGAATGGCCGGTTTTCCTCCCGCGCCGCCTACCTGCAGCCTTCCGCCTCATGGCCAACAAGACCGAACGCGTTCTCACCGGCATCACCACTACCGGCACGCCGCACCTGGGCAACTACGTCGGCGCCATTCGGCCGGCGATCGCCGCCAGCCGCGCGCCGGGCGTGGAAAGCTTCTTCTTCCTGGCCGACTACCACGCGCTGATCAAGTGCGACGACCCGGCGCGCATCGAGCGCTCGCGGCTGGAGCTCGCCGCCACCTGGCTGGCGGCCGGGCTGGACACGCAGCGCGTGACCTTCTACCGCCAGAGCGACATTCCCGAGATCACCGAGCTGACCTGGCTGCTGACCTGCGTCACCGCCAAGGGGCAGATGAACCGCGCCCACGCCTACAAGGCCGCCACGGACGTCAACGTCGCCGCGGGCGAGGACATCGACGCCGGCGTGACCATGGGCCTGTACTGCTACCCCATCCTCATGGCGGCCGACATCCTGATGTTCAACGCGCACCGCGTGCCCGTCGGACGCGACCAGGTGCAGCACATCGAGATGGCGCGCGACGTGGCGCAGCGCTTCAACCACCTCTTCGGCGCCGGGCGCGAGCTGTTCGTGCTGCCGCAGGCGGAGATCGAGGAGGCGGTGGCGACGCTGCCCGGCCTGGACGGCCGCAAGATGTCCAAGAGCTACGACAACACCATCCCGCTGTTCGAAGGCGGCGAGAAGGGGCTGAAGGAGGCGGTGGCGCGCATCGTCACCGACTCGCGCCTGCCCGGCGAGCCCAAGGACCCGGACAGCTCGCACCTCGTGACGATCTTCGATGCCTTCGCCGCGGACGACGCCGCGCGCCAGGCCTTCCGCGCTGAGCTGCGCGCGGGCCTGGCCTGGGGCGAGGCCAAGCAGCGGCTGGTGGCACTGATCGAGGGCGAGATCGGCCCCCTGCGCGCGCGCTACGCCGAGCTGATGGCGCATCCGGAGCGCATCGAGGAAGCGCTGCAGGAAGGCGCGCGCAAGGCGCGCGCGGTGGCCACGCCCTTCCTGGCCGAGCTGCGCCACGCCGTGGGCCTGCGGCCAATGGTGGCGGTGGCCGCGCCCGCCAAGGCCAAGGTGGCGACGGCCAAGGCCGCGCTGCCGGATTTCAAGCAGTACCGCGAGGGCGGCGCCTTCTTCTTCAAGCTCACCAGCCCACAGGGCGCGGTGCTGCTGCAGAGCACGCCAATCACCGAAGGACGCGAAGCCGGCGCCTGGGTCAAGCGGCTCAAGACCGAAGGCGCCGCGGCGCTCGAAGGCGCGCCGGTGCAGTGGGATGCCAGCGCCGAGCGCGCGCAGGTGGAAGCGGCCCTGGCGACGCTGGTGGCCGCGCAGGACTGAAGCTTTTTCCAATACCTTGTTCCGCATGGCCGGGATCCATCTCCTCGACATCGAGGCGGCCATCAACTGGTGGCGCCGCCGCTCCCCCTCGCCCGACGGCATCAACGCCTGCGCTGAAGTGCAGGCGCTGGCCGAGGTCTACGCACTCATGGTCTACGAGCGCCGCGAGGAGCAGGAGGAAGACGCCATGACGGCCGAAGCGCTGATGGCGTGGCTGGACTGGTACGCCTCCACGCCCGATGCGCCCTGCATTGCCATCTGCTCCACCAGCCAGGGCGACGAAGTCTGCAAGGGCTGCGGCCGCAGCTTCGACGAGGTGCAGCACTGGCCGCGCATGACGCCGGCCGAGAAGCGCGCCACCTGGCGCCGCATCACGCTGCAGGGCACGGCTTGGCGCTTCAACCGCTACGCCGAGCGCGCCGCGCCCGCCCCTGCCGAGCCGCCGCCGCGGGACTGAGCCCTTGACGGACGCCGCAGCGCCCACCCTCAAGCAGGACCTGCGGCACATCACCGCCCTGGCCTGGCCGGTGTTCGTGGGCCAGGCCGCGGTGCTGGCCTTCTCGACCATCGACACGCTGCTGCTGGCACGCCACGACGCGCGTGACCTGGCGGCGCTGGCCGTGGGCTCGGCCGCCTACATCAGCGTCTTCATCGGGCTCATGGGCGTGGTGATCGCCATCGGGCCCATTGCCGGGCGGCTGTTCGGCGCGCGGCGCCTGCCCGAGGCCGGCGCCCAGCTGCAGCAGGCGTTCTGGCTGGCACTGGCACTGGCAGTGCCAGGCTGCGCGCTGCTGGCCTTTCCACAGCCCTTCCTGTCCCTGGCGCAGGCCACGCCCGAAGTGGCGCTGCGCGCGCGCGGCTACATGGCGGCGCTGGCCTGCGCGCTGCCGGCCGCGCTGCTGTTTGCCGTCTTCCGCGGCTTCAACACCGCGGTGTCGCGGCCCAAGGCCGTGATGGTGCTGCAGGTCAGCGCACTGGTGCTGAAGCTGCCGCTGTCCTGGCTGCTGGTCTTCGGGCAGCCCGGCTGGGAGCTGCCGGCGCTGGGCGTGACGGGCTGCGGCATCGCCACGGCCGTGCTGATGTGGCTGCAGGCACTGGCGGCACTGGGCCTGCTGCGCCGGGATCCGTTCTATGCGCCCTTCAGGCTGCGGGGGCTGCGGCGGCCGCAGTGGGCGTCGCTGAAAGCGCTGCTGAAGCTGGGCGTGCCCATGGGCCTGTCCATCGTGGTGGAGGTCACCGGCTTCACTTTCATGGCGTTCTTCATCTCGCGCCTGGGCACGCTGCCGGTAGCCGGCCACCAGATCGCGGCCAACTTGGCGGGCCTGCTCTACATGCTGCCGCTGGCCATCGGCAACGCCTGCGGCACGCTGGTAGCGCAGCGCATCGGCGCCGAGGACCCGGCGGGCGCCTGCCGCCTGGGCTGGCGCGGTGTGCAGATCGCGGCGATCGGCGCCCTGACGCTGGGTCTGCTGCTGTTCATCGCCCGCCCGGCCATCGTCGGCCTGTACACGCACGAGGCCGCCGTGGCCGCTGCCGCCTTGCCGCTGCTGGGCTGGCTGTCGCTGTTCCATTTGGGCGACGCGGTGCAGGCGGTGGTGGCCTCGGTGCTGCGCGCTTGGCACGTCACGACGCTGCCGATGCTGATCTACGCCCTGGCGGTGTGGGTGCTGGGACTGGGCGGTGGTTATCTGCTCGCCTTTGGAGGCCTCGGGCTGGACACGGCAGCGTTCCAGGGCGCCAGAGGCTTCTGGAGCGCCGCTGCTGCGGGCCTGATCGCCGCGGCGGCGGCATTGGCGCTGTTGCTGGCCCGGGTGAACCGCCGCGGCCTCGTGTCCGCGCTTGCCCGGCCTTGAGCCTTCAGCGCGGCGCCGGCTCGATGTGCACCAGGCGGCGCTCCAGGTCGAACTGAGGGTCGGCACTGTGCAGCTCCAGGCGCAGCAGCAAGCCGCTGCGGCGGTCCACCACCATCACGCCCTCCACCTGCGGCGGTGGCGAGCCCGGCTCGATCTCGCCCCGGAGTTCCATGACCACCGGGTCGAAGCGGTTGCCAAAAGGCGTTTTCACATGCTCCGCCACGAGCTGGGATTGCACGCGAGCCGTAGCGTTGTTGACGTTACTGACCTCGCCGGACAGGCGCTGGGACGGCTTCGGCTGCGTGGACAGCAGGTTGCGCCAATACACGAGCGGTCCCTCCGGCATGGCCAGCACGTTGCCAGCGCGGTCCTGCACCCAGGGGCCCGAGCCGGCATCGGACGCCCACTCGAAGACGAATTGCCGGCGCTCCAGGCTCGACACGCGGAGCCGCAGCGTGCGGGGTATCGCTTGGCCGACGTGCTCCGAATAGACGAACACGTCCCCGACGCCGATGGGCAGCGTGGCCAGCTCCGCCGCGGGCAAGCGCTGCACGTCGCCACAGCTCTGGGCATCTGCGTCGCGCAGCAGTGAGTCCACTTGCGTCTGTGCCGCCCGCAGTTCCCGTTCGTGACTGGGATCCATGCGCAATGCGAGCAGGGCCGGCAAGAAAATGAAAGCGGCACCCGTAGCGATGGCGTTGTTTCCCACGCGTTGCTGATGCGCCGCCACGAGCTGATCGACGCGCTGCTGGGCCTGCAGCAGAGCCTGTGCTGTGGCTTCGCAGGCAGCATTGGAACCCTCGGGCACAGGCGGCTCGGCCGGCCAGGCAGGTGAACAGGAAAGGCATGCCGCCATCGCCAGCGGCACTGTCCATTGATGGCTGTGCATGCCTTTCACACTCCATTCACTATCCAGATGGACACCAGCCACAGGGCTGGTATGTGCATAACCGACATTTTGACGGTGCAGGTCTCGTGTTTCACCGTCGTTTTGGTCAGCACAAAGCAAAACGCCCCGACCATATTCTGGTCGGGGCGTTCGCTGGGATATTAGCCTGACGATGTCCTACTTTCACACGGGAATCCGCACTATCATCGGCGCTGAGGTGTTTCACGATCCTGTTCGGGATGGGAAGGGGTGGGACCACCTCGCTATGGTCATCAGGCTTGAACTTTTTGCCCAACTGCTTCGTTCAGCAGTTGAGCCAATTCACAGAGTCTATCAGCTTTATTGATTGCGTCGCCGTCTTGGGGCAACAACTTCAAATTCTCGTCTTTGACTGCTTCGTCAAAGTTATAGGGTCAAGCCTCACGGGCAATTAGTACTGGTCAGCTTAACGCGTTACCGCGCTTCCACACCCAGCCTATCAACG
>NZ_AUMO01000118.1 GCF_000430725.1 Azohydromonas australica DSM 1124
TCGCCCCGATCGCCATGGAAGAAGGTCTGCGCTTCGCCATCCGCGAAGGCGGCCGTACCGTCGGCGCCGGCGTCGTGGCCAAGATCATCGAGTAATCCCGGCTCCAAGCCGAACCAAGTAAAGGCCGCAGGGGTATAGCTCAATTGGCAGAGCGTCGGTCTCCAAAACCGAAGGTTGGGGGTTCGATTCCCTCTGCCCCTGCCAAACCCCAGTACTGATTTCAGACTGGGACGAGCGGCCAAACAGCAGCCCGCACGGGAACAGAGGCCCGGCGGGCTTTGCTGCTGATGGGTGCTTCTGGCGCCTGGCGAAACAAATCCGATGACTCCCAACCCCCAAGTCGAAACCGTTGCTTCCGGCGCCGACAAGGCGCGGCTTGCCGGCGCGCTGGCGCTGGTGGTTGCTGGCGTGGCTGCGTTCTACCTGCTGGGCGCACAGTCGCTGTGGGTGCGCGTGGCTGCACTGCTGGTGCTGCTGGCTGCGGCCGTGGCCACGTTCTTCACCGCCGAGGCTGGCAAGCGGCTGATCGCGTTTGGCCGCGACGCCGTGCGCGAGGTGAAGAAGGTCGTGTGGCCCACGCGCAAGGAAGCGATGCAGATGACGGGCTACGTCTTTGCCTTCGTGCTCGCAATGGCCTTGTTCCTGTGGCTCACTGACAAGACGCTGGAATGGGTCCTGTACGACCTGGTTCTGGGTTGGAAGCGTTGAAGGAAAGCAGGCAATGAGCGATCAAGTGGCAACCCAGGAAGGCGCCGCCCCGGCCGCGTCCCCGATGCGCTGGTACGTCGTGCATGCCTACTCCGGCATGGAGAAGGCGGTGGAGCGCAACCTGCGCGAACGCATCGAGCGCGCCGGCATGCAGGCCAAGTTTGGCCGCATCCTGGTGCCGACCGAGGAGGTGGTGGAACTCAAGAACGGCAAGAAGGCCGTCACCGAGCGCCGCTTCTTCCCTGGCTACGTGCTGGTCGAGATGCTGATGGACGACGAGTCCTGGCACCTGGTCAAGCACACCAGCAAGGTCACGGGTTTCGTCGGCGGCGCGAAGAACCGCCCCGCGCCGATCTCCGAGGCCGAGGTGATGAAGATCGTCAACCAGATGCAGGAAGGCATCGAAAAGCCCCGGCCCAAGGTCGAGTGGCAGGTGGGCGAGATGGTGCGGGTCAAGGAAGGCCCGTTCACCGACTTCAACGGCGCGGTCGAGGAAGTCAACTACGAGAAGTCCAAGGTGCGTGTGTCGGTCACGATTTTCGGCCGCGCCACTCCGGTGGAACTGGACTTCTCGCAGGTCGAGAAGGTTTAAGAAGTCCGGCTGCGTTGCGGCGTCCGTTTCGGGCGCTGGCATGCGGCAGGCACCTGGAGCGCGTCTTCGGACGGGCGTCGGATCGGCAGGCCGCTGGGCTTGCCCGTGACAGCTGGCAACGACAGGTCGGCATGAGGAGCGGCAGGTAATCAATCCTGTCGCGTTCGACTCGACAACCCAGGCTTGGCCGCCCGGGTTGCACTGGAGAAAGACATGGCCAAGAAAATCGTCGGCTTGATCAAGCTTCAAGTCCCGGCCGGCAAGGCGAACCCCTCGCCCCCGATCGGTCCCGCCCTGGGCCAGCGCGGCCTGAACATCATGGAATTCTGCAAGGCGTTCAACGCCCAGACGCAGAGTTTCGAGCCGGGCCTGGTGCTGCCGGTGGTGATCACCGCCTTCGCCGACAAGTCCTTCACCTTCCAGATCAAGTCTCCGCCTGCCGGCGTGCTGATCAAGAAGGCCATCAAGCTGGAGAAGGGCTCGTCGCGTCCGCACCTGGAGAAGGTCGGCAAGCTGACCCGCGCCCAGTTGGAGGACATCGCCAAGGCCAAGATGAAGGATCTCAACGCTGCCGACCTCGACGGCGCCGTCCGCATCATCGCCGGTACGGCCCGCTCCATGGGCGTGCTGGTTGAAGGAGTCTGAACATGGCCAAGCTGACCAAGAAAGCCAAGGCCCAGCAGGGCAAGGTCGACAGCCTGAAGCTGTACGCGATCAACGACGCGCTGACCCTCGTCAAGGAATGCGCCACCGCCAAGTTCGACGAAGCCATCGACGTGGCCGTGCAGCTGGGCGTGGACGCCAAGAAGTCGGACCAAGTGGTGCGCGGCGCCGTCGTGATGCCCAACGGCACCGGCAAGACCAAGCGCGTGGCCGTGTTCGCCCAGGGCGCCAAGGCTGACGAAGCCCGCGCCGCCGGCGCCGACATCGTCGGCATGGAAGACCTGGCCGAGCAGGTCAAGGCCGGCAACCTGAACTTCGACGTCGTGATCGCCTCGCCGGACACGATGCGCGTGGTCGGTACGCTGGGCCAGATCCTGGGCCCGCGCGGCCTGATGCCGAACCCCAAGGTCGGCACCGTGACCCCTGACGTTGCCACCGCGGTGCGCAACGCCAAGGCGGGCCAGGTGCAGTTCCGCGTGGACAAGAACGGCATCATCCACGGCACCATCGGCCGTCGCTCGTTCGACTCCGACAAGCTCGTGGGCAACCTGGCCGCGCTGCTGGAGGCCCTGAACAAGGCCAAGCCGGCGTCGAGCAAGGGCGTGTACCTGCGCAAGGTCGCCGTGTCCTCGACCATGGGCGTCGGCGTGCGCGTGGACGTGGCGTCCATCGCCGCGCAAGCGCAGGGCTGATTCGAGCCCAGCCGCGGCGCGCGAGTCTGGCGCGCCGGGGCTCAATGAATTTGGTGGGCCGTGCCCGGGAGTTTTCCGGGCACGGGTCATCCAAGACCGCTGGTGGCCTCGTGAGAGGCCGTAATGGAGGGCTCGTCCCGAAGCCAGCGCAGATGGCGCACCCGCTGTGAAAGTTGATCCCGCAAGGGGTTCCTGGAGCAGCAAGGTCGCTGAACGTGGTGCCCGCTCCTGAAGGCCGCAAGGCCGACTGGATGTGGGCGTTTTGTGAGGAGCAGACCTTGAGTCTCAATCGCAACGAGAAGGCAGCCGTCGTCAGCGACGTGGCAGCGCAAGCCGCCAAGTCGCAGACCCTGGCGCTGGCCGAGTACCGTGGCCTCACCGTCGAAAACCTGAACAAGCTGCGCGTGACCGCGCGTGCGCAGGGTGTCTATCTTCACGTGCTGAAGAACACCCTGGCCCGCCGCGCTGTCGCCGGCACGTCGTTCGAGGTGGCGTCGGAGAGCATGGTCGGCCCGCTGATCTACGGCTTTTCCGAAGACGCTGTCGCCGCGGCCAAAGTCATCGCCGACTTTGCCAAGGGCAACGACAAGCTGATCATCAAGGCCGGTGCCTACGCGGGCAAGGTCCTGGACGCCGATGGCGTCAAGGCCCTGGCGTCCATTCCCAGCAAGGAAGTCCTGCTGTCGCAGCTGGCTGGCCTGCTGAAGGCGCCGATCCAGCGTACCGCGGCCGTGCTGGCCGCCCTGGCCGAGAAGCGTGGTGGTGGTGCGGAAGAAGCCGCCCCTGCCGAGGCCGCCGCGGCCTGAGCGCACCCTTTTCACTGAATTTCTGAATCCGAGGAATCCCAAATGGCATTCGACAAAGACGCCTTCCTGACCGCCCTGGACAGCATGTCCGTGATGGAACTCAATGACCTGGTCAAGGCCATCGAAGAGAAGTTCGGCGTGTCCGCCGCTTCCATGGCTGCCCCGGCCGCTGGTGGCGGTGGCGCCGCTGCCGCTGCAGTGGAAGAGAAGACCGAGTTCAACGTCGTGCTGCTGGAAGCCGGCGCCAACAAGGTCTCCGTCATCAAGGCCGTGCGCGAACTGACGGGCCTGGGCCTGAAGGAAGCCAAGGACCTGGTGGACGGCGCTCCGAAGAACGTCAAGGAAGCCATCGCCAAGGCCGACGCCGAGGCTGCCGTCAAGAAGCTGGTGGAAGCCGGCGCCAAGGCCGAACTCAAGTAATTGGTTTGACCCCAGAGGGCTGGCGGCTGATTTCAGGCCGCCAGCCTT
Organism: Azohydromonas australica DSM 1124; assembly: GCF_000430725.1. GTDB lineage: Bacteria > Pseudomonadota > Gammaproteobacteria > Burkholderiales > Burkholderiaceae_C > Azohydromonas > Azohydromonas australica. The sequence goes on from NZ_AUMO01000118.1 coordinate 3,930, forward strand.
TTCCGCTTCAGGGCGTTACAGTTCCAGGTTCTGAATTTCAGGGCGAGAACAGCCGGAAATGGCCGCGTGCGGCTTTTCCGAGTGTTCTCTGATCCGACTGCAGGGAACGGGTTTGGTCGGGCTCCGGTGCAACGCCGGGGTTGTCCGCCAGCGGTTGGTAGTGGCCAGCCACCAAGCTCCGGACGCAACGTCCGAGTAGGCCAGTCGCCGACGAGTGCGCGCTTCCAGGGCCCGGGGCGCGTGTTCTCGACACGGAGCATATATGGCGCAAGTTTCCCCCACGTACAGCTATACCGAGCGCAAGCGTATTCGCAAAAGCTTCGGCAAGCGTGAGAGTGTTCTCAACGTTCCCTACCTGCTGACGATGCAGCGGGAGTCCTACGTCGCCTTCCTGCAGAAGGACGTGCCCCCGCAGAAGCGCAAGCCCGAGGGCCTGCAAGCCGCTTTCCTCTCCGCCTTCCCGATCGTGTCGCACAACGGGTACGTGGAGATGAAGTTCATCGAGTACAACATCGCCAAGCCGGCGTTCGACACGCGCGAGTGCCAGCAGCGCGGTCTGACCTACGCCGCGGCGGTGCGTGCTCGGCTGCAGATGATCATCTACGACCGCGAGAGCCCGCAGGCCAAGACGGTCAAGGAGATCAAGGAGCAGGAGGTCTACATGGGCGAAGTGCCGCTCATGACCGACTACGGCTCCTTCATCGTCAACGGCACCGAGCGCGTCATCGTCAGCCAGCTGCACCGCTCGCCGGGCGTGTTCTTCGAGCACGACAAGGGCAAGACGCACAGCTCGGGCAAGCTGCTGTTCTCCGCGCGCATCATTCCCTACCGCGGCTCGTGGCTGGACTTCGAATTCGACCCGAAGGACATCCTCTACTTCCGCGTTGACCGCCGCCGCAAGATGCCGGTGACGATCCTGCTCAAGGCCATCGGCCTGAACCCCGAGCAGATCCTGGCCAACTTCTTCGACTTCGACAATTTCCGCCTGATGGACACCGGCGCTCAGCTGGAGTTCGTGGCCGACCGTCTGAAGGGCGAGATCGCGCGCTTCGACATCACGGACAAGAACGGCACCGTGATCGTCGAGAAGGACAAGCGCATCACCGCGCGCCACGTGCGCACGCTGGAGCAAAGCGGCACCACCTTCATCAGCGTCCCCGAGGACTTCGTCGTGGGCCGCGTGGTGGCCCGCAACATGGTCGATCCGGACACCGGCGAGATCGTGGCCAAGGCCAACGACGAGATCACCGAGAGCCTGCTCAAGAAGCTGCGCGCCGCGGGCATCCGCGACCTGCAGGCGCTCTACACCAACGAGCTCGACGAAGGCGCCTACATCAGCCAGACGCTGGCCAGCGATGAGACGGCCGACCAGCTCGCCGCCCGCGTGGCCATCTACCGCATGATGCGCCCCGGCGAGCCGCCGACGGAAGACGCCGTCGAGGCGCTGTTCAACCGCCTGTTCTACAGCGCCGACACGTATGACCTGTCGCGCGTGGGCCGCATGAAGTTCAACGCCCGCGTGGGCCGCGACACGGCCGAAGGCGACATGACGCTGTCCAACTCGGACATCCTCGACGTGGTCAAGATCCTCGTCGAGCTGCGCAACGGCCGCGGCGAGGTGGACGACATCGACCACCTGGGCAACCGGCGCGTGCGCTGCGTGGGCGAGCTGGCCGAGAACCAGTACCGCTCGGGCCTGGCGCGCATCGAGAAGGCCGTGAAGGAGCGTCTGGGCCAGGCCGAGACCGAAGCCCTGATGCCGCATGACCTGATCAACTCCAAGCCGATTTCCGCGGCGCTCAAGGAGTTCTTCGGCGCGTCGCAGCTGTCGCAGTTCATGGACCAGACCAACCCGCTGTCGGAGATCACGCACAAGCGTCGCGTCTCCGCCCTGGGCCCGGGTGGTCTGACCCGCGAGCGCGCCGGCTTCGAGGTGCGCGACGTGCACCCGACCCACTACGGTCGCGTGTGCCCGATCGAGACGCCTGAAGGTCCGAACATCGGCCTGATCAACTCGCTGGCCCTGTACGCGCAGCTCAACGAGTACGGCTTCCTGGAGACGCCGTACCGCCGCGTGGAAAACGGCCACGTGACCGACCAGATCGACTACCTGTCCGCCATCCAGGAAGGCAAGTACGTCATCGCCCAGGCCAACGCCACGCTGGACGAGAACGGCCAGTTGGTGGACGAACTGGTGTCGGCGCGCGAGAAGGGTGAATCGGTGCTGCTGTCGCCCGAGCGCGTGCAGTACATGGACGTGGCGCCGGCGCAGATCGTGTCGGTGGCGGCTTCGCTCGTGCCCTTCCTGGAGCACGATGACGCGAACCGCGCACTGATGGGCGCCAACATGCAGCGCCAGGCCGTGCCGACGCTGCGTCCGGAGAAGGCCTTCGTCGGCACGGGCGTCGAGCGCGTGGCGGCCAAGGACTCCGGCACCGTGGTGGCTGCCCGCCGTGGCGGCGTGGTGGACTACGTCGACTCCAACCGCATCGTGATCCGCGTCAACGACGAGGAGACGGTGGCCGGTGAGGTCGGTGTGGACATCTACAACCTCATCAAGTACCAGCGTTCCAACCAGAACACGAACATCCACCAGCGTCCCATCGTCAAGCGTGGTGACAAGGTGTCGGCCGAGGACATCATTGCCGACGGTGCCTCCACTGACATCGGCGAGCTCGCGCTGGGCCAGAACATGCTGGTCGCGTTCATGCCCTGGAACGGCTACAACTTCGAGGACTCGATCCTGATCTCGGAGCGTGTGGTCGCCGAGGACCGCTACACCTCGATCCACATCGAGGAACTGGTGGTGATGGCCCGCGACACCAAGCTGGGCTCCGAGGAAATCACGCGCGACATTCCCAACCTGTCCGAGCAGCAGCTGGCTCGCCTGGACGAGTCGGGCATCGTCTACATCGGCGCCGAGGTCGGCCCGGGCGACGTGCTGGTGGGCAAGGTCACGCCGAAGGGCGAGACCACGCTGACGCCGGAAGAGAAGCTGCTGCGCGCGATCTTCGGCGAGAAGGCGTCCGACGTGAAGGACACCTCGCTGCGCGTGGACCAGGGCACCAGCGGCACCGTCATCGACGTGCAGGTGTTCACCCGCGAGGGCATCCAGCGCGACAAGCGCGCCCAGCAGATCATCGACGATGAGCTGAAGCGCTTCCGCCTGGACCTCAACGACCAGCTGCGCATCGTCGAGGCCGACGCCTTCGACCGTATCGAGAAGCTGCTGGTGGGCCGCGTGGCCAACGGCGGTCCGCAGAAGATCGCCAAGGGCACCGTGCTGACCAAGGAGTACCTCTCGGGCGTCGAGAAGTACCACTGGTTCGACGTGCGTCCGGCCGAAGAGGACATCGCCAACCAGCTGGAGTCGATCAAGAACTCGCTGGAGCAGACGCGCCACAGCTTCGACCTCGCGTTCGAAGAGAAGCGCAAGAAGCTCACGCAGGGCGACGAGCTGCCCGCGGGCGTGCTCAAGATGGTCAAGGTGTACCTGGCCGTCAAGCGCCGCCTGCAGCCTGGCGACAAGATGGCCGGCCGTCACGGCAACAAGGGCGTGGTGTCCAAGATCGTTCCGATCGAGGACATGCCCTACATGGCCGACGGCACGCCTGCCGACATCGTGCTCAACCCGCTGGGCGTGCCTTCGCGCATGAACGTGGGCCAGGTGCTGGAAGTGCACCTGGGCTGGGCCGGCAAGGGCCTGGGCCAGCGCCTGGGCGACATGCTGCAGCAGCAGTCCAAGGTGGCGGAGCTGCGCCAGTTCCTGGACCAGCTCTACAACCAGTCCGGCGGCAAGACCGAGAAGCTCGACCACCTCAGCGACGACGAGATCGTGGAGATGGCGCAGAACCTCTCCAAGGGCGTGCCCTTCGCCACCCCGGTGTTCGACGGCGCCAAGGAGGAAGAGATCCGCGGCATGCTGCACCTGGCCTATCCGGAGGACATCGCCGTGCGCAAGGGCCTCACGCCCACGCGCACGCAGGCCTTCCTGTGCGACGGCCGCACCGGCGAGCAGTTCGAGCGCCCGGTGACCGTGGGCTACATGCACGTGCTCAAGCTGCACCACCTGGTGGACGACAAGATGCACGCCCGCTCCACGGGTCCGTACTCGCTGGTGACGCAGCAGCCGCTGGGCGGCAAGGCCCAGTTCGGTGGCCAGCGCTTCGGTGAGATGGAAGTGTGGGCGCTGGAGGCCTATGGCGCGAGCTACGTGCTGCAGGAGATGCTGACCGTGAAGTCCGATGACGTGAACGGCCGCACCAAGGTCTACGAGAACATCGTCAAGGGCGAGCACTCGATCGAGGCGGGCATGCCCGAGTCGTTCAACGTGCTGGTCAAGGAAATCCGTTCGCTCGGCATCGACATCGAGCTTGAGCGCAACTAAGGAACGGACAAGGAGTTAGGCATGAAGGGACTTTTGGACCTTTTCAAGCAGTTCACCCCGGATGAACACTTCGACGCGATCAAGATCGGGCTGGCGTCGCCCGAGAAGATCCGCTCGTGGTCGTTCGGCGAGGTGAAGAAGCCCGAGACCATCAACTACCGCACCTTCAAGCCCGAGCGTGACGGCTTGTTCTGCGCCAAGATCTTTGGCCCGATCAAGGACTACGAGTGCCTGTGCGGCAAGTACAAGCGCCTGAAGCACCGCGGCGTGATCTGCGAGAAGTGCGGCGTCGAGGTCACGCAGACCAAGGTGCGCCGCGACCGCATGGGTCACATCGACCTGGCCGCGCCCTGCGCGCACATCTGGTTCCTGAAGTCGCTGCCGTCGCGTCTGGGCCTGGTGCTGGACATGACGCTGCGCGACATCGAGCGCGTGCTGTACTTCGAAGCGTATGTCGTGGTCGATCCCGGCATGACGCCGCTGAAGAAGTTCTCGATCCTCTCCGAGGACCAGTACGAGGTCGAGCGCGACAAGCACGGTGACGAGTTCATCGCGCTGATGGGCGCCGAGGGCATCAAGCAGCTGCTCGAGGAGATGGACCTCGACGTCGAGATCGAGAAGCTGCGCGGCGACATGACCGGCTCGGAGCTCAAGGTCAAGAAGAACTCCAAGCGCCTGAAGGTGATGGAGGCCTTCAAGAAGTCGGGCATCAAGCCGAACTGGATGGTGCTGGACGTGCTGCCGGTGCTGCCGCCGGACCTGCGTCCGCTGGTGCCGCTGGACGGCGGCCGCTTCGCGACCTCCGACCTCAACGACCTCTACCGTCGCGTCATCAACCGCAACAACCGCCTGGCGCGGCTGCTGGAGCTCAAGGCGCCCGAGATCATCGTGCGCAACGAGAAGCGCATGCTGCAGGAGGCGGTGGACTCGCTGCTGGACAACGGCCGCCGCGGCAAGGCGATGACGGGCGCGAACAAGCGCGCGCTGAAGTCGCTGGCCGACATGATCAAGGGCAAGAGCGGCCGCTTCCGCCAGAACCTGCTGGGCAAGCGCGTCGACTACTCAGGCCGTTCCGTGATCACGGTGGGCCCGACGCTCAAGCTGCACCAGTGCGGCCTGCCCAAGCTGATGGCGCTGGAGCTGTTCAAGCCCTTCATCTTCTCGCGCCTGGAGGCGATGGGCATCGCCACCACCATCAAGGCGGCGAAGAAGGAAGTCGAATCCGGCACGCCGGTGGTGTGGGACATCCTCGAAGAGGTGATCAAGGAGCATCCGGTGATGCTCAACCGCGCTCCCACGCTGCACCGCCTGGGCATCCAGGCCTTCGAGCCGGTGCTGATCGAGGGCAAGGCGATCCAGCTGCACCCGCTGGTGTGCGCGGCCTTCAACGCCGACTTCGACGGCGACCAGATGGCCGTGCACGTGCCGCTGTCCATCGAGGCGCAGATGGAAGCCCGCACGCTGATGCTGGCCTCCAACAACGTGCTGTTCCCGGCCAACGGCGAGCCCTCCATCGTGCCGTCGCAGGACGTGGTGCTGGGCCTGTACTACGCCACCCGCGAGCGCACCAACGGCAAGGGTGAAGGCCTGATCTTCTCCGACGTGCCCGAGGTGCAGCGCGCGCTGGACAACGGCGTGGTCGAGGTCACGGCCAAGATCAGCGTGCGCTTGGTCGAGTGGACGAAGGACAAGGACACGGGCGAGTTCACGCCCGAGACCAAGCTCGTCGAGACCACGGTGGGCCGCGCGCTGCTGTCGGAGATCCTGCCCAAGGGTCTGCCCTTCAGCAACATGAACAAGGCGCTGAAGAAGAAGGAGATCTCGCGCCTGATCAACGCCTCCTTCCGCAAGTGCGGTCTGAAGGAGACGGTGGTGTTCGCCGACAAGCTGCTGCAGTCGGGCTTCCGCCTGGCCACGCGCGCGGGCATCTCCATCGCCATCGACGACATGCTGGTGCCGAAGGAGAAGCACGGCCTGATCGAGCGCGCGGAGCGCGAGGTCAAGGAGATCGAGCAGCAGTACGTCTCGGGTCTCGTGACGGCCGGCGAGCGCTACAACAAGGTCGTGGACATCTGGGGCAAGACCGGCGACGAAGTCGGCAAGGTCATGATGAGCCAGCTGGCCAAGCAGAAGGTCAACGACCGCCACGGCAACGAGGTGGACCAGGAGTCGTTCAACTCCATCTACATGATGGCCGACTCCGGCGCGCGGGGTTCCGCCGCCCAGATCCGCCAGCTCGCGGGCATGCGGGGCCTGATGGCCAAGCCGGACGGCTCGATCATCGAGACGCCGATTACCGCGAACTTCCGCGAAGGCCTGAACGTTCTGCAGTACTTCATCTCCACGCACGGCGCCCGTAAGGGTCTGGCGGATACGGCGCTGAAGACGGCGAACTCCGGCTACCTGACGCGCCGCCTGGTGGACGTGACGCAGGACCTGGTGGTCACCGAGGACGACTGCACCACCGAGAACGGCATCGCCATGCGCGCGCTGGTCGAAGGCGGTGAGGTCATCGAGTCGCTGCGCGACCGCATCCTGGGCCGCGTCACCGCCATCGAGGTGCTGCACCCCGAGACGCAGGAAGTCATCGTCCCGGCCGGCGCCATGCTGGACGAGGACACGATGGACGCCATCGAAGCCGCCGGTGCCGACGAGGTCAAGGTGCGCACGCCGCTGACCTGCGGCACGCGCTTCGGCCTGTGCGCCAAGTGCTACGGCCGTGACCTCGGCCGCGGCGGCCTGGTCAACGTCGGCGAGGCCGTGGGCGTGATCGCCGCGCAGTCGATCGGCGAGCCCGGCACGCAGCTGACGATGCGTACCTTCCACATCGGTGGCGCGGCTTCGCGTGCGGCGGTGGCCTCCAGCGTGGAAGCCAAGTCGGACGGCATCATCGGCTTCAACCCGACGATGCGCTACGTGACCAACGGCAAGGGCGAGCTGGTGGTGATTTCGCGTTCGGGCGAGATCGTCATCTCCGACCAGCACGGCCGCGAGCGCGAGCGCCACAAGGTGCCGTACGGCGCGACGCTGAACGTCAAGGCGGACCAGACCATCAAGGCCGGTACCGTCCTGGCGAACTGGGACCCGCTGACCCGCCCGATCATCACGGAATTCGCCGGCAAGGCGAGGTTCGAGAACGTCGAGGAAGGCGTGACGGTGGCCAAGCAGGTGGACGAGGTCACCGGCCTGTCCACGCTGGTGGTGATCGACCCGAAGCGCCGCGGCGCCGCCAAGGTGGTGCGTCCGCAGGTGAAGCTGCTCGACGCCATGGGCCAGGAAGTCAAGATTCCCGGCACCGACCATTCGGTGACGATCGGCTTCCAGGTTGGCGCGCTGATCCAGGTGCGTGACGGCCAGGACCTGGCGCCCGGTGAAGTGCTGGCGCGTATCCCGGTGGAAGGCCAGAAGACCCGCGACATTACCGGCGGTCTGCCGCGTGTGGCCGAGCTCTTCGAAGCCCGTTCGCCCAAGGACAAGGGCATCCTGGCCGAGATCACCGGTACGGTGTCCTTCGGCAAGGAGACCAAGGGCAAGGTGCGCCTGCAGATCACCGATCCGGACGGCAAGGTCTACGAGGAACTGGTCCCCAAGGACAAGAACATCCTCGTGCACGAAGGCCAGGTGGTGAACAAGGGCGAGTCCATCGTGGACGGCCCGGCCGATCCGCAGGACATCCTGCGCCTGCTGGGTGTGGAAGAGCTGGCGCGCTACATCGTCGACGAGGTGCAGGACGTCTACCGTCTGCAGGGCGTGAAGATCAACGACAAGCACATCGAGGTGATCGTTCGCCAGATGCTGCGCCGCGTGCAGATCGTCAACCCGGGCGAGAGCACCTACATCGCCGGCGAGCAGGTGGAGCGCTCCGAACTGCTCGACACCAACGACAGGCTGCGGGGCGAGAGCAAGGTGCCCGCGACCTACGCCGACGTGCTGCTGGGCATCACGAAGGCGTCGCTGTCCACCGACTCCTTCATCTCCGCCGCCTCGTTCCAGGAGACGACGCGGGTGCTCACCGAGGCTGCCATCATGGGCAAGCGCGACGAGCTGCGCGGTCTCAAGGAGAACGTCATCGTCGGCCGCCTCATCCCGGCGGGCACCGGCATGGCGTACCACCAGGCACGCAAGGCCAAGGAAGACATGGACGAGAACGAGCGCCGCGCCATTGCGATGCAGGAAGCGCAAGAGCTCGCCGCCGTCCAACTGGCCCACGTGGACGAGGGCGAGACCCCGGCTGCACCGTCTGGCGAAGGCCAGGGCTGAGCAGCGTCGGGCTGACTCCCTAACAAAAGGCGGCTTCGGCCGCCTTTTTCATTGCCGGTGCCGGAGCGGCACGCATCAGCCCGGCATTGCCGTAGCCTCCAGCGACCACTGCGCCGGCGTCAGGATCAGCAGCCCGCGCTCGCGGGCGCGACGCCGCAGCTTCAACAGGGCACGGTCGCGGCTCACCAGCCAGCGTGCGCGGTGGGCAAGCGCGACGGCCAGGAACTTCTGGTCGTCGCCGTCGGTGCAGCGCAGGCCCGGTGGTGGCGGTGCGTCGGCAGGCGGCTCCACCGGGCAGGCCAGCCGTTGCCACGTCTCCCAGAGCGGCCCGGTGTCGGCCTGCGGACGGCTGTGCAGGCCGCGGGCCAGCACATGTTCAAGCTCATTGCGAAGCGCCGGCGTCACGATCCAGCGGCAATGGCCGGTGCGGATGGCTTGCCCCAGCGGCTGCATGGACGGGTCATCGAAAAGCAGCCAATCCAGCACGGCGTTGCTGTCCAGCACGGCGGTCGGGACTTCGACGTCTCCCGTGTGCGCCGCTTGCGGCGCGGCGTGGCTCTCCGCGATGGGGGAAAGAGTCGGAGGCAACATGTCGGACATGGCGAAGGCTTCAGGTACGGCAGGGAGGAGGGCGGTTGGCGAGGGCGCGAGCCAGGGTGGGCGGATTTCCCGCCCTGATCCTGGCAGCGGCTTGTGGACAACTTGCACACAGTTGGGGGTCGGACTATAATCGTCGGCTTTTCGGCAGACCCTGCTGCGCTCTTTGTCGGGCGGCTCACCGCGAAACGCTTTGCGGCTTCGGGCCCGTCTCCAGAACTTGGAGTGCTCGGCCTCTTCCGGAAGAACAAGACGCCACTGCCCACTGCGACGCCTGACCCCAGGTCAGGCCGTCATGGTGGACGGTGGCGCAGGTGTGACTTCAAACGGGAACAAGTCCTATGCCAACCATCAACCAACTCGTGCGCCACGGTCGCGAGACCGAGCCCACGAAGTCCAAGTCGCCTGCCATGCAGGGCGGCCCGCAGCGCCGCGGCGTCTGCACGCGCGTCTACACGACGACCCCCAAGAAGCCGAACTCGGCGCTGCGTAAGGTCGCCAAGGTGCGCCTGACCAACGGCTTCGAGGTCATCTCCTACATCGGCGGCGAAGGCCACAACCTGCAAGAGCACTCGGTGGTGCTCGTGCGCGGCGGCCGTGTGAAGGATCTGCCGGGCGTGCGCTACCACATCGTGCGCGGCTCGCTGGACCTGCAGGGCGTCAAGGACCGCAAGCAGTCGCGCTCGAAGTACGGCGCCAAGCGGCCCAAGAAGTAATCAGGGACCGTCAATTGCCGGGATGGCGGTCCAAAAGGCCGTTGCCGGGCGTGTCGCGGTTGTCCTGACTCTTGAGATCAGGCGGCCGAGTAAGTGGAGTGCCGGTAAGCGGTCTCCGCGGCAGGCAGCAAGCAGTCAACACAGCGCCTGCCAGCTGAAGTCAAAGGAATAGAAATGCCACGTCGTCGCGAAGTACCCAAGCGCGAGATCCTGCCCGATCCGAAGTTCGGCTCGGTGGATCTGTCCAAGTTCATGAACGTCGTCATGGAGTCCGGCAAGAAGGCCGTGGCCGAGCGCATCATCTACGGCGCGCTGGAGCAGGTCGAGAAGAAGGCCGGCAAGGACCCGCTGGAGGTCTTCATGATCGCGCTGAACAACGTCAAGCCGATGGTCGAGGTGAAGTCCCGCCGCGTTGGCGGTGCGAACTACCAAGTTCCCGTGGAAGTTCGCCCCGTGCGCCGCGTGGCTCTGGCCATGCGCTGGCTCAAGGATTCGGCCCGCAAGCGCGGCGAGAAGTCCATGGCGGCGCGTCTGGCAAACGAACTGCTGGAAGCTAGCGAAGGCCGCGGCGGCGCCATGAAGAAGCGTGACGAAGTGCACCGCATGGCCGAGGCCAACAAGGCCTTCTCGCACTTCCGCTTCTAAACTCGTCTGTTCCGGCCGCCCAAGGGTTAGTACCGACCCGCGGGCGGCCCCTGTATTTGGAGTGACACCATGTCCCGCAAGACCCCCATCGAGCGCTACCGCAACATCGGTATCTCGGCGCACATCGATGCCGGCAAGACGACCACGACCGAGCGGATCCTGTTCTACACGGGCGTGAACCACAAGATCGGTGAAGTCCATGACGGCGCTGCCACCATGGACTGGATGGAGCAGGAGCAGGAGCGGGGCATCACCATCACCTCCGCTGCGACCACCTGCTTCTGGAAGGGCATGGACCTGTCCTATCCGGAGCACCGTTTCAACATCATCGACACCCCGGGCCACGTGGACTTCACCATCGAGGTGGAGCGTTCCATGCGCGTGCTCGACGGCGCCTGCATGGTGTACTGCGCCGTGGGTGGCGTGCAGCCGCAGTCCGAGACCGTCTGGCGCCAGGCCAACAAGTACAAGGTGCCGCGTCTGGCCTTCGTCAACAAGATGGACCGCACCGGCGCCAACTTCTTCAAGGTCTATGACCAGATGAAGACGCGCCTGAAGGCCAACCCCGTGCCCATCGTCGTGCCCATCGGCGCCGAGGAAAACTTCAAGGGCGTGGTGGACCTGCTCAAGATGAAGGCCATCATTTGGGATGAGGCCTCGCAGGGCATGAAGTTCGACTACGTCGACATCCCGGCGGAGCTCGAGGCCGACTGCCAGAAGTGGCGCGAGAACATGATCGAGGCCGCCGCCGAGTCGTCCGAGGAACTGATGAACAAGTACCTCGAGACCGGTGAGCTGACCGAGGCCGAGATCAAGCAGGGTCTGCGTGCGCGCACCATCGCCACCGAGATCCAGCCGATGCTGTGCGGCACCGCGTTCAAGAACAAGGGCGTGCAGCGCATGCTCGACGCCGTCATCGACTTCCTGCCGTCGCCGGTGGACATCCCGCCCGTGGCCGGTACGGACGAGGACGACAAGGAAGTCACCCGCAGGGCTGACGACAACGAAAAGTTCGCCGCGCTGGCGTTCAAGCTGATGACCGACCCGTACGTCGGCCAGCTGACCTTCGTGCGCGTGTACTCGGGCGTGCTGAAGTCGGGCGACACCGTCTACAACCCGATCAAGGGCAAGAAGGAACGCATCGGCCGCATCCTGCAGATGCACGCCAACCAGCGCGAAGAGATCAAGGAAATTCTGGCCGGCGACATCGCCGCCTGCGTGGGCCTGAAGGAAGTCACCACGGGCGAGACCCTGTGCGACCCCGAAGCCATCGTCACGCTGGAAAAGATGGTCTTCCCCGAGCCCGTGATCGCGCAGGCCGTGGAGCCCAAGACCAAGGCCGACCAGGAGAAGATGGGCATCGCCCTGAGCCGCCTGGCTGCCGAAGACCCCTCGTTCCGCGTCAAGACGGACGAAGAGTCGGGCCAGACCATCATCTCCGGCATGGGCGAGCTGCACCTGGAGATCATCGTCGACCGCATGAAGCGCGAGTTCGGCGTGGAAGCCAACGTCGGCAAGCCGCAAGTGGCCTACCGCGAAACCATCCGCAAGAAGGCCGAGGACGTCGAAGGCAAGTTCGTGCGTCAGTCCGGCGGTAAGGGCCAGTACGGCCACGTGGTGTTCACGGTCGAGCCGCAGGAGCCGGGCAAGGGCTTCGAGTTCGTCGACGCCATCAAGGGCGGCGTGGTGCCGCGTGAGTACATCCCTGCGGTGGAAAAGGGCGTCATCGACACCCTGCCGAACGGCGTGCTGGCCGGCTACCCGGTGGTGGACGTGAAGGTCACGCTGACCTTCGGTTCGTACCACGAAGTGGACTCGTCGGAAAACGCCTTCAAGATGGCTGCCTCGATGGGCTTCAAGGAAGCCTGCCGCAAGGCCAGCCCGGTGATCCTGGAGCCGATGATGGCCGTCGAGGTGGAAACGCCCGAGGACTACGCCGGCTCCGTGATGGGCGACCTGTCGTCCCGTCGCGGCATGGTGCAGGGCATGGACGACATGGTCGGTGGCGGCAAGATCATCAAGGCGGAAGTGCCGCTGTCCGAGATGTTCGGCTACTCGACCACGCTGCGCTCGATGTCGCAGGGCCGTGCCACGTACACCATGGAGTTCAAGCACTACTCTGAAGCTCCGAAGAACGTGGCCGACGCCATCATCACCGCCCGCGGCAAGTAAGGCCGAGCCGGTGAGTGGGTGCGCCTTGCGGCGCACCCTTCACGCCTGCGGCGCGGCCATGGCCGCGCCAAAAGAATTCAAGCCGGTCTCCGGTGGGTGCACCGTCTGCTGCCAGTGGCAGGCGGCGTTAGGCACCGCCGCGAGACCTTAAACACGAGCACTGGCACTGCTCTTTGATCAGGAGAGAACAATGGCAAAAGGTAAGTTCGAGCGGACCAAGCCGCACGTCAACGTGGGCACGATCGGCCACGTGGACCATGGCAAGACGACGCTGACGGCGGCGAT
>NZ_AUMO01000119.1 GCF_000430725.1 Azohydromonas australica DSM 1124
GACGGCTACCCGCTGATCGAGGCCGACCAGGGCGACTTCGAGGGCGAGTACGCCGTCATCGTGGACGACATCCCCATGGGCAGCAGCGCCGCGCAGGCGCAGTCGCGCATCCGGCTGGTGACCCTCCTCAACGACGTGAGCATGCGCGGCCACCTGCAGCGCGAGATGCAGATGGGCTTCGGCTTCATCCAGGCCAAGACCGCCACGGCCTTCGCACCGGTGGCCGTGACGCCGGACGAGCTGGGCGAGGCCTGGGCCGAGGGACGCGTGGCGCTGGACCTGCGCGTGAGCCGCAACGGCGAGTGGTTCGGCCATCCCAACGGCCGCGAGATGGACTGGAGCTTCGGCGAGCTGCTGGCGCACCTGGCCTACAACCGCAACCTGCGCGCTGGCACCATCTTGGGCTCGGGTACGGTCTCCAACAAGGCTTACCAAGCTGTTGGTTCAGCCTGTCTGGCTGAACGCCGTGCCCTGGAAGTCATAGAGCACGGCGAGCCGCGCACCCCGTTTCTTCAAATCGGTGAGCGGCTGAAATTCGAAGTGCTGGACATGCAAGGTCGGTCAGTGTTCGGCGCTATTGATCACCGCTTCATGGCGATCAACACCAGGCAAAAAAGATAAAGTTGTTAAAGCAACGTTCCAGCATGTCAGCTGCAGAAATCGTGCGCTGAAAAATACAATGCATCAGGAGAATATGATGCTAACCGAGGCAGTCTTCGCGGAGAGAGTAGCCGCCTATGATGCGCATCAATAGCTGCAATGGATGCGAATGATTTCTCGTTTGCCCGGCACAGGATTACGATGCCGTCCACCGCTGCGCAGAAACTCCTGATGTACGGTGTTCTCATGGCTTGAGACCGTGCTTGCGTCCCTGCTAGAAGGGTAGGGGAATCGCGCGTAGATCTGATCTGTTGCACCAGCTGCATCAGCCAACCTGTTTCCTCCCTAACCATCCAAGCTTGAGCGGTTGCCCTGTGCAACGCGCCAGCAGTGCTTGGGCTGCTACCAGGAACGGTTGCCTAGGCACAAGTTGGGCGCGCATAACAGCATGGGTTCGAAGCATGAAAGCGATTCTGAATGCCGGCATCCCTGCCAGCAACTACGCTCACAAATCCGTGACGGTGGTTTACATTGAGGACGACCATGCCAGCGCAATGCTGGTGCAGTGCCTTCTAGGCATGAGAGTCAATTACACGTTCCACCATGCGGTCAATGGTGCAGATGGACTGGAATTGTGCAGACGCTTGCAGCCTGATCTTGTCTTGATCGACCTGCACCTGCCTGACATGACTGGCTGCGAAATTTTCAAGCGACTGCGTGCCGACCCTGCAACGTGTGACCTGTCATGCGTCGTCGTTTCAGCAGATGCCATGCCTGGGACCATAAGCCGTGCGCGCGATGCAGGGTTTGCAAAATATTTGACCAAGCCGATCGACGTAAGAAGGTTCCTGCATCAGCTTGATGAGTTGCTTGAAATGGAGGCGCTTGCATGCTGCTAAAACCTATGGCCTTGCCCCCGCAATCGCATTGATAAGCCGAAAGCTACTTCGGCATCTGTGGCTCTCTTGAAATTCAAGTGGGTTGCCGGCATGAGGACTGACTGCGCTGAAGTCCAGCTTGCCGGCGATGAGGAAGACCACGGATTTGATGGTGGCCATGCGGGTGAAGCCTCGCGCGCGGCGCTTGGCGGCCTGGAACAGGCCGTTGAGGGCCTCCAGGAAGCCATTGGTCCCGCGTTTGTGCCCATGCCACGATACCTTCCAGGTGGCGGCGCACGAGGGTGGACACGGCCTTCATCGGCTCGACCTTGGAGCGCATGACGCAGCGGCACCAGTGCAGCAGCCTGGCGCGAACGACGTTGATCTGCTTGCGTTCCAGGATCTCGCGCAACCGCTCCTTGTAGACCCAGGCCCGCGCGGTACGTACGCTGGCCATCCGGGCGATCAAGGCGTCGAGCTCGACGGCGGCCTCGGGCTTGAGGCTGTCGCGATCCTTGAGCAGCGACCATCGCATGCCCTTGAGGGACTTGTCGCTGCACTGCTCGATGCGCCTCATCTTGTCCACTGCGGCGTTGGCGTGCCAGACGACGTGGAACTTATCGAACGTGATGCGCGCGTTGGGCAACTGCTCGCCGACGCCCTTGATGAACGCGGGCGACATGTCGATGCTGACGGACTCGATCTGCTCGGGCGGGCAGCCGCGCTCAGTGAGCTCACCGGCGATCGTGGCAGCGGCCTTGGCATCGCGCCCGTCGGTCATGCTGAGCACACGGCGCTTGACGGTGCCGGCCGCCAGCGTGACGTAGTCGTGGCCGCGAGCACGCGAGGTTTCGTTGATGGCCAGCGCGGTGAAGTCGCTGAAGTCGGCTTCAGCCAGCACCAGCGCCACGTATCGCCTGCAAATGGCTATCACCCGGTGCGGCGAGATGCCCACGATGCGCGCCACAGCGGCGAAGGGCATCTCGAAAGCGAGCATCAGCAGCAAGGCCTCGAACAGCAGCGTGAAGCCCGACAGGCGGCCGGCAAACGGCGGCTTGACCAGATGTACCGAGCCGTCGGGCAGCTTCACCCGCGGCGTGCGCACCTGCAGTAGGCCTCGTGCTGGAAGAAGTTCAAGTGCCGATAGGTCTTTGTGACGGTGTCGTGCACCGAGTGCTCGCCAAGCACGCCCTCGACAGCGAAGTGAGAGCCCACGGCGAAGTCAATGGCCACCGTCGGAACCTTGGCCGCCTCATCGAACTGCGCACCTGTGACAGACCACGGTGCAGTGATTATCAGCGCAGCTTCGAACAACCTGTCGTGCATCTCAAACGTTCTGGTCTTTATGGCCAAGGCGGCAGCATGCCTCATCGACCTTAGCCGCCAGCCCCGAAGCCGGCAAGTCAACCCACTCGGATTTCAAGAGAGGCGTAAGAATAGACCGTGTCTGGTGATTCAGGAGGCAAACTCAGGTTTACATCGGATGCGACAGAATTGTTCGTTGACGAGTGCGCTGCCTATACACGTCTTTTCAGGAAACGGCGCGCTGTATCGAGCATGGCGGCAATGAGGGGAGAGGATGCCTCGCGGCGCAGGTAGAAACAGTGCAATTCCATGAAGACGTCAACGCGAGTGAGCAGCGGCCGGTAGGTGATGCCAGGAAAGTGGACGTTGCTCATGGACTCCGGCACAAATGTGACGCCCATCCCGGCCGCTGCCATCAGTACCGCTGTGACGATGTTGTCCACCGGTGGGGCAAGACGTGGCTCGAATTCATGACAGCAGCAAAGGTGCATGGACATGGCTGCAATCGATGGTGACGTGCCAACAAGCATCGTTTCGTCGCGCAGTTCGCTTACGTCGACCTGCTGCCGGGAGGCTAGCCGGTGAGTCGCGGAAAGTGCGAGCAACACCGGTTCGCGCGCCACCAGTTCCACGTCGATGTCACTATCATCAGGCAGCATGCGTTCGAACACGATGTGTACCTGACCGCAGCGCAGTGCTGCCAACTGCTCTGGCGTTTGCGCATGGTGCAGCACCAGTTCTACATCGGGGTGTCTGGCATGGAAGGCCGTCAATATCCGAGGCACCAGTCCGAAGGTGGCCGAGCCGTAGACGCCGACGTCCAGCCTCCCGACTTGACCTTTGCCTGCCCGCTGCGCCCTTTGCGCAGCTTGCGCGACCAGGCTGCGGATGTTTCGAGCGTCGCGCCGCAACGCCACGCCGGCCTGCGTCAGCTCCATACCACGTGGCGTGCGGTTAAAGAGTTTTACTTTCAACTCCTCCTCCAGTTGCTGGATCTGTCGGGAGAGGGGAGGTTGCGACAGGTGCAGCTGCTCCGCGGCTCGTCCCAAATGCCTGGTTTCTGCCACGGCGATGAAGTAGTTCAACTGCCTCAGGTCCACCGCATGGCTCCTCTTGCTGAAAAGGTATTGCGCGTAACCAATTTTGCATTGGACGTGAACGCGCTTGCTGAAGACACTGCACGGCATTTCGCGAACGAAATCTCCAGACCGGCTGTCTGTGCCGAACTCGGGCGCAAGGCTCTCTTGTGACGGAACCAATGATGCTGCGTGAACCTGTGACTTCTATCCGCTTCGGCCGCCTGCTGCTCACCGGAGCCGCCGGTGGGCTTGGCCGCGTGCTGCGCGAGCGCCTGGCGCGCTACTGTGACGTGCTGCGCTTGTCGGACGTGGCGCCGCTGGGCGAAGCGGCCGCAGGCGAGGAACTTATGCCTGCGGCGCTGCAGGATTCTGCCGCTGTGCGTGCGCTGCTCGAAGGCGTGGACGCCGTGATCCACCTGGGCGGCGTCTCCACCGAGCAGCGGTGGGAGCCAATCCTGCAGGCCAACATCGTCGGCACCTACAACCTCTACGAGGCCGCCCGGCTGGCTGGCGTCAAGCGCGTCGTCTTCGCCAGCTCCAACCACGTCTGCGGCTTCTACAAGCAGAGCGAGGTCATCGGCACCGACACCCCGCCGCGGCCCGACGGCCTGTACGGCCTGAGCAAGGCCTTCGGCGAAGACGTGGCGCAACTGTACTTCGACCGCTACGGCATCGAAAGCGCGCTGGTGCGCATCGGCTCCTCGTTCCCCGAGCCGCGTGACCGTCGCATGCTGGCCTCGTGGTTGAGCTACGACGACCTGGAGCGCCTGGTCATGGCTGTGCTGACCACGCCGGCGCTCGGTTGCAGCGTGATCTACGGCATCTCCGACAACAAAACGCGCTGGTATGACAACGGTGGCGCCGCGCACATCGGCTACCGGCCGCAGGATTCCTCCGAGCCCTTCCGCGCCGCCGTCGAGGCCAGGCAGCCCAGGCTGGACTTGGGGGACCCGACCACCATCTACCAGGGCGGCGCCTTCGTGCGTACCGGTCCCTTCACGCAGGACTGAGCGCGCCATGGCCGCTGCAATGGAAGTGCTATGCGCAGTGCGCAACCGCGTGGGCGAGTGCCCGCTGTGGAGTGTGGCCGAGCAGGCGCTGTACTGGGTAGACATCGACAGCCGCCGGCTGCACCGCCTCGACTGGGCCACGCGCGAGACTGTGCAGTGGGACATGCCCGAGCGCCTGGCCTGCATCGCGCTGCACGCGCAGGGAGGCCTGCTAGCGGGCATGGAGACTGGGCTGTTCAGGTTGCAGCCGCAACGTGGTGGTACCATCGACGTTGAGCGTTTGCAGGCCGCGACGTTCCCGCACAGGGGCATGCGCTTCAACGACGGGCGCTGTGACCGGCACGGCCGCTTCTGGGTCACGTCAATGGTGATGGACATGTCGCTCGGCCTAGCTAAGGGCATGCTCTGGCGCCATGACGCGCGCGGCCTGGTGCCCATGCTCGGCGGCTTGCTCACCGGCAACGGCCTGGGCTTCAGCCCTGACGGGCGCACCTTGTACCTCTCCGACTCCCACCCCAAGGCTCAGCGCATCTGGGCCTTCGACCTCGACATCAGCGGCAACCTCGGCAATCGGCGTGAGTTCGTGGACATGAACCACCATCCTGGCCGCCCAGACGGTGCCGCAGTGGACGCCGCGGGCGCGTACTGGATCTGCGGCAATGACGCCGGCCAGGTGCACCGCTTCAGGCCCGATGGCACGCTGCGGCAGTCGCTGCCGGTGCCGGTGAGCAAGCCAGCGATGTGCAGTTTCGGCGGCCCGGACCTCGACCACCTCTTCGTCACTTCCATCCTGCCGGCGCAGCCGGCACAGGACTTCGATGCCGCACTCGACGGCGCGGTGTTCGTGGCGCGGCCGGGCGTGCGCGGCATCGCGGAGACGCCTTTCGCCTTCTGATCCCACTCGATCCCTTGAGCGCCTCCTGTGGGCGAAATCTGGACTTCTGGTGACCTCTGCGACGATTCGCCAAGCAGGACGTGTAAGGGGTGCTTCGTGCAGACGCATTGCTTGAACGGCGACTGAAGACGGTCGTTGAGGTGGATGGAAACCTGCGTACGTATGACGGGTACGCACGCCTTGGAATCGTGGGAATCGAGCCCGGGACTATTCGTGTCGTCGCAAGGACGGTACCGATTGCTGGCGCGGCCGCAAAGATCCGATGTGCAGCGCGAATGCACAAATTGATTTTGATGATGGATGGAAATCGAGATTCAATTTGTTGAATTGATGTCCGGGAAATAGCATTCCTCAAGCACTTCGGCAGGTCTTCATGCGAACCATCTTCGTTCTCTTCGATTCGCTCAATCGGCGCACCTTGGAGCCCTATGGCGGCACGACGGTGAAGACACCCAACTTCACGCGTCTAGCCGAGCGCTGCGTCACCTTCGACAACCACTACGTCGGCAGCTTGCCCTGCATGCCCGCGCGACGCGACATGCACACGGGCCGCCTGAATTTCATGCACCGTGGGTGGGGACCGCTGGAGCCGTTCGACAACTCGTTCGCCGCCCTGATGCACAAGGAAGGCGTGTACTCGCACCTGGTGTCCGACCACTACCACTACTGGGGCGACGGCGGCGCGACGTACCACAACCGCTACGACACCTACGAGTTCGTTCGTGGCCAGGAGCGCGACCCGTGGAAGGCCATGGTGCAGCCACCCTGGGAGCGTTTCCGCGAGATGTACCACCCGAAGCAATTCACGCAGGAGCGGCGCCACAAGCATTCCGCCCACATGATCAATCGGGAGTCCATTCGCGAGTACAAGGATTTTCCGTCGGTACGCTGCTTTGACGCGGGCTTCGAGTTCCTGGAAGGCAACCGCATGGCCGAGGACTGGCTGCTGCATGTGGAGACCTTCGATCCGCATGAGCCTTTCCATGCCCCGGCGGAGTTCCGGCGCAACTATCCGACCAATTACAAGGGCCCGATTTTCGATTTCCCGCCGTACAAGCGCGTGACCGAGACGATCGAGGAGTGCGACGAGCTGCGTGCGAACTACGCAGCGATCGTGGAGCTGTGCGACCACGAGATGGGCCGGCTGCTGGACTACATGGACGAGCATGCCATGTGGGACGACACCGCGCTGATCGTCACGACGGACCACGGCTTCCTGCTTGGCGAGCACTCGTGGTGGTCCAAGAACGTCATGCCCTGCTATGACGAGGTGGCCCACATCCCGTTGTTCATCCATCACCCGGCATTCCGCAACCAGGCTGGGCAACGTCGCCAGGCACTCACGCAGACGATCGATCTTATGCCTACGCTGCTGGAGATGCATGGCATGAAGCTACCTGCCGAGGTCACCGGCTGCTCGCTGATGCCGCTGCTGGAGCGCGAGACCACCGTGCGCGAGGCCGCGATCTACGGCGTCTTCGGCAGTGCCGTCAACGTCACGGACGGCCGCTACACGCTCTTCCTCTACCCGCCCGAGATGCACCGCGAGGGCCTCTACCAGTACACCCTCATGCCGATGCACATGAAAGAGCTGTTCGCGGTGGAGGAGCTGCAGGACGCCGCGCTGGCCCCGGCACAGCCATTCACGAAGGGAGCACCGGTGTTGCGGGTGCCTGCGACACCCAAGTCGCCGAACTACAAGCTGCATGGACCGGCAGCGCAGCACGACACGCAGACGGTGATGTTCGATCTGGCCTCGGACCCCGGACAGGAGCACCCCATCGAGGACCCTGCCGTTCGCGAGCACCTGATCGAGCAGATGGTGCAGCTGATGAAGCTCAACGACGCACCGCCCGAATACTTCACGCGACTCGGATTGACGGCCTGACCGCTCGGCAACACACCAGGAGACAACATGGCATTCAGAAAACTATTTGCGGCCGTCGGGACCGTGCTGGCATTGGGCATGGGGCTGCACGCCCAGGCCGCGTATCCCGAAAAGCCGATTCGGCTCATGGTGCCGTGGCCGGCCGGTGGTTCTTCCGACGCTGTCGCACGCGTGATTGCACGGCATCTGCAGGACCGCCTCAAGCAGCCGGTGATCGTCGACAACAAGGCGGGAGCTTCCGGGAACATCGGCACGGCCGAAGTCGCGCGTGCCGCACCAGACGGGTACACGCTGCTGCTGTCATCGGGACCGTTCTCGATCAATCCCAGCCTGTACCGCAAGCTGCCTTACGACGCGGTGCGGGACTTCGCGCCGGTGGCCCAGATCGCCAACATTCCCAGCGTGCTGGTGGTGCCCGCTTCCTCGCCCGCGCAGACGATGCAGGAGTTCGCCGCCCTTGCCCGCAACCCGTCGAAGCCGTTGAACGTTGCAACGCCCGGCAGCGGATCGGCCCAGCACCTGGCGCTGGAGCTGCTGCGCAAGAAGAGCTCCCTGGCCTTCAATCACGTGCCCTACAAGGGCGGTGCGCCTGCGCTCAACGACGTGCTGGGGGCGCAGGTGGACGCCATGATGTCCGGCTTTCCGGAAGCGGCCCCGCACATCAAGGGCGGCAAGCTGCGCGCGCTGGCGGTGACGACGCCAAGCCGGTCCACCTTTCTGCCCAATGTGCCGACGCTGATAGAGCTGAAACTGGCGGACGCTGGAACGGCGGGCTGGAACGGGATTCATGTGCCGGCGCGTACACCGGCCGACATTGTCAAGAAGCTGCATGACGAGATCAACGGCATCCTGGAAACGCCCGAGGTGCAGCAGCAACTGGCTTCCCTGGGCTTCGAAGTGCAGCGCACGTCGCAACAGGAATTCGCCGCCTTCGTGACGCAGCAGATGGCCCGGTGGAAAGAGGCCGTTGCCTTGTCCGGCGCCCAAGTCGACTGAGGTTGTGATCGTGCGGCTCGCCTGCGAAGAAATGATCGAGCTTGGCTTCGGTCCCTACTCGGCAAGGGTCGCACCAGCCGCTGGAGGCCGTATTGCTGCCCTGGCCTGGCGCGATGGAGGAGCGAGCGTTCCTCTGCTGGTCGAGTGGGACGGGCAAGCCTTCGATGAGCATGCGTGGCCCAAGGCAGGCGCGTTTCCAATGCTGCCCTTTGCCAACCGGTTGCCGCGCGACGGCTTTGTCTTCCGCGGGACGCTTGTGCGTCCCGAGCCCGGTCCCGCCGGGTTCGCATTGCACGGATCCGCGCACAGGCGTGCATGGAGCGTCGTCGAGTCCACGAGTCAGCGGGCCGTCATGCGCTGTACCCATGACGGTGGCGACGCCGCTTGGCCGTGGCCTTGGGTCGCAGAGCAGGTCGTTGAACTGGGACAACGAGGAATGACGGTGACGCTCAGCATCAAGAACGAGGCAACCGAGCCGATGCCTCTGGCCATGGGCTGGCACCCGTATCACCCGGCGGATCCTGACATGGCTGGCGGAGGTCTGGGGTTCAGTGCCCATGCGCGGCACGAGCTCGACGAAGACGGCCGCGCCTGCGATCAGGTCGAAATGCCTTTGTTCACCATGCAGCCTGGAGAAACAGCTGCTTTCTCAGAGTGGACTGGCAGCGCTTGCCTGCGCTCTCCGGCCAGGGGGTCCATCGTCGTTTCGTGCACGGGGGTGAGCGGCCTGGTCCTCCACCGCCCTGTCCGTGGCAGCTATTTCTGTGCCGAGCCCGTGACGTTGCTGCCGGGCCGTTTGGGAGAGAAGTCGGAATCCGACGGCTCAGGGGTCCTTCCTGCCCGGCAGGTTCGGCAGTTCACCTGGACCTGCGGCTTCGCGCCTGCCAGCGCACAAGACACAGGCATGTAGACGCCCGTCCCGGCGTCTGCGGACGACGTCCTCAAAACGGTCGAAGGCAGCTTCAGTCCCATGACGCTGCACATAGGCGCCTGCCTGATTTCCAGGACGACGCATCAATTGCATCTGCTGCTCCGCGGCCAATGCACCGACATGCCTCATCGCAGCGGCCCAGCCGCTGCCACAACAAACCACCTGAACAGGAGACAGTGGTGAAAGTACAAACGAACCAGGCCGGAGCGCGTGAGAGCTCCATTCCAGGCGCTGCGGCATGCATCGCCGGCGCGTTGCTCATGACTTGTTCATGGGCTCAAGCCCAGTCGACGGTGACCTTGCAGGGCATTCTCGACGTCAACGTGCGCATGGTCCGCAACGACGCCACGTTGTATTCACTGAGCAACGACGGCATCTCGGGCAGCAACTTCACGTTCAGGGGCGAAGAAGACTTGGGGAGAGGCTTGAAAGCCGGCTTCTGGCTGGAGGCCGGCGTGCAGTCGGACACCGGCAACGGTGGAGGCAGCAACGGCCTCGGTACTGCATTGTTCAATCGCCGCTCGACCGTCCAGCTCTCCAGCCCGCTCGGTGAGGTTCGTCTGGGCCGGGACTTCACGCCGTCGTACGGCAACATCTCCCGCTTCGATCCGTTCAAGGCCAACGGCATTGCCAACGCCAACAATCTGGAGCCGACGACGGCATCGCTTGGCAGTGCAGCCTTCACGCTGCTGCGCACCAACAACGCGGTTTCCTACTTCACGCCTTCGATCGGCGGCTTCTTTGCGCACGCCATGGTGGCTGCAGGGGAGGGCACGCCAGGCCAGAAGTACCGGGGCCTGCGCACGGGCTACATGAAGCCCGGCGTCGAGGTGGCTGTCAGCGTCGGCATCACGCAGGGTGATGCCGCGGACAATGACTTCAAGGTGGTGAACGTCGGCGGCATGTACGACTTCGGCATGGTGCGACCGATGGCGTTCTACCAGAAGGGCACCTACAAGACCCGCCGGCAGGACAACTGGCTGGTCGGCGTTGCAGTGCCGATGGGCGCCGGAGAAGTGCGCCTTTCGTACCAGCAAGCCAATCAGTCCGGCGCAGGAACCGACGCCAACGACGCGACGCAGGTGGCCGTAGGCTACGTTCACCGTCTGTCCAAGAGAACCGCGCTCTACGGCAACACGGCGCGCGTGTCGAACAAGGGCACCCAGACCTATCGCGCTTCCTCGTCCGGCGGCGCCCTCACACCGGGCGCCACGTCGACGGGAGCCGAGATCGGTATCCAGCACATCTTCTGACAAAGAGAAGGCGGCGATGAGCGCACCCCTGCATCGTCGCAGCCGCTCCACCGTGGCACGCTTGTGGAGCGGCAACTCGGTTGACAATATGCGCGCCGACGCGCTCGCCGGCCTTCTTGGGGCCGTGCTGGTGCTGCCGCAAGGCATCGCCTTCGCCACGCTGGCCGGTCTGCCGCCGCAATACGGCCTGTACTCGGCCGTGGTGCCCTGCATCGTGGCAGCCCTCTTGGGCTCCAGCCGCCAAGTCGTCTCCGGCCCTACCAACGCCAACTCGCTGGCGCTGTTTGCCATGCTCGCGCCGCTGGCGGTCGTGGGCAGCCCGGCCTACATCGAGTTGGCACTGGCCGTGACGGTGCTGGTGGGGCTGCTGCAGTTCGCCACCGGTGCGCTGCGCCTGGGAGCGGTCGCCAATTTCATCTCGCCCACGGCGCTGCTGGGCTTCACCGCCGGTGCGGCGCTACTCATCGCCGTGCACGCGCTCAAGGACGCGCTGGGCCTCGCGGTGCCTGCAGGCACCAGCGCCGCGGGCGTGCTGCGTGCGGCCTTCACGCAGGCGCCGCAGCCTGGCGCGCTGCTGGTCGCGCTGGCGACGCTGGGCGTGGCCGGCGCCCTGCGCCGCTGGCGTCGCGGCTCGCCCTTCATGCTCATCGCCCTGGCTACCGGCACGGGGCTGGCCTGGATGCTGGATGGCTGGGCGCCGTCGACGTGGCATGTGCGGCTGCTCGGCACGCTGCCCTCGCCGCTGCCTCCCTTCCACGTGCCGGCGGTGCGGTTCGAGCAGTTGCCGCAGCTGCTCGGGATCGCGGCGGCGCTCACGGTGGTGGCGCTGGCGCAGTCCATCGCCATCGCCAAGGCCGTGGCCGCACGCTCGGGCCAGCGCATCGACGCTAACCGCGAGTTCCTCGGTCAAGGTTTGTCCAACCTCGCTGGCGGCTTCTTCTCCTGCTACGTATCCTGCGGCTCGCTCAACCGTTCCATGCCCAACCTGGAGGCCGGCGCACGCTCACGTATGGCAGCGGTGTTCGCGGCGCTGATGGTCGTTCCGCTCGTGGCGCTGACCGCGCCGGTGCTGGCGCTGATCCCCTATGCCGCCATCGCCGGGCTGCTGGTGCTAGTGGGCTGGACGCTGCTGGACCGTCCACGCTGGCGGCAGCTCACCAAGGCCAGCCGCCAGGAGCTTGTCATTGCGGTGGTCACCTGCGCCGCGACCCTCACCCTACGTCTGGAGATCGCGGTACTCATCGGCAGCGCCCTCTCCCTCGGGCTGTATCTGCACCGCACCTCGCGCCCGGCCATGCGAACCATGG
This sequence comes from Azohydromonas australica DSM 1124, assembly GCF_000430725.1. Taxonomy (GTDB): domain Bacteria; phylum Pseudomonadota; class Gammaproteobacteria; order Burkholderiales; family Burkholderiaceae_C; genus Azohydromonas; species Azohydromonas australica. Next base: position 12,143 of record NZ_AUMO01000119.1, read on the forward strand.
GCTTCGACGGTGAGCGCGGCGACATCCACCGACCCTTCGTCGTGGTGGCGCAATCATCGCGGGCCAAGCCGGAGTGCCCGCAGCTCAAGCTGCTGCGCATGGAGGGCTCGGTCTACTTCGGCGCCACTGCGCACGTGTCGGACCAGCTGCAGGCGTTGCGCGACGAGCCCCGGCCACAGATGCACCTGCTGGTGATGGCAAAGAGCATGAACTTCATTGACGTGGCCGGCTCGGACCTGTGGCGCCAGGAACTGCATGCGCGCCGGGCTGCGGGCGGCGACCTGTACTTTCACCGCCCGCGCCCGCGCGTGGTGGAACAGTGGCGGCGCGACGGCTTCCTGGACGAGTTGGGCGCAGACCATGTCTTCCAGGACAAGCGCTCGGCCATCCGCGCCATCTGCGGCCGGCTGGAGCCAAGCATCTGCGCCCGCTGCACCGTGCGGGTCTTCTATGAATGCAGGGCACTGCCTGGCCCTGTCCCCGTCTCGCCAAACAAGGCGCAAGCTGTTCCAGGGGAAGACCGCTGAATCGGGAACTTGCACAACTGCACCGAGTGGGCAGTAGTTGCTCGTTGTCCGCTATTCGGCTGCAAAAAACCGTTGCTGCGCTTCCTGTGTCGAGGTCAAGGGTTCAACACCTTCAGGCAGCACGATCTCGCTGCTGCGCAGGAAATCCAGGACCACGCGCACGAAAGCTTCGCCGGCTGGCCTCAGGAGGTGACGCTCAGGGCGTGCAAGAGCCAGCATCCGTGAAAGCTCCGGACGAACCAGTGGCCGAGTGACGATCGACGTCAGTGCCGGGCTGGGACAGCCCAGTCCAGGCAGGATCGAGACGCCAAGGCCAGCCTCCACCATGCCGAGAAGGGTTGCAACCTGATCGACCTCCACGCTGTTGAGCGGCGGCGCCGACTCACCGAGGAGGCCGTCCATGAAGGCACGGTAGACCGTGCCTCGCCGCAGCATCACCAGCGGCTGTGCGGCAACTGCCGCGCCGTCTACCGTTTTTTGCCGGGACATTGGATGATCCACCCGGCACACCAGCCTGAACCGGTCGCGCAGCAGCGGCAGCAGGTGATCTGCCGGTTGACCCTCATCGAACAGCGAGAGGATGGCGAGATCGCCGTCGTCACGGCTCATGCGGTCGCGTAGCACAGGATCCGGCAGGTCATGCACCTCCACCTGTACGCCGGGATACCGTGCCTTGAACAGGCGCATGACATTTGGCAGAAGCCGGTGCGCCACGGACGGAATGCAAAGGATCGACAACCGGCCGCGGCCACCAGTGGCCCAATCGGTGCCATGCTGAAGCAGCCTCTCGTTCGACTCGAGCACGCGGCGCGCATCGGCCAGGAACTCTTCGCCGGCGGGGGTGAGGCTGACCGAACGCGTTGTGCGTTCGAGCAGCTTGACGCCGACGATTTCCTCAAGCTTCGCGATGGCTTGGCTCAGTGCCGGCTGACCGATGTGCAAGGTGCTTGCAGCACCGTGAAAGGAGCGGAGGGTAGCCACCGCGACGAAGGCGCGGAGGTGTCGGGGATTGGGATAGTGCACGGCAGAAACGCTCACCCGAACAGAGAATAGCAGGCCTGTCTTTGCCTTGAGCAGCCGTGGACCGTCGAGGTAGCTCGCAACAGCGCTGCCACGGCGGCAGGTCGACAGACCTGCCGCCGCACGGGACACCCCGACATGTCGTTGGCTACGGGGTGACTTGCAGCATCACGGGGACTGACGTGACTGCTCCGACCTGGTTCATGACGGTGACGGTGTAGGTGCCGCTGTCCGCGGTCGTGACCGAAGACAGGCGCAGCGCCGCAGTGGTCGACTCGTTGTAGCCGTTCGGCGAGAAAATGATCTGTCCGTTGCGCTGCCACTGGTACCCAAGGCCGACACCCTCGGCCAGCACGGTGAAGCCCACGTTCGATCCAGCGCTCACGCGGATGGATTTCGGCTGAGCGGTGATGCGAGGCGGTGCCAGGGTGGTGGCTGACGTGGAAAGCAGGATCTCGGCGTCTGGCAATGGGGTCGATGTCCCTGCCTTGACCGCGACATACTGGCCGTTAAGGAGGGCCCCCTTCTTGCCGACGGCGACGCCATACCCGCCGTTTGTCGCGTTGGCGCTGAGGGTCAACGTCACCCGGCCGCCACCGGTATAGGCCTGCGGAAGGTTCAGCGGAACTTTCGACGGGGCCCAGGCGACCGTTCTCGAGTCGATCTCCCAGCTGTAGGAGAGTCCATTGGGGAGTTGCAGGCGCGCCTGCAATGGCGCGTTGACGAATGGCTCCTGGATCGTGGCGCTGACCGCAGGGGCGGGCGATTTGTCCGGGGTCCGCTGGAAGATCGACGGCAGGACCGCGGCCAACGTCTCCCCGGGCTTCAAGTCCCAGCTCTGGACTACCGACTTGGAACTGTCGATGCCCAAATTGGCCTGGTATGTCGGCATCGGGCTGGACGCAGTCGCCTTGGCCAGCGGGAACTGGTAGCTGGGCTTCGTGCCGAGCGGCAGGATCCTGCCCTGGTCGTCGAACTCGAGCGGCACGGTGTACCAGCCTGCGAGTGCCAGATTGTTGTCGCCGGCCTGGCTGACGCTCGTACTCGGTGCGCCGAGCGGGTTCGAGATATAGCGGGTTCCGGGGAGCAGGATTTGGGTCGCGCCCTTTGAGTCCGGAAGGACGAACGGCGCCTTCATCTGGGCATAGCCCGAGTCGGAAGAAAGCTGCACCGGGGTCAGTGGCGCAGCGGACGAGTCGTCAGCCGGGCTGAGCCAAGGGCCGTGAGGATCGCGGGCGCGGAGATAGTAGAAGTTCGATGCAAGGCAGTTGCCGCAGGTATTCGTACCGGTGAGATACCACCAGCCGTTGCGGTAGCTCAGGCCCACGCCGCCGCCGATTGCGTTGTTCGCGACAGAAATGTCCGTGCGATCGACGGTGCCGGTCTTCTCGTCATTGAGCATCGCCGTGGTTAGCACGCCGTGCGACGTTGCCATGTACGACTTCCCGTCGGGACCGGTTGCCAGCGCGAAATCCACGGGACCCGCACTGTTGAAGATGACGGGCTCGAAAGGCGTGCTCCACGGCCCGTACGGTGTGGCCGATTGGGTCACGTACTGTTTGCCCGTCCTGCCCATCTGGGACAACGCCGCCTGCCCATTCAGGAACCACATGTTGTACAGCCCTGTCTTGGGCGAGTAGACCACCCGCGGCTTCTTGACGTAGTAGTGCTCGCCTGTCACCGGGTCCTGGATGTAGTTCGTGCCGAGCAGCTTCCAGTTCATCAGGTCGTCCGAGACGTATACCGTCAGCCCGCAATACCGATAGGTCGAGTTCGGATTCGTCGGGATAAGCGGACCGGTATTCACGCCGGGCGAGTAGTTGAAGGAGCCACATGTGAAGGAAGGACCGTAAAGGTAGTACTTTCCCTCGAAATACTGCAGGTCTACTTCGTCAACGGCCTGGATCGCATTGCCGTCAACGTCCATCCCGATAGCGATCTGACCATAGGACGTCGTTTTTGCAGGCGACTGCGGCAATCCATTGTCGCCGGCCAGCGGATCGTCGAGGATGAAATTGTTCAACGTCGCGCTTAATGTTGTCGCGGCGCCTTCGACAGGCGGGGGCGCGTCACTGCCACCGCCACAGCCCGCGTTGACGAGCAAGAGGCAGGCAGCGGCGATGGTCGAGGCCGGTTTGGTGAAACGAACCGTTGAGTGAAAGGCTGAGGGCACGCGTTGTCTCCATCGTTGTCCAAAGGATGTTATTGACAACATTTATGTGCGTGAAATTGAATCTTCTGTGAGACCGATCACGTCTCTCAATAAATCTGCGTACTTCCTCACCGGCGGCGATAGCTCCGTGACGCTGCGCGGCCAGGGCCGTAGTGGGCGCAACGTGAAATGCCTGCTGTCCATGGCCGTGGCACTGGACGACCTGCCGGGCGTGCACGCGCTGGCCGGCGCACCGACGACGTGCACGGCGCGCAGGAGATCGCCGGCGCGATCGCCACGCCCGACACCATAGCGGTACTTTGTTGAAGCAGGCACGTCGATTGCTGTAAGCGGTTTGGGAGGTCATTGCCATGACTGCTCCACGCCCATGCCCACCGGCGCCTGGACCTCTTGAAGACTACGCCAAGAGGTTCGATGAGCTGTTCCACACGCTGGCCCAGCGACGCAGCTTCCGGGCGTACCTCACTGGGCTGCTGCTGCCGCACGACCGCAACAAGACACTCACAGCGCTGGCCGGTGCCGAACCGGTGGTGCAGGCCCAGGCAGCGGCAGTGCAGCGACTGCAATTTTTCCTGAGCGAGGCCGATTGGGATGCCCAGGCCATCAATGCGCAGCGCCTGGCGTTGATGGCCGAGCAGCCGATGCTCGCCTCACATGCGCGCGGCGTGCTCGTGG
>NZ_AUMO01000120.1 GCF_000430725.1 Azohydromonas australica DSM 1124
GCGTGCCGACCATGCCATACGGCGTCACTGGGCCTTGGTGTGGTGTGCCTTCTCGTTTTGCTGGTGGCATGAGGTACAGCGCGCTGAGTCATTGTTTGAGCTGCACCAGAGCGTTTCTTGCGCACCTAAAAAGGTGCGGGGGAAAAATAAGGAGGCGCAAACGCCCGGTGCAGGGTTACTGGCCGCGGGCGCTGCGTCGCGTCCAATCATGGCTGGTCCCGTGGAGGTGGCTCAACACTTGTTGGCGGGCGTGGCGCGACGAGCCACCGCCGCCTGAGCTTGCAGAACTTATGGAAGCCGTCGCAGCTGGCTTCGGAATTGACCTCTATCTCCGGGAATAACAAAGTACCGTTAGGAAATGCAGCATGAATTGCGACCTGATTTTGATTGCCAATGCCAGTGAGGCAAGGTTGCTGGTGCGCACCGGCGATGCCGCAGCGCCGGTCGTGCTCGACACCCTGCTGCGCTCCGAGGTTCGTCCAGCGTCCGGCCTGGAGCAGCAGGCGGCCAACCAGAGTGTTTGGGCACAGGGTGGCCTTGGTGATGGCCTCTCCCCTGCAAGACCGCTAGACCCGTTTCGCAGCCGCATGCGCCGGTTTGCCGCCATGGTGGCAAACCGCTTCGAGCAGGAACTCTCCAGTCGGCACTTCGACCGCGTGGGGCTGTTTGCCGCCTGCCCCTTCCTGAGCGAGCTCATGCGCCAGCTCAGCCCCGCCACGAAAAAGTCGCTGCGTGCCGTCGTCGATGCCGACATCTCGGATCTGGACCTGACCCAGACTATCCGGCGCAGCGAGCATGCGCTGCAGGCCGGCGAATACGCGAACCGGCAACGGGAGGCGTCGGACCGGGAACGTCGGCTGCGCCGCTTTGTCGGTGCGATGCCGGAAAAGGCCGCTGCTTGAGTCGGTGGCCGCAGGCAAAGCGACGGCGCGGCGGCAAAGCAGCATCCGGTGTTGCCGGACGGCAGACTTGGCTGCTCACGGCGAGACGGCGGATTCGTTGCGGCTCCTGTTGGTTGCGCTCACGCGGAGCTGATTACGACCAGCGTGCTTGGCGGCATACAGTGCCTCATCGGCACGCCGCAGCAGCGCATCCAACTCCGTGTCCCCGTCCTGCAACAGCGTCAGCCCACTACTGAAAGTCACCGTGATGCCCAGCCGTACTTGCGCCAAGCGGGCCACACCTGTGCGTACCCTCGCGTCCACGTCCACGGCATGAGCCCGGTCGCACCGCGGTAGCACCACCAGGAATTCCTCGCCACCGTAGCGGCAGCTCAGGTCCGTCTGGCGCAGACAGCAGCGCAGCTGCTCGGCCACCAGCCGCAGCGCCGTGTCACCTCCCTCGTGGCCCAGCGTGTCGTTGATCTGCTTGAAGTGGTCCAGGTCCAGCAGGAGCACCGCGAACGGTTGGCGGTCACGGCGCGCCATCGCAATCATGACGGCGGCCTGCTCCATGCAAGCCCGACGGTTGAGCAGCCCGGTGAGCCCGTCCGTGGTAGCCAGCCGCTTGAGTGCCTGCCCTGCCTCGTCGTGCCAGCCCGCAAGAAGCGAGAGCGTAATCAGCGCCAGGGCAATGTGCTGCAATATCGCGCCGGCCAAGTTGAGTGGATGTGGCGTGCGCAGCTCCGGGTACAGATCGGTGAAGAAGGCGCCCAGGATGCCGCGACCGAGCGTCACTACAGCCAAGGCCGCCACGCTCACCAGCACCACGCCGCGCCAGCGCCGGCCCACGCCCTGCGCGGGCCAGGCGCAGGCCAGCCCCACCCCACCCAGCAGCAGCGCCAACCCGAAGTTGGACCAGCCCACGCGAAAGGCGTAGCGCTCGAACCCTAGCCCATAGCCCAGCGGCACGAGCAACGCCGCGGCATGCATGGCAAGCCGTCCCGGGCGGTTACGTAGCCAGGCGTCCAGCGCGTGCCAGATGCACACCAAGCTCAACCCCAGCAGGGCGATCCACAACGTGGAGAACAGCCGGTCGTGCACCGGGCGCGCCAGCAGCAGCGCGCCCCAGGCGAGGGCCTGCGCCACGGCGCTGGCGTTCATCCAGCGCCCGCCCGTGCTGCCTCGCCAGCCTACCAGCACGGGCAGCGCCACCGCGGTGGCCACCACGGTCGCGAGCATCATCACGAAAGTTGTCTGGATATCCAGCACAGCCGCTCTGCCTTCTTGTTGTTCCTGCACCGTGTGCGGATTGACTGCACGAAGTCGTCCTCATGTTCCAGCTTCGGCCGCGTCGGATGTCTTTCAAGCGGAAACGAGCCAGGACAAGCCCTCCTCGGACGCTGGGAGTTTCACGCAGGCCAACACAGCCTTGGTTGTTGGACAGGCCGTTGACAAGTCAGTGAGCTCTTGCCCTGGCTGCGGTGGCGGGCGCACGAATGCGGCCGGGGCAAGCATGGCTATGGTCTCGCGACCCAGGTCTAGACCTTGCTCTAGCAGCAGCGTTTCCCCACCAAGCGTGTCCGGACCACTCCTTTCCATAGAGCTGGACGGGCGCAATCCACGAGAGGAGTCACTGATGAACGATCGCGCCAACAAGCCCAATGTGGACTTGGATAAGGAAGGCCATGCGACGACCAAGGGGGCAGTGGTCGGCACGGTGGTCGGCGGCGTGGCCGGTGGAGCCATCACGGGCGCATTAGCGGGTGGCGTCACCGGTCCGGTCGGTGCCGCCATCGGTGCTGCTGCCGGCGCTATCGCCGGCGCATTGGGCGGCAAGGCAGCGGACGACACAGACACCAGCAGCGGCAAGTCATTGGACGACTACAGCACCGCTCAGGCCGGTCACGACACGGCGAAGGGAGCCGTAGCAGGTGGTGCGGTTGGAGGGATTGCGGGCGGTGCCATCACCGGAGCACTTGCTGGCGGCGTCACGGGCCCTGTCGGTGCGGCGATCGGTGCAGCGGCAGGAGCCGGCGCAGGTGCTCTGGCTGGAAGGTCCAATGAATCGGGCAGCACCTCCGACAAAGACGGCCGAGACGCTACGGGCGGAGCGGTCGCCGGTGGTGCAACGGGCGGCGTGGCCGGTGGTGCCATTGCCGGCACCCTCGCCGGTGGCGTCACGGGCCCTGTCGGTGCGGCCATCGGGGCAGCGGCTGGCGCTATGGCCGGCGCGTTAGCGGGCAAGGCGGGCTCTGACCATGCCGCCGATGACGACTACTGGCGCGACAGCTGGAGCACCCGCCCGTATGCGCAAAGCGGTACCGGCTACGACGACTACGCACCTGCCTACCGTTATGGCGCGGACGCTCACACCCGCTATCCCGGCCGTCAATTTGACGAAATTGAGTCCGACCTCGGCAGAGACTGGCACGGGGCTCGTGGAAGCTCCTCTCTGGAATGGGAGCATGCACGGCATGCCTCCCGCGACGCGTGGCAGAGGATGAAGGATGGTGGCGAGCGCGCAATGCCGGGTGATGCGGACGACGACGGTCGCTGACAGCGACAGCGGGCGCCGGGCGGTTATTTTCCAAATGGACTGAAAGCTTGATGCGGCGGAAAGCCCTTGCAGCTCGCCTGCGAAGGGCTTTTCGATCACCCCGCTTCGGCCAGTCCACCACGCTTGGCGCCGAAGTACAGGAGCGGCTTGCGGTTACGCCGCTCCTGCTTGTCTTCCTCCGGCGCCATCTAGTCAGACTACTGGTGCTATCAACATCTGGCGGGCTGACCTTTTCCAGGTTATTTGTGCAACAGGGCCTGTTTATGATAATCGTTTACTGCCTACGCCTTCAGCATGGAAGGCCGCCTGTACTCGACGCATTGACTCTAAAATTTACCCGAACAAGACAAATTATTTGGCTTCAGCATTGAGATAGGCATCGGGGTCAAAATCGGCGATGCCAATGGTGCCGAAATGAATGGGCGCAGTGTACACAGTGTGCTCACGTGCACGGTACGGCTGTCTGGCATGAAGCTTGACCTGTTCAGATTTCGTCAGTTGCCACGTATCATTCAGGCGCGAATATCCGAATTGGAAAGTGCTGCTTCCATCCCAGCCGCGGTGGCGTACCGAAAAGCCTTCAAAGTCGGCCTCGATCGCTTCTAAAGGATCACGCATGTCGCTACCGCAGGTGCTGCACCGAATGATTCGGTCATTTCGCTTCGCAAGCCGAAGTTTTTGAGATGGCTCCCTGACAATGAGAAGAAACGGCCTCTGGCCTTCTTCCCAATCCGACTCCTGATCTTCGCTTGTCTGCTTCTCCAGTACCAAGACGTAATCGAGTTGCCCATCGCCGTTCAGGTCTGCACTGCGCAACGCAATCGGCCTTGTGCCCGCCTCGACAAAAGGTCGGACTTCAACCGGTAGCCACGCTTCAGGCAGGAAGCTCGTTTGGGAATGAGCCAACGCCGAAGCCAAGGTAGCCAGGAACAATGCAGCTTGCTTCATTGACGGACCGGCATGATGTTGAACGAGTGAGCTGGGGTAGCTGCAAGCGCAGCTTCACCAGTGGACATGGAAGGCGCCAACGCACTTCAGCTTTGAGCACTGCTCCTGCACTTCCACTTCGGCCGGCAGCATATATAAATGTTTGGGTTAGCCAAGAGCACGGGGTTCGTACTTTTATCAATCAACGCGATTAGGATTTTCCATCGCCTCTGTGCGAAGAAATATTTCGAGTTCTCAGATGGATCGCGCAAGCGCTGTCAGCAACACGAAAGCTTAAAGATTCAAGGGTGATTTTAGGTTAAGTGAATACTTACCTTATTTGAAAGAAGCTGTATGGTTGCAAATACTTTCGCGGCTAGGTAGCAGTGTGGGGTCATTTCATGTTTTTAACCAAGCTAGCGTCCAGCGCCTATAGACTTGCCGTTCTTGCACAAGAACGTGAGATTGTTCACGGTTCTGGCGATCATCAAATTGCCAGTGTGCGATGCCGCATCAGAGACGAGAATAAATCTCCGTCGCTGCGACAAATATTATTTGTCACTTTTTGGGCCTAATCATCGCCTTGAGAGTCTCTTGCAGGTCTTCTTCAAGGTTTTCCTGTCCAATTCGCGGTCGTTGACGCTCCAGGCTTGGGCTGAAGGGTTTCAACACGCAGTTCTTGGACACCCGGGTGCCGTCGTTCAGCGGCGGCGCTGCCAAACAAGTACTGCTAACAATGAATACTGCTGCATCGGTTCAAGGACACGCGAAACTCTGGATCCTCACGGCGCTTCTTACGCTGACTTGCAGTGGCCCAGGTGCCATCGCACAAGCCAATGGACCAGGGCAACCAGCCCCTCAGCACAAGCCCTCCTTGGTCGCTACGGCTTCGCTGCAGACGACCACTGCGGCCAGAAAGCCGGCAAACAGTGCAGCGGAAAAAGGCGCACTCGTTCATTTCATCATGGCCGAGTTCCGCACTACCAAGGCTCTTGCCTCGCGTATCGTCAACGCGGCCTATTCGGCTGGTGCCCGGTACCAGTTGTCTCCTTCGCTGGTGCTGGCCATCATCTCGCGCGAATCAACCTTCAATCCGCAGGCTACCAGCGGCTACGGCGCTCAAGGCCTGATGCAGGTCGTTCCGCGTTTCCACATGGACAAGCTCCAGGGCAGCCGTGTCGCTAGCGCCCGGGCCTCTTTGTTCCATCCCGAGACGAACATCGACGTGGGCACGCGCATCCTGGCCGAGTACATCGAGCAGGCGTCCGGACTGCATGCTGCGCTGGTGAAGTACTCTGGCCGGGCACCTCGCTACGTGGAAAAGGTGCTGCAAGCCCACCAGACCTTTGAGCGCGTGCGCCAGGCGGCCGGGGAAGAGATCAACGGGACGGCCTGATTCTGCTTCGTGCGCTGTGCGCTGCGTCTGCCCGTTTCACATGGGCGTTCTGTTTGCTCCCATCTGAAAGCTCCTCCGGTCCTCAGGCGTTGTCTCCTCTGAGGATCTTTCACAGCCCGCTCACTGCAGCGGGCTGCTTCTCTTGCATGCGCTTGGTTCTTGCATGACCGCTTCACGGTGCTTGTGCCGACCGTCACTGCGTTCTGGCCTTTACTTCATGGAGCCGTGAGCACGGCGGCATGGGCTACCCATCAGCTTATACCTGTGCCAGCATCTTGCGCGTCACCAGCACAATGCCGCGTTCGGTCCGGTGAAAGCGCCTTGCGTCCGAGACAGGGTCCTCGCCGATGACCGTCCCATCCGGGATGATGCAACCCCGGTCCACCACGGCACGGCTGACACGGGCGTTGCGCCCGAGCTCTACATAGGGCAGCAGGACGCTATGGTTGAGTTGCACATTGGAGTCGATGCGCACACTCGAGAAGACGAGCGACTGCTGCACCCGCCCGGCCACGATGCAGCCACCCGACACCAGGGACTCGGTGGCCGAGCCCGCGCCCACGAACCGCGCAGGCGGGCGCTGTGGCTGGTAGGTCAGTATCGGCCAGCGTTGGTCGTATAGATCGAGCTGCGGTTCGGTCGCGGTCAGGTCGATGTTGGCGTCCCAGTAAGCATCGACTGTTCCCACGTCGCGCCAATAAGGGGCGCGGCCGTGCCCTACGCAGCTGCGCCCGAAATGGTGTGCCCGCGCGACGCCCTGCTGCACTGCGCGTGGAAGGATGTCGCGGCCGAAATCGTGATCCGAATCTTCGTCGGCAACATCGCGCGCGAGTTCGCGGAACAGGTAGTCCGCGTTGAAGACGTAGATGCCCATGCTCGCCAGCGACACGTCGGTGTGGCCCGGGATCGGCGGCGGCTGCAAAGGCTTTTCGACAAAATCCGTGATGCGTCCGCTGGCGTCCACCGCCATCACGCCGAAGCCGCTGGCTTCCTCACGTGGCACTTCAATACAGCCCACCGTGCATTCGGCGCCGCTGGCGACATGGTCGGCCAGCATCAGGCTGTAGTCCATCTTGTAGACATGGTCCCCGGCCAGGACCAGGACGTACTTGGCTCGATAGCTCCTGACGATATCTTCGTTCTGGTACACCGCATCAGCCGTTCCGCGGTACCAGTTTTCCTCGTCGATGCGCTGCTGCGCCGGCAGCAGGTCCACGAACTCGTTCATCTCCGCCTTTAGGAAAGCCCAGCCGCGCTGCAGGTGGCGCAGCAGGCTGTGGCTCTTGTACTGGGTGATGACGCCGATGCGGCGGATGCCGGAGTTCAGACAGTTGGACAGCGCGAAGTCGACGATGCGGAACTTGCCGCCGAAGTAAACCGCTGGCTTGGCGCGGTGGTCCGTGAGATTCATCAGGCGGCTGCCCCGGCCGCCGGCAAGCACCAAGGCCACCGTGCGCCTGGGCAGTTCAAGGGAAAGGGCAAATTCGTTGCTTGTCATACTGCTGCAGGAAGCACCCAGGAAGGCTGCCAGACTCATCAAAACGGGCCGTGCACATCATAGGCGGTAGTAACCGGGCCTCCCCGAAAGTGGACCCATCCGAGAAAATCGGCGCCTCATCGTAAAAGCGCTGCCAGTCCGAGCCACCCGTGCAATAGATCTGTCGAGGCGGCACTACCCGAGCCGGCCACTAACAGTGGCTCATGCCTGGGGCTCGAAAAAATGGCCAGCAAAGAGCCAAGTCAAGGAGCACTTGGCTTGGAAGGTAGAGCTTCACCGACACTCTTGCGCCGCTGAATCGTCTGCGCCAGAGAGGCGACCAGGTCCAACAGCGTCTTGCTGTCCACGGGCTTGGTCAGGTGACGATCGAATCCGGCATCGTGGGCCAGCGCCTGGTCCGCGGTGCGCCCGTAGCCGGTGAGAGCGATGAGAGTCGTTGTCTTGAGCGCAGCGTGGCAACGCCATCGGCGCGCGACTTCATAGCCGTCAAGGTGAGGCATCCCGATGTCGCACAGCGTCACGTCGGGCCTGAAGTCCTGGGCAAGTTCAAGACCGTCCGCGCCGTCGGCAGCGCAGCGCACTTCGTAGCCTTGGCTATCAAGGAGCATGCACATGGTTTCCCGCACGTCTTCGCTGTCGTCGATGACCAACACCCGAGTGGCCGTAGCAGGCTGGCTAGCCGGGTCCGCTGTCGTCGTGCTTGGCGATGCATCAGTTCGCAGCAGCGGCAATGCGACTCGGAAACTGCTTCCCGAGTCTTTGCCGTCACTGTGGGCGGTGATGCGCCCGCCGTGGAGCATCACCAGCGACTTGGCAATGGCCAGCCCCAGGCCCAGGCCACCTCGCTCTCGCGCCATGGCTTGTGCGCCTTGGACAAAGGTTTCGAACACCTGTGGCAGCAATGCAGGCTCAATGCCAACGCCGGTGTCCGTGACGCACACCTCCACGTCGGCGCCAACGACGGACAGCAAGGTGGTGACCATGCCACCCGCGTCAGTGAACTTGCATGCGTTGATCAGGAGGTTCGTGAGCACCTGCAGCAGCCGAGTGCGATCGCCGCGGACCACTGCCGGCACCACGGGCAACTCCAGTCGGCATTCAATGCCTTTGCCCTGCAGTGTCGGCCGCACGCTCTCGACCGCTTCGGTGACGAGCGCGCTCATGTCCACGGGCTCCGGCGCCAGCGTGATGCGCCCTTCGGCAATCCGCGCCACATCGAGCAGGTCATCAACCAGCCGCGTCAGGTGCTGTACCTGGCGGCCCAGTACTTGGCGGGCGACCTCCCGCGCCCGCTGATCCTGCTGATCAAGCAGGGTCAGTGCCGTGACGATCGGATGAAGGGGATTTCGCAGCTCATGGCCCAGCATCGCCAGGAACTCGTCCTTGGTGCGGCTGGCTCGTTCAGCCTGCCGCCGCGCGTCCTGGGCCTGGGCAAACAGCCGCGCGTTATCCAAGGCCAGGGCTGCGCGGTTGGCGAGTTGCGCGAGCATTTCCATGTCTTCGTCGTCAAAGCGCCGTCCGGATTCGGCCTGCAGCACGACCAAGGCACCGAGCGTGCGGCCGCGCGCTACCAACGGCACCATCAGCGAGTCGCGCACACCCATGGTGTTCACCATCTCGGTGAACTCCGGGTCTGTGATCAGGTTGATGTTCTCGGGCGTTACGCTGCCGCGATGAGCCCGGGCCTGCTGGATGGTCCAGTCGATTGAACCCGGTATGGTGGCAGCAGCACGCCAACGTCGGGAGTGGGCCTCGGCCCGGGCTGCCAGCACGGGATCCTTGTGACGCACCAGAGCCACCGATGCCTGGCCTTGGCTGTCTACCAGGTCGATGCGGCACCAGTCCACGATGTCTGGCACGAGTAGCCGGGTAATGGTCTCCAACGTCGTCGCCGTGTCCAGGGACTGGGACAGCTCGCTACTGGCCGCGGTGAGCAGCCGCATGCGCCGCTGTGCCGCCTCGGCAACGAGCCGTGCATGGCGCTCCGCCGCCAACAGCCGCACGTTGGCCATCGCAGGCGCGGCAAGGTCGGCCATGTCCTGCGCGAGCGCGACGTCCTTTTCGGTGTGCCGGCGGTTCGAGTGGCCCATGAAAAGAGTCAGCGCACCGACGAGCTCGCCGTTGAAGCGCATGGGCACGCTGATCATCGATCGAAAAGCCAGGGCGCGCATCCCGGTCAGTTGAGCCTCGTCCCTTGCAGCCTGCCGGTACCAGGCATCGTCGATGTCGCAATGGACGGCCGCCTTGCCCGTGGACAACGCGCACAGGTTCATCCCATCGGCGTGCTCCTGGCGCGCCCAGCGCGTAGGCCGCAGCATGGCCTCCGTGCCCGGGTCGTCGTGGGCGCGCACGGTGCGCACCACTTCGGCGTCCAGGTCCACGTCAAAAAAGCCGAAGTCCCCCAGCAGCGGCAGGCAGGCCTGCAGCACATTGGTGGCCAGTTGCTCGAAGCCGGCCGATGAGCACACCAGTGTTGCGGTGCGTTGGAGCGCTGTCAGGTGTTCGGGGCTGTCGGTTCTTTTCATCGCCCAAGGACTTGCTTACAAACAAAGGATGACGGCCGTATTGACAAACATCAAGTCGGCGACATCGAAGCCTACCGTATCCGCGCTATCCCCTGCCCTGCTGTGCCGGTCGTGGCAACGGGTCGATTGTTGGCGCTGCTGAATGCGAGCCACCTGCGGCAGCAGCGGTCGCGGTGATCCACAGGGTTGGTGGGCAACAAGCGGGCTGATGAAATTGCTCGGCCCGGTCCCCCACCGCGACGTACGCTCCGCGGTCCAACCTCACGCGCAGGGCATGGGTTTTTGCGGCATCGCGGTCGTCAGCGACCAGCTTGCCGAAAGAGCGTTGAGCCAGTGCGTGAGATGCAAGGCATTGACATTGAGCCAACGCGCGAACCCGTGTTTGCCGCCAGTGCTGTATTCGTCTGGCCAGCGGCTCAATACCAGAAACGCATCAATGCATCAGGCCAGTAGCCTTGCAAGCTCTTGAGGATCCACGGGCTTGGTCAGGTGCAGGTGGATACCGGCAGCCACGGCCGCTTGCCGGTCAGTGTCCTGTCCGTAGCCCGTGACAGCCACGACCTGCACCTGTTCAAGCCCTGGAAGGCCTCGAAGCCGACGTGCGAGCTCATACCCATCCATGCCTGGCAGACCGATGTCCAGCAGCACGGATTCAGGCTTGAGCGACGGTGCCAAGGTCAGCGCTTCCGCGCCGTCTCGAGCAATGCTCACTTCATGGCCGGACATGCGAAGCAGCAAGGCCATGCTCTCGGCCGCGTCCTTGTTGTCATCAACCACGAGTACGCGCCTGGCTGCAGGCACCAAAGTCTGGACATCGGCGACAGCCGGCTCGGGATCGGAATCAGACAGAGGCAAAGTGACCGTGAAGGTCGTTCCCATCCCTGGGCCAGCACTTGCGGCGCTGACGCTGCCTCCATGCAGTCCGACGATAGTCTTGACGAGGGCCAGGCCAATACCGAGTCCACCTTCGGCCCGGTCCAGGCCCCTCACACCCTGGACAAAGGGCTCGAACGCGCGCTGCAGAAGCGACTCCGTCATGCCAATGCCGTTGTCAACCACCCGCAGCGTCGCCACGTTGCCATCCGAGCCGACGTGCACGTCGATGCGTCCTCCTTGAGGGGTGTACTTGGCCGCGTTGGTCATGAGATTGACCACCACCTGCGTGAGCCGTGTGGTGTCACCCTTGATGGGTACGGGGCACCTGGCCAGGTGAAGGTTGAGACTATGCCCGTGCGCCATGACGGTCGCCTTGGTGGACTCCACCGCCATCCGCACCAGGGTATTGAGCTCCAGCACAACGGGATCAATCTGAATCTTGCCGCGAGTGACGCGAGTGAAATCCAGAAGGTCGTCAACCAGGCGGCCCAGGTGCCCAACCTGGCGTCCGACGAGCTCGACGCACCACACCGCTTCTGGCTTGTCGACAAACCGCTTCAAGATGCTCACGGCGTTGCGTATCGGCGCTAGTGGATTGCGCAACTCATGCGACAGCATCGCTATGAATTCCGCAACGCGCTTGCCCTCCAGTTCGAGCGTTTCCACACGCCGCCCTTCGGTCATGTCCCGGACGATTCGCACGAAACCGCGACAGATGCCTTGTTCGTTGAAAAGCGCTGTCGTCGCTATCTCAGCCCAGAACCTAGAGCCGTCCGCTCTTTGCCGCCAGCTCTCCACCAGCAGGTATCCTGCGGCCTTGGCGTGCGCCAGTTCGGCTGCAACCCTTCCGGGGTGCTGCTCATCCTCGGGATAAAACATGGCGACATCCCGGCCAAGGACCTGGTTGGCCTCATAGCCGAGCACACGTTGAGCACCCGGGTTCCAGGTCTGAATGTTCCCCTGTGGGTCGAGCAGGAACATGGCATGGTCCTTCACGCCTTCGACAAGCAGCCGCAGGTTTTCCTCGCGCTCACGAAGCTGCTCCTCGTACTGGCGACGCTCGGTGAGGTCACGCGTGACCTTGGAAAAACCAACAAGGCTGCCGTGTTCGTCCCGAATGGCAGTGATGACGACGTTGGCCCAGAAGCGACTGCCGTTTTTGCGCAGGCGCCAGCCCTCGTCCTCCAACCGGCCGTGCTGCTGGGCAAGCCGCAGTTCTTCCTGTGGCCAGCCTTCCACGATCCGGCTTGGTTCGTAGAGCATCGAAAAGTGCTTTCCGATGGCCTCGCTGGCCTCATAGCCCTTGATGCGCTGGGCGCCGGTGTTCCAGCTCCGGATGACACCGTCGCAGTCGAGCGTGAAGATGGCGTAGTCCTGCACGGACTCGACAAGCAGACGCAGGCTGCGCTCGCTCTCGCGGACCCGCTGTTCGGCTTCCCGCCGCTCGGTCAAGTCGCGCGTTACCTTGGAAAAGCCAAGCAGCTCGCCGTTGGCCCCCACCAGGGGCGATATGACGACATTGGCCCAGAAGCGGCTGCCGTCCTTGCGTAGACGCCAACCCTCGTCCTCCAGTCGTCCGAACGTGACCGATTGGCGTAGCTCCTCGTCCGGCCAGCCTCGGTCGATGGCTTCTTGCGGGTAGAAGACGGAGAAGTGCTGGCCGATGATCTCCTGAGCCGTGTATCCCTTGATGCGCTCGGCTCCCGGGTTCCAGGAGGCAACCGTCCCCTGCGGCGTCAGCAGGAAGATGGCGTAGTCGCGGACACTGTCGACCAATCGGCGAAAGAGCTCGTTGCCGCCATTGCCAAGCAAGTTGCTGATGGTCGGCGCTATCTCGAGCGGTGCCGTTCCCGGGACCCGGATGCTGGATTTCGAAGAGTCCATCAGGGCATGTTACGCGGTACGTCACCCCCTATTCGAACACCGATCCCCTGCTCGGGGCCGGCGAGCCGTGCAAGCCGCACCAACTCCTTCAGAGGTGCTGGGTTTTAAAGATGTCGGTGAGGTTTTCACGCAAGGACCGTGACGTCCGCACGCATGGTGCTGTAGTTGTGGACGGCGGTCAGGAAGCGAGGTTTTTCGGCGGTGACGACGCGCTGGTCGGACACATCAAGCGCGTGTGGCGCGACAACATGCAGTTCTACGGCGCGCGCAGGGTCTGGCGGCAATTGCAGCGCGAACGCATCACGATGGCGCGCTGCACGGTCGAGTGGCTGATGCGGCGTTAGAACCTGCGCGGCAAGGTGGTGCACACCACCGTCGCTGACACGACCGCGTCCTTGCCGTCGGACAAGGTAGCCCGGCAGTTCCGGGCTGAGCGACTCAACGAGTTTTGGCTCTTGGACTTCACATAGATACTGTCGGCGAATTCACGTTCGCGAAGGCGCCAGCCGGGCAAATCAGGAGACACGCGTTTTGGCATGGCGGCAACCATTAAGCCAAACAACGATTCGTTTGCCATTGATGCTAACCGCTGCAAGTACCTGCTGGAGTGACCAAGCCATCCACGCAACGGCAGGGTGTACTGGTCATGCAATGGGAAACGACAGCGTCACGCTGAACGTGCTGCCCTTGCCTGGCTGACTTTCCAAGGCAAGTTGCCCGTCCATCATGTCCACCAAACTGCGCACGATGGACAGCCCCAGCCCTGAGCCGCCGAAACGCCGCGTGGTGGAGCCGTCAGCCTGTATGAATGGCTCGAAGACATGCACCTGCGCCTCTACGGCGATGCCGATGCCCGTGTCCTGTACCTCGAAGCGCAAGGTCGCATGTGTACCCCCGTGCGTCAGCGGCGCAGCGCGCAGCGCGACGAAGCCGGCGTGCGTGAACTTCACGGCGTTACTCAGCAAGTTGAGCAGCACCTGCTTGAGCCGCAAGGCGTCGCCAACCAAGCGTGCTGGCAGATCGGGCGCTGCCTCCAGCTGCAGGGAGAGCCCCTTGGCATCGGCCTGAGGTCGCACCAGGGTGCACACAGCGTCTAGCAGCGCCAAGGGCTCGAAGACGGCCTCCTCCAGCTGCATCACGCCCGACTCGATGCGCGAGAGATCCAGCACGTCGTTGGTGAGCGCCAGCAGCTGCTCGCCGGCCTGGTGGATATGGCCGATGAAGCGCGACACGTCCCGGGGCAGTTCCCGCTGCAGCAGCAGTTCGCTGAGTCCGATGACGGCATTGAGCGGCGTACGGAACTCGTGGCTCATGTGGGCCAGGAAAGCACTCTTGGCTTGGCTGGCTGCTTCGGCCTCCCGGGTGCGCTGGCGCAGCATTTCCTCCATTGCCTTGCGCCCGCTGAGATCGGTGAAGCTGACGATGAAGCCCGTGGCCTCTCCCTGCGTGTCGCGCAACAGGCCAAAGCTCGACAGGGCGGGAAAACGTGTGCCGTCGGTGCGCACGCAGGTGAACTCGCCTCGATGTCGTGCCCGACGGTCACCGCTTTTGTCGGCCGCGCCTGGCGTCAACAGCTCCACCAGCTCGACCGGCAGCCAGTGGGCGTCGAAACGCAGTTCTTCTGCCAACAGGAATTCCAGCATTGAGCGCCCCTGCGCCTGTGCTGTTGGCAGAGCCAGCATTCGCTCCGCAGCCGGGTTCAGCATCGTGATGTGCCCCGTCCTGTCGGTCGCCACGATGGCACTGGCAGCCGTGTCGAGAATGGCGCGCAGCTCGGCAGTGCGCTGCTGCACGCGCTGCTCCAGCAGCTGTTGAGCGCAGTATTGGTCGTGCACGTCGATGGCTGAACCAAACCAGCGAGAGACATGCCCTGCCGTATCGAGAGAGGGCTCGCTGCGCAGAAGGTGCCAGCGCCAGGCGCCGTCATGGCGGCGGATACGGTGCTCGGCGACAAAACAGGCCTGCGCCTGCAGCGTCTGGCGCCAGCACTTCAGAGTGACAGGACGGTCGTCGGGATGGATGGCCTCGAGCCAACCCTGGCCCAATGCCTCGTTCATCTCCTGGCCGGTGTACTCGCTCCAGCGCCTGTTGAACCATTCCACGCGACCGCTGGCATCGTTGCTCCACAGCAGGTCGGGTACCAGGTCCGCGATGGCACGGAAGCGCGCTTCGCTCTCACGCAACGCCTGCTCGGCCAGGTGCCTGTCATGGATATCCACCGACACTCCGAACCAGCGCAGGAGCTGCCCGCTGTCCGGATCGCGGTAGGGTGCCGCACGCACGAGAAACCAGCGCCACTGGCCAGCTGCCGAGCGCAGCCGCATTTCCGTCTCGTAGAAGCGGCCCTCGCGCCGCGCCTGGTCGAATACTGCAGCACTCGGGCCGACGTCGTCCGGATGGATGAAGCGCGCCACATCGGCCAAGGAAGATGCCGGGTCGATGGGCGAGCCGGCGTACTCGGTCCAGCGCTGGTTGACGTAGAGCGTGGCGCCCTCGGCATTCGCGATCCACAAGATTTGCGGTACTGCGTCCGCCATGAGACGCAGCTGCTGGCGGCGCTCGTACGCCAGCGTGGTTGCCTCCAGCAGCGTGCCCAGTACGCCAACGGCCCGGCCTGCTTCGTCATGCAGTGGCACCAGGCTAAGGGACCATGGCTGCGCGGTCTCTGGCGAGACCAGTGGCAGCTCCCGTGCCACGGCAGGCTCGCTCGTGCGCATCACCCGCTCAAGCAGCGGTGCCAGCTGCACCCAGGCCTCATGCCATGCCGTGGCGGCGGGCACGGCCAGCGCTGCGTGCTGGGCATCCAGCAGTGCACAGGCCGCGTCGTTGGCTATCTGCAGCAGCTTCGCGCCCCACCACAGCAAGCAGGGACGGCCACTGGCCAGGCATTGCGCCACAGCCGCCCGCAGGCTCGCGGGCCACGTCTGGGCGGCACCCAGTGGGGTGGTGTCCCAGGCGTAGGCGCTGACCCTGTCCGCCATCACCTCAGGTGCCGCAGCCCCATCCGCTTGCCCTGCGCCCATGAACCATCCTTCACACAATGACCGTACAGGATCGCGTTGTCCCATAGAGGTAGTAACGTCAGCAAGGACTACGCGAACTTCGTCCGATGTCCTGCTTGCTCTGCTCGCTGTACAGCGTACGGACACGCCTAACGCGCTGAAGTGCTGGAACCAGCTCTCCAGCGACAGGCTGCTTGCCAGCCGCAGCCAACGTCCGAATCTGGATCCAAATCCGGCCCGATGTCCGATCCGGTAAACGCCCTCACGGGCCGTTCCAGAGCTGGTCACCCTGGTACTGTTGCTGCTGGCGCTGTTGGGCCACCATGCTCAGCGCCTTGATGCCCTCAGGAATCCGCGCTGTGACGTGAGCCAAAAGCAGCAGGCCTTAAAACGGCTCTGCAGGAGCACCCTTGAAGCCAGGCCGCTTCACATTCGTCGCATGGTCACCTTCCTGCCGCTGCGTGCGATCCCGGCCCTTGGACTTGGCTGTGAGCGTGGCCAATGGAGCATGCAGGTTCCTCTCGCCGGCCAGCTTGAACACAGCCACAGTGCCCACCAGTTGCTGGGCCTGCGACCTCAAGCTTTCTGCTGCCGCAGCGCTTTGCTCGACCAGCGCCGCATTCTGCTGAGTGGTTTTGTCCATCTCGGACACGGCCTCGCCGACCTGGGCCACCCCGGAGCTTTGCTCGGCGCTGGCGGAGCTGATCTCACTCATGATGCTGGTCACCCGGCGAATGGAGGCGACCACTTCGCTCATCGTGATGCCCGCGCGGTCAACCAGCTCCGTGCCCTGCTCCACGCGCTCGACACTGAGCTGGATGAGATCCTTGATCTCCTTGGCTGCCTGGGCGCTGCGTTGTGCCAGGTTGCGTACTTCGCTGGCGACAACGGCGAATC
>NZ_AUMO01000121.1 GCF_000430725.1 Azohydromonas australica DSM 1124
CCCGTAGCGGGAGCCGGCGCGGGTGTTGACCACCACGATGTCCAGCGGCTGCAGCGCGTGGCCGATGCGGGCCAGCTCGGCCTGCACGTCGGCCGCGGTGGCGACGTAGCCGTCGGGCAGGTGGCGAAAGTCCAGCTTCACGCCCGGCTGGAAGCACCACTCCAGCGGCACCTCGTCGATGGTCATGGAGAGCCGGGCCTTGCCCAGCTTGCCGTCCATGGTGGAGTGGAAGTGCCACGGCGCGTCCAGGTGCGTGCCGTTGTGCGTGGTCAGGGTCACCCACTCGGCTGCGGCGGCCTCGCCGTCCGGATAGTCCTCGGCCTTCGTGCCGGGCAGCATGGCCATGAACTCGGGCAGCGTGTCGGCGTGCTTCTGGTACGTGATCCTCGGAGCCAGCGGCGGCGGGTCCGACAGCACGTCGTTCTCCAGGTAGATGGACAAATCGATCAGGCGGCGCCGGGGATGGCGGGTCATGGAAGTCTCCTTGTGGTCGTTGTGCGGGGATGGCAGGCCGGTCAGGCGGCGCGCAAGGCAGGCACCGGCTCGCGGGCGCGGCTGAAGCACGCCACGGCGATGCAGGCCATCGCCGCGGCAGCCATGCCCAGGCTGCCGTAGCCCTGGAACTTGACCAGCGTGCCGCCCAGGATCGGGCCGATGGCCGAGCCGACCATGAGCATCGCGGGCGTGGCCGCCAGCGCGCGGCCGCTGGGGTCGAGCCTGGCGATGAGGCCGAAGGCGTAGGTGTGGGTGAAGATCATCACGGCGGCGAAGAAGGCCGCCGCGCCGGCGTACGGGTAGAAGTTGGTGGCCTGCGCGATGGTCAGCGCCAGGGCCGCCTGCACGATGGGCCCGGCCAGCACCACATGGCGCGCGCTCAGCCGCCGCTCCAGCGCCGCGGCCAGCGCGGCCGGGAACAGGTTGACGATGCCCAGCGCGATCAGCACGCCGGTGACGGCCTCCAGTCCAAAGCCCCGGTCAGCGCCGATGCGTTCCAGGAAGCTGAAGACCATGGCCTGCACCACCGTCATGCAGCTGATGCCCAGCGCGCCGAACCACACCGCCGCGCTAACGCGGCTCGTGGACGGACCGCCCTCGTCGCGTGCGGCCGCTTGCGCAGGCAACGGGAACAGCGCGGCGCAGACCAGTGCGGCCAGCAGCATCAGGCTGCCGAACACCTGGAACAGCACCGGCCCGCCGGCTGCCGCCACCAGCTTCGGCGTGGCGCCGAGGAACACCACGGCGAACAGGCCCAGCGCGATGCCCACGAGCGCAAACAGCCGGTGCGGCCGCTGGCTGCGGGCGATCGTGCCGTGCGTGATGCTCAAGGCGCAGGCCGCGCCCACGCCGGCGATGAAATGCAGCAGCGCCATGGCCACGTACGCCGTGGTGAAGGCCACGCCGATGAAGGCGGTGCCCGCCACCAGGAAGCCCAGGGCCGCGGCGCGGCGGGCGTGAAGTCGCTGCAGGCGCGGCGCGAAGAACAGGCTGCTCGCCACCGCCCCCACCAGGAAAAGCGTGGCCAGGGCGCCGGCCTGCTGGGGGTCGAGCCCGTAGTGCGTGATCAGCGTGCCGACCCACACCGGCAGGGCCACCAGGTCCACCATGCCGGCGCAGTGCGCCACCATCAGCGCCGCTCGCCCGGGCCAGCGTTCCGTACTCGTCGTCATGACGCTGCTCCGGTGCGGTTCAGACCGGAGCCGCCAGGGCCATCATGGACGCGCGCATGATGCGGGCGTGCTCCTCCTTGTCGCCGCCGGCCATCTCGATCTCGCCCAGGCGGGCGGAGTTCTCCACCACCATGCGGCAGCGTTCCCAGCGCCGGCGCTGGAAGGCCTGCAGCGCCTCCTCCACATGGCCCCCGCGGCCCAGCTCCTCGGCCAGCACCACGGCATCCTCGATGCCGATGCACGCGCCCGAGGCCAGGTGCGGCGTGGTGGCATGCACCGTGTCGCCAATGAGCACCACGCGGCCGTGGTGCCACGGCTGGGGCATCAGCAGGCCTTCGAGCGGGCGGAACACGATCTGCGAGCGCTCGTCCAGGCTCTCGCGGATGGCGCGCAGCAGCGGGGCGCTGAAGCCTTCCAGCAGCGCCGACATCAGGCGCGGGAAGTCCTGGGGATCGACCCGTTCGTTCACCGGCCGGTGCTCGGTGATGAACATGTACATCTCGGTGGCCGAGACCGGGTTCACGCCGGGCTTGACCTTGGGGCCCATCCACATCATGGCCGTCGTCACCTCGGCCGGGCGCGGCAGCACGGCGCGCCACACCGCCTGGCCGCTGTAGCGCGGCTTGGGTGCGGCAGGGAACACGCCCTCGCGCACCTTGGAATACAGGCCGTCGGCGCCGATGACCAGGTCATAGCGCCCGCGGCTGCCGTCGGTGAAGCTCACCTCCACGCCTTCGGCGTCCTGCTCGATGGCGGTGAAGGTGCAGCCCAGGCGCACGCTCGCGCCCGAGGCCCGCGTCGCATCGGCCAGGATGCGGGCCAGCACCGGGCGCATGATGGCGCCGCCGCCCGGCACGTCCGCGCCGGCGATGCGCGGCGTGGGCAGCATGCCGATGGGTGCGCCATCGGGCCGCAAGATCTCCAGCCCGTCGGCCGCGTGGCCCTGGCGCATGAACTCGTCGAGGATGCCCAGCTGCCGGAAGGCACGGAACGTGGCGCCGCCCAGGCTGATACCAGCGCCGTAGGAGCGCCAACCGGGGTCGATCTCGACCAGGTCCACCGCCACGCCCTGCTTGCACAGTTCGATGGCCGCGGACATGCCCGAGAAGCCACCGCCGATGATGAGAATCTTCCTTGCAGCGCAAGTCATGGGTTCGTCTCCTGAGATGTGTTTGTCGCGAGATGGATCTCGCCGCCGATGTCCCGGATGGGGACCGGCGTGAGCGCCTGGCCCAGGCAAGGCCCCAGGGTGCAGACGCCGGTGGCGATGTCGAAGCGAGCGCCGTGGGCGTGGCAGACGATGTGCTGGCCGTCGCCGCTGAGGTAGGCGTCCTTGCGCCAGGCCATGGGCGCGCCCGCCCAGTGCGGACAGGCGTTGCGCCAGCCGTGCAGGCCCTGCCGGCGCACGATGAACACCGTGTCGCGCCCGTCGCCCCAGGGGTCGAAGCCGCGCGAGCTGCCTTCGCGCAACTCGTCGAGTCGGCACAGGCGGATGGTGTCCATCATGGCCGGCCCCGGGGTCAGTGGTCCACGGCCACGCGTTCCGGTCCGGGTGGCGGGCCGCCCGGCGCCCACTTGTCGCGGTGCTGGAACAGGAACAGCTGCGAGGCGTCCGCTCCCATGGGCGCCACGCGCGCCTGCCAGGCACCGTCGTGCAGGTCCATGTCGGCGTCGTACTCGACGTGGCAGCCCAACGGGCTGTTGAAGTACCAGAACCAGTTGGAGCCGAAGAGGTGGCGGCCCGGCCCCCAGAAGGACTCGTAGCCCTTCTGCACGAAGCGGGTGCCGGCCTGCATGACCTCGGTGGGGCCGCCCAGGTGGAAGGTGAAGTGCTCGATGCCCTTCATGAACGGCGGCGTCTGGATCAGGAACAGCGTGTGGTGGTCCTGCGTGCCGGCCGGGCGCAGGAACGGGCCCACGCCGGTGAAGCGGTCGGTGCAGATGAAACCGATCCGCGCGTAGAAGGCCTCGGCCCTGGCCGCGTCGGGAACGAAGTACACGACGTGCGAGAGCGTGCGCGGCACGATCTCGGCCTTCGGGTCCACGCCCAGTTCGTTGGCCGGGCGCTGAGCCGGTGCGCCCGGAGCGTTCACCCGCTCGCCGGGCAGGTCCAGCGGGCAGCGCACCGTGACCTGGAAGGCCAGCGCAAAGCCCATGTCGTCCTGCGCGCGCAGCACGCCGCCTTCGCGCGTGACCTCGCGGTCCTTGGAGAGCTCCGCAGCGATGGCATCGAGCGTGGCCTCGTCGGCCACGCCGTACACCGTCTCGCGCAGCAGGCTGGCCGTGCCCATGGCCGCCGGCAGCGAGGGATCGTCTTGGTGGCGGATGACGACAGCCGTGCCGTCCAGCGCCTCGAACCGGCCACCGCTGGCGTCCGCGTCGACCGGCACCAGGCCGTAGTCGATCAGGTACTGGCTGCAGGCCGCCACGTCGTCGACGCCGAAGACCAGGGCGTCGGGCCCGATGATGTTCATGGGTTGTCTCCCGTTGGGTGTGTGTCGGAGGGTCATGCCGTGCGCGCGCCGAGGGTCTCGGCGACCCAGTCGGCAATGAACTGGCCGGCATTGATGCTGTTGTCGAAGCTGGAGTGCTGCACGCCGCCCTCGCGCTCCGTGAAGACCTTGAGCTCGCGCTTGGGGCTGTTGACGAGCTGCTCGTAGGTGCGCTGTGCCCACTTGAGCGGAATCTGCGAGTCCTTCTCGCCATGCGTCACCAGGAAAGGCACCCGGATCTTCTCGACCACGCCGTCCAGGTGCACGTTCTCGGCAATGCGCATGAAGTCATCGATGTCCTTGGCGCCCCAGACCCATTGCACGTGCGCCCAGTAGTGCGGCACGGGGAAGCTGCCTTCCTTCTCCAGGCGGCGCTTCTGCACGTCGCGCCAGTCGTGGTTGGCGCCCCACGCCACGCCGCAGGCGAAGCGCGGCTCGAAGGCCACGGCGCGCGGGCAGTAGTAGCCGCCCAGCGACACGCCTTCCAGGCCGATGCGCCGGGCATCGATCTCCCCGCGCGTCTCCAGCCAGTCCACCACGCGGCTGGCCCAATGCTCGCTGTCGAAGCGCGCCGTCATGCCGTGCAGGCGCAGCGCCTCGCCGGTGCCGGGCTGGTCGATCACGAGCGAGGAAACGCCGCGCCGGGCCAGCCACGCCGGCAGGCCTACGCGGTACTTCATCTCCTTGGTGGAGTCCAGGCCGTTGACCTGCACCAGGAGCGGCGCCGGTCCCTGCACGCCCTCGGCGCGAACGTACAGGCCCGAGATCACCTTGCCTTCATAAGGAATCTCGACGCGCTCGCAGTTCTCCCTGGACAGCCGGATGCCGCGTGCGAAGACGTCGAGGAAGCGCTGGTACAGCGCCGGGCGCCCCGGTGCGCCATGCGCCTGCAGCCGCTCGCAGGTGATGAGATACGTGGCGGCGCGGTTGTACTTCTCGCCGGCGGACAGCAGCCGGCCGCGGGCCTCGTCCTCCTCGGCCAGCGCGCAGAGCTTGTCGGCCATCTTCGACCACGTCTCGCGGAAAGCCTGGGTGCCCGCGGCATCCGGGGCCTTGGCGGCCTCCTGCAGCGGCGCGCACATCTCCTCGATCTCGCCGATCCGAGCGCCCATCTCGATGGCCAGATCGACGGACAGGTTCCAGACGTAGTTGGTGGGGAAGTACTTGAACATGGTCAGTTTGCTTGGGGAGAAACGGGGGGTCAGTGAATGGACGCAAGGCTAAAGAGGCTTGTCACATCTGAAAAATTGAACGTTTCCATGCGCGGTATCGATCCTCGAAATACTTCCAGGGTTAACCCGCAATCGAAGCACGGATGTGCTGATGTCACGGTCGATGACGCAGCCAAACGTTGCCCACGCAGCCAAATCGACCGCATACGGCATTGCCAGATGAACGGGGTACTGCGCCGTGCAGGCCGCGCGAGCGCGCGGTCGTGCCTGCTTCATGCAGGCAGCACGAGGTAAGGCATCAATGCGCCGCTGCCCTGTGGCGGCGGGCCTCCAGGCTGAGAGGCCCAGGACCCGGCGATGCCGGGAACAAGGGTCCGCCGGTGATGGTCATCGCTTGCTCCTGGTGGACGACGTCGCGCCGGCGCTGTCGGCCGCCAGGTTGATCAGGCGACTGGCGAGGTCTGCGAACGAGGCGTCGATTTCAGTGCCGAAGCGCGGATCGCGATTCCCGTCGAACGCCTCGGCAATCTGCGCCCAGTCTCCAGGCTGCAGGTGGCGGCTGGCAGCCGGCAGGACCAGGTTCTCTTCGGCGCTCATGTGTGCCCACTGGGACTGGGCAAAGGCCTGCACGGCCTGGACCAGCCGTGGCAGCGCCCGCGCCGACCCCGATTCGAGCGCCTGGACTTCCTGCCTCAGCGCGGCGAATTTCGCCGCGCCTTCGCGATGCTGTGCTTCCAGCCCGTCGATGAGCGCATCGCACTCGCGGGTACGCTGGCGCAGCCTGGCGAACAGGTACGCATCCTCCTTGGGATGGTGCAGGCGCTCGGGGAACTGCTCGATGTAGAAGATCATCGCCCGCAGCAGCTCGATGCCTGGAGGCCGGTCCGTGCGCTGCGCCTCGTCGAGCAGCTGCTGCAGCGCATGGATGACGGCTGACAGCGAGCGGTGCTCGTCGCGGATGGTCGCCAGGGCGCGCTGCTCGTCGCTGAGCTGCAGGTTGCTTTCCATTGCGGCCACCAGCACCGGCACCACCGCACGCTGCAGTACCTTGTGGGTAACCGAGCCCAGCAACGCCCCCTTGATGCCGCGCCGGCCATGCGAGGCCATGAAGATGAGATCGCAGCCAGCCTCGCGCGCCGCGTCGAGGATGGCCTCGTGGGGCCGATCGCTGGTCGCAATGAGTGAGGTGCAGGCCACGCCGGCGGCGCGCGCCGCGGCCTCGGCCTTGGCCACCAGGGCGCGCGCGTTGCCTGCCGCGGCTTCGGCGAACGCAGCCGGCGCGATGGCGTGCATCAGCGCGCCTTGCTGCGTGGCCGCGTAGTCCGGCCGCGCATGGACGAAGGCGACGCGTGCGCCGCTGGATCTGGCGAAGGCCACGGCCTGGTCCACGGTGGCGTTGGACAGCGCGGAGCCGTCGATGGGGACGAGCAGGTGCTTGTACATGACAGGTACTCCAGGCGGTCAATGGGCCGCCACGCGGGGCATGGCGTTGCTCAAGGAGGGGCCTGGGCCGTCCTGATCCCCGGCTGACGGCAGCTTGGCTTCGGCTGCTAGGGCAACGGGCTTGCGCAAGGGCTTCAGGAAGAAGTGCGCCAGCGCGGGCAGCAGCACCAGGGCGCCAAGCATGTTCCACAGGAACATGAAGGCCAGCAGCACCCCCATGTCGGCCTGGAACTTAATGGGGCTGGCCACCCAGGTGATCACGCCGATGGCCAGCGTCACGCCGGTGAGCATCACGACCTTGCCGGTGAACAGCAGCGAGCGGTGGTAGGCCTGGGAGAGGCTGCGGCCCTCGCGCAGCTGCGCCAGCGTCACCGACAGGATGTAGAGCGCGTAGTCCACGCCGATGCCCACGCCCAGCGCGATCACCGGCAGCGTCGCCACCTTCACCCCCATGCCCAGCGCCACCATCAGCGCCTCGGCCAGGAACGACGTCAGCACCAGCGGCAGCACCGCCACCACCACCGCGCGCCAGGATCGGAAGGTCACCAGGCACAGCAGCACCACCGCGCCGTAGACCAGCAGCAGCATCTGCACCCACGCCTTCTTGACCACAATGTTGGTCGCGGCCTCGATGCCGGCCGACCCTGCGGCAAGCTGGAATTTCACCTCCTGCGTGTCGTTGACGCGGGCGAAGGCCTCGACGTGGTCGACCACGCGCGTCAGCGTCTCGGCCTTGTGGTCGCGCAGGTAGACGTAGAGCGTGAGCAGGCTGCAGGCGTCGTTGTAGAGGCCGCGCGGGGCGCCGGCCGTGACGGTGTTGAGCATGTCCTGGTTGGGCAGGAACTCGCCCCACTTGGGGTTGCCCTCGTTCAACCCCGCCAGCACGCGGCGGTTGAGCAGCGCCAGCGTGTTGGTGCTTTCCACGCCGTCGAGCTGGCGCAGCTGCCACTCCAGCGCATCGACCTTGTTGAGCGTGGCGTACTGCGAGCACTGGCCCGGCGGCGTCTGCACCATCACGGCCAGCACGTCGCTGGAAGCGCCATAGGCCGCATTGAGGAAAGCGACGTCGCGGTTGTAGCGGCTGTCCGCGCGCAGCTCGGGCGCGCCGGGGTCGAGGTCACCGATCTTGAGCTGCGTGCTCATCACGAAGCCCGCCACGCCCAGCACGGCGGCCGCAATGACGGTCAGCGTGGCCCAGCGCCGCTGCGTGAAGCGGTCGAGCAGCGCCCACAGGCGCGGTCCCTGCCCGCCCGAGGCCGCGGCAGCCTCGGCGCGCAGGCTGCGCTCGGCCGCCTGCGGCGCCACGCCGGTGTAGCTCAACAGGATGGGCAACAGGATGAGGTTGGTGAAGATCAGCACGCCCACGCCGATGGACGCGGCGATCGCCAGCTCGCGGATGGACTGTATGTCGATCACCAGCAGCACCGCGAAGCCCACCGCGTCGGCCACCAGGGCGGTCAGGCCCGCGAGGAAGAGGCGGCGGAAGGTGAAGCGCGCGGCCACGAGCTTGTGCATGCCCCGGCCCACGTCCTGCATGATCCCGTTCATCTTCTGCGCGCCGTGGCTCATGCCGATGGCGAACACCAGGAACGGCACCAGGATGGAATACGGGTCCAGCGTGTAGCCCAGCAGCGGCAGCAGGCCGAGCTGCCACACCACGGCCACCAGCGAGGCCGCCACCACCAGCGCCGTGGAGCGCACACAGCGCGTGTACCAGAACACCATGGCCGTCGCGATGAGCACCGCCAGCGCGAAGAAGGCCAGCACCGCGCGCACGCCGTCGATGAGCTCGCCCACGATCTTGGCAAAGCCCGTGACGTGGACGGTCACGCCCTGCGCCTCGTACCTGGCGCGCAAGGCTTCGAGCCGCTGCGCGAGCTGCGCATAGTCCAGCGCCCTGCCCTCGGCATCCCTGGCCAGCAGCGGCACGTAGATCACCGACGACCTGGCGTCCAGCGCCACCAGTTGCCCAACCTCGCCCGAGCGCGCGACGTTGGCCTGGAGCTTCTGCAGGCTTGCCGCCGAGCCGTCATAGCCGTCGGGGATCACCGGGCCGCCTTCGAGCCCGTCCTCGGTGACGCCGACCCAGCGCGTGGTCGGCGTCCACAGCGACTTCATCTGGTTGCGCGCCACGCCGGGAAGCAGGAACACCTCGTCGCTGAGCTTCCTGAGCGTGTCCAGGTAGGAGGCGTCGTAGATCGTGCCCTTGGGGTTGGCCACGGCGATGCGCACCGCGTTGCCCAGGCCGGAAAGATCCTTCTGGTGTG
This sequence comes from Azohydromonas australica DSM 1124, assembly GCF_000430725.1. Taxonomy (GTDB): domain Bacteria; phylum Pseudomonadota; class Gammaproteobacteria; order Burkholderiales; family Burkholderiaceae_C; genus Azohydromonas; species Azohydromonas australica. Next base: position 9,042 of record NZ_AUMO01000121.1, read on the forward strand.
CCAGGTAGTTGGCGATGTACGGGTGGCCGGCCGGGATGGACTTCTCGAAGCTGGCGTTGACCTCGAGCCTGGAAGCCTGCCAGCCCAGCAGCAGCGTGGTCAGCAGGCACAGCACCACCACGGCCAGGCGGTGGTTGAACAACAGCCGCTCGATGAGGGATCCCGAGCGTGGGTCGAAGTCCGAGAGGCGCACCGGCGCGGCCGGCGGATGGGCGACGGGATTCACTTGGGGGTTCCTTGGGTCGGTGCGGCAGCAGGCAGCGCGACGGCGCCCTGCAGACCCAGCGCAAGCAGGCTGCCGTCGGCACGCGCCAGCAGGGCGTTGAGCGGGGGCAGCGGTTTGCCCAGGGGCAGCGGCGCCAGCGTGTCGCGGCCGGTGAGCACCATGCCGGCCTGCGTGGCCAGCAGCAGCGAGCCGTCGGGCCGCAGTGCCGAGGCGGTGATGGACACGGGCGCCGGCGTGACGATCTGCGACCAGCTCGCGCCGGCGTCGGTGGAGCGCCAGACGTTGCCGCGCAGGCCGGCCACCACCAGTTCCTGCGGCGAGGGCATCTCGGCGGTGAAGAAGCTGCCCTTGTACGGGCTCGCCAGGCGCTGGAAACTGCGCCCGCCGTCGTCCGAGCGCAGCAGCAGCCCCTGCTCGCCGGCGATGAGCAAGGCCTGCCCCGCGCGGCGCAGCGCGTACAGGTGCAGTCCGTGGGGGTTGTCCAGGCGTTCCATCCAGGGCTGCCAGGTGGCGCCACCGTCCTCGCTGTGGAAGGCGATGCCGTAGGCACCAACGGCCAGCAGGCGGCGCGCATCGAACATCAGCACGTCGAGGAAGGGCTTGTCGGCGCCGTCAGCCACGAGCTGCTCGGCATCGCGAACGCGCCGCCCGTCGCCCGAAGCCTTGGCGGCGTCCTGCGCCAGCCGGGCGAGCCGATGGCCGTCCAGGCGCAGCGTCCAGTGGTCACCGGCGTCGTCGGTGGTCAGGACGGTGCCCCCATGGCCGACGATCACGCCGTGGCGCTCGTCTGCGAATCGCACCATGGTCAGCGTGACGCTGACGGGCATGGGCACTTGCCGCCAAGCGGCGCCACCGTCGTCGGAGACCGCCACCACGCCACGCTCGCCGACAGCGACCGTGCGCGTGCCCGCCTGGGCCGCGGCCTGCAGCACCACCTTGGCCGGCTGGCGCACCATCAGCGCCGGCCGCAGCAGCGCATCCGCCACGGGCGCGGCGGGGGACGCAAAGGCATCGGCGGCAGCGCTGCCCACCGCGACGGCGGCCAGCGTGAGCAGCACGGACGCGGACAGCGTCCGCACGCTGCCGGGAAGGAACAAGAGTTTCATGGATACCTCGCCTCGACCGGTCTGCCGCGCGAGGGGCGGACCGGCGCATGGGCGCCAAGCAGGCAACGGTTCAGCGCACGCCGTCGCCGGCCATGGCTTCGGGGGTGAAGAAGGAGTCGGGACGGCGCTGCACGGTCTCGTAGTGCTTGCTGCGCTCGTTGACCACGCCCGAGGCGTACCAGGCGCCGGAGATCAGGTCGTTGAAGCCCCATTGCTGCATCGGCGTGGTGGCCGGCAGGTCGGGCATCACCACCGGGTGCGCCCAGTTGGTCTTCCACAGTTGCCCGTTGGCATCCCAGCGGTCGCCCAGCACGGCCACCCAGGTGTCCTCGTCCACGTAGTAGCGGCTCTTGACGGCCTGGTGGCGCTGGCCAGCCTTGAGCGAGGCCTCCACCACCCATACCCGGTGCAGCTCCCAGCGCACGTGGTCGGGGTTGAGATGGTTTGCCAGCAGCAGGTCGCCGTCCTTGGCCGGCACGTGCATGCGGTTGGAGTTGTAGGGGATGTACAGCTCCTGCTTGCCCACGATCTTCCAGTCGAAGCGGTCCATGCGGCCGGAGAACACGTCCACCTCGTCGAAGCTCGCCACGCCGCCGGACGCCGGCGTGGGCGTGTCGCAGCAGGCGTTGGGCAGCTTGCGCACGCGGCGCTGTCCGGTGAGGTAGACCCACACGCCCGTCTTGTCCTGGTCCAGGTTCTGGCGGCCGACGATGGCCTCGCCCGCGCGCACCGGCGGCCCGGAGTTGACCATGCGGATGAGCCAGTAGTCGCCACCGAACTTGTCCGCCTGCCCGTTGGCGTAGTAGGGCATCTGCCACTCGCCCACCGCCTCCACCGACAGCACGCGCTGGCCGCTGGCCGTGCCCAGGTAGCCGCGGAAGTCGTTGCGCCACGCCTCGCCGCGCCAGTGCAGCTCGTTGTTGGCCATGACCTCCTTGCCGGACTTCGGAATGGGGAAGGGGATGCCGCCGAAGGCGTCCTTGACCAGGTCACCGTCGAGCTTGGCGGTGGTGGCGTTCCTGAGCGTGTTGTCGTAGACCCACTGCGGTGCGGCGGCCGTGCGATGGGTCTTGTAGACGTCCACACGGAAGGTCTTGGGGTATTTCTTCAGCAGCGCCTGCGTGCCCTCAGAAAGCTTGCCGGCGTGCTGGGCCATGTTCTCCGCGGTGATGGAGAGGACGGGCTTCTCGTTGGCAAACGGGTCGCCGCGGCGGCCGCCGTTCTTGAAGCCCGGCAGCGGCGTGGTGTAGCCGCCGGTCCAGGCCGGGATGCTGCCGTCCTTGTTGCCGGCCTTCTCCGCGCCGAAGGGCGTGAGCTCAGACTTGAGCTTGGCCGCCTCCTCTAGCGGCACGGCGGCCTGCGCGGCGGCGGCCACCAGGGCGAGGCCGAAGGCGGCCAGGCCATGCCGGCCGAGGCTGGTTCGTTGGATCATGGTTGTCTCCGTAACTTCCGGGGTCAGAAGGTGGTGCGCAGCGACAGGGACACGAAGTTGCGGTCCTTGAGCGCCTGCGTGAACTGGGCGTTGTTGGCGTTGTCCAGCGTCGGGCCCTCGGTGCCGAGGTAGTGGACGTAGCTCAGGTTGGCGTACCAAGTGCCGAGGTACACGGCGCCCAGGCCGACGTTGAAGTCGCCGCCCTTGTGCGGGCCGAAGCCCGGGCCCACGGCCGAGGAGCGGCCCCAGGTGTAGCCCAGGCCCACGCTGGGCGTGAGGTCCAGCCCCGGCGCCACCTGGCGGTAGCTGGGCGAATAGACCATGCGCAGCGCCGTGGCGTCGCGGTCGGCGTTGGGATTGAGCATCTGCGCGTTCTTCGTCACCGACACGCGCCGGTTCCACGCCACCTCGCCCAGGAAACTGGCTTCGTTGGCGATGAAGCTGGGCCCCAGCGACGCCAGCCACGAGAACTGCAGGTGCGCCGTCTCGCCCACCGCGTAAGGCGGGTTGTCCTTGTTGTCGAAGTTGGCGCCGACGCCAACGCTGGTGATGGCCGTCTGGCCAGAGCTGGCCAGCGGCGTGTTCTGGCGGTAGGAGGCCTCGCCGGCCAGGCTCCACTCGCCGACGGCCTTGGCGAAGCTCACGCCGTAGGCGCGCACGCCCTCGTGGTAGTACCAGCGGTAGCTGCTGGCCAGGCCGCCCGCGCCCGGCGGCGCGCTGAGCGTGGTGACGATGTTGCTCGGCGTGGTGGCGTGGTAGCGGATGGCGTAGAAGCCGAAGTCGGTGTCGATGTCGGGCACGCGCCAGCGCAGTTGCACGCCGCCCTGGCCGCCGTTGCGGGCCTCCACGTCGGCCTGGCGCTGGAACGCGCCCAGCGGCCCGGCCAGCAGCCGCTCGGCGCCGGGGCCCATGGTGTCGCTGGTGGACAGGTAGGCGCCAACGGGCATCAGCCGCGTCTTCTCCCACTCGTAGCCGATGTAGGCACCCAGTGCCACGTCGCGCGAGAGCTGCACCTGGCCGGAGAGCTTGCCGGTGGGCCGCACCGTCTCCTTGAACTGGGAGTTGGGCACCGACAGCAGCTTCACCAGGTCCACCGGGGCCTGGCCGCCAGCAATGCCGTTGCTGCCGAAGAACAGGCTCTCGCCCCACAGCAGCGTGTGGCGGCCCAGGCGCACGGTAGCGGGCATGTCGCCCAGGTCGAACTTGCCGAACACGAAGGCGTCCAGCACCTCGGCCTTGCGGCCCATGAGCTTGCGCGTATCGGAGGGGAACTCGGAAGCCGGGATGTGGTTGGACGTGCCGGTGGCGTTGTCGGTGTTGCGGTTGTAGGCGTGGTCGTACCAGGCCGCCGCGCTCAGGCGCGCGCCGTAGTTGCTGGCGGTGAAGTCCAGCTCGCTGAGCAGGTCCAGCCGGTTGGAGACCAGGCCCTTGCCGAAGTTGTTGTCGCCGTCGTCCTGGTTGAGGTTGTTGGGCCCGACCACGCCGCCGGGGCCGAAGGCGGTGCTGGACAGGCTGGGCGAGCGGTCCTTGAGCCGGGCGGCCGTGCTGTACTTGACAGTGTTGTCCCAGCGCAGCTTGAGGTCCGGGTTGCCGGTGTCGACCTCGAAGGCCGAGGCGTTGGTGGCCAGCAGCGCGGCCTGGGCCAGCAGGGCTAGGGCCCAGGCCGGGCGTGCCTGTGGCGTTGAGCGCGGGGCGCCGGGGGTCTTCATCGTTGTCTCCTTCGGTGTGGTTGTGGCTTCTCAGGGCTCGCAAGCTGAGAGCTGTCCCAGGCGCATCCACAGCGCCTGCAGATCGGTGGCGGCGCTGGGCTGCAGGTCCCAGCGCGCCGCCTGGAGGCAGATGTCATGGGCTTCCCGGACCCGGTCGGCGCGCCGCCGGGTGAAGGCGGCGGGCAGCTCGTCGCGCGTGAGGCCCTGCTCCAGCAGGTCCTTCAGCACCACGGCGTCCTCGATGGCCTGGGTGCCGTTCTGGCCGAACTGCGGCGTCAGCAGGTGCGCCGCGTCGCCCACGGCCACCAGGCGGCCGTTGTGCCAGGGGGAGTCCATGCATGCGTGCCGCACCGGCTCGACCACCACGGGGCAGGCGTCGTCCAGCAGGCCAGCCATCTCTCGCAGCAGGCCGCGGCAGCGCGACAGCGCGGCACGCAGGCAGGACGCACGCTCTCCCGGCGGCGGCAGGGCCGAGCCATCGTCGCGCTGCAACAGGAAGACGCCGGCACGGGTCATGTTCATGGGGATGGCGCCCGCCTTGTCACCGTCGTGGCCGAGCGCCAGCAGCCCATCGAGCAGCCCGGCCGGGCGCGGCACGACCGCCCGCCACCAGCGCTGGGTGATGCCGGCCCGCTCGGGCGCATGCGGGAACAGCCGGCGCGTCATGGCTTGGCCGGCACCCGTTGCAAGCACAATCATGTCTGCGCCGTCATCGACATGGACGCCGACACCAGCGGTCCCGTCCCACGGGCGATCGAGATGCAACGCCACGCCCGCGTCCCGGGCCGCATCCAGCAGCACCGCCATGAGCTGGTCGTAGCCGATTCCCAGCATCGCGGGAAGTCGTTTACCCGCCAGCTTGGAGCCCACAAGCTCAAAGCTGACGCGACCGTCGGCGCCCACGACCTGGGTGCAGCGATAGGGGAAGCCGCGGCGTACGACAGCGTCGGCCACGCCCAGGACCGCCAGACCCCGCAACATGCCGGGAACCACGTTGACGTGCATCGGCATGACAGGGGCGCCAGGGTGTGCCTCCCAGATTTCAACCCGGGCACCGGCGCGTGCCGCGGCCAGGGCACAAGCCAGTCCGGACAGCCCTGCGCCGACCACGCGCACATTGCGCACGGGACCGGTCTTCAGCTCCCGGGCGTCCCGCTTCGCACGCCTGTCGGGCGTCGAAGGGACAAGCTCCGCCATCGCCTGGCGCTGGGCCATTCGTTGTCTCCGTATCCGTGGTTGGAATGTGGGTTGAAGCTTAGAAACGCCTGCTGCATTCGTAAAATTGAATGCATCCATGCCCGGTATCGACCGGCGAAATACATAAGGGGTTAACCCTTAGGAGACAACACCCGATGCGCTTCAACAAGCTCGATCTCAACCTGCTGGTGGCGCTGGACGCCATGCTCACGGAGCGCAGCATCAGCCGCGCGGCCGAGCGCATGCACATGAGCCAGTCGGCGATGAGCAACGCGCTGGCACGCTTGCGAGACTATTTCAGCGATGAGTTGCTGGTGCAGGTGGGACGCAAGCTGGAGCTGACGCCGCGGGCGGAGCTGCTGCAGGACGCGGTGCGGGACGTACTGGTGCGCGTGGACACCACGATCGCGGCGCAGCCGGCTTTCGATCCGGCGCAGTCGGAGCGGGAGTTCAGGCTTTTCGTTTCGGACTACACGCTGCATACGCTGATGCCGCATGTGCTGGCGCTGGCGCGCGCGCAATCAGCCGGGGTGCGATTTCACTTGCTGGCGCAAGTCGACCAGCCGCAGCGCGCCATGGAGCGTGGCGAAGTGGACCTGCTGGTGATTCCACAGAGCTACTGCTCGACGGAGCACCCGACGGACATCCTGTTCGAGGAGGAATTCAACTGCGTGGTGTGGAACGGCAGCCGGCTGGCAAACAAGCCTCTGAGCTTTGACGACTACGCCGCCGCGGGGCACGTGGTGATGTTGCCCAGTGGCGGCCAGCCCTCGTTCGAGGACTGGTTCATGCAGCGCTACGGGCTGTCGCGGCGCATCGAGGTCACGGTGTTCAGCTTCGCTGCGGCACCGCACCTGGTGGTGGGCACGGACCGTGTCGCCACGGTGCACGCCCGGCTGGCACGCCATGCGCAACGCTCGTTGCCGGTGAAACTTTCTCCCGTGCCCGTACCCATGCCCAAGATGCAGCAGGCGGTGCAGTGGCACAAGTACCGAACGCAGGATCCTGCCCTGGTCTGGCTGCGCGATTTGCTGCACCAGTCAGTGCAAATCATGGACACACAGGCGCTGCCTTGACTGTCCTGTCGCGGAGGCAGTATTTGATACGACCGATGCCGCTTCACATAAGCGCGGCTGTAGAGAACGCAACAAAACTGTCATGATGGCTATGCCGCGCTGCTGCTGCTGCTGCCAAGCCAGCCGACATCACTCCCAAGACTGCGATACCGCGTCGCGTACCGCGGCCACTGCCGGCACTTCCAGCGCCGTGCCCGTGCTTGCCCAGCACAGCCATGTCCGGCCTTGCCAGCCGTTCCAGACGATCCCCTGGCCCGCACGCTCGGCTTCGATGGCCTGGTCGCGCCGCATCGAGCCAGCCCCCAGACCGCTGGCCACCATGCCGAGCGCGGCACTCTCGGTATCGGCCATGGTGCCCGCCGGCACGCCATGGCCTGCTTCCTTGAACAGCGCTTCCAGCTGGGGCCGCAGGCCGCACTCCGGTGACGACGTGACCCAGGGGATCGCGGCCAGCTCGGCCAGGGTCTTCGGTGCGGGTGTGTCCGCAAACCGCGGCGGCAGGACGGCGACGAGGTCACAAGCGGTCAGGCGCACCAGCTCCAGGCCCTCGACCTCAGCCTGGTCGCACAGTGCGTAGGCGCAGTCAAGCTGTCCGCGGCGCACGGCCTGCAGCGTGCGCATCAGCACCGCCTGGTACAGCTGCAGCGCCACC
>NZ_AUMO01000122.1 GCF_000430725.1 Azohydromonas australica DSM 1124
CCTGAGCATCGGGTGAAGCTCTTTCGTGTGCCGGTGTCCACCCACCGCATCGATTGGATCGTGACCAACGATCTATCTCAGGATTCCACGGATGCAACACAAGAAGCGTGCGGCATGCGTTGGAAGATTGAGCAGTTTCATCGCGAATTCAAGCAGCTCACTGGAGCGGAAAAATGCCAGTGCCGGCGCGGCCGGATGCAGCGCAACCATATTGCTTGTGCCGTGCTGGTTTGGGATTGCTTGGCAGCTCAGGCGCGACAGGTCGGGAAAACACTCTATCAGCTCAAACGCGAGATGCTGTCCAACTATCTAAGAGCCGAGCTGCGCAGCCCGGCGGTGCGGATGGTGCTCGTTGCGTAAGTCCTACAAGAGTATTGCGCCGTGGGAACAAATGCATTCCTGAAAATCCTGCCCGAAATGGTGACCTTCCTGCGGGTGGCCGAATTGGGTAGTTTCTCCGCCGCCGCCAGCCAGCTCGGCATGACGCCCTCGGCCGTGAGCCGGCAGGTGACACGGCTGGAAAAGGAGCTGGGCGTGCAGCTGATCCAGCGCACCACGCGGCAGCTGCGCCTGTCCGAGCCGGGCATCGAGGCCTTCGAGCATTGCCGCGCCCTGGTGGCGGCGGCCCAGGCCACGATGCAGGTGGCCCAGCAGTTCGTGGGTGAGCCTCGCGGCCAGGTGCGCATCAGCGCGCCCAAGGCATTTGCGCGCCACGTGCTGCATCCCTTGCTCATGGATTTTCTGGAGCGCTATCCGAATCTGGATATCCAGCTCGTCGTGGCGGACCGGGATACAGACCCCATTCGCGAAGGCGTGGACCTGGTGGTGCGGCTGACCCCTGATCCGCCGCAGGGGCTGGTGGCGCGGCCCTTGATGCCGGTGCGGCAGATCGTGTGCGCCGCGCCGCGTTACCTGCGGGAAAAGGGGGCCATCGCGCATCCGCGCGACCTGCTGGCGCACAGCTGCCTCTACCTGGGCGAGCAGGAGCGCGACAACCGCTGGCGCTTCCGCCAGGGCGACGAGGCAGTGGAGGTGGTCGTGCAAGGGCGCTACGTCGCCAACCACAGCGAGATCCGGCTCGACGCCGTGCGCGGCGGCCTGGGCGTGGGCTGCCTGCCGGACTTCATGGCCCGCGACGCGCTGGACAACGGTTCCATCGTGCGCGTGCTCGGCGACTGGGAGTTCCAGGCCAACTACCAGGGCCAGGCCTACCTGCTGTTCCCGCCCAACAGCTTCATGCCCTCCAAGTGCCGGGCGCTGATCGACCACTTGGCGGCGGCCCTGCGGCGCCGGGACTGAACGCCGGCATCACCCTGTCTGCGGCGGCGCTTCCGGCTCCACCTCGCTGGACGCGGTTTGCGCGGCGGCCTGCCGGCTCGCCGCCGCCTTGCCCGCCAGCGCCGCGCCCGTGTCGCCGTTGCGCCGCACCTGCGCCAGCATCTCGCCCATCCACTGCGTCAGCAGGGCGGTGTAGGCACGCTGCGAGGCCTCGTCGGTGAGCCCGTGGTCGGCGCCGGCGATGCAGCGGTAGGTCAGCGAGCGCGCCTGCAGGCAGGCCTCGCGGTAGCTGGTGATGACGGGGTGGGGAATGATGTCGTCGTGCTCCGACTGCACGATCAGCACGTCGCCCTCGAAATCGGCGCAGGCGCGCAGCGCGCGGTTGGTGCTGGCCTTGATGAAGCTGCGGCGGTAGGCCTTGAGGTCCTGGTCCTTGTGCAGCTGCACCTTGGGCACCTCCCAGCCGGTGTCGATGTAGAGCGCCGGCACCCGCAGCGCCAGCCAGCACACCTTGCGCTCGGCAGTCAGGATGGCCGCCAGGTAGCCGCCGTAGCTGCTGCCCACCACGGCAATGGCGTTCGGGTCCACGTGCGGGTGGCGCGCGAGGCGGTCGTAGGCGGCCAGCACGTCGCGCAGGTTGCTGTCGCGCGAGACGGACTCGCGCTGCTCCTTGGTGTCGGCATGGCCGCGCAGGTCGAAGGCCAGGCACACGCAGCCCAGCGCCGCGATCTCGCGCGCGCGGTTGAGGTACTGCTCCTGGCTGCCGCCCCAGCCGTGCACGAACAGCACGCCGGGCATGGCGGTGCCGGGCGTGATGACGGTGCCGTCGATGCTCACGCCATCGACGGCGATGTCGACGGCTTGCTCGCGTGTACTCATGCGCCTCCTGGGTTGTGAAAAATCAGCTCTCGTCGGTGTGCAGCAGCGCGTACTTGGTGAGCGGGCCCACGTGCTCGTCCACGCCGCGGTAGTACAGGACGGCGCCTTCGGGCAGCGGACCGAGATCGCCATGCGCCTCCACGGTGGAGGCGCGCGCGGTCTCGCGCCGCGGGTCCTCGCGCAGCGCCTGTAGCGCCGCCACCTCGGCGCCGCTGGCGCCGCCGATGCGCCAGGACTGCTCCAGCACGCCGGCGCACTCGCGCCCGGCCGCGTCGCGGCCCTGCACCACGTCGTAGTTGGCGCGCGAGGCCAGGAAGCCTTCGAAGCAGTCGCACGCGGCTTGGTGGTAGGTGCGCGCCAGCGCCACGGCGCGCGACGCTTCCGGATCGCCGCTGTCCAGCGCCAGCTGCTCCAGCCGCTCGAAGCCGCCGCGCACCACCGTGAGCGTGGAGCCGCCGTAGACCTCCTGGCCGTGGCGGCTGAGGGTGTTGCGCTGGGTGCCGAAGTAGCTCGCCACCAGCGTGCCCAGGCGCAGCAGCCCGATGCTCCAGGTCTTCACCCCGTCGGCCAGGTTGCGCTCCAGCACCAGGCCGTGGCGCTCGACCTGATCCACCGGCAACGCCTCCAGCTGCGCCTGCAGCGCGGCGGCGTCGCGCGCCACCGACTGCCCGGAGCCGCCGATGCCGCAGGCCAGCTTCAGGCGCACCGGGCCGTCCGCCAGCAGCCGGGCGCCGGCCTCGCGGGCGTCGTCCAGGCTGAAGACGGAGTAGCCGGGCAGCACGCTGTCGCGCACGCGCTCGCCGAAACATTTGCTCCAGCCTTCGGGCGCGGCGGCATCGGGCCGGATCAGCCCGTGCGTGATGATCTTGCTGGCGACGAAGGGCGCGGGCACCACGCCGCCGAACAGGTCCTCCTCGCCGCGGATGCCCAGGCGCCGCGCCGCCTCCAGCGAGGTGATGGTCTCGTTGGGCACCACGTAGCCCAGCGCGCCGGGCAGGTAGCTGGCGTCGGGCGCGACGTCGCCTTCGGTGAAGTCGCAGCCCATCAGCGTGGCCAGGCGCTGTGCGATGCCGCGTTGGGTGGCCAGCTCGTGCTCGCGCGCGTCGGCGCGGCAGGCCACGAAGCTCAGGCGCTGGTGCGGCGTGAGCGCGGTGGGCGGGCTGCCGGCCGGCTCGACGGCGGCGGTGGGAGGAGGCCGGCCACCGGCCGACGGGACGAGGAGAGCTGCTACGTTCGCCATGAGGAACCCCGGATCGGTCGGCGCAAGTGCCGGATGCCCAGGATTCGGCAACGGTCGTGCCCAGGCCTTGCCTCGCTCAGACCGGGCCCGGCGCCCGTGCAAGCCTCAAGGTTGGGGCAACTTCAGCAGCCGCATCAGCGTGGCTGCGTTGCGCTGGCCCTGGTCCTCGTGGTTGTTGTTGAACACCACGTGGCAGCTCGCCACGCGCGCGGCGAGCTGGCGCAGGTGCCTGGCGATGTCGGCCAGCTCGGCCTCGCTGTAGTCGTAGTTGAAGCGGTCAGAGGCGGCGGTGGTGGGGCCGGCCGTGTTCCAGCTCTCGGTGTTGCGCCCGTGCAGCCGCAGCAGCGCGACGCCGGGGTGCGTGGCCTCCCACAATGCCGGCACGCTGTTGCTGAAGCCCTGCGGGCCGTCCACCACGGTGTGCACCAGGCTCAAGTCGCGCAGCAGCGCCAGCGTGTCCGCTCGGTGCTTCTCGTCGAACCAGCTCTTGTGGCGGAACTCCACGCTGAGCATGTGCTCGGGCATGTGCGCGGCGCAGTCCTGCACGTGCTCGATGCCGGCCGGGTTGCACACCACCCAGGGCGCGAACTGGAAGTGCACCAGGCCCAGCCGGCCGGCGTCCTGCAGCGGCTGCAGCGCCTGCTGAAAACGGCGCCAGAACTCGGCACGGATCTCCGGCGGCACGTGCTTCCAGTACAGGTTGCGCCCTTCAGGCCAGGCCAGCGCCTGGCGCAGGTCCTCGTGCAGCACCTTCGGTTGGGTCTGGTGGCCGGTGAAGAGCCGGAAGGCCTTGACGTTCATCGTGAAGTCCGCCGGCGTGCGCTCGGCCCACAACCGCGCCGTGCTGGGGGAGGGCATGGCGTAGTAGGAGGAGTCCACCTCCACCAGCGGGAACTGCGTAGCGTAGTAGCGCAGCCGCGCCTCGGCGCTGCTGGCTTCCTTGGGATAGAAGCGCCCGCAATCGATCAGCGACTTGTCGGTCCACGATGCGGTGCCGATCCGGATGTCCATGCAACCGCCCTTCCGATTGGCGCCGTGGCGTCAGCCCTGTTCCAGCGCCCGCGCCGCGCCCAGCAGCGCTGGGTCCTCGGCGCGGATCACGAAGGTGGGAATGTCCTGCAGGTATTCGCGGAAGCGGCCCTTGGCCTCGAAGGCGGCGCGGAAGGGCGACGTGCCGAAGTAGGGGCCGAGCTTGGGCACGATGCCGCCGCCCACGTACACGCCGCCGCGCGCGCCCAGCGTCAGCGCCAGGTTGCCGGCGGCGCTGCCCAGCAGCGCGCAGAAGCGCTGCAGCGCCTCGGCGCACTGGGCGTCGCTGCCGGCCAGCGCCTTCTGGCTGATCTCCGCGGCGCCCAGCGGCTGCGCCGGCACGCCGTCGAGCGTGGCGATGGCGCGGTAGAGGTTCTCCAGGCCCATGCCGGAGGCCACGCGCTCGACCGAGACGTGGTCGAACTCCTTCCACAGCACGCGCAGGATGTCGGCCTCGCGCTCGCAGGTGGGCGCCGCCGTGGCGTGGCCGCCCTCGCCGGGCACGGCGACCCAGCGCCCGTCGTGGCCGCGCACCAGCGAGGCCATGCCCAGCCCGGTGCCCGGGCCGATCAGCACGCGCGGCGCGCCCTCCACGGCGCTGCCGCCGCCCACGGGGTCGATCTGGTCGTCGCTGAGCGCAGGCACCGCCAGCGCCAGGGCCTCGAAGTCGTTGAGCATGCGCAGGCGCCGCAGGCCGAGCGCCTGGCGCGTGGCCTCGATGGAGAAGCGCCAGGGACTGTTGGTCATCTGCAGCCAGTCGCCCTCGACGGGGTTGGCGATGGCGATGGCCGCCTCGCGCAGCGGGATGGGCCGGCTCGATTGCTGCGCGAGGTAGGCCTGCACGGCGGCGGCCAGGTCGGCGTGGTCCGCGGTCGGCAGGGTGCACGCGGAATGCAGGTGGCCGAAGTCGTCGAGCAGGGCGAAGCGGGCATTGGTGCCGCCCACGTCGCCCACGAGGCGCATGGTGTCAGGTCCGGGCTGCATGGCGAGGCTTCACTCCAATCCCGTTCAGGTTCGAAAGCTTGCCGCCGCGCCCGCGAAGGCGTTTGGGCAGGCCCCAACGAAAAAACCCAGGTTCCGTGAGGAACCTGGGTTTTAGGGTGTTGGTGCCGGTGAAAGGAGTCGAACCCTCGACCTTCGCATTACGAATGCGCTGCTCTACCAACTGAGCTACACCGGCGCTGACAAGAATTAGATTATGGCACAGGTTCGAGGGGAAGGACAAGCTTTTTGCTTGAAATTTTTCAAACCCGTTCCGACAGGGGGTGCGGCGACGGTTGAGAGGGCGACGAAAGTGGGACACGGGGGCTGTGCAATGCGCTGGTGCGTGGGCGCAGCGCGCGGCAAACCCCGTGCCGGTGTCCTCTCAACCGTGGCGGCTCACTTCTTCGCGGCTTCCTGGTGGTAGGCCGTGACCTGCTCCACCTCGTTCTTGGAGCCCAGGATCACGCTCACGCGCTCGTGCAGCTTGGTGGGCTGGATGTCGAGGATGCGCTGGTGGCCGTTGGTGGCGGCGCCGCCGGCCTGCTCCACCAGGAAGGCCATCGGGTTGGCCTCGTACATCAGGCGCAGCTTGCCGGGCTTGCCCGGCTCGCGCGCGTCCCACGGGTACATGAAGATGCCGCCGCGGCACAGGATGCGGTGCACGTCGGCCACCATGGAGGCGATCCAGCGCATGTTGAAGTCCTTGCCGCGCGGACCCGTGGTGCCGGCCAGGCACTCGTCGATGTAGCGCTTCACCGGGGCGTCCCAGTGGCGCATGTTGCTCATGTTGATCGCGAATTCCTTGGTGTCGGCCGGGATCTGCGTGCCCTGCTCGATCAGGAACCAGCCGCCGAGCTCGCGGTCCAGCGTGAACATCACCACGCCGGCGCCCACGGTCAGCACCAGCGTGGTCTGCGGGCCGTACACGCAGTAGCCCGCGGCCACCTGCTGGCGCCCCGGCTGCAGGAAGTCGGCCTCGCTCACGCCCTCGTGGTCGGCCGGCTTCTTGAGCACCGAGAAGATGGTGCCGATGCTGACGTTGACGTCGATGTTGGAGGAGCCGTCCAGCGGATCGAACAGCAGCAGGAACTCGCCCTGCGGGTAGCGGTTCGGGATGATGTGAATCTCATCCATCTCCTCGCTGGCCATGGCCGCGAGGTGGCCGCCCCACTCGTTGGCCTCGATCAGCACCTCGTTGGAGATGATGTCGAGCTTCTTCTGCACCTCGCCCTGCACGTTCTCGCTGCCGGCGCTGCCCAGCACCTCGCCCAGCGCGCCCTTGTTCACGGCGATGGCGATGCGCTTGCACGCGCGCGCCACCACCTCGATCAGCAGCCGCAGCTGCGCCGGGATGTTGTCGTGCTCGCGCTGCTGCTCGACCAAGTACTGGGTCAGACTGACTCGATGGCTCATGGATGCTGCCTCCTGCGAAAAATGCTGATGGGATTCGGACTCGTCAGGCCGCGACGGCCTCGGTGGCCACGCTCACGTCGTCGGCCAGCGCGCGCATGACGATCTCGCGCACGTCGTTGGAGAGGTCGGGCCTAGAGGCCACGCGCTGGATCGCCTCGCGCGCCGCGCCGCGGTAGGGCTCGGCCAGCTTGCGCCAGCGGTCCATCACGCGCGCCAGCCGCGCGGCCAGCTGCGGGTTCATGGCGTCGATCTCGATCACGCGGTCGGCCCAGAACACGTAGCCCGCCGCGTCGGCGCGGTGGAAGGCCGCCGGGTTGAACATCGTCAGCGAGAACAGCAGGCTGCGCGCGCGGTTGGGGTTGCGCAGCGAGAAGTCCGGGTGCTTGAGCAGCGCCTTGGCGCGGGCGAACACCCGGCCGTCGTGCTCCGGCGCGCGCGCCTGCAGCGCGAACCACTTGTCCAGCACCAGCGCGTCGTCCTTGAACAGCTCGTGGAAGCGCGCCAGCGCGGGCTCGGCCAGCTCGGTGTGCGACTCGACCAGCGCCGACAGCGCGCCGAGCCGCTCGGTCATGTTGCCCGCGTCCTTGAAGCGCTGGTAGGCGCGGCCCGGCCACACCGGGTCGCCGCTGCGCTGCGCGTGCAGGCACAGCATCGACAGCGCCAGGTTCGCCAGCGCGCGGCGCCCGGCCTGCGCCACCGTGGGCTGGTAGCCCTCGTGCAGCTGGTGGTGCTCCCAGGCCCAGGCCCAGTCGGCGTGCAGGTGCTGCGCCAGTTGTGCGCGCATCGACTCGCGCACCGCGTGCACGCGCTGCGGGTCCACCACGGCCAGCTGCTCGGCCACGTAGCCCTCGGTGGGCAGCTGCAGCACCAGCTCCTTGAACGAGGCGTCCAGCGCCGGGTGGCGCAGCACGGTGCGCATGGCCTCGATGAAGGCGTCGTCCAGGTGCGCCGGGGCATGGCCCTCGGCGGCGGCGCACAACCGCGTGAGCGCCAGGCGCTGGCCCGATTCCCAGCGGTTGAAGGCGTCGGTGTCGTGCGCCAGCAGCACCAGGCGCTCGGCGTCGGACAGGCCGTCGTCCAGCGTCACCGGCGCGGAGAAGCCGCGCAGCAGCGAGGGCACCGGCGCGGCGCCCACGTTCACGAAGGTCCAGCTCTGCTCAGCTTCTTCCAGCACCAGCACGCGCTCGGTGTGGCCGGCGGCTTCCTCGCCTTCGAGCTGCAGCGCCAGCGGCGTGCCGTCGTGCGCCAGCAGCCCCATCGCCACCGGGATCACGAAGGGCAGCTTCACCGGCTGCCCGGGGGAGGGCGCGCAGCGCTGCTGCAGCGTCAGCGTGTAGCGGCAGGTCTCGGGGTCGTACACGCCGCGCGCGGTGACGGCGGGCGTGCCCGCCTGCGCGTACCAGCGCTTGAAGCCTTCGAGCCGCGTGCTCAGCGCGCTGCCGGGGTTGGCGTCCGCGATGGCCTGGGCGAAGTCATCGCAGGTCACGGCTTGGCCGTCATGGCGCTCGAAGTAGAGGCTCATGCCCTTGGCGAAGCCCTCGCGGCCCACCAGCGTGGACATCATGCGCACGACTTCCGAACCCTTGTCGTAGACGGTGGCGGTGTAGAAGTTGTTGATCTCGACGTAGCTGTCGGGACGCACCGGGTGCGCCATGGGGCCGGCGTCCTCGGGGAACTGGGCCGAGCGCAGCTGGCGCACGTCCTCGATGCGGCGCACGGCGCGCGCGCTGGCGCCGCCGCTCATGTCCATCGAGAATTCCTGGTCGCGGAAGACCGTCAGGCCTTCCTTGAGGCTGAGCTGGAACCAGTCGCGGCAGGTGACGCGGTTGCCGGTCCAGTTGTGGAAGTACTCGTGCGCCACCACGCTCTCGACGCCGAAGAAGTCCACGTCGGTGGCCGTGGCCGGGCTGGCCAGCACGTACTTGGTGTTGAAGATGTTGAGGCCCTTGTTCTCCATGGCCCCCATGTTGAAGTCCTCGACCGCCACGATCATGAAGCGCTCGAGGTCCAGCGGCAGCTTGAAGCGCGCCTCGTCCCACACCACCGAGGCGATGAGCGAGTTCATCGCGTGCTCGGTCTTGTCCAGGTCGCCGCGGCGCACGTACACCTGCAGCAGGTGCTCCTTGCCGGAGCGGGTGCGGATCTTCTGCTCGCGCGCCACCAAGTCCGCCGCCACCAGGGCGAAGAGGTAGCTGGGCTTGGGGAAGGGGTCGTGCCACTTGGCGTAGTGGCGGCCGGCTGGCAGATCGCCCTGTTCCACGAGGTTGCCGTTGCTCAGCAGCACCGGGAACCTCGCCTTGTCCGCGCGCAGCGTCACCGTGTAGACCGCCATCACGTCGGGGCGGTCCAGGAAGTAGGTGATGCGGCGGAAGCCTTCGGCCTCGCACTGCGTGAAGAAGCCGTTGCCGCTGGTGTAGAGGCCGGAGAGCTCGGTGTTCTTCTCAGGGCAGCAGCTGTTCTTGATCTCCAGCGTGAAGCTCGCATCCTCGGGCGGATGGTCGATCACGAGCGTGCCGTCCTCGTGGCGGAAGCTCACGCTCTCGCCGTTGGCCAGCACGCGCAGCAGCGTGAGGCCCTCGCCGTGCAGGCGCAGCGGCTGCGGCGCAGCCTGCGCGTCGCGCTCGATGCGCAGCTTGGAGCTCACCAGCGTCTTGGCCGGCTCCAGGTCGAATGCCAGCTCGACGCTGCGGATGCGGTAGGCCGGCGCGAGGTAGTCCTCGCGGCGGACGAGTTGGGCGGTGCCTTCGCGCATGTGCTGCTGCTCCGGTGCGTGTCTCTGAGGTTGATCGATGTCCCGTTCGGGCCGGGCCTGGTCGAAGCCTGCCGCCCGGTCACGGGCTGCGAGCCTAACGACCAAGCTCAGGGCGAACGGGGTCTAGGGCTTACAGGCCCTGCTTGAGGCTGGCGGCGATGAAGGCGTCGAGGTCGCCGTCCAGCACCTTCTGGGTGTTGGAGATCTCGACGTTGGTGCGCAGGTCCTTGATGCGGCTCTGGTCCAGCACGTAGGAGCGGATCTGGTGGCCCCAGCCCACGTCGGTTTTGGCATCCTCCAGCTTCTGCTGCTCGGCCATCTTCTTGCGCATCTCGTGCTCGTACAGGCGCGAGCGCAGCATCTGCCAGGCCTCGTCGCGGTTGCGGTGCTGCGAACGGTCGTTCTGGCACTGCACGACGATGCCGGTGGGGATGTGCGTCAGCCGCACCGCCGAGTCGGTCTTGTTGATGTGCTGGCCGCCCGCGCCGGAGGCGCGGAAGGTGTCGGTGCGCACGTCGGCCGGGTTGATGTCGATCTCGATCGAGTCATCGACCTCCGGGTAGACGAACAGCGACGCGAAGCTGGTGTGGCGCCCGCCGGAGCTGTCGAAGGGGCTCTTGCGCACCAGGCGGTGCACGCCGGTCTCGCTGCGCAGGTGGCCGAAGGCGTAGTCGCCTTCCACCTTGATCGTGGCGCTGCGGATGCCGGCCACGTCGCCCTCGGTCTCTTCCATGACCTCGGTCTTGAAGCCCTTGCGCTCGCAGTACTTGAGGTACTGGCGCAACAGCATGCTGGCCCAGTCGCAGGCCTCGGTGCCGCCGGCGCCGGCCTGGATGTCGATGAAGCAGTTGCTGGGGTCGGCCGGGTTGTTGAACATGCGGCGGAACTCCAGCTGCTCCACCGTGGCCTGCAACTGCTGCGCCTCGGTCTCGATGTGCTCCAGGGCCGCGAAGTCCTCGTCGGCCTTGCTCATCTCCCAGAGTTCGAGGTTGTCGCCGAGGTTGCGCTCGAGGTGGTTGATGGTCTCGACCACCGTCTCTAGCGACTTCTTCTCGCGGCCCAGCTCCTGGGCGCGCTTGGGCTCGTTCCAGACGCTGGGGTTCTCCAGCGCGGCGTTGACTTCGTTCAGGCGGAGCGCTTTGCGGTCGTAGTCAAAGATACCCCCTTAGCGCTTGGGTGCGCTCGCTCAGGTCGGACAGCAGGCTGCCGATGGCGTTGATGCGTTCGATGTCCATGTGTGGGGACCCGCGGTCGTTGATGCTTGAAAGGGTGGGATTTTCGCACGCGCTCTTGCCTGGACGGGGGGCACAGGCGTTGTAAGACAATCCCACACCGGCGGCGGGTGCAAGGCCCGCCGCGCACCGGAGGAGACATGCAAGCCCAAGGCCGCCTACAGGCCGACATCCCCAACGACGCCGCCGCGGTGCCGATCGCGCCCGCGCCTGCGCTGACGCGGCACTGGCGGCGCACGCGCGTGCTGACCGCGGTGCTGCTGCTGGTGTGGTTCGGCGCGAGCTTCGTGCCGGTGTTCTTCGCCGCGGAGCTGCGCCAGCGCTTCTTCGGCTGGCCGCTGGGCTTCTGGATCGCCTCGCAGGGCGCGCTGCTGGTGTTCCTGCTGGTGGTGGTGGTGTACGCCTGGGCGATGGGCCGCATCGACGCCGCCAGCGGGCTGGACGAGGAGCCCTGAGATGGCCGTGCCGCCGCTGCAGGACGCGCGCTTCCGCTCCCGGCTGGACCGCATCTACCTGTCTTTCGCGCTGTCCTTCGTGGCCTTCGTGCTGCTGCTGGGCCTGGCCGAGGAGGTGGCGGGACTGTCCAAGCGCTGGATCGGCTTCAGCTTCCTGCTGCTGACGGTGCTGCTGTACGCGGGCATCGGCATCCTGAGCCGGACCACCGACCCGGCCGAGTACTACGTGGCGGGCCGGCGCGTGCCCGCCTTCTACAACGGCATGGCCATCGCCGCGGACTGGATGAGCGCGGCCTCCTTCATCGGCATGGCCGGCACGCTGTACCTCAGCGGCTTCGGCGGCCTGGCCTACGTCATGGGCTGGAGCGGCGGCTACTGCCTCATGGCGCTGCTGCTGGCGCCGTACCTGCGCAAGTTCGGCCAGTACACGATTCCCGACTTTCTGGGCGCGCGCTACGAGGGCCACCTGCCGCGGCTCATCGGCGTGGCCTGCGCCATCCTGGTGAGCTTCATGTACCTGGTGGCGCAGATCTACGGCGTGGGCCTGATCACGGCGCGGCTGACCGGGCTGCCCTTCGAGGTGGGCGTGTTCGTGGGCCTGGGCGGCATCCTGGTGTGCTCGTTCCTGGGCGGCATGCGCGCCGTGACCTGGACGCAGGTGGCGCAGTACATCGTGCTGATCCTGGCCTACCTGGTGCCGGTGTGCTGGCTGGCGGCCAAGCAGACCGGGCTGCCGCTGCCGCTGGTGGTCTACGGCGTGCAGCTGGAGAAAGTCAGCGAGCGCGAGCAGCAGCTCAAGGCCGACCCGCGCGAGAAGGAGGTGATCGCCACCTTCCAGGGCCGCGCCGACGCCTACGCGCGCCGCCTGGAGAACGTTCCCGCGGCGCTGGAGGCGGAGGTCGATTCCGCCAAGGCGCGCGTGGCGCGGCTCAAGCACACCAACGCGCCGCAGTCCGAGATCCACGCCGCGGAGCGGGCGCTGGCGCAGCTGCCCAACAACGAGGCCGAGGCGCGGCGCATGTGGGAGGCGGAGAAGGCCGCCAACGAGGCGCGCGCCCGCCCGCTGGCCGGGATGCCCGAGCACGCCGTGCCCTTTGCCGGCGAGCCCGACGGCGACCCGCTGGCGCGCAGCAGCCCCGAGTCCTCGCGGCGCAACTTCCTGGCGCTGGTGTTCTGCCTGATGGTGGGCTCCGCGGCGCTGCCGCACGTGCTCACGCGCTACTACACGACGCCCTCGGTGCGCGAGGCGCGCGCCTCGGTGGCGTGGAGCCTGTTCTTCATCCTGCTGCTTTACGTGACGGCGCCGGCGCTGGCGGTGCTGGTGAAGTACGAAATCTTCAACGTGCTGGTGGGCACGCCCTTCGACCGGCTGCCGGCGTGGATCGCCAACTGGTCCAAGGTCGATCCGGGGCTGCTGTCGGTGCAGGACATCAACGGCGACGGCATCTTCCAGCTCGGGGAGATGAAGATCGGCGGCGACATCATCATGCTGGCCACTCCGGAGATCGCCGGGCTGCCCTACGTGATCGCCGGCATGGTGGCCGCCGGCGGGCTGGCCGCGGCGCTGTCCACCGCCGACGGGCTGCTGCTGACCATCTCCAACGCGCTGAGCCACGACACCTACTACCGCGTCATCAACCCCGGCGCGGGCACGGCGCGGCGCGTGACCATCTCCAAGGCGCTGCTGCTGGTGGTGGCGCTGGCGGCGGCGGCGGTGGCGGCGCACAAGCCGGCGGACATCCTGTTCCTGGTGTCGGCCACCTTCTCGCTGGCGGCCTCGGCCTTCTTCCCGGCGCTGGTGCTGGGCATCTTCTGGAAGCGCGCCACGCGCGTGGCCGCCTGCTGGGGCATGGTGCTGGGGCTGGCCACCGCGGCGTCCTACATGGTGCTGACCCAGCCCTGGCTGCGCCGCGTCTTCCACATCGACGCGCCGCTGGAGCTGTGGTGGGGCCTGCACCCGGTTTCCGCCGGCGTGCTGGGCGTGCCGGTGGGCTTCGCCACCATCGTGCTGCTGAGCCTGTTCACCCGCGCGCCCTCGGCCGAGACCCAGGCGGCGCTGGCCGGCTGGCGCCACCCCGGACAAACCCGCGGATGACCTGGATCAATTGAGGTGCGTCAAGCCGGGTGCCGGCGACGCCTCCTAGATTGCCGCCGTCAACACCCCGGTTGGAGACGGCCATGCGCAGGTTGGAGAAGCTCATCGACCGGCTCGGCGGCACCGAGCTGCTGCTGGTCAGCCTGGTCGTGATCGGCGTGCCGGCGCTGTTCAGCGCGATGCTGTAGAAGCCTTGGAGCGAACAGCCCCCAGGGCCTGTGACCGAACGAGACGCGCATGGGGGCTGCGCGCGTGATGGATGTCGTGGGGCGGAAGGAAGAGCGTCACTAGAGTGTGAACTTTTGTTTGCGCGACCCGTCCCCGGCCCATGTTCCTTCCTGTCCTGACCCCAGAAGAAATCATCCAGCAACTCGACCACGGTCAACGGTGGGCGGGGGCGGCCATCACCTACCGCGTGGCGCGGACAACCGACGGCCTCACCGCGGAAAATTCGGAAACTGACGGATTTATCCCGGCATCGCCTTATGTAGTCCATTATTTCGAATTGGCCTTGGGTGTCTGGGATGACTTGATCAAGGTCGATTTCGCGAAGACGGATGCGGCCAGCTCCGATATAGAAATTGCCTTCAGCGACGAGGGTGTGGATTACGCGCATGCGTATTTTACGGAGTATGGCGGCACCATGTGGCTCCATCCTGAATACGTGGGGCCTGATTTCTCGGTGGGGTCGTATCCCTTCCTGGCCATGACGCACGAGGCCGGGCAAGCGCTGGGTCTGGACCAGGGCTGTTCACTTCTGCCAAATGCCTGCGTAGTTGAGCACTTTGTCGAGCGAGAGCGCATTGCGGTACAGGGCCTGGGAGATATTGCGCTCACCGTTGCCGCGCAGCAGGTTCAGCGCGAGTTGGCGTAGACAGGCGAAGACGCCGGGATTGCGGCGGATGCGGCTGGCGTCCTCAGCCATGGTGGTGTCGAGCACATGATGCAGGCTGTTCTCGATGCTCCAGTGTTTGCGTACGAGGCGGGCGAACTCTCGGGCGGTCACCTTGGTGCTGTTGAGCGTGCTGAGGTAGTACGCCGGGGCCTGAGCGCGGGGGACGAAGCGAGCTGTGGCGGTATCAAACACCTCGGTGGTGCGGCGTACCTCGATGAGGGTAAGGAAGTGGTCGTGCCAAGGCTCCACGCCGCTGCCCGGGGGCAGTGCCCACACCCGCACCTCGCGCTGCTCGATCCGGTTGCGCTGCCCGACATCGCAGTCATAGGCGCAGTCAGCGGCCGGGCGTTGCTGCGCGTGGGTGTGCATGGCGTCATGCAGTCGGGGCTGGTTGGCTTTGAGCTGGCACAGCACGTGTGCCCCGGTTGCCGTTACTTGGTCAACTGTTTTTTTGCAGGTGTAGCGCGTCCAACGTGAAGATGCACCCGGCCAAGTCCAGTTCTTCGATGAGCCGTTGCACGGCAGGAATCTCGTGGTCCTTGCCTTCGCCCTCGATGAGTACGTGCCCCAACACCAAGCGCTCATGGACTGCCAGCGCGCTGAGCACCTGAGCGGCCTTGCGATCCTCGAACTGGTCCAGGCTGCCGCGCAGCGTCTTGCCGTCCATCGCCACGAGCGCACGCTGCGCCGGCGCCTCGGGTGCATCGCACAGCTGCTCCTCAGCCATCAAGCGCATTGCCTGCTCCAGCTCTGCCGCATCGAGCCCCTGCAGGATCTTTCGAATCCCCGTGTAGGCCGGTGCGCGCCTCCAGGCGCTGCCGAACGCCTCGTTGAGCCGCTGCCAGTGCGTGTCGATGAACAGGTGGATCTTGCGGTACGACGTCGCCCCGGAAGCCACCGCCAGCACGCAGTACAGCAGTGCGTGCACAAGGTCGTAGCGCTTGCCTTGTGCCCGGCGTGGGTCGCTCACCGTCGCCAGGCATTCCTTCAACGTCTTCATCCACTTGCCGTCATTGCATTACCGGCTCGCCATTATCTTTGGCAGAAGTGAACAGCCCTGGGGTCTGGACCATATGGGCGACTACAACGGCGGCGGTGCGTTGCCGGGCTCGTTCCAGGCCTCGCAGGTCTACTCGATCATGTCCTACTTCGGGCCCGAAGGCAGTGCACCCTATGTCGATCCCGCGGTGCAGCAGGCGGATTGGACGGGCCCCGACGGCATCGCCTATTCGGCCCAGACCCCGATGCTCAGCGACGTGCTGGCCATCCAGAGTATTTACGGCGTTTCCACCACCACGCGCACAGGCAACACCGTCTATGGCTTCAATTACAACGCCGATCCCGGACGGGCGGAGTTGTACGATTTTTCGCTGAACCTGCACCCCATTCTGACAATTTTCGATTCCGCTGGAAACGATACGCTGGACCTGAGCGGGTGGAGCACGTCGTCCACCATTTTCCTGGAGGCCGGAAAATTTCTCGTCCTGCAATGACATGACGAATAAATTGGCCATTGCCTACGAGCTGGACTTTGGCCATTCCCGCGCTGCAAAGGCGAAGCGGCCCGGCTCGTAGACTGACTTCTTTCCCCGGCCAAGGGAGAAGACCATGTCTGCTCTGCCGACCCGCTTCGCGCAGGTCATTTTGTGCTTCGCGGGGCTGTTTTGTCAGCGGACTTGGCAGCATGCCCAGCTACTGCTCATGGGTGCAGTGCTGGTGCCCGGAGCGCGCACGGTAGCCAGCGTACTGCGGGTACTGGGACTGGCGTACGAGCCGCATTTCGTGAACTTTCATCGCGTG
>NZ_AUMO01000123.1 GCF_000430725.1 Azohydromonas australica DSM 1124
GCACGATGTCCCCGGCGCGCCCGCCCGCGGCGCGGATGGAGCGCGCCACCAGGCCGGCCCAGTGGTCGATGTCGTTGCGCGTGTACCCGACCACGGTCGGCTTGCCCGTCGTGCCCGAAGAGGCGTGCACGCGCACCACCTGCTCGCGCGGCACGGCGAACATGCCGAAGGGGTAGTTGTCGCGCAGGTCCTTCTTGGTGGTGAAGGGAAACTTCGCGATGTCCGCCAGCGTCTTCAGGTCCGTGGGATGCACGCCTTTGTCGTCGAAGGCGCGGCGGTAGTGCGGCACGTTCTCGTACGCGTGCTCCAGCGTGCGGCGCAGGCGCTGCAGCTGCAGCGCCTGGATCTCGTCGCGGCTGGCCAGCTCGATGGGCTCCAGCTCGCCAGGGGCGGGTGGCCTCGCAGGCATGGGGTGTCTCCGGTGTTGTTGTGATCGATGAACCGGCGCAATCTATTGACCGACCGGTCGGTTGATCCTAAGGGGCAGTGGCTGCTCCAGGCAACGCCGATACCGCCAATGAAAACCCCAGCTTGCGTTCGTGCTTGGCGCCGTGGCGGCAGCACGGGCCACACCAATCCTGTTCGGGAATTCACCGACCGTCCGGTCGGTCGAACTTTGAGCCTGATCAAACTCCGGCGGCGAGGTGGCCCGTAACTTTGACCTGCGCCAAGAACGGGGCGCCCCGATCCAACCAAGACACTGGAGACGCAATGAAGAATGAACGCCTGGCGGAGACGATGGAGTTCCCGCCCGAGACGCCGCAACCCAACGTCTATCCGCTGTCGTGGCGGCGCCAGACCGACAAGCTGGAGGAGGTCTGGGACGCCGCGCAGCGCGAGAACTGGGACCCGAAGCACCTGTGCTGGGACAGCTTCGACGCCGAGTCGTACTCGTGGGAGGAGCGCGAGGCCATTGCCTACTGGTGGACGCTGCTGTCGGTGTTCGACGCCTCGGCGCCGCCGGTGTTCGCCTCGGCCTTCATCAAGACCTACGAGGCCCATGAAGAGGACGCCGTGCGCCGCTGCTTCTTCTCCGTCACGCGCGACGAGCAGAACCACGAGCAGATGTGCGGCCTGGCGATCACGAAGCTGCTGGATCATCCGGACCCGATCACCTACGAGCCCAAGACCGAACTCGGCCGCAAGCTGCAGAAGAACGCCAAGTGGCTCTACTACAACGGCGGGCGCTACTGGAGCGGCTACAAGTCCGCGGTGCCCAAGTACAGCCTGGCGGTGCTGTTCAGCTCCTTCCTGATGGGCGAGATCGCAGCCGCAACCATCTTCCACCAGATGGCCGAGGGCTGCCGCGAGGAGGTGTTCAAGGAGGCCTTCCGCAACATCGGCCGCGACGAAGGGCGGCACATGGCCATCTGCATGGCGCTGATGGAGCGCGACTACCCGAAGATGGACCTCGCGGACAAGCCGCTCATCACCAAGCAGGTGCGCGCGGGCTACCTGTTCCTGTCGGCCGTGCTGTTCGAGCCGCCGCCCGACTTCTGGGACCTGCCCAACGACTTCATCGCCAACCAGCGCGCGGGCGAGGAGGTGGCGCGCGCCGCGGGCTTCCACATCCCCGACTACGACGCCAAGAAGGAGAACTGGAAGAAGGCGATGCTCAACCTCAAGGGCGTGCTGGACCGCTACGACATCCCCTTCCCGGCCATCCCGGAAGTCGGCATCAGCGGCCAGGAGGTCACTGACATCGACATGGCCAGCATCATCCCGGTGTTCTGAGCATGAGCGCGCGCATCCGCCTGTACCCCTCGGGCAAGGAAGTGGAGTGCGCGGCCGGCGACACCGTGCTGGCCGCGCTGGAGAAATCGGGCTACGCCCTGCCCAACAACTGCCGCGCCGGCGCCTGCGGCGAGTGCAAGGTCAAGGTGCGCGAAGGGCGCTTCGACCAGGGCATGGTGCTGGACATGGCGCTCTCCGCCGAGGAGCGCGCGCAGGGCTTCGGCCTCATGTGCATGGCCAAGCCGCTGTCGCAGGAGCTCGTCATCGAGTGGGGCACGGCGGACGCGCAGCCGCGGCTGTTTCCGCCGCGCGAGCACCAGCTCTACGTGGTGGCGGACCGCATCCCGCGCACGCAGCGCATCGTGGAGCTGCGGCTGCGCCCGGTGGGCCAGCCCATGCGCTACTGGCCGGGCCAGTACGTGATGCTGGGCGACGCGCGCGCCGGCGCGCCGCCGCGGCCCTACTCCATTGCCAACGCGCCGCGGCCCGATGGCGAGATCACGCTGCAGGTCACGCGCGTGGAGGGCGGGGTGACCAGCGCCTGGGTGCACGAGCAACTGCAGCCGGGCACCCGCGTGAAGCTCGCCGGCCCCTACGGCACCTTCATCGGCGACCCCTCGGTGGACACGCCCGTGCTGTGCATGGCCGCAGGCTCGGGGCTGGCGCCCATCCTCTCGCTCGCCGAGGCGGCGCTGCGCCGCGGCTTCAAGCGCCCGGTGACGCTGCTGTTCTCGGCCCGCACGCGCGCCGACCTGTACGGCGCCGGGCTGATGGAGTTCTGGACGGCCAGGCACCGCAACTTCACCTTCAAGCCCACGCTGACGCAGGAGGGCGGCCCCGGCCTGCACGGGCGCATTCCGCAGCTGCTGCCGGACCTGTTCAAGGACCTCTCGGCCTACTCGGTGTTCGTGGCCGGTGCCCCGGCCTTCGTCACCGACTGCGTGGAAGCAGCGCGCCGGCTCGGCGCGCGCGACGGGCTGATCCACACCGAAGGCTACTTCGGCGCGGCGCCGGCGCAGGTACCGCCGACGAGCCAGCTGGTGGCTTGAGAGCAGGTGGCCGGCTCCAGGGCGGGCCGGCCGTGGGCTACGCGGCCGCAGCCCCTTCTTGCGCGAGCTTGAACACCGCCACGGTGCTCACCAGTTCCTGCGCGCGCGACTTCAGGCTCTGGGCCGCGGCTGCGCTTTCCTCCACCAGCGCGGCGTTCTGCTGCGTGGCCTTGTCCATCTCGGAAACGGCTTCGCCGACCTGTGCCACGCCCGAGCTCTGCTCGGCGCTGGCCGCGGTGATCTGGCCCATGAGGTTCGTGACCCGGCGGATGGACACCACCACGTTGTTCATCGTCGCCCCGGCCTGGTTCACCAGCGTGGAGCCTTCGTCCACCCGCTCCACGCTGCTCTGGATCAGCGTCTTGATCTCCCTGGCCGCCGACGCGCTGCGTTGCGCCAGGCTGCGCACCTCGCCGGCGACGACGGCGAAGCCGCGCCCCTGCTCGCCCGCCCGCGCGGCTTCGACGGCGGCGTTGAGCGCGAGGATGTTGGTCTGGAAGGCAATGCCGTCGATGACGCCGATGATCTCGGCAATCTTCTGCGAGCTGGCGTTGATGTCCTTCATCGTCTCGACGACCTGGTTCACGACCTCACCGCCCTGCGCCACCACCTGGGAGGCCGCCACCGCCAGCTGGTTGCCTTGCACGGCGTTGTCGGCGTTCTGCCTGACCGTGGCCGCCAGCTGCTCCATCGAGGCCGCCGTCTGTTCCAGCGCGGACGCCTGTTCCTCGGTACGGCTGGAGAGGTCGTTGTTGCCTTGAGAGATCTGCGCGGACGCCGCGGCCACTTCCTCCGCACTGGAGCGCACCGTGGACACGAGGCCTGCCAGGCTGTCCTGCATCCGCTTGAGCGCGGCCAGCAGGCTGTCCTGGTCCCCGGCACGCAGCGTGATCGGCACGCTGAGGTCGCCCGCAGCCACCCGCTGCGCCAGCGCGGCCGCCTCCGCCGGTTCGCCACCGAGCTGGCGCGTCACGCTCCGGACAATGACGAAGGCCAGCGCCGAGGCCAGCGCGACGGCAGCGGCGATGAGCACGGTGGTCCACAGGATCGCCGACTCGAAGGTGTCATGCGCCGCCACCGCGGCGACCTCGGAAGCCTCGTTGTTGTACTCAACCAGCTTGTCCAGCTCCTCCACCATGGCGAAGAACGCTGAGCGCGAGGGGCCGCGGTAGAAGTTCTTCACGCTGTCCCTGAGGCCGTCATCGGCGCTCGAAAGCTCCATCAGCTTCCCGTGCTGGGCCATCCAGGCGTCCCTGCGCTGCTTGAAGGTCTCATAACCCGCGCGCTCCTCGGCCGAGGAGATCAGCCGCTCATAGGCCTGCTGCTTCTCGAAGAAAGTCACCTTGGCCTGGCTGATCCGCTTCTCGATCTGGCCCATCTCCTCGCCATCCACCGACAGGACGTGATCGGCCTCCTGGCGGCGCAGATGATTGGCAGCAGCCTGCAGCTCGCCGAGCACCTTGACGCTGGGCAGACGGTTCTCCGCCACCTCCTGTGTGCGAGCGTTCACGCTGGACAAGCGGCTCAGGGCGAAGACGCCCACGGCCACCGTCAGCAGCACCAGCATCGCGAATGCCAAGCCGAGCTTGGTGCCCAGCCTCATTGAGTTCCTGTTCATGCAACGATCTCCCTCTACCTGAGCCCGGCCCCGCTGAAGATCGAATGCCTACACGGCCCGAGCACAGTCTTGAATTGATTTGTGTCAACTGGATGTTACCCTTGTACGACGACTGCCGTAATAGAAACCATTTGCATATAAATCGAAGCACCGAGTGTCACTGTCGTGTCACGGCAAAAGGCCGGTGTCCCACCAACAACCGTTCCGGCATGACACCAGCCGGGGTGTTGCCGCCGGCCGGCTGCAGGACGGCGCCGCAGCACTGAAGCGGCATCCGGGAGCGGTGCTTCTTCACATTTGATGCGGACGCAGCAACTGCGGTATCGCACCGGCGTGTGGCAGCATGACCTTGCTCCAAGTAGGCAGAGAGACGCGGAGGAGGTTTAGAGTGGTTCCGCTTCAGGGTCCGTCACTGGATCCGCTCACGCTGCTGTTTTCGCTGAGCGTGCTGGGCTTCCTGATGGCCGTGGTCTTCCTGAGCTTTGCCCAGGCCATGCCCGGCTACCGGGTCGCTCTCGTGGCATGGAGCAAGGCCATGGCGGCCGTCGGCGCCGCGTTCCTGCTCTATGTCTTTCGCAACCATGCACCGTTGGTGCTCACTTTCGTGCTGGCCAACACCCTGGTGCTGGGCCTGCCGCACTGGAGCCACGAGGCACACGCGCGGCTGGTCGACGCACCGCCCCGGCGCGGGATGACGCTGGCCTGGTCAGCCTTGGGAATCAGCGGCGTGCTGGCGACCTACGCGCTGGAGCTGCCGCGCCAGGTGGCCTTCATCACCATGTCCATCGCGTTCGCCGCGATCCTGGCCATGACGGCCCTGCTGATCCTGCGCGGCCTGCGCGGGCGCCGTTCGCCTTCGATGCTGACAGCGCTGTTCTGCTACGCCGCCTTGTCCATCGCCTTCGCCTTGCGGGCCCTGTTGGGGCTGGTGGGAAGTGGACACCAGCTCATGCCGAGCTCGGCCTCGCTCGCACAGATCTTCACGCTGCTGCCGGGCTCGGTGCTGATCGTGGTCTGCTCGATCTGTTTCCTGTCCATGGTCCACGAGCGCCGCATGGCCGAGGGTGTCGACTCCATGACGGGGCGCCTGCAGACGCAGACCGGGCTGGTGGCGCAGCGCACCGCGGAGCTGGAGGCGGCCAACGCGGTGCTGCTGGAGCGCGAACAGGAGCTGGCCCGCCGCGCCGAGCAGGCCGAGGCCGCCACGCGGGCCAAGAGCCTGTTCCTGGCCAACATGAGCCACGAGATCCGCACGCCCCTGAACGGCGTCATCGGGCTGAGCCAGCTGCTGCAGCAGATGCCGCTGGAGCCCCGAGCGGCGGAGTTCGTGGGGCACATCAAGCAGTCCGGCGAGCATCTGCTGGCGCTGACCAACGACGTGCTGGACCTGTCGCGCATCGAAGCCGGGGAAATGTCCCTGGAGCACGAGGCTTTCGAGCCGGCGCTGCTGTTGGCATCGGTGCTGGCCATGATGCGGCCCCAGGCCCACGCCAAGGGCCTGGTGCTGGAGGGCGAGGTTGCGCCGGACCTGCCGCTGCAACTGATGGGTGATTCGTTGCGGCTGCGCCAGGTGCTGCTGAACCTGCTGAGCAACGCGGTGAAGTTCACCGCGGCCGGCCGCGTGAGGTTGCGGGCGCACGTGGTGGCGCGCGAGGGCGGCCGGACCCGGCTGCGGCTGGAGGTCGAGGACACGGGCATCGGCATCGCCCCCGAGCAGCACGCGCGCATCCTGGAACCCTTCAGCCAGGCCGACAGCTCCATCACGCGCCGTTTCGGCGGCTCGGGCCTGGGCCTGTCCATCGTGCGGCGCCTGGTGGACCTGATGGGCGGCACGCTGCGGGTCCGCAGCCAGCCGGACCAGGGCAGCGTCTTCAGCGTGGAGCTGCCCTTCCACGACGCCTGAAGGAGCGCCCTCGCCGGCCTGGCGAGGGCGCCTGGGGCAACGACCGCAGTGCGCGGCGGCCCTTATCCCCGCTTGGCCACCAGCGTCAGGATGTCGTAGCTCGCCACCATCTCCCCGTGCTGGTTGGTCACCTGCACGTCCCAGGCGACGACGCCCTGCCCCTGACCCTTGGCGTCGGTCTTGTTGCGGTCGATCTTGCGCTTGGCCGTGAGCCGCGCCTGGATGGTGTCGCCGACGGCCACGGGCTTGACGAAGCGCAGCGTGTCCAGCCCGTAGTTGGCCAGCACCGGCCCCGGCGCCGGCGACACGAACAGCCCCGCCGCCGCCGACAGCACGAAGTAGCCGTGCGCGATGCGCTGGCCGAAGGCGGTGTCCTTGGCAGCGATCTCGTCGAAGTGCATGTAGAAGAAGTCGCCCGAGATGCCGCCGAAGGCCACGATGTCCGCGTCCGTCACCGTGCGCCGGTGCGTCAGCAGCGATTCGCCGATGCGCAGGTCCTCGAAGTGGCGGCGGAACGGGTGCACCTCGCTCTCGAACACCTGCGCGCCGCGCACGTACTCGCCGGTCACGGCCGTGAGCATGGTGGGCGAGCCCTGCACCGCCGCGCGCTGCAGGTTGTGCTTGACCGCGCGCAGGCCGCCCAGCTCCTCGCCGCCGCCGGCGCGGCCCGGGCCGCCGTGCTTGAGCGGCGGCAGTGGCGAGCCGTGGCCGGTGGATTCCTTGGCCGCCTCGCGGTCCAGCACCAGCAGCCGCCCGTGCAGCGCCGCCGCCACCGGGATGAAGCGCGCGGCCGTGGCCGGGTCCTTGGTCACCAGCGTGCCCACCAGGGAGCCGCGGCCGCGCGCGGCCAGCGCCAGCGCCTCGTCCAGGCCCTCGTAGGGCATGAGCGTGCTCACCGGGCCGAAGGCCTCGACGTCGTGCGCGGCATCGTGCGTCAGGGGGTTGCGGCTCAGCAGCAGCGTCGGCGAGAAGAAGGCACCCTCGGACACGCCCTCGCCCTGCGGATTGAAGCCGTCGCGCGCACCGAACACCAGCTCCGCGCCCTGCAGCAGCTTGTCCACCTGTGCGCCAACGTCCTGGAGCTGGCTGTGCGAGGCCAGGGCGCCCATGCGCACGCCGTCGAGCGCCGGGTCGCCCACGGTGGTCTTGCGCAACCGGTCGCGCAGCGCCTCGGCCACCGGGTCGAGCAGGTGGCGCGGCACGATGGTGCGGCGGATGGCGGTGCACTTCTGCCCGGCCTTCACCGTCATCTCCCGCGCGACTTCCTTGACGAAGAGCTGGAACTCCTCGTCGTCCGGCGTCACGTCCGGCGCCAGCACGGCGCAGTTGAGCGAATCGGCCTCGGCGTTGAAGGGCACCGAGTGGCGGATGAGGTTCGGGTGCACGCGCAGCTTGGCGGCGGTGTCGGCCGAGCCGGTGAAGGTCACCATGTCGGAGCCGTCGAGCCGCTCCAGCAGGTCGCCGGTGCCGCCGATGATCAGTTGCAGCGCGCCCGCGGGCAGCAGGCCCGAGCGCTCGATGAGGCGGATCAGCGCCTCGGTGACGAAGCTCGTGGCCGTGGCCGGCTTGCCGATGCAGGGCATGGCGGCCAGGAAGCTGGGCGCGAACTTCTCCAGCAGCCCCCAGATCGGAAAGTTGAAGGCGTTGATGTGCACCGCCACGCCGCCGCGCGGCACCAGGATGTGCGTGCCGGCGAAGTGGCCCTGCTTGCCCAGCGGGATGGCCGGGCCCTCGTGGACCAGGTTGCCCGAAGGCAGTTCGTTGCTGCCGATGCCGGCGTAGGCGAAGAGCGTGCCAGTGCCGCCCTCGACGTCGATCCAGCTGTCCGAGCGCGTGGCACCGGTGTGGGCCGAGATGGCGTAGAGCTCTTCCTTGTGCTCGTTGAGGTATTTCGCCAGCGCTTTCAGGATGGCCGAGCGCTTCTGGAAATCCAGCGCCAGCAGGTTCCTCAGGCCGGTGGTGCGGGCGTAAGCCACGGCCTCGCCGAAGTCCAGGCTCTCGGCATGCGTGGCCGCCACCGGGCGGCCGTTGACGGCGCTGCGCAGGCTCTGCGCCGCTTCCTGGCCGATCCAGCGGCCGGCGATGAAGCTTTGGAGGATGGGGGTCGTCATGTAGGAGTTCTCCTGTCGAATCGGTTCAGGCCGCCACCGCCGCCTTCTTCGTGCCCAGGCCCAGGTACGTGTCGATGATGCGGCGGTCGTGGATCAGCTCCTGCGCCTCGCCGGTGAGCGCCACGGCGCCCATCTCCAGCACGTAGGCGCGGTCGGCCACTTGCAGCGCCGCGCGCGCGTTCTGCTCCACCAGCAGCACCGACACGCCCAGGTCGCGCAGCGAGGCCACGATGCGCAGCACCTCGCGCACGATCAGCGGCGCCAGGCCCAGCGAGGGCTCGTCGAGCATCAGCAGCCGCGGGCGCGCCATCAGCGCGCGGCCGATGGCCAGCATCTGCCGCTCGCCGCCGGAGAGCGTCCCGGACATCTGCGCGCGGCGCTCGTGCAGCCGCGGGAACAGCTCGAACACCTCCTGCATGCGCGCCTTCTGGTCGCGCTGGCCGCGGCGCCAGCGCGAGAAGCCGCCCAGCAGCAGGTTGTCCTCCACCGACATCTCGTTGAAGAGCTCGCGCTTCTCCGGCACCAGCGCCACGCCGTGCGCCACCATCTTCTCCACGCTTGGCCGCGCAATGGGCTCGCCGCCGAGCAGCAGCTCGCCGCGCGAGGGCAGCAGCCCCATCGCGGCCGACAGCAGCGTGGTCTTGCCCGCGCCGTTGGGGCCGATGACGGTGACGATCTCGCCTTCCTTCACCGTGAGGTTGACGCGGTGCACCGCCTCCACCTCGCCGTAGGAGACGCAGAAGTCGCGCAGCTCCAGCAAAGTTCCCTTGCTCATGCGGCCACTCCCAGGTCGTCGCTGCCGCCCAGGTAGGCGTCCAGCACGCGCTGGTTGCCCTGCACCTCGGCCGGCGTGCCCTCGGCGATGACGGTGCCGAATTCCAGCACCGTGATGCGGTCGGCCAGGTTCATCACGAACTCCATGTCGTGCTCCACCACGAGGATGCCCAGGCCCTCGGCCCTGAGTTGATCCAGCAACTTCGCCAGCGCCTGCTTCTCCAGGTGGCGCAGGCCCGCGGCGGGCTCGTCCAGCAGCAGCACCGCGGGCTGGCTCGCAAGCGCGCGGGCGATCTCCACGATGCGCTGCTGCCCCAGCGCCAGCGAGGCGGCCGGCGTGTCCGCGTGCGCACCCAGGCCGCAGCGCTCGATCTGGCGCCGCGCCTCGGCCAGCACCGCGGCCTCCTCGGCACGGTCCAGGCGCAGCATGGAGGCGATCCAGCCGCGGCTGGCGCGCAGGTGCGCGCCCACGGCCACGTTCTCCAGCACCGTGCGCTGCCCCAGCAGCCGCACGTGCTGGAAGCTGCGCGACAGGCCCAGCGCCGCGAAGGCGCGCGAAGGTTTCCCCTTCATGGCCTGGCCCATCAGCCGTACCTCGCCGCTGGTGGGATCGTCCACGCCCGAGATCATGTTGAAGAAGGTGCTCTTGCCCGCGCCGTTGGGGCCGATGAGCGCCAGGATCTCGCCCGCCTTCACGTGCAGGTTCACCGCGTTGTTGGCCACCAGGCCGCCGAAGCGCTTGGTGACCTCGCTGGCTTCCAGCACCACCTGGCCGCGCTGCGGCAGTGCCCGCTGCGGCAGCGGCGCGGCGGCCGGCAGCTTCACCGGCGTGGGCCGCAGCCAGCGCCGCGTCCAGCCCGCGAACTGCGGCCACAGGCCGTCGGCGAAGCGCTGCAGCACGAACAGCATCAGCAAGCCGAAGACGATCACCTCGAAGTTGCCGCTGCTGCCCAGCAGGCGCGGCAGCCAGTCCTGCAGCTGCTCCTTGAGCAGCGTGATCAGCGCCGCGCCCAGCACCGCGCCCCACAGGTGCCCGGCGCCGCCCACCACGGCCATGAACAGGTATTCCACGCCGATGTGCAGGCTGAACGGCGTGGGGTTCACGAAGCGCTGCAGGTGCGCGTACAGCCAGCCCGAGACGGCGGCCAGCAGCGCGGCCAGCACGAAGAGCTTGATGCGCTGGCGCCCGGTGTCCACGCCCATGGACTCGGCCATCACGCGCCCGCCCTTGAGCGAGCGGATGGCGCGGCCCTCGCGCGAGTCCAGTAGGTTGTGCAGTGCCCACAGTCCCAGCAGCACCACGGCCCAGATCAGCAGCCCCAGCACCCGCGGCGAGGCCAGCGAGAAGCCGGCCACCACCAGCGGCGGCACGCCGGCCAGGCCCGTGTGGCCGCCCAGGAACTCCAGGTTGCCGAACAGGAAGTACAGGCTCAGGCCCCAGGCGATGGTGCACAGCGGCAGGTAGTGGCCCGAGAGCTTCAGGGTGATGGAGCCCAGGAACCAGGCCACCGCGAAGGTGAGCACCAGGCCCAGCACCAGCCCGGCCCAGGGCAGCAGCGCCGGCGGCAGCGCGCCGAACAGCGCCGCCGCGTCGGGCGAGGTGCTGGCCCAGGCCGTGGCGTAGGCGCCCACGCCCACGAAGGCGGCCTGGCCGAAGCTGGTCATGCCGCCCACGCCGGTGAGCATCACCAGCCCCAGCGCCACCAGCGCATACAGCCCGATGTAGTTCAGCAGCGTGACGCTGAACTCGGGCAGGAAGCCCCAGGCGGCCAGCAGCAGCGCCACCGCGGCCAGCACCAGGTGGCGCGCGGTGAGGCCGCTGCGGGCCGCCGGCGCGGCGGCCACGGCGGGTGCGCCCTCCACCTTCTTGGCGGCAGGCACGGCGTCGGAAACGGTGTGGGACGTGCTCATTCGTCCTCCTCCACATGGTGGCTGCGCAGGCTGCGCCACCACAGCACCGGGATGATCAGCGTGAACACCAGCACCTCCTTGAAGGCGCTGGACCAGAACGAGGCGAAGGACTCCAGCTGCCCCACCAGCAGCGCGCCGGCCAGCGCCAGCGGGTAGCTCGCGAGGCCGCCCACGATCGCCGCGACGAAGCCCTTGAGGCCGATGAGGAAGCCCGTGTCGTAATAGACCGTGGTGATCGGCGCCACCAGCAGCCCCGCCACCGCGCCGATGAGCGCGGCGAAGGCGAAGCACACGTCGCCCGAGAGCTCGGTGGGAATGCCCATGAGCCGTGCGCCCACGCGGTTCATGGCCGTGGCGCGCAGCGCCTTGCCCACGATGGAGCGCTCGAAGAACACGAACATGCCCACCACCAGCACCAGCGTGGTGAACACCACCACCAGCGACTGGCCCGTGATGCTCAGGCCGCCCACGTCCAGCCGCAGCTCGGAGAACGCGTTGGTGCGCGAGCCCTCGGCGCCGAAGAACAGCAGCCCCAGGCCCACCAGCACGCCGTGCAGCGCCACCGAGACGATCAGCAGCATCAGCACGCTGGCGCGCGCCAGCGGGCGGAAGGCCAGGCGGTACAGCAGCGGGCCCAGCGGCGTGATCAGCAGCAGCGTGGCGGCGGCCTGCAGTGCCTGGGATTGCGGCCGCAGCGCCACCATCGCCGCGGCGCCGGCCGGGCACAGCACGCACCAGAACAGGGTGGACTTCCAGTCCACCGTGGCGCCGCGCTGCGCGCGCCAGGCTTCCAGCGCCAGCACGGCAACCGCCAGTGCCAGCAGCAGCCACAGGCTCGCCGGCGCACGGCCGTTCTGCAGCATCGCCATCGACAGCGCCGCGAAGGCGACGAACTCGCCTTGCGGGATGAAGATCACGCGCGTGACCGAGAACACCAGCACCAGCGCCAGCGCCATGAGTCCGTAGACGGCACCGTTGACGATGCCGTCCTGCCCCAGCAAGAGGGCGATTTGTAGGTCCATGAGGTTCGACTTCCCGGGAGGGGTACTACCGCTTCATCAGCGTCAGGCCGCAAGCACCAGCGCTTGGCCCTCTACTTCGTCAGGCCCGCGCAGGCAGGCATCCAGGCGGCCCCACGCCGGAGCGTGAGCGCCAAGGCAGGCAGAAAGGACCCCAGGTACCGGCACGCCGACTGGTTCGGCCCTGGCCGGCTTGGGGAGCGCCTGGATTCCCGCCTGCGCGGGAATGACGAAGTGGTTGGCATACGCTCCAGCCGCCTGGAGACGCCCAATGCCTTACTGCCTCAAGGCTGCGCGCTGGCCTGGTACTTCCAGGCGCCGTTCTCGATCTTGACCATCACGCGCGCGCGCTGGTCCAGGCCCAGGTGGTCGTTGGGCGACATGGTGAAGATGCCGTGCGCGCCCGCCACTTCCTTGGTGGCCTCCAGCGCGTCGCGCAGCGCGGCGCGGAACTCCGGCGTGCCGGGCTGCGCCTTCTTCAGCGCCGCGGGCACGGCCGAGCTCATCAGCAGGCCGGCGTCCCAGGCGTGCGCGCCGAAGGTGGAGACGCTGCCCTTGCCCTGCGCGGCCTCGTAGGCGGCGACGTAGGCCTGCGCGCTCTTCTTCACCGGGTGCGAGGCCGGCAGCTGGTCGGCCACCAGCACCGGGCCGGCGGGCAGCAGCGTGCCTTCCACGTCCTTGCCGCCCACGCGCAGGAAGTCCGCGTTGGCCACGCCGTGCGTCTGGTACACCTTGCCGTTGAAGCCGCGCTCCTTGAGCGTCTTCTGCGGCAGCGCCGCCGGCGTGCCGGAGCCGGCGATGAGCACCGCGTCGGGCTTGGCGGACATGATCTTGAGCGCCTGGCCGGTGACGGAGGTGTCGGTGCGCGCGTAACGCTCGTTGGCCACGATCTTGAGCTTCTTGAGCGCCGCGGCCTTGGCGAACTCCTGGTACCAGCCCTCGCCGTAGGCGTCGGAGAAGCCGATGAAGGCCACGTTCTGGATGCCCGCGGCGGCCATGTGCTCGGCAATCGCCAGCGACATCATGATGTCGTTCTGCGGCGTCTTGAACACCCACTTCCGCTTGGCGTCCATGGGCTCAATGATGCGCGCCGACGCGGCCATGGAGATCATGGGCGTCTGCGCCTCGGCCGCCACGTCGATCATCGCCAGCGAGTTGGGCGTGGTGGTGGAGCCCAGGATCACGTCCACCTTGTGCTCGCTCACGAGCTTGCGGGCATTGGAGACGGCCGCGGTGGTGTCGCTGGCGTCGTCGAGCACGATGTAGTTGACCTTCTGCCCGGCGATGGTCTTGGGCATCAGGGCCACCGTGTTCTTCTCCGGAATGCCCAGCGAAGCCGCCGGGCCCGTGGCCGAGAGCGTCACGCCGACGTTGATGTCGGCCTGCGCCAGCGTGGCGGCCAGCAGCGCCGCAGCCATGGCGGCCAGCTTGAAAGTCTTGTTCATGCGTTGTCTCCTTCGGTGGATGTGGCCTCCGCGTGCAGCGGGCTGCGCCGGCGCGAGGCTGTCTTGGTGCTCTTGTCGCTGCTCACGCGCTGGGGCGGCCGCACGGCCGGCACGCCGCCGACCAGCAGGTCCGCCACGATGCCGGCCATGTCCTCGTAGGACAGGTCCCCATCGGGCCGCAGCCACGTGAACATCCAGTTGATCATGCCGAACAGCAGCATGGTGACGGGTTTGACGAGCCCGGCCGCCTGCTGGCCGGGCTGCCACTCGGCGATCGCGTCCGCGAAGCCACCCGTGACGCGGCGCTGCATGTCGAGGATGCGCTCACTGTCCTCAGGGTGCAGGAAGCGCACGTCGTCCGTGAGCACGCGGTGCGCGTGCTGCGCGTGCGCGTACTCGCCCAGGATGCGCACCACCATCTGCCGCACGCGCTCCTCGGCGCCCAGGTCCTGCGCCTGCACCGCCTCCACCATCGCCACCAGCCGCGCCACGTGGCCCTCGGTGATCTCCACCAGCAGGCTGTATTTGTCGCGGTAGTAGTGGTAGAGCGTGGCCTTGGACAGGCCTGCAGCCTCGGCCACCTGGTTCATCGAGGTGGCCGGATAGCCGCTGCAGGCAAACAGCTCCGCCGCCCGCGCCAGGATCATCTCGCGCTGGTCGTCGTAGTTGGCGGCACGTCCGCGGGCCATGCGGCTTTACCTCTCGTCAAAGGACAGGATCACGCGCTCGGTGAGCGGGTGCGCCTGGCAGGTGAGGACGAAACCGGCCGCGACCTCGTTCTTGTCCAGCGCGAAGTTGCGCTCCATGCGCACCTCGCCCTCCACCACCTTGGCGCGGCAGGTGCCGCACACGCCCGAGGTGCACGAGAACGGCACTTCCATGCCGCAGGCCGAGGCCGCGTCCAGGATGCTGGGCTGCTGCTTGTGGAACTGGATCTCGCGCCGCAGCCCGTCGCGGATGATGACGATGCGCGCGCTCTCCGCGTCGCCCGGCTGCGCCTGGTGCACCACGGCGTCGGCCGTGTGCGCCGTGCCGGCGGCCTGCGCCACGCCGAAGCGCTCGATGTGGATGCGGTCTTCCGGCACGCCCGCGCCCAGCAGCGCCGCCTCGGCCTCGTCGTTCATCTGGAACGGGCCGCAGATGTAGGCATGGTCGATGGAGGCCGCCGGCACCACGCTGCGCAGGAACTCGCCGATCTTGTCGCGGTTCATCACGCCCATGTTCAGCGGCGAGTCGGTGGGCTCGTCGGAGAACACGTGGTGCAGCACCAGCCGGGACATGTAGCGGTTCTTCAGGTCTTCCAGCTCTTCCTTGAACATGGTCGACTGCAGCGA
>NZ_AUMO01000124.1 GCF_000430725.1 Azohydromonas australica DSM 1124
GCCCTATGCAGTACGAGCAACGCTGGCATGCGGCACAGCACAAGAACGCCGCATAGAACGAGGGCTAAGAACTACGGGAAACAGGGGCAAGGTCACCTCAAGAAGTGAGGCACTAAACTGCATCTTCGTTGTCTCTCCCGTCTCGGTCAGAGACCGGCGCGTCTCAAAACGAGACGCCGTGAGCCGCAACATTCGAGTTCCCCACCAGCCAACCTGTCTCCCCATGAACGCTGAAACGAAGCCCGTTCCCGGCTTTCGCTACGTTCCCGAGCGCATCTGGAAAGCAAGGCGCTTATTCTTCGGCGAAGGCAGGCTTCCACAGGAGAGCCAGATCGACCAAGCCTTGCTGCGGTCGTGGAACCGCTGCGGCGACCTTGGGCGGTCTGTCGACGAGCAGGTCGTCTTCGAAGCTGTCGAGCCAAAGGCTCTTGCGAACCTGCTCCAGCAGCGGCGAGCATTGCTCGATGCAGCGCAACCAGCCCTGACCGATTTAGCAAGTGCAGTGTCCACCGCCGGCTATGCGGTGCTGCTTACGGATGCGCATGGATGCGCGCTTGCAGTGGCTGGTGATATCGGTCAACGAAGCAGACCGCTGCGCGAGGCATTTCGTCCAGGCGTGGACCTGTCCGAGGCCGTGACGGGCACCACGGCCATGGCGTTGGCCCTGGCCGAGCATCGGGCATCCTGGGTCATGGGGCCGGAACACTACTTCGCAGACAACCAGATCTTCCATTGCTGTGCGGCGCCGGTGTTCGATGCACGCGGCCATATCATGGCCGCCGTCGACATCTCGCGCGACACGCCTGGCTTGGCGGCCAGCGCCATGAACCTGACACTGCGTTGCGCCCAGCGCATCGAGCGCAGCCTGTTCGAGCGCGAGCCTGCCTTCGTCCGTATCACGCTGGAAGCAGACGAAGCACTGCAGGACTGCAGTTTGGCCTTTGACCAAGACGGCCGTTGGCTGGCCACCAGCCGTGAAGCGTGCCGGTTGCTCGGTCGCCCGCATGTCGCGGAAGAATTGCGCTTCGAGGACCTCTTCGCGGACCGCTTCAGCTCGATCGTGTCGGCACTGCGTCGCAGCAAGGCAGATCTGCACGTGCACTTGCAAGATGGCGTGCGTGTGCGCGTCAGCAAGCACCAATGCCCCGGTGCCGTACACCCGCTGTGCGCCCTGAAGGTTGTCGACACGGCAGGGCCGGCTTCAAGCAGCGCGGAGGATCCCGTGTTGCGCGCATCGCTGGAACGTGCGCGCCGCGCTTTCGACGCAGGCTTGCCTGTGCTGGTCACCGGTGAAACGGGTGTTGGCAAGGAGGTCGCGGCACGGACTCTGCATCAGGCCAGCCGACGGTCGCAAGGGCCGTTCATGGCCATCAATTGCGGGGCTATCGCCCCGGAGCTGATCGCCTCGGAGTTGTTCGGCCACGAGGAAGGCGCCTATACCGGCGCACGCCGCGGCGGCGCCGTGGGCAAGATCGCCATCGCCCACGGTGGGACAGTATTGCTGGACGAGATCGGTGAGATGCCGCTCGACCTGCAGGTGGCGCTACTGCGGGTGCTCGACAGCGGTGAAGTCGTTCCTGTCGGGGCGATCCAACCTACGCCGGTGGACGTGCGCTTCGTCTGCGCCACCCATCGAGATCTACCCGCACTGGTCGCCGCAGGCCGGTTCAGGGAAGACCTCTACTACCGGCTGGCCGCCTATGTCTTGACCGTGCCCGCTCTGCGCGAGCGCACCGATTTCGACGCGGTGCTGGACGCGCTGTGTATGCAGTTGGGCAGTGATCCCGGGCGCATCGGCAACGCCCTGCGTTCGTGGCTCAAGGATTTGCCTTGGCCCGGCAACGTCCGGCAACTCCGGCACGCGCTGCGGCTGTCACTGGCGCTGGCCGATGACGATGAACCGCTGAACGAAAGCCACTTTGCCACCCTGCAGGCAGCACCCGCTCGCCCGGCAGTCATTGGTAGCCCGGCTGGGAGTTTGAAGGCTACGGAGCAGCTTGCCATCGAGGCTGCGCTGCGGCAGGCGCACGGCAACGTGACGGCCGCCGCAAAGTTGTTGGGAATCGGTAGAGCCACCCTGTACCGCAGGCTCGCAAAGTAAGCTACAGGGCACCAGCCGTGATAGTCCCCTGCCGCCGGCTCACGGCAATCGCACGGCACTATCGCCTGGGCGAGCGGCTGCGCATCACCGGTGCCGTCCGCCCGCCTAGCCTAAACCCGCTCGATGACGACCGCGATGCCCTGGCCCACGCCGATGCACATGGCGCACAATGCAAAGCGCCCGTCGCTGCGCTGAAGCTGATCGACGGCCGTGGTGATCAACCGCGCGCCGCTGGCGCCCAGCGGGTGGCCCAGCGCAATGGCGCCGCCCCATGCATTGACCCGCGGGTCATCATCGCGCAAACCCAGATCGCGCAGCACGGCCAGCCCCTGCGCTGCGAACGCCTCGTTGAGCTCGATGACGTTCATCTGCGCAAGCGTCAGGCCGGTAAGCGCCAACACCTTCCGCGTGGCCGGCGCCGGACCGATCCCCATGATGCGCGGCTCGACACCGGCGGTAGCCATGCCCACGACGCGCGCCCGTGGCCTCAGACCATGACGTGCCGCGGCCGCTTCGGACGCTACGATCAGCGCCAGGCGCCGTCGTTGACGCCCGATGTGTTGCCCGCCGTCACCGTGCCGTCGGAACGCACCACACCCTTGAGTTTGGCCAGCGCCTCCAGCGAGGTCTGGCGCGGGTGCTCGTCCTTGTTCACGACCAGCGCCTCGCCCTTCTTCTGCAGGATCGTGACAGGCACGATCTCGTTGGCGAAAAAGCCTGACTTCTGCGCCGCTACGGTCTTGATCTGACTGGCCACCGCCATGCGGTCCTGGTCCTCGCGGCTGATGCCGAACTGCTGCGCCACGCTCTCCGCCGTCTCGGGCATGGAGTCCACGCCATAGCGCTCCTTCATGAGCCGGTTGACGAAGCGCCGTAAGCGTGGCGTCCTGGCCCTATAGGCAGAGCAGCCCGTCCTGAGCTGCATCGCCGGGACGCGTGCTCGCTTGCGTAGGTGTGCACGATGGAGGTAATGCACACATGGACAAGCGAGTCATCACGGATAAGGCCACGCGGCGGCGGCACAGCGCGGCGCTCAAGCGCGAGCTGGTCGAGCGCAGCCTGGAGCCCGGGGCGTCGGTGGCTGCCCTGGCGCAGGAGCACGGCATCAACGCCAACCTGCTCTTCAACTGGCGGCGGCTGCACCTGGAGCAACTACAGGCCGCGGGCCAGCTACCCACCGACGCCGAGCCGGCAGCGGTGCTGTTGCCCGTGACGGTGGAAGAGCCGGTCGTCGCACCGGCGGCGCCGAGCGCCTGTGCTCCGGCAACGCCAACGCCGCGGCGCGCGGGTACGGGCGTCATCGAGGTCGAGATCGGTGCGGCGCTCGTGCGGCTGCGCGGCACGGTGGACGAGGCCAGTGTGCGCTGCGTGTTGCAGGCGCTGCTGGAGCTGCGGTGATCGGACTGCCCGCCGGGACGCGCGTGTGGCTGGTGGCGGGCCACACGGACTGGGCGCTTGGGCTTCGACGGCCTGGCGGCGATGGTGCAGACCGCGCTGGCGAGGAACCCGTTCGAGGGCCACGTCTTCGTCTTTCGCGGGCGACGCGGCGACATCCTGAAGGTTCTGTGGTTCGACGGCCAGGGCCTGATGCTGCTGTCCAAGCGGCTCGAACGCGGGCGCTTCGTCTGGCCCCAGGCGACCTCGGGCAGCGTCTCGCTGACGCCGGCGCAGCTGTCGATGCTGCTGGAGGGTATCGACTGGCGCATGCCGGTGCGCACACACACGTGTGGCCGTCGATGGTCTTGGCACGGTGCCCGGCGATGGATACGTCAGCCAGCAGCGCCACGGCCGCACCCACACCCACCGCCGCGCCGTTGAGGGCAGAGACGATGGGCAGGTCGCAGTCGATCATGCCTTGCAGGATGGCGCGCCCCTCGCGCATCACACGCAGGCGCGCCGCCTCGCTGCCGACCATGGCCTGCACCATGTCGAGCGTGCCGCCGGCACAAAAACCTTTACCCAGGCTTCGCACGAGGATGCAGCGCACCCTGGGCTCGTCGGCCAGCCGGGCCCAGACACTGCCCAGGGCCGCGTAGCCCGCAGCATCGGTGGCGGGCATGCCGCCCTGTGGGCCGAAGACAAGCTCGGCCACTCCGTCGTCGGCGATGTCGGCATGCAGGTTTGTGGCGATGTTGATGCGACGGGCCATCACGCGTTCTCCTTCCAAGCGCGTCGGCGCAACGCCGGGCTGACGCGGTAGCGCTCGCCGCGGTAGTGGGCATCGAGCGAGTCCAGCAGGCGGACCACGCCAACGGCGCTCCACCCTGCAAGCCATTCAAAGGGCCCTTGCGGGTAGTTCACGCCCAGCTTCATGGCCGCGTCGGCAGCGCCTTCATCGCACACGCCTTGGTGCACCGCGTCTGCGGCTTCGTTGATCAGCATGGCGATGGTGCGGGCCACCACCAAGCCCAGCGCGTCGGCGATGCGTTGCGCATTCCAGCCCAGCGCGTGCAGCCACTGCCCCAACGCCTCGGCCCAGGCCGCCGACGCCCTCTCCGACACGGCCAAGGCCAGCACGGCGCCAGGCGCATCGCTCAGCGGCAGGTCAAACACTGCCACATCCGCACCCAGCTGTGTCGCCGGGCGTCCATCGGTGGGGCGAAGCTGCGCGCCGTGCACTTCCAGCCCCGACCAGTCGCTGTCGGTGCGGCGCTGGGATGGCCGGTAGGCGCGAGCCAGTAGCTGGCATAGCCGCTCAGCTACTGCGCCGCGGCCGTGCACGCGCAGCAACTCGCCTTCGGGCAACGGCACTGGCTCGTGCTCGGGCACCGCGGGGTTGGCTGCACCGGGCGTGTAGTCGTAGAAGCCACGCCCAGTCTTGCGCCCAAGCAGCTCCCCCTCCACCAGCTCTCGCTGCACGAGCGACGGCACAAAGCGCTTGTCTTGGAAATTTGACCTTGCCCCTGTTTCCCGTAGCTCTTAGCCCTCGTTCTATGCGGCGTTTTTGTGCTGTGCCGCATGCCAGCGCTGCTCGTACTGCATAGGGCTCAGGTAGCCCAGCGAGGAATGCAGACGTCGGTAGTTATAGAAGGTCAACCAGTCAACGACCTCATCCATCGCCTGCCGCAGCGTAGCGAACTTGCGGCCGTGGAGTCTGCCTACCTTGAGCCGAGACCACAAGCTTTCGTGTCGGGGAATTGTCCCAGCAATTTCCCTTGCGGCTCATCGATGAGCGCATGGCGTAGCCTTGCAGGGCATGCTGGAACTCATGGCTGCAGTACTGGCTACCTCTATCGGAATGGAAGATCAGTCCAGGCTCGGGACGGCGCCGGAACCAGGCCATGCGCAGCGCATCCGTCACCAGGCTGGTCTGCATGTGGGGCTTCATGCTCCAGCCCACCACTTGGCGGCTATGCAGGTCCAGGACGGCAGCCAGGTACAGCCAGCCCTCGTCCGTAGGGATGCAAGTGATGTCACTGGTCCATACCTGGTTCGGTGCCGTTGGGCTGAAGTCGCGCTGCAACAGGTCCGGTGCCACCGGCAGGTGGTGTCGGCTGTCGGTGGTGACGACGTACTTGCGCCTGCCGCGAGCCCTAATGCCGTGCCGGCTCATGAGGCGGCGCACACGCTCCTTGCCCACGCGGTACCCCCGCGCCAGCAACTCCTTCCACATCCGCGGCCAACCGTACTCCTGGCGCATCTCGGCATGGATGGCACGCATGTGCACCAGCAGGACCTCGTCGCTGAGCCGCCCCGACCCCGGCCGGCTGGGCTTGCGCGCGTCGCGCCGGCGTCGATGTTCCAGGTACCCGCTGACGCTCACGCGCAGCACCTCGCAGGTCAGCGATAGCGGCCATTGCTGGCCGTGACGCTCGATCCAGGCGTACTTCACCCCCGCACCATTGCGAAGTACGCCGTCGCTTTTTCCAAGATATCGCGCTCCATCTTCACGCGCGCGAGCTCGGCCCTCAGCCATGCGATTTCCATCTGCTCGGCCGTCACCGGCTTGTCCCCGGCACCCTTCAGCGTCCCCTTGGCCGGCTCACGAACCCAGTTGCCCCAGCGTCGCCTTCGGTATCCCCAGAACCTTCGCCGTCACCGGCGCCGGCTGCCCCTCATTGACCAGCCTCACCGCCTCCAGCTTGAACTCCAGCGTGTACCTGGCGCGGGTCTGCTTATCTTCATCCAGTAGCTCCATCCTCTGATTTGACCATCAGTTAAAAGCTACGGTTTTCG
Organism: Azohydromonas australica DSM 1124; assembly: GCF_000430725.1. Taxonomy (GTDB): domain Bacteria; phylum Pseudomonadota; class Gammaproteobacteria; order Burkholderiales; family Burkholderiaceae_C; genus Azohydromonas; species Azohydromonas australica. Next base: position 6,278 of record NZ_AUMO01000124.1, read on the forward strand.
GGGGCAAGGTCATCGTGAACGGTTTTGGAAAAATGGACCGAGCACCTTCGCCGTTTGCAGCGCTTCACCGTTGCCGACAGGAAGTTGCGAGCGCAAATGGTCTCGTTCCATCTTGGAAGCAACTCTCCCTTGGTGCGACGGCTCATCGGCACCGGTTCGCCACTTCCCTGAACCTGCGCGGGAATGCGCAGGCCGGCTATAACGGCGCAATGGCTATGCAACACTCCTCCGACACGCCTTCTCGCGGCTCCTGGCGCCTGCCAAGCCGCCTGGCGCCCGTGGCATTTTCGTTCTACATGGCCGGCATCGTGGCTTTCCTGATGAGCCTGGCACTCACTGCCATCAACACCGGTCTGGGCGACGGCTACCTGCTGCGCGTGCTCAAGGCCTACGGGCTGGCTCTGCCGGTGGGCTTCCTCGGCGTGATGGCAGCCCGCCCGCTGGTGGTTCGATTGGTCGCCTGGACCGTTACGCCGCCGCCTGCTCCGGCTCGCAAGCGCTGAAGACAACGCCCATTATTGAGCCGGCATCAACGAACTTGGACGTCTCCAGACAATCTTCCCTCGGAAGACGGGCACGGTTGAGAGCAAGCAGGTTCAAGTTCGTTAGTGCCTTTTCACTAGGCTCGACAACCGGTGATCGAGCCTTGCTCGAGACGCTCGAGGAGCCGCGCGACCGCCTTTGAACGCCGGCACACTTGATGTAGGGCACCACCCGCAGCGCCCAGCCGGCGCCCGGACCACTTCAGACGCTGGGGACTGCGAGGTTGGTGCCGTCGCGCAGCACTGCTGGCTTGATGTCGCGCCGCAGGATCACCGGCTTGCCGCCCAGGCGGCGCTTGCACATCCAGTGCGCAAGCGCGGAGTCCAGATAGTCGGCATGCCCAGGGAACCAGGATGCCAGCTCGCTGGCCAGTCGCCGGACTACGGCGTAGTCGCCCCGCTCCAGGCGTTCACGCACCTGATGGACCGAGCGCATGACCGCAGCGTGCTCGTCGATATGGCACTCGCGCGCAGGGAAGTCCGTTTCGACCATCCAGGTGTTTTCGGCGTCGAAATGCGCCTGCGCATGGATGGCGAAGGCGTCCAGCAATCCTGCGAGTTCCTCGTCCCTTGCCTGCTGCATCGCACCCACGATGTCCACGAACTCATGATGGACGTCGTCCATCGGGCCGAAGCCCAGCACGAAGGCATCGCTCCAGACCATCGCTTCGCTGTCGTGTTCGGTATGCATGGCGGCTTTTCCCTGGCGAGGCAGCAGGACGTTCTGCAACCCAGGCCGGAATTTTATCTTAGCAACCTAATAATTTGAATTTTGCCCGCGCTCCGTCATGGTCTTTCTCCGCCCCCAGGGCCGCCCTTGATCTCGACACGGTGGCGGTAGTCCCGCACGATGCCCTCCCACACCACCTCCAGCTCGTAGCCCATGGACCGGGCCAGGCCGTCGAGGTCCGGAAACAGCGTGGCGCTGGTGATGTTCATGCGGTAGAGCGCGCGCATGGCTTGCTCGCGCGCGGGCGGGCGGGCGGGCAGGACGAACTTCGTGAGCATGTGGGCGCTGTCGGCGATAGTGCTCCAGGATGGCCTCGAGCGGCTGGTCGAGCACGCCGGGAATCACGAACAGTTCTGATTGCGCCACCAGCCGCGCATCCATTTCCAAGGGCTCGCAAACCACAGCACCGGGAGCCGGTTCACGGCGTAGAGCCGCTGGTAGACGCCAGGCAGCCGCGGATCGACCACGTCACGGGTCAGCCCGGAATCGAAGCGCGGCGCCGCGTCCCACAGCGCCGGCGTGTTGAGGGCATAGACGGCTACGTCCTCGGTTGCCCGCTCCAGAGCGAAGAAGGCCGCCACGTAGGGCGACTTCGTGAAGTCGAGCAGCCGTGTCGGTGCGCCGTGGTGTTGCATCAGTGCCAGGCAGCGTAACTCGTCTTCCAGCAAGCCGCGCTCGGGCAGATGGATGTTGGCCTTGCGGCGAAAGATCCGTATGGCGCGCTCCTCGCGCAGCGGCCACAGCGACGTGTCCGGACAGAACGCGAGAGCCAGCGCGTGAGGGAGCTCGCCAAGGGCCACGCCGACCGCTGCTGGCCTAGAAAGGCCCCGCCATCGAGCTCTTCGGCCCGCGCCACGAAGTCGGCCCGGGAATTCAGGTGGATCTCGATCTTCTAGATCCGCAAGGTTGTCCAAAGGGTGTCAACGATAGGCCGGGTCACGACAACATGCAGCCGGCATCCAAGGGTTTGTTCTAGATAGACAGTGTTCCAAAGGCTTCGTCCTTGATCTAGAATAAATTTAGTCATCTAAGCATTTGCGCTATCGCAAGGCTAAGTCACTAGAACAGAAGTCACTTTCCTTACTTAGGAGCCTTTCCATGTTGACCCGCGAAGAGAACGAACTGCTGTGCCGCGTCGAGGGCGAAGCCCCCATGGGCCAGCTCATGCGCCGGCACTGGACGCCGGTGTGCCTGATCGAGGAGGTGTCGGAACCCGACGGTACGCCCGTGAAGGCTCGCGTGTTCGGCGAGGATCTGGTGGTGTTTCGCGACAGCGATGGCCGCGTGGGCGTGATGGACGAGTACTGCCCGCACCGCCGGGCCTCGCTCGTGTATGGGCGCAACGAGGAAGGCGGCCTGCGCTGCCTCTACCACGGCTGGAAGATGGACGTCGAAGGCAACGTGCTGGAGATGGTGTCGGAGCCGGCGGCCAGCGGCATGGCCGAGAAGGTCAAGCACAAGGCCTACCCGGTGCAGGAATGGGGTGGCATGGTGTGGGCGTACATGGGCCCGCAGGACGCGGTGCCGGAGTTCGAGCCGCCGCGCTGGGCGCCCACCGCTGAAGCCCGGGTGTCGATCGCCAAGGCCATCCTGCCTTGCAACTGGGCGCAGATCCTCGAAGGCGCCATCGACTCCGCACACAGTTCCAGCCTGCACAGCTCGGACATGGTCCCTGCGCGCGTGGACAGCGCCAAGGCCACGGCCAACACCTGGCTGCGCCCGTCCACCGACAAGGCGCCGCGCATGCAGGTGCAGCGCGGTGACTACGGCTTCCGCTATGCCGCCATCCGCCGCCCCATCAAGGACGCCGCGACGCACGACTACGTGCGCTCGACGGTGTTCGTGGCGCCGGCGACGGCGCTGATCCCGCCCAACAACCTCTACAACGTCGCCAACATCAACGTGCCTTGTGACGACACGAGCACGGCCTTCTACTTCATCGCCTGGGGCCATCCGTCGCAGACGCCCGAGACCGAGACCTGGCGCAAGTTCCTGCGCCAGACGGTGGGGGTCGACCTGGACGAGTACTACCGGCCGCTGCGCAACCAGGACAACCGCTTCTGGCAGGACCGCCAGGCGATGAAGGCGGGCAACTTCACCGGCATCACGGGTTTCCCCAACCAGGACGTGGCGATGTGGGTCACGATGGGCCCGATCGCCGATCGCACGCACGATCGGCTGGGCGCCAGCGACCTGGCCATTGTCGAGTTCCGCAAGCAGATGCTCGAGGCGGTGCGGGCCTTCCAGAACGGCGAGGCCGCCATTGGCAGCGGCGAAAAGGCCATCCCTCACGAGGTCTGCGCCTTCCAGGCCATCGTGCCCAAGACCACGGACTGGCGTTCCTTCGAGATCAGGCCGGTCTGGGCCGACGGCCTGGAGCGCTCGGAGATGGAGCCGTCGTACTCGGTCAAGGCCTGAACAGCCCGGCCCTTCTCCCCACGAATGGCCGCACACCCCCCGCGTCCGGCCACGGCCCACCTCACAGCCTGCTTTCCTCATGTCCAAGCTTCAACTCTCCGTCGCCATGGGCGACTACGACCGCACGCGTGCCCTCTTCGACGGCCGCGTGCAGATTGACGGGGTGGACCCCGTTTTCATGCTGCTCAATCCGGAGGAAATGTTCTTCCGCGCCATGCGCAGCCAGGATTTCGACATCGCCGAGTTGAGCTTCTCCAGCTACCTGGTCAAGCATTCCAAGGGCGAGTGCCCCTACATCGCGGTACCGGTGTTCCTCTCGCGGGCCTTCCGCCACACCTCGATCTACGTACGCAAGGACCGCATCACGCGGCCCGAGGATCTCAAGGGCAAGCGCGTGGGACTGCCGGAGTACCAGCTCACGGCCAACGTCTGGGCGCGCTCGATCCTGCAGGATGATTTCGGCGTGGCTCCCGAGGACGTGACCTGGGTGCGCGGCGGCATCGACACGCCTGGCCGCCCGGAGAAGATCAAGCTGCAACTGCCGCCCGGCGTGCGCATCGAGGAGGCGCCCGCGGGCACCACCATCTCCGAGCTGCTCGACCGGGGCGAGATCGACGGCTTCATCGGCCCGCGCCCGCCCAGCGCCCACATCCTCAAGCGCAACCCGAACGTCGGCTGGCTCTTTGACGATCCGACGGCGGTGGCCAAGGATTACTACCAGCGCACGGGCGTGTTTCCGATCATGCACGTCGTGGGCATCCGCAAGGAGCTGGCCGCGGCGCATCCATGGCTGCCCGGCGCGGTGTTCAAGGCTTTCTCGCAGTCCAAGGTCGCCGCGCTGGAGCTGCTGTCCGACACCTCCGCGACCAAGGTCACGCTGCCCTTTGTGGAGGAGCAGCTCAAGGCCGCCCGCGAAGCCATGGGCGAGGACTACTGGTCCTATGGCGTAGCGCCGGCGCGCAGGACGCTGGAGACCTTCGTGCGCCACCACCACGCGCAGGGCCTGTCGGCGCGGCTGATGGCCGTGGAAGAGCTCTTCCATCCGGCCACCTACGAGACTTACAGCATCTGAAAGATGCCCGGTTCTCCGTCGCTCTTGCAGCGCACGGCCATCGAATCAGCTGTACGCCTGCGCGGCGGCTTTCCAAAGGAGATTCCTCATGAGACGCATGTTTTGCCGCAAGCTGGCAGGCACCGCCGTGGCATTGTTGGCCTGCACGGCGCTGTCGCCGGTGTTGGCACAGACCTACCCCTCCAAGCCGATCCGGCTGATCGTGCCCTACTCGCCTGGCGGGCTGCCCGACACGGTGGCGCGCGCCCTTTCACCGCACCTGTCCAAGGCGCTGGGCCAGACCGTGTTCGTGGAGAACAAGCCGGGCGCCGGGGGGTCGATCTCCGCGTCCGTCATCACGCAGTCGCCTGCTGATGGCTACAACCTGCTGCTCACCGACGGCCCGCTGCTGACGATCTCGCCGTTGATCAACAAGAGCGTCACCTACAACGTCGACAAGGACTTCGCGCCGGTGTCACTCGTGGGCAAGGCGCCGCTGTTCCTCGCCGTGAACGCCAGTGTGCCGGCCAAGACGCTGGACGAGTTCATCGCGCTGGCCAAGGCCAAGCCGGGCAAGCTCAACTACGGCTCCTCGGGCATCGGCGGCATCCACCACCTCACGGCCGAGGCCATGAAGGAGGCACTGGGCCTGGAAATCACTCACATCCCGTTCAAGGGCAGCGCCAACTCGGTGCCTGCCATGATCGGCGGGGAGGTGGACATGGTGTTCGCGTCGCCGCCCTCGTTGATGGGCTTCGTCAAGTCGGACAAGGCCCGGCTGATCGCCATCAACTCGCTCAAGCGTTCACCCCTGGCGCCCGATGTACCGGCGCTGGCAGAGAAGGCCCCGGGCTTCGATTTCGCCTTCAACGTGGCGGTGCTGGCTCGCGCGGGTACGCCCAAGGACATCGTCGATCGCATCGCGGCCGAGATTGCCAAGGTCGTGAAGCAGCCGGACGTCATCGAGCAGCTGCAGGCCGCCGGCGTGGATCCCGTGGGAGGCTCGGCCGAGCAGCTCGCCAGCGCGCTCAAGAGCGAAGGCACCCGCCTGACGGCGGCGGCCAGGCGCGCCAACCTGAAGCCCGAGTAATCCTCAACGCGGCGGAGTGGACGGCATGACGGTGCTGGAGATGGTGATGGCAGCGGCGGTGTTCCTGGCCGGTGGCACGGTCAAGGGCACCCTGGGCATCGGGCTGCCGCTGGTGGCCGTGCCGCTGCTGTCGCTGTTCATCCCGGCCACGCAAGCCATTGCGCTGGTGGCCATGCCGGTGCTGGTGTCCAACGCCTGGCAGGCGATCGACCACGGGAACCTGCACGGCCTGCGCCGCTTTCTGCCACTGATAGCCACGCAGCTCGTGGCCACGCTGTTGACGGTGCCGATGACGCTGGCGCTGTCGCCAAGCACGCTCAACGCCGTGCTGGGCGCGGTCGTGCTGTTGGCCGTGGTGCTGCTGTGCCTGCCACTGCGGCTGCATGTGCCGGCGGCACGCGAGCGTTGGTGGAGCGCCGGCATCGGTGCGCTCTCCGGCGCGATGGGTGGCGTGTCCTCGCTCACCGGGCCGCTGATCATCAGCTACCTGGCGAACCTGCGGCTGCCGCGTGAAGCCTTCATCGGCAGCATCAGCCTGATCTACCTGGGATCAGCCATCCCGTTGTACGCCTCGATGGCCGCGCACGGACGCCTTGGCGGCGCGGACCTGACGCTGTCCACGCTGGCCCTGGTGCCCGTGGCCTGCGGCCTGACGCTGGGCAAGCGGCTGCGCTCCCATCTGAGCGAAACATGGTTTCGGCGCGTGCTGCTGGTCTTTCTGGCCGCGGTGGCCGTCGTGCTGGCCCTCAAATAGGAACCCTGAAATGTTTGATGCCAACGAGACTCTCGACGCGGCACTGCAGCGCAACGTGCGCGACGCGCTGATGGAAGACATCGGCCGCGGGGACTGGACCGCGCAACTCGTGCCCGCGGGCCACCGCGTGCAGGCGCAAGTCGTGGCCAAGGAAGCGGCGGTGATTGCCGGGCGCCCCTGGTTCGATGCCTGCGTGAAGGCGCTGGACCCTGACGCGCAGCTGGATTGGGCCATGGAGGAAGGCCAACGGGTGCAGCCCGGCACGGTGGTGGTGCGCATCGCGGGCGATGCGCAGGCGCTGCTGTCCGCCGAGCGTCCGGCGCTGAACTTCCTGCAGGCGCTCTCGGCCGTGGCCACCAACACGCGGCAGTACGTGGACGCGATCGCCGGTATATCGCCGAACCCGCGCGGCTGCAGGATGCTCGATACCCGCAAGACCTTGCCGGGTCTGCGCCAGGCGCAGAAGTACGCCGTGCGCGTGGGCGGCGGCCACAACCACCGCATGGCGCTGTGGGACGGCATCCTGATCAAGGAGAACCACATCGCCGCCGCCGGCGGCATCCGCCCGGCGCTGGAAGCCGCCTTCGCGCTGAACGCCGGCGTGGACGTGCAGATCGAGGTGGAAAGCCTGGACGAGCTGCAGCAGGCGCTGGAGTCGGGCGCGAAGAACGTGCTGCTGGACGACTTCACATTCGAGGACATGGAGCGCGCCTGCGCGCTCAACGCCGGGCGCGCGGTGCTGGAGGTCTCCGGCGGCGTGGACCTGGACTCCATCCGCCGCATCGCCGCAACCGGCGTGGACCGCATCTCCAGCGGCAAGCTCACCAAGGACGTGCGCGCGGTGGACTTGTCCATGCGCATCGTCACTGCCTGAACCCACCAGAGGCCCCACCATGACCGTCATCCAGACCCACGCTGACACGCAGATGCCGCTGCGCATTGCCCGCATCACCGACGCCGCCGACGGCATCCGCAGCTTCGAGCTGGTGCAGCCCGACGGCTCGGAGCTGCCGCCGTTCACCCCGGGCTCGCATGTCAAGGTGCAGGTG
>NZ_AUMO01000125.1 GCF_000430725.1 Azohydromonas australica DSM 1124
GCACGCCAGATCCGGGTCCACGAGCCGTTGTAGTAGCGCCATAACGTGCCGTTGAAGCCAACGGCGAACACCGTACCGTCCAGGGCCACCGCGACCCGGGCAAAACCGCTGGCCGCGACCTGAGTGAAGTTGCCGTTGCGGTAGTACCAGATCGTGCCGTTGCGGCCGGCGAGCCAGACCGTGCCGTCAGGGCCGACCGCCACGTCGCCCATGCCGCTGGCACCGGTATCGGTCCACTTGCCGTTGCGGTACACCCACAAGGTGCCATTGAACCCGACAGCCCACAGCGCGCCATCAGGTCCGGCGGCCACCCGCTCGAAGCCGGAGGCGTCGACCTGCGTGAAGTTCACGCCGTTATCCGTGTACCAGATCGTGCCGTTGCGACCTGCCACCCAAACCCTGCCTTCGTAGCCGACCGTGACGTCGCCTATGCCCGAGGCGGGCGTCTGCACCCAATTCCTGATTGAGGGCCGATCGTGCTCAGGCACTTGCGCACCAGCGATTCCGGGCAGCAACCCAGCGCCTGCTGCAGGCAGCGCCGCCGCCAGCGCCATGAAAGACCGCCTATGTTGTTGAGCCATTGCAATCTCCTCGCAAATGGGAAACTCCCTGGCGTTGATACGGGAATTAAACAGGCAACGGGCAACCTGAATCAGCCGTGACCAGCACTCCTGTTTTCAGGAATCTTCAAAATGGCGATGAACCCCACTCGAACAACCGATGGCTGGACCAAGTATTTGGTCAGCCGCATGGCTGGATCGAGCATTGACGTAAATAAAAGCATCAACCCCAACGGGAATAGGCCTCGTTGGCTTGGATGCTTTACAGCGGTTTCTAGGAGACCGTTCACGCTGAACTTTGCGCGCTCTACATGAGCAATTCAAGTCTAGTCGATGAAGTTTTTTCTTTAGGCCAAAGAAAGTGGATTAGTGACTTCAATGACACGTCTCCTGGACATCATGGCTCTGCAACCCAAAAACGATTGATGGGCAAATTTTTGATGTTTATCAAAAGACGCGCCGGTAATTGAAATATGCAGCCCCTACAACTTCTTTGCATAAGTCTGGCGGAGGGACAGGTTCCGCCATCTCGCCACGGATTTATGCTGCGGCCATCGTTTCATGGTGGCCAACCAAGATGAGCGGCACAGCTTCTGGCACAACGGCAGCCCGAACAGCGCCTTAACGATCAAGCAAACTGGATCGCAGCGTCAGTGAACTCGGGGCCGCGCTTTCGCCTGCCAGTGGATGGTGCCACCCACTTCATGTCCCGGTGCAGCCACACCAGCAGGAAGCCCCTGGCGTTGAGCGATGCGTTGTACTGCCCCCGGGCAACGGCTGGGCAGTCCCGCGTCTTCTTGTCTTCGCGCGGTCTGCAATCTTCCACCGCAATCGCGGCGCTGTGGCCCAACGCGCGCCGATCACCGGCTTTGGCGTTGGCACGGCTCTAGATGCCGTCCACGAGTCCCCGTCCTACGCCGACGTGCTGCGGCACAAGCACTCGGAGGGCAAGGCCACTTGGTGAAGGATCTGGTGCCGGTTCTGGAGGCTGCCGCCAAGGCCAATTCGCCGCTGCTGGTCATTGCCGAGGATGTGGACGCCGAAGCGCTGGCCACGCTGGTGGTCAACACCATGCGCGGCGTGCTCAAGATCTGTGCGGTCAAGGCGCCAGGCTTCGGCGATCGGCGCAAGGCCACGCTGCAGGACATCGCCGTGGTCACCTGGGGACAGGTATTTCCGAGGAACTGGGGCTCGCGCTGGCGAAGGCCGGCACCGCCACTCCCACGCCCGCCTCCTAAGCGCGCTTGACGGCCTGCTCCTTGAACTCAGCCGTGCAATCCTGCTTCGGAATCCGGTCCACTTCTCTTCCCTCAAGTCTCGATGGTACCCAACGACCCTTGGAAGACGAAATTCGGGAGCAGCTTAACATTGCGTGGACCCGATCCAACGCCTGTTTGCCGTGGCCGTCGCCGTGACCGGCTTCACCGCCGCGGCGCCAGCTTGGGCCCGGACTTTTCCTGAAAGACCGGTTTGCCTGAGCGTGCCGTTTCCGCCAGCTGGTGCCATTGATCTGGTTGCCTGAATTCTGCTGATCGACATTGCCGGCTTTCTCCCCGGCATGACGCCGGCGCACGGCCATCCGGACGTCACCGTCATCCTGGTTCCATGGAGGCGACAGAAAGTCTGACCTGGCGGGAAGGTGCCACCGCAACTCACCGTGGTTCAGGGCGCAACGATGACCGTCTGGGGGTGGAGCAGGCAATTCAATCAGCGCTTGCGCCGCTGGGTCCAGAGTCCAAGCAGCCCCAGCCCGGCCGCGAACATTCCGCCGGTGGTCGGCTCAGGAATCAGCGCAGCGGGTCGGGCATCGAACTCGCTGGCGAAGATATGGTCGACAACGACCACACGATTACTGTCGTTCATAAACGTGGCCAAGAGCTGCCCTGAAAGCCTCACGTCGTTAGAACCAAATTCCGGGTTGGCATAGGCAGCAGCTTCGAACGTGTCCAGGAATGAATAGAGATAGCCACTGACCACTTCATCCCTTGACGCACCCAGCACCTTGTCTGCATGCATCTCAAGGAGGTAGTCCGAGGTCACGGTCACCGCGGTGTAAGGACCCAACACGTAGGCAATCTGGCCAAAGGTGTGGACGTTCACGCCGCCCAGCACCGATCCGGACTTCCCGGCCGTGCCTTCGGCCACCACGCGGAATCGGTCCGGCGGGGCGGTGACTTCGCTGTAGCCCCAGCCCCAGGGCTTGTCGAGGCTGAACGACACCGACCGCTGATCCAGCACATGCGCCGTGTCGGAGCCACCGTCCTGCTTGACCTGCACGGAGGCGTAGCTGCCGACGATGCCGAAGACTTCATGGCGGGCCGCGATGTTGTCGTCCGGCGTCAGGTCCGTTACCTCGAACTGCATGTTGCCGACCTCGATGCGCGCGCTAAGCGCGGCCATGGCGGTTGGGGCCGCAACTGCGATGAGCACAGGCAGGATCAGCTTCACGGTGAGTCTCCTAACGGGCACAGGCCCGGCGCAGGAAATTGAACCCCCCAGGCTTGCAAGAAGCGCGTCACATGTGTCAGCGCTCCGGGACAAGTGGCCAGCCTTGTATCCTGGGCATGTTCACTCCGCCGCTGCAGCGCCGAGATGTAGCCGCCCTACGTCCGGGCACCAACGTTACCGACCTCTTCTCGGGAAACACAGAGCCCGTGGCGAACTAAGGGCCGGTATCGAAAAGGTCCTGATCAAGAGCGCAGTGCATTCACCATGGAGTAGCGGGCGAACGTCGTCACGGCGCTCATGTGGCGCAGTAAATGCCTTGGTCTATTAGCCGGAGGCCTGCCATGTTTCAGCGTACCGTGTCCTGCAACCGTTCACTGTCAGCGGCATTGGTGGCGCTGGGCATGTCGTCAACCCTGCTGGCGGCACGGGAGCTTTTCGTCGATGCCTTAACACGTTGCCAGGAAGCGTTCACCAGACCGCGCTGCCAGCGGCTCCGTAGCGCTATGCGGGGAAAGGGTCAGCGGCGTGGGCGCCTCGTCGATCAGGAGGCTGTCTGCCTCGTCCACCATGCCGAAGCATGGCCTGCGCAGCTGCCGCTCGGCCAGTGCCTGGCCTACCGGCAGCGCGTGCGCCGGCCACTCGAACCCGGCACGGCGGGTTACGCATCGCTGTTGAACGCGCAGCAGCCTTTTACGATGTCGCGCTCCATTTCCGTGCGGACCAGTTCCTTACGCAGCCGTGTGGCCTCGACCGCCGTTGGCGGCATCGCGGCTGACCCAAGAGCGTGATCGCACTGGCGCTTGGCCGCCTGGATCCAATTGCTCAGTGCTTCCTTGGAAATACCCACTCACCCGCGCGAGGTCACCCGCTCAAGGACTGCTCCGCATAGCGCCGAATTGAATCCAGCGTCACTGCCAGCGCCGATTCCAGGCGGGCCAGGGCATGCAGCGGCAGCTCCCCAGCGAGCAGGCCCTGTTCCACGGCCCCGGCTGCCGTCGCCACGCGGTCCAGCGCCAGGGTGGCGGCCGCGCCCTTGAGCTTGTGCGCCAGCGCGGCGGCCGCGCCGGCATCGGCCATGCCCAGGGTGCGTATGCAATCGGCGTACTCCTGCTCGAACAGGCGCAGGCAGCGGGCGTAGAGCACCGGATCGTTCCAGATCTGCGCGCCGCGTGAGCGGTCCAGGCCGGGGAAATCGGTCTCGGCATCGCCGGCACCGCCGGCTGGCACCGTTGCCCGCGGCGTACCCGGCGCACCGGCCCGACCCGGCCCATTGGGGCGCCTGGTGAGCCGCAGGATCACTTCCACGGCCATGGCGACGTTGATGGGCTTGGAGATGAAGTCGTCCATCCCGGTGGCCCGTGCTGCCTCCTTCTCGGACTGGAAGGCGCCAGCGGTGAGCGCCACCACCGGGAGCCCGGCCAGGGCCGGCGAACGGCGGATGGCGCGCGTGGCTTCATATCCGTCCATGACCGGCATCTGCACGTCCATCAGCACGATGTCCACCTCGGCGGCGTGCTGGAACAACCAGCGCAGCGCCTGCTGGCCGTCATCGGCCAGCGAAACCCGTGCGCCTTCACTGCTGAAGATGCCCTGCGCCACCTCGCGGTTGATCTCGCTGTCGTCCACGACCAGCAGATGCAGCCCCTGCAGCGGCGCCTGGCCGGTGCCAGCTCGTGCCGTCAGCTCGCCGCGGCCGTGCAAGATCTGCTGGACGGCGTTGTAGAGCGAAGAAGTGGTCACGGGCTTGGGCAGCACCGCATCGACCAGGCGGCTGTCCGGCTGCGCCAGCACCGCCTCGCGCGAGAAGGCCGTGACCATGACGACGATCGGCTCGCGCACCCCGTCACCACCCTCACGGATGGCCCGCGCCACGGCCAGCCCGTCCAGGTCGGGCATCTGCCAGTCCAGCAGCACCAGATCCGCTGTCGCCTGCCGTGCCCGCCGCGCCCGCACCGCCTCCACGGCCGCCGTGCCGGAGTCCACCACGTCGGCCTTCCAGCCCAGGTGTATGGCCGTCTTGTGCAGCGCCTCGCGCGCCACCGGGCTGTCGTCAGCGATCAGCACCTCCAGCCCAGCCATGGCGGCAGCGTACACAACCGACGCGGACGGCGCGGCCTCGCGCTGCAGCCGCACCGTGAACCAAAACTCGCTGCCGCTGCCCGGGATACTGAGCAGGCCGATCTCGCCGCCCATCATCTCCACCAGCCGGCGGCAGATACTCAGGCCCAGGCCTGTGCCGCCGAAGCGGCGCGTGGTAGAGGCGTCGGCCTGCGAGAAGGGCGCGAAAATTTCCTGCTGCTTCTGCGCCGAGATGCCAATGCCGGTATCACGCACCACGAAGCGTAGCGTGACCCACTGCCCGTCATCGGCGTCGATGCGCATGTCCACGTCCACATGCCCGTGCTCTGTGAACTTGATGGCGTTGCTGGTGAGGTTGACCAGGATCTGTTCCAGGCGCAGCGCGTCGCCGCGCAGGTGCCCGGTGCTGGGCGGCGGCGGGTGGATCACCAGCTCCAGGTTCTTGGCTCCGGCCGTCGCCGCCATGATCGTGGAGAGGTTGTCGAGCACGTCAGCCAGCTCGAAAGGCGCGTCTTCGAGCTCCAGGCGGCCGGCCTCGATCTTCGAGTAGTCCAGGACGTCGTTGATGATGCCCAGCAGCGAGCGCCCGGCGTTGTGGACCTTGCGCACCAACTCGCGCGCGGCGGCGGACAGCTCTTCCCGCTCCAGCAGGTAGACCAGCCCCAGCACGGCGTTCATCGGCGTGCGGATCTCGTGGCTCATGTTGGCCAAAAAGGCACTCTTGGAACGGTTGGCCTGCTCGGCCGCGTCCCGGGCCATTTCCAGCTCCTGCTGCCGCTGCAGCAGCTCCGTGGTCCGTGCCTCTACTTCGCGGGCCAGGTCTTCGTTGTAGCGCTCCAGTTGCAGCCGGCTTTCCTCCAGCGCTACCGCGGCCCGCTTGCGGTCGGTGATGTCAAGTGCGCTGGAGTAGATGAGAGGCCGGCCATCGAGCTGTGCCACCTGCGCTCGCACGAGTACGTCGCGGATTTCGCCTTGGCAGGTGCGGTGCTGGGACTCGAACTCCACGGACTGGCCCGCCATCATGGCGGTGCGGACCTTCTGCCGGGATTGCGGATCGAGGAAGACGTCTACTTCCTGGACTCGGCGGCCGACCAGTCCTCCACGCTCGAAGCCCAGCTGCTCGACGGCCTGTTGATTGATGTCCACGATGTGGTCGTTGGACGGGTCGATCACGAACAGCGCCACGGGCGAGGCGTTGAACAGCGTGCGAAAGCGTTGCTCACTTTCCTGCAATGACGCCGCCCGCCGCTGCATCACGGCGCTTGCATCCTCGAGGCTGAGCCGCAGACCATCGAGCTCGTCAATGCGCACCGGTGGCGGTGGCTCGGCGATTGCGGCATCCGACCGAGCCACGGCCTGTGCACGCTGGCCAATCAGCCGAAGCGGCGCAACGATGGCCCGGCCGGCCAGGATGGCCAGCGCGATGCCAATGGCGATTGCCAGCGTTCCGCCCGTGACGAGCGCGATCAAGGGAGTACGCCATGCAAAGTCGAAGGCTTGCGCCGACTGGGCCAGCACCAAACCCCAGCCCGTTGCCGCAGCGATCGCGTGGTAGCCGTAGACCTGCTCGGCTCCGTCGCGCAACGCGCGCCAATGGTGCCGGTTATGACCCGCAACTGCCTGGAGAATGCCGGCCTCTGCCTTGCTGCCCACCTGTGCCGTGTGCTGCGCCTCGTCCGATACAGCGACGACGGTACCGGCCGCATCGTGGATCGTGGCCACGGTGCCCGCGGGCAAGGACTGGGCAGCCAGAAGCTGCTGCAGGCGCTGCGGGGCCAAGCGTGCCGCCAAGACCAGCGTGACGCGGCCGCTGCGCTCGACGGGCACGGCGACGCCGACCACCGGGCGCTTTGCCACGGCGCCAATGACCACGTTGGTGACGAGATCGCGCCCGGTCCGGGCAACTTCGCGGAAATCCGCAGCGGATACGCCCCTGGGGGCTGGCCCGGCGGCAATGCGGAGTTGATGAGTTGCCGCATGTCCGCAGCCTCGAGAACCACGATCGTCGTGTCCAATACTGAGGAGACACGCCGCACTTCGGTTTCGAAGCGCTTCAGGTCTGGGGCGGGATCATCCAGCAGCGGCGACGTGGCCAGTGCCGACATCGTGCTCTTCATGGCGCCGATCTCCCGGTCCACGGACAGGGCCAACGCATGAACCGTGTCGCGCAATCGGCCTTCCGCAGCGGCCTGCTGGGCCTGCACGGCCTGCCATGCGGCCAAGGCGCCGAATCCCAGCGCCGGCAGCAAGATCGCGAGTACCAGGCCCAGAAGCACAAGGGTCAGCGGTAGCTTGCGCGTACGGTTTCCTGGAGTCTGGCCCGGCGTCAGAGTCTCGCCTGGCGGCGTACTGGCCTTGGTACCAACGCCATCAGACAGGTTGTCGGACATCAAATACTCCGGCTTTTTGGACTTTTTGTGGCTCGCCTGAGAAAATCGTTGAAAGTCAGAGACTTAAGATCAGTTTAAGGAAGTGTCGTCTGTCAAAAGTACTGAATTCTTGTCATGCAGCGGAAAGCAAACCGCCGGCGTGAGAAAGTCCCCAAGAATTGGTTGATTCAGATCAATAGCCCTGCTGGCTGGGCGCAGCGACGCTGCAGGTGAAGTAGCCTGAGTCGTGTGGATATCCGCATCCAACACAAAGTAGCCGGGCAAGAGGATGGAGAAGAAGTGGAGCTGCACGGCGAAGTTCCGAGCCGAGGCGGCGAAGCTGCTCGTCGAGCGGACGCTCGGCCACCTGCTCCTCCAAGGACATTTCCCCATGTGCCTGCCCCGCGCTTTACTCGCGCGGCAACTTGCGGATCGCAGCGACCAACGCGGCTTGCACCGCGACGAGCTTGTCCGTCGACTCCTTGATGACCTCGTCCGGGCGCGCTTCTCGTAAGGCTTGTGCCAGCAGTGACAGCGTCTCGTGCAGTTGGACAGCGCCGATGCTGCCAGCGGCTCCAGACATCGAGTGCTCCAAGCGCCGTGCCTGCTGAAGGTCGCCGGACGCCAAGCTGGACATCAGCTTGCCCAGATCCCGCTCCAAGTGATCCGCAAACGTGTGGAGCAGCTGGCAATAACGTTCCACGTCCCCGCGCATGATGGCAAGGCCACGGTCCACATTCATCCCGGGCAAGCTATCCAGCGCAGCTTGCATCGCGGCTGGATTGTCATCAAGACGCGAGCTGGCGCGAGCCGGATCCGTGGGCGTGACAGCGGAAAGCCGCGCCGGCTGCTTCTGCAGCCAGGCCAAAACGGTGCGGTACAGCATGTTGGGCTCAACGGGCTTGACCACGAAGTCGTTCATCCCGGCCCTGATACAAGCATCGCGGTCCTCGACGAAGGCATTGGCAGTCAAAGCGAGGATGGGCTTGTCTGCCCAGCCGGGCAGCATCCGTATCTGCTGGGTAGCGTCAATGCCGTTGAGGTGCGGCATCTGCATATCCATCAGGATCAGGTCGTAGTCATGCTCCCGTGCCTTCACGACGGCCTCCCGGCCGTCGACTGCCGTGTCCACTCCCAGGCCGACACTGTGCAGCAGTTCCAACGCTACTTCCCGGTTGACGATGTTGTCCTCCACCAGAAGCACTTGGCGGCCGGCATGCTTCAAGCGCAGCACTTCCTCGGCATCGCTTGCTCCGCGTGGCGCTGCAGCCGGCATCACGCCGTGCCCCCTATGCAACCGGGCCGTGAACCAAAACGTCGAGCCCACGCCCGGCGTGCTGCTGACGCCAACCTCACCATCCATCAGGGCAGCCAGGCGCTTGGTGATTGCCAGCCCGAGGCCGGTACCGCCGTATTCCCTTGTTGTTGAGGCGTCGACTTGCTCGAACGCCCTGAACAGACGGTACATCCGATCCTCAGGAATGCCGATTCCACTGTCCTGGACCTCAAAGCGCACCAGCAGCACGCCGCCGTGCTCGCCCAGGAGAATGGCTCGTATGGAGATGGTGCCTCGCTGAGTGAACTTCACGGCGTTGCCGGCAAAGTTGAGCAACGCCTGTCCAAGACGGGTCGGGTCCCCTCGCAGCCAGATCGGTACGCCGTCGGGATCGACCTCGATCGTGATGCCCTTGTCGCGTGCCTGGACGGAAATGATGGAGTGCACGTTGTCCAGGATGGCCGAGAGGTGGAAGTCAGTGTCCTCAAGCTGCAGCTGTCCGGCCTCGATCTTGGAGATGTCCAGGATGTCGTTGATCAGCGACAGCAGATGCCGGCCCGCCATGTCGATCTTGTCGAGCCGCTGTGCCTGTTCGTCAGTCAGCGAGCCACGGCGCAGCAAGTGCGTCAGGCCAATCATCGCGTTGAGCGGCGTGCGCAGCTCGTGCGACATGTTGGCCAGGAACTGGGACTTCATCAGGTTGGCATGCTCGAGCTGACGTGCGGAGAGTTCGAGCTCCTCTTGCCGGGCTACCGCCGTGGCCATTTCCCGAGCATGGCGCTCGCCCTCCTCAGCTCGGGAGCGGGCCGCAGCCGCGTCGGCCATGTCCTCACCGGCCTTCGCCATGGTTCGGTAGAGCTGGTTGATTTCCAGTACCGCGGTATCGGGCAACTCTGGCAAGCGCTCGAAGCGGCCAAGCGCCGTGGCTGAGCGCGACAGCGCCGCGATGGGACCCACGATTCGGCGCGCGTACAGAAGCGCGAATCCGCTGGCCACGGCCACGAGTGCGATACCAACCGCAACCGTGATCCACAACGCTTGACGCATCGGCTGCTCGAAGACTGCAGTCGGCGCAGCGAATGCGACCGTCCAGTCGCTGATCGTCGAGCGATGAAACACCAGCGACAGCGTCTGCCCCTCGAATGCCGGGCCGACAAGCTGACCCGTATTGGCCGTACGGATGCCTTCGCGAACCCACGCCGGTGCAGGCTTGCCGACGAACTGCTCAGCTGCACGGGAGCGCGCGACTACCACGCCGTCACGGTCGATGATCCCGGCCACCCAGCCCGCCGGGATCAAACGCTCCTGGAGGAATCGCACCCAGT
The DNA here is from genome assembly GCF_000430725.1 of Azohydromonas australica DSM 1124. GTDB lineage: Bacteria > Pseudomonadota > Gammaproteobacteria > Burkholderiales > Burkholderiaceae_C > Azohydromonas > Azohydromonas australica. The sequence continues at coordinate 10,058 of NZ_AUMO01000125.1, forward strand.
GGCCACTGGGTACTACAGCGGCGAGCGTGGCGGCGGCCTCCGGGCCACCGGCTGGCACATGGATCGCCGTCGCGTCGGTATCCAGCACCATGCTGCGATAGAGGTTGGACACCCGGGGCTGGCCACTCCTTGCAACGTCGCCTGCCGTCGTCCAAGAACGGCTCGCGGCGACCATGCGTCCTTGCGGGATCAACGGAATGATGGTGCGGCCGTTATCCGCCGTCACGACAACGGATCCCCACCCCGGGTGTTGGCCGTGTACGGCCTCAACACGCTCCTGCAGTGATTTGCTGTTGTCGGTATCGGCGGCCATGGCTGCGAGTGCAGCGATCGTGACCCGCAGTTCCTGATCCAGCGCATACGCCATGGCCCCCACGGTTTGCTGCATGCCACGCTCGACAGACTGACGCTGAATACGTGCGTTCCAATAAATCAACCCCAGCGCAAGCACCAGCATCGGCAGCATGGTGAGCAGCAGGAGCACCAGCACATGCCAGCGAAGTCTCATGGTTTCCTTGCAGCAGGAATGCGTCGCGCATCCGCAAACGTGTCGGCACCCGTGGTCGTGTAAAGCCCGACATCGATTTGAAGCGCCTGGCGTTGCCAGACGTGCTCGTAGAGCGGCGCCTTGATGTGCCAGACCTCGGGCCAGCGCCGACGCGCTGGCCGCCCCAAGCCTACAGGTGGCTTGGCATCCATCACTGCACGGTAGTGGTCGCTGTAGATCTGGATGAACTCCAGGCCCGACAACGGCAAGGACGGATTCGGCTGCACCAGCATGAGCTGCATGGTTGTGCGCAGGTTCGGTGACCAATGCTGCATCGGCCCGAGCGCGCTCGCGGCCCAGTCATGGGTAGGCACGCGCTGTGCCATTTCGCCATTGGCGAACGGCCAGCCGGCAGCGTCGTCGCCGCGATGGGTCGTGTTCACGCCGCAGCGTACCTTGCCGCGGGTACGCGTTTCATCAACACCGTTTTTATCCTGCTGTATCCGCTTCGGTTTCAAAGCCACAACGCTTACCGCTGTCGGCGGCTTCTGTTGCAGATCGTCGTGCGTAGCAGCTGCCCCGCAAGGTAAGCCGGCCAGCTTGCCCGGCAGGACCTGCAGGGCGTGATGGGAACCCGCAGGGCACTTGGCGTTGAGGTGCAGTGGCGGCTCCCCCGAACCGATACCTGGGCGGAACTGGCCCTCGGGTGACCACGAATCTCATCGACCGCAGCCCGGAAAGTGTGCACTCAGTCCGTTCCCTCGTGCCTGCACAATGAGGGCGAACTGCTGACGCCGACGCGGAGTCAGAGTGTGGCGCGTCAATCTGGAGAGGGCGCTCACCTTGATTGACGCGCGGCAGTCAGAGAGCCTCTGAGCCCAGCGCTATCGCCAGAGCAGCATTGAACGCAGAGGCATTTTCGAATTGCACCCAGTGCCCGGCGTGTGGGATGAACACCAGCGACTCAAACACTGGCGCCTGTCTGAGCGCATGCTCAACCACGTCCAGCCGACCTCGGTAAAGCGCATCCTCGGCGCCCCAGATACCGGCCACTGGGCAGGCAATCGTTGGCAGGGTACGCAGCAGCAGATCCGTCGCCTGCAGCCGGCGCTGGCGCATCCGGTCGCGCTGCAGGTTGTCGTCGTGGATGCGCAGCGCCAGCGCATCGACCGACGAGGCATGGGCCAGCATCAGGCGCTCGAGGTTGTGGCGGTGCACGGCATCGCGTGCCGGGCCCGGCGGCTCGGCCTGCCAAGCCCGCAGTGCAATGCGCGCGATCGGCTGGTCCGTCAGCGCTGGGGCGCCCACGAGGATCAGCCGCCGCACGGGTTGCTGGCGCCGGGCAGCCAGCAGCCCGGCCACGAGGCCGCCGAAGGAGAACCCGACGAGGTCGATGGACTCCCTACCCACCAACTGGCACAGGCCGGTTTCCAGCCACGGCGGCAGGGCATCGGCATCTTGCCCCTCGGGCGGACTTGCGGAGTCACCGAAGCCCGGCAGGTCGGGCACGAGGACCTGCCGGCCGGCGTTCGCGAGGGCCTCGATATTGCGCGCCCAGTGCGTCCAACTGCCCGCGCCACCGTGCAGCAGCACGACGGGAAGGCCGTTGCCCCAGAGGTGCCACACCATCGTGCCGGTCCCGCAGGGCGTGCGTTCAACGCGTGCCGCGGCTTCCAGCCCGGCCAGGTCTGGCAACGTTTTCAAAGGACCAACCTCCAAGTGCGCAGCGCGCCCACGGTCTGCGGGAGCTGCTGCTTGATCAGCGTGTCCAGGTACTCGTCCACCGTCTTGGGCGGGTTTTTCAGCGAGCGCCGGTGGCGCGCTGCGGCCTCGCAGACCTTGGCCGGCTGCAGATCGAGCAGGTCGAAGATGAAGTCGTCCGGGTGCTGGGCCACCAACCCGTAGCGCTGGAGCTGCTGGGCGGGGAAGTCCTTCAGGTTGAACGTGACGATCAGGTGGGCGCCGCCCTGGATGGCCGCGGCCACCACGTGCCGGTCGTCAGGATCCGGCAGCTCGATCGAGGCCACCAGGTGCTCGTAGCCGGTAACCAGGCTGTCGCGCACGTGCTGGTTCATCAGCGAGCGGGTGCGCTGCAGGTCCTCGGCCTTGAGGTCCGGGCGCTGGTGCAGGACGTTGCGGGTCCACTCGTCGTGGATCCGCTCGGTCCAGCGCGCGCGGTACAGGTCCGTGAGCGCCAGGCGCATCAGCAGGTCACGCAGCGGCGCCGGAAAGAGCACGCAGGCGTCGCAAGATGACGGTGAAGTGCGAGCCCATTCAGTCGTGGCCCAGCCCCAGGCGCTGCGCCTCCTCGGCCAGGGTATCGAGCGCTTCGTGGCGCTGCGCGTCGAGGCGGGCCTTGTAGGCCATGAGGTCCTGGTAGCGCACGCGCCGGTGGGTGCCGACCTTGTGGAACGGGATGTCGCCCTGCTCCAGCAGCCGCACGAGGTACGGCCGCGAGACGCCCAGCGCGTCGGCCGCCTCCTGCGTGGTGAGTTCGGCGTGGATCGGGATGATGCTTACCGCGTTGCCCGCACCGATCTCGGTGAGCACGTCCAGCAGCAGCCGCAGCGCCGACACCGGAACACGCACCGGGTGCGTGGCGCCTTGGTCGTCATGCAGCTCGATCTGCTGGGCGTCGCTGCGCGTTTGCAGGTAGGCCGAGAGCACGCGGCTGCTTTCGCGAGCCAGGGCGGCTTCGGCGGCAGAAGGTAGCGGGTGGCTGGAGATGGCAGTGTTCATGGCGTTCTCCGGCAGTGCGGCTGTGGGCCAGTGTACCGGAGAGCTGCCCATAAACGAAATATTCGAAACGTACCCCAGGCATTGATGCCACGTATAAGGGCACAAATCTAAGAGCAATTTAGCTCGTCAAAATGGCCTATAAGCCAAAATTGGCCCGATTTTTCTTGATGCCACAAAGCATATATAAACCTACTTGTCATGGCGAACTGTTCAGTGCTTCCTGGCAGACGTTTTTGTCAAACCATCGCCCTCTTTCAATAAACTGGACAATGCGTCCGTTATTTATAAGAAGCCCGTCGGTGTGATGTCCCGTGTAATCTCCGTTGGATTTTTTCAGGTTCAGATCGGCACAAACAAGATATCCATATTTCTCTTGACGAAGTCCGTCTAAAATAGAAAATAATCTAGGCACATGTATTACGTTGAAGCGAATTGAATTCGGTTCTTCGGTGAGGAATCGGTAATGTGATCTTACGATTTCTGAATAGTTTTTTGGAAATTCTCCATACGCGTCTGGTTCATTCTCCTGCCTCGAAGGAGTGCTTGCGCACCCCACAATAAAAACCGAAGAAATAATGAGCATTGTTTTTCTCATGGGAG
>NZ_AUMO01000126.1 GCF_000430725.1 Azohydromonas australica DSM 1124
CAACACATATCCGGAGACAAGACATATGCGTCGAATCATTTACCGCGCCAGTGCCATCACCCTGGCCGGATTCATGGCCATGACCGGTCAGGCTGTGCGGGCCGAGTTCCCGGAAAAGCCCATCACGCTGGTCGTGCCGTTCGCAGCCGGCGGGCCGAGCGACAAGATTGCCCGCGACCTGGCCGAAGCCATGCGCAAGCAGCTCGGCAACCCGACGATCCTGGTCGAGAACGTCGGCGGCGCCGGGGGCACGCTGGGCGCGGCCAGGGTCGCCAATGCCAAGGCGGACGGCTACACGCTGCTGGTGCACCACATCGGGTTCGCGACGGCACCGACCCTGTACCGCAAGCTTCCCTACAAGGGAATCGACGATTTCGCCTACCTTGGCCTGATCAACGAGGCACCTTCGACGCTGATCGGGCGCACCAATCTTCCGGCCAAGAGCTTCGCCGACCTGCGCAAGTGGCTCTCGGCTAACAGCACCAAGGTGAATCTGGCTCATGCCGGGGTGGGCTCGGCCTCGCACCTGTGCGGGCTGATGCTGCAAAGCGCGCTGAACCTGCAGTTGACGACCGTGCCCTACAAGGGCACCAGCCCGGCCATGACGGACCTGATGGGCGGGCAGGTGGACCTGATGTGCGAGCAGGCCACCAACAGCGTGCCGCAGATCGAGAGCGGCAAGGTGACGGCCTACGCCGTTACCAGCGTGCAGCGCATGAAGCTGCCGGCGCTCGCCGCCGTCCCGACGCTGGCCGAGTCCGGCCTTGCCGATTTCAACGTCGCGATCTGGCACGGCCTCTACGCGCCCAAGGACACGCCGCCCGCGGTCCTGTCCAAGCTCAACGGTGCACTGCGCGCCTCGCTCAAGGACCCGGACCTCATCAAGCGCCAGGAGGCGCTGGGCATTTCGGTCGTTACGGATGGACGCGTAGAACCGGCCGGGCACAGGAAGTTCGTGGAGGCGGAGGCGGCTCGCTGGTCCAAGGTCATCAAAGCGGCCGGCGCATACGCCGACTGATGCACACGCACAGGCAGGTGCACATGGGTTCTGTCCTGTGCCCCGCTGTCGTGCCAGTACAACCTTGCGCGAGCCAGCCGCTACCTGAGCTTGAAACTGGCCGCTTCGCCACTGTTCTCCCGCAACAGCGACTCGGAGAATTTTTCGACTCCAAAGCGCATGGTGCCGCGGAAGTTGATGTGCCTGAAGTGAGCCGGCCCGATACGCCGTAGCCAATCGTCCTCGATGCGCATGCCGCTGCCGCGCAGTGCAAGGACCACGTCGTTCATGCGCTGGATATTCCAAGCTATCACGACATTCGAAATCAGACTGTGAGCACCCGAGATGGCGCGCAGCTCGTCGGGACGCCGGCCACGCTCGGGTGCGATCGGGCCGCTGTAGACCGCGCGCTGGAGCTGGTGCACGGATTCCCCCCGCGAGAGCAGCGTGTGGATCTCGCGCCGGAAGTCCGCCACGGCGAGGTAGTCGCACAAAAACACCGTACGAAGCAGCCGGCCCAGATGCTCGGCGGCCCGGTGCACGGGGTCGCCCCGGGCCGCTGAGCCGAAGCGCTGCATCACCTGCGCCGCCGATACCCGGCCGCTGCGAATGGACGCGGCCAGGCGCAGCAGCTCCGGCCAGCCACGCTCGATGGCCTTGAGGGAAACGCGTCGCTCCGTCACGGCGTCCAACTCTTCGGGGATGAGGTACGGCCTGGGCAGAAAAAGTTTGCGCTCGGCCAGGTCGCGCAGGCGCGGACACAGATCGAACCCCAATAGCTTGGCGACCCCCATCGCGGCGTCCGTCCAGCCGTGGGTATCGCACGCAACCAATGACAACCGAATGCGGTCCTCGACACGGTTGTGCTGCTCGACGCCCTCGATGGCCGCGCCGGCCTGGCGCTCGTTGAGAACAATGGGCTGGTCGTAGACGATGCCCCAGCGGTCGCGCAGGTGGGTGTAGATGCCCGCGGCGTAGGTGCGCCGACGCGGATCAACGCGCGCGTTCCAAAGATGCCGTGACGCGTCGAGGGCGAGCATGTCGCTCGACGCCTTGTCGCCGTCGCCCCAGAGTGCTGCGAGCGGTATGCGGCTCTGGAACTCGGCCACGCGCTCGTTGGCTCGGCGCAGCCGGCCACTGCCTTCGATGGCGCGCATGGCCACCAGAATCTGAGCGGCATCCAGCCCTGGAATCATATGCGCCACGCCCCGGGCATCGAGGTCCATGCCGTGCGCCAGCAGCGCGCCATACACCGCGATGAGCTCCTGCGAGGAGGCTGCCCGGTGCCCCAGCAGCGCATCGCTGAAGTTGGTGGCGGCGTCCACCTCAAGGATGAGGTCGGGCAGTTGGACGTCGCCGATGCGCTGGTAGATGGCCTCGCGCATGCGCACCGGCTCGCCATCATCGGGCAGTGCCGCCAGGGCCGGCAGGTGCAGCATGCGGTCCGCGCCGATCTCCACCTTGCCCACGCGCAGCGCCTGCACCAGGGCCTGCATGCCCGCGTGGATGGCTGCAACCAGCGACATCAGCAGCGCGTCGAACGACCCCGGCACGCCCAGCAGTTCCACATGCTCGCGCTGCTGCAGCGCCCACTGCTGTGGCGGGATGAGCAGTTGCTCTCGGCCCTGGAAGCTCAAGGAGTGGTCTATCCAAACCGAGCCGCGGCGCAGACTGCGGCGCAATGCCAGCATCGTGCTGGCCTCGAAGGCACGCCAGCCCGCCTTGCGGTCCGACTGCTGCACCAGGCTCTGCCAGGCCGCCCCCACGTCCGGGATCTCGTCGCGCCCGACGCCCTCGCGGCCGACCCGGGCGCGCAACGCGGTCCAGGCCTGCCATTGCTCAATGGCCGGCATCCTTGGCCCTCCCGTGAAACTCCAGCCCGGACAGGACATCGAGGCAGGCATGGACCCGGGTCGAGTCCTCGGCCAGCGCCTTGCGCACGCGCGACGCGAAGCTGACCGGTACGGCATCGCCGACCGCGGCCAGCAGCTCCTGCGCTTTCAGCACCCGTTCCTCCCAGGACTTGGTGCCGTCGTGGAGCACCGCCTTGGCCAGCGCGGCCTGCCGCAGCTGGCTTGCGCTTTCCCGGGCGTGCCGGGTGTGAGCACGCTCGGCCGCCGAGCGCACGAGTTGCTGTGTGCGCCGGCTGGCCAGGTGCAGTGCCGTGTCAGTGAACTCCAGCAGCGTCACGCGCAAGAAGCACACCACCTCGACAAGTTGCGCGGCAAGCTTGATGTCGCGGGTCCTGTAGGGCCGCCGGGCCTGGATTTGTCGCGCATAGGCCTGCTGCCGTGCCAGCACCACGCCCGAGAGATCCCATTCGTGCACGCCAAGCGCCCTCAGGTAGCGCACCTTCTCCATCGTCTCGGCCAACGTCGTGGGACTGTGGCGCCTGGGCGGCGTCTTGAGCCACTCGATGCGGCTCACGTCCGTGCCGGGCCGTGGAGCATGGACCGTCAGCAGCAGCCTTGCGGCATTGGCGCGGCTTACAGCGTCGGCCACGCAGATCACGATTTGCGTCTCGATCTTGGCAAAGGCATCCCGTGCCCAGTCCAGCAGCCGGCGGGTCGAGGGAATCAGGATGCGGCGGGTGAATAGCCAGTGCCTGGCTACCTGTATCAGGTCATCGGTGTGCGCGGCATCCTGCGCCTGCACCTCCAGTGCTGACACGAGGTCGTGCTCCTGCGTGGCATCGAGTTCGGTGAGCCCGAGATATTCCTTGGCCCAGCGCTGGTGGGCGACGAGGGTCTGTTTGCGTCTGTAGATCGACCGCAGGCTGGCGATGGACGGGGCCGTCACGCCAAGGGCACCGGCCGCGTAGCGCAGCAGGTTGCGCGGCAGGACGGTGAAGCCGTCCAGGGGACGCCCGGCCAAGCGCATGAACAGCACCATCAGCGCCGCGGCCAGCTGGTGCGCCTCCCGGAAGTGCTCCTTCACAGCCTCGGCATCGGCCTTGGTCAGGGAGAAGAAGTGCTCCCGGTCGAAATCGCTCAGCCGCCCCGGCAGGCAGTCGCATCCAACGAAGCGGTCGGCAAAGGCGGACATCGCTGCCTCGGCGCAAGAAGTGGGACGCCGACTCTACTGGGTGGAAGTGAGCGCTGCTATCAACCAGCCGGTGGCGTCCGGGATGTGGAATAAGAGGTTTCCCTTATTCTGGCGCTCGCACCTGGACGTAACCACAAGCGCACCGATTTGCACGCGGAGTCTGTCCACCCCTAGATGCCGTCGAAGTCGTATGGGTGCGCGTAGATCTGCTGGCTCCAGCGCTGGGGGATGTCGTAGGGCCAGAGGGCCGAGAGCGCGGCATCCCCGCCGGCCTTGAGCAGACTCGCCCCCGTCATGTCGGCCAGCTTCAACACCTGTCCTGGCACGTCGTCGAACCGGACAATCCAGCGCGCGTTGAACCGGGTGCGCTCCACCACGAACTGCCCGTTCACCGCCGAGACATCATGCAGGAGCGTCTCGGCCAGCGCGGTGGAGAGATCGAAGCCGAGATAGCACGTGCCGTAGGTGCAGCCCGGGTCGTCGAACCGGTGAAGGCCCAGCCTCCCGAAGTAGGGCTCGCCGGAGTTCCTTGGGCCGCTGCGTAGCAGCTCGGAGGGCCGTACCTCCTTGGCTTTGATGTCGAGCTTGCTGAAGACCGGCAATGGGAGCTGAAGAACACTCGCAGGAGGCGGGGTGCCGGACCTCGTCATGCTTGGGCGTACCCCTTGGCCGTGCGCACCACCATCTCCAGCTTGCCGTTGGCCAACGCTTGCAGCGGGGTCTTGTCTTCCAGCGAAATGAATGGGGTCCTGAAGAAAGCCAGCTTGGCCCCGCCCGGCAGGTCCCCCAAGGCCCTGGAGACCGCTTCAACCTGCTTGCGGTCGAAACGCGGATCTGCCAGCCAAGCCGGGAAGTACTGCTTGAGCTGGTATTCCACGTAGAACATCCGCTTGGCGCCCAGCGCCTTGCTCAGGGCTTGCGTGGTGCAGCCCAGCCGCCTGGACAGTTCCTCCCGGCTCACGAGCTCGCCGCTGTCGATCATGTGGCGAAGGCCTACATCGGCTTCGCGCTCAGTTGCTTGTACGAGGGCCTCGGTTTCCTGTGCTGAAGCCTCCTCGACCGCGGCCGTGTAGGGTTGAGCCAGCCTGGTCTGGACAATGTTGGCCGCGGCGGCCATGCGCCGCGCCTGACGCAGGGCGGTACGCTGGCGCTGTAGCGCCAGCTTTGCCGGCTGGGTCTTCAGATGCCGGATGACCGTTCCCATGGGCATTTTCTGAAGCTTGACTGCGGCCTGCTCCAGCACTTCGAGTGTCTCGAAGAACTCCGTGATCACGAGAGGTTCCGCGGATTTGGCCTTGCCCGGGGCGCAGGCCTGCTGCGCGCGCTTGACAGGCGGTTTGGCTGCTGCGGCAGAGGCGGTCGCATGTACCCGCCGGCTGGTCTTCGTTCCTGGCGTTGCAGCGGCCATGAGAGTTCTCCTTCAAGTAGGAACAATTTAACCACAGAAACCTAAGAAACTTCAGAAACCATTTAAGCATTCCCTACTGCGGCCGTTCCCTTGTGAACGCGAGCGCCGAGGTAGCGCCCGGGAACTCTCCCCTTTCAGCGCGGCGGTGCGCCAGTTTGAGCAGTCACGCTGCAGGCAGGAGACGGGCTTGCATCTGTTGTTCGAGACCGCGCGGCTGCCGTTCTCCTCGCCTACTTCGGCTCAGCTGGAACCGCTCCACATGCTGCGCGGCACGGGGGCGCGTCTACCCCAGGCACTGCAGCGGAACGTGCGCCGTGACCATCAACGCGGACGCCGTCACAAGGCGCTCCCGACCATGCACGGCAGCTGCTGCGCCAGGTCTCGCGCTGGCTGTCAGGCCGAGAACTGGTGATGGTGGCCGATTCGAGCCTCTCAGCACTGGAGTTCTTGAGCACGCTGGCGCCGCGGATGGGCTGCATCACACGGCTGCGCCTGGATGCGCGGCTGTTTGCCCCACCGCCGCCACGCAAGCCCGGACGCCCCGGGCGTCCGGAGCTCAAAGGCCAGCAGCTGCTTGCGCTGGCCAGCAAGCTGAGCAACACCGGCACACGCTGGCAACGCGTGATGGTGCCGGGCTCACGGCACGCCCGATCGAGATCGTATCGGGCTGCGCGGTGTGGCAGCACTCTGGGCTGCCGGTGGTGCCCCTGCGCTGGGTACTCATGCGAGATCCGTAGGGGCGCCTCGATCCCCAGGCGTTGCTGTGCACCAACCAGAACATGACGGCGCTGCAGATCGTGACCTTCTTCGTTCGGAGGTGGCAGTTGGAGACCACCTTCGAGGAGGCCCGCCGCCACCTCGGGTTGGAGACGCAACGGCAGTGGAGCGCGCTGGCTATCGCCCGCACCACGCCGATCCTGCTGGGCGTGTTCTCGTCGGTGACGCTGCTGGCCAACACGCTGGTGTGCAACGGCACCCTGCCCATGCGCCAGGCCGCCTGGTACACCAGGACCATTCCGACCTTCAGCGACGCGCTCGCAGCAGTCCGGGCGCACTGGTGGCGGGCCATCGGTTTAGCAACGTCCCGGCGCGAACGCGACATGATCAAAGTCCCGCGCAACGTGTTCCGCCGCCTGCACGAGGCGGCTTGCTATGCCGCGTGATGGCCAAAGTCGAGTTCAGTTCCCGTCACCGACACATGCTGCTCGGCGAGGACAGGTGTCTACGCGACGGGCGAAGCCGTCCGTCCGTTGCAGGGCGCGCCTACGCGACACATCGCTGATGTGTCAGTCCACGAGCCGCCTCGTTGCAGTGACCTTTCAGTCACGGTCAGTTGCGCCGTGATGCGGCGGAGCGCGAAGAACAGGCGCTGGTAGATTGGATCGCTGATCGGCGAGGAGGGATGGCCGAGCTGCGCGCGACGTACGTCGAGCCTGTCTTGAAGATCCCGCTGGTGTCGGCGCAGCTGAGCCAGCCAGTGGAGATCGGCTGAGTGTTCAAGGGAGCTTCGACGCTTCTCATCCATGTTCGGTTCCTTTGCTTGAAAACGAAGGGATCTTCCGAGCTTCGGCGAACCGACTCGGGCCCGTGGCCCACGGCGGCATCGCCAACGCCGCAATGCGCAGCTGGGCGTTGACCAACGCACCTGGCGTGGCCAACATCGCACTCACGTTGAGTCGGTGTTCGCGCTCCGCGGCCTCGAGGATGAACCAGGCCAGACGGAGATATGGCTCCACCTGCGAACGGATGACGTGCGTCATCGACATGAAATTCGTCATGAAGCGCTCCTTCGTTGGTGCTGACCGAACAGGGGCACAGCGTCGCTTTGGCCGGTGCTGCGTGCGCCCGTGACATGACGGGGAGCGCTCGCGGCGGGGATGACGAGAACGTCGCACGGTGCCTCCGACACCGCTCGGTTTGCCACACTGCCCAACAGGAAATCGGCGATCGCGGAGCGGCCGTTCTTGCCCATCACCACCAGGTCCGCCCCGATCCTCTCCTGCGCCTGCAGGGTCAGGGGCACCGGGTGGCCGTGTTCCACCGACACGTCGACTCGAATAGGGTTGAGGGACCCTGCCAGCGAGCGCAGCCGGTGCGTGCTGTTTCGTCGGTCTCGGTCCTCGTATTCGCGCACGAGAGCCGGCGGCACGTCGGCGCGCAGTCGCTCCGCGGGATGGCTGCTCAGTGCGTGGAAGAGATGTATCCTCGCGGAGGACGCAAGCGACATGGCGGTCTGCACGACTCCCTCCGAGGTCCGCGTGAAGTCGACCGCAATCAGAACCTTGAGGTAGCGGCCTTGCACGCGCCGCTTCACCACGAGCACGGGCGTGCGCAGCCGTCGCGACAGCCTCTCGACGACTGTCGGGAAGAAGAGGTCCTCCACCCGCTTCCGGCCGGACGCGACCACCACGAGGTCGGCGTCATGCGCGTGCGCGCGGACGCGCTTCAGCGAATCGCCCACCTGCACCTCGGTACGGACATGCACGTCATGCCAGTCCGCGAGCTCGGATGCATAGCCGCCCAGGACGGCGTGCGCCTGTGCGACCTGTTGCTTGATGACACTCGACGTCGAATGCGTGCGCCAGCGTCCCGCCTGGAAGGGATCGACGACGTGGAGCAGGGTAAGCCGCGCCTCGTGCTGGGCGGCGATCGAGGCCGCCCGGCGCACCGCGTGGCGCGAGGCGAAGTTCATGGCCACAAGGATGGATGTGAACCGAGTCATTGCATTCCTCCGATGGTGAGATGGCATTCCTCGTATGCCGATCGAACGTACGTGCTCATCGCCGCCCGACGGGCAGCGTCACGCAGCGCGCAAGGGGGTAGCGCTACGACGTGTAGTCGCCGCAGTCCTCGGGCTGGAAGAGCCGCTCGGTCACCCGGGCCGCAGCCTCCTTGCCGTTCGGCAGGCGCCAACGTGCGAAGTCACCGACACGCAAGCCGAGCACGGCCGCGCCGACTGGAGACAGCGCCGAAACGAAGCCCGCCTGCGGGTCGGAATCCGACAGATCGCAGACGGTCAGGCGGTACCTTCGGCCAGTGGCGTCGTCCGTCAGTTCGACGTGCGAGTACATCGTCACCATGTCCGGCGCCACTTCGCGTGAAGACACCAGCTGCGCGGTGTCGAGCATGGCGTCGATGGGGCACTCGGACCGCGGCCCGTCGTGCGGGCTCCTACTGCGCACGAGGCGCGCAAGGCGAACGTGATCCAGCTCGGTAAGCGAGCGGTCGTCGTAGGTCAAGACCTCCATGAGGCCCTCCTGTCGCAAGGCGGCGAGCCACTGCGGATCGCATACGCTCGCCAAAGCGCTGGGCGAGGGGCCCGGCGATCGAAGCGTTGCGCGGAAGGTGGAGGTCGATCGCCGGGCTTAAGGAAGTGCGGCCGGCTGGAGGAGCCGCGCCGCGCGCGCGGTGCTTGTGCGCAGCACTCGCCCCGACGAACGCGCCCAAAGGGCGGCTCGCAGGAGGGTGCACGCTTGCACGGGCGTGGACGCGTTGAAGTTCATACCTGGAAGCATAGGCCAAGGCGCGCTGCGCGGCCACGTCACATGGCACTTGGCCTCGTCGTCATTGCCGATATGCATTCGCCCCTCTCGTCCTGGGGAGCGGCCATTTTTGGGGGCCAAAACGATCCTCCAGTGTCGTTATCGCCAAGAGGAAGATGTCCAGAACTCCGGTTGCTGGAGGCCGACATGCGCATCGCTATCCAGGCAGTGATCTCTGACGTCGACGGTCAGGAGCCACGTACCAAGGACATCGGCGTCTTGGAGTACGACGCCGAAGCTTTGCCTGCTTCGGGGCTTGGGCTCTTCATCGGAGAGGCTCACCAACTACTGCGGCAGCTGCAGACTGTTGTCCTGCGCGAGCAGGTTGCTCAGTTCCTGGAATGCACGTCCCGGTGCCGACAATGCGGCTCGCGCTTGGGAGTCAAGGACACCAAGACCATTGTCTACCGGACGGTCTACGGCAAGGGCCACCTGGACAGTCCTCGGCTGTACTCGGCTTGTGGACGCTGCGGCACCCATATCACCCCGGCCCGCAGCTTCAGCCCATTGGCCGATGTGCTACCTGAGAGGACGCATCCGCAATGGCTTTGGCTGCAAAGCCGGTACGCAGCCGTGATGTCGTACCGGCAGGCGCAGACCTTCTTGCGCGATGCGTTCCCGGCAGGCCGCAGCCTGCCGATTTCGAGCATGAAGGTCAATGTCCGGCACACCGGCCAGCGCTTGGAGGCAGAGATCCAACCGGTGGCCCGGAAATTTGTGCGTCGGCCTCGCGGTCACGGCGGCCAGCCGTAGAACAGCAACCGGCGCAGGGACCGCAGATCGAGCTGGCCGTTGACGCCGGCTACATCCGGGCGTTGCCCGAAAAGGAGGGCGTGCGCAACTTCGCCGTCGTGGCTTCGAAGCTGGTGCAGCCGGTGGCTTGCCATGGGTACACGCACGTCTACGCCAGCGGCTCCGACCCCCACCAGGGCGTCAAGGAGCGGGCCCTGGGGACTGGCCAGTAACGGGGGCGCCAGCCCTACGCGGCGTGTGGCGCGGTCCGGGAACGGTGCCCTGACGCAAGACGACGCTGAGGCGTTCAAGTGGTACCGCAAAGCGGCCGGTTAAAGTAATCCGGTTAAAGGCTCATTTCCTATAAATAGGCCAAAAATTAAGTCGACTGCTCACACCCAGCCAATCCAGTTCCGCCAGCACCAAGCCTAAGTCGCTGGCTTGTGCATCCTGCTGCCGCCACGTTCAAAGCAATCGTGCCGGTCGATGCACGCCGACCGCGCCAGCCTCAACGGCTCACGGCCACGATGTCGAGCTGCTGACCCGCCACGCAGCGCAACGCCCGCTCGATAGCTGCATCGATCCAGGCTGCCTCATTGCCGAACACTCCGCCACCCAGCCGCGTGAGCAGGACGCGACGTGAGGCGCCGCGGCCCGCGTTGAGCACGCCGGTCAGTAGCGTGGCTTCGTAGGCGGCCTCCAGCACCAGCCGCGCCAGCGGCTCCCATGCTTGGGCTGACGGTCGGCCATAGGCTACGGGCATTGCCGAGCAGTACGCCTGGCTGACGAGCGGCCCGGGCGCTTGCCGTGCATCCGTAACCTCGACGTCCCAGTGCAGTCCGATGCGCAGCAGCCCACGCAGATGGTCGATTTCCGCCTCACTGGCTGCCACCAGCTGTCGCGACACCCGCGCCAAGCCTTCGGCGCTGCCCAGCGCGTAGCCATTGCGCCAAGTCCATAGCGGCTGCTGGCCATGGCCCAGGGCAGTGCCCAAGTCGGCCAGCGTATCGATCTGGCACCCGGCTCTCTGCCCGCGGCCGCCGGCCAGCGGCACCAGGTAGTTGCGGTAGATCGTCGCGGCACCGGCGGCTATCGCACAGGCCGGTCCCTGGGTACGGTCCCATGCGTAGCCGGTCACGCCGTCCTCGGGGCTGATGTCGGGGCCCACCATCTCCAGCAGGTTGAACTGCGAGGCGACCTGGATGAGCGAGCCTTCCTGCTCGGGTGCCAAGTGCAGTTCGCGGATGTCGCCGCGCACCAGCCCGGGCACGAGGGCGGGGCCGTCAGGCTGCACGGCGGCGCGCGCACGCAGCTCGGCCAGGGAGACAACCTCCAGCCGCCCCATGGCCCAGCGCCGCCCGGCGACCTCGTTCACCAGGGCGTCGCCATCAACCTGCAGCCTCGCCTGGGTGCTGGCGTATTCCTTTTCCCCGAAACCCGTGATGCGCTCGAACCAGTCCAAGATTCCCCTCCCCTTTCGCATGTGATGCCGCCATCTTCCCGCAGCACGGCACGGGCATCGAGGCAGGAACACGAGCGGGCATCGCTCTGCGCGTGCCGCTGACTCCATGGTGGCCCGCGCCAGACCACGAGATGGGATGCAGCGACTGCTAACCTGCGGGCCGCATGAACACCACCCCGGCCACGCTGACCTACCTCGACACCGCCTTCAAGGACAAAGACCGGGTCAAGGCGCTGGGCGCGCGCTGGGATCCCGACGCGCGCCGCTGGTACGTCCCCGTGGGTCTCGACCTCGCACCGTTCGAGGCTTGGTTGCCGGCACAGCTGCATCAGCAGGCGGCGCCCGCAGCACCGGCCGCCGCCACTGCCGCCACCGAGCTGGCGGTACCCAAGAGCATCGCGCTGTCGCAGCTGATGAAGGGCGTGGCCAGCGCCGTGGCGCAGGCCTATCGCAGCGGCGTCTGGACGCGCGTCGAGGTCAGCCGCGCCGACACGCGCGGCGGCCACGTCTACGTGGAGCTCGCCGAGCGCGACGCGCAAGGCGCTGCCGTGGCGCAGGCCCGCGCCATGATTTGGGCGTCCACGGCGGCCGTGATCCTGCCGGCCTTCGAGCGCGCCACGGGCGTGGTGCTGGCAGCGGGCATCAAGCTGCTCGTGCGTGCGAGGCCCACGGTGCACGCGGTCTACGGGCTGAGCCTGGAGATCGACGCCATCGACCCGGAGTACACGCTGGGCGACCTGGAGGCACGCAAGCGCGAGATCCGCGAGCGGCTGCAGCGCGAGGGCGTCTTCGACGCCAACCGGCGCTTGGCCGCGCCGTGGGACTTCAACGCGGTGCTGGTGGTCGCCCCCGAGGGAGCGGCCGGCCTGGGCGACTTCCACGCCGAGGCGCAGCGGCTGCAGCGCTTCGGTGTGTGCCGCTTCGTCTACGCCCACAGCCGTTTCCAGGGCGAAGGCGCCCCGGCGCTGATCCGAAGCGCGCTGCTGCACGCGCTCGACAACTGGGAGCCGGGCTCCATGCCGGACGCGGTCGTGATCATCCGCGGCGGCGGCGCAGTCAACGACCTGGCCTGGCTCAACGACTACACGCTGGCGCGCTGCATCTGCGATCTTGAGGTACCGGTGCTCACCGGCATCGGCCACGAGCGTGACAGCACCGTGCTCGACGAGGTGGCGCACCGGCGCTTTGACACGCCCTCCAAGGTGATCGCCGGCATCGAGCAGCTGATCGCCCAGCGGGCCCGGCGCGCCCGGGAGCATTTCGAATTCGTGGTCCACACGGCGCGCCACCAGTTGCAGCAGGCGCGCCAGGACACGGCACAGGCCGTTGCGCACGTTCGCCTGCAGGCCGTGCAATCCGTGCGACTGGGCCAGCAGCAGTCGCACTCGCTGCTGGGCGAGGTGCGCCACCAGGCCGCGGCCCAGATGGGCGCCGCGCGCCAGGCGGCGCAGCTTCAGATCGTGGACGTACTGGCCCAGGGGCGGCACGCGCTGCACACCGCCCGCACTGGAACGCAGGCCACCCTGGATGGTGTGCTTGAACGCGTCGCGGTACAGACTGCCCGGGCCCGCGACAACACCGGCCGAACCATGGGCGAGGTCGCCAACGGCGCACGCCGGACGCTGCTTAACGCCAAGCAGAAATCCCAAGCGCTGGTGCGCGAAATCACCGGCCAGGGGCCGCACAAGACGCTGGGGCGGGGCTTTGCCATCGTGCGCCGCCCTGGAGGCTCACTGGTCACAGGCGTGTGCGGTATCGCCCCGGACCAGGACCTCGAGATCGAGTTCCGGGACGGCACCGTGACCGCCCGGACGCTGAAGAAGGAACAAGAATGAGTGCCGAGACCTTCCGCGAGAACTACGAGATCCTGCAGCGCCACGCGCAGACCCTGCG
>NZ_AUMO01000127.1 GCF_000430725.1 Azohydromonas australica DSM 1124
GTTGCCACACGATCATGAACTGCGTGGACGTGTGTCCGAAGGGCCTGAATCCTGCTGGCGCGATCAGCAAGATCAAGGAACTGATGGTCCGCCGCACGGTGTAAGCCCGCTCCCTCGTTCCGAGTAAATGCAAGGGCAGGTCGCCACGTCGGGAAGCTCGCCATGGCGTTGCCTGCTGCGGATCACAACACAGCGCAACGAGAACATCGTGGCGGTCGTGCTGGCCAACAGGACGGCACGTATCGTTTGATGCGCCTACTGGCACACCAGCGAGAGTTCTGTCCCGGGTACGGGAGTACAGCATAGTCGCCATTAGGACTCTTTCCAGAGTCACGAGACAACGGAGCTTGCACCGCCAACTCCTCCGACCATCAGCATTGATGGCAAGGCAGGGCAGATTGTGGTTGGCAAAGGCCACGCTAGCCGAGGTACCCAGCGTGCGTGTAAGCAATCGGGCTGCCAACCGGCGAATCTATCAAAGACAGCGAGCAGCTCTCGTAGCCGAAGCCCGAATGTACGGGCGCAGTTTCCCCTTCAAAACAATCAACGACTGAACGCTCGGCAAGCCAGGGTGTCCTTGTACGGCTTCAGGTCACGTTGTGGTTCATGCCCTGCACCGGTCGGAAGGTGCGGTCAAGGTTGCCTCGTAAGCCGAGCACTGCGGCGGGCCCGGCCTGTGCGAATGAAATGCCATGGGGCTCTTGCCTGCGAGGTCGTCAGCCTCCAGCGGACGTCACAGTCAAGAAACTGGTGTGGCCATGACTGGTGGACATGACTTTCCCGCCAAAAAGCAATTTCAAACAATGGCGCGGAATTTCATACTGAAGCCACCCCAATAGCGTCCAGTGCTTCAACGCCAACGCGTCAACCAACGGAGACATTGTCATGACCAGAAATCTTCTGGCTGGAATCGTCGCGCCTGCCTGGCGTGATGCTTCCGCTGAACTGCCTGCCGCCACTCTTGGCTGCCTGCGCGAGGTGCTGCGATGAGTGCGGCCGCCTCCAAAACCGGCGCAACAGTCGACATCGGCCGCGTGCTCGATGATGGTCCCTTCACGGGAATGCAACAACTCGTCGTGCTGCTTGCATCGCTTGCGATCGTGCTTGACGGGTTCGACGGACAACTGATCGGCTACGCAATCCCCGACATCATCAAGGAGTGGGGTATCACGCGCAGTGCGTTTGCACCGACCGTTGCGGCCGGCTTGGTCGGTATGGGTATTGGAAGTGCCTTTGGTGGGTGGTTTGCTGACCGGTTCGGCCGTCGTATGGCCGTGGTGGGCAGTGTGTTTTTGTTCGGTGCTGCCACCTGTGCCATCGGGCTCGCCCCGGATGTTTTGACCATCGCGGTGCTGCGCTTCATCGCCGGACTAGGCATCGGAGGCGCGTTGCCGACGGCGACAACGATCACGGCTGAGTTCACGCCGGCACGTCGCCGCACCTTGGCGGTTACGGCAACGATCGTGTGTGTGCCGCTTGGCGGCATGCTGGCCGGGCTTTTCGCCGGTGTCGTGCTGCCGCTGTATGGATGGCGCGGCCTGTTCTTGATTGGCGGCGCAATACCTATGCTTGCTGGCGTGTTGT
The DNA here is from genome assembly GCF_000430725.1 of Azohydromonas australica DSM 1124. Classification (GTDB taxonomy): domain Bacteria; phylum Pseudomonadota; class Gammaproteobacteria; order Burkholderiales; family Burkholderiaceae_C; genus Azohydromonas; species Azohydromonas australica. The sequence continues at coordinate 1,585 of NZ_AUMO01000127.1, forward strand.
TCTTTTTCAAACTCCCTGAATCTCCTCGATTCCTGGCTCGCCACAGCGAACGATGGGTCGAACTCGGTGCACTGCTGTCGCGCATGAAGCGCTCGACCACGGCGCAAACAGTCTTCACCGATTTGACTGAACAGGCCGTTGAAAAGCGAGCCGGCTTCGGCGCGCTCTTCGCGACCGGACGCGTACGCGACACGCTGGCCATCTGGGCTGCCTTCTTCATGTGCCTGCTCACCGTCTACAGCGCATTCAGCTGGCTGCCGACGATGCTGTCGGCCGAAGGCTTGCCGACGCAGGTGGCTGGCGCTGGCTTGACCGCCTGGAACCTGGGCGGCGTTATCGGTGGTCTCGTCTGTGCCATGGTCATCGCGCGTTTCGGGTCACGTTGGCCGATGGCGCTGGCCGCCGCCGGCGCGGCCGCCATGGCCTTCTTGCTCAAGGGCGTCGACGTGGGCCAGAACACGCAGTGGCTGATCTTCGGGCTTGGCGTGGTGGGCATGTTCGTCAATGCCGTGCAGTGCACGCTCTATGCACTGTGTGCCTACATCTACCCGACGAACATCCGGGCCACGGGTACCGCGGGAGGGCTGTCGTTCGGACGACTGGGTGCCATCCTGAGCGCCTTTGTCGGCGCGATGGTGATCACTGCGGGTGGTGCCGCGGCTTACCTGACGCTGCTGGGAGGTTCTATGTGCTTTGTGCTGATCGCGCTGCTGACAGTGAAGCGGCACATCCCTCAGCCGGCATCAATGCGTGTCACGAAACCAGTCGCTGCGGCGCCTGTCGGCGAGTGATCGGGACCGGTACCGACTCATGAACCTGAAATTGGAGGAACCTTCCATGTCCTTGTCGAACGACCACCTCCTTGAAGCATTGGCGCAAAGCCGGCGCACCACCCAGGCTGGCTGCAGCGCAGCGGAATGGGAAATGCGTGTCGAGCTGGCGGCCTGCTACCGGCTCATTGCGCACTTCCGCATGACGGACTGGATCTACAACCACATCTCTGCGGCCATTCCGGGCGAGCCGGACCATTACTTGGTCAATGCCTTTGGCTTGATGTACGAGGAGGTGTCGGCCTCCAATCTTGTCAAGGTCGATATCCAAGGCAGGCTGGTCGATGACGTGCCGTACGACGTCAACCCGGCAGCCTTCGTGATCCATGGCGCGCTCCACCAGGCGCGGCCTGATGCGGTCTGCGTGCTGCATACCCATACCGCTGCGGGTGTCGCGGTCTCGACGCAGGTCGAAGGACTGCTGCCCATCTCGCAGCATGCGCTGCGCTTCCACGACCGCGTGGCCTACCACGCGTTCGAAGGCATCGCGCTCGACCTGGACGAGCAGCGCCGTCTGATCGAAGACGTCGGCGACAAGAAGGTGCTGATCCTGCGCAACCATGGTTTGCTGACCATGGGCACGAGCGTGTCCAACGCTTTCAAGGAGATGTTCTTCCTGGAGCGTGCCTGCCAGATCCAGGTCGCCGCGCTCGCCGGCAACCGGCCGCTGACGCTGCCCTCGGCAGACACCTGCGAGCACACCGCACGGCAATTCGACAATGACGCATCCTTCCTGCAAGGGCGCGACTGGCGTGCCCTGCTACGCCTGCTGGACCGTACCGATCCTTCGTACAAGCAGTGACATACCCGCGGCCTTCGGGCCGCCCTTTCACGTGCGGGGCAAGGACTGGTTGGTGGTCAGCGCGCGCAGTGCTTCAAGCAGCTTGACTGCAGGCCCGGGCAGGATTCCATGGCGGCGGCGGAAGGCCGTCAGGGTGCGCATGCCGCTCGCTCCAGGAATGTGGAGCGCGCCCATCAGCCCGGCCTGGCTCTCGGAGTCGTACATCGGCTCGGGAAACCAGCTCAGGAAACCCGATCGAACCACCAGGCTTTTGAGCATGGTGACGGAACGGGTCTCGACCGTGATTTCAGGCATTCCCAGCCCGTTCGCGGCAAAGACCTGTGCCATGTGCTCGTACGGCGCAGTGCCCTTGGGCGTGGTGGTCCAGCGCAGATCCACCACGTCGGCCAACCGCAGGTCGGGTTCACGTCGCAGGGGGTGGTCCATGGCAGCCACGATGTAGCTGCAGTCTTCCCACTGGCAATCCTTGATTGCAGCGATCTCGTCGGTGTCCGGCACCGCGACCCCGAGCGCCAGATCGATCTCGTGCTTGATCAGGGCTTCTGCCAACCGGTCCCACACGCCCTCGACCATGTGCACGTGCAGGTTCGGCCACATCTGAAGCACGTTGTCGATGGCTTGCGGCAGCGTCAGACCAGCAAGGCTGCCCACGGCCCCTACGCGGATCGTGCCCTTGGCCAGCCCGCGCATGGCATTGATTTCCTCGACCGCAACCTCGGACTCGCGCAGCAGCAACGTGGCATGTGGCAGCAATGCATGGCCAAAATCGGTGAGCTGCATGCCCTTCGAATGTCGCTCAAACAGCGGCGCGCCCACATGGTCTTCCAGCCGCTTGACGGTGCGGCTTAGCGCGGGCTGCGTCACGTTCAACGCCACTGCTGCCCGGCCCAGGCTACCCGCCTCAATGATGGTGACGAAGGCCTGCAGCTGCTGAAGGTCGTAAGGCATGCAAAACGGTAATGCCTTTTCCTCCTAAAAGCAATTTTCCGGCAGGGCGTGGATCTCGATACTGCTGGCATCCGTAGCGCAGCAAGTCTGCGCCGACGACTTCACTGAGGACTTCGCATGACCAGCATGCCCGCCACTCTGCCTACCACCGGCCTGCCTTCGATCACGGTGCGCGATGCCGTTTACGACCTGATGCGCCGCTTTGGCATGACCTCGGTCTTTGCCAATCCCGGATCGACCGAACTGCCCATGTTTCGGGATTTCCCCAGTGACTTCCGCTACGTGCTGGGCCTGCAGGAAGCGGTGGTCGTCGGCATGGCTGACGGTTACGCGCAGGCGACCCGCAACGCGGCCTTCGTCAACTTGCATTCTGCTGCCGGCGTCGGCAACGCCATGGGCAACATCTTCACGGCGCACAAGAACCGTACGCCGATGGTCATCGTTTCCGGTCAACAGGCGCGTTCGATCCTGCCCTTCGATCCCTTCCTGGCCTCGCCGTACGCCACCGAGCTACCCAAGCCGTACGTGAAGTGGAGCGTGCAGCCGGCGCGGGCGCAGGACGTCCCGCAGGCCATCGCCCGTGCCTACTACATCGCAATGATGCCGCCGTGCGGGCCGGTGCTCGTGTCCGTGCCGGTGGACGACTGGGACCAGCCCTGCGAGCTCGTTGCCGAGCGTGTCGTCAGCACGCAACTGCGACCCGAGCCGGCAGTGCTCGAGCGCATCGGTGCCGCACTGGACGCCAGCCGCCGCCCGGCCTTCGTGGTCGGCGGCGCGGCGGATCGCGACGGGGCCTGGGACGACATCATCCGGCTGGCTGAAGTGCACAACGCCCGCGTCTGGACCGCGCCGCTGTCAGGCCGCTGCAGCTTCCCGGAGGACCATCGCCTGTTCGCCGGCTTCCTGCCGGCCATGCGCGAGCGCATCGTCCAACTGCTCGACGGCCATGACGTGATCGTGGCGATCGGCGCACCAGCCTTTGCCTACCACGTCGAGGGCGCAGGGCCCCACGTGCCCGCGGGCGCAACCTTGTGCCAGCTGATCGACGATCCCGAAACCGCCTCGTGGACCCCCGTCGGCATCGCAGCGCTGGGCAGCGTGCGCCTGGCCGTTCAGGACCTGCTCGCGCGCCCTGCACCGGTACAGCGGCTGGCCCCTGCGCCGCGCGCCGCGCGACCGCACATCGAGCCTTCCAGCCGCATGTCGGCCGCCTATGTGTTGCAGACGCTCGCCGAGCTGCGCGACCAGGGCGATATCATCGTCGAGGAAGCGCCCAGCTCGCGCTCGGCAATGCAGGAGCAGCTGCCGATCACGCGCAGCGAGGGCTTCTTCACGATGGACAGCGGCGGTCTGGGCTACGGCATGCCCGCAGCGGTGGGCGTCGCACTCGCCAAGCCGGGTACTCGTGTGATCGGGCTCATTGGCGACGGCTCCAGCATGTATTCGATCCAGGCGCTGTGGAGCGCCGCGCAGCTGAAGCTGCCGATCACCTTCCTCATCCTCAACAACCGCCGCTACGCGGCACTGCAGGAGTTCGCCCCGGTCTTCGGCTTTACGGCCGAAGACCCGGTCCAGGGTACCGATCTGCCCGACCTGGACTTCCTTGCGCTGGCCAAGGGCATGGGCTGCGATGCGCTGCAGGTCGCTGACCCCAAAGGCCTGCGCGATGCGTTGGCTCAGGCATTGCAGTCTGTCGGCCCAAGCGTCATCGACGTGCGCATTGCCTGACAGACGAGCCGTCTGCACACGGCCGCAAAAACCGATAACCCGACATCGGAGACATCCTGATGAAATCCATTTCCATGCTGATCAACGGCGAGCCCACGCTGGCCGGCAACGGTGCCACGTTCGATCGTCGCAACCCGCTCGATGGTCGTGTCGCAACGCGCGCGCCAGCCGCCACGGTGGCCGATGCGCTTGAAGCGGTTGATGCCGCGTCCAGAGCATTTCCGGCCTGGTCCGCGACCGGCCCAGGCGAGCGGCGTGCGTTGCTGCTCAAGGCCGCCCAGGTGCTTGAGGCGAAAGCCGAGGCCTTCGCTGCGGCGATTGCCGCCGAGACCGGCGGCTCTGCCGGCTGGGCTGCCTTCGACGTTCGCCTGGCCGCGGGCCACCTGGTCGAGGCCGCTTCGCTGACGACGCAAATTAGCGGGGAAGTCATTCCGTCGGACGTGCCCGGCAGCCTGGCCCTGGGCATGCGGCAAGCGGCGGGCGTCGTGCTGGGCATCGCGCCGTGGAACGCCGCAGTGATCCTGGGCGTGCGCGCCATTGCTGTGCCGCTGGCCTGCGGCAACACCGTGGTGCTCAAAGGCTGCGAGCTGTGCCCGGCCACGCACGCGTTGATCGTCGAGGCGCTGCAGGAGGCAGGCCTGCCCAAGGGCGTGGTGAACTTCGTCACCCATGCACCGGCCGATGCCGGGGCGGTGGTCGAAGCGATGATCGCGCATCCGGCCGTGCGCCGTGTCAACTTCACCGGCTCGACCCGTGTCGGCAAGATCATCGGTGCCAGCTGCGCCAGGCACCTGAAGCCGGTCGTGCTCGAGCTCGGCGGCAAGGCGCCACTGCTGGTGCTGGCCGATGCCGACCTCGACGCAGCCGTTGACGCCACGGCGTTTGGCGCCTTCGCGAACTCGGGGCAGATATGCATGTCGACCGAGCGCATCATCGTGGACGAATCCATTGCTGATGCCTTCGTCCAGCGCCTGGCTGCCAAGGCGGCCGCGCTGCCGCTGGGTGACCCGCGCGACACCGCCGGCGGTCCGTTCGTGCTGGGCTCGGTGGTCGACATGAGCACGGTCGAGCGCTGCAACGCGCTGATCGACGACGCACTGGCCAAGGGCGCCACCTTGCTGTGCGGCGGCAAGGCCGACAGCACCCTGATGCCGGCCACCTTGCTCGACCACGTCACGCCGGGGATGCACATCTACAGCGAGGAATCGTTCGGCCCGGTCAAGGGCATCGTCCGGGTGAAAGGCGACGAGGAGGCGCTGGCCTGTGCCAACGACAACGCGTTTGGCCTGTCGGCATCCGTGTTCAGCCGCGACATCGCACGGGCAATGTCGCTGGGCTCCCGAATTCAGTCAGGCATTTGCCACATCAACGCACCGACGGTGCACGACGAACCGCAAATGCCTTTTGGGGGTGTCAAGGACAGCGGTATCGGACAATTTGGTGGTAAGGCGGGCATCGCGGAGTTCACCGATCTGCGCTGGGTCACAGTACAAACCATGCCGCGCCGCTATCCGTTCTGAAAGAATTGCGAGCTCGTGCGCCAGCCCCATACCTCGCGGCAGGGCGGGGCATCGGCAACCAACCTGTGGACCGATCGGGTTCCGACCGGTTGGTGGCTGCGTCACGAGGCTGCATGCAACCGGGCCCTGTACTCATTCGAGAGAAGATCATGCTGCTCAACAGCGACGATTTCAGGCGCGAAGCCCAGCGACAACTTCCAAAATTCGTTTTCGACTATGTCGATGGTGCAGCGGAAGATGGTCATTGTCTGCGGCGCAACCGGTCGGACCTTGACGCATTGACACTGACGCCGCGAGTGTTGCGTGACACCACGGCGGTCGATACCTCGGTGGAGATCTTCGGTGCGCGCTGGAAGGTACCGTTCGGCATTGCCCCCATGGGGCTCAACGGACTCATACGGCCCGGTGGCGATGGCATTCTGGCCATGGCGGCGGAGCGGGCAGGTGCAGCGTTTGCATTGTCCACTGCCTCGAACATGCGGCTTGAAGACGTGCGTGCCGCCGCTCAGAATGGAGTGCAGTGGATGCAGCTCTACGTCATGCACCGCGAAATGGCGCAACGCATTGTCCAGCGTGCGCAGCGTGCCGGGTACCAAGCGCTGGTGTTGACCGTGGACGTGCCGGTCAGCGGATATCGAGAGCTCGACGTGCGCAATGGCTTTCGGATGCCGTTCAAGCCAACCGCTCGCCTGGTGTGGGACTTGCTGACGCACCCGCGTTGGGCACTGAGCTCTGCACTTGCCGGGGTGCCCGATTTCGTCAACCTCACGGCTGATGGGGAGGCGGCAGGATCGGCCAGTATGCAAGCAGCCTTGCTGGCCCGAGCAATGGACCGCAGCCTGGTCTGGGAAACCCTGGCTTGGCTGCGCGACCACTGGCATGGACCGCTGCTGCTCAAGGGTGTACTGAGCGCCCAGGACGCTCAGCTCGCGCTCAGGTACGGCGTTGATGGCGTGATCGTCTCAAACCACGGCGGCCGTCAGCTCGATGCCTCTCCCTCAGCCATCTCAGCCTTGCCCGCCGTCGTCAATGCGGTGCAAGGCCGCATGCCGGTGTTCATGGACAGCGGCATTCGCCGTGGCAGCCACGTCGCCAAGGCCCTTGCACTTGGAGCCACGGCCGTGTTCGTCGGTCGGCCCGTGCTGTTTGGGCTGGCCGCGCGCGGTCCGGCGGGTGTGGAAGCAGTGCTGAAAGCGCTGACCGACGAGCTGGTGCGCACGATGACTTTGCTGGGGGCACCTTCCTTGGCCGATCTGCGTCGGATGCAGGGCGAACTCGGCGAAGTGTCGGCGGCGTCCACAGCGCGCGAAACCAGGTCGGCCGTGCCTGCGCCCAGCGAAGTCTCATGACGATGGAGGCCTTCGAGATGCTTTTGTGCACCCGATACTCGTTACGCTTCGGCAGCTCGATTTCCTTGCACCCTTTCACGCAAGTCTTGCGACAGATAACCGGTACCACTCCAGGGCGCGTGCGCTTGGGCTGAGTGACTGCGTGCGACCATCACTCCTGGTCGTGGCGTGAATCCATGGCAGGGTGCTGAAAAGATCGTTGCAAACTCAACTGAATTTGACATAACAACGATTGTGGAGACGACTTCATTGAGCCTTTCGCGCCGCGGAGCCGGTGCTTGACTGCTTGGAGTACCGGGCTCGGCCTCAAGCTGACTGCTGGATGGCAGCCCTTACGGTCCGGCCAGGACAGCATCGCCCCAGGCTGTGCAACAGCGCATCGGATCCAATCCGCTACAACCTCGCATAGCGCCCGACTTCTAATCCGAGCATGCGCACGCTAACCCAGAAAATGCAGCTCGAGCCAGCCACGGTTTGCTCCGTCAAAGACAGACAAGCCCACTGCGCAGCCATCGCGGGCGAGACTACGGTCGCCAACCCGACAACGACGCGGAAGCTATCGTCGAGGCTGCCAGCCGTCCGGCCATGCGTTTCGTGCCCGTCAAGACGGTGGAGCAGCAGGACATCCAGGCACTGCACCGGCAGCGTCAGTTGCTCGTGCATCAATCGACTGCCATCGTGAACCACATCCGGGGAATCCTGAGCGAACGCGGCATCGCCATCGCGCAGTCGCCCGCGGCCCTTCACCGAGCGATCCCGGAAGTGCTTGCCAGCGACAACGTCGAGCTCACGCAGTTCTGCCGCGGCCTGGTGGTGGAGATGCTGGAGCACCTACGCAGCGTCGAGGAGCGCATTGCTGAGGCGGATCAAAAGATCAGAGCATTCATGCGCAGTTCACCGCTGTGCAAGAAGATCAGTGCTATCGACGACGTGGGCGCCGTGACCGCCACCGCCATCGTGGCGGCCGTCGGCGACGCCAGCAAGTTCAAGAACGGCAGGCACTTGGCGGCCTGGCTTGGGCTGGTGCCAAGGCAGCACTCGTCGGGAGATAAGTACCGGATGTCGGGCATCAGCAAGCGTGGCGACAAGTACCTCAGAACGTTGCTGATCCATGGCGCGCGGTCAGTGTTGCGGTATGCCGCCGGGAAGGTAGACGCGCAAAGCAAGTGGCTGCGCGAGCTCGTGGCGCGGCGGGGCTACAACCGTGCGGCGGTCGCACTGGCCAACAAGAACGCCCGGGTAACCCAATCGTTGCTCAGCAGCGACCGGGAGTACGTGCGTCCTGGCGCTGTTTGAGCACGGCGCCGCCACTCCACACCAGCCGCGAACACGGGCAATACCGTCAACCACCTCAAGGAGGATCACACCCAGCGCAGGTTTGCGTCGCTCTACAGACGTGATGACACACCGGTCAGACCAGCACCCCAGGATCCTGATTTTTGTGATGGCTGAGCAATCGAGCCGACAAATTGCTGAGGACGGGATGCGCGGACCTCATCGAGGCTGCGGGCATGCAATCAGCCTTGCCCATCAAGCGAGCCGAATACATGCGTGCAGACCAGTTCCATCACAACGTAGAGCTTGCAAAAGGCGTTGGCTCCATACACGCGCAAAAAGGACAATCGCCCCTGTACCATCTGATCGGCGGCGCTTGATCGCGGCGCCGCGCAGGTCCCGGTCCGCCCTCAGGGCATCGGTTCGAGCGATCGCATCCACGCGGTCAGCGCGTCGCAGACCGCCTGCGGCTGCTCGGGAATCAGCGCATGACCGGCGCGCTCGATCACCTGCACCGTGACACGTGCGCCCAGCGCCTCGCGCAACACGTGCGCATGGCGACGCGGCGCAACCATGTCGTCGGCAGCTTGAAGGTCGAACACCGGCACCGTCCCGCAGTCGAAATACTCGTCGATGGACGTCGTGGCCTGCGCTTCCTTCTGCATGGCTTTGGTCGACGGGTACCAGCCGTCCAGCCACGACGAGGGATCGTTGCCAAACGCGAAGAAGGCGCGCTTCAAATGCGCGATGCGCTCATCCACCGGCAGGCTCAGGTCGCCGCTCGCGTAGATCGACGCGTGGACCTCCGGGTCGTAGGGCGAGCCGCCGCCGGGGAGTCGACCCGCCGACGCCGCGACCAGCGCGACCGCTCGCACCGTGTCCGGGAAGGCGTTGGCCAGCATCCGGGCAACGAAGTTTCCGAAGGCATGGCCGGCCACAGCCGCGGGCCCCCCGACGCGATCGCGAATCACCTCGGCTACGTCGGCCGCCAGGTCACGCATCGACAAGCCGGCCATCGGACCTGTGCTGCCACCAATGCCGCGCGGCTGCGGCCGAATGACCTGAAGCCCTCGGCCAGCCAGCAGCTTCGCCAGTTCGTCGTAGTCTGCTGCACCTCGCCCAAGGGACGGCAGGATCAAGAGGGGCGGGCCATTGCCCTGGACGTAATACTCGATCTGCGCATCGGGCGTGCGCACGCGATATGTCCGGACTTCAGGGTCGAAGCGATTCATTTGCACTCTCCCGTGCTCAGTCTTTGAGGGTGATTCCGGCCTTGCGCGCGACGTCGCGCCAGCGCTGGAAGTCGGCAGCTGCAAATTTGGCGAACGCGTCGCCGTCGAGTGGAGCGACATCGAACCCCTTCTCGGCGATCGCCTTGCGGAATTCAGCGTCCCCCAGCACGGCGGCGATTTCGCTGCGCAGGGCCGCGAGCGCGCCGGCGGGTGTCTTCGCAGGCGCGAGAACGCCCCACCACGCGGCGACGTCGGCACCCGCCAACCCGACTTCAGCCGCCGTGGGCACGTCGGGCAACATCGGACTCCTGCGCGGGCCCAGCACGACGAGTGCGCGAACCTTGCCGCTCGCAAGGTGGGGAGCGATCGTCGTCGGTGTGACCAGCAATGCCTCCACGTGCCCCGCGACCAGATCGTTCACCGCTGGCGACATGCCCTTGTACGGGACGCTCGTCAGCTCGACGTTGGCCGCCGAGGCGAGCAGGATCGTCCCCATGTCACCGAGCGTGCCGGTGCCGGTCGTTGCGACACGCATGTTGCCTGGCTGCTGGTTCGCCAGCTTGACGAAGCCGGCGAAGTCGCGAGCGCTGACTTGACTGTTGACAACCAGCACATAAGGGCTGGTGGCGATGCGCGCCAGATGGGCGAAATCGCGGCCGGGGTCGTAGGGCATCACCGGCCTCACCGCGGGCAGCACCGCTAGCCCGTCGGAGGCGCCGAACAGCAGCGTCGTGCCGTCGGCTGCGGCCTTGGCGACGGAGTCGATCCCGATCATCGAGCCCGCGCCCGCCTTGTTCTCGACGATCCAGGTGCGCCTGGATCGCTTCGCAATCGCATCGGCCAACAGCCGTGCGATCGTGTCGTTGGCCGCACCGGGCGGAAAGGGGACCACCAGGCGAATATGTGGCGACTGGGCACGCACCAACGGTACGGCACCGCCGGCAAGCGCGACGGCGCTCCACTTCAGGACGCTTCTTCGTTTCATTTCTGGATCTCCTCAGGGGGTTTCGGCTCGGATGGTGGCCGCATGGGGGACATGGTTAGGCTGCACCGGCCGCGCCGCAGAGAATGGAGTCGGCACAGCGCTCGTCGATCACCAGGCAGGGTGCATTGGTATTGCCGCTGACGACGGTCGGCATGGTCGACGCGTCGGCCACACGCTGGCACTGCCTGCCATGTACACGGAACTGCGTGTCGACGACTGCTGGCGGGTCGCGACCCATCTTGCAGGTGCCCGAGGGGTGATAGACCGTCTTCGCGTGGCTGCGGGCATGCGCCTCCAGCACGTTGTCGCCCAGCTCCACTACAGGGGACGGCAGCAATTCGGTAAAGCCGAGATCGGCCATCGCCAACGAACGCAGAGCGTGACGCGAGGCCTTCAGGCCGCACACGTTGACCAAGAGCAAGTTTGGTATTCGCACGATCTCGCTCAGGTACGTCACGGTGTTGGACGGACCCTAAGCGATGAAATCAGGCCGACTCCACGGCCTTGACCATCTCCTCGACAACCTTCTTGGCGTCGCCGAAGACCATCATGGTCTTGTCCATGTAGAACAGCTCGTTGTCCAG
>NZ_AUMO01000128.1 GCF_000430725.1 Azohydromonas australica DSM 1124
ACAACATGCGCGTGCTCATCATCTGCCAGAGCGAGTCGCAGGTGGCCTTCGAGTACGGCAAGGACACGGCCAAGACGATCCGCACGGCCATGGGCATGCAAGTGCTTTTCCCCCCGAAGGAGCAGGAGGACGCCGAGCAGTACTCGCGCATGCTGGACAACTGCACCGAGAAGGTCCGCAACCGCAACAGCAGTACCGGCAAGGGCGGCCATAGCACGGGCACCAGCGAGCAGCAGCAAAAGCGTCCGCTGATGCTGCCGCAGGAGATCAAGCGGCTGCCTGACACGAAGCAGATCATCGTCATGGAGCAGTGCCTGCCGATCCTGTGCGGGCGCGCGAACTACGACCAGGACCCGGAGCTCAACCGGCGCAGCAAGATCGCGCCGCCCGATGTGGCGCCGCTTGATCTGGACACGCACGTGGCGCGCATCAACGAGTGCGTACGAGACCTGCAGCCCGGCGAGGGCGAGAAGGAGCCGCTGCCGGCAGCGCTGTACGCCCATGACTTCAAGGCCATGCCGCCGATGCCCAAGGAGCCCACGGACGCCGACCGGGAGCGGTACGCCGATGGGTTTTTCGACACGGTGCGCGACTCCGTGGTCCAGCAGGCCGAGCCGGAGGATGCATCCAAACCCAAGCCTGCGCGCAAGAAGGCCGCCGGCACCGCGAAGCCGCGCAAGAAGAAGGCCGCACCTGCCTCCGAGGAAGAGGCGAACTTTGCCGCTGCATATGCGGCGGCCGAAGCCCAGGAAGACATCGACCTGTCCGGGCTGCCCCACTGACTGGAGATCCCCACCATGCAACGACTGATCCCCATGGGCGCGCTGGCCGCCGCCTGCTTGCTCGCCGGCTGTTCGTCGGCGCCAAAGGTGCCCCAGGCCAGCGAGGCGACGAAGCGCCCGGCCAACGATCCGGCCTACGTCGAAATGCTGCGCGCCCGGGTCGAGCTCGAGCGCGCGCGCCAGGAGCTGGAGCTGCAGCGGCGCACCGCGGCGGCGCAGCGCATGCTGGACGAGCCGGTGATGGTCAAGACCGGCTCAGGCATTCCGGTTCGGGATATGTCGGCGGCGCGGCGCGGCACGAATCTCGTCTACACGGTGCGCTTTCGCACCGGCGGCACGCGGGTGGAGTTGACGCCTGCTGCCCGTGAAGTGATGTCCGCTGCTGTGGTCCAGGCGCCGCTGGTATGGGTGCGCGGGCGCACGGACGCGGCCCAGGCCAACCCGACCGACGAGCGCATCGCCCGAGAACGTGCGGAGAGCATGCGCGTGCTGCTGGTGCAGCTCGGCGTGCCGACGCAGCGCATCCGTACCAGTTGGCAGGCCGCCGGCGATGCCGTGGCGCCGCTGGACACCGCCGAAGGCAAGGCGGCCAACCGGCGCGTCGAGGTGGAGGTGTACGCCGCTGAGCCGCAACCGGGCTCGCTGGACGATCCGCGCGCCACCGTGGCGCAGCAGTGAGGCAGCCATGGACCGAGAGTACGAACTGCAGGCCCAGGGGCGCGAGCCGCGCCTCTACACCGACGCACAGGCGGCCGGCGCCGCCTTCTTCGCGGCCAAGCGCGAGGAAATGCCCAAAGTCCTGATGCACGAGGGTGGCGTGTCCGTACACGTCGCGCTGACGACGCGTGACCCGCGTGAGCCGGGCGGCTACGGTCACCTGCTGCTGTCACCCCCCGACGACTTCAAGGCCGGCTACGACCAGGGCAAGCAGGCGATGCCCGCCTGGGCCGTGGGTCTGCACGACATCAGTCCTCCCCAGCCCCCGAAAGGCAGCACCGTGAGCGAACAGCAGCACAACGAATCGTGGCGCCCCCGCATGCCGAACCACACGCCTGCGGAGATCGCAGCACGCGGCGTGGAGGTGGGCAAAGAGCGCGGCGCGCCTTTGATGGAGATCGACGGCAAGCCTGTGGCCTACGTGCAGTTCCTGCAGTTCAAGGACGAGGACTTCAAACCGCCTAAGGTGGAGTTCCACGCCTACGGCCCGGACGGCAATGTGGTGCGCGAGCACATCGGCGTGACGCGCGCTCAACTGCATGAGATGGTGGGTGAGCGGATCGCCAAGGCCATCATCGAGCGGCCCGACAATGCCGGGCGCCTGTACGCGCACGAGCTAGCGTCGCAATTACAGCCGTCGCCGCAAGTGGTCCCCGCGCAGACCAAGGCCCCGGAGGTCGTACCGACCCTGACCGTTGCGCCCGCTGAGGCATCGGTGCCCCCAGCGGCACCGGCCAAGCCAGTCGCACCAGAGGTGGTCAACACCATTGAGCTCGCCGTACCACGGGTGCCGGAACCGGAGAAGCCGACACCGGCCGCCGCGCCGACGCCCCAAAAGCCTGACCGCGAGCAACTGCTGAAGTCGCTGCAGGAACGCTTCGAGGTGGCCAGCGTGGGCACGCTACTCAAGCCCGCCGACGAGTACCGCATCGGGGGAGACAAGGGGCAGTTGCGCGTGGCCTTCACCGACCACGGCAAGCGGCTGGAGAGCCGCTACGACGCTCCGGAGGTGGTGCGCGGCATGGTGGACCTGGCGCAGGCCAAAGGCTGGCGCGAGATCCAGGTCGCCGGCACGCTGGAGTTCCAGCGCGCGACGTGGATGGAAGGCAACCTGCGCGGCATTCACGTCGCCGGCTACACCCCCAGCCGCCAGGACGAGGAACGGCTGAAGGCCGCGCGCGAGCAGCTCGCCCAGCAGCGCCAGCCGGCGCAGCAGCAGCCCGCGCCCGAGAAGCCCGCCAACACGGTGGAACCGGCGAAGGCGGCGCAGCCGGCCAAGCAGCCCGAGCAGGCCGCGACGACGGCCGCCGGCGGCAGCACCACCACGCGCGAGCAGTTCCTGAACATGGCCCGCTCGGTGATGAAGGATCAGGGCTACCCCAAGGACGAGATCGACAAGACGGTGGCGGTGATGGCAAAGAGGGTGGACGGCATGCTCGCCCGCGGCGAGCCGCTGCCGAAGATCCAGGTCTACGACAAGGCCGCCCCGAGCCGCGCGCCGGCGCCCACGGTGGTGCAACAGCCCACGCCGCAGCAGTCGCCCAACCGGGGCCCGGCCCCTGAAGTGGCGGCGCACGCGCCATGAGCGCGGTCCTGCCGCTGGGAAACCGCCGGCCGCTCGCGCTGCCGGCGGGCAGCGTCGAGACGCTGAAGTGGCTGGCGCTGGTACTGATGGTGCTGGACCACGTCAACACCTACCTGCTCGGCGGCGCCCATCCGTGGATGTTCGCCGCCGGCAGGACGGTGATGCCGGTGTTCAGCATGGTCCTGGCGTACAACCTGGCGCACGCCGCGCCCGGCGCCGCATGGCGCACGGCACGTCGTGCGCTGGCCTTCGGCCTTCTGGCCACGCCGGCGTTCTGGGCGCTTCGCGGGGGGTGGTGGCCGCTCAACATCATGTTCGCGCTGGCGGCGAGTGCGGCGGCGATCGGGCTGCTGGAGCAGCAGCGCACGAAGGCAGCGCTGACGCTGGCCGCGGCCGCCGGGATGGTGGTGGAGTTCTGGTGGCCCGTTATTGGAGCCACGGTGGCAGCGTGGTATTTCTGGCGCAGTTCGTCTTGGCAGCCTGCCGTAGCATGGGCGCTGTGCATGTTGGCGCTCACGCCAGTAAACGGGAATTGCTGGGCGTTCGGCGCCATTCCGATGGTCGCGGTGGCTGCGATGTTGAAGGCCCATCCAGCCAGGGTGAGATGGGTCTTCTACATCGCCTATCCACTACACCTCACCATCCTCTGGAGCCTCAAGTGAACACCGGCATCAATACCCGCTTGGCAGTGCTGGACGCCCTGGGCTGGCCCATCGGCATCGCGCTGTGGCTGATCGTCCAGAGCGACTTCCAGATCGGTGGAGCCCACGGCATGGCATTCCTGTTCCTGGGCATCTGGGCGATGCGCAAGCTCGGATGGGCGCTTGACGGCTACCGAGACGAGGTATGGGCCGTTTCCATGAACCCGATCGTCCTGGCGCTGGGCCTGCTGCTGCGGCAGGAGGGCTGGTATTCGTACACCACAACCACCGTGCTGCTCTGGGGCGGCTCCGTCTTCGCGCTGGCCTGCGTAGCGAAGCTGGTCACTTGAGTAGTCGCCGGCACCAGCCGCAAGGGCGCCCTCGGGCGCCCTTTTCAATGCACAAATTCACTCACCTTGGCCGACATCTGCGAGCGACGAAGCCGACCATCCCGACTCCGGCTGCCATCAGGGCGTAGGTCGAAGGCTCGGGCACGGGAGCTGTGATCGACGCCGCGTTGATCCCGCCGACAGCGCTAGCGGCAAAGATGCCGGACACCACCAGCGGCGCGTTGGTATCGTTCCAGCCCGGCACCTTCGTGTTCTGCACCTTTCCGGGAGAAGGCGTGCCTGCTGGCTTGGCGCCCATCGCTACCTTCCGCGAGTCCGAGGGGCTCAGCTCCAACCTTGCGCTGGACGAGGCACAGCGCGCTGGCGTGCCCTACCAGTTCGAGTCCGGCCTGATCACGCTCACGATCCACTCCTCGCTGGACGCCGCAGAATTCCTAGCGGCCGTCTCGGCGGTACTGGCCGATGCCGGCCTCCTATGCAAAGCTGTATCGGCTTGCCACCACGTCCACTTCTTCTTGCCGCGGGAAAGGGCGCAACGGCCATTGATCTCTACTCGCGGTGGCTGCAGTGCTGGCGTAGATTCATGGTCGGGAAAAGGCACTGTCAAACTGAAAGCGCCTCGCGTACATCGGCGGGGCGAACAACAGCACCAGCCAGAGAAGAGGCCCCCTCAGAAATCCGTTCCGTGCCCCTTGCGGCTGTTCGCTCACTCGAAGTCGACCGTCGCCTTTTGGTACCGCATAGAACATTCGAGTGCCGCCAACGAGCGTTTGTTTCTCCCTCGTGGCCAACATTTACAGGTCAATCCAAGGTGCTGAGTCGTGCTCGCATATCTTCAAACCGAAGAGAGTCTTACGGCTGTTCGAGGTGTTCTTCTTTACCGCGTTCTTGATGTCGTCATGGGAGAGCATTTGAAGAAAGACAGGCTTGACTCCAGAAGTAGCCGCTTCCCTGCCCGCATCCGATAACAATCGCCAGACGCGGTGGTCAGCGCACAACAGCAAGAGTCGAACGGAACAGTAAGCGCCCAGCGCGTCTTCTGCTTTCATTCCTTCTTCAATCCAGTGCGCCATCCATCGCACGGTGTCGCGGTACCGCCGAGCACACGTGACCACTTCTTCAAGTCCGCATTTTTCTGCGAGTGAGCTCGCTACAACAGCCTCGAACTGCTGATCATCGGCAGCAGAAGCTGCCAGCAGTAGGATGGCTCTGCGCCGGTGGTAGGAAGCATCGGCTGTCAGCTCGTGCAGCGCTACAGAATTCAACCACGCACTATTGCCGCCTACGAGGAGTTGCTCGGCACACAGTAGCAACTCGGCGTCATTCTTGGCATCGTCCATGCGCTGCAACCACTTAACGCGCATCTTTTCTGAGTCAGGCGCGGAGAACAGCGCCAAGTCGGTCAACTTCTCGCCGCTCCATCCATCGACATCAGTCACGAAATTTCTTTCGTTGCCGATCGCCGTCAGAAGACGCAGCGCGCTAGCCGAGCGGCTTGGTAGCAACGATCTGCACAAGGCGGTCGCAAACGGCATCACGGCGTGTAGAGTCTGTCGGGCTACCGCCTCCTTCAGCAACGCTTCTACCTCCGGTAGAAAGCTAGGTTCAGCCTTAACTAAACCAGTTAGCGTGTCATCTGACCAGAACGAAGCAAAGCCCCAGTTGCCGCCTTGCTGAGCTGCATCCAATGTGGCTTCAAGGGCGGTTTGAAGCTCTTGTGAGTGATCGTCGTCGCTGCCGAACGCTCGCGCAAATGCCTCAGGCTCGCCCGGCGGCAGGCCACCCCATATGGTCATCTCGCTTCGGAAGGGACCGGAGTTGTCCTGCTTGGACCAATCCACAGACACCGTCGCCCGCGGGTGTTCGCGGGTACTGGGGGCGCGCACCACAATCGGCAACGCCGACGTTACCTCCGTGGCGGAACAGATGTGTCTGCGGAGCCAGTCGAGGACCAGACCCGCGAACGCCTGCAAGACCTCGTCACGGCAACGCGTTCGTGGCCGGCCTGCCAAGTGACAGCATTCCCTCAGATCACATCGCGCCAGCACACCCAGGACCGGACCGTCTGCGTGCTCGAGCAAGAGCCGCGTTCCGTACAGCCTCTCCAAAGCGCAAGCATCAGGGGAACGAACGTTCACATCGGCAACCAATCGATTTTGGATCTCGCGGGACAGCTTGGAGGCAATCTGAAGGGCTAGGCCCCGATCGATGGTTGAGGTGGATGCAAGTCCTTGACGCACTGGCTCAGACCACACGGCGTCGTCCAGTGTTGCTTGTTCGCTCGCAAACCACAGGATAGCGGTCAAGGCCTTGCTTGATGAGCCGATACGCGCGGCAACGGCGGCTTGCTCTTCGATAGAGCCGAACGACTTGAAGTAAGAAGATGTCCTAGCCAGTAGATGGATGTCATTTCGTCGCGCAATCAACATGTCGACCTGATCAACTGGCATCGCATGGGCCAGCAGCATGCAAAGCAGCATCGCCTCGGCAAAGCGTTCTTGCTCACTGAGGTCCGTTGAGCGGGTATTCAACGTATCCCAGGCTTGGCGCACCGCTGCAATCTCGCTACTGCCGAGTAATGGAGTTAGGCCGTCGGCCGCGAAAACCCAGGCGTATAGCCGCTCCCCGGTTCTCTGGCTGATGTCGTTTACAAACTCGAACAGCTTCGCCGAGAGTAGGTCGCGGTCCACGCGGCATAAGACCGGTTCGTACAATTCCCAGTTGTAGTCCGCATCGGCCGTGTGAAAACTTTGTCTGCGCGTGCGGCCGTTGAATGAATGCACGGCTGCACACAACTCCTTGATAAAGGAAGAGGGATAGGAAACAGCTGGGTTTGACGCAGCATCCTTGGCTCTGCCGAGTCGCCATTGATTTGGCACCTCGAGATCTATAAGGTAGCTTGAAAGTTGCTGATACGTGGGTATACGGAAGGTGCGGGCAACCTTGATGTCGATTCGAGGATGGGGCATCTGCGCATCCAGCGCGCGTAAATGCGTGGCTAGTTCCGGGGCCGCGATCGCGTGTACCAGAGTACGTTCTACGCGGCTAGCTTCACTGGGCGAGAGTCCCGAAAAAGCTCCTATCGACATCTGGACAAGGTCCACGAGCGGCTGGCGGCTTGAAGCAAGAATCCAATACACCACGTCCGATCTTGAGCTCAACATCACCGCATCGGCGGCAAGGCTGGTTACAAGTACCGGGTAGAAGAAGCGCCTATTAGAAAAAGAAACTACAGCCAGTGCAACTCTACCTAGGCGAACAAGGCGCTGGCTCTCTACTCGTGTCAGCGAAACACCCCCACCGAGATTAACGGCTTGGCCCACCGAAGGGGCAACCTGTGCGGCACGCTCACGGGGCGTTGCTGTACTGAGGTTCGACGCTTCGGAATCACGCTCCCCGCTTGAATGAATGAGGCCAGCCCAGCGCGTCAAACGTTCCTTCAGTGTGTCTTGCCGGTTGGGATCGCTAGCTGCCCCGACAAGCCCCTTGAGAATCACGCGCTCAACGGCGTGATCGACGCCACGTTCGGACCATAGTTGTTCGCACACATCGCACAAAACATTGACACGCTTGGCAGCCTCGAGAAGTACTCCCTCGAGCGAATTTAGGTCAGGGTTCTGACATTTGATGAATTCCAAGATGATTGCGGCTGCAGCCTGTGTCGAGATCTCCGTGTTTACGAGAGCACGGAACGAGGCTGATGCACAAATGCGAGCTGTGAGAGGGAATCTGTGTGTATCGCTCAACCACTGGGCGATTCGCTCCCGATGCTCCTCAATAGTCCCTGTGCTGGAGTTAAGGATGTCGACCAGTAGCAGGGCAATACCTTCGACGAAGTAGCGCTGATCGACAACGTAGCCGGAAGTCGGCGACGGCCGAAGCACGCCACCCGATGCGAGTTCCCTGAAAATTTCACCTGACGGATCTACGACTGGAAGTCCGGCCGCTGCGTCTCGCGTGCTCAGACGGTTGCTCTCCTGTCGCGCAAGATGACGAAGCACCTCCTCCAGTTCCCTGCCACTGAGCGGATAGGTGGTCCGAGTTCGCGCCTGCCTTCTCATCACCTCGTAAAAAAGGCGTTCGACTGTCAAGTCTTCGCCGACTTGAAGTTCGTGGATGACCTGTATCGCCATAGCTAAGTATCTGGGCTTGCGCACGAGGGGGCCAACGCGCCTTAGTCGGTCGACGTCTTCACGCTCCAGGCCGACGAGCGCCGCGGCAAACTCGTTATCGTCGAAAGGGGCAACCTCGATAAGCTGCGGCTGCAGCGGTAGACGCTCGGCAAGATTACCAACCCATGTCTGCGTACGGCACGTGACGATGATCGATACGCGGCCGTCAAACTCGCTGATTGAACGGACCAGGTATTCCGTCCAGAAGACGACTGAGTGGCGCTCGTTGATGCCGTCCAGGATGACCAGCAACTGCTTGCGTGTCGCTCCTTTGATCCATCGTTGCAGCTTCGCGTGGAAGTTGATCTCGCGACCCTCTGCAAGGTTATCAATGGCATGGTGAGCAAGTTGGCGAATAGGGTAGGCTGCCGAGCAGTCTCCAGCCGAGAACCAGAACACCGCAGGTGCATTGGGTTGGTCCATACGCTTGTAAATCCAGCTAGCGAGGGCCCAAGACTTACCATTTCCTTCTTCGCCATGCACAACGCACAGCGTGCTGCTCTCGGCATCCCATGGACCATTCAGAAACCCATCTAACTGATTCTGTACGGGCAGCCGTGGAATGTCGCGAATGTCGCCTGCGCCGGCAACATCGAGCCGGCGACCGAAGCGCCCGCGGCTTCTCATCTCACTTCTCAAAGCTTGCACCAACTTCTCATTCATCCGATCTCGGAAGGAAGGCAGGCCGACCGTTCCCCCGTTGAGCGTGCTTCGAATCCTCTCCAGACGGGTCGAAAAGCTAATGCTGCCGCGGACGGCGGCTAGGTAGTCCTCAAGCTCCGACGTGCCGTTTATCAATACCGATGCGCAGTGTTGAAGCACCAGTGCTGAGTCGTGGGCGCACAGCATGTCGAGGCCCTTGGGATCGGCCGCGCCGCCGCACGCCAGTATCAAGTAGTCGATGCCGCGTTCGCACGCTTCCTCTTCAAGCCAGCGCGTGATGTTCGAGTCCACGTCGCGGCTGGTCGCAAGGATCCAAAGATCGATCTGTGGGTCTTCTCGGGTCGCGATGTGGATTTCGGAAACGAGTTCCCGCTGATTCAATGCGGTGTCTGTGCGATACCTTTTGCACTCCACTACCGCGAACCATGGCGAGGTGGGGTCCGAGTCGATGTCCCTGCCCCTTTGCCCGCCGGAGCGTGCAGGCCGGAACACTACACCCGTCAGATTGGTGAGCAGTTTGGCTATGAGTCCTTCAAACCCCACTTGCCCCGTTGCAGATAGTGCCTGGAGCGCTTCGGAGAGGGGGGTGCTGGAATGCGTAGCTGATTGCATTTCCACTTCCAAGATTTAAGAACAAAGAACCCTAAACACCAGGATACGGGATGAAGGCGCTTGACACGTTCAGGCAGCGCATTTGGCTCATCACGAGGCGCGTCCGTGGATGCAGCATGGCCAAGGTTGCGGAACAGGTGCGAGATCACCGGCCGGGTAGGAAAGGTGGCTCCTGAGCGCAGTGAGTGACCAAGTTCGACGGCAACTCTCAAAGTCCGCTTGCAGCATGATTCAGCCATCTGGCTCGCAGCCCCCAAGGACCGCTGGTGGCCGGAAGGCGACCGACGGATCAAGGCACAGCAACTTTGTAGCTGGGCTTGCATCGACACCGATCGTCTTGGCGAGATCAGATCGCTGCCATTCGAGTTCACGCGGTTGGCGTGAGCAGCTGTTGAGCTCGTGGACCTGCGACGTTTCCTATCCGGATAGGTCCGTTGCTGGGAACTCAGCGGCACGGTGCCTGCCATGTGCTATGGCCGGCACCGGAGAAACGAATGGACGACCAGCACGAAGAAACGCCGCTGCAGAGGGTCCAACGTCGGGTCATCGAAGCTGAAGCACAAGTGGCCGCGCAGGTGGCCTGGATTGCCGAGATGGACCGCATGAACTACAGCACGGTAGACGAAGAGATTGCGCTGGCCGTTCTCAAGGACAAGTTGCGTCTCTTTCAAGACGAGGTGGCCCGGGAACTACAGCGATCAGACGCATCGCGCCGCCGGTGAAGGAGGCTTGGCCGGCAGCGACCATGGTCACGGCTACGGTTTGGTTGCGTTACGGAGGCGAGACCGTTGCATGAAGTTCAGGACCAATCCTGCACTCGCATGCAATCGCTGCTTACGTGAACTTGTGCAGCAGCGGTCCACCTGAATCAATAGGGTGATGGCTCAAAGTCTGCACCGCCACGTCGGTGTCGGCCACCGGTGGAAGTACGCCGCGCTCGCACGCGCGGTGCCGCATGACCGGAGGGTCCATTCTCCCGCCCGCCGGCATCGCGCTGACGCTGTCGGGACAGATCTTGGTGAGGGTCGTTGCGGTCTTGCGAAGGCGAACTCGACCTTGCCCCCGCCAGGGCCGGCAACCAGGCGCAGTGCCGCCGAGAACTTCTTGCCCGCCTTGCTGGTGAAACCTTCCAGCACCACGGTATGGCCGGCCTTGCACAGTGCTCGCACGTCGGTCTTGCGCGTCTTGCGGCCCGCGATCCCTTTCCAGATCGTGAGCCCGCAGCTCGGGCAGCCCCAGCTCTTGGGCCGCTCTTGCAGCCGGGCCTGCCCGCAGCAGCAGCCGATGTCCGTGTCGGTGCCGCCGCTGACGGCTCCTGCAGGTGCAGCCACGGCCTTGGCCCGGATGCGCTCCACGAGGTCTTGCGTGGTGCCGGCGATGCCGGCCATGAAAGCCTCACGCGTTTCCTGGCCTCGCTCGATGCGCGCCAGGCGCGATTCCCAGTCGCCCGTGAGCTCCGGGGAGGCCAGGGCCACGAGCCCGTTTTCCCGCAGCGCCTGGATCAGCCTGACGCCCTTCTCGGTAGGCACAAGCTCCTTCTTGTGGCGTTCGACGTAGTGCTTCTTTTCCGAAAGCAGATCCTCGATCGTGTTGGCCCGGGTGGCCGGTGTGCCCAGGCCCCGTTCCTTCATCGCCGCGGCGAGCGCGTCGTCGTCCACCAGCTTGCCGGCGTTCTCCATGGCCGCGAGCAGCGAGGCCTCGGTGAAGCGGGGCGGGGGCGTGGTCTGGCCGGCACGCACCGTGACCGCGTCGTTGGACACCGGCTCGCCGGGGCGCAGGGCCGGCAGGCTCTGCACTTCCTTGTCGGCGTCCTTGCCCTTTTCCTTCCCGAAGGCCGCAGCATCGCCGCCGTACACCACCAGCCACCCCGGCGACACCAGCACGCGTCCCGTGGCGCGGAAGCGGTGCCCGGCGATCTCGGCCAGGCGCGTGGTCTCCAGGTACTCGGCCGCCGGGTGGAATGCGGCCAGGAAGCGGCGCACGACCATGTCATGGATCCTGCTCTCGGCCTCGGAGAGCCCCGCCGGCGCCTTGCCGGTGGGGATGATGGTGAAGTGGTCGGAGATCTTGCGGTTGTCGAAGACGGAGTGGCCCGCAGTAACCCAGCCTTGGCTCAGGATGGCCTGTGCGAAGGGCTGGAAGTTTTCCGGCAGCAGCTTGAGGACCTGGGCCACCTTGGCCGGATAGTCCTCGGGCAGGTGGTTCGAGTCGGTCCGCGGGTAGGTCAGGACCTTGTGCTGCTCGTACAGGGCCTGGGCCACGGCCAGCGTGGTCTTGGCAGACAACCCGTAGCGCGCATTCGCCGCCCGCTGCAGCGTCGTGAGGTCAAAGAGCTTGGGCGGGTGGCGCCGCACGGGCTTGGAGGTGTCCGTCACCGAGCTGGGCGCCACGCCACTGCAGGCCTGCTGCACGGTCTCCGCCACGGTGCGGTCGAAGGTGCGATCGGCCCGGGCTGCCGGGTCGCCGTTGGGCTTGAACGCCGGGTCGAACCACTTGGCCTGCCAGGCGCCGGCCGCCACGGACAGCGTGGCAATCACCTCCCAGAAGTCCCGCGGCTCGAACGTGCGGATCTCCTGCTCGCGGTCGACCAGCAGGGCCAGTGTCGGCGTCTGGACCCGGCCGGCCGACACGAGCTCGCCGGGCGCCACGAGGTTGGCCTTGGTCAGTGCCCGCGTGGCGTTGACGCCCACGAGCCAGTCGGCCTCGGCCCGGGAGCGGGCCGCGGCGGCCAGCGGCCGCATGTCGGCGTCGCTGCGCCGGTGGGCATAGGCCTGCTTGATGCCGGTGGAGGTCATGGTCTGCAGCCACATGCGCTCGATGGGCTTGCGCACGCGCAGG
>NZ_AUMO01000129.1 GCF_000430725.1 Azohydromonas australica DSM 1124
CCACGAGCACGCCGCGCGCATGTGAGGCGAGCATCGGCTGCTCGGCCATCAACGCCAGGCGCTGCGCATTGATGGCCTGGGCATCCCAATCGGCCTCGCTCAGGAAAAATTGCAGTCGCTGCACTGCCGCTGCCTGGGCCTGCACCACCGGTTCGGCACCGGCCAGCGCTGTGAGTGTCTTGTTGCGGTCGTGCGGCAGCAGCAGCCCAGTGAGGTACGCCCGGAAGCTGCGTCGCTGGGCCAGCGTGTGGAACAGCTCATCGAACCTCTTGGCGTAGTCTTCAAGAGGTCCAGGCGCCGGTGGGCATGGGCGTGGAGCAGTCATGGCAATGACCTCCCAAACCGCTTACAGCAATCGACGTGCCTGCTTCAACAAAGTACCGCTAAGAAGATGTACTGTCAAGTCGTAATCACCTATCTTGAGGGGGCAAGATTGCTGCCTGGTGTCCGAAAGCCTCGGATTGCTGGTCTGAAAAATTGCCCATGTCCGGGCGGTTAACCGCGATCTCGGCCAAGCCGACGCACAAAGCGCTGAGCCGGCACGGCTCACCATTTGCAGACCAACCAGAACCGCTGCCCTCCACGGAACCGGAACACCCGCGATGCCAGAGCGCCACCCCACCGGCGCGGCGGTTGCCATCCGCTGCACGGGGATCCGTCAGCAGCAGCGCTGGCGCCGGGCCAGCAGGCCTGTGCTTGCCAGCGTTTTGGAACTAAGCTTTTCACCGCCCACAGCCGCCTGCTTTCGCCACCGACCTTTTACTGGAATCGTCGCATGTCGTACGCCTTGGGACCCCCCATCAGCAACCGCTTCGCTGGCAGCTACCAAACCGTGCCAAAGCCGCACCTGCGCGAACGGCTGGCGCAGCAGTCCTGCCTCAGTACTGAGCTGGGCTGCATCACTTGCGGTCCGGAGGGGCGACTGTCGTTTGTGCCGAGCTACGTCGTTTCGCAAGGCAGTTCCACGGCAGGCGACGATCGCCCTGCCATGCCGATGTCCGCTTTCCAGCCCGGCGCGCACGTGCGCGTGACCGCCTCGGTGACGGAACTGCTGGAGCAGCAGCCCTGCCGGTTCAGTGCGCGTGAAGCCGAGTCCGTTGTGGGCCACGAGGGTGTGGTGGTCGAGCACCGGGCGTGCAGGCTGCTTGGGTTGGTGGTGGTCTATTTGAACGGCTTGCGCTGGGCCTTCATGCCACAGTGCCTGACCGCGGCGTGCCCGGCTGGCGACGGGGACAAGTGGCCGTCTCCGGCCAGGGATGAAAAATGTCCCTTCTGACTCCATGCAACGGGCAGACTCCCTGGTACAGGCGGTAGCTAACAGCGCCGCCCCCTCGGAGCGTACGCTGGCATATGCGTCCTCGCGGCGGACGCTGTCTGTCATGAGCGTCGGGTTCAGGTCGTAGACCACCAGCGTGTAGCCCGGCAGCGGCACACCCTACTGTCCCGCAAGGCCCCGATACGCTTGTCTGCGTCGGACAACAGGTGCTTGCCATCGAGCACCCGCGACTGCCGGTTGGGGCAAGCTTGCATGGGGCGCCATTGCATCGTAAGCGCGCAGCCACGGCACCCCGGCAGGGTTCGCTCAGGGCTCGACGAGACGGGGAGCAGCGTCAGGGCTGGGGCTGCCAGCGGTGGGGAAGTAGCTCTTCGATGCGGCTGTTCGGGTGGGCCGGCAGTCGTGTGAGCACGTCCTTGAAGTAGGCCCACGGCTCGTGCCCGTTGAGCCTCGCCGACTGCAGCAGGCTCATCATCGCGGCTGCCCGCTCACCGCCCATCTCGCTGCCTGCGAAGAGCCACGACTTCCTTCCGAGAGCCCACGGACGGATGAGGTTTTCAATGCTGTTGTTGTCGACGGCCACCGCGCCGTCGTGCAGGCAACGGGTCAGCGCTTCCCAGCGCCTTAAGGTGTAGTCGATCGCATTGGCGATCTTGGTGCCGTCCGGGACCTGCTGCCTTTGCAACTGCAGCCAGACGTGCAGCTCTTCCCAGTGTGGCTTGGCCAGTTGCTGGCGGATGGCCAGGCGGCTCTCGTTGCTCAGCTCGGCCACGCCACGCTCGATCTTGTAGAGCGTGGCGATGCGCTGCAGGGCCTCCTCGGCCACCGGGCTGCCCTTGAACTTGACCAGTTCGTCGAAGCGTCGACGGCAGTGGGCCAGGCAGCCTGCTTCGATGCGGCCCTCGAGCTTGAGTAGCCCGTCGTAGCCGCTGAAGTCGTCGACGACGAGCGTCCCACTCCACTTCTTCAGGAACTCCTGCGGGTGGCGGCCGGCACGGCTGACGCGGAAGTCGTAGATGACGCCCGGGTGGGGATCGAACGCGCCCCTGGCGTAAGCCCATACGTAGGCACGTTTGGTCTTGCCCGCGCCGGGATCGAGCATCGCGACCGGCGTCTCGTCGGCGTGCAGCACGGCGCAGCTCAGCACGAAGGCCTTGTGCGCCTGCAGCAGCGGCGCCACGGTGGCACTGGTGCCGCCGGCCATGGCCGCCAGCGTCGAGCGCGGGGTGTGTACACGTGAGCGCGCGTTGATGGTCTCCTGACGGTAGTACGGCAGGTGGTCCACGAAGCGGCTGACCATCGTGTGCGCGATGAACCCGGGCGCCGCGATGCCCTTGTCGATGACCGACGGCTCGGCCGGTTCTTGCACCAGCGCATTGCAGCAGCGGCACGCCCACTTGCCGCGGATGTGGCGGTGCACGAAGAACTCCGCCGGCACGATGTCGAGCTTCTCGCTGACGTCCTCGCCCACGCGCTCCATCTGGCGGCCGCAGCCGCACACCGTGCTGTCGGGCTCGTGGCGGTGCTCCACGCGGCGAAGGTGCGCTGGCAGCGCCTGACGCCTGGGTTGGCGCTTGGGCGGCGGCTCCTTGGCCGGCGGCTTGTCGGGCAACTGGGCCTTGAGCTCTTCGAGCTGGGCTTCCAGGTCGGCCTGGTCCTCGGCCAGTGCCTCCTCGAACATCTGCCGCTGCTCGGCGTTCATCGTCTCGGTGCGTGCCGAGAAGCGCCAGGCCTTCAGCCGGGCCAGCTCGAACGTCACCTTCTCCAGCTTGGCCTGCTTGTACTTGAGGTCGCGCGCCTGGTTCTCGATGCGCTGGTCGCGCTCCTGGATGCCGCGGGCCTGCTCGCCAATGTGGGCGTCCTGCGCGTGGATGTGCGCGAGCATCTGCTGCGCCAGGGCAGCGACCTGGCTCGGGTCCAGCCCCTTGAGGTCTTCGGCCTTGAGTTCGCGCAGGTCGAGCATGCGCTCATTGTGGCGAGCGCCGCGCCGCCGCCGCATGGGGACATGCTCTCTTGCTGCGGCCGCCCGCGCTGGGTCGGCTCGCTACACCGTGGCGATGACCCTGAACTGTTCGATGCGCTGCCACGGCAGCCCCACCACCAGAGCCTGGAACTGCTCCTGAGTCAGGCTCACCGGTGTACCGTCGGCCGAGGCCTGCCGAGGCCAGATGAAGCTGCCCTGATGCAGCCGCCGCGCGGCGCACCAGATGCCGAAGCCGTCGTGCACCAGGAGCTTCAGCCTGTTGGCGCGCACGTTCGTGAAGAGGTAACCGTGATGGGCTTGTGCCGAGCCGAAGACGGCCACGACCATGGACAACAGCCGGTCGGCACCGGCGCGCATGTCCACGGGTTGCGTGGCCAGCCACACGGCGTCGATACGGATCAACGCAGCACCTCGCGCAGCCAGGCCGCGCTCTGTGCCGCCGCGCTCAGCGGCCAGCTGACCTTCACGTGTACACCGTCGCGCACGAGCTCGATGTGCAGATGCGCCGGTGTCGCGGCTTCGACCTTCACTGGCACGAAGCTCGCTGCCGCGGCCGGGGCACACGTCGCCACATCGGCGTCCCGTTGCAGCACCAGCGCGTCTTCGAGATCGGGCTGGGCCAGCACGGCCTGCGCCGTGCCTGCGCTGGGCAGCGCGCGGTCGTTGGCATCAGCCACCCAGCGCCGCAAGACGTTGGGGTTCAGGCCATGGCTGATGGCTACGCTGGCCAGCGACACGCCGGGCACCTGGGCCTGCGCGACAAGCTGCGCCTTGAATTCCTTGGAGTACCGGCGCCGGGTGCGTCCCGGGCCCTGGGTCGTTGATGGTGTATTCGTGTCCATGTGTCCGCGCCAAATAAGCGGACACGAGCATCCTTTACCCCCTGGCTGCGATCAACTGTGGGACGGCTGAACGCTTACATTGCATCGACTCCCTGAGCCAGCTGTTCAGCGCTGCAACCGACCCAGGTGAGTTCCAGCGAGCCATTGGATCCGTGACAGATGGCGGGGTACGCACACCGACAACGCCACCTCCAACGCCAGCAGCTGCGGTACGCCCCGGCCCAGTTGACCGAGGTCGCGCAACGCCCGCATGACTGTTGGCACCGACGCGGCCTGTCGTTACGCTCGGCAAGCGCCCCACATCCGGTTCTGCACGTCGCGACAACAGCAGGCCGTTTCAGCACGGCGCGGTAGGACTTTGGACGCTCATGCGATGTCGGCTCTCAGAAAGCACCACGCCCTCGAACCAGCGCAGCACAACCGGCTGCTGCAGCGACTGCTGCGCGAGTGCCCAAGCCTTGAACCGTGGCTGGTCCACCATGATGGAGCAGCCGGCAGCGAGTTGTACCGCGAAGCCGCAGCGATTTCCGAGTTCTGTTTCCCGACACACAGCAGCCTGGCCTGCATCGTTGTGAGGCCGCACGGTGGCGAAGCTGCTGTCGTGCAGACGGTTGGCAATGAAGGGATGCTGGGACTACCGGCTTGGCTTGGCATCCCACGCAGCCCCGACAAGGTCGTGCAATGGACCTCGGGCACCGTGATCCGGGTACCGGTACGTGCTTTCAAAGATGCGCTGGAGCACAACCAACACGCGCACCATGTGCTCAACGGTTACGCTATGTACAGACTTCGGCTCAGCGCCCTGGCCTGCCTGTGCATCGCGCATCATTCGATGCAGCAGCGCCTGTGTCGCTGGCTCCTGACGTCCATGGACCGGTCTGGTTTCTCCGAAGTGATACTAACGCAAGCCATGCTGGCCCATATGATCCACGCACGGCGCCAGTCCGTGACTGAAGTGATGGCCAAGCTCCAACGTGCCGGAGTGATTTCGCAAGGCCGCAACCGTATCCAGGTCCTGGATCGCAACAAGTTGGAGAGCTTTTCCTGCGGCTGCTACCAGACAGCAAGCGCCAGCTACGATCGTCTGGTGCTGAAAGCGGTATAGATACCGCCGGATTTCCAGCGTTTGTCGACTGCAAGACAAGGGTGATCGGCTCGGCGCTTCTATGCTCTCATGGCGCCTTGCGTTGCACCGCGTACTCGTCGACGTCGGGCTAAGGGTTTTTGCCCACGAGAGCAGCTGGTACTGTGGTGATGCACGTTTGAGCAAGCGCTCTCGCTGGTGACGGCGCACTCGCCCGCAGGAAAGTCGTGACACGGTGACCCCAGCGCTGGATGTAGTAGTGTTGACTTCCAGGCTGGCCGTGCGGGCTTGTCCGCGGCCAGCGCCCTTGGCGTCGTAGCAGGCGCGGTCGGCGGCCCGCGGCCAGTGCACCACTTCAGTCATGTCCGCCCGCAGTGCTGCCACACCTGCGGAAGCCGCTACACGCAGCATCCGGCCTTCCCAAGGCAACGTGATGCCGGCCACGGCTGCGCACACGGTGTCAGCAATGGGCAATGCTCGCTCAAGCGGACAGCGCTCCAGCAGCAGCACAAACTCGTCGCCGCCCAGGCGCGCCACCAGGTCGCCCGCGCGCGTGTAACCTCGACATCACCGAGCGGGCTCTACGTCTGGAAGGCGCGCGCGCCACGCTGGCCCGTGACGGCCAACACGCGATCCAGGCGCTGCGCGCGCGCGACGCCACGTTTGATGCCGTGCTGATGGACATACAGATGCCGGTGATGGACGGCCTCACTGCCACGCGCACCATCCGTCGCGAGCTCGGGCTCACGCAAGTGCCGATCATCGTGTTTTCCGCCTCGGTGCTGCCGCAGGAGCGTGATCAGGCGCTGGCCGCCGGCGTCACGGACTTTCTGGGCAAGCCGGTGGACATTGAGCAGCTCGTGGCCGTGTTGTCGCGCCACCGCCGCGCCCAGGTGGCGGTTGCGGCCAGGGCCACTGCGCCAGCCGCCGAGACCGCGCAGGTCTTGCCTGCCCCGCCGCCCTGGCAGTCCATTGAGGGCATCGATGACACGAGGCTGCGTGCGGTCCTGCGTGACGATTTTGCCCATTTCATGCGGGTGTGCGCACACTTTATGACCCAAGCCGAGAAGACGCCTGACGAAGTGGCAGCAGCGCTGGACCGGGGCGATTCCACAACTGTGTTGCGCACGCTGCACCACCAGCGCGGTGCAGCGCTTTCTCTGGGCGCCAACGAACTGGTCGAGGCCATGTCCCGGCTGGAGCAGGCCATCCAGGCCAGCACGCCGGTGCATGAGGCGCTGCAGGAGTTCACCGGCTGCCTCGCGAGGTTGAAGCAGGCACTCGCGCTGTGGATGCACCTGTCCGCGCCACAAGGCAGCAATAGCCAGACTTGACTGGCGTGCCCATGCATTCGGCGTTGATTGCACTCCTTAGCCGGAGACAGGACAGGGACTGGTGCAGGTCGGTCCAACGGTTAAAAGCTATTGGGCGCGGGTTGTTTATTCCAATTATGTTGCATTGTCAACTAAGATATCGTTGTTTGCAGTCATTGCGATCGTCAACAGGCAGCGCCTGACTGTGGCGCTGTTCCTGCTGTCATCAGACGCAGCGAGACAGGCGCTATCGCCTCGATGAACTTGTTCCGCGATGCAAACTTCACCGTGATGAACTGGGCGAGTGCACACAGCCGGGCGTACACGGCCTCGTTAATGTCCTGCAACGCCCCGGCCAGTTCAGAAACCTCGCGAACGTCAAACGCCCAGAACGTCCCGGCTTCAACTTCGACGCTGTAGGCGTAGCCCAGGTGTTTCGAGCCTCTTTCAACCACCGTACCCAGACGCATGGCGTTGTCGTCGCTGAACACCAGCAACGTCAACTCTCCCGGCTGGTAAATCACGGCCATGCTGTCCATGAACGCCTCCTGGTGGAGTACCCGCAGCAAGGCCCGTGCGTGTAGTGATGCTGAACGTAGCTGGCGGCAATGGCCAGTGCCAACCATTGGCTTTCAGTGCATCAAGGCGCTTCACGCTCAAAGCGTCCAGCGCCAGCCGCAGTCCATACCCGGACACACGCTCACCAGCCTGGGCATGGCACACCAAGATTTGGTCGCCCGCTCCAATTCATGGCAGATCGTAAATGGCACCGGGCGTGAGTACTTGGGGCAGACATCCACCACCCGGTGCGGCTGCTTGAGTGCCAGTGCACGATGCCATGCGGAAGGTTGTGGCCAAGTTCACCGGAGCGGTGTCATCGTCTTGATCCAGGCCAGTACGACGCGCAGGTCGCCGGCTTCCTTGCGGCCCTGATTCTCCAATTCGGACTGCAACCCGTGCAGCCGCCGCAGCGCAGCGTTTATCGGCACCCTGGGCAGCCGCGTCTCCTGCTCCAGTGCCAATGCCTGCACGTTGGCTGCTTCCAGCGCTGCTTGGATTTCGACGGCTGTGGTGGGCTCGGGGTTGGCTGCTATAACCCCTGGCCCAGCAAATCTGTCTACCCAGGAAACGCCCGGCTGTATCCGGTGATGTGGGTAGCCACTTGGTGAGAACAGGGGATCGCTTGTGAATGCATTGCAATCGGCAGCACCGACATGGGAATACTGCATCCGTGTTGATGCGCTTGGCCAGCGCATCCACGACGAAGTCAACGTTCCAGACGTCGTTGATGCAGCTTGACGCCTGCCGTGGCTTGCCCACGACACTCCCACGGCGCGCCTGGAAGCCGTCGAAGGACGCGCGTCGGTAACCGAGAAATCCTTCACACTGAACAAGCGGCATTACCAATGGAGCGCGACAGCGACCCCGGCTAGGCTGCCGCGCAGTTATGAATCGAGCAGACAACGAGACCGGCGGCTGGCCGTTTGCCGCCGGCGAGATGGCGCGGCGCGTACGCATGCATGACTGGGCCTCCACCCCGCTTGGGCCCGTGGAGCGGTGGTCTGCGAACCTGCGCACGACGGTGCAGCTCGTGCTTGAACACGCCTTTGCCACCATCGTGCTCTGGGGACCGGACCTCATCCAGATCTACAACGACCGCTACCGCCAACTCATGGGCGCCAAGCATCCTGCAGGGCTCGGGCAGCCGACCCGGGAGTGCTGGCCCGAGATCTGGCACATCAATGCCCCGATCTACGAGAGGGTCTGGAGGGGCGAATCGGTTTCCTTCGATGACGCGCACTACCCGATCAGGCGCTTCGGCGTCATCGAGGATGCCTGGTTCACGCTCTCGTACAGTCCGGTGCGCGACGAGACAGGCGCCGTGGCTGGTGTGCTCCTGACCATCATCGAGGCCACGCGCCGCGTGCGGGCAGAGCAAGCCGTGCGCGACAGCGAAGCCCAAGTCCGGCACACGGCCGAACTGCTGGAACAACTGCTGGAGAGCGCGCCCGATCCGATCTGGACCAACGACCTGGAAGGCCGCATCACCGCGTTGAACTCCGCTGCGGCTGCCGTGCTGGGCCGCCCGCGTGAAGCCTTGATGGGATTGCGCAACAGCGAGGCGCTGCCTGCTGCCGCTCTCGCCGCGGTGGAAATGGAGGATCGCCGCATCCTGCAAGGGGAGCAGACCATCCGGGTCGAGCAAACGCTGTTCGACGCCAACCGCGGCGAGCCGCGTGTCTTCTTTACCGTCAAGGCGCCATTGCGCTCGCCCGATGGCCTCGTCACGGGAATCGTGGGCATTGCCCGGGACATCACCGAACACAAGAGAGTTGAGGAAGCGCTGCGCGCCAGCGAGGAGTTCAACCGCCGCGTGCTACAAAGCTCCCCGGACTGCCTCAAGGTGCTCAGTCTCGACGCCCGGCTGGAGTTCTTCAGCGACGGCGGACTGTGCATCATGGAAGTGGACGACTTCGAGCGCCAACTGCGCGGTGTGGAATGGGTATCGCTCTGGCGGCCGGAAGACCAGCCTCAGGTGTTGGCCGCGATCGATATGGCGATGGCAGGGAATGTCGGCCGTTTCCAAGCCTTCTGTTATACGGCCAAGGGCACCCCGAAGTGGTGGGACGTTTCGGTCACCGCGATCCGCGGCCCCGACGGTCTGCCTCACAGGTTGCTGTCGATTTCGCGCGATATCACTGAGCAAAAGGCGGCTGAGGCACGCCTGGCCGAGCTCAACGCCACGCTGGAACAACAGGTCCGCCAGCAAACGGCCAAGCTGCGTGCGCTGCTCGACAGCGCAGGCACGGCCATCGTCGCCACCGACCTTGCCGGGCGCATCACCATCTTCAACCCGGCGGCCGAACAGCTGTTTCGCATCCCGGCCGCACAGGCCGTGGGGCGGTTGATGCTGGACTTCCATGATCTGGACGAGGTCCAGACAAACGGCAACAAGATTCCAAGCGTCATGCGTGACCATGGCCATGCGCAGCCTGACTTGGTCAAGCGGGCCCTGCGCAACAGCTGGGCTTCCGAACTGGCCCAACCTGAAGTTCAGACCGAATGGACCTATGTGCGCGCGGACGGCACTCGGTTCCCCGGGCTGCTGAGCATGAGCCTGCTGCGCCACGAGCCGGACACGCCCGTGGGCTTCATGGGCGTCATCACGGACCTCACCGAGCGCAAAGCGATGGAGCGGGCGCTGCGCCAGCGCACGGCCGATCTCGAAGCGATCACAGCGCGCGAGCGGGCCATTTTCGCCAGTGCCGCCACCGGCATCATGATCACGGACCTAGCCAACAACATCATCGCTCTCAATCCGGCTGCTCAGAGGATGCTACGTATCTCGCAGGCGCAGGCCCAAGGACGCCCGGTGTTGAGCTTTCATGACCTCGACGAGGTTCGCCAGCGGCTGCACGTCATACCGACAGAAGTGCGCGGGCTGGCCACAGGGCTGTCCGAAATCCTGCCGGACGACCAGAAGCACGCAGCGCCACAAGACCCGGCGACAGGTGAGCAGACCGAGTGGACCTTCGTGCGCGCCGATGGCAGCCGGTTTCCTGCGTTGCTCAACATGAGCGTGCTGCGTGATACACAGGGCGCACCACTGGGCTTCCTGGGCATCGTGACCGATGTCACCGAGCGCAAGGCGTTGGAGCAGCAATTGCGCGAGCGCACCCGCCAGGCAGAGGCCGCGACCGCGGCCAAGAGCGTCTTTCTGGCCCATATGAGCCACGAGATCCGAACTCCACTCAACGCCGTCATCGGGCTTTCCCAGTTGCTCGTGCAAACCAATCTCGACGAGCGCCAGCGCATGTTTGTCACCCATGTCAACGCCGCTGGCGAGCATCTGCTCTCCGTGGTCAACGACATCCTCGACGTCTCCAAGATCGAGGCTGGCGAGATGCAGCTGGAGGCGGCGCCGTTTGAGTTGTCTTCACTGTTGCAGAGCGCGCGTGCCATCGTGGAGATGCAGGCAGCGCAAAAGCGCCTGCGCCTGGAGCTCGAACTGGACCCTGCGCTGCCACAGCGCCTGGTGGGCGACGTGACGCGACTCAAGCAGATCCTGGCCAACTTGCTGGGCAACGCGGTGAAGTTCACCGACGCAGGGGTCGTGACGCTGCGGGTGATGCACCTCATGCTGGAGGAACAAGAGCGGGATGATCCTCGGCCAACGCTGGCCGCGCTGCGCATCGAGATTTCGGATACTGGTATCGGCATTCCACGCGAGAAGCAAGCTGTCATCTTCCAGCCATTCATGCAGGCCGACGCTACGACGACACGCCGCTTCGGCGGTACGGGGCTGGGCTTGTCCATTGTGCGCCGCCTGGTGGAATTGATGGGCGGCTGTCTGGACGTCAGGAGCGAGCCTGGCCAAGGCAGCACCTTCAGCTTCACTGTGAAATTGCTTGTGGTGGAGTGACTCGGAAAACCGCATTCAGGCACATCGCCTTCATTCAATTCTGCTGACCGCAGCGACATGACGAATGCTCCGCCGAGCGCCGTGTACTTGACATCGGCCAACTCCGTCTGCCGGCCCTAGGTAGTTGCCTGGACTTCTCTCAAGTCAAGGACGCAGGTGCCGAAACAGCGCTGAGCCAATACGCGGCCGGTTATTCAAGGGCCGGCAGTCACATGAACAGACATTCGATGAAACTCGGCACCAAGCTAGGCATGGCTTTCGCGGCCCTTGCCCTGCTGACGATGGTGGTGTGCGGCTTTGCGATGGTCCAGCTCTCCAGCATGTACACCCGCACGCAAGACCTTGCGGAGAACTGGCTGCCCGCCATCAAGGTGCTCGGCGAGATGCGTACGGCCGCCAATCAACTGCGCCGCCAGGAGGCAGATCACGTGATTTCGGTGGAAGCGTCGGAAATGGCCGCAGTAGAACAGCGCATGGCCGAGATCAGAACAGCCTTCGCCGAGAAACAAAAAGCGTACGAGGCGCTGATCAGCTCACCGCAGGAGCGGGCAGGCTACGAGGCCTTCAAAAAGCACCGTGACACCTATCTTGCCGTGCAGGCCAAACTGTTCGAGATCTCGCGCAACGGCGAGAGCGCTCTGCATGAAACCAGATCCTTGTTCCGGGGCGAATCGCGCTCGGCCTTCAATGCCATGGCGGCCGAGCTTGGCAAGCTCGTGAAGATCAGCGACCAGGGTTCCGTCGAATCCGCTGCGGCTGCCAAGCAAACGTACGAGTCGGCTAAGCTCTGGACGGCGGCACTCCTTGGTGCTGCGGTTGTGCTTGCCGCAGGCCTGGCGGCTGTCATTGTGCGCAGCGTCACCCGCCAGCTCGGTGGCGAGCCCGGGGACGCTGCCGAACTGGCGCAGCGCGTGGCCGACGGAGATCTGAGCATGCCCATTGCGCTGCAACCAGGCGACCGCACCAGCTTGCTTGCCGCGCTCAAGCGCATGCAGGACAGCTTGTCCACCATCGTGGCCACCGTACGCTCCAACGCCGAGGGCGTGGCTTCAGCCTCGACCCAGATTTCCCAGGGCAACACCGACCTCTCCAGCCGTACCGAGGAGCAGGCCTCTGCGCTGGAACAAACGGCGGCCTCGATGGAGCAGCTGGCTGCCACGGTGAAGCAAAACGCCGACAACGCGGCGCAGGGCAACCAACTCGCGATGACGGCATCACAGGTGGCCGCACAAGGCGGCGATGTGGTGAATCAGGTGGTTGCCACCATGAAGAACATCAACGAAAGCTCGCAAAAGATTGCGGAGATCATTGGCGTCATCGACGGCATCGCATTCCAGACCAACATCCTGGCGCTCAACGCCGCCGTGGAGGCAGCGCGTGCAGGCGAGCAGGGCCGCGGATTC
>NZ_AUMO01000130.1 GCF_000430725.1 Azohydromonas australica DSM 1124
CATCTGCGCGCTCATGGTGCACCTGGGCGACGCCGACGCCATGCTCACCGGGCTGGTGGGCAAGTACGACCAGCACCTGGAGCACGTGCGCAACATCATCGGCCTGGCCCCGGAGGCCAAGGTGATGGGCGCCATGAACGCCGTGCTGCTGGACGACCGCACGCTCTTCATCACCGACACCTTCGTCAACGAGGAGCCCGACGCGGAGTCGCTGGCCGAGATCGCGCGCATGGCCGCCGAGGAAGTGCGCCGCTTCGGCATGCCGCCCAAGGTGGCGTTCCTGTCGCACTCGATGTTCGGCTCCTCCACGCGCCCGGCGGCCAACCGCATGCGCGCCGCAGCCGAGCGCTTCAAGCAGATCGCCCCCGGCGTGGAGTGCGACGGCGAGATGCACGGCGACGCGGCGCTGTCGCAGGACGTGCGCGACCGCCTGCTGCCCGAGCAGAGCACGCTCACGGGCGAGGCCAACCTGCTGGTGCTGCCCAACATCGACGCGGCCAACATCCTCTTCAACGTGCTGAAGATGACCGGCGGCCACGGCGTCACGGTGGGCCCGGTGCTGCTGGGCGCGGCCAAGCCCGCGCACATCCTCACCCCTTCGGCCACTGTGCGCCGCGTCATCAACATGACGGCCATTGCCGGGGCGGCTGTAATGCAAACCGCCCGCTGAAACGCCAGATCGTCGACACCGGGGCGCTGCAATCGTGTGGGACGACGGCTTTGCCGCCCCACCAGGTTTGCCGAGTAGCTATTGCGATACTTTCGACAGCCGCAACCCCATTACGTTACTGCTGACATGCAGTCAGGCTACCTCGGGCACCACCTCAGCGACTTTCCTGCGATGTCCTTGCAAATCCGGCTTGACGAGAGCATCGAATCCGGGCATTGGATTCGGAAGGACAGGTACCACGACTTTGTCTCTTTGCTTGGTCCAGGCAGGAACGTCTGGCCTACGAGGCAACGACCATGGAGAACGCCATGAGCCAGAACCGGACGTTGCGGGACGCCGCACTCGACTACCACCGGCATCCGATGCCAGGAAAGATCTCGGTGGTGCCCACCAAGGCGATGGTCACCCAGCGCGACCTTGCACTGGCGTATTCCCCGGGCGTCGCCGAAGCCTGCCTGGCGATCGTCGACGACCCACGGCAGGCCGATGAGCTGACTGCGCGCAGCAACCTTGTCGCGGTGATCAGCAATGGCACCGCGGTGCTCGGCTTGGGCAACATCGGTGCACTGGCCGGCAAGCCGGTGATGGAAGGCAAGGGCTGCCTGTTCAAGAAGTTCGCCGGCATCGATGTTTTCGACATCGAACTGGACGAGACCAATCCCGATGCATTGATTGAAACAATCGCCCGCATGGAGCCGACATTCGGCGGCATCAACCTGGAGGATATCAAGGCGCCGGAATGCTTCTACATCGAGCGCAAGCTGCGTGAGCGCATGAAGATCCCGGTTTTCCACGACGACCAGCATGGCACGGCCATCGTGGCTGCGGCGGCCATCCTCAATGCGCTGCGTCATGCCGGAAAGGACATCGGCACTGTCAGGCTCGTGGTGTCGGGTGCGGGTGCTGCGGCACTTGCCTGCCTGGACTTGATGGTCAATCTCGGACTGCCTCCCGAGAACATCTTCGTTACTGACATTCACGGCGTTGTCTACAAGGGCCGCGCCGAGGACATGGATGACAACAAGGCCCGCTATGCGCAGGACACCTCGGCCCGCACGCTGTCCGAGGTGATGCCTGCGGCCGATATCTTCCTCGGGCTGTCCGCCGGCGGCGTGCTCAAGCCGGAAATGGTCGCCGGCATGGCACGGGATCCCATCATCCTGGCGATGGCCAACCCCGATCCGGAAATCCTTCCGGAGGCCGCCCTGACCGTACGGCCGGACGCCATCATCGGCACGGGCCGTTCAGACTATCCAAACCAGGTCAACAACGTCCTTTGTTTTCCGTTCATCTTCCGCGGCGCGCTGGACTGCGGCGCCACGGTCATCAACGAGGAGATGAAGCTGGCCGCAGTGCGGGCGATCGCGGCGTTGGCGCACGCAGAGATTCCCGATGTGGTGGCGGCGGCCTACGGACTGCGTGGCATGCGCTTTGGAGCGCAGTACCTGATTCCCAAGCCGTTCGATCCGCGCCTGATCGAGGTGATCGCCCCGGCGGTGGCCGAGGCGGCGGCGGCCAGCGGTGTGGCAACCCGGCCGCTCAGCGACATGGCCGCCTACCGGCAGCGGCTACGCGAGTTCGTCCACCACACCGGCAGTGCGATGCAGCCGGTGTTTGCGGCTGCGCGGCAAGCGGCACGGCGACGTCTTCCGCGCGTCGCCTATGCTGAGGGCGAGGACGAACGCGTACTGCGCGCTGCACAGGTCACGGTCGATGAAGGGCTGGCACGGCCTTTGTTGATTGGCCGCGACGCGGTGATCAGGCAGCGTCTGGCCGAATACGGCCTGCGTCTGTCTCTTGGGAGCGATTGCGAGTGTGTCGATCCGACCGATCCTGCAACGGTAGGCATGGCCGCTGACGACTACCTGCTGCGCCAGAAGGGCGTATCACGGGAATACGCGCTGGGTGCAGTGCGCAACCACAACACCATGCTAGGTGCGGTACTGCTGCGTTCCGGTCGCATCGATGCACTGCTGTGTGGCACACAAGGACGCTACGCTGGCCATATCGAGCCGATCCGTCACGTGATTGGCACCCGTGCCGGTGTGAAAACGTTGGCGACGATGCAGATGCTGATCCTGCCCCAGCGGCAGCTGTTCATCTGCGATACGCAGGTCAACCTTGATCCGACCGCCGAACAGGTGGCGGAAATCGCAGTGCTGGCGGCTGCGCAGGTGCGGCGCTTCGGTATTGAACCGCGGGTGGCACTGCTGTCTCACTCCAATTTCAGCTCCTCCGATGCGCCATCGGCGTTGAAGATGCGGCAAGCGCTCAGCCTGGCCAAGGCGTTGGACTCCGCGCTGCAGGTTGCCGGTGAGATGCGAGGCGACGCAGCATTGTCGGCAGAGGTGCTGGAGCGGGAACTGCCCGAATCACCGCTCGGTGGTGAGGCCAACGTGCTGGTGATGCCCAACGTCGATGCCGCGAACATTGCCTACAACCTGCTGCGCATCGCTGCGGGCAACGGCATCACGGTGGGTGGCATCCTGCTCGGTGCCAGTCAGCCGGTGCACATCCTGGCACCTTCTGCGACGGTGCGCCGCATCGTCAACATGACAGCCTTGGCAGCGATGGACAGCGACCGTCAGCGGGGGCATGCATGAGTGCCAGCCCGCACCGAGTGGTGATCGTGGGTGGTGGCGCCGGCGGACTGGAGCTGGCTACGCGGCTGGGCGACACGCTGGGCAAGCGCGGCCTGGCGCAGGTCACGCTCGTCGAGAAGGCGCGCACGCACTTCTGGAAACCGCACCTGCACGAGATCGCCGCCGGCACCGTGGACCTGCACACCCACGCCGTGGACTACCTGGCGCAGTCGCACTGGCACGGATTCCGCTACCGCGTTGGCGAGATGACGGGGCTGGACCGCACACGGCGCGAGGTGCAGGTGGCGCCCTACGTCGATCCCGAGGAAGGCGAGCAGGTGACGGGCGCGCGTATCTTCGGCTACGACACGCTGGTAATTGCGGTGGGCAGCCTCAACAACGACTTCGGCACCCCGGGCGTGCAGGAGCACGCCATGCTGCTGGAGACGCCGGCGCAGGCTGAGCGCTTCCACCGCCGCCTGGTCAACGCCTGCGTGCGTGCGCATGCGCAGAGCGCGCCGCTGCGGCCGGAACAGCTGCAGGTGGCCATCATCGGCGCCGGCGCCACCGGCGTGGAGCTGGCCGCCGAGCTGCACCACACCACGCGCACGTTGGTGTCTTATGGGCTGGACCGCATCGACCCTGAGCGCGACATCCGGATCAACGTGATCGAGGCCGGCCCGCACATTCTGGCGGCGCTGCCGCAGCGGATGTCGATGTCGGCGCAGCATCAGCTGGAAAAGCTCCATGTGCGTGTGCGTACCAACGCGCGCGTCACCGAGGTGACGGACAGCGGTGTGAAGCTTGCCAGCGGCGAGACCATTCCCGCAGAGCTGGTGGTGTGGGCCGCTGGCGTCAAGGCGCCGGAATTCCTCTCGAAGCTCGACACCCTGGAAACCAACCGCATCCATCAACTCGTCGTAAGTTCGACCTTGCAGACCACGCGCGACGAGAACGTCTTCGCCATCGGCGATTGCGCCGCGGCGCCCTGGCTGGGCCGCGAGGGTACGCTGGTGCCGCCGCGCGCGCAGGCAGCGCACCAGCAGGCCTCGCACCTGGCGAGGCAGATCGCCCGGCGGCTGCGCGGGCAGCCGTTGCAGCCCTGGCGCTACCGCGACTTCGGCTCGCTGGTGTCGCTGGGTACTTACACGACGGTGGGCAACCTCATGGGTCAGCTCGTGGGCGGCAACTTCTGGATTGAGGGCCTGTTCGCGCGCTGGATGTACCAGTCGCTCTACAAGATGCACGAAGTGGCACTGCACGGATACTGGAAGACGGCACTGGGCTCGGCGTCGCGCTTCATCGCTCGGCGCACCGTACCGCGGGTCAAGCTGCATTGAGCAAGGCGCTCGACATCGCCGCTGGCCGTGACAGGAGAACCTGTTGTACTTGGTTTGGCGATCGGCGAACACGAGACACTTTGGCTGCGACTACAGCAAGCAGCCAAGTCAAGGCGCCAGGTAGCGTGAGAGCTGGTAATTCACATTCATCTCGGAGAGCGGCATGCGATGCATGGACGGAAGGGCATGGGAAGAAGGTTTTCATGCA
Source organism: Azohydromonas australica DSM 1124 (assembly GCF_000430725.1). Lineage (GTDB taxonomy): Bacteria > Pseudomonadota > Gammaproteobacteria > Burkholderiales > Burkholderiaceae_C > Azohydromonas > Azohydromonas australica. The sequence goes on from NZ_AUMO01000130.1 coordinate 4,801, forward strand.
GGCCAGCATCTCGGCAAGTCCTGCCCGTACCAAAGCGATAGCCAAGAAGAATGGGATTGGCACGCCGCCTGGCTCGAAGGCGCGGCGAAGAAGCTCGGCATGCGCTACAGCAGGACAGCAGCCGAGAGGGATGCTCGGCACTTCAGCCGTTCGTTGGCCGATGAGAGCGCCTCGGTGTCGCCGTCTGTTACCAAACGACCTCGGTTGAAAGTGCCCGCCCGTCACGGGGCTGAATCAATGAAGCCGCATACCGGTTGTTATCGAAGCGCATGGTTCCCGAAAACTTGATGTACCCGGAACGTGGTGCTCCCGCATATCGCAGCCTTTCGCACGCAACTACATGCGATCAGCGATCAAGACGTCGGCCCGGCGCCGCAGTTCCTTGAGGCGTGAGACCGTCCTCATGTCGGAGCTGGGCATTGGCAGCAACGCTGCGGAGAGGTTAGGCGGCGGCCGATGGCCAGCGATGAAGAGGAAGTGCCTTTGCCGGCTCGTGCTGTAGGTGCACCATCGGCATGCAGTTCGCCCGATGTGAGAGCGGCGTGCTCTTGCGCATGGCCAGGGGCTTTACGCTGCGCGGCATCAGTGTGCAATTGCACCTGTCGCGTCACACCCTCGCCGGCTGCGTCAAGCAAATCTACCGCAAGCTTGACGTGAGCTCGCACGTCGAGGCCGCGCTGGAAGCATTGCGGCTGGGGCTTTTCAATCGTGCCAACAGTATGAACACCAGTTACCCAGGCTCGGCCAACTGGCACCGCTGATTCACGGGCGACGCGGCCCCAGCGTCCAGCGCGCTTACGCTGCCCGGCAGCTCTGTCCAGGGACTCCTGTCGGTCCCCTGGCTTTGGCCAGTGCCATGAGGGACGGTGGCACTCCGTGTCTGCACCAGCCGTCCTGCCGGCCGGCCCGTTATCCCAACACGCCGGCCGCCCGTGCTTCAAAGCCGTTCAGCGCGCCCAGCGCTTGGACGAAGTCTGGTTGTTCATGAAATCGCCGATGTAGAGGCAGTTCGGGAAACAGCGTACCCAAAAGCCAGTTTGGAAGAAGCCTGAGTAACTCGTGTTGCGAGTGCACCCGTTGAAGCCCCGGGTCGAGGTCAGGCGGTTGTTGAATGACCCTGGCATGTTAGCGGTGTACGAGCGCCCGCCGTAGCAGCCATAGATATTCCGGGCATACCAAATGTAGCTGGAGCCGCCATAGAACCTGCCGTCGTAATCGATGCCAATGACCCGCGTTGCTGCTGCAACGAGGTCCGACTCTCCGACCGACTCTGGTGAAGACTCGGAGGACAGCGTTACGGTGTTGTCTGTTGCTGCTGCCATCGCCGCAGCGAAGCTGGAGTAGCAGCCGCCTTGCTTCATTTCTGAGGTCCGCGCGCCGGCGTTCACCGGTGCCAGTTCGGCCACGCAGTGCCGGGCCGTGGGCGCGGCACTCGCTTCAGGCGGTGCGCTGCCCGCCTCGGCCTGCGGGCCATCTTCGGCCAAATGCACCCGAGGCAGCCAGCGCACCAGTGACCAGCGTGGCGGCCAAGCGCAGCCAAGAGAATTGCTTGTTCATCGCCTACTCCTACCGGAAGAACTGCGTACTGCAGTAGAAATATGGTGCCAACACGATTCAAAAAAAAGCTTGCTCGAGCTTGTGGTATTAAGTAATGCAAGCCAGACAATACTTTCACAAACCTTCCCTTGCTGCCGTTGCTGATGTTAATAATAAATAACTTGAATTTGCGGCAAGACTTATACTGGGTTCCAGAGTTTTCGAAAGCGAGCGCAAACTTATTGCCTTGGCTACTGCAATTGAGAGGCATCGGCATACTTAACTTCATGCGCTGGTGCTCGCGTGGCCGCAAACCGGGTTACTCAGCCGCATCGCAAACCGCGCGGACCTATTGCCTCTGGTTTTGGCCGTCTCCATGTTCGTGACTGTAGCGACCTTGTGTAAAGACTTTGCCCCGGGGCATTTAGAGTATGGGCCAATGCCGCTTATTGTATGTTTTCCCCTGAAAGCTTGAAAGATGACCCATACAATACAGATTCGCTGCAATGCTCCTCGCAGTTTCGCTGGCTTCACTCACAGCACAAGCAGCACCAGGGTACCGCATGGAAATGCCAGACGACACCCGCACCTTAGTCGGGCATTTGGGCCTTGATGCTGTGTGAATTGGATGTGGTCGGGGCTACGGCGCAGTACAAGCGCAGTCTTGGTTCAATAAAAAACTAAACCACGACATAAATGTCCGCAGCAAATTGAATCCAAGTTGAATGTAGCTGGATTTTTAGCGACCTACGCTAGATTCTGACTGCGTACGGCTTCTGCATGGAATCGGCCAGGGAGCACCAACCTTGAAGGAAAGAAACAAGTCCTGCATAAAAGATTTAGACTCTTGGATTTGCGCCCATGGAGCCAAACGTGACCTAGTCAGCACTGTTAACATAAGTCCTGCTGAATATTGCATGCCAGTATCCGTAAATTTCATGGCGTATTAGAGCGCGGACGACCACCCGCAGCCAACCCGGCCACCGATTAAAATATGTGCGCAATATTCATCAAGACAGGGACTTTGAAATAGGTTCAGCAAGCGCCTTCAGCATCTTCAGGATCCGGCGCCACTTATGCGGCTGGCTCTCTTGGCGCTCCTCCGCCTTGACGCATTCGCAGACGCCTACAACCCATCCGGCTTGCCAATATCCCGCTTCTTTGGATCCCGGCGGATATGGGCATCGACTGCCTACCCGCTGCCCTGCAGTAAAGCCTTCTGCTCTCACCTTGATTGACGCGCGGCACGCTCGGCGCGCGCCTGCGATTTGGCAAGCTTACATCCCCCCGCGCAGAGGCACGGCTGACGCCAACGGGCCGTTCTTAGCGCAAGCGCTCTTGGCATCCCGGGCATAACCGAGCCCTCCTAGTAACAAATCGCGCCACAAAGACAAGGGTTTTAACGTACGTGGTTTCCAGATTTGCATCCACAGCTTTAGGGATCATAATTGCTGCAGCGCAGCAAACCAATGGTTGAGGCGCTTACCGGCCACGTGCTCGGATGAGTGTCCTTGCGATAGCACTCTCGCTCGACCCGCCAATCATGGAAAACACTTCGATGTTTCGCTCCTCTTCTAAAGGACCACCCGCCGAATACCTGTCGGCCATGGCTGATCTGGAGCGACGCGCCTATCGTGGCGAATTGACTCTTCGGCAGGTTCGGCACGAAATCTTCGCACTGCGCGAGCGCTTTGGCGTCGAGGCGGCTCTTGACATGCAGTGGGCTGCCAACTCACCTTGACGTCCGCTTGTCTGAACTGTGGCCTGATCGGGTCGGTTCGCATACGGCCCAAACACTTCCGAGAGCCCAAGCCGTTGATAACAGTGGCATTAGGCGGGCAGGGCTGATCCAGTATGGCACCGCGGCGCGTGCGATTGACGGCGTTGCCGCACGCGGAGACACGGACGCATACGGCACTGGTGGACGACCCATCTAAAGTCAGCAGCACCAATCCAAGCTCAATGACCCACGGACGATGGGCTTTAGGCTATTTTCTTAACCATGGCTGATGGTTATGAGGAAACTTAAATGAAAAAAACAATACTCATAATTTCGTTGGCCACTATCGCAGGATGCGCAAGCACTCCGCTGAAACAAGAAGGAGGATCAATCGAGTACGGGGAATATCCTAAAAATTTTTCAGAGATCGTTAAATCTCACTATCAAGCCATTGCGAAAGAGCTAGGATCGATCCGATTCAATGTAATACATATTCCCAGATATTTTTCGATTTCGGATGGACTTATTCAAGCAAAGCATGGTTATCTTGTTTATACAGATTTGAATTTTAAAACTTCCGGCGGAGAGTAAACAGGCCATCATACCGACGGACTACTCATAAATAATGGACGCATTATCCATTTTTATGGAGAGAGGGCAGTGGCTTGGTGAGAGTATCTGCTAACGAGGCATGGAACAATCAAGTTTGTTTTTGACAAGCAAAACACCTTTAACTTGCCCCTCTTATCCGGGACTCAAAACTTGTCAGGAGAGAACCGGCGGGCGTTTCGTATACCGGTGGCAGGCAAGGAGGGTGCTGCCCACGCGGTCCATGCAATCTGCCACGGGACCCCTACCTGGCAGGTCTCCACAACGCGCTATAGGCATGGGGCGGGCAAGATAGGCGGCGTAGCTTGCGGGAACGCGGCTACGTTTCATTGATCGAGTTTGCTCAGAGCCCCGCGTCTGCAAGGACCGGGGCTTTTTTTGTCAGGTGCGTATGAGGGCCCCTGCTGCGCCTTGACGTCTCGAACACGAGGGCAAGCCAAGTCTTTCATGAGCGGCGTGAGCGGCGGCTCACTTTGGCTTCCCGCTGTCGCTCGCGTGTCAGGACATCGCACATGAGGTGCAGCGTTTTCTTCAAGGTGGCGAGCTCGACCTCTGCCCCTGCGGTGTTGCGGCCGTCCCGGGTGAGTTCGGCGACCCGGGCCGTCTGATGTGCCACCCGCGCCTCGCTTTCGGCGACGTGGCGTTGGGCCATCGCCAGCAGTGTTTCGTGTTGAGCCATTCGCGCCCTCGGTGTCCTGACGTCAGTATGCGCGCGCTAATGGGTGCCGGCGGGCCTCGCGGTGTTGCCTGGAAGGGCCTTGGGCAGACCTTCTGGGAAAGACAGGATCAATCGTCACTGCTGCGGCTGCAAGGAGGGATGGTGCGCGCTACATGCCAAGCGCAACCTGTAGAACCGGTTGCTGTTGCTGGAGCAAACGATCAGGCCCGGTTCTGCCTTGGCGCTTCACTGCCGGGCGCAGCACGCCGACGGTGTGCCGCCACGGTGGTTTGACATCGAGGCCCGGCTGTTGCGCGATGAGCGGGAACGGCCCCTGCGCTGGGTCGGCATGCTGCCGGACGTTGGGCAAATTCCGGGGCTCATCGCGGCTCCGGCGTGACATCAAGCGGTTCGCATGCACCTCGGCAAACCGTAACGCAGAGCACCGCTTGGTAGAACGCGCTGAAGTGGCGGCAGGCAGGACAAAAAGGTGCCCGCACGTAGCGGGCACCGGAAATGGGGCGGAAGGAGGGAGAAGGAGGAAGTGGAGCTGCCGCCCCGCGAGAGATGAGAATCACTCGCGCTCATATTCTGGGGTACCCGGGGCCTGCCCGGGTGTTTCCAATGGTGTGCCTTTGCCACTGCGCCTGGACAGCCCTTGTGCGCCCACTGCACTTGATGCCCCCAGTACGGAGGTTTTTGCATTCCCCGGAATCCAAAAGGACGCACAGCTTGCTTTCGCAGCAGCCAGTCACCTCGTGAGTCGGTTTACTGCGGCACCCAGGACACCCATGGAAAACGACGATCACGAAGACATTCAGGCAACCCTTGACTCACTGCAGGCCAGCATCGCAGGACTGACCGCTGCCATCGGTGCGCTGATCCAGTCGCACCCCAGGCACGCTCAAATGCAGCTCGCCACGACGGCCGTGCTGGAGCAGAAGCTCGGCTCGGGCGCGCTGTCCACCGTGCTCAACGAGCGGCAGAGGGAGTAGGCGCGGGACTTGGTGGAGCAGCTGGGTTCGAGCCGGGCACAGTAGTCCCGACTGATCCGAGTCGATTCCTGAAGCCGGTTTGCCGTCCAGTGCACGGAGCGTGCCGCCGACTCCAGGCCACAGCGGCGTTGCCGGCTGTCAGCGCCAGCCACTCTTCGGCCCATCCACGGCGATATCGATGCACTCGCGGCTGAAGTCGGCCTCATGTTCCAGACTTCGTTGATGCGGCTTGACGCCTTCAGTGGCTTGACCACGGTGCTCCCCGGCGCGCCTTGAAGCCGTCGAATGACGCGCGTCGGTAACCGAGAAGTATTTTCCGCTGAACAAGCGGCATTACCAATGGAGTGCGACACTGACCCCGGCTAGGCTGCCGCGCAGTTATGAATCGAGCAGACAACGAGACCGGCGGCTGGCCGTTTGCCGCCGGCGAGATGGCGCGGCGCGTACGCATGCATGACTGGGCCTCCACCCCGCTTGGGCCCGTGGAGCAGTGGTCTGCAAACCTGCGCACGACGGTGCAGCTCGTGCTTGAACACGCCTTTGCCACCATCGTGCTCTGGGGACCGGACCTCATCCAGATCTACAACGACCGCTACCGCCAACTCATGGGCGCCAAGCATCCTGCAGGGCTCGGGCAGCCGACCCGGGAGTGCTGGCCCGAGATCTGGCACATCAATGCCCCGATCTACGAGAGGGTCTGGAGGGGCGAATCGGTTTCCTTCGATGACGCGCACTACCCGATCAGGCGCTTCGGCGTCATCGAGGATGCCTGGTTCACGCTCTCGTACAGTCCGGTGCGCGACGACACAGGCGCCGTGGCTGGTGTGCTCCTGACCATCATCGAGGCCACGCGCCGCGTGCGGGCGGAGCAAGCCGTGCGCGACAGCGAAGCCCAAGTCCGGCACACGGCCGAACTGCTGGAGCAGCTGCTGGAGAGCGCGCCCGATCCAATCTGGACCAACGACCTGGAAGGCCGCATCACCGCGTTGAACTCCGCTGCGGCTGCCGTGCTGGGCCGCCCGCGTGAAGCCTTGATGGGATTGCGCAACAGCGAGGCGCTGCCTGCTGCCGCTCTCGCCGCGGTGGAAACGGAGGATCGCCGCATCCTGCAAGGAGAGCAGACCATCCGGGTCGAGCAAACGCTGTTCGACGCCAACCGCGGCGAGCCGCGTGTCTTCTTTACCGTCAAGGCGCCATTGCGCTCGCCCGATGGCCTCGTCACGGGGATCGTGGGCATTGCCCGGGACATCACCGAACACAAGAGAGTTGAGGAAGCGCT
>NZ_KE387227.1:0-3966 GCF_000430725.1 Azohydromonas australica DSM 1124
GCACCACCAAGAACGTGCTGCTGCTCGATGCCACCCGCGCCGAAGTGGGCGACGACCCCGAGACGTGGTGGCCCGTGCTGGTACAGCGCGTGCGCGAGCGCGATCACGCCGCCCGCAACGCTCAACCGACGCCCCAGGAGGCGTGAATGGACATTGAACTGGCTGTCCTGTTCGTGAGGCTGATCGGCGTGATTGTTCTTCCCGGTGTGTTCGGGCAGGCACTGTTCAGATTGCTCAGTGGCGACGCTGACTACGCATTGGTCCCGAACGTCGTCCAGATGGTTGCCGCCGCACTCGCCTTTGGCGTGTGTGCGTGGGTGCCGAGTGCCCCCACAACGGGCTTCTACTGCTTTGGTTGAAAGGCCACGCGATGAAGTATCTGATCTCACTCACCCTGTGCACCGCCGCGGCGGCCCATGCCGGTATTCCCGTTGTCGGCGGCCCCACCCTGCAATGGCCCAACCCTGAGCAGCTACAGCAGCTGGCCCAGCAGCACTTACTGGTGGCACAGCAGTACCAGCAACTGGCACAAGCCCAGCAGGCGCAACAGGCGCAGCAAGACCGGCCGCAGCTGAAGAACGAGGCCGTGCGCGTGCTGCCGGGCGGCAAGCGCATCGTGGAAGAACCGCCTGGCCCGAAGTCCCTGCGCAAGCTGCCCACGGGGCCGAGCTTCTTCATCGGCGGCACCGCGCCGTCCTACGTCATCGACAGCAACGGCGGCCTCAAGGAGTGCGGCTGGCCCTGGCTGTCACAAGGCTGCCGCGACTACAGGCCCGGCGCGGAGCAACGGCCGCGCGGGTGGGTGGTCAAGAGCGGCGGCCAGTGGCTGAAGTGCCCGCGCCGCGACAGCCGATCCGGGTGTGTCGACTACTACGCCCCGCCCCCGCAAATGCCCGTTCAGGAGTGAGGAGCCAGCCATGTTTATCTGGATCGGTCAGCAGTTCGACACAACGCTCTTTGCCTACGTCGGGACTGTCGTGGCGCGGTTGTTCTCTTACCTCGTGCCCGTTGCCCTGGCGTGGCTCACGATCCGCGTGGCCCTGTACGGCTACAAGGTGCTCACGGGCAAGGTCTGCGAGCCGGTGATGGAGTTTGCAGAGAACATCATCGTGGCGTCCGTAATCGTTGCGTTCGCCACCGTGGGCGGCGTCTATCACGGGTATGTGATCGACGTCTACAACGCGATGGTGCTGGACGTGGTGAAGATCTTTGTGCCGGCCGGCAGCGAGTTGCAGGACGCGCACAACGTCTGGGCGACCATCGAGCGCTTCAACGAGCGCTCGGGAGCACTGACCGCCGCCATAGTGACCGACGGCATCTTCTCGCTGCAGGTCGTCGTGGCAGCTATTGCCCTGGTGATCTTCTCATTCGGCACCGTGTTCTTCTTGCTCGCGTGCATGCTCGTGACGGTGATGACCAAGGGCTTTGGCACTTTCATCCTGGCCATCGGCCCGATCTTCATGCTGTTCCTGATGTTCGAAACCACCCGCCAGTGGTTCGTGAACTGGCTCGGCACGCTGTTTGGGCTGGCCGTGCTGAGCTGGCTGGTGTTCTTCCTGATGGGCTTCAGCCTGGCGCTGCAGCTCAAGTTGGTGGAAGCCATCTCGGCCAACATCGGCCAGTTCAACGTGCTCACGCAGGCCATGACGTACCTCGTGCTGTGCCTCGTGTTCGCCGTGATGCTGTGGTCAGCCCCCAGCTTCGTGCACGGACTCACTGGCGGAGGTGCTGCTCAGATGGGCGTGCAGATGGCCTCGCAGATCTATTACTGGCTGCGCAAGGGCAAGGCCTCCAGCCCCTCCAGCAACCCCAGCGCGGGCGGCAACTCCATGAACCGCAGCCACGGCTGGGCCTACCGCGCCGGTGCCGCCGTGGGCAACGTCACGGGCGTGGCTCACGCCTTCCAGCGCCTCGCAGCGCGTGGCCGTCCCTGATCCATCCACAAGGAGCCCAACGTGATCCGCCTCAAGAAGCTCGTCGCCGCCGGCGTGCTGGCTGCATCGGGCAGCGCCGCGCATGCCGGCATCCCCGTGATCGACATTGCCGCTGTCATCGAAGCCGTGCAGCAAACGATCCACATGCTCACGCAGATCGAGCAGCAGTACCTGCAGATCCAGAACCAGTACCAACAGATCGCGCAGGCCAGGGCCACGCTGGAGAACATGAGCGGCAGCCGCGGGCTGGGGATGCTGCTGCGCAACCCGGCCCTGAACAACTACGTGGCACTGGACGCGCCCATGCAGCTCGACGGCGTGGTGATCAACGGCTACGGTGGCCTCACGGCGCCGGCCCGTGCGCTGCGCGACGCGGACATGGTATGGAACTGCCAGGGGCTCGGCGGCGCGCTGCAGACGCAGTGCCAGTCCACGCTGGCGCAGCCTTACCAGAACAAGGCCCTGCTGCGGCAGGCCATCGGCAGTGCTTCGCAGCGCATCGGCCAGATCAACGGGCTCATCACCGCCATCAACGGCACCAGCGATCAGGCCGCCAAGCTCGAGCTCGGTGCCCGCATTCAGGGCGAGCAGGCGCTGCTGCAGCACGAAGCCACGCGCGCGCAACTGCTGGCTCAGGACATGGAGAACGAGCGCCGCCGCGAGGAAGCGCGACGCCTGGAGCGCACCGCCGAGATGATGACCCGGCCGCTCGACGCGCGTGCCTTCCTGGGAGGTGCCGCGCCGTGAAGAACCTCACCGAGCTGATGAGCGGCCGATCCGACGCCTCCTGGGAGGTAGACCGCTGGGAGCAGCTGGAGAACTCCAACCGCAACCACAAGCGCCTGAGTGGCGCCCTCCTAGGCATCACCGCGCTGTCCGTGGCCGGCATGGTGGCGTTGAGCCAGATGAAGCAGGTGGTGTTCGTGCCCATCGTCACCGACCGCATCACCGGCGAATCCACGGTCGGCCAGCCGCTACGCGAAGACACCGTCCCAGCGCTCGATGCGCTGGACAAGAAGTGCGCAGGCGACTTCGTGCGGGCGCGCGAGGGCTACTCGTGGTCTTTCCTCAAGCGCGATTACGACGCCGTGGCGCGGCTGGCATCGCCCGAGGTGTTCGCGCCGTTCCAGGCGCTCTACTACCCGCAGATCGGCAAGGGCCGGCAGCAGGCATGGGGCAAGGGTCAGGAGCACGTCATCACCATCGTGAGTCGGCGGCTCACCGGCGCGGCCGTGGGCGGCGGCAAGGGCATGGTCGTCACCTACGACAAGGCCAGTACCTACCACGACAAGTCGCAGCCCGACACCACCACGCGGCACGTGGCGACGCTCACCTACGACTATCACCCGAAGATGCTGCAGAAGGAGGAGGACCGCGCCGAGAATCCCTACGGCTGCGTCATCACCGCCTACCGCTCCGACCCGGTGGGCGACACGCAGGGGGTGGCGCCGTGATGACCCGCCTGACCCTGGCCCTGCTGGCATTGCACGCCAGCGCCAGCGCCGCGCCTATCGCTGAAGTCGACTATGACCGCTTCCGCGTGATCCACGTTCCCGTGACACGCGGCGTCGCCACCCACGTCGAGCTGGAGCCCGGCGAAACCATCAGCACCGCGGCGGTGGGCATCGGCGCTGACTGCGCCAACTCGGAGCACCCGTGGTGTATCGAATGGCAGGAAGGTGGCTCGCACATCTTCGCCAAGCCGCGCCAGGGATCAGGCCCGAGCAACACGATGGAACTGGTGACGAACAAGCGCAGCATCAGCCTGCAGTTCGATGTGGCCAAGACCGCCGCACGCCGCGTGATCCTGCGCACGCCGGCCCCGCCCGTGGACCCGCGCGCGCAGCAGGTGGCCGCGGCAATGGCGATGATGCCCAAGCCCGAGGAAGTGTTGGCGCAGCGGCTGGAAGCGCCGCCCCAGGTGCGCAACGTGGCGTACAGCCTGGCCACCGGGAAGGGCAGTGACGACATCGTGCCCCGGGCCGTCTACGACGACGCCCGCAGCACGTTCTTGGATTACCCCGGCAACCGG
>NZ_KE387227.1:5762-11230 GCF_000430725.1 Azohydromonas australica DSM 1124
CAGCCCTTCCTGGACCGGACCGATGTGCTGGAAGTGGTGATGAACCGGCCCGCAGAGGTCTGGGTGGAGTACCGCGATGGATGGCAACGGCATGAGGCCCCGGAGATGGAGTACGCACGCTGCTGGGCGCTGGCGCGCGCCGTGGGCACGCTGTGCAATCAGGACATCGATGAAGCGCACCCGCTGCTGTCGGCCACGCTGCCCGGCGGCGAGCGCGCGCAGTTCGTGATTCCCCCGGCCACCAACCGCGACGGCGTCTCCATCACGATCCGCAAGCCAGCATCGGTGGTGCCGCGCTTGGAGGACCTGGAGGCTGGCGGCCTGTTCTCGCGCGTGGTGGAGGCGAGCACCGAACTACAGCCTTTCCAGCTGGAGCTGCTGGAGCTCAAGCGTCAGGGCCGCTTCGCGGAGTTCATGCGCCGCGCTGTGCAGCTGCGGCAGACCATGGCGATCAGCGGTCAAACCGGAAGCGGCAAGACACACGTCCTCAAGGCCATGGCCGAGGAAATGCCCAGGACCACACGCATCGTCACCATCGAGAGCGTGCCAGAGCTGCTCACGCCGAACCACCCGCTGGCAGCGCACTTGTTCTACAGCGACACCGGGCAGGGCCTGGCGCACGTCACGCCGGCGCAATTGCTGGAGTGCTCGCTGCGCATGCGCCCCGACGTGATCCTGCTGGCCGAGGTGCGCGGCCCGGAGTGCTATTTCTTCGTGCGCGCGGCGGCCACCGGACACCCGGGCAGCATGACGACGCTGCACGCGGGCTCCTGCGCCGAGGCGTTCGAGCAGATGACGCTGATGATCCGCCAGTCCCCTGGCGGCTCCGGATTGTCGTCTGACGAAATCCGCCGGCTGCTCACGCTCACGGTGGATATCGTGGTGCAGTTCGGGAATGACGGGACGGGACGGCACATCCGCGAGGTCTACTACGACCCCGTGCGCAAGCTGGCGATGACGACGGCCGGAGGGCGCTGATGGACTCGCGCACTCGCACTGGCTTCAAGTTCGCCTTCGTCGCTGGCGCTGCCGCCGTGTGCGTGGCAGCTGGCACCTGGCTGTCGGCTGCCTCGTTCGCTGCGGTCAACGAGCGCACCATCTTTCAGACCGCGCCGCATGTGAAGCTCACCAGCCTAAGCCGGTACTGGCGGGAGTACGGCGACGATCCCGTGCAGCGCACGCGGCTGCAGAAGTGCATGGGTGTGAGCTACGGAGTGACCTGCGCGCTGCTACCGGCCCTGCTGGCAATTGGCGCAACGGCCCGGCGCCGATCACTGTTCGGAGACGCTCGCTTCGCCAACATCGACGAGATCAAGGACGCCAAGCTGCTCGGCGGTGACGGGATCATCATTGGGAAGTACCGGGGACGGTATCTCACCTATCCGGGCCAGCAGTACGTCTGGGTCGCCGCGCCGCCGCGATCAGGCAAGGGCCGCGGCATCGCAGTGCCCAACCTGCTCAACTGGAACGGGTCCGCGCTGGTCCTCGACTTCAAAACCGAGCTTTGGCAACTCACCGCAGGATTTCGTGCGCAGTGCGGCCAAGAGGTGCACCGCTTCTCGCCATTTGAAGAGGCGGGCCGGACCTCCAGGTACAACCCGCTGGGGTACGTTCGCACGGACGCGCTGCACCGTGTCAGCGACCTGCTGGCCATCGGCAACATCGTCTACCCGGAGCCGGCCGGCGACAGCCAGGGCAGTTCCAAGTTCTTCGCGGACTCGGCGCGCAACCTGTTCCTGGCCATCGGCCTGTACCTGCTGGAGACGCCCGAGCTGCCGCGCACGTTCGGCCAGATGCTGCGCATTGCCTCGGGCAACGGCAAGCCGTTTCAGACCTACGTGGCCGAGCTGATCACGGACCGCGAGAAGCAGAAGCGCCCGCTCTCTCGCGAGTGCGTGGATGCGTTCAACCGCTTCCTCGCCAACGCAGCCCAGGTGTTCAGCAGCATCCTGTCCACGTTCAATGCGCCACTGACGATCTTCATGGACCCGAAGGTGGACGCAGCCACCAGCGGCAACGACTTCGACCTACGCGACCTGCGCAAGCGCCTCATCTCGCTGTATCTGTGCATCAATTTCGAGAACGTGCCTTCGTCGCGGCTGCTGGTGAACCTGCTGTTCACGCAGGCAATCAACCTGAACACGCGCGAGAAGCCCGAGGACAACCCGGAAGAACTGAAGCACCAGTGCCTGCTGCTGCTGGACGAGTTCGCCGTGCCAGGCCGCATCGACGTACTCACGCGCTCCATCGGCCTGATGCCGGGCTACAACATGCGCGTGCTCATCATCTGCCAGAGCGAGTCGCAGGTGGCCTTCGAGTACGGCAAGGACACGGCCAAGACGATCCGCACGGCCATGGGCATGCAAGTGCTTTTTCCCCCGAAGGAGCAGGAGGACGCCGAGCAGTACTCGCGCATGCTGGACAACTGCACCGAGAAGGTCCGCAACCGCAACAGCAGCACCGGCAAGGGCGGCCACAGCACGGGCACCAGCGAGCAGCAGCAAAAGCGTCCGCTGATGCTGCCGCAGGAGATCAAGCGGCTGCCTGACACGAAGCAGATCATCGTCATGGAGAAGTGCCTGCCGATCCTGTGCGGGCGCGCGAACTACGACCAGGACCCGGAGCTCAACCGGCGCAGCAAGATCGCGCCGCCCGATGTGGCGCCGCTGGATCTGGACACGCACGTGGCGCGAATCAACGACTGCGTGCGCGACCTGCAGCCCGGCGAGGGCGAGAAGGAGCCACTGCCGGCGGCGCTGTACGCGCACGACTTCAAGGTCATGCCGCCGATGCCCAAGGAGCCCACGGACGCCGACCGAGAGAGTTATGCCGATGCCTTCTTCGACGCGGTGCGCGATTCCGTGGTTGATCAGGCCTCTCCTGAAGAAGCAGCGCCCAAGCCAAAGCCGGCGCGCAAGAAGGCCGCGCCGCGCGCCAAGAAAAAGGCCACTCCCGCCTCGGTGGACGAGGCGAACTTTGCCGCTGCATATGCGGCGGCCGAAGCCCAGGAAGACATCGACCTGTCCGGGCTGCCTCACTGACTGGAGATCCCCACCATGCAACGACTGATCCCCATGGGCGCGCTGGCCGCCGCCTGCTTGCTCGCCGGCTGCTCGTCGGCACCGAAGGTACCCCAGGCCAGCGAGGCAACGAAGCGCCCGGCCAACGACCCGGCTTACATCGAAATGCTGCGTGCCCGGGTCGAACTCGAGCGCGCACGCCAGGAGCTGGAACTGCAGCGGCGCACCGCGGCGGCGCAGCGCCTGATGGACGAGCCGGTGATGCTCAAGACCATCGCTGGCCCGGTGCCGGACCTGTCAGGGGTGCGGCGCGGCGCAAATCTGGTCTACACGGTGCGCTTCCGCACCGGGGGCACGCGGGTCGAGCTGTCGCCGGCAGCGCGGCAGATCCTGTCCTCGGCGGCCCAGGCGCCGCTGGTATGGGTGCGCGGGCGCACGGACGCGGCCCAGGCCAACCCGACCGACGAGCGCATCGCCCGCGCGCGTGCGGAGAGCATGCGCGTGCTGCTGGTGCAGCTCGGCGTGCCCACGCAGCGCATCCGCACCACCTGGCAGGCCGCAGGCGATGCAGTGGCGCCGCTGGACACCACCGAGGGCCGGGCGGCCAACCGCCGCGTGGAGGTGGAGGTGTACGCCGCAGAGCCGCAGCCGGGCTCGCTGGACGATCCGCGCGCCACCGTGGCGCAGCAGTGAGGTAGCCATGGACCGAGAGTACGAACTGCAGGCCCAGGGACGCGAGCCACGCATCTACACCGACGCGGCGCAGGCCGGCGCCGCCTTCTTCTCGGCCAAGCGCGAGGAAATGCCCAAGGTCCTGATGCACGAGGGCGAGGTGTCCGTCCACGTCGCCATGACGACGCGCGACCCCCGCGAGCCGGGCGGCTACGGCCACCTGCTGCTGTCACCCCCCGACGACTTCAAGGCCGGCTACGACCAGGCCAAGCAGCAGATGCCCGGCAGGGCGGTGGGCCTGCACGACATCAATCCTCCCCAGCCCCCGAAAGGCATCACCGTGAGCGAACAGCAGCAATCCAATGCGTGGGGTCCACGCATGCCGACCTACACGCCTGCGGAGATCGCAGCACGCGGCGTGGAGGTGGCCAAAGAGCGCGGCGCGCCTTTGATGGAGATCGATGGCAGGCCTGTGGCCTACGTGCAGTTCCTGCAGTTCAAGGACGAGGACTTCAAACTGCCCAAGGTGGAGTTCCACGCCTACGGCCCGGACGGCAAGGTGGTGCGCGAGCACGTCGGCGTGACGCGCGCCCAACTGCATGAGATGGTGGGCGAGCAGATCGCCAAGGCCATCATCGAGCGGCCCGACAACGCCGGGCGCCTGTACGCGCACGAGCTAGCGTCGCAACCACAGCCGTCGCCGCAAGTGACCCCCACGCAGACCAAGACCCCGGAGGTTGCACCGACCCTGACCGTTGCGCCCGCCGAGGCCTCGGCGCCACCGGCGGCACCGACCAAGCCAGTCGCACCGGACGTGATCAACACCATTGAGCTCGCTGTACCACGGGTGCCGGAACCGGAGAAGCCTACGCCGGCCGCTGCACCGACGTCGCCTCAGAAGCCCGACCGCGAGCAGCTGCTGAAGTCGCTGCAGGAACGCTTCGAGGTGGCCAGCGTGGGCACGCTACTCAAGCCCGCCGACGAGTACCGCATCGGGGGAGACAAGGGGCAGTTGCGTGTGGCCTTCACCGACCACGGCAAGCGGCTGGAGAGCCGCTACGACGCCCCGGAGGTGGTGCGTGGCATGGTGGATCTGGCGCAGGCCAAGGGCTGGCGCGAGATCCAGGTCGCCGGCACGCTGGAGTTCCAGCGCGCGACGTGGATGGAAGGCAACCTGCGCGGCATCCACGTCCAGGGCTACTCCCCCAGCCGCCAGGACGAGGAACGCCTGAAGGCCGCGCGCGAGCAGCTCGCCCCGCAGCGCCAGCCGGCGCAGCAGCAGCCCGCGTCCGAGAAGCCGGCCAACACCGTGGAGCCAGCGAAGGCAGCGCAGCCGGAGCAAGCTGCGGCAGGCGGTGGAAGCAAGACGACGCGTGAGCAGTTCCTGAACATGGCCCGCTCGGTGATGAAGGACCAGGGCTACCCCAAGGACGAAATCGACAAGACGGTGGCGGTGATGGCAAAGAGGGTGGACGGCATGCTCGCCCGCGGCGAGCCGCTGCCGAAGATCCAGGTCTACGACAAGGCCGCCCCGAGCCGCGCGCCGGCGCCCACGGTGGTGCAACAGCCCACGCCGCAGCAGTCGCCCAACCGGGGCCCGGCCCCTGAAGTGGCGGCGCACGCGCCATGAGCGCGGTCCTGCCGCTGGGAAACCGCCGGCCGCTCGCGCTGCCGGCGGGCAGCGTCGAGACGCTGAAGTGGCTGGCGCTGGTGCTGATGGTGCTGGACCACGTCAACACCTACCTGCTCGGCGGCGCCCATCCGTGGATGTTCGCC
>NZ_AUMO01000133.1 GCF_000430725.1 Azohydromonas australica DSM 1124
GCCGTCGCTTTTTCCAGGACGTCGCGCTCCATCTTCACGCGCGCGAGCTCAGCGCGAAGCCGTGCGATTTCCATCTGCTCGGGCGTCACAACCTTGTCGCCAGCGCCTTGCAGCGTTCCCTTGGCCGCCTCGCGCACCCAGTTGCTCAGCGTCGCCTTGGGTACGCCCAGGACCTTCGCCGTCACGCCTACCGACTGCCCGTCATTGACCAGCCTGACCGCCTCCAGCTTGAACTCCAGCGTGTACCTGGCGCGGGTCTGCTTCTCTTTCATGCAATAGCTCCTACTCTGATTTGACCATCAGGCAAGAACTACGTTTTTCGGGGGCAAGGTCAGCTGGCTCAGCCCGCTCGAATCCCAGGGCGTGCAGATCCAATTCATTGATGAAGACATCGATCACCCGCACGGTGCTGTCTTCGTCGATCCACTCGTCGAGGCTCTCGGGAAACAGGGCCGTTTGCGTCCGATCAGCCTCTCCGATGTACCGAGCCATGGTTCTCTCCACGTCGTACGCCAGCAGCCGACATGATGCGGCCGTGCCGCGTTTTCACACAGCCTCGGCTCTGAAGCGCCTGGATTCCCCCTTCAATTCCTGATCGCAATTCGGACATCGCGTTTGGATTGCCGGCTGACCGCTTTGGGCACGTTCCGGCTGGACAGGACAGGAGCCGCCGCTCTACAAAAGGCCAACTTCGTTTGCTCGCGAAATAAGCAGCTGCCGCGGCGCGACGCTGGCCGGCCACTCCATAGAATTCGCTGCGTGAGGCGCATCGGCTGCTGTACTGTCTTACACCGGTTGGCCAGACTTTGACCGCGCGGTGCCTTACTCCCGGTCCAGCGCGGCTGTTGTCGGCCGCTTCCTCCATATTGAGGAAAAGGCACTTGCTACTGAGCCAGAATCACCACGCCCCTGCCAACGCGCCGGCTGGCTCGCCGCAGCAGCAGGCTGGCAATCGCAACGCCGGGGACCAGCAGCGCCACTAAGAGCACAGGAATAGCCAGCAGCGGACGCAGTTCCAAGTTCTCCAGCGCCACGTTCATCACCAGCACGAACATGATGGCCGTGGGCAGCCACAACTGCAGCGCGATCACCACGAACTGCCTGGTCGTCACACCAGGAGCACCAAGGGCTGTGCGCAGCTTTGCGGCGGCCAGTACGGCTGCGATCGCCATCAGTTGCGTGAACAGCACGAACGCAATGAGTCCCTTCATTTTCTCCTCCCCCGGCACGAGGCCACTGATTTCTCCAGGCCCATCCGGCCTCAAAGACATGCACGACGGCGTCACTGCGCTGTGGTTCGTTACTGCAGAGCTTGCCGAACGCCAGTCGGCATGGGGGCCGGCATCTCGGCCCTGCCCGTTGTCTGTCAAGCCAAACTCGGCACGTCTCAACCCGGCGCCCGGAAGCCGCCCTCGATCCAGGCGCTGGCGCTCGCCGTGTTGAGCTTGAAGTTGGGGCGGACCTTCACGCTGGCCAGTTGCTCATCAAAGACATTCTTGGCCGACAGCACAGCATGGGGCTCGTACTCATCCGGCACGATGTCGAGCACCACGGTGATGCTTTCGCCGCCGGCGCTCACGGTGACGCTCTTGTGCAACAGGGCATGCTGGTGCTGCTCGGCACGGCGCCGCACTTCGCTGGCGGTTTTCACCAGCGTGTTGAAGGCCGACACGTCCAGCGGCTTGGGATTCTTCTTGTCGCGGCCCATGGTCCACGGGCCCACCAGCGCCGGCTCCGACTCGCCGTGGCGCGTCATCGCCACCGCCCAGCCGTCGTCGTCCTCGTTCTTGATGACCTTGGCTGTCCAACCGTTGTCGATCCACAGCCGGTCCTCATGCACGGCTTCCAGCGTTTCGGCGTCCATGATCTCTTCGATCGAATCTGTATAAAAACACAGTATTACAGAAGCAAGCTCGGCAATGGAAGGGGCCCCTGGCAGTGATGTGCTCGGACGGAAGTCGGGTTCCGGGCCGCTGTTCGGACAGCTGCCGGGTGCATGCGATGTGCCGTCACCAGAAGGCGGTGGGCTGCCACTGCACTCGGCAACAAGTCAAGACGGATGATTGGGCTGGACGAGCCAGCATCTTTGGCATCTGCCCGAAAAACTCCGTAGAGCTGCCCGGTTTGAGCACGCCGGCCATTCGGACAGATACCGGGTTCGACAGGGCGGTGCACCGCTGACTGCCGTCAGTTCCAGGGTGTCTCCGAAGCTGGCCAGCCGTCCGCTTCGGTTGCGGCTGCAGGCGCCGGCGATCGGTGGCCGCCCTGCCGAGCCGGCAGGGCGGCTCGCGGATTTGGCTGCTCCACAGCGCTGCTCACCGCGTCGCGCTTGCGCTTGACGTGGTACGCCGAAAGCACCTGGCTGGCGATCATGTCCATCGCAGGTCGAGCCTGGCCCTCCCGATCCGTCCACACCTTCGGTGTGAGCGTACCGGCCAGCGACACGGCATCGCCGTCCGCAAGCGCCAGCAGCGCCGCCTGGGCAATGGCGTCGAAGGCCAGGACGTTGACGAACAGCATCTCGCCACCAGCGGTGGCGGCGCGGACCTTGGCCGTGACGAACGGCTTGCCGCTGTTGTTCCCGACCCGCTGCTCGGGCCGGCCGTATACCTTCCCTGCCACCAAGCCTTCGATCATGACCTTCTCCTTCCGTGTAGCGGCCCGGTGCCAGGACACACCACGGCACCCTCAGCTGCACCGAGTTGTACGCCGGCAACCAGCACCCTGGTGCATGGACGGCTTCGACACCCTCTGGGCGCACGGCGGATTCCCGTCGAAGCCCTGCTCTACCAACCGGAGCGGCTCTGGCTGCCGCGTCGCCCGGCCATGGGCAACCCATGCCAGCGCTGAAGCCCCGACGGCTGACACCTGCAGCGCCCCCAATCCACAACGGCACGGGTTCGAGGCATGCAAGGCCCCTGGAGCAGCTCAACTCGGAATCCGAAGTCCACGCACATTCCCGGCGGCGTCGAGCATCGGCTGCGCGGTCAGGACCCTGCAGCGCGGCGCGGCTGCGGAACCATCAGCCACAGGGCCGCAAGGCTGCTTGCAATGCTTTTTTCGCCAAGCCGCTGCCCTGGTGGCCATTGCAGCACCCGATGCGCGGTCGCCCTGCGCTGCGCACCGGATGACAGCCGCGCTGGGCCGAGACCGAGTCCACCGGCAGCACTTGGCGCTCAGCACGGCTGCCGTCACTGCCACCGTGCAGTGAAAGGCAGCCATTTCGGACGCGCCGACGTCAATGGCGAAGCGGCCTTCGGCGCAGCAGCAGGCTTGGACGCCGGCTGCGCCTTGGACGAGGCTTGCAGGGGGTCCAGCGGCCGGTAGGACCGGCAAGGCAACTGCCTGAGTTCAGCGGAGGCCTCAACGGCTTCCCTGAGGGCCTGCGGCGACACGAGTTGGGCGAACGGGTTCATAGCTCTCCTTTTGGTCGTGGAAAACGTCGGCCTGCCTGATGCGAAGCGCCGCGCCCGAGGCCGGAGTCGGGTCACGCGCAAGTCCGTCTGATGGCTCCAGCCGGTCGAGAGAAACAAGTCACCCAGGAAAGCCGGCATGGCAAACACTTCTGCAGTGGCGTCGCCCTGCCGCGTGGAGCCAGCCGTGCACGCCTTCATGAAGTCCTCGGCCACGGCGCAGCACCGATGCAGGCGGCCTGGGTCAAGCAGCCGCTGCGGCGAAAACCACGGGAATCCCCAGGATGTTCTCGCCGTTCATCGGCCCGACGACTTCGGTGGACTTGTCATGAAAGCCCTGGCGCGCTGCGCCTTCTGGCAAGGATGGCAACCCGGTGGAGCCGGCCGATGCTGCCGGGGCCGGTTGCGCCCATGGTCAGGAACATACTGCCTCCCTCGCCTCCCATGCCATGGCAGCCAAGGTAGCAGCGGCGCCAAGCCGCAAAAATAGTCTTCTTCTACCGGTCGCATGGGACAAAGCTGGGGGGCTGCCCAGGCAGAATCTCCTATGCAGGTGCTGCGCAGCCCATGGCGTTGGCAGCGGTGGACGCACGGACTCCCGCCGCGAAACGGCCAGGCTCACCGAGCTGGTGATCTGCGCATCGCCTGTATCGGTCGCAGCACGACGGACGGCAAAGCTTCATTGCCAAGCCCTCGAGCGCCCGGTTCGACACCTCCTGCCGCGAAGACGGCATGCCTGTGATGTCGACGCCTTTCGACAGCGCCCCTGGCCTCGAACCTCGTCGCATGGCGTGCATGCCGCACGGGCCGCCTTGCTGCACCGGCTGCGATACAACCAGACGAGGCGGACCAATTTGGAACTGCGTCGCCTCTTCAAGAAAGACCGGAGACAACCCGGCGAGGTGCCTGCCTGCACGATCCGTGGTCTTGTAAAGCTGCGTTCGCACCCATCTTGGCTTTGAGCGGGCTTGACGGGGCGACACGGGAGCCGGCCGCCATTGCAGATACCGGCACGCCGTGACTGCCCTCTTGCATGGGCCGTACCTGCCACATTGGCTGCTCCGCCCTGCATGCCGACTTGCGCTTGCGCTTGAGCTGACATGCCGCACGACGGGTCTGACACACGGCGTGCGTTGCCTGCTGCGCTGGGCCTTTCCGGTACCTCTGGACCTTCGGCGCCAAGGCGCACCTTCCGGTACGGTTGAGGGCACGGTCGAGCTGGTTCGATCCAGCGCGACGTTGCACCCGCCCGTCCCAGCTCGCTAGTGCAGCCTGTGCCCGGCATCCTTCCGGGACGCCCTTCGATCACCAACCTCTGCGATGACCGGCTCCACCGCCAGGAGCATGCACGCCTCGCACACGAGCAGCTGGCCGTCCACCTTCTGCTCGATGCCACTGTCCTGCTGCAACGTGTCCAGGAAATCTTCGCACCAGGACGCCGCCAGCGGCCGGGTGGCAAAGACGTTGTTCTGCCAGGCTACGTCGCCTTCGGCCGTGAATGCGCACTGGACTGCGATCCCGAAAACGTCTACCTCGACACTGCGCAGCAGCGGCAGGCAACGGTACACCTGGGCGATATCCCCACCTGGCTCCGGCGCCCCAGGCTCGGCCTGCGCATGCGCTACTTGCCCGGCCTCAAGAAGCGACTCTTGCGGCTCTACCGGCGCGGCGCCCTTGCGGCGGCGCTTGTCCGCTTGACCGGTTGTCGGCATGCCGCGTGCAGCCCGCCGGGCCTCGCGGTCGCTGAGGCACTGCTTGCGCTTGACGAGCTCACTGCGCCACAGGTCCAGCAACCCGGGAATGTCTTGCTCGATGGCCTGGGGTGGCACCTTGAATTCGAAGTCGGCCATCACCGGGCCGTTGTGACCGGCCACCATGTGCGCCGGCATCCTCGTCGTCCTGGAGGGGCCGCGCAAGATCGGCACCGTCCCGGCACGGTTCGTTGGAAGCCACCGCAGCGTCTCGCGTTGCTGCGCATCGAGAGCATCGATACGCACCGTCATTTCACGAGGCGTGCCGCCGCGCTCGGCCGCGGGAATCTGGATCGCGATCGTTTCCATGGCTCAGCCTCCGTTGAGAATCTCGCGGTAGCGCCGTAGGCCCATGCGGACACTGCGTCGCG
This sequence comes from Azohydromonas australica DSM 1124, assembly GCF_000430725.1. Lineage (GTDB taxonomy): Bacteria > Pseudomonadota > Gammaproteobacteria > Burkholderiales > Burkholderiaceae_C > Azohydromonas > Azohydromonas australica. Next base: position 5,536 of record NZ_AUMO01000133.1, read on the forward strand.
CCTGAAGCTTGGCCGACAAACGCTCCAGCAAGGCAAGCATTCGCGGCGCCAACTCGTCGTCAGGGTTGGCATCGAAAGTCCTGGCGGGGCCGCGATTCGTGCACGAGCCGTAATAGGCACAGCCGATGGACGCACGGCCGTGGCCCAGATCCTCGGCCACGATGCGCAGCGCCCTGTCGCGCGTCGCCTTGTCGATGGACATCAGGTCGCCGCCGCGAACCGGGGCCTCCAACCCCTGCCGGTTCAAGCCCCGGATCGCGAAGGCGGCACGCAATCCATGGCCGCTCACGCCTCACGCCTTGCGCGTGACACCGAGCTTTTCCAGCACCCGGCGGTACGTTCGCAGGTTCTGGATCAACCCCCGGCCCCGAGCGCCCAGGTGCCCGTGCTGTCCGCTTTCCCCGTGGACGAAGCACCGTGCGAACTCCAGAACGGCGTTTTCCCACGGGGCGCGGATCATGACGAGCCTCGGACGACCGCCCTTGCTGCCGGCGCTGGCCTTGCCGCGCAGACCGCTGGAGCCCGGCCTGGCGATGTTGATCGCCACGACGCTCTCCCCCGGCCAGCACGCCGCATCCAGGCGGAACATCACGGCCTCCCGTTTCCGCAGCCCGAAGGTGAACTGCAGCAGCAGCGCGACGCAAACCCAGGGCTCGATGGCCCAGGCATGCTCCATGACCGCGAGGGTATCGAGCCCGTGGCCTTCCCAGGTGAGGTCGCGTGCCGCCACCCTGGACCGGGCCGTGAGACCCGGCGGATGGGCGTGGATGCAGTCCATCAGCTGCGGCTGGCCGATCCAGCCGCAAAAGGCCCGCAACACGCTCACCAGGCCTGCCACCGTCGCCGGGGCCAGCCCCCCGGGCTCCCCCACGTCGTGAAGACGGCGGCGCCGCTGCCACTCGCCGAGCACGAACGCCACATGCCGCGCATCCAGGTTTGCAGGGTCCTGCAGCTTGAAGTCCGCCTCGCGCAACAGGCGGAATACGCCATACAGCGCTTGCCGCCGCGCCTGCAGCGTCCGGTTGGAGGCCTGGCGTCCGCCCTTGAGTTTCTGCCGGCCGTGGATCGCCAGCAGGAAAGCCAGCCGCGTCTGCCACGTGTGGGGCCGCCTCTGACCGCGTGGCGGGTATTTCGGCTTGGGGGCGATGATCCGTCCGGTGCCTTTGCGGCCACTGCCGGCTGGAGCGCGGGCCGGTATGGCAGCAGGCTCTCCAGGCGCAGTGGTTCCCATGCGTGCGTTCATCACCCGGCCCTGCCTTGCCCGGCGCGTGCGAGCCGAAGTTGGTACGAGATCGCGTTGCTCACCCGCCTGACGGCTCTCGGCGCTGGCAGGCCCGGCCAGCAGAGCCGCTCGCGCCCGCGGCGCACGACGAAATCCCGAGCGCCTTCGAGGACCGCCTGTTTGGCTGCGCATACCTCGATGGGCCGCGAATACTGGCCGCCCGCTCTGGACACCGGCACGACGCCGCGGGCCCGCGCCATGGCGGTCACGAGGTTCGTCATCAGCGCTTCCTCGCGCACCAGGCCCACCTCGCGCTCCAGCCGCGCCACCCAGTAAGTCGGGCTTGAATCGCCCACGCGGTCAAGCAGCCGGCGATACGTGTCGACCGGAGCGCCGGCCAGCGTGATGCGGCCTGCACCGACGGGTTCGCGCTTCTGGACCGCGGGCCCTGGCGCGCCGAGTCTTTGCAGCATCCCGCGCTTGCCCAGGGCCTCGGTGAAGCGTCGCATGGCGTTCCACCGCTGGGCCACGGTGGCATGGGAGAGGTTGCGCTGGCGCCAATTGTTCAGCGCGGCCATGCAGTGGACCTGCCGCAGGTTCTCGAGCCGCTGCACCGGATGGCCTGCCCGCCAGATCTCGCGGATGGTCAGCAGCACCAGGCCGGCGCGTCTGTCCAGCGCCGCCTTCGACGCCCTGGCATGCACCTCGAGCCGGGCGTTATGGCGGGACAGTGCGGACTGAACTCCATTCCTGAGCCTGCGGGCGGTGGCGTCGTCCATCTGCGCGCCGCGGGTCGCTTCGTCTGCGTTCATGGTCTTGGTCCCTACCGCTCATCGCGCTTGACCGTTGGGCTGGTGATCCTGCGGATGCCGCGCCAGCCCAGGATCGGAACTGCTGGCACGGGTGCCCGATGCGCTCGGGCGGGCGTGGCGAAGGGAGGTTGTCCTTACAAAAAGGAAGCCCGCGACGACGTCGCCCGCTCGCGCGGAACCCTGGCCAGTCAGGGGGCCAGGGTGGGAGGGGTCGGAGAGCAGGCGGCATGGGCTTGGCGTCATCGGCTTGGTGTTGCCTCGGCCTGACGCGATGGACCGTCCTGGTCATCGCGCCCCATGCGGCGTTCTCCGTCAAAAACGGCTGCGTGCGGACGGGCGCCAACCCGACCTTCTCCTGCCGCCCAGCGTTGCTGCGACTGGCGCGGCGGCGGTTGCCTTCGGAGTACACGTGCGAAATCTGGACCGGTGGGGCGTCACTGGAACTCGCTTCCAAACACTGAAAGCAAGGCCAGGTGCCTGTCGCTGCAGCGTTTGCGCCTGACTCTGTGACGGTTCAATCACTGAATCAACGGCCTCGCAGCAGCGCCGGCACGGCGCGACATTCCACGGGTTCGGCCGCGTTCGAGCGCGGCCGTGGCAGCGCACAAGCGCTGGCATGGCGTTGAGGATCGTCAGGCTGCAGGCCCGAGCGGCTCAGCAGCGGCACGCTGGCCCTGCTGACGCGCCGATCGACCGACCGGCGATACCCGGCAGCGCTGCCGGGGTCCGACGCACGAGGCGAACGGAAGAAGCTGGCATGGGGCTGACCCACATGCCTTGCTGATACGAACCGTCAGCTCGGTACGCGATGAACGTGAGCGCACGATAGATGCGGCGGCAGCGGCTTGTCAACAAGGCTTGCCTGCCAGCTCGGACGCGCCGCCTCTCGCCACCCGCTCTGTGCCGTCGTGGTGGTCCACGCGCACACGGCCGGCTTGGCCGGCAAGAGACCACTCGAAGCCCATACGGCGCCCGACGCGATCCTCACCCAGCCACGATGCCTGCCCTCGCGGTCGGCTTGGCCAGCAAAAGACCTCTCGAAGCCCACTTGGCGTCCAGCCCGGCCCCCATCCAGCCGCGATGCCCACGCTCACAGCCGGCATGGCCAGTACAAGACCGGTCGAAGCTGGCTTGGTACCCAGCACCGGCTGTCCGCGGCCACCTCGCCAGGCGTGAAGACCTGAGCGTGTCGAGCTCAACCTGGACCGCCCGCATCCGCGCCATGGCGGACGAGGGCCCTGGACAGCTTGTGTGCAGGGCCGACTCTTCGCTTCGACCCGCGCGCGTGGCGCCGGTACAGGCCGGATGGATGCCATCAAAGCCTTGTCTTGATTTGATGATCGATGATAATTATAGAAATTCCATAATTCGCGCCAAAACATGCCCGACATCTATCACCGGCCCGATCTGGCGACGCAGATGGCACAGCAGCTCCTCCACCCCGGCGTGCTGGACGAGGGCCTGCGTTCGGGGCTCTTCATCTCCGGCTTGCGGCGCACGGGCAAGACGACGTTTCTGCTCAACGACCTTATCCCCGCGCTGGAGGATGCCGGCGCGCTCGTCATCTACGTGGACCTGTGGAGCGATACGCGGACGAGCCCGGCCGTGTTGGTGCGAGACGCGGTGCGCAAGACGCTGGCCGACCTGCAGTCGCCCGCATCGGCGCTCGCCGCCAAGCTCAGACGCGTGAGCGGTATGGACGTGGGAGCCCTCTCGTTCAAGTTCGGCTTCAAGATCGAGAAAGTGGGCGCCGAGAACGGCACCACGCTCGCACAGGCACTGACCGAGCTGGTCGACCAGGCGGAGACCGACATCGTGCTGATCGTGGACGAGGTCCAGCACGCCATCACGTCCGAGGACGGCCAGCAGCTGATGCTGGCTCTCAAGGCGGCGCGGGACGCGATCAACACGAGACCCGGCACGCCGGGGCACTTCATCTTCATCGGCACCGGCTCTCACCGCGCGCTCGTGAGCGAGCTGACGTCCCGGCGCAACCAGGCTTTCGAAGGCGCGACGTCGGTGCCGTTTCCGGTGCTCGATGACGACTACGTCGCGCACCTGCTCAAGCGCCTCCTCAAGGAGAAGGTCGGTCCGCTGCCGTCAAAGGAGGTTGCGGTCCAGGCATTCAGAACGCTCGGCAACCGACCCGAGGAATTTCGCAAAGCCCTGCGTCTGCTGTACCAGCAGGTGCCGTCCGGCGGCAAACCGGACCAGCTTCTGCCGGTGATCGCCGCGACGCTGCGCTCGACGGCAGCGGACGTCGAGCTGATGAAGGTCGAGCAGCTGGGTGGTCTCGCTGTCGCGGTGTTCGAGCGCATTGCCAGCGCTCCCGGCGATGCCAAGGGCATGTTCTCGGCGGACGCCCTCGCCGAGTACGCCGCGGCCATCGGCCGCGAGGTGCGCACGGAGGACGTGCAGCGGACCATCAACGACCTCATGGCGGCGAACCTCATCATGCGCCGCGGCCACGGCCTCTACAGCATCACGGACCCGTTCGTCCAAGAAATCTGGCGCGAGAAGAGGGCGTTGTCGGAGAGTATGCGCGCAATTAACCACGTCTTGAGGACCGTGACGGCTGTTGAGAAGGTACGTGCCCACGTAGGCAGATGGGCACGTAATGTCAGACAGTCA
>NZ_AUMO01000134.1 GCF_000430725.1 Azohydromonas australica DSM 1124
TATCAGCTCAAACGCGAGATGCTGTCCAACTATCTAAGAGCCGAGCTGCGCAGCCCGGCGGTGCGGATGGTGCTCGTTGCGTAAGTCCTATATTTATTGATTTCGGCGCAATTCGCCCATTCACAGGGAGTGGCCTGCCGGCTTGCGTTCCCCTAGACTTTACCCGGGGAAAGCCCAGATCTTCCCATGAACTGTTCCAGTTAACAGGTATTTACTGGCCAGCCAATTCGCTATTCATATGCCGGTATTTAGTCTTGCAATCACACGCGAGCTTTTCACGCCGTCAACAGGCATTTTCTTCCGTGACAAAACTTAAAATTTCGCGACCAAAATACCCACCCAACAAGGCGTGTTTGAGTTTCAACACGCGCGTCCAGAATGCCGGCCAAAGAAATTTTTCCGACGGTAAGCAAAAGAGGAGACACATGTTGACTGCAAGCGGATCACGGTTGGCGGCGCGCTGCTTGTGCGCGGCCTTGTTGGGCGCCGGCGCGGTGGGCGTGGCGGCGCGGGGCCGCCGGGGCGGCCAGCAATGAGGAGGACGGCCATGGAACGAAGCACATTCCCCTTCCTAGCCCACGCCTGCAGCGTGGCCGCCGCGCTGGCCCTGGGGCTGCCGCTGGCGGCGCAGGCTGAGGTGCGCGGCAGCTTCAGGCTGGAGGACTTCGGCTGGACGGTGGTGGACCTCAATCCCAACGACGGCATGGCCGCCGGCGTCACCTTCGAAACGGCCTCCTTCCTGACGGGCCTGACCGCCGGCGTGTACCGACGCGGCGTGGACGCCAACGGCGATCCGCTGCCCAACGACACGGGGCTGTCGCGCTCGTGGTCCACCGGGAACGTGGTGTTCCCCAACGGCGGCCGCTCGCTGTCGCAGCCGGGCTCGCAGGCCACCGCACGCATGGGCGGACAGGCCGCTAGCGGCACCTACGACATCGTCATGGAAGGCCAGGGCAGCCGCGCCACCGCCCTGGCGGGGCAGCACAGCGCCTTCGAAACCTTCGGCGGCATGAGCGGCGACATCGTCTTGGCGCCCCTCACCGAGCTGGTGTGGACGGGGCGGCTGAGCATGTTCGTGGAGAAGACGGGCGTGGGCGCGGGCATGCGCCACGAGCACGTCGAGGCGCGCTTTCGCATGGAGATGGAAAGCGAGGACCCCATCTTTCAGGCGCGCCACGAACTGGAGCTGGACACCCGCGGCCGCGCGCCGGGGCGGCTGTCGCACGAGGAGTCGCTGCGCCTCGTGTTCACCAACCGCAACCCCTACGTGTTGCCGGCCTCCTTCGAAATGAGCCTGGGCGTGCAGGGCTACTCGTCCGCCAACCCCGTGCCCGAGCCCGGCACGGTGGCGCTGATGCTCGCCGGCCTAGGCGTGGTGGGCGTGGCCGCTCGGCGCGGCAAGCGCTGAGCCGGGACAGGAACAGCAACAGCAAAAGGAGACTCCCATGTTCAAAGCAAGCGTGTCCCGGGCGGTGCCCTGGCTGTGCGCGGCCCTGGTGGCCAGCACGGCGGCCGGCCCGGCGTGGGCCGATGCGCGCGCCCTCCTGGTGCTGGAGGACTTCGGCTGGTCGCTGGTGGACCTGCGGCCGGGCGACGGCATCGCGCCCGGCGTCAGCTTCGACACCAGCCGTATCAACGCGCGCGCGGCGGCGTGGGTACAGCAGAGCTACGCCGGCCCGGACGGGCAGCCGTTGCCCTACCCGACCGACGTGCGCAGCCGCTACGTCGGCCTGCAGCAGTTCTTCCCGCGGGCGGCCATCAATGCCACTCCCGGCTTAGGCAGCGCCGGCGTCTCCCAAGGCAACGACGCCCGCGACTTCGAGGCCCGCGTGGGCGGCCTGGTGCGCAACACGGCCGGGGACGGCGTACTGGAGAACCGCTTCGATGCGCGCACCGTGCCCGCCTCCAGTTCCTTCGTGGGCGCCATCGTCCTGGCACCCTACACGCGGCTGGTGTGGACGGGGGACTTGCGCATGGAACTGGAGACAACTGGCGGCCCGCGCCACGAGGGCGGCCTGGCCGCCTTCCACATGCGCATGTTGGGCGCCGACGGCAGGCGCTTGGGCGGCTACAGCACGCGCTTGGATACCGACGGTGCCGAGCCGGGCCTGCTGGTGCGCGAGCAGACGCTGAGCTTTTCGATCTCCAACCCGCGCGGGACGTCGCTGGCCAGCACGATAGAAGCGTCCATGCGCGCGAGCGGCTACACGTCGCTCCACCCCGCGTTCGCCCCCGCGGTGGCGGCCGTACCCGAGCCCGGAGCGGTTGGGCTGATGCTGGCGGGCGTGGGGGTGGTGGGCATCGTGGCGCGGCGGCGCAAGTCGCCGTGCCCGCAGGGAAGCGCCGGCTGAGCCGCGCCAAGAAAGGGGAAGCGCGCGGCTGCTGCATGCCGCGCGCGGGAGAAGCGCTAGAGCGAAAACGCCGGGCCTTGCGACCCGGCGTTTTCCTTCCAGGGATGCTGGTGATACCTGCGGCTTACCAGCTCACCTCGTGCTCCGGCGTGGCGCCGATGCGATGGATGCAGAGGTGGGCACCCTTGAACTCGTCTTCCTGCGACAGCCGCAGCCCAACGGTACGCTCTCTGCGCAGTCAGAACGAAGGACATCAATGACAAAGGTTTCCATGACGGCCGAGGAGTTCGACAGCTTCAGAGTGCGGCTGGGGAAAATGACTCCGGAGAGCATTGCGATCGCGCGAGAGGTTCTGGTGGACGGCGTGCCTAAATTCCTGGTTGCCCAACGGCACCGGCTCACTCAGCCGCGTGTGGGTGCCATCGTCGATCGAGTGCTTGCCGCTGCCCAGGACGTCCCGAGAAACTGGGAACGCGTCGAGGTATGGCTGCCGCCCGAGCTGGCGCAGCAGGTGCGAGAGGTGGCGGCACAGGCCAGAGCAAAAATCGCGGAGGGCTCGCTATAAGGTGAACCGCCAAAGCCATCTGGCAGTTATCGCCCTGGGTCTGAACCCGCAGGTGAAGGGCCGTCCCATGACCTGTCATCGGCACGACGCCTCAACGCGTTGTAATTGGAAGCGGCGCCATTCCTGAAAGCGTCGACAGAGATGATGGGGGAGAGATATGTCGTTGCTGAGACTGGTTTTCACGCGCGGCCGCGTGGTGAACGAGGCGAGATTCGAGCACCTTGGGGAGTCGTCGGTCGATGCACTGCGGCGCGTCGAAGCCGAGTGCGACTGGAGCGATGCCACGCTGTTGCTGGCCGAACCCGCGCCGGAGCGGCATCAGCTCAAGGAGCCGCCTGCCTCTTGCGGTTGAGCTGGTTGCGGCTTCGGCTGCCAACGTGAAGGCGAGGGTAGAGCGGCTTGCCCTGATCGCTGACCGGACTGGCTGGCGCAGCGACTTGAGCGGCACGACAAGCTTCACGCGTGTCCGGGCGGGTACGAGAAGCCGCCGCCGTGCTCCTCCTCGAGCCGGGTCTCTTCCATGAGGTCTTCCTGCACCGGGTCCGGCGCGCCGCCACGCTCCAGATGAGCCGCGTACCAGGCCGCGATCAGCAGCCCCACAAGCGGCTGCGGGCCTTGCATGATTTCACCGAGGTCCAGGTCACTGGCCTCGCAGATCGCCTCGATGGGCGCCATCTTGAACCGCACCCGGCCGTCGCCTACGTCTCGCGAAAGGCGCAGATCGGCAAACTCGACGCCGTCCGGAATGGTCACGCGCAACTGCAACTCTCCCATGCCCTCTCCCTGCATTGCCTTGCGCAAATAGTCGTTCCTTGTTGCTGACTTGCTCCGTGGAGCTCTGGAAACCCCCGCACCTGGGCGCCGGAGTCCGGCAACCGACAGGGCAGGGTACTTCATGGCCTGTTCCTCTGTCAGGACGCTGAGGCCTCGGCACCCGGCGTGTCGATGGCCGGCGGCGCCTCGGGAGCCGCGGCCGATTCGCCGCCCGCAGCACGTGCAGGCTCGTTCGAGCTTTTGGCGACCGTCTTGCGCGCGGCTTTCTTGCCAGCCGCCTTCTTGGCAGGCGCTTTCTTGACCGCGGCCTTCTGGGCTGCACGCTTGGCTACCAGCGTGACGTCGATCGCTTCGGCTGCGGGGGCCCCATCCGTCGGAGCGGCCTGCGCGCGGGCCTTCTTCGCTGCGGCCTTCTTGGTGGCCGCCTTCTTCGCCGGCGCAGGTGTTGCGGCCGCCTGCGCAGCGCCAGCAGCCTTCTTGGCCGCCGGTGCGGCGGTCTTGGCACCGCGCGGGGCGCGGCCTTCTTCCATGCCGAAGCGGCGCGCGAGCTTGGCATCCTGCGTGACCAGGTTGACCGCCTTGCCGGTCACGGGTGCTTCCAGCGACACGCCGCCGCCGTCTTCCATCTTCGTGAGCGTCTGCGCCAGCTTCCCCACCGCCCGCGAGAGCTGCTTGACCGTCTTGGCGCCGACGGCGAGGTTGGCCAGGTCGATCTTCAAGCGGAAGGTGGCTGCTGCCGCCGGTTGGGCGGTTTTCTTGGCAACAGGAGCTGCCTTCTTTGCAGCGGATTTGGATGCCGCTTTCTTGGCGGCCGCGATTCTCTTGCTGGGCATGGTGTTGGTACTTCCTCAACGGACGAGACAAATGGGGTCCGTTACTCATTATTGCCGTTGAGCGCAAGCACGCCGGGTGCGCGAGTACGCGAATGCCAAATCCACTGAAGAATCCATCCGGTTCAGGGTATGGCGAGAGCCCTCATCCGGGCCGGGCGGTGATGTGGTTTCATGCGCAATGGACGAAGCGATACCTTCGCCGAGCTTGGATGGAATCTGGCCGGGAAGAATCGGGCCCGGGACTTCAATGCGCAAGGGGCCCTCATCGCGCTATCAACTTTCAGCGTTTGCCTAATTTTTGAGCAGTCGCATCGTTGTCAATCGAATCAACGACTTGCCGTGACGCCAGGGTGCTGGCTCACAGAGTTGTCCACCGAATCTGGGGACAAGCCAGGCGCTGCCCGCGCCCGGCTCAAATGCTCGATCTCAAGCAGCTGGGGTCAGATCAGCCACTGTTCAACAGCGGCGATTGGGCCGCCTGGCTTGATATCGACGGCTGGTTTTCCAAGCGTGATGGGTATTGCTGCAGGCGGCCTCGGCGATACTTGGCTCTACGCCAATAGATCCAGCAGGAAAGGGCGCTCATGCAGAAATTCAGTCCAGTCGGGATGATGCTGGACTTCGCCTATGGCCGCGGTAGCGCGGACAACAAGGCGTCTGGCGGCAAGCCGAATCATTCCAGGGCCACCAGCCCGGCCAATACGGCAGTGCCGCTATTGGCGCTTGCTGCCGCATCGCAAGCCTGGTGGGAAAGCCGCCGGCCGCCAGGCTGGGCGCTGGAGCAACACTTGGCCGACCCGACAGCCGGCTGCAGCAACACCGAGCAAGAGCGGGCACTGGCCCAGGCCGTTGCGACTTGGATTGGACAGAGCACTTGAGCTTGTCGTGGCTGCCGAGCGCAGCCAACAGATTGCGTCGTTCAATTAATAATGAGTCAAATACGCGGTGATGTTCAAATAAGGATGAACGGTTGACTGCCTTTGTGCATCTCCAGAGCCCAGGCGGGTGAAGGCAACATGACTGCAGCGCCGAACAACGGCGCGTCACAGGTCATAGGTATGGTCTGACGCAGGCTTGGCGTGGACACCGGTCCATACGCAGGCACTTGCGGCATGCTGCTCTGGCTTGCATCCACCGCCCGAGCGTGTGCGCCTGAGCTGGCACATGCCTGCCCGACCCTTTGAAACGCCGAGAGCACCTGCGGGCGGTGCCGTGGCTCAGCGGTCGCTTTGAAAGCGCCGGCTTGCGGCCCCTGTATTTCGCGCTTGCCTGGCTGCAGTCCGTGCGTCCATGCGGCCTGCGGCACACTACGCGACGGATCCCCACTGCACTGGGCACACGATCACGGTCTCGCCTGGAACGGCGTTGGCGTCAATGGGCGCCGGACAACATGGAACACCTCCAGGGCATGGCCAGACAGCCTATCGATATCTCCCTTCGAAGCTCCGAGACCCAGGCGCTGCTGCTCGCATTCGACTGGGGGCGAACGCCACTGGGTCCCATGGACTCGTGGCCACGCAGCCTGCTGAGCTACGTCAGCCTGATCATGGAGCTGCCCTCGCCAACCATCATCTTCTGGGGGCCCGAGCAGACGCAGATCTATAACGACGGCTATGCCCTCATCATGGGACCGCGCCATCCGGCTTATTTCGGCGCGTCCTACCGCGAATCCTGGCCCGACACCTACCCGCTGATCTATCCGTGGATGCGCCGGGTGCTTGACCACGGTGAAGTGGTCGAGGTCCGGCAGGAACACATCCCCGTCACCCGCTATGGATTCGAGGAGGACGCGTACTTCACCTTCACCTTCAGCCCTCTGCGCGACGACGACGGCGCCGTCGCCGGCATTCTGCAACCGGTGTTCGAGGTGACCGACACGGTGCTGGGCGAGCGTCGTGCCCAGACGCTGCGCGCGCTGGCATCGACCAGCTCGCTGGAGCCGGTGGCCGATGCGGCTGCAGTGCTGGGCCACAACCCGCACGACATTCCCTTCGCATGGATCTACCTCTGGGATGCGGCGCAGCAGCGGCTGCTGCTGGCTGGTCAGCCTGCAGCCTTGGACCACGGCGAGGACCGGCAGACGCAGCTGGATGCCACGGCCCGGCGCGTGTTCGAGCTCAACAGCGCCCAGCAGCTCGGTGTTGCGGCCGGCAGCACCGTACCGGGCGGCGAAGCGGCTGTCCTGCTGTTGCCCATTGAAGGGGAGTCCGGCACCGTGCCGCAAGGTGTGGTGGCCTTTGGCCTGAGCACCCGGCTGCACTTCGACGACAAGTACCGTGCCTTCCTGGAGTCGGTCACGGCCCAGCTGGCCTCGATGCTGCAGCGGGCGAGCCTGCTGCAGGCGCGGGAGCGGCAGCGCCAGCACCTTCATGATCTGTTCCTGCAGGCGCCTGCCGGCATCGCGGTGCTGCAAGGGGGCGAGCATGTGTTCGAGCTCGTCAACCCGACCTACCAGGCCTTGATCGGCCCGCGCGCCGTCATCGGCCAGCCGCTGCGCGTGGCACTGCCCGAGATGCAGGACCAGCCCTTCCCGCGCATCCTCGACGAGGTCTATCGAAGCGGCAAGGCGTATGTCGGCCAGGAAGAGCCGGCGCTGTTGCACCGCGGCGCCTTCGAAGGGCCACCGGACGAGGTGTTCTTCAACTACGTCTACCAGCCGCTCCTGGACTCCCAAGGCCACACGAGCGGGATCCTGGTGTTCGCCTACGACGTCACGGAGCAGGTGCGTGCACGGCAGCGTGCCGAGGCGCTGGCCGAGGAGCTGCGCGGCGAGCACGAGCGCAAGGACGACTTCCTGGCGATGCTGGCCCATGAGTTGCGCAATCCGCTGGCGCCGATCAGCACGGCCGCGGAACTCCTGCTCATGGGACGGCTGGCCGAAAGCCAGGTCCAGCGCACCAGCGAGATCATTGCCCGCCAGGTGCGCCACATGACCGCCCTGGTAGACGACCTGCTCGACGTGTCGCGCGTCACGCGAGGCCTGGTGGCCATCGAACGGCAGGCCCAGGATCTCAAGCGGGTGGTGGCCTACGCCGTGGAGCAGGTGCGGCCGCTGATCGAGTCGCGGCGCCACCAGCTCTCCATCACCCTGCCGCCCGAACGTGCCTTCGTGCTCGGGGACCAGAAGCGGTTGGTCCAGATTCTGTCCAACCTGATGGGCAACGCCGCCAAGTACACGCCCGAGGGCGGTGATGTGGTCATGGCCATGCAGGTCGAGCAAGATTGGGTGGTCATGCGGGTGAGCGACAACGGCATTGGCATTCCACTGCACCTGCAGCCCAAGATATTCGGGCTGTTCGTGCAGGCCGCACGCAACCCTGACCGTGCACAGGGCGGGCTTGGAGTGGGTCTTGCGCTGGTCAAGAGCCTCGTGGGCCTGCATGGTGGGATGGTGAGCTGCCAGAGCAAGGGCCCGGGTACCGGTAGCGAGTTCACCGTGCGGCTGCCGCGGCTACAAGCCGACCCGTTCCTGGGCACGGAATCCGCGCATGGGCCTGCCACGCCACGAGGCCGTCCACGGCGAGTACTGGTTGTGGACGACAACCAGGATGCAGCGCGGATGCTGGCGCTCTACCTCGAAGAGGCCGGACATCAGGTTTGGGTCGAGCACGATGCGTATCGCGCGCTGGATCTTGCCCGGCAGGAACGTCCCGATGTGTGCCTGCTCGACATCGGTCTGCCTGGGATAGACGGCAACGACATGGCACGGCGCCTGCGCTCGATGCCAGAGACGGCGCATGCGCTGATCGTGGCCGTGACCGGATATGGACAGGACTCGGACCGGCAGCGCGCCATCGATGCCGGCTTTGACAAGTACCTCGTGAAGCCGCCTGATGCGGCACGGCTTGCCGCCATCCTCAGGTTGGCGTGACAACAACTACATGCAAGGCTGTTTGGCAGCGATCGCATATTGTCCGATGCCGTCCGTCAAATGCCACGGTCGTGCATCGGTACATGGCAATCTCGAACCTTCAGCGCCGACCCCAGGGTGAGCGGTCGTAGCCGTTCGGTACGCCATCGCCATCATGGTCCTGACGCAGGTTGTCACGGCGGTCGTGGCGGTTGGCGATGCCATCGCCATCACGGTCCCAGACCGGATTGAAAACGTGATCACGGCCATTGGGAATGCCGTCGCCATCGCGATCCCAGCGCGTGGGCTGCTGGTATCCCTGAGGCATGCGCACAGGTACAGGGTGCGCTGTGGGCATCGGTGAACCATGGACCGGCGCCCCTTGGATGTAGACCGGCACACCGACGGGCGAGCCGATGGTCACCGACCACTGGAGGTCGGCACCTTGCGCCTGGGCTAGGCCGGCGCCAAGGCTGCCGAAGAGAGCCACTGCGACGAGGGTGATCCGCTTGCTGATCATGAATGCGACTCCTGTTACGGGCGCTACTGTCGCGCCACGAATCGAAAACGCATCAAGGCCGCAGGCGGTTCACCACGGCATGTGAAGTACAGGTAAAGATGGATGAAGCTCGGGCGGGCGGCAGCTATCGCTGCTTGACAACTTGGCTGGCGTTGTTCGTTTTCCTTGCCAAGGGCATCACCGCTACCTTGCATGCCTGATCCGCCGGAAGCGGTCAGAGAAGACCGGCAGCGACACGTGCTGAGATTCCTCGACCGGCAATACAACGTCACGCCCACTGAAGACGAGTACATCGACTGACCGCCGTGGCGGCGCAGGTACCTACCGATGATGTCGCATCGGATGTTTGTTGACCGCTTACTGCAATCGCGCATATGTCAGACGTAATGCCGCATAAGAACTCATTTTTAGTAGGCCACCTACTGATCGGCGCATAGATTGCTCAACTCCGTCAGGCTCTCCAAGGAGGCCAACATGGAACAGCTGCTTTCGAGCCGGGCCGTCGACTGGCGTGAGGGGCGGCGGCTGCGTGCCTGGGAATTGCACGAGGCGGGGTGGACACAGGCGGAGATTGCGGCAGGCGTTGGGCGTCACACCGGGTGCGGTTTCGCAGTGGATGCGCCGCGGGCGTGACGGGGGCGGGATTGCCGCGTTGAACAAGCGCACCGCCCCTGGGGCAGCGTGCAAGCTTTCAGCTGAACAGCGGGCTCAGATCCTGACCTGGCTCGACGAAGGAGCCCCGGCGCACGGATTCAGCGGTGAGCTGTGGACGCGCAAACGCAATGCGGTACTCATTGAGCGCAAGCTCGGCGTGCACTACCACCCAGGGCACGTGAGCAAGCTGCTGCAGGCGTGGAAGTGGAGCCCTCAAAAGCCTGCCCTGCGGGCAACGCAGCG
>NZ_AUMO01000135.1 GCF_000430725.1 Azohydromonas australica DSM 1124
CAGCCTGGGCTCGGCCGAGCTCAACGCGCTGACGTCGGCACAGTTTGCGGTGCTCACCAGCGCGCAGGCCGCTGCGTTGACGACGGTCCAGCTTAATGGGCTGACCAGCGATGACTTGCAAGCCCTGAGCACCACGGCCATGCGTGCATTGACCGAGGGGCAACTCGCGGTGCTAGGTGCCGATCAGCTGGGTGACCTTACGTCGGGCCAGCTGGCCGCGTTGCTGCCGGGCCAGGTGGCGAGCCTGGGAACTTCCGACTTCGCGGCACTGACCAGCGGCCGCACGGGCATGCTCAGCGTTGCTCAGGTCACGGCGCTGACCGGTGCCCAGCTCGACACGCTGAACTCTGCTGACTTGCAGGCTCTGAGCACCGCAGCCCTCCGTGCCCTCGGTACGCAGCAGCTCGCGGCCTTGGGAGCCGACCAGCTCGACGACCTCAGCGTGGAGCAGGTTTCGGCTTTGACGGCCAAGCAGCTGGGCAGCCTGAGTTCGAGTGATCTGAATGCGCTCAAGGCTGCCCACTTTGCGGCCCTGAGCACGGCGCAGGTCACGGAGCTGACGGTGGAGCAGATGGGGGCATTGCAGAGCGACGACTTCCTGGCCTTGAGCACTGCGGCCGTCAAGGCGCTGACCGCCTCGCAGATCGGCGCAGTGGGCGCAGCGATGTTCAAGGACATGGATGCCGCTCACATGGCCGTCCTCACCAGCGCCCAGCTGGCGGGCTTGACCACGGCGCAGCTCAATACCCTTGACTCCGCCGACCTGCAAGCCCTGAGCACGGCCGCCATTCGTGGTCTGAGAGTTGATCAGCTTGCGGTGCTGGGTGCGGACCAGCTTGATGACTTGACGCCGGCACAGTTCGCCGCGCTGACCTCGGCGCAACTGTCGGGGCTGAGCACCACCGACCTCAATGCATTCAAGCCTGAGCACTTTGCTGCTCTGACCACCGCGCAGGCGGTGGCGCTGTCGGTGGGCCAGATCGCCGCGCTGGAAACACAGGACTTTGCGGCCCTGACCACCGCGGCCCTCAAAGCCCTCAATGGTGACCAGGTCGCCGCCCTGACGACCGGCGAGCTCAGTGCGCTCTCTGCCGCCCAGGCCGCCGCGCTGGATGCGGCAGACCTGTCGCGCCTCTCCATGAGCCAAGCTGCGGCCCTCGACGTTTCGGCGATGTCAACGGCCCAGACCACCGCCTTGGCCGGGGTGTCGCCCATCGTGCTGGACCTGGACGGCAACGGCGTGCGGACGCTGGCAGCCAGCCATGGTGTGGACTATGACGTGGACGGCAGCGGCGTGAGCCGCGTGGGCTGGGTCGGCGCCGGTGACGGCCTGCTGGTAATGGACCGCAATGGCGACGGTGTCATCAACGACGGGCGCGAGCTCTTCGGCGCCGGCACGCTCACGGCCCAGGGCACGCGAGCGGGTGACGGCTACGCCGCCATGACACTGGAGGACAGCAACCACGACGGCGTGCTCGACGCGCTGGACGCGAACTGGAACCAGCTGCGCCTGTGGGTGGATGCCAACCACGACGGCAAGACCGACGCGGCTGAGTTGCAGACCCTGGCTCAGCACGGCGTGGCTTCCATCGACCTGCAGGCCCAGACCAGCACCGCCATGGACAACGGCAACCTGCTGGGCTTGGTATCCAACTGGACGGCGATGGACGGCTCGCAGCACGCAGTGGCCGACGTGTGGTTCGCCCGCGACCAAGCGGTCGCAGCGGCCCCGGCGCCCACGCTGCCCAGTGCCGACGAACTGCTGGCACCGGCTCCTGCCGCCGTGCTGCCGGACATGGCGGCCCAGCACGGCGCCGTGGCGATCAGCGCCGCCAGCGCTACGGTGAACCTGGCGCCGGCAGTGCTCCCGGTGGTACAGGAGGAACAGCGTCACCTGCCGCTGATTTGACCGCTGGTAGGCCCCGGCCCTGAGAGGGCCGGGCGTGCGGCCGGTGCTCCGCGCTGGCTGGCACGCCATACAGAACGGCCCCCATGGGGCCGTTCCCTTTTTTGCAGACCAAGTGCGCAGCGCGTGTGTGCGATACGGGAAACCGGGTACGCAGCCTGGGCGGCCGCCCAATCTCACGCCCGGCGGCACCGGTCGGGGAAAAGGGGGGGATAGAGTCCTTTTTCCGCACATCGGCGGCGGTTGCCCTGGGGTGTACTTCGGGCCATGAATGCCATGCCGTACTCCTCTCCCGGAACCGCAGACGTTGACGCCCCCGCCAAGATCGATGCACGGGCCTACGTGGACCCACTAGCGTCCGTGGGGCCGGGGTGTGTCGTCCTGGGTGGCGCGCACGTGGGCGCGGGTGTGACGCTCGAGCGGGGCGTGTATGTCGGCCCCAATGCCGTCTTTGCCGGCCTGCCCAGTGTGGCTGGCGATGGCCCGACCCTGGTGCGCTCCGGTGCATGGATCGGCGCCAATGCCACTCTCAGCACGGGGCTGACCATAGGGGCGCGGGCCCTGGTTCGTCCAGGGGCAGTGGTCACGCGTTCGGTACCGCCGGCGGCCATCGTGGAGGGCAATCCCGCCAGCATCGTGGGCTATGTGGGCCTGTCCGAGCAGGCGGCCATTGCGGCTTTCGTGGCCGAGCCGCCCGGGCGGCGCCCGGCGGTGCAGCCTCTGCCGGTCAAGGGCGTAACGCTGCATCACTTCCCCGTGATTCCAGACCTTCGCGGCCAGCTCACCGTGGGCGAGTTCGACCGGCAGGTGCCGTTCAAGCCGCTGCGCTACTTCCTGGTGTACGGCGTGCCCAGCCGCGAGATCCGCGGCGAGCATGCGCACAAGGAATGCCACCAGTTCCTCATCTGCCTGCGCGGCAGCTGCGCGGTGGTGGCCGACGATGGCCGCAACAAGGCCGAGGTGGTGCTGGATTCGCCCGACCGGGGCCTGTATCTGCCGCCCATGACCTGGGGCATCCAGTACAAGTACACGCCCGACGCGATGCTGCTGGTCTTCGCCTCGCACCACTACGACGCGGCCGACTACATCCGCGAGTACGGCGAGTTCTGCGCCGCGGTGGGAGTGTGAGCATGGAGTTGGTCGTGACCCCGGCGGTGCCTTCCATACAGCGTGCCCGGCGCCTGGTGGGCAAGACGCTGGCAATGCGCGATGCCGCACCGGCGGATGCCGAATTCATCCTCGGCTTGCGCATCGATGCGCGCAAGTCGCGCTACCTGTCGGCGGTGTCGGGCCGGCTGCCCGACCAGCAGGCTTGGCTGGAGCGCTACCAACACGGCAGCGGCGAGGCCTACTTCGTGATCGAAAGCCTTGCCGGCCACCCGCTTGGCACGGTGCGGCTGTACGACGCGCAGGGGCCGAGCTTCTGCTGGGGAAGCTGGATCCTGGTGGATGGCTGTCCCAGCGGTGCCGCCGTCGAGTCGGCGCTGATGGTGTATGCCTACGCGCTCGACACCCTGGGATTCACCGCCGCGCATTTTCAGGTGCAGCGCGGCAACGAAAGCGTGCGCGCCTTCCACGAGCGCTTTGGTGCCGTGCTCAACGAAACCGACGAGCACGAGTACCGCTTCACGCTGTCGCTCGAAGCGATCCGGGCCTCGATGCGCCGTTATGCGCGCTTCCTGCCCGGACCGCTGATGGTGGAGGGGCTGCAATGATTCCGTTCCTGGACCTGCGCGCAATCAACGCCGCGCAGCGTGACGAGCTTGTCGCCGCCTTCGAGCGCGTGCTCGATTCGGGCTGGTACGTCATGGGGCAGGAGCTCCAGCACTTTGAGTCCGAGTACGCCGACTACTGCGGCGCCGCGCACTGCGTGGGCGTGGGCAACGGCCTGGACGCGCTGGTGCTGGCACTGCGCGCGCTGGACATCGGCCCTGGCGACGAGGTGCTCGTCCCGGCCAACACCTACATCGCAACCTGGCTGGCGGCCAGCCACGTCGGCGCCACGCCCGTGCCGGTGGAGCCGGACCCAGAGACCTGCAACCTCGACCCGGCGCGGCTGGAGGCCGCCATCACGCCGCGTACCCGTGCCGTGATGCCGGTGCACCTGTACGGCCAGCCGGCGGACCTCGACCCCATCCTGGCCGTGGCGCGCCGCCATGGACTCAAGGTGGTGGAGGACGGCGCGCAGGCGCACGGTGCGCGCTACAAGGGCCGCCGCCTGGGGGCCCACGGGGACGCGGTGGCCTGGAGCTTCTACCCCGGCAAGAACCTCGGCGCGCTGGGTGACGGCGGCGCCGTCACCACCGACGATGCCGCGCTCGCCGAGCGCGTGCGCACGCTGCGCAACTACGGCTCCAAGGTGAAGTACCACAACGAGGTGATAGGCACCAACTCGCGGCTGGATGAGCTGCAGGCCGCGCTGCTGCGGCCGAAGCTGCGCACGCTCGACGAGTTCAACCGCCGCCGCGCAGCCGTGGCGGCGCGCTACCTTGAAGGCTTGGCCGGCGTGCCCGGACTGGGCCTGCCCACGGTGGCGGACTTCGCCGAGCCGGTGTGGCACCTCTTTGTGGTGCGCCATGCCCGGCGCGACGCGCTGGCGCAGCGGCTGGCCGCCGCGGGCGTGGGCACGGTCATCCACTACCCCGTGGCGCCGCACTTGCAGCCCGCGTATGCCGTGCTGGGTCTTGCCCGCGGCACGCTGCCCATCTCCGAACGGCTGCATGAGCAGGTGCTGAGCCTGCCCATTGGCCCCACCCAGACCGAGGACCAGACGAACGCCGTGATCGCTGCCGTGCGGGATGCCGTGGGCACAATGGGTTGACGTGCCGCTCGGGAGCGGTCACGCGACATGCGCCTCACGCGCATGCCTTGGCGATGCAGATAGTGCGCTGCGGGGATGGTGCCTTGCACGCAGTACAAGCCGGCTCAAGCCGCTGGTGTACAGGGCCTTTCGACGTTGAGGACGGCGGGGCCGGGGCCCAGCAGCCCCGGCAGCGCGCGCAGGAACGGCCTGCGCGAGAAGCGCTGCTCGTAGTAGGCGCGCGAGCGTCGGCTCGCCGCCTGCTGCCGTGCCGTGTCCATGCTGCGCAGTAGCGCGCCCAGTTCGGCCAGTGTGTGCCAGCCCAGGTCGGTGTCGGCGTGCAGCGAGGTGGCGGCCAACAGCGATTGCGGATCGTCATGGCGGAAGAACAGCTCGGGATAGCCGCAGCCCTGCGCCTCTACCGTGCCGCGTGCACCGACCACTGGCGCCGAGGAGAGATAGACATGTGCGTCCAGCTCGGCCAGCGTCTGCCACAGTGAGGCAACTGGACCCAGCGCGATGAAGCGTGCCGGATCCAGCCCCTGCTGCTGCAGGTGGTTCCGGATCTCGGTTTCCCAGTCCTGCGGCAGCGGCCCAATGTGGAAGAAACGCCCGTCCACTGCCTGCAGTGCCGTGGCGACGATGCCCTGGAGTGGCACCGCGCCGCCGCGAGAGAACTTGATTGCCGTGCCGGCCGTCACGACCGAGAACCCGTGGCCTGCGAAAAGGTCGAAGGTGCGGCAGCCCTGGTCCGGCACGTACAGCGGCAGCACCGTGGTGTCGTGGCCCAGGTGTTGCCGGCAGATCGTGCCCAGCTCATCGGTAACGTCCACGTGGCCCATGCCGGCCACCGTGCAGCCTAGGCTGGGGTTGTGGTCGCAATGGTGGACCAACGACTTCACCGGCCCGCCGTGGCCCAGCGTGCCGACGAAAGCCACCGCGTCCTGAAAGTGCTGCAGGTACAGGATGCAGCGCGGTCGCAGGCGCTGCACCAGGCGGTACAACTGCTGGCACTTGTGCCACAGCGAGGAATGGTTGAGCGCAATCAGGGGCACGCCGTCCAGCTGCGCGTGCAACGCGTCCAGGTGCCGTGGCTGCTGGCGGTAGCTGTGGAACAGATCGGTCAGCACGACGGTGGGCGAGGGCAGCTCGCGCACCAGATCCTCCAGTACGCGCGAATGGCCTCCCACAGCGTACAGCTCGCTGGCGACGACCAGCGTGTTGGTGCCGACGTCCATGGCTTCCAAGGAGGGCTGCCCCGAGGCCGCAAGCGCCTGTGCCAGCCGCTCCATCTGCCGGTCCAGTCCCGGGTAGTAGAGCATGTGGTGCGCCAGTGCCGGCAGGCGATAGGTGGCCTGCACGGCCATCACGATCTGCTGCAGCGCTTCCTCGTGGCGGCCCTGGTCGATCAGCTCGGCGACCTGCGCTTCGACCACATTCAGTTGCACGAACATCGGCTTCCTCTGCTCAGGTCTTGGGCGACGCGTCGAAGAAGCGCTCGCGGATCAGCGCGAAGGCCCGCATGTACTCGGGGAAGCGCTGCTCCCGGAAGGCGAGCTTGAGCGCGTCGCTGATGAAGGCATCCTCCGGGCGCTCACGCAGCCGGCTCACCGACCAGGCAAAACCGAACGGGTCCGCAGCCCCGGTACGCCATTGGGGACGCAGCGTCAGCAGCAACGACGCAAGGCGCTCCAGTAGGAACACCTTGCGCTGTGCCTGGCCGGGGTAGGTGGTCGCCTGGACCAGCGCTGCACGCAGCGGCGTGTCGGGCCCCTCGCAGACCGAGAACAGTTGTTCGCACAGCCCCAGCCACTCGCGCCAGAAGGCGGGCCGCGCGACGAAGTAGTTGGAAAACACGGTCTGGCGCGAGTCCATCACCAGCGTCCCCAACGCGCAGGGCCACCCGGCGTGCGCCAGGAACCGCTGTGCCGCGTCGATCAAGCCCGGATCGAAGGCTTCACCCTGTTCGAACACGTTCAGGAAGAAAGCCCCCATGTCGGGCTGCGGGCTGAACAGGCATACATCGGCCTGCACCGCGTGCCTGTGCACGAAGTCGCAGACCTGCGAGTGCGACAGCCCGGTCTTGGCACGGAACTTCGGCGAGAAGAAGCCATACCAAGCCTGCTCGTCCAGCCTGCCATCCTCCAGGGCCTGGAGCAGAAAGCGACGGATGGGCCAGTACTCGAACCAGTCGGGCCGCTCGTTGGCAAGGTTGTCCAACAGCAGGTACCCGGGTTCCAGGTCCGCCAGCGTCTGCGCGGAATAGGCAATGTGGTACAGGTGCACGGCCGGCGTGGGGGCTGCCGGCAGCGGCTGGTCTGGTGCGGTGTTCATGGACGGGACGTGACGTGCGCAAGGATCCAGCCTGGAGTGGACCAGGGAAGCTTGCGCTGCGGTCAGTCGAAAAGCGGGCGCACCATAGCGCCAGTTCCGGGTATCGCGGCGCTGCGGCCACGCCCGTGCTTACTAAGACACGCGCAAGTATTGCCTCATTGGTAAAACGAGGCATGCGTTGCAAGAAGACGATTGACGCGCGCAGTTACCCGCACGACATGCTGGAGCGGCTGCGTCGGGATGCAGTCAAGCGGGTGGAGGAAGGCGAGAGCCCGGAAGTCGTCGCCGCAGGCCTGGGGATCAACCGGCGCACGATCTAAAGCAAATCCTTCCTGACCTGCACAACGCTGTCGGTGGTGGCTTTGAGCCGGGGTGATGATGTGCCAATGGGACCGCAGCAGTACGGAGGTGTCTCATGGCGTGGCGTTCAGGACAGGCGTACTCACAGGATTTGCGCGATCGGGTGCTCAGGGCCGAGGGCTCCAATACCGAGGTGGCTGAGCG
>NZ_AUMO01000136.1 GCF_000430725.1 Azohydromonas australica DSM 1124
GGTCGAGCCACCACCCGCGCGTCCACGCTGCCGAGCAGGCGCGGCGGACCTCAATCAGGAAAGCACCCGGCTAGCGCTGGTCACATGCCGAGTCGGGGTAGGGGCCGTTGTGCCCATCGAGCTGGGCAACCGGCGGTCGAAGCACTAGCGGCCCAGCGACCCGTGAAACGTTTCAAGTAGCGCAGGTTCAAATATATTTGAATTCTATCGCGAGTGAAGCGAAAATAAATCGCATGCCGCGTGCTTTGAAACTCGCCCAGGACATGCCTGCCCCGATCGCCACAGTGCTGCTGGAGCTGGGTGCGAACCTGCGCCTGGCGCGCGAGCGGCGTGGCCTGTCGATCCGTGCGCTGGCGGCTGAGATCAACGTCTCGGTGCCGACCGTCATGAGCATGGAGCGCGGCGAGGCCACCGTCAGCATGGGCGTCTACGCCGCCGCGCTGCTTTTCTATGGCCGCCTGGAATGGCTGGCCGACCTGGCGGCGCCCGAGTTCGACCGGGAAGCGTTGCGCATCGAGCTGGCTGGTATTCGGCCAAGACCTGCGCGCAGGCGGTAGCTTGCAGACTTGCACAGAAGACACCATGCATGCCCGAAAGTACCGTGACGATGAGGTGCGGCGCGGCCTTCCGCCTGTTGCTGGCACGGATGCCGCCGTCTTGCAAACTGTTGTCGCATGTCGCTCCCCCATCCTGAGCTATCCCCAGTTGCTGGGGATAACTCTGTACGCAAGCCGCCTCGGTGCCGCATAAGTCACTGTCTCGATTGGAATTTTCGGAAGTGATTAAAAAGTAAGCAATCCAGGGGGTGAAGTCATGGACTTGCCGGTGGGAGGCGTGGAGACAGCGCAGCGCCTTGTCGACGAATGCAAAGCGCGGGTGACCGAGCAAGCAACCCGCATCGCCGAGTTGAAGCGCAACCAATGCTCCACCGTGGAAGCGCAAGTGCTGCTGGCGACGTTGGAGAACCGGCTTGTTGCATTGCAAGAGAACCTGGCTCGGCACAAGGCACGCGCCGCCCGCTGGCGTCCGGTCGGCTTGTAGCCGGTCCAGGCCACCGGCCGCTGCCCTGACACGGGTCCGCTTCGTGGCTCTGTGGGCCGGGCTGCATGCGGCCTGGGATGCCTGGCCCTTCGTCTGCTCAGCGACCAGAGCCGAGGCGGACAGTGCCGTCAGCCCTTGGCCCGAAGCACGGACGGCAGCCAACGCCGACCGTCCAAAAGCTGCTCGGCCTGGGCGACCAGCGCCTCCTTCTTCAAGCCGTCGAGCTTGCGTGCCGCCTCGGGCGACACCGCCTCGCTCACGGCCTCCAGCACCTTGGCCTTGGGCACGGCGCAAAAGTAGCCGTCCACCGTGGGCGTCCAATACGCGGTCATGTCCAGGCTCACGGCGGCGGCGATGGCGTCGGCCATGGGCTGCGGTGCCTCGCGGCCCTGCACCGCGTTGAGGGTGCTGGCCGTGCACACGGCCAGCAGGTCCAGCACGTCCTCGTCGCCTGCCTTCAGCACCCATGCCAGCAGCGACGGAGCTTGTCCGGGCAGGCGATCCCCCCACCGCTGGCGGTGCGCTTCCATCGCCTGTTGCGCCTTGCACTCGGCCAGATCGGTGCCTTCCTTGCGCACGTCCGTCACGTCAGCGCGGATCTCAACCGGATCGTCTTCCCGGCCGTACAGGGACGCGAGGCCGGTTCGCAGTGCAAGCTGCCATGCCAGCACACGCAGCGCCACGCTCGGGTTGTCAGCCAGCGTGGCACGTAGTGCAGCCGTCCGGTGCGCCGTCAACTGGCGCAGCAGCTTTTCCGAGAACTCGGCCTTGGGCGGCTTGGGCGCGGTGGTGCTGCCCGTGCCGGCGCTGCCGGATGCCGCTGTCCCGTCTTGCACGGCCGGCGCCTTGCGGTCGTCCACGCGTACCAGCCCCCGCAGCACAGACAGTTCGCCACGCTGATTGACGTACACCACCGCGCCGGCCAGTGGCAGATCGCGCGGGTCGATCTGCTGCAGGGTTTGCTCAATCGCCTCGCGCTCGGCTTCAGCTTCGCGCTGCTGCGCTTCCAGCGCGTCGATGGCCCCGCTGTCGCCATCGGGGTCCAGGTTCTCGATCTGCTCTTCCAGTTCCGACACCAGCGCCTCGATGGCGTCCAGCCGCTGCTGCTGTTCCTCGCTTGGGTCCACATCGACCGTGCGGCAGCGATTGAAGGCCTGCCGGTCGCTGTAGCCGAAGCTGGTACGGACCTCTACCCACTGCCAGCCCTTATGTTGAAAGTTGTCTCATTCACCTAAAGACATGTCAACCCGTTGGGAAGGCGACCGTGAACAGCTGTAGCACTACTCAAGTAGTCCAAACATTGGGTTCCTAAAACCAGACAAGTCAAACGCAGGCTGAATCCTGACCAGCGGACACCAGGGATGCCCTTGCATGCGTTCTTTCGCCTCGCACTTGACGGTAACGTTGCTTACCCCTGCTTAAGGGCTGCTACGTCAAGACATCAAAAAGTAATATTCGCTTCGTCAGCGGGCGAAGCGTCGAGTAGCTGGGGAGAGGGAAGCTGGAGACGGTGATTACCGGTCACAAGATGCCTAGACGTGCCGTGCGCTGGCCAAGCCACACCTGTTGCGAAGCAGGGCCGGAAAGCCACGGTTCAGGTTTTTGTCCTGAAGGCCGGGTTGCTGTAGCGGCGGACCGAAGAGTCGGCCAGTTTCTTCAGTACAGCCATCAGTTTCAACGGAGGGGCCATCAATGAAATTCAAACAATGCGCAGTGGTGCTCGGCGCAGCCGCATTCGCAGCTGCCGTCGTTGCCGCGGTCACTTTCGACCCAGCGACGGGCAAGGGGTTCGTCGGCAAGGGTGACGTGCAGACGGCCTTTGGCTGGTCCAACGCCCAGTTGCAGTCCAACGCCAAGAACGTCGGTTTCACCTTCAGCCAGCACGAGCAGTACACGGGTACCTGCACGTTCACCGTGGAGACCGGTGGTGTGCGCAACCGGCAAACCAAGTCGGTGACAAGTACCCGCGTGAAGAACGTCAACGTCTCGGGCGATGTTGGCTATGACGTGCGCGTGCGCAACCAGATCACGGGCTACAACCTCACCGGCTACCAGAACAACCTCACGGTTATCGGTGTGGCGCTGCAAAACGGCGATCCGTGCGAGGGCGGTAACGTGGGTGACGGCATCATCAGCGACGTGGTCCAAACGGGCTACCAGGCGGCGTTGAACGCGGTCTACAACGGCACGTCCGTGCGGCTGGCTTGGCCGCCTGCGCCGATCTGAGCGTCCTCGTGTCATCGGGCCCGCCGCGTGCGGGCCTTTTTCTGCCCCTTCTTTTCATGCCTGGCTTCTTCGACTTGGATACCGCGTTGCGCCGATTCCGGACGTTCGCGGTTCTCGGTAACGTCTTGGCGCTGGCCGCTTGCGGTGGCGGCGAACCCGTCGGGCTGTCCGGTCCTGCAGGAGCCACGGCGGATGGCCCCACGGCTCATGCCGCGGCAGCCGCCGTGGCCGTGTACCAGCCGCCGCGCATTGAATACGGCGCGATAGCCATTGAGCGGGCTACCAGCGTCTCGCCCACGGCGCGCGGCGTCAGCTTGCGCCTGATGCTGAGCAGCCCCGGCCGCCCCGGCTTGGAGAGCTTGCGGGTTGCATCCGTGCGCGGCGCTGGCTATCCCGCGGTGCCGCTAGCTATTGACCCGCCCCAGATCGGTGGGGCGTCCGCACTGGCGGGAGTCCGGCCGCGGTGTGTTTCGGACACGAGCTGTGAGTACCGACTGGCCCCGGCCGGCGCAACGGCGTCTGTCTACCGGGTGAGTTTGTCGGACCCCCGGCTGGCCCGGCTACAGGTGGTGGACGACCGACTGCAAGTAGTCGCTCAGCGATACGTGCTGGAGCGCCCAGCCGCGCTGGGCGCGGCGCTACATCATGATGGGCGGCTCGTTAACAGCGTGCAAATCCACTATCTGGGCTTGGACGAGCAAGAGGCGCCTTCGGCACCGATCAACACACCCGTACTCGGCGAGCAACATCCGGGCGCCGTGTTCAAGCCGTTCGGGGGTTACATGCCAAGTGCCCCGGTTCGCTAGCCACAGTTGCTGAGCCACAGCGGCTGAAGGCGGCGCAGGAGCACAACGCCGCGCTGCTGGCACTGGTGAGCCAGGCCGCCGTGCCGGGCGGCATCGGCGAGCACAAGTTCACCCGCCCCGGTGGCTGGCTGGAGCGGGCGCAGCATGTTCTGGCTGTGCAGCTCAGGGCCTGCGGCGGCCAAGGAGCGCGACCATGGCAGCTCTAGAAGGTCAGCGTGTCACGCACGAGCAGTTTCGGCGTGTGCTGCATGGGGCAGCGGCGGGCATTGGCGCCGGCCTTGCCTGTCGCTATGACGCACGCAACGACGAGACGGTCTGGACGATCAACGGCCACGCTGTCGGGCTCACCGTGGGTCGCATTGGCGCTACCCGAGCGTACTACCTGGCCGAGCCGCTGGTGTCGGCAAACGTTGCCGCTCCTGCCGCCCGGCTCGCCGCCGGTGATCGCGGGAGCAATGCATGAGCACGGCCGCTGCGCAGGAGTGGTGGCAACAAGGCCTCTTCGAATGGCAACGCGAAGCACTGCAGGGGCGCCAGGAGCTCGCAACGCTGCGCAGGCAGCGTCAGGCCTTGCTGCAGGCGCTGCAGGATCTACTGGCGGCCGTCGGCGCTCCGGACGGCAGCAGCGCCAGCACCATCTACGCCGCCCAGGCACGCCGCGCGGCAGCCGACGCCATCGAGGAGGTCCTGGGCGCCTGAGCCCGCTACGCTTCGCAAAAGCGACTGCAAGAGGGACAGCGATGGCGAAGGTTTTGATGACGGCCGAGGAGTTCGACAGCATCGGCGAGCGGCTGGGCCGCATGACCGCGGAGAGCGTGGCCATCGCGCGGGAAGTGCTGGTGGACGGGGTTGCGAAAGTCACGGTGGCTGAACGGCACGGGCTCACCAAGCCGCGCGTGGGCGCCATCGTCGAGCGGGTGCTTGCCGCAGCCCACGACGTTCCGAGGGACTGGGTGCGCGTGGAGGTGTGGCTGCCGCCCGAGCTGGCGCAGCAGGTGCGGGAGATGGAAGCTCGAGCGCGTGCACGGGCCAAGGCAGCGTCAGATTCGGACCTGTTGGGGCGCTGAGACAGCCGGATGGGCTTGTGGGTGGGGGCGTTTTCCAGTGCCCAAATTTGCTCACCTCAGCACACGAGGCGAGCTGGCGGTGTGCCTGCTGCGTTGGGGACCGTGTCCGGAGGCGCTGGCCAAGCGCGGCAAAGGCCCCAGTCCTGCCGGCCTGGCACGAAGATTCAGGGAAAAACTGATCTCTCGCGCTTGCAGGAAACGAGCAAGTGCAGCAGGGTAGTCCCACAACGCCCCGGTCGAGTAGCCGCCCCAGCGTGTGAAGGCGCCCGGTGCCTGCGCGATGTGGGCGGGCACGCCCGGCTTCTCGGCCGCGATGGGTGTTTTCATCGACCCGACGTCGTGGTCTGGCGTTGGAGCCATTTGCCTGAGCGTGATCTCGGCGCGGGCATGGCAGCGCCCTTGGCGGCTTGCGTGAGGCCAACGCCGCTTGCGGACGTGCCCCATTGGCCTTGACCTTCCGGTGTCTCGGAAGTGCAGTGCGGCAAAGGGCGCTTGTGCTGCTGCCGCAATGGCGGTGCAGCCGCTGGTTGGCTGTTTGAGCCAATCCGCCTTGATTCAGAGCAAGCGCACGGTTCCCAGAAGATCGAAGGCCTTGTCTTCCGAGAGCACGCCTTGCCTGGCCTTGATCACCAGCATCTTGATAAGCGCTTCCGTGATGGGCGCCAAGCCGCCTTCAATGATCAGGGGCTGCGAATACACGGGTGTGATGTCAGCGGCTTGCAGCGTGGTCCGAGCAGGATTCACAAGTGCCGGAGTCTCAACCGGTGCCGGTGCAGCCGCCGCCATGACTTCGGTACGCAAGGCCGGTACAGGCGCTTGCGCCGCGGGCAGAGCTACAGGCTCGGCCGGCGCCAGCGATTCGGCTTGGACCACAGCGGTGGTACCTGCGCTAGTGGATTCTCCGGCCAGCTCCGTGGGCTCGACGGGCTGCTGGCTGCCGCGCTGGGTTGCACCCTGGGAGCGCCGTCCCCTTTGCTTGATGGGGGCAGGCTGGACGGCTGCATCATGGGTGGTAGCAGCGCCTTGAGCGGTGCCAGCCAGGGCAGCACTCAGCTCACCCGAATCCGCTGGATCTGCAGCGGCTTCGGTGGATATGCCGCTGGCAGCCGCAGGTGCCGCTTCAGCAGTCTCGCCGCTCGGGGCCGTGTCGGCCTCGGTTGCCCCGTCCCGCAAGGACGCGAGGCGTTGAAGCGTGGCGGCAGGAATGTTCGCTGCAGTACGAGGTGCTTCGAACCAGTTTTCTGGCAAGCCCAACGCACGGGCCATGCCGTAGCAGAGTTCCTGGTCCAGGCTCTTGCGCCCGCTGAGCATGGCCGACACATAGGGCGGCTTGGCGTGAAGGACCCTGGCCAGCGCGCTCTTGGCGCCCTTGCCCTGGAGCAGTACGGACAGGTTCCGCTTGCGCAACTCGGGAGATGCCATGGAGGAGGTCTCGTTCGGGCCGGATTGCGAGGGCAGTGCGATCTCGGACAAGGGCAACTGGGTTGCAGCGATCGCGGCCATTCGCCTTGGCGCCGTTGCAGCACGCTTGCCAGCGCTTTGCGGGCTCTTGGAAGACGCAGGAGCCGTGGCGGACTCCACGGCCGGGCCTGCGGCTGCTTGAGCCGTCTCACCCTCTGCGGTGCTCGCTGCCAGGGAAGAAGGCGCCACGGCAGCTGCAGCCTCACCAACGGCGTCTTGGACCTGCTGGACTTGCGGGGCAGGCTGCGTTGCGGCTAGCGCCGGTTGAGAAACGGCAGCGCTTTCTGAGGCGGGCCGCGAAGAGGCCTGGCTCACTACCGTAGACAACGCTGTGCCGTCCTCCTCGACGTCCTCGTCGTCCTGCAACTCGGCTTGATCGGGGTGCTTCAACAAATGCAGCGTGCGTGCAGGCACCTCCTTGTTGAGGCCATCGAGCCATTTGCCGGGCAGCTTCAGGGTCCGCTCGATATGAAAGGCCGTTTCGTCGGGGCACAGCGCGCCCTGGGACATGGCTTCAAGGCGCTCCAGCGGTACCTCGGCCACCAGCGCCATGGCTTCCGGCACGGGCGCGTTTTCCAGCAGCAGGCGCAGATTTGCAGCACGCAAGGCGCCCTTTACCCCTTGCTTGGCAACCGGAGGCTTGTTGTCTTGCCGCGGCCGATCGGGCCGCCTGTTCGAAGTGGGATGAAAGATCACGTTATCCCGGGTCGGGTCAGGGTAGTCGCGGCCACGCCCGCGGTTGCCGTCACGCTGCTTCGGTTGCCAATTGGGCTTTGCCAAGTGATGCTCCACCAAGTATTTACCAAGCCAGCGATTGCGACTGCTGTCGCAACCCCGGGCCCATCAGACATGCTCGCGGTCGATCAAGTTCCGTGCCATGACCGGTTCGCGTGTTTGCCGCGGTCAGAGGGCTCAAAAGGAGGAGCCGTTCGCCAGCATAGGACTGCCGCCTGACCGCAGCGCATATCTACACCCGCTGATCCAGTCGACGAGAACCGTTCAGTCCGAGTGTAGATGAACGCTCAACAGAACTTTTTCAGGAGGCCTTCGGTATGAGGGTGATCCTATATGCCACATAGGCTGGGACGTTTCCCTTCCTCCGCGCCTGACTTGGCCGCCTCGGCGGCGGTATGCTCTGTACATCCCAATGTTCACAAGGATTTCACTTGGCTGAAACCAAATCCCAGAAAAGCGGCGCCTTTATGAAGGCCTTGAAGCCCAGCCCTGAGCTGGCCGCCATCATCGGTGCCGAGCCGCTGCCCCGCACCGAAGCCACCAAACGCCTCTGGGACTACATCAAGCAGCGCAACCTGCAGAATCCGGCGAACAAGCGCAACATCCTGTGCGATGGCGCACTCAAGGCCGTCATGGGCAAGGACGAGGTGACGATGTTCGAGATGACGGGCCTGGTCAGCAAGCACATGTCTTGAAGCGGCTGCGCTGGTGAAAGGCCAGGGTGTCGCTGCACCCGATGGGCCCGGACGCCGCGCGGGCCCCGAAGCGGCGGACTGCTACGAATGTCGTCCGCTGCCGCAGT
>NZ_AUMO01000137.1 GCF_000430725.1 Azohydromonas australica DSM 1124
AGGTCTTTGGCCATGGCGAAAAACACGGCGCGCTTGTCGCGCCGCGCACAGGATTCGGCGAATCGATGGTGTAGTTTCAACCCATCGAGTCGGGCTGGCTGGCATTGGCCCAATCTGCGCCTTCTGTGGCGTCCCAAGGAGATCAACATGCCCACCTTCAACGTCCCGGCGACTTTCGCCGTCGTCGCCGTCGTCGCCGACAGCCCCGAGCGTGCGGTGGAAGTCGTGGACGGCTTCTGCGACTACGGCATGCAGGTATCGAACGATGAACAGGTAATTGAGCATTACGCCTTGCACGCCGATCAGGTACGGCCGGCGGCAGGCACGCAGCAGCTCTCCGTGGAACCCCTGGCTATCAGTCCAGAGGCACTGGGCCTGGAGCCGTGCGGTGAGGAAAGTGGCGGCCACCCGGCCAGCTACCTGCTGGGCACGCTGCGGGTGGGCGACTGCACGTTGCACGCCGAGGCCTATGAGGTGCGCGAGGTGGGAAACAAGTGGATGGCGGCCAACCGAGCCTTCCAGAAGAACGTGGAGCTTGCCCACGGTCTCGGTGGCGACTCGTTGGCCACGATGAGCCACGCGGGCCGACGCTACATCCTGCTCCTCTATCCCTACGCGGTCAGACCGCCCTTGCGGGCAAGCTCACCCGGAAAGGACTTGCCTGCGGCCTGACTCATTGGCCGCTGCAGGCGTCGTTCCATGCCGGGCGCTTTTCCAGGTCGCACGAGCGCACCGCAACCATGCCTTGTCCTGGCTGCGCGCTGCTACCCGAGCCTGATCCCGACTGAAACGGACCCCAGCGCGAATGGCGTAGACGCACCTGCTTCCGGTCCCCAAATTCGCTCACCTGAGGACTAGGCGCGCTGGCGCTGCCTGAAGTCGCGGGTCGGGCGCGGCGGCAGTCCAAGCACTGGCAGCCTCCAGGTCCGACTCGAAGATTCAGGGGAAAGCTCCTGCGCAGGCGCCGGAGGTGCTGTCACCGGCGGTTGCCGTTGCAGTGGTTCGGGTAGCGGCCATGACCATGTCCGCCAGTTGTGATGGCTTGCCGCGGGAGCGCCGATTCAACCCTGCCTGGAGCGAGGAACACATGACCAGATCCTTGCGGTGCTCGTCGACACCGGTCAGTGCGGGCAGGGCATCCCGTCCGAGCCCTGCTCAATGGGGCTTCAGGTTCTCGCCTGGCAGTTCACTGCGCAGACCTTCTGGTTGCGCCCCGGGATCTTCCTGGTCAGCAGTTCAGACAGAAGCTTGTGGCGGCCGCACTCGACGCCCGACGACAGTGACCGAGCCGTTGCCCAGGGTAACACCGCCGAAGGCCGAGTTGGACTTCTTGGCCGCGTACCTCAGCCCGTCGCTGGAAATCGTCGTCTTGGCGTCAAGGTCGCGGGCACTCATGGGCAGTTATCGGCAATGGACAACTGCAGATAAGGGTGGACGCACGAATCTGAAGGGGTCGTCTGTGCGCCGGTTGCGGCAAGGCTGCGTTGGCGGCGTTTCCTCACAAGGCTCTGCAGCCTCAACCTGGTGAAATACATCGCGGAGGCCGCAACCGTGCGCTGAGTCTGCCAATGAGCCTTGAGCAGTCGATTGAAGGCCGGCAGCACCCGGCGGCGAAGCAGCACCTCTGTGTCGGTCGTGGCGATGGTTGCCAGCGTGCCCGGCCGTTCGCACGGTGTACGTACTTGTCCGCGCTGCTTGATTCAATGGCGCTGGCGTGGCGAGGTCTGTCAGCCGCGGAACTTTTACTCACCGGTGCGGCCTGCTTGCTGCACCCTGTGGCAATCCCGCATAGACACATTTGGCCACAGCCGCAAAAATTCGCTGCCTTGAATGCCGCATGGGACTCGTGCGGCCAAGTCCGATCCAGCAGCGCCAGCGTCGTCACTGTAACTTCGGGCCCTCAACGCCGTTTCCTGAAAACACTCCGCGGCCGGTTTTTATTCTCCTGGTCGAATTGGCCATGCCTGACTGCACGCAGCAAGAAACTGAAATCCAAGCCAGCTGCACCATGGATCTCGTGGCGAGCAAGGTTCAGCGCATCTCCGCGGCTGCCCTGAGTGCGCTCGAGCGCCGGCTGCAGCAGAAGCGGCTGCCCATGGAGGAGCAGGCTTTCCTGGCTGCGCGCCTGGAGACCTATCGCAAGGCCGCTGCGCTGGCCTCGGGATCCGGCTGCGGTCGCCCGGACTGCTGCATGGCGTAGTCACCCGCTGCACGGCCGCCGCGGCTTCGCAAGTGCCTCGATGGTGCCGCTTCAAGCCGCCGCTCGGACCGCCCGGCGCTGAGCGACCGCGCGCCCAAGGCAGACAGCGGAGGCTGCCGTCGGCGTTGTATTGCCGCGGCAGTCAGTGTGTGCCGCGGCTTGCGGTTCGGGGTAAGGCGTCGGCCGTCCCGATCCGGACGGGCATGCCCGCTTCGTCGAGCTCGATGCGTCCCGTCAGTGCCGTGGGATGCGCAAGGCTCCACAGCGTGATGGACAGGACCGTCCTTGGTGGCGTGGCATGCGGGGTTTGACCAAGGCGCATTCGCCTGGAGAGGTACATCAGCACCAACGTCGCATCGTGGCCATCACCCACGGCAAGTTTCGCCCTGGACTCCAGCTCCGCCAGGCTCCTGGCCGTGTCGTGCTCCGACAGATCGATATCGATGACGGCCCGCTCCGCGCCGGCGGCCAGGTCCGCAGTTCGAAATACCAGCCAGCGGCCGGGAAAGTCGAGCAGGTGCACGCCGGGAGCACCATAGCGATTTGAGAGCCGGGCGTAGAAGGTCTGGAGCAGCTCTGGGGGCTGCTGGTCGAGCGTGGAAGGCATGGGCCGGTACTGTGCCGCCCACGTGGCCCCGGGCTGTGCCGCTGTTGCAGCGCTGTCACACCACGGCCGTGGGCTCGCGCGAAAAGTGCCGCATTCAAGCCATCACGGCGTGACGAACCGTCATTGGCCGTTGCAGCGCTTGGCGCAGCGGCCCTGCTCGTGTCCGCCCACCGTCGAGCGTGGTGGCGTGCAGTCGGCGCGTCCAGCTGGCCGTGGCTGGCGCGCGGCGCACACAGCCAGATCCTTCGGGTTCACGTCGACACCGGTCGGTGCGGCAGGGAGGCAGTCCAATCCCTGCCCAGTGGGACCGCATGCTCTTGCCCGGCAGTTCACCGCGCAGACCTTCTGGTCGCGCCCCTGAATCTTCCCGGCCGACAGCGCTGACGGGGTTTGGGGCGGCCGCACCTGAAGCAGGACATGGTGGCCGAGGTGCTGCCCAGCACTGGCCCGCCGAAAGTGAAGCCCGGCTTCTTGGCCGGGTACCGCAGCCCGTCACTGGACATCTTGTTCTCGGGCTCCTCGTCGCGCGCGGTCATGTGGATCTCAGGCGGGAGACGAAGGCGTCCCGTGGTGCTGATGGGGAAAAGTTCAAGAGGGCATGGGCCGTGCACAGCGACGCCGGCGGCTGGCATGGCAGCCTACCGTGTTGAAATCCCGCTGCTGGTGGCCCGCGTTCCACCAGCAGCGGGTCCCTCACTTCAACCAGGCCGCAGCCGCCGACCAAGGATTACCCATGAATTATGTCTTCGTCACCCAGGCACAGGAAGCAGCCAAGCAGTGGAGTGAGCTCAGCACGGCGTTCTTCCAGCAACAAGCCCGGCTGTTCCAGGGCCAACTGGCTTTCGGGACGACTGCACGCGATGCGCGCGGCCTCACGGCGGACTTCATCCAGACCACGCAACAGGCCGACGAATTCGTGGTCAAGACGGTGAGGCTGCTCGATGCGCAATGCGCGCAGTTCCTGGACGCTGCGCTGCACGACAGCCCGGCCAGGGAGTCGCTCGCACCGGTCGTGGCGGGGTACAAGAGCGCGTCGCAGGCCGTGGTGACCGCGGTCGAGCAGCTCACGCAGGCGCGCAAGGCGCTGCTGGAAAAGGCCCGCGTGTCCTGATCCACGCGGGCTGCTTCTCGCGGCCGCATGGACAGCGGCGCGAGCCGCCGCGCAGCGGCCAAGCCGGCTTGGTGCATCGACCGGCTGACCTGGCACGACGATCAACACACGGGTGCCGGCTTCCCGACCGTGGGTGTCGCAGCCGGTTCCCAGCGTCCGCAGCCGCAAAGGAGAAGAAAGCGCAGCGCCTGCGTCTGGCAGGCCTGGCCACATTCTTCAAGGCCGCAAGGCCGGGGCAGGGTGCGGCAAGCGCGGCGTATGCCGCGGCTGTCGAGCCGGCGCGCCGAAGCGTCCGCCGTGCTGCAGGTCTGTACGACGATCGGTGCAGTGCGAGACAACGGCTGCATCGGTTCTGCCGCACTCAGGTTTGGTCCCTGCTCAATCCCACGGCGGGTCGTCATCGTCGGTCGCAGCTTGCGCTGGCGGCCATGGCGAAAGTACAGGCAACGCTGGCGGCGGCGCGCTCTGGCGGCGAGGCTGCTGCGGCTTCTTCGACGCTGTGCTCCGTGCGGGCTTGGGTGTCGCCTTCGTTTTGCCGGCGACGGGCTGGCCGACGAAGTCCGCCACGTCGCCTGGCAGCCACGGTGCGAATGGGGCCACGTCCGGCGGGTCCACCACATACCACTTCTTGATCGCCGGGTCCCAGCGCGCGCCCAGCGCCTTGGCCTCGTTGCGCTGTTCGTACGGGCAGTCGAGGAAGACCTTCATCGACCGTCCCCGCCCAGGCCAGGACGCACAGTCCTGCGGTCAAAGGTCTCCATGCGTGCACCTGTGGTCCCGAGCTGCATTTGGTCCACGACCCTCGTGTCGATCTCCATCAACTTCCTGCTCCAGTGGTTTGCCCAGGCTGCCCATCACCGTGCGGGCGCCAATTGCTTGCGGTCCGACGCCACGGGCAGCGAGGGCAGCAGCAGGCGCCATCGTCGCAGTCATCAGCATCCACCAGGCTGACGCCTGCCAGGGCCGCCGCAGCGTGGCAGGTTTGCATGGTCGGCACTCGCCAGGTTTCTTCGAGAATCTGTGCGGCAAGCCGCGCCCTTGCGTCCATGACCAACTACCCGCCTTCAGGGAAATGAGGTGAGAGTGTACGAAGTGGTGGATACGTCCGTGCTCAAGAGCCGTCCCCTCATGGGCGCACTGGCTTTGCTGGTCCCCAACACTGCGAGTCGTTGTCGTTGTCGTTGTCGTTGTCGTTGTCGTTGTCGTCACCGTCATTGCGCTGATGCGGCGCAGCATTTCGCGCGTTTCGCCTGGCTGGCAGGCGTGGCAAGTCACTCGCGGCAGTTCGGATAGCGCGGTGAACTGACTGCCGGCGAAGCGGTCGTTGCGCGGTGTGTTCTGCTTGTTGACTCTCCACCGTCAGCGCCGCTCTTTCAAAGTGCACCTGGAGCGCCATGTTGAGTCGTCCGAGCAACAGATTTCGGACTCGATGGGCGCTATTTCGCAGCGAGGGCCCCGGATTGGTTTGCTTCGAACTCATAATTTCGATGGTGGGATTTCCACTTAATGCCGTTGAGGAGGCAACACTCAAATGCCCAGCAAGAAACTTCCCGCATCGAAAAGGGCTTCCGTAAAAGCCGCTCCGGTGAAAACCTCGCGCGCGGCCAAGACCGCGCAAGCAGCCGCCGCGTCGGCGGCTCCTGCAGCCGTGTACCGCCTGAAGGTCGATCTGGCCAACCTCGCCGTCGGCGCCAAGACGCTCAAGCAGCTCTCCCGTGCGGTGGGCAGGCTCGCGCAGACGCTCACGAGAATGGAGGAGGGCGGCAACGTGTCGCTGGAGCAGCCGGTGACGGCCAAGGGGGCACACCTGTCCACGCAGGACGCCAAGCTCGCGCGGCGTTTCGGCATGGAGGAGGGTCGCGCCCCGCGCGGTGCCAAGACCGCCGCGCCGGCGGCCAAGAAGGCCTCTGGCGCCACGCAAGCTGCCGCAGCACCGGCGAAGAAGGCGGCCGCCAAGAAGGCTGCTGCGAAGAAGACGCGCACCCAGGCCACGGCGGCGGATGCTGCGCCGGCCGCCGAAGCGGCCACCACCACCACGGCACCGGCAAAGAAAGCGGCAGCCAAGAAGGCAGCGGCCAAGAAGGCGCCTGCCAGGAAGGCGGCAGGCAAGAAAGCCGCGCGCAAGACCGGCGCCAATGGTGCGGGTGAGCCTCAACGTGCCGCCGGTGGCGAGTCTGCGGCAGCGCCCGAGGCATCGCCGGCCACCGACATGCCGGGCTCCGAAATCACGCCGTCCTGACGCCGGACGGCAGTGAACATCGCCCGCCCCGGGATCCGCCGGGTCCCGGTACCCGGGGCGGGGATTTCCATGAACCCGCTGCTCGAACCAGCAACGAAGGGGGAACACTGCAAGGTGATGAGGGGAGAAGACATGAGAGAACTGCGGCTGCGCGTGACCATTCCAAATGGCGTGGAGTTTGGGGACCTGCACCTGTCACGCAATCCGGAGGACGGACTGGTGCGCTTCGAGATGGCGCCCATCGAGGCCATTTGCGAGGCCAGTGCCCTGGATCTGGACGAACTGGTCCAAGGACCCCAGCCACTGGTGGGATTGTTCATTGCGGCCTGGTACGAGGTCCATCTCGCGCGAGGTGGTGTGCCAGACCCGGTACAGGAGGACCTCATTGAAGAGGCCCGGCTCGAGACGGAACATGGGGGCGGATTTACCTATGCACCCGGACACGCTTGATGGAACAGTGCTCCGCGGGCAGCACACCTGCCCATCACATCGCAACCTGCATCAGGCCGCTGCAGTGACAACAGGGGCCGTGGGCCGTTGCTTTGGAAGTAGGAGAGGTACATGGCAAGAGTGATTGCCGCCTTGCTGCTGTCGATCTATGTCAGCGCTGGTGTCGCGTCCGCCTACCTGCCGCAGCAGCACATGCCGTGGTTAGAAAGCATCGCCAGCATCGTCATCGTGATAGCCGCCGTCCTGGGCATCGTCGCGCAACTCCGTAGAGGCGCTGAACGCTGAGACCCGGCGTGCGTGCCAGACAAGGCCCTTGAGGCAGGGTGCTCGATTGGGCTGTCTGCCAGGAAAAGAGCGCCACTTGCCACTTGCACGCTGCTGTGACGCGTCGCTGGCAGAGCGGCCTTTTTGCAGCCGCTGCGTGCTTGCGGCCGTGACGCTGTAGCCGCTACGGCTGTTCGGCCAGCGCTTGCTGGCGGGACAGTTCCGCGTAAGCGCTCCAGGTCTGTTCCTTCATCAAAGCCAGATTGCGTTCCTCATCCGCTGTGTCGTAGCCCAGGTGCCTCAACTCTTCGATCCAAGTGGCCTGAACGGCTGCCCGACCCTTGCTTTCACTGGCCAGGCGCCGCGCCCGCTCCAGCGCCGTCTCGTACTGCTGCATTGCCTCCCCCTCCTGCATCCGCCAGCTCTGCAAACGCCGGTCTTGGTGCCGCGACAGCATGCCGCAGTGGCTTCCTTGGGAACGGCCCCGACCACGTTCTTGAGGGGCACCTTTATCGATGGTTACTTACGACCGACAGCGTGTCCTGGCCGCCGGGAAGGCCCACCAGACGCGCTCTTATGGCAGGGTGCTTCAAACATTGCGGTTGCAACAACTTGCCCTTGCGCTCGCGGGTGTCGGCAATTCCGTGGAGTAAAGGTGCTGAGGCAACGGTATAGACAGCGGCCCTCGACATATGCGGCATTGGCGGGCAACTGAGCTCAAAGGTAAACCGGTTGCCGGGGCTGCTGAATTTCCACACGACTGGGTCCTTGGCGCCCAGCGCTTCGGTCTACCGTATTGTTCTAGGCCCTGATGGGCTCCGCCCCCAGCATCGTACGCTGGGGGCATGGATGGCGCGATTAGCGCACCGACGGACGCGAATTGGCGCCGGTGTCCTCTGGCACGTAAGCTGAGTGCAGGTGCGCGGGCTGCGCGGCGCGCTTGCGCATGCGGATGTTGAGCATCTCCACCACCAGCGAGAAGGCCATCGCGAAGTAGATGTAGCCCTTGGGCACGTGATGGCCGAAGCCCTCGGCCAGCAGCACCACGCCCACGGCCACCAGGAAGGACAGCGCCAGCATCTTGATGGTCGGGTGGTCGGAGACGAAGCGGCCGATGGGGCCGGCGAACACCATCATCATCCCCACCGAGGCGATGACGGCGGCGATCATCACCGCCACCTCGTCCACCATGCCCACGGCGGTGATGATCGAGTCCAGCGAGAACACCAGGTCGATCACCATGATCTGCAGGATCACCGCGCCGAAGCTCGCAGCCACGGACTTGGACTCGTGGCCCTCCT
>NZ_AUMO01000138.1 GCF_000430725.1 Azohydromonas australica DSM 1124
AGCTATGGCGAGGTTACTCGGGCACCGCCAGACGAAAGGGGCGGAAATGGACAAACCGGACCTACGGCCACCGCGCCACATCTCTACTCTACCGATGAGCACGCGCCCATCGCTCAGGTGCCGCGTCAGCGCGTCCCAGCCGTTGAGGCTGTAGTCGATGGCCTGGGCGATGGCGCCGCCAGCCACGCGCTGGCGTTGAAGCTTCAGCCAGGCATGGAGCTCGTCCCACAGCGGCCGGCTCAG
Organism: Azohydromonas australica DSM 1124; assembly: GCF_000430725.1. GTDB lineage: Bacteria > Pseudomonadota > Gammaproteobacteria > Burkholderiales > Burkholderiaceae_C > Azohydromonas > Azohydromonas australica. The sequence goes on from NZ_AUMO01000138.1 coordinate 244, forward strand.
GCGCTGGCGGCCATCGAGCCGGTCTTGGGGCGTCATGCCCGCCAGCAGGCTCTCGACATGGTAGATGCGTGCCCAGCGCTGCATGGCTTCCAACGCCACGGGGCTGGCACTGGCCGCGTGCTTGCTCAACTCCTCGAACTTGCGTCGTGCATGCGCGGCGCAGCCCGCAGCCTGCCGCCCGGGCTGGGTCCTGGGGTCCAGCACGGCGGCGTAGGCGGCGTACTGGTCGCACACCAGCGTGCCGCGCCAGGGCGGCTCGGGGTACGGCGGACCCTTGCCACCGAGGAAGGCCAGCGGGTACTGCGCCCCGCGGCCGGTGCAGAAGTCGTAGATGACACCCGGCGCACCGTCGAGCGGGCTGCGCGCATAGGCCCAGACGTAGGCCTTCCTGGTCTTGCCCCGGCCGGGGTCCAGCAGCGGCACCGGCGTCTCGTCGGCATGCAGCACCGCTGCGCTGAGCACGAAGCGCCTGTGCGCCTCGTACAGCGGCTGCAGCCCCGCACCGCCCGTGCCGGACCACGACGCCAGCGTCGAGCGCGGCGTGTGCACGCCCGATCGGGCGTTGATCTCTTCCTGGCGGTAGTACGGCAGGTGGTCCACGAAGCGGCTGATCATCGTGTGCGCCACCAAGCCGCTGGCCGGGATGCCGCCATCGACCACGTCGGGCTCGGCCGGCTCCTGCACCAGGCGCTCGCAGCAGCGGCAGGCCCACTTGCCGTAGATGTGGCGGTGCACGAAGAACTGCGCGGGAACGATGTCGAGCTTCTCGCTGACGTCCTCGCCCACGCGCGTCATCAAGCGCCCGCACCCCGGCGTCGGGCAGTGGCTGTCCTCGGGCTCGTGGCGGTGCTCCACGCGCTTGAGGTGCTCGGGCAGCGCCTGGCGGCGCGGGCGCCGAGGCGGCGCCTTGGGTGACGCTGGCGTCTCGGGCAAGGCCGCGCGCAGGGCCGCAAGCTGGGCTTCGAGGCTGGCCTCGTCCTCGATGAGCGTCTCGGTGAACAGCACGCGCTGCTGCGCCGTCATCGCCTCGGTGCTGGCGCCGAACTTCCAGCGCTTGAGGCGTGCGAGCTCGAAGTTGATCTTCTCGATCTTCGCGTCACGCCAGATGATGTCGCGCGCCTGGCGCTGGATCAGTTGCTCCTTGAGTTCGAGCTCGCGGGCTTGGCTGGCGAGGTGTTGCTGCAGTTGCTGCGCCAGCGCGACAACAGCCTCGGGCTTGAGGCCCTGGAGGTCGCTGGCTGTGAGGTCAAGCAGGCTGCTCATGCCCGCCAGCATGCCGTTCGCCGAGCATGCCCGCCATTGGCGAATGTGCTCTTGCTCAGACTGCGCGGCCAAGCTGCTGGTGCCCAAGCCCGTCACGCGCATGTGATCACGCTCATCTCAGGCAGGCGCTGCCAGGGCAGCCCCAGCACCAGCGCATTGAACTGCGCCTGGGTCAGCGCCAGGCGCTGGCCGGGGTGGGCAGCGCGCGGCCAGTCGAAGTGCCCGCTGTGAAGCCGGCGTGCCGCGCACCACACCCCGAAGCCGTCGTGCACGAGCAGCTTGATGCGATTGGAGCGGGCATTGGCGAAGAGGTAGCCGTGGTGGGCGCGGGCCTCGCCGTGGACCTTCACGACGCAGCTCATGAGCCGCTCGGCGCCGCAGCGCATGTCCAGCGGCTGCGCGCACAACCACAGGCTGTCGATGCGGATCACCGCAGCACCTCGCGCGTCCACGCCGCGCACTGCGCCGCGGCATGCACCGGCCAGCGCACGTTCACCGTCACGGCGCCGCGGCGCAGCTCGATGTGGATCTCCTGCGGCACGTCAGGCGTGGGCGCGGGCGTTGTGGTTGCCGCGGCCGGCACCGGCGCCGGCGGCAACTCCACGGGGATGAACGTTGGCGTGGCAGCGCAGGCTGCCGTGGCTTCGATGATGGGCAATGGCGCCGCCGCCGCAGCGGCCGCCACCGTCGCCGCCGCTGTACCGCGGCCGCGCCGCCACTGGTGCACCAGGTTGGCATTGAGGCCATGGGCCTGGGCCACCGCCGCCACCGAGGCGCCAGGCTCATTGCAGGCGGCCAGGACTGCTGCCTTGAGCTCGGCGCCGTGGCGGCGCCGGGGATTCGAGCGTGAGTACATAGATGTCCATCTACCGAATAGATGGACGTCATCGTCGGCGTCTGGCTACTTCCTCTCAAGGTGGGAGGACCGGACGCTCACGGTTGGCCTTGAGCTGGCACAGCAGCTCGGCGCCACAGGCAATTGCGCGCTCAACCGTTTTTTTGACAGTGCAGTGCGTCCAACGTGAATACGCACCCGGCCAGGCCCAACTCCTCAATGAGGCGCTGCGCGGCCGCGCCCTCGTATTCCTTGCCTTTGTCCTCGATGAGCACGTGCCCCAACACCAGACGCTCGCCCACCGCCAGCGCGCTGAGCACCTGCGCGGCCTTCTTGTCCTCAAAACGGTCCAAGCTGCCGCGCAGCGTCTTGCCGTCCACCGCCACCAGCGCACGCGGTGCCACTCCTTCAGCCGCGTCTTGTAACTGCTCGCCCGCCATCAGGCGCAGCGCCGACTCCAGTTGCGCTGCGTCGAGCTTTTGAAGAATCTTGCGCACTCCCGTGTACGCCGGCGCGCGCTTCCAATTGCTGCCAAACACCTCGTTGAGTCGCTGCCAATGTGTGTCGATGAAGGCGTGGATCTTGCGGTACGAGGTCGCCCCCGAGGCCACCGCCAGCACGCAGTACAGCAGCGCATGCACGAGGTCGTAGCGCTTGCCCTGCGCCCGGCGCGGATCGCTCACCGTCGCCAAGCATTCCTTCAACGTCTTCATCCAACTGCCGTCACTTCATCACTGGCTGGCCATTATCCCAGGCAGAAGTGAACAGCCCTGCCGCGCCGTCATGATGGCCTACACAGGCGTTGCCGACTGGAACGCAACTGCTGCAGCACCTTGGCGCTGTGCACAGGAGCCGCTACCATTGATGCCGACTCTTGCGCGTGCTTCATGGGCATTGCCGCTGCCGGCACCGCGATGTGCGTGCCTCCTGGGTCTGACAAGTTCCAGCGCCGGCACGTGGTCACGCAAGCCCAGGACACCGTGCTTCGCGCCTGCCAGGGGCCTTGCCTGACCTGGTCCGACCGGGACGGTTGGTTCGTCGCGCCTTCGCGCTCGCCTGCGCACGGCGCCTTCAAGCGCCGTCGGCTACTGGGTATTGCCCAAGCACGGCCGCACTTCTGGCTCTTCACGTTGGCGGACGACACCGTTGTCGCAAGGCATTGCCAAGTCGCGATGCAGGCCCTGGGCAACACGCCCGCACAAGTCATCGAGGCGCTGCGCGTTGCTGTGCGCAACCACATCAAGGTCTACGGCAGCGCCGACCATGAGCCGCGCCGGCATGTGATGCCCGTGACACCGCGGCCCGTGGAGCTCTCGGGCACCCAGCGGCTGCATGAGGAGATGCCGCGCATTCGCGAGAGGCTGGGCTTCTGGTCCGCCAGCAGCTGGCTCAAAACCGAGTTCTTCCTCAACGACGCAGGACTCAACATCAGCGCGGCCCGGCACCACGAGCGGGAGTCGTTGTTCGCATCGGTGGATGCGGCTGTGCGGCAATCACCATGGCACCCGTGGAATGTCCGCGCCTGATGCCAATCGACGCCATGCAGGAAATAATTCTGCTTATCGGATCAGCACCGTCGCAGGCCTAAACTGACTGGCGTGAAAACGCGCCGGTCCGCCGCAGAGCCCGCCCAAGAGCAGCCGCTGCTGGAGCTGCCCGACGCCGCGGCGCTGTCCGCCCTGCGGGCCTGGCAAGAAGGCCTGTCCTCGCGCGAGGCCGTGGGGCGCTTCATCCCTGAGCGGCGGCCGGCGGGCGGCTCATCGCGCTCCATGATCGGCCACATCCGCCGGCAGCTCGCCGCCTTCGCGGCCAGCCGCCAACGCGAGGACCTGGCGCGGCACTTCACGGGCACGGCGCGCAAGGGCGCTGCAGCCGCGCGCGCCGTCGCGCAGGCCGTCGAGGCACTGCGCAGCACGCCCACCCCTCAGCCGCTCATTGGCGACGACGTGGGCCGCTGGCTGCCCCCGCGCGTGGCCGCGGTGCTGCGCAAGGCGGGCATCCGGACGCTGGCCGAGCTCACGCTGCGGGTGCCGCGCCGCCGGCGCTGGTGGACAGCGGTCGCCGGTCTGGGTCCGGCCATGGCCACGCAGGTCGAAGCCTTCTTCGCCTCGCATCCCGAGCTCACCGAGCGTGCCCGCGCCCTGGTGGCCGTGCCGCAGCAGGGTGACGTGCGGCCCTGGGAGCACATCGCCGTGCCGGCCGATGTCGATGGCACCCAGGGCGCCTTCCGTGCGCCGCGCGCATCGTGCTCGCTGCGAGCCAACAACGACTACGAGGCCGTGCAGTCGTGGCTGGCGTTGCACGAGGCACCAGCCACGCAGCGTGCGTATCGCAAGGAGGCCGAGAGGTTGCTGCTCTGGGCCATCGTCGAGCGCGGCGTGGCGCTGTCCTCGCTCACCACCGAGGATGCCGTGGCCTACCGCGCGTTCCTGCGCCATCCGGCACCACGCTCGCGCTGGATCGCCCCCGCCACGGCGCGCTCCTCGCCGCTGTGGCGCCCCTTCACCGGCGGCCTCTCGCCGCGCTCCACGGCCTACGCCCTGTCGGTGCTGAGCGCGATGTTCCGCTGGCTCATCGACAAGCGCTACGTGCTGGCCAACCCTTTCGCCGGCATCCGGGTGCGCGGCATGCGAGCAGCCGGGATGGACACGACGCGAGGGCTCTCCGGCGCCGAGTGGGGCCTGGTGCGCACCGTCGCCGATGCGCTCGAATGGGCGTACGGGTGGGAGCCGCGCGCGGCGCAGCGCATGCGTTTCGTGCTGGACTTCGGCTTCGGCACCGGGCTGCGCGCCAGCGAGCTGGTCGGGGCGACGTTGGGCAACATTGAAACCGACGCCGGCGGCGATGCCTGGCTGCACGTGGTCGGCAAGGGCAGCAAGGCCGGCAAGGTGGTGCTGCCCCTCATCGCGCGCGGCGCGCTGGAGACTTACCTGGTGCAACGCCGACTGCCGGTGAGCCCGGCGAAGTGGGACCCGCGCACGCCGCTGCTGGGCAGCCTCAACGGCGAGGCCGGCATCACGGCCAGGCGGCTGTGGGCGGCGATGAAGCGCTTCTTCTCGACCGCGGCCGCGGTGCTCGCCGACGTCAATCCGGCGCTGGCCGAGAAGCTGAACCGGGCCTCCCCGCACTGGCTTCGACACAGCCACGCCTCGCATGCTCTTGAGGCCGGCGCGGATCTGACCACGGTGCGCGACAACCTGCGCCACGCGTCGGTGTCCACCACGTCGCTGTACCTGCACGCTGACGACGAGCGCCGCGCCAGGCAGATCGGCGCGGCGTTTTCTGGCCGCCGTCAGCGCTGATATTCCCACTCAAAACGCACCGATTTGCACGCCGAAACTGGCTTTGCCGTAATTCAAATTTTTGTAAGTTCTTGTCCCGCAACGGGTTTCAGACCCAAAGCGCACCTTTTTGCACAAGGAGTCCGTCCACCCCTACACGGAGTTCCTCGCCTTGCTGGTGGAGGACGAGGTCGCGCGGCGCGAGCAGAAGAAGTTCGTCACCCGGCTGCGGCGCGCCGCCTTCCGCAGCAGCAAGACGCTGGAGCAGTTCGACTTCGAGCGACTGCCCCAGCTCAACCGCGCCCTGGTGCACGAGCTCGCCACCGGGCGCTACCTGGAGGAGAAGTCGCCGGTCCTCATCGTGGGCCCGTGCGGCACGGGCAAAAGCCACTTGGCCCAGGCCCTGGGCCACTGTGCAGTGCGCCAGGGTGTGGACGTGGCCTTCATGACCTGCAGCCAGCTCACCGCCTCGCTCAACGCCGCCCGCGCCACCGGCGGCTACGAGCGCCGGCTGGCCAACCTGGCGCGCGTGCCACTCCTGATCCTGGACGACTTCGGGCTTAAACCGCTGCGGCCACCGGCCGACGAGGACCTGCACGAGCTCATGGCCGAGCGCTACGAGAGCGTGGCCACCATCGTCACCAGCAACCTCGACTTCCAGGAGTGGGACCAGGCCTTCCCGGCCAACAAGCTCCTGGCCAGCGCCACGCTGGACCGGATGCGCCACAACGCCTACTGCCTGGTACTCGATGGCACGAGCTACCGCGCCCCGCGGCAACTCCCTACCGTCATCCACAACCGGCTTGCCAGCGGCGCCAAGGCCGCCCAAGCTTGAGGCCGTCACCGGTGTCCTGAGAGCCCTTCGACGTGGCTCCTATATGCCGAAAAAGGCCGGCTCCTATATGCCGGAAAGTGACAAGCGCCATTCCGGAATCAATCCCAACGCGTACCGTTGCGGCCGGCAGGGGGTCACTTCCGCCCTCCCCAGTGCGAGCTAGCACGTCGATGATCAGCTGCGCGGTAGCCACCGCACGATGGATGCGTGCTTCTTCGTCGCCGTAGGGCTTGGCGAAGACTGCGTGCAGGCGCTGGTTATGAAAGTCGACTTGGATTGCATCGACGTCCAACAGGATCTTGCGAACAGCCCTGTAGTGCAGGTTCAAGAATCGCAGCGTGCGGCGGTGAGCAGTCTCTCCCTCATAGACCGTCACGTTCAGCATCTCGTCTAGGTTCAGGATGTCCACATAGAGATGCACACCGTTGACCCGGTACGCAACCCCATTTGGCAATGCAGTAAGGTTAGTCTCTCTCACATACTCCCGGATCTCGACGCCTGAGACCTCTTCGATCCTGGCTTTGATCCGATCTTCAGCGTTGTCTTTGTCCCAAGTTCGCTTCCCCATATCAACACCCCAACGTTTAGCGCGTGAACCCCATCTGAGATCGGACAGGGAACTGGGGATTGTACGTAGAAGCTGGAAACTTTTTGTGATTTATAAGACGAAATTTTCCCTCGGATGTCGTGGTGAAGCGCGAAGAAGTCAGCACTGAGTTTCGAGTTGGTGCCTCTACTGCTGGCCTGCCGCTATGCAGGCCGCCAGCGCCATCGATTAAGCGGCCTGCCCGGCCCACAGCGCCCGTGGCTCACGGCGGCACGGCCTGCTGTGGCGGACGCTAGCCGACTCTGCCCGTCGTTTGGCCAAGCTGTGCACCGTTGAAGTCGCGACATCGTGCGCAAGTTGCTAAAGGACGACGCGCACCACTCGGCCTTCTCCGCGGCTGGGCATTGTTGAAGTGGTGGCCAAGAGACATACGTTAACCGGCAGGATCGCATCACCCTGTCCTCATGGCCGGGCATCGTTGAAGCGAGATGGCCAGCCGCAACGACGAGCCCTTCGAGGCCGTGCGTCACTTGGCCTCCATGGTCGGGCATCATTGAAACCAGCGCGACATTCAGAGCGGCCTGCAACTCAGTTTGCATCACCCCGCCTTCATGGCCGGGCCCCGTGTCCGCGGTTGGGCACCGGCTGTCGCAGGCAGTCAATTGCTCACTAGGCCAGGGCGGGGTAGCCAAGCTGCTGACTGCGAGGCTGGACGAAAAACCGCTGCTGGATTGGTGAGCGGGCGCCGCCGCATTTTCCACGGTGCAAGCCCGTACCGCGGCTGGCAGTGAGGATGGCGGTCTGCAGCGTGCTGCGCCTCTTGCCCCCGCACGATTACTTCCCATAACTGCGCTGCCCAGACCTGAAGCAGACCTTTTAGTACTAAGAGGGTGTTGAATAAATAAATAGTTTGCCGAACACCTCATGGTAGGCGATGCTGCGGGGTAGGAGGCATAGATGGGACGGCGCGACGATGAGCCAGAGGCCAA
>NZ_AUMO01000139.1 GCF_000430725.1 Azohydromonas australica DSM 1124
TAAGATCACATTACCGATTCCTCACCGAAGAACCGAATTCAATTCGCTTCAACGTAATACATGTGCCTAGATTATTTTCTATTTTAGACGGACTTCGTCAAGAGAAATATGGATATCTTGTTTGTGCCGATCTGAACCTGAAAAAATCCAACGGAGATTACACCGGACATCACACCGACGGGCTTCTTATAAATAACGGACGCATTGTCCAGTTTATTGAAAGAGGGCGATGGTTTGACAAAAACGTCTGCCAGGAAGCACTGAACAGTTCGCCATGACAAGTAGGTTTATATAGGCTTTGTGGCATCAAGAAAAATCGGGCCAATTTTGGCTTATAGGCCATTTTGACGAGCTAAATTACTCTTAGATTTGTGCCCTTATCCGATACCAACCTTCGCGCTGTGCGATAGGTCTACCAGTCGGCGCAGGCTTACAAGTGGTCTGAAGCGGACAGGGTCGGCCACGGAGAGGGCGAGCCAAGCGGTTGATTTTTTGCACGACGGCGGCATCGCTGGAACATGGGCATAGCCCGGGCTACGCTTGATGAGTGGACTCGAGCCGATCTGATCCTGAATGCGTTGGCTGGCCCTTTGCCGCAGGCGAGATGGCGCAGCGCGTGCGCGAGCACGACTGGGCCGCCACCTCGCTGGGGGCCGTGGAGCGTTGGCCCGCCGCCTTGCGCACAACGGTGCAACTCCTGTTAGCCCATCCCTTCGCCAGCATCGTGCTGTGGGGGCCGCAGCTCATCCAGATCTATAACGACGCTTACCGCAAGCTGATGGGCGTGAAGCACCCGGTGGGCTTGGGGCAACCCACGCGCGAATGCTGGCCTGAGGTGTGGCACATCAACGCTCCGATCTACGAGCGGGTGCGCCAGGGTGAGGCGGTATGCCTGGAAGACGCCCTGTTTCCCATCACACGCTCGGGCGTCTTGGAGGATGCCTGGTTCTCCCTCACCTACAGCCCCGTGCGCGATGAGACAGGCCGGGTGGCCGGCGTGTTCCTCACAATCATTGAGACGACGCGGCGGTTGCGCGCCGAAGCCGCGTTGCGCCAGAGCCAGGTGCGCCAGACGTTCCTGCTGTGCCTGAGCGACGGCCTGCGCTCGCTGCAGGACGCTCAGGCCATCAAGCGGCAAGCCACGCGGCTGCTGGGCGAGCAGCTGGACGTGAACCGAGCCTTCTACGCAGAGGTACGGGGCGACGACTGGGTAGTCGCCAAGGGCTACGAGCAGGGCGTGACGGCATTGCCTGACGGCCCCTACGCGGCCCAGAGGTTCGGCCCGTGGATCATGGCCGCCTATCGCGCCGGCCAGCGCATCGTTTTCCACGACGTGCATACCGACCCACGGTTCTCGCCCCTACAGCGCCAGGCGCATGCCGCAGTCCAGATCCTGGGCGCCGTGGGCGTGCCGCTCGTCAAGCAAGGTGCACTGGTGGCCATCCTGACCGTGCACAGCGCCGTGCCCCGGTACTGGAGCGAGGAAGACGTGGCGCTGGTCGAGGAGACCGCCGAACGCACCTGGGCTGCCGTCGAGCGCGCGCGCGCCGAAGCCGCGCAGCGGCAGAGCGAGGTGCGGCTGACCATGATTTTCGAGCGTGCCCTGGTCGGGTTGTCCGAGATCGCGCCGGACGGCCGCTTCGTTCGGGTCAATTCAGAACTTGGCCGCATTGTCGACCGCGACACCGAAACGCTTTTGGACCTGACGATCGTGGACGTGACCCACCCCGACGACGTGGCCCCCAGCCTGGAAGCGGCTGCCAGGGTGCTCGCGCAAGGCGGCAGCGCGACGCTGGAGAAGCGCTACCAGCGTCCGGACGGCACGCTGGTCGTGGCCCAGAGCAGCCTCACGCGGCTGGAAGCGGACGCAGGCGGCGAGCCGCGGCTGCTGGCCGTGACGGTGGACCTTACCGCCCGGCGTCAGGCCGAAGAGGCGTTGCGCCAGAGCGAGGAGCGGCTGCGCCTGGCCATGAACGTCGGTGAGCTGGCCACCTGGGACTGGGACATGCTCACGGGACGGATCGTATGGTCCAGGGAGCATTTCCACATGCAGGGCTACGCCGTCGGGGAGGTCGAGCCCAGCTACGAAGCATGGCTGGCGCGCATACACCCGGACGATCGCGCAGTGGCCGAGACTGCATTGCGCCTGGCGTATGAGCAGCACGAGGCCTACAACCATGAGTTCCGCACGCTGCTGCCGGACGGATCGATGCGCTGGATGTCAGCGCAGGGACTCTTTTTCCATGACGTCCAGGGCCAGCCAAACCGGATGATTGGCGTCATGCGCGACATCACCGAGCAGCGCAACGTCCGCGAGCTGCTGGAGCACGAAATCGAGCAGCGTACGCATGTGCTGCGCCAGCTGCTGATGCGGGTGGAGTCCGTGCAGGATGAGGAGCGCCGGCGCATCGCGCGCGAGCTGCACGATGGCCTGGGCCAGTACCTCACGGCCGTCACGCTGGCTGTCGGCACGCTCAGGGATGTGCCGACCGATTCCTCCATCCAGGAGAGGGTGCAGCGCCTCGGTGAGCTGATGCAGCACTTGGACCGCGAGCTTGACCGGATGGTGTTCCTGCTACGGCCCACGGCGCTGGACGACTGCGGGGTGGGGGAGGGCGTGGCCGCCTACGTGCGCAGCTGGTCGGAGCTCACGGGAGTGCGCGTGGATCTGGCGCTGCATGGTCTGGATGGCGAGCGGCTGCCCGTGCCAGTGGAGACGGCGGTGTTTCGCGTCGTGCAGGAGGCACTGAACAACGTGGCCAAGCACGCTCGAGCCTCGCGCGCGAGCGTGAACCTGCAGCGCCGCGGCGGCCAGCTGGCGGGTTGCATTGAGGACGATGGAGTGGGCTTCGAGGCGGCCGACACGGCTGCACCCGCGGCCGGTCGCACCCACTGGGGGCTGGTGAGCATGCGCGAGCGCATCGAGGCGCTGGGCGGCACCTTTGCCATCGAATCCCACGCAGGCGAAGGCACGTCCGTCCTGCTGCGGGTACCGCTGCACTGACGAAACCATCGGGCAGCCAGTCCAACCGCAGCGTCGGATGCAGTGCAGGCACGGTCAAACGGCGTCAGCCCGTGGCTGCTGTCCCGCCGTGTTTCGGCCGACGCTGAGCCGCCTGGTGGCGTCAGCGCCTCGTTCACCCGCTTGAGACGGCCAGCAGTTCTTCCAGGCGTTGCCCCAACTCGGCCGGCACCGTAGCGCCTTGCCGCCAGTGGGGCTCGATCGCCTGTTCCAGTGCCAGAAGTTCGGCTTCCAGTGCAGCGCGCTTGCGCCCGCAGCTCATCTTGCCGGTCCATGAGGGCGTACTTTGGTCGCCGCGGCCACGCCGAGCCAGACGGGAGACGCCTGTGCGGCCCTCCGGGAATGCACCGGCTTTGCCCGGGTTGGTCGCACTGGCAATGGGCGGGGCAGGCGCGATGAGCACGATGGCCACGGGGCCGACACGCAGCAATGGCCGGTGCTGTGCGCTGGTAGGTTCGTCAATCAGTGACGAAGACGCCAGGAGCGATAGATATGGCGTGCAACCCCCGTGCGGGAAATGGCTCTTTCAGTACTGACGATGAGTTTCTGACTTGGCACCTTGCCTGGCACACCCTGCCTCTTGCAGCCCGTTGGCTGTGCAGGAGTGTTGGACATGCGTACTTCGAGCTTCACCAGGCCCTGGTCCGGCGCATGGCAGACGGCGCTGCTGGCGCTGCTGATGGCTAGCGGTGCCGCACAGGCCGCGCCACGCTACAGGGTGCTGGATCTGGGACTGCTTGAATTCCACTCCACCAGCAACGCGCTGGACATCAACAACCGCGGAGAAATCGTCGGCTGGTCGCTCGATGGCGTCCCGGACGGGGATCGCATCGGTTTCCTCTGGCGCAACGGCGTGATGCAGGCCATCAAGTCGCCCGACTACCGCAGCAGCAGCGCCGAAGGCATCAACGAGCATGGCCAGATCGCGCTCACCGGCTTCGAAGGCGACGGCTTATTCCCGCCCTCGGCCTACGTCTATGACAGCGGCAGCGGCCGCCTGCAGCGCATCCCGACGCCCTCGGGCTTCGGCACTGCGGTGGCCATCAACAACGCCGGGCACGTCATCGGCATCGGCAACGTGAACGGGCCCGCCGAGCATTACCTCTACGACGGCACAGCCAGCAGCAGGCTGCCCGAGAACCTGGCATTCGCCTTCGACATCAATGACGCGGATGCGATCGCCGGCTACCGCAACGACGGACGGCCTGCCATCTACCAGGACGGCACGGTGACTGCGCTGTCGTCGCAGCGCGGCCAGGCCGAGGCTCTCAACAACCGGGGCCAAGTGGTGGGGCAGTTGGAGCCCACCGACACCGAGCCCGGCGGGCTTTTTCTCTACAGTGACGGCCGCCTCCAGCTCCTGGACACCGGCGGCCGCGGCGGTTTCGCCACGGACATCAATGAGCACGGCTCGGTGGTGGGCACGCTGGAGGACAACACCGACGGCGTCACCACCCGGCTGCCCTTCGTGTACCGCAACGGCACGCTGCAGGACCTTAACACGCTGCTCACGCCCGAAGCCGACGCGGCGTGGACGCTGATCGAGGCCAACGCCATCAACGACCGGGGCTGGATCGTCGGCATGGGCGAATTGGTGGGCGGAGCGGACAACAACGCCTTCGTGGCCATCCCGGTGCCCGAGCCCGGCGCATGGGCGCTGATGCTGGTGGGTGCAGGAGTGATCGGTGCAGTAGCGTGCCGGCGTGCTGTCCGGCACACGCTGCCATAGCGAAAGCGCTGTTCTTTGCCTTGCAGTAAGGGAGCAGTTCGGGAACGTCCAGCAGCGCCAGCGCGTGTTCGTGGTGGCTGAGAAAAACAAGCCCGCAGGCTGCTGGCTCAAAGAGAAGGGCGGCAAGGAAGGAAGATGAAGGAGGAAACCGCCCTTGCGAGGAGGGCATTTGCACCCCCTCGCCCCTCGCTCAGGGCGGTCACAGGCCGCCTTCTTCATGGCCGCAGACCACTCCAGGCTACAGGACCAAGCTTGAAGCTCACAGCTTGGTGACCGTCAGCGCCGGTCGAATTCGGCTGGTGCCAGCAACAGTGCGCCCTTGAGCCCGTTGACTTGGCATGCGGCATCAGGTCTGCCGCTAGTGCATTCGCAGCTTCAACATGGCGGCACGATCTGACACTGGCGTTAAAAACCGAGGGAGTCACGACCGTGAGCAAACGCGGCCGCTGCGCCGCCAAGGCCTTCAGCGCCTCCAGGTGGCGGATCCTGAATAGCTGGTGCTTGCACTGCTGGAGCGACCAAAAAGTCCCAGCCGCTGTGCCTCCAGCGCGGCCTCGGCGCGTGAGTTCACGTTGAGCTTGCGGTAGATCTGCTTGACGTAGTCGGCGATGGTGTGGCGAGAAAGATGGAGTTGCACGGCGACCTCGGGCAGCGAGAAGCCCTTGGCCACGCGCAGCAGCACCTCTGTCTCCCGCTCGGTGAGGTTGACGTGCGGCATAAGGTCGGCCTGCGGCTTGGCCTGCGCGGCGAAATAGGCCAGGACACGGCGTGCGATGGAAGGAGATAACGGCGGCTCACCATGGCTGATGCGCTGCAGTTGTGCGGTAATGAACTCGCGTGGCTGCTCCTTGAGGATGTAGCCCCAGGCACCGGCCTGCAGTGCAGGAAAGAGATGCTCATCGTCGTCGTGGATGGACACAACCACGGACTGGGCTTGAGGCTGTTGCTGGCGCAGTGCCTCCACCACGTCCGTTCCTGAGCCGTCAGGCAGACCCAGGTCGATCAGCGCGAGGTCAAAGTTCGTCACGGATACCAGACCCATTGCGTCGTGCACCCGGGCGCTTTCGGCAATCGTGGCGTTCGGGAATACCTCCAGCACCAAGCTCTTGAGCCAGTAGCGGATCTGCGGCAGATCTTCCAGAAGCAGAATGTTATTCATACAACCTCCCGTTGCAAAAAGCAAAGGCATGCTACCAATGTCAGTGCTTGACCATCCCAAATTCAACGCCCCCGTTTGAAGGGTGCGAGAGACGCGCTGAAATATTTGCTCTGGCTTTGACCAACATGCTTCGTTCTGAGATTCGCGCCCTTCAAGAACAAGATCCGCGCTGAGCCACAGGTCGGCCAGTCAGCGCAGGCACCAGCACAGGGTGCAGGCACCAGAGTCGGTTGAAGACCGGGCCAGCCAAGCGGTCGCCTTTTCGCACGACGACGGCATTGCTGGAACACGGACATGGTCCGGACTACGCTTGATGAGTGGACTCAAGCCCATCCGATCATGGCTACGCTGGCTGGCCCTTCGCCAGCGGCGAGATGGCGCAGCGCATGCGCGAGTACGACTGGGCCGGCACGCCACTGGGGCCCGTGCGGCTATGGCCGATAAGCCTGCGCATGGTCGTGCAGACCGTGTTGGCGCATCCCGTGGCCAGCATCGTGCTGTGGGGCCCGCAGCTCATCCAGATCTACAACGACGCCTACCGTCACCTCATGGGCGTGAAGCACCCGGCCGGGCTGGGGCAGCCCGCGCTCGAGTGCTGGCCCGAGGTCTGGCACATCAACGCGCCGATCTACCAGCGCGTGCGCCAAGGCGAGTCGGTCAGCCTGGAGGACGCACACTTTCCCGTCACGCGCTCAGGCAAGCTGGAAGACGCCTGCTTCTCGCTGGCGTACAGCCCGCTGCGAGACGAAGACGGCGTTGTGGCCGGCGTGCTGCTCACCATCGTCGAGACGACGCAGCGGCAGCGTGCCGAAGTCGCATTGCGCCAGGGCGAGGAAGAGCTGGACATGATTTTCGAGCGTGCTCTGGTGGGCTTGTCCGAGATCGCGCCGGACGGCAGGTTCGTGCGGGTCAATCCCGAGCTCGGCCGCATCGTCGGACGCAGCACCGAAGCCCTGTTGGGCATGACGATCGCGGACGTGACCCATCCCGATGACGTGGCCCGCAGCCTGCAAGCCGCCACCAGGGTGCTGGAGCAGGGTGGCAGCGCGACCCTGGAAAAGCGCTACCGGCGTCCGGATGGCACGCTGGTCGTGGCCCAGAGCAGCCTCACGCGGCTGGAGCCGCAGCCGGGTACCGGGCCTCGCTTGTTGGCGGTGACGGTGGACCTCACCGCACGCCGCCAGGCCGAAGCGGCACGGCGCCAGAGCGAGGCGCAGATGTATGCCATCGCCAACCTGGTGCCGGACCTGCTGTGGAGCAACCTGCCCGACGGCCACGTGGACTGGTACAACAAGCGCTGGCACGAGTACACCGGGCTGAGCGATACCAACAGCACGGGCGAGGGGTGGGCAGCCAGCATCCAC
>NZ_AUMO01000140.1 GCF_000430725.1 Azohydromonas australica DSM 1124
AAGGAGCAGGTGGAGAACTGGCTCACCAAATTGCTTGCGCGGCGCCACGCCAACGTCGCGGCCGTTGCGCTGGCCAACAAGAATGCACGTGTAGTGTGGGCGCTATTGGCTCAAGACCGCGAATACCAACCCGGCTACTCAGCAGGCTGCCCAACTGCATAGTGCAGTTGGACCGGAGACGTTTAAAACCTCACAACCAAATCAGGAGATCCAGACCACCGATTGCTCAGGCTATTCAGCAAGTGATGGCATGACAGGTCAGACCGTGACCGGCTCAACCCGTGATTCGTTTGGCACCCAGAGTGCGTGAGAGCGATTGAGAAGCCGGTCAGCAGAACCCATCAGGGACAGCGAGTTTGTCCTCGCACCAAAGTCCGGATGTACGGGTGCAATCTTTCTTCACGCCTTCATACACTGAGAGCTTGGCAAAAGGGGGCGTCCATGTACGACGAATCGGTCATGCATCGCTGGGCCGAGAGCGTTTACTGGCAATTCTTCAACGGCATGGAGTACTGCGCGCCGCGCTTGCCCTGCAACACCACGAAAATTGAGCTGTGGCGCGTAGATCTGGATGAGAAGCGTGCGGCAATCAAGATAAGAAGAGCTGTCGCAGCTCAGGGATGATGCCGGCATAGATTGACGCGAGCAGGAACTACTCAACGGGTTGTTTGTCGCGCGGCGTTACGGCGGCGATGTTCCTCATTGTTGCAATGGATGCAGTGCGCCTGGGCCCATGTTGTTTTCGCTCCAAGACCATGCGTTGCCGGTAGCTCTAGACGTCGAGCTCGAAGATCGTAGAGTGATAATGAGCCGGTCAAACACGGCGAGCGTCATGGCGGGATCGGGCAAAATCCTTGTCCCATTCCCAAGGGGCTGGTTAGCCGTGATCAGCAAGGAGCAGCGCTCGTAGCGGGCGCTGAAGAGTTCGAACAGCACTGACGTCTCAGCTTGGTCCTTGGCGATGTGGGCCAGGTTGTCCGGGATGACGGAGTCGAAGCTCGCCGCTTCCAGCGGCTCGCTCGCGGCGAGCCACTGCAGCCATTGGACCAGATCCAAGGTGCGAGTGAATAGCACATGCCATCCCTTCTTCAGCAGTCCAAGGCCGATGGCCGAGGACAGGTGCGACTTGCCGCCACCCGGCGGGCCAAGCAGGGTCAGGTTGGCGCCATGGCGCAACCAGCCGTCGCCGGCGCACAGCGCCGCGACCTGGGCCTTGGAGATCAGCGGTACCGCGCCGAAGTCAAAGTTCCCCAGCGTCTTGGCTTCGCCCAGGTGGCGCTCGATACGCCAAAGATTGCGCCCGGCGAGCTCGTGCTCGGCCAGGGCCGTGAGCAGGTGCGCTGCGGGCCAGGACTCCTTGTCGGGGCGCTCGGCGAAGGACGGTTAGATCTGCTTGAGCGCGGGCAGCCGCAACTTGCCCAGCAGCAGCGTCAGCCGCGTGGGGGCGAAGTCGTCGCTCATGCTTGCACCTCTTGGTGGCGGTGGACCAAGGCCTCGCAGTTGCTCAGCGAGGTCAGCTGCACGCAGACTTCCGACCGCCCAGCCAGGTTCGGCGCGAAGCGCGCCCGTAGTTCGTTGAGGTCGGACAGCCGGCGCTCATCCAGGCGCTGCTGCAGCAGCTGGTCGAGTTGCGCTTCGCAGGTGCGCTTGTGCGCTAGGCTCAGCAGTTCCAACATCGTCTTGCAGGCGCACGCGGGGGCAGCGGTTCGCACAGCCGATTGAACGCCAGCCGGTAGGCCTCGCGCAGAAAGAACTGGTCCCGGTAGACCAGGTTGAGCAGTGCCATGGGCTTGCGGCGCAGCTCGGCCTCGATACGCTTGCCGTTACGGGCATTGTGGCGGCTGACGATCT
Organism: Azohydromonas australica DSM 1124; assembly: GCF_000430725.1. Classification (GTDB taxonomy): domain Bacteria; phylum Pseudomonadota; class Gammaproteobacteria; order Burkholderiales; family Burkholderiaceae_C; genus Azohydromonas; species Azohydromonas australica. The sequence goes on from NZ_AUMO01000140.1 coordinate 1,852, forward strand.
CGTCGATAAAGCGCCGGCAGATCCACCAGGTCGCTGAAGTCGGCGCTGCTGCGTAGCAGCAGCGAATCACGGATGGCGTTCTTGAGGTGGCCGTGCGGGCACTCGATAGCGCTGTTCTCGTGTGCGACGCTGCAGTTGTTGCGCGTGCCCTCCAGGCCGTAATGGGCACACAGCGCGTCGTAGCGCGAGGTCAGGTCCTCGCTCGCGTGGGGGTCCAAGTTACGGAACGCCGCCGAGAGGTTGTCGCGACGGTTCGCGCGCGGCACGCCACGCAAAGCCCACAGCACGTTGCAGCAGCCTCTCGGCCAGCGCAACGTAGCTCTCGCCGCCCAGGACGACGTGCGCATGCTCAAAGCCCGAGCAGGCCAGCCGGAAGTGGTAAAGCCGATGGTCAAGCGGCACGCCGCTGATGCTTACACTTAGGCTGTCCATCTCAGTGAAATCCGACGGCCTTAAGCGGCCGGGCTCTTGCATCTGGCGGAAGACGACGTAGCGATCCTCGCCATGCTGAGCGCGGCATGTGACAGATGCGCCGCACGCTGCGCGTGAGCGCCGGGTGGCGGCACAACATCTCCGGGAGCACCGCCACCGGCCGTATGCCGGGCGCGGCCTGGAGCAGCGGTACCACCTTGCTGTCGAAGATTTCGACCAGCGGGTCTGCTCGGCAACTCTCCCGAGTCGCCTGCTTCTCGGACGGCAGCCGCAGATCCTTCTCGATGCGGTAGGCCGTGGCCACACTGATCTCGGCGCGCGCGGCCGCCTTGGGCACGCGCACGCCAAGCAGACCCGGCGGCTAGGCCGCACGCCGCAGCGCCATCCGGGGTGCGGCTGCACGACGTGTAACCCACAATGGTCCACCACGACGAGAAGGACAAGAACAAGAGGATGTGCTGCACGCGCCCGAAGCAAAGTGCATCAACAAAGGTACGGCACGTCAGGGCTACGAGTTCGGCGTCAAGGTTGGCTTGGCCATTACGCCATAGGCGCACACAGCTCCCAGGCAATCCCTGTGACAGCTGCACGTTTGCCGCGCAGTTGGAGCCAATTATCACGCTGCTGCAGGAATCGACGTGCCACCGGAGGTTACCGTGATGGACCTGAACGACCGCGGCGTGGACGCCGCCGTGGCTCCTGAACAACTCATCCATCACAACAAGATCAAACGGCTGACCAAGCTACAGCGTCACGGGCGCGCAAGAAGTTGTCGGTACCTATCGGGCGAACCCCAGAACTCTCCCCAAAAAAAGAAACACCAGTAAAGCGTATTCGGGCAGTTCAAACTACCTACTCAATACTGGAAAACCCAATACCCACAAGAGCCTATAAATTCAGGCAGATTCGATTACTTAGAAAACAAACGAAAAATAGCCTCAATGAAGTATGAGCAACCCCATCTCAAAAAGCAACGCGCCCTTTCAAGCAGCACTCAAAGCAAGATATAGAGCATCCAACAGATGCATTACAGCAATTATAGCAAACCCCACCATAACCATTTAGCCCACAGCAGAACTGCCACCCTCAAAGTTCAAAACGCTTTACGTGCGCGCCCAGCAAAAGAAAATTTCAATTCTGAGCGCACACGCCCTGCGCGCAGCTATTTTAATACCGGCTCAATATGCACAACAGCAATCCGGCCAGATTTAATTTGCTCAGCGGCTTGTGAGACTCCAGCATCGGGAGGCAGAAGAGGCACGATAAGCAAAGCCACAATATTGATTATCTTAATCAAAGGATTGACTGCTGGACCGGCCGTATCTTTGTACGGATCACCTACTGTATCTCCCGTTACGGCCGCCTTATGGGCTTCAGACCCCTTACCACCGTAATGACCATCCTCAATGTACTTCTTAGCATTATCCCAAGCTCCACCACCAGTGCACATGCTGATAGCCACAAAAAGTCCGGTAACTATAGCGCCCATAAGCAATCCCCCAAGCGCCTTAGGCCCCAATATCAGGCCGACTGCGATTGGCACAACCACCGGCAACAAGGAAGGAAAGATCATCTCTCTAATTGCAGCCCCTGTAAGCATATCCACAGCGCGACCATACTCAGGCCGTCCTGTGCCATCCATGATGCCCCGTATCTCCCGGAACTGTCGCCTTACTTCCTCCACGACCGCTCCGGCAGCCCGTCCGACGGCCTCCATAGCCATGGCTCCGAAGAGATAAGGAATCAGACCACCAATGAACAGCCCAATAATTACTTTAGGATCAGACAAATCAAAATGCACTTCCATACCACGACTCTGCAACGCATGCGTATAATCCGCAAATAACACCAATGCAGCCAAACCTGCAGATCCTATTGCATAGCCTTTAGTCACCGCTTTTGTAGTATTTCCAACAGCATCCAGAGGATCAGTGATATCGCGGACACTATCCGGCAAATCAGCCATTTCGGCAATTCCACCAGCGTTATCGGTAATTGGGCCATATGCATCAAGAGCCACCACGATACCAGCCATGCTCAGCATGGCAGTAGCGGCCACGGCAATACCATAAAGTCCTGCCAACTCATATGAAACAGCGATTGCGATACAAACCAAAAGAACAGGCACGGCTGTACTTCTCATGCTGACGCCAAGCCCTGCGATGATATTGGTACCATGGCCTGTAGTCGATGCTTGTGCAACGTGCTGTACAGGTTTGTACTGCGTGCCCGTGTAGTACTCCGTGATCCAAACCATTGCAGCAGTGAGTACCAGCCCTACTGCACAAGCTCCCCAAAGACGCAAGTGCGTTTTTTCCCCCAAGGCATCTGGCGGAAGAACGGATACCGTCACAAACCAAAATGCCACAAGCGATAGAACGCCAGCAACTATCAGTCCTTTATACAAAGCAGGCATGACATTCCTCATTTGAGGAGTCGCTTTCACAAAGGCACATCCAATAATCGATGCAATGATGGACACGCCTCCCAGCAACAACGGATATACCACTGCTTCCATAGGAGCAGCCGTTACCATCAGACTACCGAGGGCCATCGTCGCAATCAAAGTTACGGCATAGGTTTCAAACAGGTCGGCAGCCATGCCGGCGCAATCACCGACATTATCGCCAACGTTGTCAGCGATAACAGCCGGATTACGTGGATCGTCTTCCGGAATACCTGCTTCAACCTTACCTACCAAGTCAGCCCCTACGTCGGCTCCTTTAGTAAAAATACCGCCACCTAAACGAGCAAATATCGATATCAGTGATGCTCCAAACGCAAAACCTAACATCGGCTTAAGAGTAGCGGAGATACTGTGTGTCGGCATGCCGTTTCCATTAATAGTAACTACCCAGTAGAAAACACCAACTCCTAAAAGTCCCAAACCTACAACCAGCATCCCTGTAATGGCTCCTCCTTTGAACGCCACATCCAAGGCGGGGCCAATACCCCGCGTAGCGGCTTGAGCTGTACGAACATTAGCTCGCACAGAAATGTTCATGCCGATAAACCCACAAGCTCCTGAAAGAACAGCGCCGGAAATAAAGCCAGCGGCGGTCAAAATATCCAAGAATATACCTATCAAAACTGCTAGACAGACACCAACAAGCGCTATGGTTTTGTACTGTCGAGCCAAGTACGCGGAAGCGCCAAGCTGTATCGCATTTGCAATTTGCTGCATGCGCTCACTGCCACTGTCTTGTCGCAGGATCCAGCTTCGTTGCAGGAAACCGTAGATCACTGCGGCCACGCCACAGGCCAAAGAGAGATACAGCGCCAGATGGGTTGACATCAAAGAGCTCCCTTCGCTACGTTGTCGCGGGGACGGGAAGGCATCAGCTTCCCACACATGAACTGCAGTGGAGCACTGCAGAACAGTAGACCATACTACGGGATAATCAGGAATTTGAGTTCGCTTTTTTTCGAACCAGGACCACCACTCGGCATCTGCTGGTCGTTGAAGTATCCCGACTTCCAAACACATTGAATGCCGCTTAGACTCTTATTAGAAGCAATAAGCGTTTCCTTCAACCTCCCAGACTGCTTGTGCCTTTGACAAATTGGATGCTGAAGACGCCTATCACTGATAAATTCAAGCAAACTGCTGCACACAACAAATAATAATTATCAAAAAAATATAATAAAACAGATTTAACGTCCCCAAAAAAACGTGAGTATGTTGTGCATACTCACGTTTCCAACTATTACTTAGACACCAGTCAGCGACACCACTGGACAAGCAGTGCCCCTACCGTTCTACATCACTTTTGGTGTTTTTGAGCCCAAGCGGCCATGCCGTTGCGGATTTCAGTACGGGCACCTTCAGGCCCTTCCCAACCAAGCACCTTCACCCATTTCCCCTTTTCCAAGTCTTTGTAATGCTCGAAGAAGTGTTGGATTTGCTTCAACCGCAGTTCATTGAGATCTTCCGGCTTTTCCCAATGACTGTAAATAGGCAGGATCTTGTTGGTCGGCACAGCGAGCAACTTGCTGTCACCACCGGCCTCATCTTCCATTTTCAAAATACCGATCGGACGGCAAGCTACCACGACCCCCGGGATCAACGGATACGGCGTAATCACCAGAACATCCACCGGATCGCCGTCATCGGCTAGCGTTTGAGGCACGTATCCATAATTGCACGGATAGTGCATCGCCGTCCCCATAAAGCGGTCGACGAACAAAGCACCGGTGTCCTCGTCCACTTCGTACTTGATAGGATCCGCGTTCATTGGGATCTCAATGATCACATTGAACTCATCAGGGACCTTTGCACCTGGCGTCACGTTATGCAAGCTCATAGCTTCCTCGGTTGAAGGGAAAACGCCCCATTTTATGTGCGGCGCTTGCCCTGGGCTGACTTCCATGCAACAAGTTGGGTTCAACAGGCAACATTGCAGGCAGTAGAAGTGCCATTGGCCTTCATGACTGCCTTGCTGGTGAGGCCGGTGCCGATGAGTCTCAACCGGAAATGTACGGCTTTGAGTTAAGCTCTCTGTACCGACTAATTTATAGAACAACGAGTAGGACGCTCTTGAACAGAGTCAGCGCGAATACTCATACTCTGGGAAAAAACTTTTCTAAATTTAGAAATACAAAGCAAAACGCCCCGACCATATTCTGATCGGGGCGTTCGCTGGGATATTAGCCTGACGATGTCCTACTTTCACACGGGAATCCGCACTATCATCGGCGCTGAGGTGTTTCACGATCCTGTTCGGGATGGGAAGGGGTGGGACCACCTCGCTATGGTCATCAGGCTTGAACTTTTTGCCCAACTTCTGCGTTCAGCAATTGAGCCAATTCACAGAGTCTTGTCAGCTTTATTGATTGCGTCGCCGTCTCGGGGCAACAACTTCAAATTCTCGCCTTTGACTGCTTCGTCAAAGTTATAGGGTCAAGCCTCACGGGCAATTAGTACTGGTCAGCTTAACGCGTTACCGCGCTTCCACACCCAGCCTATCAACGTCCTG
>NZ_KE387228.1:0-4177 GCF_000430725.1 Azohydromonas australica DSM 1124
CACGCACAGCAGCTTGCGCAACGGCCGGGAGCTGGGCTCCGTACTGACGACCGCTGGAACCATGAGTTCTGCGGCGTTGCACGGCGCGGACCCCCTGGCAGGCTACTCCCCCTCAGACGGCGCGCAGTGTACTGCCTTTGCCGCGAAAAGTGCGATTGATGTCGTTGACCTCGCAAGTCAGTGTCCATTGCACAAGTGCACGTTCGAAGCCGGACACGGCCCGCCTCAGCAACGCGGCGAAGCCCGCCGCCGAAACAACTGACGATGCGCTTTTCTCGAAGTAATGGATCGTGAAATGCGCATTGATGCGAAGTGTCGGATGCAGGAAACTCTTGTCCGTGCGCTGCCCACGAAGTGGCGGCCGCAATTCGGACCGCAAGCCGAACGCTGCATATACAACAGTATCCCGAGGCGGATCCTGTCGCAGCGCGATTGCCAGGCGCCGGTGCAAGCGGCGTATGGAATCAGGCGTGTTGAGCGAATGCTGACTTGGCGAGGTCCGTTATCCAATTGGAGCAGGAGTAGCAAATGGGTTTGTTCGACATGTTCAAGGGCGATTCGGGCGAGAAGATGACGCCGCATATGGCCCTGGCCACGAGCCTGCTGTACATGATGTCCGCTGACGGAGAGATGGATCATGAGGAGATCGGCCACCTGCTGTCGGTCCTGGGTGGTCAGGAGAACGCCAACGGCACCGTGGGCGTCGGCGCCCAGAATCAGGCGTTGCTCGACAACGCGCTGAAGTACCGCCGCAAGCACTCGATCGACGACTTCCTCAAAGAAGCCACGCCGCTGCTGAGCGATGCGCAGAAGATGTGCATCCTGGCCAACCTGATCGACTCGTCGCTGTCGGACGGCCAGCCCGAGCCCGAGGAGCAGGCCGTCTTCGGCAAGTTCCTGCAGGCCTTTGGCGTGTCCGAGGCCCGTTTCCAGCCGTTCTTCGAAGTGATCGTTCTGAAGAACGACCGCTCGGTGTTCGTCAAGCAGGACCACCCCAAGAACCAGGCCGGCTACCAGGTCAAGCTCAGCGTCCCGGCCTGATGCCCGATCGCGTGCCGGGTCAGTGACGAACTTGCCCGGCGTGCATTGGCGCCCCGCTTGCGCTTTTACGGCTCTCACCCGCGAAACAGCTTGTCCCGGGCCGTGCTCGTGACCGCGGCCACGCAGGGGTGCGTGATGCGGCGCTCAGCCGAGACGGCGTAATACTCCTCCACCAGCGCCTGCGTGCGGCCGATGGTGCGAACGCCGTACTGTGCCTGCGTCTCGGCTTCGAGCACGGTGGGCGTCATGAAGATGCCGCGACCTTCACTCCCGAAGGCTTTCATGAGCGCCGCGTCATCGAACTCCGCAATCATGCGCGGTCGCAGCCGCTGCTCGGCCAGCCAGGTGTCGAGCCGCCGTCTCATGGCCGAGGCCGCTCCCTGCAGCAGCACGGGCGCACCGTCCAGGCACTGCGGGAAGTCGCCCTGGAGTTGCCGTTGCAGTGAAGGCGTGGCGAAGAAGCTCATAGCGGTGGAGCCCAGCGCATGGTTGAAGGCGCGTACGCTGAGCTGCCGGCCCATGGGCTCGTCTGCAATGACGAGGTCGAGCCGGTGCACTGCCAGCTGGGCCAGTAGATCCTGGAACTTGCCTTCATGGCAAAACAGCCGTACCTGCGCCGCGGCGTCGAGCGCCGGCTCGATCAGGCGGTACGCGATGGCCTTGGGCACCGAGTCAGCGACGCCCACCCTGAAACTCATGACCTGCGGCCCTTCGCTGGAGCGGCCTATCACGGTCTCCAGCTCATCTGCGAGGGTGAACACCTGGTCCGCGTAGCCCAGCGCGACACGTCCCTCGTCGGTGAGCTCCAGCCCTCGGCCCTGCTTGCGAAACAGCGCACAGCCCAGCCGATCTTCCAGCTGCTTGATCTGTGCCGACAGTGTCTGCGGCGTGGTGTGCAGCTGCTCGCCAGCGCGGACGACCCCGCCGGCCTTGGCCGCAGCCCAGAAGTAGTGCAGGTGCTTGAAGTTGAGCATGGCGTTTCAACGATGCGTTTTTCTCGAAATCACGCATCATAAAGCGCGCATTGTTTCGAAGTGTCGCGGGCAGTAGAGTTGCCCTACAACGCCATCCATCAGGAGAAAGCCGTGACCCTTCGAACTTTCAACCAAGGCAGCAGCGGTTACGCGCTGCCTGCCGCGCAGCGCAACCGCGTGCTGCGCAACACCTACTGGCTGCTGGCGCTGTCGATGGTGCCCACCGTGGCGGGCGCCTGGCTGGGCATCGCCACAGGGCTGTCCAGCGCGATGTCGCCGATGGTGAGCCTGGTGGTGTTTCTCGCGGGTGCCTTTGGCTTCATGTTCGCCATCGAGCGCACCAAGGACTCCGCGGCCGGCGTGCCGGTGCTGCTGGCCTTCACCTTCTTCATGGGCCTGATGCTCTCGCGCCTGGTGGGCACGGTGCTGGGCCTCTCGAACGGCGCGAGCCTGGTGATGACGGCCTTTGCCGGCACGGGCGGCATCTTCTTTGGCATGGCGATGCTGTCCACGGTGATCAAGCGCGACTTGACCTCGATGGGCAAGTGGCTCTTCGTGGGCGTGGTGATGCTGATGGTGGCGGGCGTCGCCAACATCTTTGTGCAGTCCAGTGCGCTGATGATCACGCTGTCGGTGCTGGCCATCGGCATCTTCTCGGCCTTTATCCTGCATGACCTCAAGCGCGTGCAAGACGGCCTGGAGACCAACTACATCACGGCCACGCTGGGCGTGTACCTGAGCCTGTTCAACGTGTTCCAGTCGTTGCTGGCCCTGCTGGGAATCTTCGGCGGCCGCGAGGAGTAAAGGTACGCCCGGTGGCTGCGAGGCGTCAGGCGCACTTGCTGCCAGCTCTACGGCTGCGCGCTTGACGCGCCTTGATATTCAGGCCCTGGATTTCCAGGGCCTCATTCATCGGCTATCGCAGCGGCGATGGACCGCAAGCCCAGCAACAAGCTTGAATGAGCCGCGGTGCACGACGCGCGTGTTCCGAGAGGCTAACGACGGCTACTCGCGGCGAACGTGCCTGCGCACGAGCACGGTGCAGACGGCCAGGATCGAGAGCTTGTAGTAGGCAAACAGCCCCTCGATGAAGGCAGGCTCCCGCGAGCCCGGGTGGGGAATCGCCCCGCCGGCCAGCGCGCTCAAGGTGCCGATGCCGGCCATCACGAACGCGGCTCGCACGTCGTGCCAAGCCACCCAGACCACTGGTGCGGCGAAGATCAGCGTGCTGCGAACCGCCTGCTCGCGGCTCGCATTGATCAGTGTCCAGGACAGGAGCCAGGCAAAACCTAGGACAACGGCTCGGCGTAGGGGGCTCGGCGACGGAAGCATGGCAGCGTGTGGTCCTTGGCATAAGCATGAAAATCCGGCCCAGCGCTGTAAGCCGCCACCAGGCGAGCGGCGACATGGAAGCCACCGCCATGGCCGTCCCCCGTGCAGGCCCGGGCGGCTAGCGGCGCGGCTCAAGCGGCGGCGGCGGCGCGTCGCCCGCGCCAGCACGAGGGTCGTCATCGGTGCGGTGATAGACAGCACGGTGATGATCAACTGCACGTGCAGCGACAGACCGGCGCTTGTGCACTGAGACGTAAGCGCTGGAGGCTAGCGTCGTAACCTAGGCTGCCAGCGTCGAGGCAAGCGCTGGCGCGTGCATTCACACGAAAAAGTCGGACAGCCGCCGCAGCCCTGGCCCGGATGTTTTGCCAGTAAAGCTCGTCAATTCCGGTTGTCCATTGACGTCAAGCATCAATGGCAAGGCGCTTCGGCATGGGCCTGCCGACCTCTGTTGGCGAGATATCCAGGTTAGAGCGCTGTGGTCGGGGCACACACCGTCGTGGCTTGGCAGGCGACATGTGCCCTGCTGCGAGCCAGGAATGGGGCCTTTGTCTATCGTGTGCCAGTCGTCATGCCCGCATCTTCACCAGACTCAACACGGAGCCGACCATCGACTGGGCCAGTTCTCTCTCGCCAACGAACACCTTCCCAGCGCCGTCGCGCTCCAGCAGATCCGCCTCTTCCTCGTTATGGCTCCGAACGATGACGTTGACACCGGGGTTCAACGTGCGTGCTATTTCGACCATCGACCGTACTTGAACTGTTTCTGATGTGGCGATGACAAGGGCGCGCGCGTCACGAATGTGTGCCTGAATGAGCACGCCTTCCTC
>NZ_KE387228.1:5342-7043 GCF_000430725.1 Azohydromonas australica DSM 1124
TGCCACGCCGGCGCCCAAGGCGGTAGCCACCACCATTTGAACGATGGCGCCAGGAAGCGCAATCTTGCGCACAGCGAGCAGGTCGTCGATGGAAAAGTGCAGCCCGACACCGAACATCAGCAGCATCACGCCAACCTCGGCAAGTTGCCCGGCGACATGCGAATCAGCTATGAACCCAGGCGTGAACGGACCAATGGCGATGCCAGCGACAAGGTAGCCCACCAGCGCGGGAAGCTTTAGCCGCGCGGCAACGAAGCCCAGGATGAGGGCCAGCCCGAACCCGGCAGCGAGCGTGGTGATGAGGGTGATGTCGTGGTGCAAATTTGTGCTCTCTTTCCCGGCCTGCGCTATCCCTTCGCCACAGGCGCGTGACCGGAGGCTTCGCCCAAATGGCACTTCTTGTACTCATCGACCGCGGACTGTCGAATCCGACGATGTCCGCCTTCGGAACGGCTGACCTCGCCCAGCTTGCCCTGATCACACAGCATCGAGACGTAGGGCCGGCTCATGCCCAGTTGGGCCGCGGCCTCGGCCGTCGTCAGCAAGGCGTCGCCGTCATCGCTGTGTGGACGCTCCCTGTTTGACCCTGTCGTGGCTTCGATCGCAGCCAGGGCGGTGACGAGCTGCATCCTGAGCCGTGTTCCAGCTACGGACTCGTCCGTCAGAGCTGTCGTGAGACCGAACGCAGCCACCTCGGCCAGCTTGCCGCACAGCTCCTGGGTCAGCAGCTGTGGCGGCTCGCGGACGTCTCGAAGGCTGAGCTCCTTGCCACCCAGGCGCATGACAGCCGTGCGACCGGATCGGGCCTCAACTTCGATGTGCTGGGCGAACGCGCGCTCAAGCCAGCCAAGCAGCTCGTTCAGCGAAGGCACGTGGTGACGGTTCAACATGCCCGCATTTTATGCGAATACCTTAAAGCAAAAGCGAAAAAAACGAAAGCCCTCGCCATGGTGAAGCTGTCCCGCGTCAAGTTGGCGGTCGCGTGAGGCATGCGGTCAGCGGCTGTTTCCAGTAGATCAGGACATGCCCAGCAACGATGTCGTTGCGCTCTGGATCTCCAGTGGTGACTGTCACGCCTTCGTTGACGAGAGGGCGCTGCCCCTCGCACTGGCTCAAGTGGTATGCGTCAACATGGTGGCTCCAGCACGCTGCGGTTCGCGGATGCCGACCTTGATCTGGATTTCACCGCGCGGCGAGTGGTTCTGCCATGGCTTTCAATGCCACTTTGCGAAGGCAACCAGGCGGAACTTTCGGGCTCGCCTGGGCTCAAGACCTTCCTGCAGCTTTTCATCGCCAAGTGCTTTGACCGAGGGAGGATCGCATTGGATATTCAAGTTCGTGCCTTGCATGCCTGCGTCAACAACGCGCTGGTTGACCATGTCCGCCGGCGCCTGCTGTACGTGCTGATGCGCCGGCAAAACCAAGTGCAGCGCGTTGACGTGCGCCTTGGTGACACGCGCAGCCGCCGCGGCTTGGCGAAAAGATACTGCCTTATCAAGCTACAACTTGTGGGCGCCCTCACTGTCACGGTCATTGGTGCCGGGGGCGATCTGTACGACGTGATTGACCGGGCCGCTGACCGTGCGGGCCACCTTGCCGTCGAGCAGTTGCGCCAGCCGCAGCTTTCCGAGAACACGTGGCATGACCATGACCTCCGTGGCTGATGTGCGGCGCGGTACCCGTCAGCTCGCATTCCTGAGC
>NZ_AUMO01000143.1 GCF_000430725.1 Azohydromonas australica DSM 1124
GGTGCAGCCTGAGATCAGTCCCACCACGCCGACTACGGACACGGCCGACAGCAGCAACTACCCCAAGGAGGAACACACCCAACGCAGGTTTGCGATGCTCTACCAATGTGATGACACACTGGTCAGACCAGCACTCCGGGATCCTGTTTTTCGTGACGGCTGAGCAATCGGGCCGACAAAATATTGAGGACGGGGTGCGCAGATCTCATCGAGGCTGCGGGCATGCAATCAGCCTTGCCCATCAAGCGAGCCGGATACATGTGTGCAGACCAGTTCCATCACAACGTAGAGCTTGCAAAAGGCGTCGGCTCCATACATTCCGAAAAGTACGAGGCCCCCAGTTCAGGAGTAGCCCAGGATCGGTCCATTGCATCACCGCAGCGGGCGCAAGCGTAAACCGCTCGCGCAGCGCGAAGATTTCCTGCTTGACCTGCGTCACGTCAAGCTGGCCAAGGTGGCGCTGACGCGTGCGCGAGGCCGAGATGCTGCACCGCATCGACCCGGGCACCTGCGCGCGGTCGGCCGCCGCACGCGACGCCGGGCAAATTTGTGGCATCCGCGTCACCGCCGCCGTGCCTTGACACCGGGGGCCGTCGCTGCGGCGCCTGGGAATCAGCTGCTGCGACAACCTCAGGCCATGCTGCGCGCCAGCCGCCGTCCACGCGCCGCAGCGCCGACAATGCCCAGCCCCGCCAGCATCAGCACCGCCGCGCCGGGCTCAGGTACCGGGATGGCCACGAAAGCGCGGCGATCGCTACCGTTGAGGCTGCCCGCGCCCACGATCCAGCCCCGGTCGTTGATCGCATTGCCCTCCAGCAGGTTCCAGGCCGCGTCGGCCCTCGGTGTCAGCAGCGTGTTGAGGTCACGCAGCTCGCCGTCGCGGTACAGGAAGGGGGTTTCAGGGCTACCGTTGCTGAGCGTGCCCACGACCCAACCGCGCTCGTTGACGTCCCGGGCTTGGCCCGCCCGGCCGCCGGTATCGAGCACCTGCAACTGGCCGCCGCTGTAGAGGAAGGGCCGATCGGCCACGCTGCCGGCGATCTGGCCCTGGTTGTTGATGGCGTAACCTTGGCCTGGCTCCGACGACAGCGGCGTGACCGTGCCATTTTGGAACATGACGGGACGGCCATCGATGCCATAACCAACCACCGTGTCGGCGTTGTTGAGCCCGAAGGCCCAGCCCAGGCTCCCCGACAGGTCGCGGCTGGCGTGGCCGTCGTACAGGTACGGCCGTGCCGGACCCTCGGCGTTGCCGAGACCGATGACATGCCCGGCGTCGTTGATGGCCACGGCGGTGCCGAAGCCCGAGGGCGTGGGGACGCGCGTGAAGCGCCCATTATTGCTGTCGTAGATGTAGGCTGCGGGCGGCGCACTCTCGTCGCTTTCAAAGCCGGTGAACGCCACCTGACCGCGCTGGTTGATGGCGGAGGGGGTGTTTCTGGTAAACCCCGGCGTCGGGATCGTCTGCATCACGCCGTGGCGCCACAGGAGGGCAACCTGAACCCCGTCGGTGACCGGGATGCTGGAGAAGCCGACGATGTCGCCTCGATTGTTAATGTCCAGCGCGGTGCTGAAGTCATGCGCCGGCAGCAGCCCCAGGTCCAGCACCCGGTAGAGCGGCTGGGCTTGCGCCGCGCCGGTGACCAGACACAGCGCCAGCAGCACCGCCGGCCCTGCGCCGGCACGAGGTGGAATGAAGCTCGAAGGTCGCATGTCGCACTCTCCTGCACAGCCAACGGGCTGTCAGGGGCAGGGTGTGCCGGGCAAGCCCCCGGGTCAGAAACGTCCTGTCAGTACTGCAAGGACTGTTTCAGCCGCTACCACTACCGGGTGGCCTCAACTTTGCCAATGCGCTCGCTGCTTCTTCACAAACGCCGCAGCGCCTTCGCATGCCTCGTCGGTGCTGCGCACGCGGCTGATGGTCTGGGCCTTCAGCTCGCGCACGAAGTGCATGACCGGTCCCATGACATCTGCGCGAACAAGGCCTTGATCTCGCCCTGCGCCGTCGGCAAGTTGGCCAGCAGCACCTGCTGCACCAGCCCCAGGGTCAGCGCCCGGGGTGCCAGGCCGACCGGCGCAAGGACGAGTTCCTGGCCACCCTGGCGCACGAGCTGCGCAATCCGCTGGCACCCCTGCGCAACACCGCGCATCTGCTGGGCGCACCACAGCTGCGCGCCGAGCAGCTGCGCTGGGTCCAGCGGCTCATCGAGCGTCAGGTCTCTCACATGGCACGGCTGCTGGACGACCTGCTGGACGTGGCACGCATCACGCAGGGCAAGCTGATCCTGAAGACACAGCGCGTGTCGCTGCCTCCATCATCGAAGCAGCGGTGGAAGCCGCACGGCCGCTGATCGACCACAAGCGCCACGCGCTGCGGATCTCCCTGGACGGGATGGAGGAAGGCCAACTGCTGCAGGCCGATCCCGTGCGGCTGTCGCAGGTGCAGGCCAACCTGCTGACCAACGCGGCCAAGTACACCGACGCAGGCGGGCGTATGGAGCTCTGCGCCAGTCGCCACGGCAGCGAGCTGCACTTGAGCGTGTGCGACAACGGCATCGGGCCGCCACGCGAGGCGCGCACGCGCATCTTCGAGATGTTCAGCCAGCTGGAGTCAGGCACCGGCCGCGCCGAAGGCGGCCTGGGCATCGGGCTGGCGCTGGTGCACGGCATCGTGGATCTGCACGGCGGCCGGGTTGCCGCGGACAGTGCCGGGCCGGGGCAGGGCAGCTGCTTCACGGTGCAGCTGCCCTTGGGCCAGGCCGCCGAGCCGGTGCGGCCCGAGGCGCAGCTGCCGTCGCTGCACGCGGGAGTGAAGGTGCTGGTGGCCGACGACAACGAGGACGCGGCCCAGACACTGAGCCTGCTGCTGTCGTTCGAGGGCTGCGACACTCGCGTGGTCCCCTCGGGTAACGCGGCCGTGCAGGAGGCCGCCCACTGGCATCGCGACGTCGCGGTGCTGGACAGCGGCATGCCCAGCCTGGACGGGCATGCCGTGGCGCGCGCGCTGCGCCAGCAGCCCGGTGGCGAGCACATGCTGCTGCTGGCCCTCACCGGGTGGGGGCAGGACAACGACCGGCGCAAGTCTGCCGCAGCGGGCTTCGATCACCACCTGACCAAGCCGGTCGATATCGAGCAGTTGGTGGGGTTGATCGCCGCGTTCAGAGCCGATTGAACACAGTGCTGTTGGCGCCGAGCAAAACGTCGGCACCGACATCAACACACTTGGCTGAATCCACGGCCATGGCGCAGGCCACTGGGAACATGGGTGGTCCCGGTTGGCAAGACCATCGGCACGTTGACGCGACCTGGGTCGGGCGCGTGATCGTGTCGTCGTCTGTGCCCGACCGGAAAAGGAACCATGAGCCCCTCCGCCACCGCGCTGCTCGCGCTTGCCATGTCCACCGACGCCTTTGCCGCCGCGGTCGGCAAGGGCGCCGTCTTGCACAAGCCCCGGTTGAGCGAGGCGCTTCGCACAGGGGCCATCTTTGGAGTCATCGAGGGGCTCACGCCCGTGGTGGGCTGGGCCCTGGGCTTGGCCGCTGCACAGTACGTGAGCGCCTGGGACCACTGGATCGCCTTCACGCTGCTGACGTTGCTGGGCGGGCGTATGGTGCTGGCCGGCTTCAGCGCAGATGTCCAGGAGGCTCATGACGAGCGGCCCCGGCGTCACGGCTTCTGGCTGCTGGCCATCACGGGCCTGGTCACGAGCATCGACGCCATGGCCGTTGGCGTGGGCCTGGCGTTCCTCAACACCAACATCGTTCCCGCGGCCGCGGCCATTGGCCTGACCACGTTCCTCGCCGTCACGGCCGGCGTGATGCTGGGCCGCGTGCTGAGTGTTGTCACAGGCAAGCGCGCCGAGATCGTGGGCGGCTTGCTGCTGATCGGCATCGGCACGGCGATCCTCGTGGAGCACCTGCAGGCAGCTTGATTAGCGCGTGACCGCTTTCGTCGTCGCGGCTTCCCCGCGGGGGGAGGCGGCCTTGGCCGCATCGCCCACAGGAGCTTGACCGCTGGCCGCTTGCCCTTGGGCTGCTTCTGCCCGGCGCCGTGCCCAGGAGACGGCATAGGCCGGCGAGCGGAAGGCCAGCACCGGGTCGTCCGGCGGGGCCTGCACGCCGTCGCTGAGCACCAGCGGATCGAAGTTGATGGCCTCGCAGGCACTGCCGCCGGCATGCTCGACCTGCAACGTGCCTACGGTGACCTCGGTGCGGCCCGCGGGCCAGGGCCGCGTCGGGTCATTGACCGGATCGCCTGGCTCGCCCAGTGTCAGCACCATGTCCCAGGCCACCGGGCCGTGCTGCAGCCGCTCGGCGAGGGCCTTGGCCAGGAAGTCTGCCGGCGCTGCCTTGATTTCGTCCTCGCTCAGTTCCTTCTCCCCATCGCGCGGCACGAAGTGCCATTTGACCCAGCGCGCCTGGTCCTGGGCATTGACGAAGCGAAACGCGTGCAGACCGTGGTAGCTCGCGTTGGCAAAGCTTGGCGGCGGCCGGTGCTGCGACATCCATGCTGCAAGGGCCTTGTTGTCGGTGAATCGTTCCGCCACCGCCTTCTGCCGCGCCAGGTCGGGCTTGCCGGTGGTGGGGTCGGGCCGATCGGCATCGAGCCGTTCAAAGAACGACTGCGGCATCGCGGACGAGAACACCGGCACATTGAGCATGGCCATCTGGTGCAGCGCGCCGCCCGGCAGCCGGAACTGCAGTGCCAGGCCACGCGGACTACGGGCCGCATCCGGCGCTGACGCGCGACCGCCGGCCAGCGAGAAGCGCGCCTGCACGGGCACCGGTTGGCCGCTGAACAGCAGGCTGCGGCTGTACCGTGCGGCCCCTGGCGCAGTCGTGAAGCGGCCTTCGGCACACAGACCCTTGGTGTGGTTGCGGCGCTTGCCGGCATTGGGACCGAACACGGCTTCCATACTGTCCACCACGGCCTGTGGCGTGGCAGCGGGCGGCGCGGGGTCCGCCGCCCGTGCCGCTCCCAGGCTCAGCAACGCCGCACAGCTGGTGAAACAAAAAGCGGCCTGGCGGGGAAGCCGGCATGCATGGCGGGACGGCTGGTGCATAGGAGACTCCTCCTGTTCAAAGGCCGCACGGTAGCGCGACTCGCCCAAGTTGGATTTCGCCTGCGTCTGCGGCACGCCGTTCACCGGCGCGGCGCTCATGCTGGAGCTGTTGTGCACTGGCCGCTTGCGCTACGGCCCGCGGCACGCGGGAGCACGCAGGATCACCAGTGAAAAAGCGCCTGGAAATCTGCGCTCCACTGATCGATGGTGCGAGCCCGCTGGAGCGCCCGGCCCTGAGGTTCACCCCGATGGGCACCGGCCAGCGCCGCGTCAAGACTGCGCTGCATCAGCGCCCGTCCCGGGCCGGCTTTACGTGGATGGACCCATGCCGAGATTTCAATTCCGGACCACGCAACTCGTCCTCGGTGTCGCCGTGCTCGCCGCTGCGGCTGCCGTGCTGGCGCAGGCGCCGGGCCTGACGCGCACGCTGGTCGGCCGCGCCGACGTGTCCGTGCCCGGCCGCGAGGCCGTGGTGGCGCGCGTTGAGGTAGCGCCGGGCGCGCGCGCCGGCCGTCACACGCACCCAGGTGACGAGATCAGCTATGTACTGGAGGGGCAGGTCGAACTGCTGGTGGACGGCCAGCCCTCACGCACGGTGAAGGCCGGCGAGTCCTTCGTGATTCCAGCCGGCGTGGTGCATGACGCCCACAACGGCGGCAGCGCCGCCGTCAAGCTGGTGGGAGTCTATATGGTCGAGAAGGGGCAACCACTGGCAACGCCAGCACCGTGACACGCTCGACGCTGCCGCTCAAGACTTGACCGGCATCGCCGCAGTGTCGTGCGACCAATGCTGGTGATGACCGGCAGCGTGCGGGCACCGCCAATATGGTTCTGTTCCCGGACGTGCTTGCATAACTGAACGGCGGCATGTCGCTGCCACGAGGCCGGAGCATTGCTTGCGCTACAGCGGAACGGGAATCCGGTCAGCGTGTCGAACCCTGCCGCGCCAGCGCATCGAGCGCTACCCGCAGGCTGTGCTTGGACACACGCTCGCTGGCATCTGCGCGGCGCACCACGCCGGCAGCCCAGGCGCGCTCATGTCCAGTTCCGGGTACTACCGGACGCAGGTACTTGCGCCGGATCTCGGCGGCGCGCTGCGCCTGCTTCATTTGAGCGTCGCACGGAATGCCGGTGCCAGCGCGCTGGCGCAGAACTCACGAAAGCGCGCAGCAGTGGGCGGCTCGTCCGGGTCCGCCAGCGCGTACTCCATGGCCTCGGGTTAGTGGGCCTTGGTGCGAGCCTCTCGGTCATACGCAGTACACGCCGCCGCGCCCGCTCGCCCGCTCGCCCGCTCGCCCGCTCAGGGCTTGAGCTGGGCGCGCACCTCCCCGCCCTTGTTGGCCGCGCTGTGCACATTCACGTACAGCTCGCCGGCCTGGTAGGCCTTCATCTGTTCCGGCGTGAGCTTGGCGCCGGCAGGCACACTCCACGTGCCGGCGTCGCCCTTGGTCAGCGGGATGATCACCGGCCC
>NZ_AUMO01000144.1 GCF_000430725.1 Azohydromonas australica DSM 1124
AACCAAACCACTGCTGCAGGCAGTACATGCGCAGCATCCGCACGATCCCTATCGGCTGCCGCCCTACACGACCGGTGCTCGGATACTTGGGCTCGATGAGCGCCTCCAGGCGCGCCCATGGCACCACCTGCTCCATCTCAGCCAGAAACTTCTCGCGGCGTGTCACACGCTTCTTCTGCGCGTACTCGTAGCTGGCGAAGCTCAATTGCTTGGGTGGTTTGGAGGGCTGCGTCATGGTGGTTCATCCATGCAAGATTCGAGCCGAATTGATCAGCGTCTCCCTAGACAGAGCGGCCTTTCTCAGCCGGCCAGGAACGGGTATCGGCGCATCTCAGCAATACAAAGCCTTGTTTTATTAAAAGGGTTATATGATTTGGAAACCGTGAGTCGAGTGGAAAAAGTTCGACTCATGAAACAGG
Source organism: Azohydromonas australica DSM 1124 (assembly GCF_000430725.1). GTDB lineage: Bacteria > Pseudomonadota > Gammaproteobacteria > Burkholderiales > Burkholderiaceae_C > Azohydromonas > Azohydromonas australica. Next base: position 420 of record NZ_AUMO01000144.1, read on the forward strand.
CATCTTTATTCATGTGGCAAATTCCAACATGTTCGGGGTCTGGTACAGTGCCAGGGCGGAAATTTAGCGGTAGCGTATATCTTGCAATGCGCATTCAATTAGCTGTAATCTTTGATGCGGCACTCGTTGGAGACTCAACAGCGGAGATGCTGAACACCGACGTCAAGATGCGACACGAGCCGCCGTACGTCAAAAGTCCAATCTAGATTCAGTAGATAGACACTTGGTCAACTTCTGCAGCATGCAGAAACGGATTCATTTGCAGCTGACTGCGATACCGGCGGCACCGGTGAGACACCATTCACGGTATGTACAAGCCCGATGACATGCCCAGCGGCTGGGTCAAACCTCGAGCCCGAGCCCACTCGCGACTCCCTTTAAGCTCGCATCACAGAGCTGCGTGCCGAGTGAGCTGGCCCCGGCCAAGGCACAGTTGAAGGAGATCGAAGACGACGCGCGCCTGGAGGCCCTGGTGAAGGTCAGGAATCTCATGCGCGCTTTCGAATTACTGATCGGCGCACTGTTTGCTGGAGCTCGGCCGACCGAAGCGCGGGCCCGCTGCCCGGGTTCATCGTGCTGGGCTTGTTTGGGCTTAAGTTGCCGATCAGTAACACCCGCGGATCTGGGCTTGGTGCCGTACCTGAAACGCCGCGGTCGGCCGTATAAGGTCCCGGCCAGGCAAGGTCCTCAGATCTGTTTGGACCTTTAAGGACGGAGTGCGGAGCTGGGCGTTGCGCTTGACGACGCTGGCCACTTCTCACCAGCGCCAGCCGTGCTCCAGGACGCGGTTATCGAATCAGCCCACAAACCGCCGATCCCTTGCACCTGCGGCTGCTTGCGGTTTCCGCCAGAAGCTCCAGGGTGCCAGTTCAAAAACCGTCCACCGCTCACTTACTCCTTGTCCATGGTATCGACCACCAGCGCGCGCAGACTGTTCTCGTCCAGCACGGGAATTTCCAGCTGTTGCGCTTTGGCCAACTTCGAGCTAGCCTCCGCACCCGCCACCACGTAGGCCGTCTTCTTCGACCCCGACTTGCCCGCCTTGCCTCCCGCGGCCTCGATCAGCGCCTCGGCCTCGTCGCGCGTCATCGTGGGCAGCGTGCTGGTGACTACCACTATCTTGCCCTCCAGCGGCCCCAGCGGCCCCAGCGGCGCGGCCTGGTGGACTTCATACTCCACCCACGTCACGCCGGCGGCGCGCAGCTGCTCCACCACCTCCACGTTGTGCGCCTGGTCGAAGAAGGTACGGATGGTGTGCACCACCACCGGGCCCACGTCGTGCACCTGCAGCAGCTCCTCCTCGCTGGAGCCAGGCCATCATGGACGGGCTCCTGGCCACCGTGCGGTTGGTCGCTGCCAAGGGAAAGCGACGTGCCGCGGGCAATAGCTCAGCGGTTCGCCGGGCCGATAGCTCTTCACGAACGCTCGCGTCAACCGGCTGGAGCTTCTTGTGCACGCTGGCTTCAGCTTCTGGCGCGCAGCGCAGCGGCTGCACCAGCAACCGTCGATGAAGAGCTTGGTGGGGCACCGGCCGAATGTTTTGAGTCTTGCCATCATTGATGGTTTGGCCGGGGTACATCTGAAAGATCTACCTGCTCAACTGGCCCGCATTCCGATGCTCTACAAGATTGCGCGCCTTCTGCGATTTACTCAAATCGCTGCCCTACTCCTGGTGGTCGGTATGGTGGTGCGCTGTGCGCTGTCCTGCTGCAGTACAAGCACGCTGGCCAGTGGGTGGATCACAGCCATGAGGTGCTGGGCGAAATCGAGCAAGTACGCATTGGCGCTCTGCGAGCCGCAACTTGGCTGCGCGGCTATGGCATGTATCCCTCTGCCGAGATGCTGCTCCGCATCAAGACGTCGGCGGCAAGTGCAACGCGAGCAGCCGTCCGACTGCAGGCACTGACCGTCGACAACCCGGAGCAAAACGCACGGGCCAAGGTAATGCTGGCAGAGCTGGACAAGGTTTTGAGCATCTACGCCGCGTCAGCCGACATCGCCCGGCAGCAAGGGCCTGCGGTACTGTGGGAAATGACCATTGCTCAGCTATGGCACGACATAGGCGCCGAACTCAGGGAAACACTGGAGCAGTTGGAAGAGACCGAGCAGGGGCTCTTGGCAACCCGACACGCCGTAGAGCAGCAGCGTCTGGACATGACCGAGCGACTGGTCGCGCTGAGTGGTGTGGCTTTCATCGCAGCCATGTTGTGGACGATGCACTACTCGGGGCAACTGGTGCGTCTAGGTCAACAGGAGGTTGAGCAACTGCACGACGCTGCGCTGCTGGACCCCCTTACCGGGCTGCTCAATCGGCGCGGTCTGCAGGAGCAGCTGGCAAAGATGAACATGCAGTCCGCGGTCGTGGCCAACGTAGCGGTCCTCGCTTTCGACCTCGACAATTTCAAGCCGGTGAACGACCGCTACAGCCACGCAGCGGGTGATCTGGTGCTCAAGGCAATTGCCCAGCGGCTGCAGCAGCAACTCCGCAGTGGCGATGCCATTGCCCGGGTTGGCGGGGACGAGTTCGTGGCTGTGCTGCCCAGCGTGGCGTCGCGCCAGGAGGCCGTTGCCATCGCGCAGCGCATCTGCTTGCGTCTTGGCCACCCGATCCCTCTGGCGGAGAATTCAGGTGTCTGTATTGGCGCATCCGTCGGCGTCGCGATGCTGCACCAGGACGGGAAGGACATCGACACCCTGCTCCATGCGGCTGACAAGCGGATGTACATGGCCAAGGGCGCCGGCAAAGGCCAAGTAGAAGCTGGTGCTGTAGCGCCTGCCGACGCCAGCCTTTGTCGTTCGGGTTTTGCCTCGGGGTGACCTTTCTTGTCCAGCGATTGGACTGCGCGCGCAGCGGGACGCTGAGCCGGCCCCGGGTAATGGATTTTCGCATTGCCGCCGTTCCCACCCGGGTCGCCGTGGCTGGCGCTGCGGTACTTGCGTCCGGCAAACTCGGTGCAGCCACTGCATGAGGGAGAAAGCCCGTGTCACCCGAAGAAGAAAACAAGGCCGTCGTCATCCGCTACGTGGAGGCGTTCAACCGTGGAGACCTGCAGGCACTGCGCGGCCTGATGGCCGACGACGCGGAGATCCAGGGCGTCATGGGCCACGGCCTGTTCGAGCGGATCGAGCCCGTCTGGCGTCAGCTCATCGATGGCTACAGCATGCAGCTGCGCATCGAGGAGCTCGTGGCCGAGGGACGCATCGTGGCCGCCAAGTACACCGAAACCGGCACCTTCACCAGGCCGGCCTTCGGGCATGAGCCCACTGGCAAATCCTACGAGCTGGTTGCCATGGAGTTCTTCGAGATCGAGGGCGGCAAGATCAAGCGCCGCTGGGGTGCGCGGGACTCGGCCTCACAACTGCGGCATCTCGGCGTGACCGCTTCCTAAAAGCGCGGCATCAGTCCAACACAGCTGGCGACACCCGTGGAGGCGGCGCAGTGGCCATGGGCCGCGCAGCCACTTCCCGCTGCTTCAGCTGCGGTTGCACACCACCTTGGTGATGCCGCCGCCCACCGTGCCCGGTCCCGCTGTCATCCAATCGCCGAACAGCATCCCGCCGCGCATGGGGTCCCCGCCACCCATGCGGCCCTTGTAGGCCTGGTACTGCACCAGGCAGCCGCCCCGTGCAATCGACCTCGTAGAGGAACTGCATGGACCAAGTCGAAGTCCGTCACGGGCTGCACCATGTCCTTCAGCGCCCAGACCTGGCGCACGCCGCCCTCGGCGCGAATCGATGCCGGATCGACGTACCAGACCGCCTTGGCGTTGTCTTCTCCGAGTGCCGTCCAGGTGCCCCAGGTCAGCGCCGTGGCCACCAGCATCCATGCTGCCTTCATCGTGCCCTCCTGCGCTGTGCCGATTGATTTTTTCGGGAGGTCAGCGGGGGACGGAACACCGGGAAAACAGGTGTCGGCGCGACGCCATGGCCAGCGCTGTATCGGCTGCGTACATGGGACGCTGGGCTGTTTGCGGCAAGCGCATGCGATGGCAATGCGGGGCTGCGTGCCCGCGACGCCATCACCATCGGGAATGCAGAACCGCTGCGCGTGCGGGGGCGGGCTCGCGAACGTTGTGGGGCACGACCTGTGCGCGGTTCGCTTGCGTTGAAGGCCGGCCGTCTCGGACGCCCGCCAAGCCCTGGCTCAGGAGCCACCGGCCCTGCTGGGCGTCAATCCGGCGGCAGCAGGAAGGCTGTCAGGAGTCAGCAGGCGGCTCGTCCACCTCGGAGGGCAACGGCATTTCACGGCAAGGCATGCCGCTGCGCTTGAGCCGCCCCTGCTCCCACCCCGCCTCCCAGGCCTTGGCCTCTGCGGTGCCAGGGCGGTAGGCGCAGCCGTACTTGGCCAGCTCTCCAGCCGCGAATCCTTCGAGCCAGGCGATCCGAGCGTCTTCCGTCATGTCTTGCTGTTTCCCTTGCCCTGTCGGGCCCGCTGCGACTCAGCATACGGCTCGCAGCCCTGCCGCGCCGTGGGCTGATCCCGGCCAGCACACTCCTTGCGGGGGGCTACGCCCCCGGAGCGGGTGATGAACAGACTGCACGTCGGCACCGTCGTGCCTGGGCCACGAGCGTCACCCGACATCCTCATTGGGCATGACGACACCGGCGCCAGCTCCATGCGCAGTCAACGAAAACCGTGCCCGTCGGGCGCTTGTTGGTTTCTCGAGGCTGGGTCCCGTCCGCTTCGAGCCAGGTTCAACCGGACGCTGGCCTGGCGACACCACAGGTCTTCCAGGCACATCCGTGACCTGGCCGGACGGCGGCGCAAAGCCGCGTCACCGCCGCAAGCGCGAGGCCTGGCTGCCCGCAGCACCGGGCCGCTTCGCGCTGCAGCGGCGCACCAGCGCCAGAAGCCCCAGCGCCGCTGTCTGCAGGGCCAACGAGCCTGGCTCGGGAACCGCTGCCGGGTTGGTTATGCTGCCGGACGTCCCTGACGGGCTCTCCGGGGACGGGCCGGCGGGGATGGCACCTCCAGCCCCTTCGGCCATGCCGCCGCCTGCCGGTCCTGCCATCTCCCCTGCGGGGGCAGAGCCGCCCAGAGGCGCCTCACCTTCGCGCACATAGATGCTCAGATGCGACAAGGCTTGTGGCAGGCCCTTCTTGTTGACGCCAGGCGACAGCCAGATGCCGCCGCCCGAGCCGTCAAAGGCGACGTTGTCGAAAAAGTACAGCGCGTACTCGGTGCTCGACTTGAGCACGCCGACGATGTCCAGGTACAGGCCTTGCGCGGGCAGCCAGGCACTGCTGCCCGACAGTGCCCAGGAACCCCAGGCTGCCTTGGCCCCGGCATCGGCCTCGAAAGCGATGCCCAGCACGGTGTTGGCCTCGTC
>NZ_AUMO01000145.1 GCF_000430725.1 Azohydromonas australica DSM 1124
AACAACGATCTCGAACAGCTGTTCGGCTCGTACCGCCATCACGAGCGGCGCACCACGGGTCGCAAGGCCGCTAGTCCTGCCACGGTGTTGCGCGGTGCGGTGCGACTGCTGGCGGCAACGGCCACGCGGGAGCGCTTGGTCACGGCACGCGAGCTCGCGTGTGCCAACCGACAACGCTGGCGGGAGTTACGGGCACAACTGGAACGGCGCCGCTGCGCACGCGTGCAGCGCACCCGGTTCCGGCGCAATCCCGAGCAGTACCTCGCCAACTTGGAGCAACTGGCCGATCAGCTGGCTTTGCCGTCCTAGAAAAAAAGCCCTGCGACTGCAGGGCTACATGTCGGGCGTCAGGCCGTCAGGCCGTTGCTCACTTCTGCGACAGCACCCACTTGGCCAGCACCTTGGCTTCATCAGCGGAGACCTGGGGGTTGGCCGGCATCGGCACGGGGCCCCACACGCCGGCGCCGCCCTTGATGATCTTCTCGGCCAGCTTGGCTTCGGCGGTCTTGTCGCCGGCGTACTTGGCGGCGACGTCCTTGTAGGCGGGGCCGACCAGCTTCTTGTCCACGGCGTGGCAGGCCAGGCAGTTCTTCTTCTGAGCCAGTTCCAGGTTGGCGAAGGCGGGGGTGGAAACGGCCGCGGCAGCGGCAACGATCACGGGAAGCAGGAACTTCATGATGTCCTTTCGGGCTTTTCGGGCTGCAGAACGCGTGGGCGTTCGTCCAGATGCGCAACAGGCGCAAGGCCTGCAACGCAATCTTACGGGGTCAGGTTGACCTGACCCTGACCAGCCTCAGCTTCAGTCGAACTTGTCCAGCACCGCGCCCGAAGAAGCGCTGCAGGCGTTGCGCGCGAACTTGGCCAGCACGCCGCGGGTGTAGCGCGGCGCGGGCTGTTTCCATTGGGCGCGCCGGCGCGCGATCTCGGCCTCATCGACGTTGAGCTGCAGCAGCAGCTGGTGCGCATCGATGGTGATGGCGTCGCCCTCCTGCACCAGCGCGATGTTGCCGCCATCGTAGGCCTCGGGCGCGACGTGGCCCACGACCATGCCCCAGGTGCCGCCGGAGAAGCGGCCGTCGGTGATCAGGCCCACGCTCTCGCCCAGGCCCTGGCCGATGAGCGCGCCGGTAGGCGCGAGCATCTCCGGCATGCCGGGGCCGCCCTTGGGGCCGAGGTAGCGCAGCACCATCACGTCGCCGGCCTTGATCTGGCCGGCCATGATCGCGGCCAGTGCCGACTGCTCGTCATCGAACACGCGCGCCGGGCCGGTGATGACGGGGTTCTTCAGGCCGGTGATCTTGGCCACGCAGCCTTCGGGCGAGAGGTTGCCCTTGAGGATGGCCAGGTGCCCCTGCGCGTACAGCGGGTCGGACACGGGCCGGATCACGTCCTGCTCGGCCGTGAGATCGGGCACGTCGGCCAGGTTCTCGGCCACCGTCTTGCCGGTGATGGTCATGCAGTCGCCGTTGAGCAGCCCGGCCTTGAGCAGCTCCTTCATCACCGCGGGGATGCCACCGGCGCGGTGTAAGTCCACCGCCAGGTACTGGCCCGAGGGCTTCAGGTTGCACAGCACGGCGACCTTCTTGCGCATGCGCTCGAAGTCGTCGATCGTCCATTCGACCTCGGCGGCATGCGCGATGGCCAGGAAGTGCAGCACCGCGTTGGTGGAGCCGCCGGTGGCCATGATCACGGCCACCGCGTTCTCGATGCTCTGCTTGGTGACGATGTCGCGCGGCTTGAGGTCCTTCTTCACCGCCTCCACCAGCACCGCCGCGGCGCGGCGGGTGCTCTCCACCTTCTCGTCGTGCACGTTGGCCTCGGTGGAGGAGTAGGGCAGGCTCATGCCCAGCGCCTCGAAGGCCGAGCTCATGGTGTTGGCGGTGTACATGCCGCCGCAGGAGCCGCTGCCGGGGATGGCGCGCTTCTCGATCTCGCAGAAGTCCTCCTCGGACATCTTGCCGGCGCTGAACTGGCCCACCGCCTCGAACACGCTGACGATGTTGAGGTCCTGCCCCTTGTAGCGGCCCGGCAGGATGGTGCCGCCGTAGACGTAGATGGCCGGCACGTTGGCGCGCAGCATGCCCATCATCCCGCCGGGCATGTTCTTGTCGCAGCCGCCGATGACGAGCACGCCGTCCATCCACTGGCCGCCCACGCAGGTCTCGACGCAGTCGCTGATGACCTCGCGCGATACCAGCGAGTACTTCATGCCCTCGGTGCCCATGGCCATGCCGTCGCTGATGGTGGGCGTGCCGAAGATCTGCGGATTGGCGCCAGCAGCCTGAAGCCCTTCCACTGCTGCGTCGGCCAGGCGCTGCAGGCCGGAGTTGCAGGGCGTGATGGTGGAGTGGCCGTTGGCCACGCCGATCATCGGCTTGCCGAAGTCGCCCTCGGTGTAGCCCATGGCGTAGTACATGGAACGGTTGGGGGCGCGCGCCACGCCCTCGGTGATGTTCCTGGAACGGCGGTTGTCGCTCATGTGGTCGTGCTCCTGCGGTGTGCCGGCGATGGCCGCGGTGCGCATGAGGCCCCGGTGGCCGTGCCGGCGCGGGGCAGTATGCCGAAGCCAAAAATAGAGAGTCCAATATATTTGTCAGCAGTAATTGATTCGCGGAGTGAATGAATGATCGAGCTGCGACCGCTGCGCCAATTCGTGGCTGTGGCCGAGGAGCTGCACTTCGGGCGCGCCGCACGGCGGCTGCTCATGACACAGCCGCCGCTGACGCAAGCCGTGCAGGCGCTGGAGCGCGCGCTGCAGGTGCAGCTGCTGCAGCGCACGCGGCGCTCGGTGGCGCTCACGCCCGCTGGCGAGGCGCTGCTGGTCCAGGCCCGGCGGCTGCTGCGCGAGGCGGAGGCGCTGCCCGAGCTGGTGCGGGCGGCGGCGGCGGGGCTGTCGGGGCGGCTGCGCCTGGCCTTCGTCTCCAGCATCGCCTATGGGCCGCTGCCGCCCTGGCTGAGTTCGTTTCGCGAGCACCATCCCGACGTGGAGCTGCAGTTGCGCGAGGCGACCATGGACGTGCAACTGGCGGCACTGGCGGCGGGCGACATCGACGCGGGCTTCGTCCTGCATGCGCCTGCGGCGGTGCCGGCGTCGCTGCTCGCGCTGCAGGTGCTCATCGAGCCGCTGGTGCTGGCGTTGCCCGCGGGGCATCCCGCTGCGGTGCACGAGACGGTGCGCTTCGAGGAAGTGGCCTCCGAGCCGCTGCTGATCTTCCCGCGCGGCGTGGCGCCTTCGCTGTTCGATGCGGTGCTCGCGCGCTACCACGCGGGCGGCTGCGCGCCGCGCATCGCGCAGGAGGCGATCCAGCTGCAGACCATCGTGAGCCTGGTATCGGCCGGAATGGGCGTGGCGTGGGTGCCGGCGTCGATGACGCAACTGCAGCGTCCGGGCGTGGTTTACAGGCGCGTGGACCCCGATGCACCGCAGGCGCACACCAGCCTGCTGTGGCGGGAGGATTCGCCGGTGGTGCAGCGCTTCGTGGCGCATGTGCGGGCGCAACTGCGGGAGCAGCGACAATTCGCAGCTCTCGAAGGAGTAGGAAGCCGCTGATGCTCGTGCACCCCCAGTTCAATCCCATCGCCCTTTCGCTCGGCCCGCTGCAGGTGCACTGGTATGGGTTGACCTACATGGCAGCTTTCGGCCTGTTTTTGTGGCTTGCGGTACGGCGGGTGCATCTGCCGTGGTTCGCGCAGGCGGGCTGGACCCGGCGCGATGTCGAGGATCTGCTGTTCTTCGGCGTGCTGGGCGTGGTCGTGGGCGGCCGGCTGGGCTACGCGCTGTTCTACAAGCCGGGCTACTACGCCAGCCATCCGCTGGAGGTGTTCATGGTGTGGCGCGGCGGCATGTCGTTCCACGGCGGGCTGCTGGGCGTGCTGGGAGCGATGGCGCTGTACGCGTACCGGCGCGGACGGCGCTTCCTGGAAGTGACGGACCTGATCGCACCGTGCATCCCCATCGGGCTGGCCTGCGGGCGTATCGGCAACTTCATCAACGGTGAGCTGTGGGGGCGGGCAGCCGACCCGAGCCTGCCCTGGGCGATGGTGTTCCCGCAGTCCGGCTCGGACGTGCCGCGCCATCCATCGCAGCTCTACCAGTTCTCCCTGGAAGGGGTGCTGCTGTTCGTGCTGCTGTGGATTTATTCGCGCAGGCCGCACCCGCTCGGACGGGTCTCGGGGGTGTTCCTGGTGGGCTATGGCGTGCTGCGCTTCGTGGCCGAGTACTTCCGCGAGCCCGACAGCTTCCTGGGACTGCTGGCGCTGAACATGAGCATGGGCCAGTGGCTGTGCCTGCCGATGATCGCCGCCGGCGTGCTGTTGTGGACGAGGTCGTCCAGGCAGGCGGGCTAGCATCGCGGCCATGCGACAGATCTTTCTCGATACCGAAACCACCGGCCTGAGCCCCGAGAACGGCGACCGCATCGTCGAAATCGGCTGCGTGGAGATGGTGGCGCGGCGCCTGAGCGGCCGCAACAAGCACTTCTATCTCAACCCGGAGCGCAAGAGCCACGAGGAGGCGGTGCGCATCCACGGCCTCACGGACGAGTTCCTGGCCGACAAGCCCGTGTTTGCCGCGGTGGCAGACGAGCTGATGGATTTCCTCTCGGGCGCCGAGATCATCATCCACAACGCCCCCTTTGACGTCGGCTTTCTGAACGAGGAACTGCGTCGGCTGGGGCGGCCGCCGCTCGGCCAGCATGTGGCGCAGATCACGGACAGCCTGCACATGGCCCGGGAACTCTATCCCGGCAAGGCCAACTCCTTGGATGCGCTGTGCCGTCGCTTGGAAGTCGACAACACCAGCCGGACCTTCCACGGCGCGCTGCTCGATGCCGGACTGCTGGCGGAGGTCTACATCCGCATGACCCGCGGGCAGAACGCGCTGGTCATCGAAGAGGAAGAAGTGAAGACCGAGGTGGTGGAGGACGAGCTCCCCGCCATTGACCTGACGCAGTTCACCCTGCCGGTGCTGCGTGCCAGTGAATCCGAGTGCCTCGCGCACGAAGCCGTCTTGGCCGGGCTTGAAAAAGCGAGCGGGGGTCTTGTGCAGTGGAAAAAACTCATGCCATAATCGCGGTCGTCTTCCGGGATGCAAGACGACCAGCGAATTCCGGGCGGTTAGCTCAGCGGTAGAGCACTGCCTTCACACGGCAGGGGTCGCAGGTTCGAACCCTGCACCGCCCACCAGATTTCGCAGTGGCTTCAAAAACCAAGTGTTTGACAAGGTTTTTAAAGCGTGTCAGAATCTCGGTCTTCGCTGATTAACGCAGCGACTGATTGCGAAAGCAGTCAAGCTCTTTAAAAACATACAGCCGATAAGCGTGGGCGTTCGCAACGGTGACTGAGGTGTCTCAGGGTCGCAAGACCTGAGGTTCTTCGGAGCCTCGAACGCTCGATGCAGAAGTTGAAGTTTTCTTCAATTTCCTTTGAGCAGTAATATTCAAGATCGAACTGAAGAGTTTGATCCTGGCTCAGATTGAACGCTGGCGGCATGCCTTACACATGCAAGTCGAACGGCAGCACGGGAGCAATCCTGGTGGCGAGTGGCGAACGGGTGAGTAACGCATCGGAACGTGCCCAGTCGT
>NZ_AUMO01000146.1 GCF_000430725.1 Azohydromonas australica DSM 1124
GACGCCAAGAAGGTCGTGGAGGACATGGTCAAGGCCGTGGAGTGAACGCAGGCGTTTTCAACACCAGCTCCACCACAAATCTTTCAGGAACCCATACGGGTGTAGGTGAGATGTCGCCGCACAAGCAAATACAGTGCATTGATGGGAAAGCTTGGGAAGCAGGCTTCCTTGCCGGTCAGCAGCTTCTTGACCGCTGTCCATATGCTGCCGGCACCCAAGAGGAGTGGGACTGGCATGCTGCTTGGCGCGAGGGCGCGGCAAAGTGCCTCGGCTTGCGCTACAGCAGGACGGCCGCTGAACGAGATGCCCGGCATCCTGAACGATCGCCGGCAATGAAAAGGCATTTGCCCTCGTCTGATCTGCCGCCGGTCTTTTCCTTGGCACCGGGTGCAGGCGAAACGGTTCTGTGCAAGATGGCATTTCAACTTGCCAGTCCAAGAGAATGGTCCACTGAAATCGGTAGCGCATCACCTTCGCTTCAGTAGTCATCTCATCAAGAATGGTGTCTGGCGGCGTGGCAAAGGCGCGTGCGAAAAGCGTTGTGTGGCGTACAGCGACAACCGCTTGGCAGTGCTGCGCACACCCTTGTCCTTTTTGGGGACACCGTGGTGGCGTGGATCCGAAGGTGAACAGGCTTACTGCATGAAGTTGCAAGTGCAGCGGTCGGTCTACCAGCCGCTCAGACTAGCCGTAACTGGCGCGCCGAGCCGGCGTTGTCGTCGATCAGCGATTCGGTGAAGCGCTCAATGCCAAAGCGCATCGTGCCGCGGAAGTTGATGTGGCCGAAGTGGGCAGGACCCATGCGGCGCAGCCAGTCGTCCTCGATGCGCACGCCGCTGCGGCGCAGCCGCTCGACGGTCTCGTGCATCTTGCCCGTATTCCAGGCCAGCACGATATTCGTCAACAGGGCATGTGACCCGGAGATCGTTTGCATCTCGTCTTGGCGCCGGCCGCGCTCGGTTGCCACCTTTCCGCTGTAGACGGCGCGCTGCAACTGGTGGACGGATTCACCACGGTCCAGCAGCGTGTGGATCTCCCGCCGGAAGTCCTCCACAGCCAGGTAGTCGCACAGGTAGATCGAGCGTAGCAACCTCCCCAAGTGGTCGGCCGCACGGTGGACCGGATCACCCCGCGCTGCGGAGCCGAAACGCTGCAGCGCCAGCGCCGCCGACACCCGGCCAGTGCGGATGGACGCGGCCAAGCGCAGGAGTCCATCCCACCCACGGTCGATGGCGCGCAGCGACACCCTTCTGTCTGTCACGCGCTCAAGTTCCTCGGGAATCGAAAACGGCTTGGGAAGAAATAGTTTCCTGAGCGACAGGTCACGCAGGCGCGGGCACAAATCAAACCCCAATAGCTTCGACAAGCTCATTCCGATGGAAGTGATTATGTGGACAAGTCAAGAATTTCATTCTTCATGGCTTGTCAGGTCGGGGCCGGCGGCCGCGCCGGCTTGTTGACCCAGTGTCGAGATCGCACAGAAGTTGCTCAATCCGCGCAGCGACTGCGAGATGTCGACGCTGCTCGTTCGGCCATCCGCGGTCAACAGCGTCCTTGGCCAGCACCTTCTCGAGCTTGAGCCGTTCCTTCAGCCGGGGAACGTAGGCAGGCGTGGTCACGAACTTGGCGCAGGTCAGGTACAGATCACACTCGCATGGACCCTCCTCGGGCAGGCGAAGGCAGTGTCCCAACTCCAGCTCGGTTTTGAAGAAGTTGCACTTGAGCCAATGGACAGCGCTCTTTTGCAGGGCTCCGCTGCGCAGGAGATCAGCGCCGGGTCCAGCAATGACGGCACCTGGAGACAGCACGGACTGGTAGTCCCGAAGTACTTCCTTGTCGCTGATCCGGGCGTAGATCATGGACATCGAGGCGCTGCTATGTCCGAGCACGCTCATGATCGTGTGCAGCTTGGCACCTCTCTCAGCCAGCTGGGTACCTACGGTGTGGCGGAAGCGGTGCGCACTGATCGTGGGACGGCCTTGAGCATCCAGCAGGCCGGCTTCCCGGCATGCGATGGCAAGCGCCACCTGGAACAGGTATGCGCAGGAGAGAAGCCGGCCATGATCCATGAAGACGTACCGCGTGGGCACGCCCGTGAGCTGGTCACGAAGTGGCCGCTCCGCACCCACTTCGCGCCGCGCTATCAGGTCCTTCAGGGCATCGGCGGCTTCATGATGCAAGGGCACAATCCGCTCCTTATAGGTCTTGCCCGGTGGAAGTCGAAGCCGTGGGGTGCCATCTGGGTATTGATCAAGATCGTTGACGGCTAACCGCTGGATTTCGCCCTTGCGAGCGCCTGTCCACCGAGCGATCAGCAACGCGGTGCGCTGGTATGGGCATTGCAGGTGCGCCACCGCAGCCATGAGGCGCGCGAGCTCGTCTGTGGGGATGAAGCGAGGCACGCGCATGGGCATGCGAGGGCAGTCACCAAACCCCAGCAGCGGGAACCCCGGCACGCCTCGCCAACCCCATGCAGCGGTGTTGCTGAAGAACTGCCCCAGTGCCGTGATGTGGGCACGGCGCCCAAGGGCGGCCAGTGGCTGTCCTGTACGGGGAGTGGGCTGGTGCGCCAGCGCCTCGATGTAGGCCAACACGTCGTCGCGCCGTACCTTGGTAAAGGTTTTGATCTGGGGTCGATTGCGTCCCAGCCAGACCATGAACCGGTAGAGCGCCACGTCGAAGTGTTTTGGCCCGTCTGGCCGATCCGTGGTGCGCCTCACTGCCAGCCAACGATCGACGATGGCCTGCATCTTCGGCGGTGTGGGCTCACGGACCTTGATACTGACCATCTTCTTGCGCGGTTCTGCGTCGATCTGTCCCCGGTGGAACAGGAGCAAGCCCAACTGGTTGACACGCATGGGCCATTCCATCTTGAACTTGTCGAACGTCTCCGGCGGACAAGGCACAAGGTCAAGTACGTCAGAGCGGTGCAGGAAGCTCTGCACGGCGATCCTGAACTCCTCGAGCTGGTCGCCCGTGAGGTGCCTGGCGTCCATAACGCCTGTGTGGAGGGCAAGACGCGTCACGGCCCAGCGCACAATCACGTCAACCGATATGCGGCTGAAGCCAAGCCGTACGGCTTCTGCCTTGAGCTGTTCGATTCCCAGGTCGACATCCAGACGCCACGTGAGCTTTGGGAGGAACAACGGTCTGGCAACAAGAAGCCACGGATAGTCGAACTTGGCATAGCCACGAATCCCGAGGTACATCAGGTACCCCAAGGCCTTCTGCGACAGCCGTGCATCTGGGGCTTGCCACACACTGGTCTGTCGCACGGAGGCACGCCTTGCAAGCGGGGCCTTCATCCAGTCCATCAAATCGGGCCACCTCGACACGAAGCGGCGTGCCGCCACCTTTCGCTGGTAGCCATGGTCGGCTAGACCAAACTGTTCGATGAGCGCTTCATACTCTTCTTGCGGGCAATGTTGAGCATGCAAACCTGATGTTTGCTGGAGATTCGCCTCCGTGGTCTTGAGCTTGGCTGTCGCAGCCATAGCGCTACTTCCCATTGGGCAGCGACGCGCCGTGTTCCGCTTTCAGACCCATGGCACGCCGATAGTCATCGACAACGGCGCGGTCCGAGATCCTCGTGTACATCCTCGTTGATTCCGGGCAGGCATGACCGAGGCGGCGCTGCAAGGTCAACTCACGCATGCCGGCATCCCACATCCGTGTCGCATGGGTATGCCGCAAGCTGTGTGGGGTCAGCCAGGCCACGCGGATATGTGCGCGCTCGCAAGCACGAGCAAACAGCTTGGCCAGGGCCTGGTACCCCAGAGGTTCCAGTCGATGTGCACCGTTGCCGCCGACCAGGAACACGAATGGACTCGGACTATCCGAAGGACGCTCCGTCATCACGTAGTCGCTGACTGCCAAGAGCGTTCTTGCTTCCAGAAGGTCAACCATCCGCTCGAACCGTGACTTCGAGCGAGCGCCCTTGGGATGATCATTTCGGGTCCGGATCGCAACCCGGCGTCGTCCGTAGCTCACGTCATCGAGATGCAGACCAAGCGCCTCTCCAGGACGCAAGCCGCCATCAAGCATGAGACCTAGCAGGGCCCGGTCCCTTTTCGACCGTAGTGCGGCAAACAAGGCGTCGACCTGCCCGTCGGTCATCGGGCGCGGCAGACGCTGTATGGTCTTCACTGCGATGCGCCGGTGCACAGGCGGATAGCGACGCGCATCATCGGCGACCATGCGACGGTAGTCAGGAACGCGTTGCGATGCTCGCTCGGACGCCGTCCTGATCGGGTTGTCGCCTTTGTACTCGTCGCTCATGATCGCGAAGTCGTAGAACGACGACACCGCGGCGAAGATGCGATTGATGGTTGACCCGGCAAGGCGCACAGAGGGCCTTCCGTCATCGACCACTACCGATGCTGGGACGAGACGCTGCACGCAGCTGCTTGTGGTTGTCGTGCGCAAATACTCAAGGAACTCGATTGCGTGCTTCGTCTTGAAGCTCTTCCATCCGCAGCGTCTGGCGGCGAAGAAGTGCCACAGATGGTCGAGGTCATGGGCATAGGCGATCTGCGTATTGGGCGAGTAATCGCACGCAGCGAGGTGGCGTAAGAAGGCATCCACCACGGCAACGACATTCCCTTTGGCGTCCAGCAGTTGAGCACATGCGGCGGTGGCACTGCGATCGAGGTGACGAACGCTCATGGTTGCTCTCCTTTGGGCGCAAACCTGCTGACGCCGGGGCGAGGTCCACCGATATCCGAAGTGCGGGCCTGCTCGCTGAGCCAAATTTAGGCGCTGCGGCGTCGCGCACAAATTGCGCGTCGAGCTACCTGAAAAAGGACCAAAACAATGCGGGCCGCGTGGCTGGGCTGCCTGTGAGAAGAACTGGAACGGCCCGGGACACGTGGCAGGGCTGTCTAGATAACCACATAGCCGTGAGTGTCTACCGCCAGCAGCGAGAGCCGGATGCGGTCCTCGGTGCGGTTGTACTGCTCGACGCCCTCGATGGCGACGCCTGCCTGGCGCTCGTTGAGCACGATGGGCTGGTCGTAGACGCTGCCCCAGCGGTCGCGCAAGTGGGTGTAGATGCCGGCGGCGTAGGTGCGCCGGCGCGGATCAACGCGCGCGTTCCACAGCTGCCGG
>NZ_AUMO01000147.1 GCF_000430725.1 Azohydromonas australica DSM 1124
AGGTGCCCTACGACCAGGTCTTCGAGATGGAGGACATCAACGGCGAGTTCGGCCAGGCCGACGTGGCCATCATCCTGGGCGCCAACGACGTGGTGAACCCGGCCGCGCTGCAAAAGGGCAGCCCCATCTACGGCATGCCGATCCTAGAGGCCTACAAGGCCAAGACCGTGATCGTGAACAAGCGCTCGATGGCCGCCGGCTACGCCGGCCTAGACAACGAGCTGTTCTACATGGACAAGACCATGATGGTCTTCGGCGACGCCAAGAAGGTCGTGGAGGACATGGTCAAGGCCGTGGACTGACGTTCTCCTCCCTTCCCGGTACGTTGATATGCAAGACCGCTTGATTGATCAATTTGGCCCGCGCGACTCCATGGACTACGACATGGTCATCGTCGGAGCCGGCCCTGCCGGGCTGGCCACCGCCATCCGGCTCAAGCAGCTAGCCGCCGCGGCGGGCTCGGACGTCTCGGTAGTGGTGCTGGAAAAGGGCTCGGAACCCGGCGCGCACATTGTCTCCGGCGCGATCATGGACCCCATAGCGCTCACCGAGCTGTTCCCGGACTGGAAGGGAAAAGGCGCGCCGCTGAAGCAGCCGGTCACCGAGGACGAGTTCCTGTTCCTTTCCGAGAACGGCTCACGGGCCACCCCGCACGGCCTGTTGCCCGACTGCTTCAAGAACCACGGCAACTACATTGTCAGCCTGGGCGAAGTGACGCGCTGGCTTGCCCGAATGGCTGAGGGGCTGGGCGTGGAGATCTTCCCCGGCTTTGCCGCGGCGGAAGTGCTGTACGCCGAGGACGGCTCGGTACGCGGCATCGCTACCGGCAACCTGGGGCTGGCCAAGGGCGGCGAGCCCACCGAAAACTTCCAGCTCGGCATGGAGCTGTGTGCCAAGTACACGGTGTTTGCGGAAGGGTCCCGGGGACACCTCGGGAAACAGCTCATCGAGCGCTTCAGCCTGGACGCAGGCAAGGCCCCGCAGAGCTTTGGGCTTGGGTTGAAGGAGCTGTGGGAAGTGCCCGCCGCGAACCACAAGCCGGGCCTGGTGGTGCACACCGCCGGCTGGCCGCTGGAGCCCGACACCTACGGCGGCTCGTTCATCTACCACGCCGCGGACAACAGAATAGCCATCGGCTTCGTGGTCGGGCTGGACTACCAGAACCCCTGGCTGTCGCCCTTTGAAGAGTTTCAGCGCTTCAAGACGCACCCGGCCGTGCGCCAGCACCTGGAAGGCGGAAAGCGCATCACCTACGGCGCGCGCGCCATCACCGCCGGCGGGCTGCTGAGCCTGCCCAAGACGGTGTTCCCCGGCGGCGCGCTGGTGGGCTGCGACGCGGGCTACCTCAACGCCAGCCGCATCAAGGGCAGCCACGCCGCGAT
The DNA here is from genome assembly GCF_000430725.1 of Azohydromonas australica DSM 1124. Lineage (GTDB taxonomy): Bacteria > Pseudomonadota > Gammaproteobacteria > Burkholderiales > Burkholderiaceae_C > Azohydromonas > Azohydromonas australica. The sequence continues at coordinate 1,383 of NZ_AUMO01000147.1, forward strand.
CAAGAGCGGGATGCTGTGCGCCGAAACCCCCTTCGAGGCACTGCAGGCCGGGCGCAGCGGAGACGAGCTCGCGGCCTACCCGGAGGCCTTCGAGAAGAGCTGGCTGTTCACCGAGCTGCAGCAGGCCAAGAACTTCAAGCAGTGGTTCAAGAAGGGCCGCACGACCGCGACGCTGATGACCGGCATCGAGCAGTGGCTGCTGCCGCGCCTGAGGGTGAAGAAGGCGCCGTGGACCGTGGAGTGCAAGCTGCCCGACCACGTCAACCTGCGCCCGGCCTCGGAGTTCCAGCGCATCGACTACCCCAAGCCCGACGGCGTGCTGAGCTTCGATCGCCTCTCCTCGGTGTTCATCAGCAACACCAACCATGAGGAGAACCAGCCGGCGCACCTCACGCTCAAGGACGAGAGCGTGCCCACGCGCATCAATTGGCCCAAGTTCGCCGGGCCGGAGAGCCGCTATTGCCCCGCGGGCGTGTACGAGTTCGTGCCGGCCGAAGGCGCGGAGGAGCGGTTGCAGATCAACGCCCAGAACTGCGTGCACTGCAAGACCTGCGACATCAAGGACCCGACGCAGAACATCGTCTGGGTCACGCCCGAGGGCGGTGGGGGCCCCAACTATGCGGGGATGTGAGTCCGCGACAGAACGATTGAGTCAAGCTGGATAGCGTGTTGCCGCCATGGATGCTCTATACCTCTGACAAGGGCGATGCAGGGTAGCGGGGGCAAGCCGCCACCCAAGCTCCGGTAATGCCAGAAGCCACCTTCAGCAGGCAACGACAGACTTCATATGGCCTCGCGCGCCTTCATGGAGTGCTGCGACCAGGCGTCGACGTGCTGGATCAGCAGCTTGCTCAGCTTGTTCATGCGCGGCTGTACCTCGGCGGTGGGACCCACGAGCGTTACTGCTGCCACCGGCTCTCCAGATTGATTTTGCACGGCCATGCCGATCGCAAAGCGGGTGCCTGACAGGCGGACGTTCGTGGCAACCCGTGTCTTCCTGATGGTCTCGTATTCGTTAAGGAAATTCTCGACCAGCTCGGCCTCGTCCGCTGGACGTCGGCGCAGATAGGCTTCGCGCTCGACTGCCGAGCGCGCGGCCAGCAGCGCCTTGCCGCCGGCCGTGACCAGCAGCGTGCGGCGGATGTTGGAGCGTGCTTCGAAGCTTACAACGGCATCGCTGCCGGCCTCGGACACGTAGATGAGATGGTCGCCGGCCTGGACACCCAGGAACACGGCCAAGCCGGTGGCCTTGTTCAGCGCCGCCAAGTCGTCATGGGTGACCAAGCCCGCGCGGATATGCCCACTGGCGAGCGTGAGGCCGTAAACCGCGGGCCCCAGGTAGAAGCGGTGATTCGCTTCGTACAGCCATCCCTTGGCCAGAAGTCCGCTGATGAAACCGTGGACCGAGCTCTTGGGTGCATCCAGCGCCCGGGCCAGTTCAGCGAAGGTCATGCCGGGCTTGTAGACCACCTCTTCCAGGATGCGGGTGACCCGGTCGACGGTGCGATGGTTCTGCGGCTCGCGAGGCGCGCGTGCAGTTCGTTGGTCACTTTGTTCTGCAGGCATGTGTGAAGACATCTCGGTTGAAATTCCGTCACTTTAACTGGGGCACGCCAGGGCACTCCTGACGCGCGGCTCGGTCCAGCTCACAACGCCGTGTACGGGATGCCGAACACGCGTTCTCCAGACCATCTTCGCAAAACTTGTAGTTGCAAGGCTAGGCCGCAGGGTATGCGCAATAACCCTAATGACACGAACGCTCAAGGCACATACATTCATATCGCATATCCGATCACAAGTTCGTAATGATGAACAGAGGATGACGACATGAGCGAATCAGCCACCATCACCAAAGAACTCGCAAAGGGCAAGTTCACCGACGAGATGCTCGCGAGCATGCGTGCTCTCATCGGCACGGAACTGCGCACCGAGTCCTGCCTCAACAACGAGCACGCCACGCGGCTGGCGGTCCTGCGCTTTTGCGAAGGCATAGGCGACGACAACCCGCTGTGGACCGACGCGCAGTACGCAGCGTCGGGGCCGTACGCAGGGTTGGTGGCGCCGCCAAGCTTCATCTTTGCCTGCCTGGGTTCAGTGCAGGTGGGCTGGCCCGGGCTGGGAGGCTTTCACGCCGAGACCAAGATGGAGTTCCACCAGCCCATCCGGGTCGGCGACCAGATCACGGCCAAGGTGGTGTTCGACGGCTTTGACGGGCCGATTGACGACAGCAACTTCGGCGGGCGGCGCATCAAGGACTATCTGCGCCAGGAGTACCGCAACCAGGACGGCGTGCTGGTGGCCACGTTCATCTGCTCGCGCATGCGCTTCGAGCGCGGCGAGATGCAAAAGCGCCGCGAGTCGAGAAAGCTCGAGCTGCCCCACCCCTGGACGGACGAGGAGGTGAGTGCCATTGAGGCGCAGATCCTGGCCGAACGCCCGCGCGGCGCCACGCCGCGCTACTGGGACGACGTGGAAGTGGGCGAAGAGATCGACGTCATCACCAAGGGGCCGCTGGGGCTCACCGATTTCATCGCCTTCATCGCAGCCGGGGCTGCACCCATCCCGCGTGTGGCCGCGCACTCGGTGGCGCTCAAGCGCTACCACAAGCACCCCAAGTGGGCCTTCCGTGACCCGCGTACGCACGCGCTGGAGCCGGTGTACTCCGTGCACTACAACGACTACGCGGCCCAACTGCAAGGCGCGCAGATCGCCTACGACGTGGGCATTCAGCGCACCTGCTGGGGCATCCATGCCCTCACGAACTGGATGGGCGACGCAGGGCAGCTCAAGGCACTCACAGGTCAGTACCGCGCGCACGTGTACCTGGGCGACGTGGTGCGTTTGGGCGGCCGGGTGGAGGCCAAGGAAATCGACGCCAACGGCGACGCGGTGGTGCGCCTCACCACCTGGGCCCACAACCAGCGCGGGCAGAACGTGATGCCGGGCACCGCGGTGATCGCGCTGCCGCGCCGAGAAGCCAACGCCGCTTGAACACAGGAAGGACACGAGACATGAATGCACCACTTGACAGCTCCACTGCCCAGGCCGAGGGCTGGGACCGCCACTGGAGCGACGCGTCGGCGCAGGACGCCGGCGCGGCAGCGGCGCAAGGCGATGTGCCGCTGCCGCTGCCGCTGGCGGGCGTGCGCGTGCTGGACCTGGGCCACGTCTTCCAGGGCCCGTACGCGACGTTCCTGATGGCCATGGCCGGTGCCGAGGTCATCAAGATCGAGCCCCCGCAAGGCGACATGTCGCGCCGGCGCGGGCGCGACGGCGACTATCCGTTCCGGGCGCTCAACGGCTGCAAGCGCGGCATGGTGCTCAACCTCAAG
>NZ_AUMO01000148.1 GCF_000430725.1 Azohydromonas australica DSM 1124
TTCGTGCTGGCCAATGCACTGGCTTTCGGTCTGCCGCATTGGAGTCATGAGGCGCATGTCCGGTTGCTCGGTGCGGCGCCGCAGCGCAAGTGGACTGCAGCCCTGGCAGCTTTTGGCATGAGCGGGGTGCTGGCCGGCTATGTTCTTGGGCTGCCGCGCCAGGTGCCGTTCACCACCATCTCCATCGCGTTCACCGTGATGCTGGCCATGACGGCGTGGCTGCTGCTGCACCGCCTGCGCGCTCGTCGCTCTGCATCGACGCTGGCGGCGTTGCTGTGCTACGCCGCGCTGTCCGCAGCTTTCGCCCTGCGCACAGTGTTGGGGCTCAGCAGCAGTGCGGACGAGCTCATGCCGGGCTCGCTCTCGGTGGCGCAGTTCTTCACGTTGGTGCCCGGCGCCGTCATGATCGCCTTCGGCTCGATCTGCTTCGTGTCCCTGGTCCACGAGCGGCGCACAGCTGAGGGCATGGACGCCCTGACGGGCAGTCTTCAGGTCCAGGAGCGGCTGGTCGCTCAGCGCACCGCCGAGCTGACGGTGGCCAATGCGGCGCTGCTCGAGCGCGCCCGGACCATCTCCGACCTCTACGATGAGGCGCCGTGCGGCTATGTCTCGTTAGCTGGCGACGGCACGGTCCTGGAGGCCAACCATACCCTGCTAGGGATGCTGGGCTACGCGCGCCACGAGCTGGTCGGCCATGACCTGCGCGAGTTCCTGGTGCCGGCCAGCCGCCAAACCCTGGACAACTGCATCGATGTCGCCCTGCGTCAGGGCAGGGTGATGGACCAGGAGCTGGACTTCATGTTCGAGGACAGCAGCACGATGCCCATGCTGCTGAGCATGGTCACCGCGCCGGGCACTGGATCAGCCGCCACGCCCTTGCGTGCGACGCTGGTGGACAACAGCGAACGCAAGGCGCGCGAGCAGCAGCTGCAGGCCATGCAGCACGAGCTCAAGCGCCGCGCGGAACAAGCCGAGGCCGCAACGCGGGCCAAAACGGCCTTTCTGTCCCACATGAGCCACGAGCTACGGACACCGCTCAACGCCGTCATCGGACTGAGCCAGTTGCTGCTACGACAGGAACTGCCTCAGGATACAACCCGCTTCATCCGCCACATCCATGAAGCTGGCGAGCAACTGCTGGCGCTCACCAACGACGTGTTGGACCTCTCGCGCATCGAAGCCGGCAAGCTCAGGCTTGAAGCGTCCCGCTTCGAGCTCGCGCCGCTGCTCGAGGGGATTTTTGCATCGGTGCGCTCTCCGGCGGATGCCAAGGGGCTGGCGCTGCGGCTGGATATCGAGCCAGGAGTGCCCGCGCAGTTGATCGGCGACCCCTTGCGCCTGAAGCAGGTGCTCCTCCATCTCATGAGCAATGCCGTGAAGTTCACGCCGTCGGGCAGCGTCGTGCTGAGCGTACGGCAGACCAGCAGCGAGACCGCTCAGGCCACGCTGCGTTTCTACGTGACAGACACGGGCATCGGCATTGCGCCTGAACAGCAGGCCTGCATCTTCCAGCCGTTTGCGCAAGCCGACAGTTCCACCACGCGGCGCTTTGGCGGCATGGGCCTGGGCCTGTCCATCGTGCGGCGCTTGGTGGACGTGATGGGCGGGCGCCTGGAGGTCAAGAGCAAACCTGGCAAGGGCAGCACGTTTGGCTTCACTGTGACGATGCCTGTGGCGAGGTGAGAGAGCAGGAAGCACCGTTCTCGTAGCCACCTTCTGCTTGCTGGGCGGCCTTCTTGAATTACCTCGGAAGGATGCAGCTCAGGTTCGGCTCCGAACCCAACTCCAGCGGCGGCGCAACGGTGAACCGACGTTGCGGCTCCCCGGGAGACTGAAGCCGCATTGGTCACGACCAGGTGACACTCAGGGTCGGGTTCAGGCTGGCGTCTGGAGAGCAAGGTGAAGACACTACGGGTGGCGAACAGGAGAGCAGCGTCATCGGTATCGTCGCTGGCAGGGCCTGAGACCTCTGCAGCCATTTCACCCAGGGCGGTCACAGGCCGCCTTCTTCATGGCCGCAGACCACTCCAGGCTACAGGACCAAGCCCAAAGCTTACGGCTTGCTGACTGTCAGCGTCGGTCGAATCCGGCTAGTGCCAGCAACAGTGTGTCCTCGAGCCCGTTGACTTGGCATGCAGTATGAGGTCTGCCGTTGAAGCAATTGCAGCTTCGACATGGCGGCACGATTTGACACTGGCGTTAAAAGCCGAAGGAGTCACGACCGTGAGCAAGCGCGGCCACTGCGCCGCCACGCCTTCAGCGCCTCCAGGTGGCGGATGCTGAATAGCTGGTGCTTGCACTGCTGGAGCGACCAAAAAGTCCCAGCCGCTGTGCCTCCAGCGCGGCCTCGGCGCGTGAGTTCACATTGAGCTTGCGGTAGATCTGCTTGACGTAGTCGGCGATGGTGTGGCGAGAAAGATGGAGCTGCACGGCGACCTCGGGCAGCGAGAAGCCCTTGGCCACGCGCAGCAGCACCTCTGTCTCCCGCCCGGTGAGGTTGACGTGCGGCATGAGGTCGGCCTGCGGCGTGGCCTGCGCGGCGAAATAAGCCAGGACACGACGTGCGATCGAGGGCGACAGCGGCGGCTCGCCATGGCTGATGCGCTGCAGTTGTTGGGTGATGAGCTCGCGGGGTTGCTCCTTGAGGATGTAGCCCCAGGCACCGGCCTGCAGTGCAGGAAAGAGATGCTCGTCGTCGTCGTGGATGGACACCACCACGGACTGGGCTTGAGGCTGCTGCTGGTGCAGTGCCTCCACCACGTCCACTCCCGAGCCATCAGGCAGACCCAGGTCAATGAGCGCGAGGTCGAAGTTCACCACGGATACCAGACCCATCGCGTCGTGCACCCGGGCGCTTTCGGCAATCTTGGCGTTCGGGAATACCTCCAATACCAAGCACTTGAGCCAGGTGCGGATTTGCGGCAGATCTTCCAGAAGCAGAATGTTATTCATAAAACCTCCCGTTGCAAAAAGCAAAGGCATGCTACCAATGTCGGTGCCCTGCCATCCCAAATCCAGTGCCCCCGTTTGAAGGGTGCTGGAAATGCGCTGAAATAGTTGCGCTGGTTTTGGCCAGCATGCTTTGTCCTGGGATTCGCGCCCTTGCACGTGGGCTAATTTCGCCTCGAGCAACAGGTCTGCCGGTCAGCGCAGGCATATGAGCAGGGCACGGGGACCAGAGTCGGCTGAAGACGGGGACAGCCAAGCTGTGGGCTTTGTACACAACCACGGCATTGCTGGAACATGGGCATAGGCCGGACTACGCTTGATACGTGGACTCAAGCCCATCCAATCATGGCTGCGCCGGCTGGCCCTTCGCCAGTGGCGAGATGGCGCAGCGCGTGCGTGAGTACGACTGGGCTGCCACGCCGCTGGGGCCCATCCGGCTCTGGCCGATGAGCCTGCGCATGATCGTGCAGACCGTGCTGGCGCACCCCGTGGCCAGCATCGTGCTGTGGGGACCGCAGCTCATCCAGATCTACAACGACGCCTGCGGCGAACTCATGGGTGTGAAGCACCCGGCCGGGCTGGGGCAGCCCGCGCGCGAGTACTGGGCCGAGGTCTGGCACGTCCACGCGCCAATCTACGAGCGCGTGCGGCAAGGCGAATCGGTCAGCCTGGAGGACGCGCACTTTCCCGTCACGCGCTCAGGCAAGCTCGTAGACGCCTAGTTCTCGCTGGCGTATAGCCCGCTGCGAGATGAAGACGGCCTTGTGGCCGGCGTGTTGCTCACCGTCACCGAGGCGACGCGGCGGTTGAGAGCCGAAGCTGCGTTGCGCCAGGGCGAGGAAGAGCTGGCCATGATTTTCGAGCGTGCCCTGGTGGGCTTGTCCGAGATCGCGCCGGACGGCAGCTTCGTTCGGGTCAATCCCGAACTCGGCCGCATCGTCGGACGCAGCACCGAAGCCCTGTTGAGCATGACGATCGCGGACGTGACCCATCCCGATGACGTGGCCCGCAGCCTGCAGGCCGCTACCAGGGTGCTACAGCAGGGTGGCAGCGCGACCCTGGAAAAGCGCTACCGGCGTCCGGATGGCACGCTGGTCGTGGCCCAGAGCAGCCTTACGCGGCTGGAGCCGCAGCCGGGTACCGGGCCTCGCTTGTTGGCGGTGACGGTGGACCTCACCGCGCGCCGCCAAGCTGAAGCAGCACGGCGCCAGAGCGAGGCGCAGATGTACGCCATCGCCAACCTGGTGCCAGACCTGCTGTGGAGCAACCGGTCCGACGGCCACGTGGACTGGTACAACAAGCGCTGGCACGAGTACACCGGGCTGAGCGATACCAACAGCACGGGCGAGGGGTGGGCAGCCAGCATCCAC
>NZ_AUMO01000149.1 GCF_000430725.1 Azohydromonas australica DSM 1124
AGTGCTTGTCGCGCCACAGTTTACCGGCTGGTGATGCCTGCCAAGCCCACTTGCCCAAGAATTCTTGTGCTAAAGATTATGAACGCTTATCTGCATTAGTGGAGTCTTCGGAAAAATTACATTGATACCGCATGCGGTATCATTTCCGAATGAACACGGCGACCAAGCTGCTTGAAGCGATCCACCGCAACCCCAAGCAGGTTCGCTTCGGCGACGCGTGCAAGGCCGCCGCCCTGCTGGGCTTCGTCAAGCAGGGAGGACGGGGTTCGCACCGCGCCTTTGCGCGTCCCGGCGAACCCGCCTTGTTGAACTTTCAGAACCGCGACGGGTTCATCCCGCCTTACCAGGCCCGACAACTCGTCGAAATGATCCGCAAGTACGGAGGTACTGCTGAATGAACCGCTATCCGCTCGAAATCTTCTGGAGCAATGAGGACGAGGGCTTCATCGCCGAGGTACCCGACTTGCCTGGCTGCAGTGCCTGGGGTGCGACGGAAGCCGATGCTGCGCGCGAGGCCCAGGACGCGATTGCTGCGTGGATCGAGGCTGCACAGGCCGTCGGCCGCGAGGTGCCCGCGCCGCGCGAAGTGCTGCCACTGGAAAACTACAGCGGCAAGTTCCTGGTGCGTGTGCCGCGCAGCCTGCACGCCCGACTGGCGCGGCATGCGGCTGCCGAGGGCGTGAGTTTGAACCAGTACGTGGCAGGGGTGCTGGCCCGTGGCTGACGGCGCAGTCGTCCACGGCAACCGACCGCTGAATGACGAGTGCAGCGCGCATGGCCTGCTGCACTCGAGCAGTTGCCACCCGGGCCACTGGACGGTCATGCGCCGTGACGACGGCGCCGCATGCCAGCAGCCGTCAACGCCGTTGCTTGGTTCTGGGACAGCGCGGCTGTGAACCGCACCGCCTACGGCACCACCTGGTGGGGCGCGCAGTGGCTGCAGGCGCTGGCGCAAATTGACTACGACAGCCGCCTGCCGCGTGGCCGTGCCTATGCCAATCGCGGTGCGGTGCGCGACCTGAAAGTGCACGAGGGCCGCATCCGGGCACACGTGCAGGGCTCACGTCCAAAACCCTACGTGGTGGACATCCACGTGCCGCAAGTCGATGCCGCTGACGCCGAGCGGCTGGCCGAGCGGCTGGCCACCGATCCGGGCTTGATCGCACGGCTGCTCAATCGCGAGTTGGACCCCGCGGTGCTAAAGGAGGCCACGACCCTGGGTATCCAGGTCTTTCCGCGTCGTTGGAAGGATCTGCGGATGGAGTGCTCGTGCCCGGACTGGGCCGTGCCGTGCAAACATCTGGCTGCGGTGGTCTACCTGCTCAGCTGCGAGATCGACGCTGACCCCTACTTGGTGTTCAAGCTGCGCGGTATCGACCTGCAGACGCTGCTGGGCCAGCACGGCGTGGCGGTTGATGCCGAGGCCGAGCGTGCGTTGCCCACCGGCGCGCTGGCGCTGTTCGAGGACGATCCCGAGTCGGCGCCGCCCGAGCCGGTCCACGACCCGGACGCATTGGCGCGCATCGATTTCACCGCCGTGCCTGAGCTGTGCGAGTCGCTGTGGCGGCTGCTGCCGGCGCAGCCGGTGTTCCACCGCAGTGGTGATTTTCGTGAGCTGGCACACAAGACTGTTGCCCGCATCGCGCACGAGGCGCAGCGCCAGCTCGATGCTGCCGCCGCGGCCCTGGACGGCGGCAGCAAGGCGGTGTACTTGCCACAAGGGCAGCTGCGCCTGAGGACAGACCCCCAGGCCGCTCTGGAAGTCGCGGGCGCGACACTGGGTGATCAGACGCTGGACACGCTGCCGGGGCTGCTGGCGGCGCTGGCGGGCGTGCCGCCGCAGGAGCTGCTGGACCTGGGGGCGGACTTTGCCGCCATGCACACCCTGCACCTGCTGGCGCTGCACCTGATTGCTCGCGGCGCTGTGGTGCCACAAGTATTCACCGTGGACTCCAGGACGCTGGGCCTGCGCTGGTGCGCGGCGGAGTTGGACGCGACCGTGCGCGGCCTGGTGGCGCAGGCCGCAGCCGGGCTGCCGCCGGGGCTGGTGCAGCGCCGGATAAGTCGCACCTGGGTGCCGCTGGCCGCGCGGGCACAGGCGCGCGTGCTGCTGTGTGCACTGATCGACCTGTACCTGCGCCTGCTGGCCGCGGACACTGCCCCGGCCGCAAAGGCCGGCGATGGCAAGGCGTGGGGACTGTTCTTCGGCCCGGGCCAGGTGCGCGTTGACGGCCCGGGCGAGGGGGCGCTGGCCGGCAGCATCCATGCATGGCTCGCGCGGTTGCATCTGGCGCGCCAGCGCTATGTGCCAGTGCTGCGCCTGGACGAGGCCGTACGTACCGAGGGCTTCAGGCTGGCGCTGGCGGTGGCCGACGAGCACTCGACGCTGGAGGCACCGGTGCCGCTGGCCGACGTCATCGCTCAACCCTCGTTCCCCCATCGCATGAGTGTGCTCAGGACAGTGGCGATGCTGGCCGAGTTCCACCCGCCGCTGCACGACTACGTGCGCAAGGGAGCCAAGCGTGCCCTCCCCGTAACAGCCGAGGAGCTGCCGGCACTGCTGTCGGTCACACTGCCGGCGCTGCGCCTCATGGGTATCCGCACCCTGCTGCCCCGAGCGCTGGAACGGCTGCTGCGGCCCCGGCTGTCAATGCAGATCAAGGCCGCCGCCGGTGCCAGTGCTGGCGCGGGCCTGTTGAACACGGGCTCGATCCTGTCCTTCGATTGGAAGGTAGCCATCGGCGATGAGCTGGTCAGCGCTGCCGAGTTCAAGCGCCTGCTCGGCAAGGCCGGCGGCGTCGTGAAGTTCCGCGGCCAGTACGTGATGCTCGACCCAGCCGAGGTCGAGTCGTTGCACGCGCGGCTGGAGCGTCCCCAACAGAGCGACGGTGCCACGCTGCTGCGCGCCGCGCTGGCCGGCGAGATCGACGGCGCGCCGGTCGGCTTGAACAAGGCCGCGGCCAAGCTCATCGATCAACTCCAGCGTGAGGACGAGGTGGCGCTGCCCCGGGAGTTGCAGGCCGTGCTGCGTCCCTACCAGCAGCGCGGCTACGCCTGGCTGTGGCGCAACACCCGGCTGGGACTGGGCTGCGTGATCGCCGACGACATGGGCCTGGGCAAGACGGTGCAGGTGCTGGCGCTGCTGCTGCGGCTCAAGCAGGACGGCGCGCTGCAGGACGGCCGGGTGCTGGTGATCGTGCCCACCAGCCTGCTAACCAACTGGCAGAAGGAGGCGGCGCGCTTCGCGCCGGCGCTGAGCGTGGCCGTCTTCCATGGCGCCAAGAGGGAGCTGGCGCAACAGCGCCCCGACGTGCTGCTCACGACCTACGGCGTGGCGCGCAGCGAGGTGGCGACGCTCAAGGCGCTGTCCTGGCGCCTCGTGGTCATCGACGAGGCGCAGAACATCAAGAATCCCGGCGCCGCGCAGGCCAAGGCCGTCAAGGCCATCCCCTCGCAGGGCCACATCGCCATGAGCGGCACGCCGGTGGAGAACCGGCTGCTGGAGTACTGGTCGATCATGGACTTCGCCCAGCGCGGCTACCTGGGTGGGCCCACGCACTTCGCGCGCGAGTACGCCACGCCGATCCAGACCCATCGCGACGCCGCCGCGGCCGAGCGGCTGCGCCGGGTGATGGCGCCGTTCCTGCTGCGCCGGCTCAAGTCCGACAAGTCCATCATCAGCGACCTGCCCGACAAGGTGGAGCAAGACCAGTTCTGCACGCTCTCCAAAGCCCAGGCCGCGCTGTACGAGAGCGTGGTGCGCGAGGGCATGGCGGCCATCGCCGGGCAGTCCGATACCTTTGAGCGCCAGGGCCTGGTGCTGCAGCTGATCCTGGCGCTCAAGCAGGTGTGCAACCACCCGGCGCACTACCTCAAGCAGGGCACGGCCGACCCGGCGGCCTCGGGCAAGGCCGAGCGGCTGCTGGACCTGCTCGACGAGATCGGCGCCGCGCGCGAGAAGGCACTGGTGTTCACGCAGTTCCGCGAGATGGGCGAGCTGCTCGTGCGCATGCTGCAGGAGCGCCATGG
>NZ_AUMO01000150.1 GCF_000430725.1 Azohydromonas australica DSM 1124
GCGGTGGTGCCGGCGGCTCGTGGAGCCCTCGCGCGACACCTGCCCTTGCGGGATACGACTATAGAACCTCACCAGATTTAGAGTTCACCCCTGTTCGCCACTGTGAAGGCCATATGTAGCTCAGGGCGTATTCCAGAGCATGAGGGGCTCAGCTTCCTCGCGGTATGCCTCTGCATGGCCGCTGTCACGGGCAACGCTACCTACGCCTGCACGGCCTCGAAGTCGTTGCTGGCCCGCGGCGAGTACGAAGCGCGCGGCGCGCGGTTGGTGCCATAGACATCGGCCGGCAAGGCGATTGGGTGGCACGCTGTCCATGCACAGCCAGCCCGGGCGAAGGCAGCGTCCTCAGCTCGAAATTGCCAATGTGCCCCCTGCGGGATTGAGCAGGTTGCCTGCGCGTACCGTGGCGCCGCCGGTCTCCGGGCGCATTTGCGCGTGGGTCTGTCCGGTGATCTTGCCGCCGATGGGGCCCTCCCACGGCAGACTGGTCTCCAAAGTCGGTCGCAAGCCTTTGGCTGTGTCTCCTTGGGATCATCGTGGCAGCGCAAGCCATGCTTCCGAGCCGCCCTGCACGGCCGGCGCGCCGATGCACAGGATTTCAGCGGCGACACTGGAGGGCAAACAAACTCGTACACAGACGTGCTTCGATCGAGTCGCTCTCCCGAACCGGCCCAGGCGGCTCCTGTCAATACCGCGGTGCGTGCACCCGGCTGGGCCGTGCGCCGCCTGCTGGCGCTGTCGCTGCTGGCCTGCCTGCTGCCCGGCGTGCTTGGCGGCGCCTTGCTGCTGCTCTACCAGTACCGCCAGGGGCAGCAGCAACTGGAGGACAGCACACTGCAGACGGCCCGGGCCCTGATGCAGGCCGTGGACTACCACCTGATGCGGGTACAGGCCATTGCGCAGGTGCTGGCCACATCCGATGCCCTGGCCGCCGGCGATCTCGCCCGCTTCCACCGGCAGGCCAGCCAAGCCGTGGCCTTGTCGGGACTGGCTACGAACATCGTGCTCAGCGACGAGTCCGGGCAGCAACTCGTCAACACCGCCAGAGAGTTCGGGACCTCGCTGCCCAGGCGCGTCGATCCACAGCTTGTGCAGCGCGTCTTTGCCACGGGCGAGCCGGTGCTCAGCGATGTCTTCATCGGCGGCGTGCTCAAGCGCGCCGTCGTCGGCCTCGACGTGCCCGTACGGATCAACGGCCGCATTGCCTACTCGCTGGGCATCGGCATCCTGTCGCAGCATTTCAATGCGCTGCTGGCCGCGCAGCGCCTGCCCGCCGACTGGGTGGTGGGCGTGTTCGACAGCGTGGGCACGACCATCGGCCGCAGCCATGCGCCGGAGCAGTTCGTGGGCCGCAAGGCGTCGCCCGACCTGTTGCAGGCGATGGGCAGGGCACCTGAAGGCGTGCTGCACGCCCGCACCATCGAGGGCATCGAGGTGCTGTCGGCCTACACACGCTCGCCGGTGACGCGCTGGCAGGTGGCCATCGGCATCCCGCGCCAGGCGCTGGCCGCGGGGCTCTACCGTTCCATGGCGCTGCTCGGGCTGGGCCTGGTCGCACTGCTGGGCACCGGCCTGGTGATCGCCCGGCTGGCGGGGGATCGTATCGCGCGCTCCTTCGAGGCCCTCACCGCGCCGGCCGCCGCCCTGGGCCGCGGCGAAGCCGTGCCCGTCCCGCAGGTCCATGTCCGGGAAGCGGCCGAAGTCGCGGCGGCCCTGGTGCGCGCGGGAGCGCTGCTGAGCCAGCGCGACGCGGCGCTGGCGGCGGACATGGCCGAGAAGGTGCGCCTGAACCAGGAGCTCGATGCGCACCGCCACCACCTGGAGGCGCTGGTGGCACGGCGCACGGCCGAGCTGGAGCAGGCGCGCTTGGCCGCCGAGGCCGCTAGCCAGGCCAAGAGCGGGTTCCTGGCCCACATGAGCCATGAGTTGCGCACCCCGCTCAACGCCGTCATCGGCTTCAGCCAGCTGCTGCAGCACCAAGGCGGACTTCCCCCCGACGCCGCGCGCTTCGCCGGCCACATCCACGACGCCGGCGAGCAGTTGCTGGCATTGGTGAACGACGTGCTAGACCTCTCGCGCATCGAGGCCGGCGAGATGGTCTTGGAGCAGGTGGACTTCGAGCCAGCGCCACTGCTGGAGGGGGTGCTGACGATGGTGCGACCGCTCTCCGACGCCAAGGGCTTGGCCTTGTCCGCGGACTTCGTGTCGGAGCTGCCTCTGCGCCTGCTGGGTGATCCGTTACGCTTGCGCCAAGTGCTGCTGAACCTGCTGGGCAACGCGGTGAAGTTCACTGCAGCTGGCAGTGTCACGCTGCGTGTGTGGGTACGCCCGCACGAGGCCGGGCAGGTGCTACTGCAGCTGGAAGTCGCGGACACGGGCATCGGCATCGCTGAGGAGCAGCACGCGCGCATCTTCGAGCCCTTCACGCAGGCTGACAGTTCCACCACGCGCCGCTATGGCGGCACGGGGCTAGGGTTGTCCATCGTGCGGCACCTGGTGCGGATGATGGGCGGGCAGCTAACGCTGCAGAGCATCCCTGGCACCGGCAGCACCTTCGGCGTCACGCTGGCGCTTGCATTGCCTCAGGCCGGTTCGGGCTCTGCGACCGATGTCTGGGCGCACCGCCCGGGTGGCTGAGAAGGCATCGGGGGTCCCTCGGGCTAGCTCGTTGCTGCACGCCAAAGCGGCCGCGGCCGCGTGCCGCAGCGTCACGTTCTGGATCGTCCCCTGGACCAGCACGGGGCGGTGCCCGGCCGTCGAGCCGGGGTCGGCCTCGAAGGACGCACTGACCAGAGCCGACACCCAGCGCAGGATCCCGTCCCGACGGCGCACGCAGTAGTCGCAAGCCAACTCGTCCACCGGGTCGAGCGCCCGCGTCACCGCAGCCTCAACGGTGGCAATGTCTTCGCCGGGAAGCCGCGCGGCCCAGTCGGCGTAGTTCAGTTCTACACCGAGGGTCAAGCCGGAGCAGATCCCTGCAGCGCACATCCCAATCCAGGCAGTCCAGGCCCTGCGCGAGATCTCACCGCCAGGTGCCCTGTTGATGGCGGTCTAAAAACGCGGTTTTCTGGCAGTCACGGCGCGCTTTTCGGCGACGAGCTCTGAAGGAGGCCGCCACCCTTGCCGCCCTGCAGGGCGGCAAGGGTGGCGGAACCAGGCGTTCAAGCTGCGGTCATGCAGCGCGTGGGAGTTGACAGCGCGCGAGACCTGCGGCCCGCTACGGACGCTGCCATGCCGTCCACGTCCAGCTCTGCCCGGCTCTTCCTCTGTGCCCGCTGCCAGGTACAGGTAGGGGGTGTCGTACTTCTTCGAATGTATGGAGCCGACGCCTTTTGCAAGCTCTACGTTGTGATGGAACTGGTCTGCACGCATGTATACGGCTCGCTTGATGGGCAAGCCCTGTAGGCACGCCCGCAGCCTCGATGAGATCTGCGCACCCCGTCCTCAAAATTTTGTCGGCTTGATCGCTCAGCCGTGCGAAAAAGCAGGATCCCGGGGTGCTGGTCTGACCGGTGTGACATCACGTCTGTAGAGCGTCGCAAACCTGCGCTGGGTGTGTTCCTCCTTGAGGTAGTCGCGGTTGGTGGCCGTATCCGTAGTCGATGTGGCGCCGTTGAA
>NZ_AUMO01000151.1 GCF_000430725.1 Azohydromonas australica DSM 1124
CTGCAGGCCTTCGAGAAGCGCGTGAAGAGCGGCGACGCCGCGCGGCTGGACGCCACCCGCTTCGAGCTGGATGCGCTGCGCGTGCAGTCCGACCTGGTGCTGGCCGAGAACGAGCTGCGCGCGCTGCGCCAGCAGCTGGCGCTGGCCCTGGGCGCGCCGGAGCAGGCGGGGGCGCTGCAGCCGCGCCTGGTGGTGCCGGCGCCGCCGCCCGTGCCGGCGGCGCCGGAGCAGATCCCCGGCGTGGTGGCAGCGCAGTCGCGGCTGCAGGCTGCCGAGCGCGCCCGCGAGCTGGCCCGGGCGCAGGCCACGCGCGACGTGAGCGTGGGCGTGCAGCTCGACCGCTACCCCGTCACCCCGACCAACTCCAGCGGCACCGGCAACACGGTGTCGCTGTTCGCCAGCGTGCCGCTGCTGGTGAACCACGCCTACCAGGGCGAGATCGCCCGCGCCGAGGCCGACGTGGACAGCGCCGCCGAGGCGCTGCGCCGCGCGCGCACCGAGGCCGCCGGCGAGGCCGCGCGCGCCCAGTCGCAATGGCAGGGCGCGCTGGCGCGCCGCCGCCTGGTGATGGAAGAGCTGCTGCCCGCGGCCGAGCGCGTGGCCGCCGGTGCCGAGCTGGCCTTCAGCCGCGGCGCCAGCGGCGTGCTGGAGGTGCTGGACGCACGCCGTGCGCTGCGCGCAGCGCAGATCGAGCGCATCAGTGCCGAGGCCGAGCTGGCCCAGGCCGCCGCGGCGCTGCAGGCCAGCGCCACCGTGTTCGAGGCCGGGGCGGCCTCGCGCTGAGCCCTGCATTGCAGACCGTCACGCCTTCCGTGCCGTCTCCCCATTTTTCCGAGCCGTCCATGATTCCTCCGTTTTCCCTGAGCAGCCGCACCCTGGCGTGCGGCGTGGTGCTGTGCGCCGCGCTGGCGGGCTGCGCCAAGCACGAAGCGCCTGCCCCGGAGCCCAAGCCGACGATCTCCGGCGACGTCGTCAGTTTTCCGAACCAGGCAGACCCGCCAGGCCTGCGCGTGGTGGCCGTCGATGCAAACGCACAACGGGCTCTGACCGTACCGGGCCGGCTGGGCTGGGACGAGGACCACACCGTGCGCGTGTGGACACCCTTTGGCGGACGCATCGAGCGGCTGCGTGCGGTGGTAGGACAGACCGTCAAGCGCGGCGACGCGTTGGCGGACATCGTCTCCGGCGACATCGGCCAGGCGCAGGCCGATCTCCAGAAGGCCGAAGCCGATCTGCGCCTGTCCCGAAGCGCCGCCGAGCGCGCCCGAGAGCTCGGCTCGGCCGGCATCATGGCCGCCAAGGACGTCCAGCAGGCCCAGGCTGACCTTGCCCGCAATCAAGCCGAGCGCGCACGCGCAGCCGCGCGGTTGAGCCAGTACGGCGTGAGCACGAACGCGGTGAACCAGTCGCTGACCTTGTCGTCGCCACTGGCCGGCGTGGTGGTCGAGCGCAATGCCAACCCCGGCGCCGAAGTGCGCCCGGACGTGCAGGGCCCACCTCTGTTCGTCGTCACCGACCCAGGCTCGCTGTGGGTAAGCCTGGACGTGGACGAAACCCGCCTCGCGGCCTTCAAGGCTGGTGCCCAGATCGAGTTGCAGGCAGCGGCTTGGCCCGACGAGCGTTTCCCGGCCACGGTGACGTACGTGGGTGAGGCCGTCGATGCGGCCAGCCGCACGGTGAAGGTGCGTGCACGGGTCTCCAACCCGGAGCACAAGCTCAAGGCCGAGATGTACGTCAACGCCATGATCCAGACCACCGGCGCGCAGCCGCAGGTGCCTACCGACGCGGTGTTCCTGCGCGGCGACCAGTCGTACACCTTCGTGCAGCAGGCCCCCGGGCGCTATGAGCGCCGCGGCGTGAAGGTGCGCAGTGCCGGCCCGCAGACCGTGACCGTGCTCGACGGCGTCAAGCCCGGCGAGAAGGTCGTCATGGGCGGTGGTCTCTATCTCAACCAGCTCCTGGACGCCGCCCAGCCATGAACCGCTTCGTCCAGTTTGCGCTCAAGCAGTCGCTGATGGTGTGGCTGGCGCTGGCCGTCTTCATCGGCTCGGGCGTCATCGCATTCCAGAACCTTCCTGTCGAAGCCTTCCCTGACGTGTCGGACACGCAGGTCAACGTCATCGCGCTGTACCCGGGCCGGGCCGCCGAGGAAGTGGAGAAGCAGGTCACCATCCCGGTGGAGATCGCCCTCACCGGCATTCCGCACACGGTACGCCTGTTCTCGCACACGCAGTACGGGCTGATGTTCTCCATGGTTACCTTCGACGACAAGATGACCGACCAGCTCGCGCGCCAGCAGATCCTGGAGCGGCTGCGCTCGGTGGACCTGCCGCCGGGCGTGGAGACCGAGGTGCCGCCGCCCTCCACCGCCATCGGCGAGATCCTGCGCTTCCGCCTGCGCGGCGACGGCTATGCCGCACGCGAGCTGCGCGAGATCCAGGACTGGGTGGTGGAGAAGGCGCTGCGCCAGGTGAGCGGCGTGGCCGACCTCGTGACCATGGGCGGCGCCATCAAGCAGTACGAGGTCAATCCCGACCTGCAGCGCCTGCGTGACCACAAGCTGAGCCTGCAGGACCTGTTCGCTGCGCTGCAGCGCGCCAACGCCAACGCCGGCGGCGGCGCCATGACGCAGGGCCGCCAGCAGTTCCTGGTGCGCTCGCTGGGCAGCTTCAAGACTTCCGCGGACATCGAGCAGGTCGTGGTCGGCGAGCATGACGGCACGCCCGTCCTGGTGGGCGACGTGGCCAGCGTGCGCGTGGGCCAGCAGCCGCCTCAAGGTCTCATGGGACAGGACGACGCCGACGACATCGTCAACGGCATCGTGCTCATGCGCAAAGGCGAGAACCCCTCCGTCGTGCTCGACGGCGTGCACGCCAAGATCGAGGAGCTCAACACACGCCTGCTGCCGAAAGGCGTGCAGATCGAGCCCTACTACGACCGCAGCTGGCTCATCGGCAAGACGCTCAAGACCGTCTTCATGAACCTCACCGAAGGCGCCATGCTGGTGATGTTCGTGCTGTTCCTGTTCCTGCAGAACCTGCGCGCCGCGGCCATCGTGGCGGCGGTGATCCCGCTGTCGCTGCTGGCCACCTTCCTGGGGCTGACCTTCGTGGGCATCCCGGCCAACCTGCTGTCGCTGGGGGCCATGGACTTCGGGATCATCGTGGACGGCGCGGTGATCGTGGTGGAGAACATCTTCCGCCGCCTGGGCGAGCTCAACGAGCACCAGATGAAGAACAAGGTCGAGCGCATGAAGGCGGTGATGCGCGCCACCGTCGAGGTGGGCCGGCCGACGCTGTTCTCGATGGTGATCATCATCGCGGCGCACCTGCCCATCTTCACGCTGCAGCGCCATGAGGGCCGCATCTTCTCGCCCATGGCTTGGAGCGTGACCTCGGCGCTGGTGGG
>NZ_AUMO01000152.1 GCF_000430725.1 Azohydromonas australica DSM 1124
GTCATCGCACACCTCCACTTGCCATCGGGTGCGTCAGAGGAGGCAGCGTGCTCGCTAAATGGGCACCTTGAAAGGGGTGGGCCTGAGAGCCTGTCCCGACGGACGTGAGCTATGGCCGCAGGGGCGGCCATGGCCGGTTTCGTCTCATCCCGTGGTCAGGCTGCTTAAAAATCTAATAATTCTGCGGTCCGGAGCGTGCATTAGTTGACACCGGACTTGCAGTTTTGCGCTTTCGATTTGGAACAATCGCGGGTCCCTACGCTGATGGAGTGGTGCGCCTGTGTTTTGGGTACCACCGACTCCGCAACGAAAGAATTCCCGTGAGCGCATTGTTGAAGAAGCCTGTCCGTCGTCTGGCCCGCCGTATCCGCGATGCGTTCCGAATGGAAGCGCTGGAGCCCCGGGTGCTGCTGTCGGCCGATCCGGTGCTGGGGGCCGCCCAGACGGTGCTCGTGCCCGACGAGCGGCATGACCAGGCGCTGGTCCAGGCCTACGACTTCCCGGACGCGGCGCAGGCCGCGGACGTGTCCGGAGCGGCGCAGCTGGCGGACTTCGGCAACCTGGTGAGCCCGGAGCTGTTCCAGCAGATCCGCTCCGACCAGGCCGCGCTGCGCAAGGCTTCCCTGGCGCAAACCTTCTCGGTGGACGCCACGGTCTTCGACCTCGCGCAGCTCGCGCAGCGCACGGGCTTCATGGAGAGCGAGCTCACGGTCGCGGCCAACGAGGCGCTCAAGGGCAGTGGCACGATGAACGTGTCGCTGCTCAACACCGGCCTGGTGAGCCCCGGCTACTCACCGGGCATGCAGAGCTTCCAGTCTTTCGTTCAGACCGGGAACGCGACACTGCAGATCGAGATTGGCGGCTCCGCGCCTGGCACTGGCTACGACCAGATCAAGGTCGAGAACACAGCGACGCTGGACGGCACGCTCGCCGTCAAGTTGCTCGACGGCTTCAAGCCCACGGACGGCCAGGTCTTCGACGTGCTGACCTTCGGCGCGCTGCAGGGCAGCTTCGCCAACGCCACCGGGCTGCTGGACGCGGGCAACGGGCTGTACTTCGAGGTCCGCACGACCGACCGCGCGCTGCAGCTGGTGGCGCACCAGCTCGACGTCTCGACGGCCTTCATCGTCGACGTACTGCACGACGGCGCGGGCGCCCAGGCCGACAGCCTGGCCGACCGCATGGGCCTGTGGCTCAACTTCGACTACTTCAAGAACAACAGCAGCTTCGCGTTCACGGGCTCGCTGGACCTCGGCAGCGGCCTGAAGCTCACGGGCACGTTCTCCACGGCTTACAACGTCGATGTCGCTATCGGCGGCCACGACTACGCGATGTGGAAGGTGGGCTTGGCCGACGGGACCGGCTACCTGGGGCTGGACAGCCTGGACCCGGGCAAGCCGGGCGTGTCCTTCGCCGACGTGGATTTCGGCCTGCTGCTGCTCGACGACAACACCCTTGGCAGCGACCTGGGCTATGTGCTGGGCACCGGCCAGGCCGGCGGCATCAACCTGTTCGGCACGAGCCAGCTGAGCTTCAGCGCGCAGACGCTGACGCTGGACTTCGCGCTGGGCACCGGCACCCTGGCCGGGGGTGCGCCCAACGACGCCATCATCGATCTCTCGGCCTACGCCCAGAGCGTGACGGTGGCCGGCACCACGTACGTCTTCAACGCGGACGGCCAACTCGGCGAGCACGCCAGTGCCAGCGGCGACGTGACCCTCGTGGTCGGTCCCGTGACCTTGGAGGGCACGCTGGGCGTGGCCGTCTCGGCATCCAGCCTGGTGCTGGCCGGCGGCGATGTCAGCGCGCATTTCAGCGCCGGCGGCGTGGAGGTGGGGTTGGATCGCGCCAGCTTTGGCTTGGTGCTGCTGTCCGATGGCACGCTTGCGCTGGAGGCCACTGGTTCGTTCGCACTCGATGGCGGCAACTTCGCCGACGTCAGTGCGCAGGCGGCGCTGCTCAAGCTCAACACCACCGGCGCCGACCAGAGCGACCGGCTGCTGACCTCCGGTGGCTTCCAGTACCGCTTCGGCCAACTTAGCGCCAGCAGCGCACCGGTGGTCAACGTCACCGGCCTGAAGGCGCTGGTCGGCGGCTCGCTGGCCGTCAGCGGCAATTTCGCCTTCGAGCGTGACGCCACGAGCGGCGCGCTGGAGATGAACTCCTCGTCGGCCAGCGTCTCGCTGCTGGCCGGCTCGCTGGGCGCGGGTGTGCAGGACGCTAGCGTGGGCCTGGTGCTCGACGGCGCCAACGGCTTGGTTGTGGAGGCACAGGGCGCGCTCTCCGCGAACCTGGGCGAGGACGTGTCTGCCTCGGCCGGCCGGGCCAGTGTGCGCTGGAACACCACCAGCTCCGACGCGGGCGGGCGCAGCATCGACGTGGCCGGTGCGGCCTATACCTTCGGCGACGGCCTCTCGGCTGGGCTGCAAGAAGTGGCGCTGTCGGACGCGCTGCTGCGCACGGCCGGCTTCTTCAGTGTGCGGGGCGACTTCGCTTTCCACCGCGGCAGCACCACGGTGCGGTTGGCGCATGACGTGGCCGGCACGCCGGAGGACGAGTCGGCTGGCGTGCTGGTGGACCTGCTGACGCTAGGCGGGCGCGGGTTGTCGGCCATGGCGGGCCTCGACGGCGGCCCGGCGCTGTCGCTGGCGGGCGTGGAATTCGGTCTGGCGCTGATGGCCTCGCGCCAGGACGCGAACCGTACCTGGACCACCTTGCAAGCCAGCGCCTCCAGCGCATCGCTGCAGGGCGTGGACGCACTCACCGCCACGGGCACAAACCTGTCGGTGGCGGTCAACCGTGTAGGCAAGGCCGGCGACGCGGTGGTGGATTACGCCGTAGGCCACACGAGCCTGTCCGTGGGCACGGGTGTGAACCAGGCGCTGGCGCTGAGCCTGGATGGTGCGCAGGGCGCACTGGTGCGCGCCGGAGGTGATCTGACGATCGCCGCCACGGACTTCGTGCAGCTGTCGGGCCGCATCGATTTCAGTGTCCAGGGACAAGGGGCGGGACAACAGCTCGTTGCCGTGAGCACCAGCGTCACGGCGGAGCTCAATGCAGGTTCTGCAGCTTCTCTGAAGCTCTCGAGCGCCAACTTCGGCCTGCGTGCGGACGCGGTGGGTGTTGCGGCCTTCGAACTGGGCGGCGGCACGCTGGAGGCGTCCATCGGCGGCTTTGCCAGCCTGAGTGCGGATGCGGTGCAGGTGCGGTACGCCGGCGTTGGCGGCGGCGTGAGTGCGGGCGAGCAACTGCAGGTCGGAACGACCAGCTACACCTTCGCCGACGCAATCGCGGCC
>NZ_AUMO01000153.1 GCF_000430725.1 Azohydromonas australica DSM 1124
AGCCATGCCGCCATCGATTGGCGCTTCACCACCGCCGACGCCCGTATCAAACTCAAGCGCCTTTACCCCACAGTGCAACCGTGACGGAGCACTAGTTCCTGCGGTCGGTGCACGAAGGCATGCGCGCAATAAATCTGCCGAGGGTTCCCCTGGCCGCGGCTGCGCCGTGTTCCCGATCCGGCCGAGCGTGGTGTCGCGGGTGGTTCACCTCCTTCGCTGTCGAGAGGGTGATGGGGTTCGGTGGCGGTCTGTTCAGGCCGCAGGCTGTGGGGCCGGAGCGGCCTTCAACGCCACGGCCCAGACGAAGCCGGCGAGCTCACGGGCGATGGCCACGATGATCTTGTTGCACGGCAGCCGGCGTGCGGCCAGCCGCTTGTAGCGGGCGCACAGCCGCACCTGCGCCTCCCAGGCGATGTCGGTGATGGGCTTGGGGCAGTTGACCTGGCGCCGGGCGATCTCGACGCTGACCTTGGCTGGGAAGCGGTATTGGTGCGCCACCTCCACGAGGATGCGCCGTGCCGCCGGGTTGCCGGCCTTGGTGATGGCGCCCTGGCGCCGGCGCTGGCCGCTGGAGTCCTCCGACGGCACCAGCCCCAGGTAGGCCATGAGCTGGCGGGGGTTGGCGAAGCGCTGGAAGTCCTGGATCTCGGCCACCAGCGTGGCCGCGGCGATCAGCCCGAACCCACGCAGCGCCTGCAGCGCGGCAACCACCGGCAGCAGCGACCACTGCGGCAGCGCGTCGCGCAGCGCCTGCTCCAGCCGCTCGATGCGCGCGCTGGCCTCCGTGATCGCGTGCAGGTACTCCTGGAACGCGATCTGTTGGCTGGGGTGCGGCAGCGTCAGGCTGGCCAGCCAGCGCAGGTGCGCCGGCGTCCACGAGGTGCGCCCGCTGTAGGCGATGCCGTTGCGCAGCAGCAGCGCCTTGAGCCGGTGGCGGCTGTTGCGCTGCTCGCGCACGGCGTCCTCGCGGGCGCGCACCAGGTCGCGCAGCGCTTCGTCGGCCGCGTCGGGCACCCGCACCGCGGTGAGCTCGCCCGCGCGCGAGAGCCGCGCCAGCATCACGGCGTCGCGCCGGTCGGTCTTGATGCGGTCGCCCGAGCGCCTGGGCGTGCGCGACGGCGCCACGACCTCGCAGGCGTAGCCCAGCGCGGCGAGGTGGCGCTGCAACACGAAGCCGCACGGCCCGGCCTCATAGACAACATGCAGCCGCTCCCCGGCGGCCACCAGCCGGCGCAGCGCCTTGCTGACTGCCTCCACGCTGCCGGCCACGGTGCCGAAGTGGCGCACCTCCCCGTCCCGGCCGGCCTGGGCCAGCGCGATATCGACGCTGTCCTTGTGGACGTCCAGCCCGACGTACAGACTCACGGCTTGGTCCTTCATGGCCCGTCTCCTGTGCGATTCGACCGCTGCCCCACGGGGCTGGGTCTGTGGCTCGGCGCACCGCAGGTGCGCAATCCACGGTAGGCCGGGAGACGGGCCACCTCAAGAAGTCAAGCCATCTTGTCTAGTTGTGTGAACGATGCGGGTGGCCCGCCGCTCAGAAAAGGGGTAGCCCTACGTAGTCGGACCTGCGAAATTCGTTTTGCCGCAGTACGACAGTAGTTCGGTGCCGAGGTGAACGGTGCTCACGGTTTTGAGCAGGTCGGTGCCACAGACACGGGCGACTTGGCGCCGGCGGTGCGCTCGCCAGCAAACAAGGCGGCCAGAAACTGCAGGCGCAAAAAAACCGCTGCGATGCCCAGCCGGGCGATAGCGCGCAGCAGCCAGCGCAGGTTGTAGCCCGCGGCGCACAGCACCGTATGCAGTGCGTCACCTTCGGAGCCCTTGAGCCAGCAGCGCTGCAGCCCGTGGTCGTGCTTGGCGTGGCCGATGGCCGGCTCGATGGCCTGACGCCGGCGCAGCCAGCGGCGCTGGAGTTGGGTGAGGCGCTTGATCTTGCCGCGGTGGATGAGCTGTACAGGGGCCACGTCGGCGTCCACGCCGCGGTAGCCCAGGTCCACCACGGCAATTTTGGGCGCCACGCCGATGTCCTGCAGCAGCGTGGAGGTCTGCTCCAGCTGCGCGGCCAGCGTGTGGCCATCAAAGGGGTTGCCGGGGAAGCTGCGCGCGCCCACGGCCAGCCCCTGGTGGTGCGTGATGACCAGGCTGGCCTTGACGCCGAACTCGTAGCGCTGGCGCGACTTGCCCTTGGAGATGCACTCCACCTCGGGCGCGTGCAGCGCGTAGAGCTTGTTCTTATCGAGCTTGCGCTGGGCGTGGATGCGTTGGGCGCGCTCGATCCAGACCTGCAGCGCGGCACGGGTCTTCTCGTCGAGGTGGGCCATCTTGCGTTGCACGTCGCGCAGCAGCGCCCCAAGGATCGTGCGCTGGCGCCGCACCGTGCGGCCCAGCCGCCGGGTCTGCTTGGCGTGCGCATAGCCGCCGGCCTTGCGCCGCAGTTCGCGGCCCTCGCGCTCGTAGCTCTGGCGCAGCTTCAACCCCGCACGCTTGGCCAGCCGCGCGATCTTCTCGCGTGCGACCTCCAGCAGCCGGCTGTCGGTCGGGAAGGCGACGGCCTTCTCTTGCACCGTGGTGTCCACGATCACCCGTTCAAACTCGGTCTTCTTCACCGCCTTCATCGCCACCGCGGCTTCGATGGTGGACTTGAGCAACTGCTCCACCCCGGCCTCGCCCAGCACGCGGCGGAAGCGCCCGATCTGCGTGGCGTCGCACGGCAGGCGCGGCTCGTAGTACTCCATGCCGCTGAAGAACTGCCACACGACGTTCTCGCTCCAGCGCTCCACCACGGACTCGTCGTACATGGACTACAGGGACTTCCCGCCCTGTCAAGCTACTTCGTTGGCATGTGTCTGTTTCCCTGATCTGAACTGCTCAACCTGAAGTACGTGCACAGA
>NZ_AUMO01000154.1 GCF_000430725.1 Azohydromonas australica DSM 1124
TCAGCTCAAACGCGAGATGCTGTCCAACTATCTAAGAGCCGAGCTGCGCAGCCCGGCGGTGCGGATGGTGCTCGTTGCGTAAGTCCTACTTGTGTACCATATCCGTCTCCAAATATGCTGGCATTTGTTTGCAGATTGACGCCGCTGATTTCCGGCGCCCTGGTCTTGTCCTGGCTTTCGATACGACCTAGTGTCAGAGGCGGCAATCCCTCTTGTGGAATCTCGATTTGCACTTCCGCCCCTCCTTTTAATTGAATCGATACACCTCTTCTCGGGAAGATCATTTGACCGTGCATCAGAGCATTTGTTGACTTGGATGATACAGATATACCTCTGAAGCGTATGTATCTGTGGGTGTCGATAGAATTTAATGAGATTTGAAATCTGGTCCTCGCAGTGCCCGTGGACTTCCATGATTCTAGAAGGTTCTGAAAATCATCTCCAATCAACTGCTTGAGTGAGTATGTTCTTGTGAATATTTCCTCCAGCTGTAAAGTGGCTGTGAGCCACCGGATTTGGGTACGTACCCAAAGAGACAATTGGTCCAGCAGGGAAATATCCTTGGGGTCTGGCTTGAACGGGAAAGCGGTTTCTCTTCCGTAGAAGAGTTGGAGACCCTTGTGCGCCGTGGCGGCCCGGTTGTATGCATCCGCGAAGTCGTCCTCGATGTTTCTAGCAGCCGCTTCGACTTGGTCCTCAATTACCAGCCTCCTGGTCTCCGGCGGCATTGACGATTCGACGTAGACCACCTCCAGCCACTGCTCTATAGCTTTGTTCTTAGCCCTCACAAATGCAATCACCCGATCTGTCTCCGCCGGCAAACCCACAACCAGCGGCTGACGGATGTTGAGCTCGGCATACTCCCTTGAAGAGGCAGCATTGGCCTGTGCGGTGGCGATCTGAAAAGGTAACGTGTTTGTTTGTTTTTGTTGCTCATATTGCCTTTCAGCCGCATACTGCAAGTTAAGCCGGAGCTGCTCAAAGTGTGGGAGCGCGGCTTGCAAACCTTCCTTGTCTTTTTGAAACCAATTACTGTCCAGTCGCTGCCGGTCAGCGATCAACTCCGCTTCGAGAATAGAAGCACGATATTTTTGCTCAATCAGCTTCTCTTCCAGCGTTCGAAGGCCAGAGCGTGCAGACATGCATCTGTCCAGCAGATCGGCGGATTGGTTGAGCAGGTTTTCGACATGCCAGAATCGAAACGCCTGTAGCGCACCGCTAGCGGGTTGGTATGCGTCAATTCTTTCTCTCAAGGCCAGTAGCGTGCCCACGGTTTGCTCCTTTCCAAGGCTGGTACATCGAGTACGGTATACAGGTGGACTGCTTTAGCACGCAACTTCGCTTCAGTACGCAATTGCAGCCAGCAGTGTGTCCAGCAGTTTGCGGAAGTCGGCTGCACAGATATCAAATGTTTAAGCCCTGGCGTGCCGCCTGAGGGCGCAGGATCAGCGCAGCCAAAATCAAACCAGCCACCGTCTTGGCGCATCAAATTCTTGAATTCATTGAATTCATTGAATTTGTTCCGTTGGTGCCGAACGCAATCATGCTGAAGCATTTTTTAAGCAATGGCATTAGGGAAAACATGAAGGAAATTTCGGCCTAATTTAGTTTTATGGGGATATGAATTGCTACGGCCCTAGTGCTTCAGTCTGCTTTTGCGGGCTAGCCGTTCACATCCTGATTGCATCGATGCACACTGGTTGATTTACCGAGCACGTGCCATTTTTCCTGCAAAAGATTGAATCAGGCAATTGGAGTCCATAGCTTCATGCGCCGGACCGGCGAGTAAGAGGGTGTAGGCAGAATCAACATCAATTGCCGCGACTCGCACGTGCAGGTCGCTGGAGACCGGTATGTGCGCTGCCAAGAAGGATTCGCGGACAGGTGAAGCCTTTGTGGCCGACCGCACTCGTTAAACGAAGGGCATGTACTGGCGCTGCGCGAGATCGTTGCCGAGCACCCCGGCGCGACGCTCGATGCGGTGACGCAACTGCTCGAAAAGCGCAGCGGCGTGAAGGTCTGCAGCATGACGGTGCGCTGGGTCTTGTACGAGGCCGGCATCGTCAGGATCAAGCCAACCCGCCGCGGCGTCCCTTCTGGGCAGTCCAAAGGCTCACCCAAGCGCTACGGCTATACGGAACTCCACCGCCAACAGCACACTGGCCGAGATTACAGCTGCTGCCTCACCGACGCGGAGTGGGCACTCGTGGCTGATTTGTTCGAGCACATGGCCACCGGCCGGGGCATGCCGCCTCAGCTGGAGCGCAGAACGCTGCTGAACGCCTGCTGCTACGTGTTGCGTACCGGCTGCGCTTGGCAGCTGTTGCCCAAGTCGTTCCCTCCCTGGACCACGATCTACAAGTCGTTCAGCCGCTGGGCGGCGCAGGGTGCCTTCGAAGCCATGCTGCACAGGCTACGGCAACAGTGGCGCGAGCGCCTTGGCCGCCATGCTCAGCCCAGTGCGGCAGTGCTCGATTCGCAGTCCACGCGCAATTCGCCCCAGGGTGGCGAAGCAGGCTTTGACGGGGCCAAGAAGGTCAAAGGTCGCAAGCGCCACATGCTGGTAGACACGCTGGGGCTACTACTGGCCGTGACGGTCTCCGCGGCGCGCGTCCAAGACCGTGATGGCGCAACAGATGTTGTGGCACAGGCCTTTGCCAGGGTGCTGACGCTGAGATTCTCTCTACACCTTCTCAGCTCGACTTTGGCCATTTCCGCGCTGTAAAGGCGAAGCGGATCGGCTCGTAGACTGACTGTTCTCTCCGGGCAAGGGAGAAGGCCATGTCT
>NZ_AUMO01000155.1 GCF_000430725.1 Azohydromonas australica DSM 1124
GCGGGGTGGGAGCAGGGGCGGCTCAAGCGCAGCGGCATGCCTTGCCGTGAAATGCCGTTGCCCTCCGAGGTGGACGAGCCGCCTGCTGACTCCTGACAGCCTTCCTGCTGCGCCGGATTGCCGCCCAGCAGGGCCGGTGGCTCCTGAGCCAGGGCCTAGCGGGCGTCCGAGGCGGCCGGCTTTCAACGCAAGCGAACCGCGCACAGGTCGTGTCCCACTACGTTCGCGAGCCCGCCCCCGCACGCTCAGCGCTTCTGCGTTCCCGACGGTGATGGCGTCGCGGGCGCGCAGTCCCGCATTGCCATTGCATGCGCTTGCCGCAAACAGTCCAGCGTCCCATGTACGCAGCCGGCAAAGTGCTGGCCATGGCGTCGCGCCGACACCTGTTTTCCCGGTGTTCCGTCTCCCGCGGACTTCCCGGAAAAATCAATCGGCACAGCGCAGGAGGGCACGATGAAGGCAGCATGGATGCTGGTGGCCACGATCACGGCCACGGCGCCGACCTGGGGCGCCTGGACGGCACTCGGGAAAGACGACGCCAAGGCAGTCTGGTACGTCGATCCGGAATCGGTCCGCGCCGAAGGTGGGGTGCGACAGATCTGGGCGATGAAGGACATGGGGCAGCCCGTGACCGACTTCGATCGGTCCATGCAGTTCCTCTACGAGGTCGATTGCACGGGGCGGCGGCACCGCCTGGTGCAGTACCAGGCCTACAAGGGCCGCATGGGCGGCGGCCACCCCACGCGGGGCGGAATGGTCTTCGGAGACTGGATGACTTCAGGGCCGGGCACGGTGGGCGGCGGCATCACCAAGGCGGTGTGCAACCACAGCTGAAAGGCCGGGACGCTGCCGCACAGGTCATTGCCGCTGGCGCCGCGCCGCGGCCAGCAACGAGTACCGGCTCATGATGCACCACGAGCTGGCGAAAGCCATCAAGGCGCTTAAGCTGTTTCCCTGAGCCTGAATACTTTTCCAACGAACCGAGGAGAGCACTGATGGCGATCAACCTAAAGAAGGAAGTCCAGCAGTTCGGCCCGTACCAATTGGTCATCCGGGAGAAGGACGGTAAGGTCCACGTGGTCGTGTGGAAGGGAAGCGAGCGGTTGTGCCACGTCGAGTCAGACGATCGCGAGCAGGGCGTGGACGAGGTGTTGCTGCAAATGGGCATGCGGAATCTTGAGCGTGCGCGGGCCCGCGGCACGGTCACCCCCGGAGCCGACGAGCTGCGCCGTGCATTCGAGCTGCTGTGGAGTGAGCTCAACGACGGGCAGCGGGCGATGCTGGGCGCTCTGCACCGCGCACCGGGACGGGAGCTCGGGACCTTGGATCTTGCTGCTGCGGCCGGCTACAGAGGCCACGGGGGCGTGAACATCTGGCTCGGTTTCGCAGGGCTGATGTTCGGAGAGCTGGTCGCGCGTGCGGACCTACAAACAGACAAGAAGGGCCAAGCGGTGCCGACGTCCTGGTTCTGCACCTGGGACACCGACAGGCGCACGTGGACGATGCGGTCAGATGTTGCCGCGGGGATGGCTGCTGCGGGCTGCCTGACGTGACGACGCTGGGAGCAAATCTGGGAGCGCTGCAACGTCAGTTGCAACGGTTGGCGAGCAGCGGTGCCAGGAGTTCAAGGTTCCGTCCCCTGCGGTACCATCTCTAGCGCCTGCCGTGCCCGACGAAGACGACGAAGCGTGGCTGGCAGTGTCAGGCATGTACGGCGGCTTCTCCTACTGGGCGGCAGAGGGGCGCGGGCAGCCGACGATCACGGTGGAACGTTGGAGCCGTGTCGTCGAAGGCAGCGGGCAGCGGCATCTCGTCACCGCCTCTGGCTTCGTCCTGGTCGAAGACGAGATCTACCGACGCGGGCAGCGCCGGCCGCCTGGGTGCCTATCATTAATGTGAAGCAGTCACTTGGGGAATTCCGCTTCTGGCCAGCTGGCAGCGGCCGCTGAACGACTGGTCTGTAGCAACTACGGCTTCGCGGCCCAGTGGCCAGATCACGGCCACGTCGTTGGCGGTGCCGAAGTCGCCGATGCCTGTCTTGTCGGCAATGTGCCAGGCCGCAGGCAGCCCGGCCCGCGGCCGCGCATCACCGGTCCGGTTGGCCGTCAGCCAGCGCTCGAGCTGGTCGCGCGAGGCGAGTGTGAGGAGCTTGCCCAGCACCAGGGTGCGCAGGTTGTGGCTCATGGCGGCCGAGGTTGTGGTGTCGCGTGCTTCGTTGGGCCGGGCCCCGTTGAGCGCCGTCTCCCAGCGGTCAAGCCGCGTCGTGCCATCCCTCTTGCAGGCCGTTGAAGTACCTCGCCCAGGTGGTCGCATCCTGAGCTCGACTTTGGCCATCACGCGGCATAGCAAGCCACCTCGTGCAGGCGGCGGAATACGCTGCGCGGCACTTTGATCATGTCGCGTTCGCGCCGGGACGTTGCTAAACCGATGGTCCGCCACCAGTGTGCTCGGACTGCTGCGAGCGCGTCGCTGAAGGTCGGGATGGTCTTGGTGTACCAGGCGGCCTGGCGAGTGGGCAAGCTGCCATTGCGCGCCAGCGTATTGGCCAGCAGCGTCACCAGCGAGAACAGGCCCAGCAAGACCGGCGTGGTGCGTGCAATGGCCAGCGCACTCCACTGTCGTTGCGTCTCCAACCCGAGGTGCCG
>NZ_AUMO01000156.1 GCF_000430725.1 Azohydromonas australica DSM 1124
AGCCCTGCCTTGGCCATCGTGTAGGCCGCGGCGTTGCCCGAGGCACCCGCGCCCACCACGATCGCATCGAACTTTTCCTTGGCGTGCTTGGCCATTGTCGGGTTCTCCCTCTGATCCGCACCAGCGCAACATCTGTTGCACGCCCTCCTTCGCATGGAACGTGCCAAGCCACGCTCAGACGGAAAACGCCCGTGCCGCGGGCATTTCCGGGTGCTGGAAGAGCGATGAAAAGCTTTTGACCAGGGCCAAACAACGACAGCCCTGTCGGCTTTGTCGCCTATGCGACGCAGGACCGTCAGGCAGCGGCCTGGAGCGGCGGCTGGCACTGCACGTGCATGCAGGCGGCGACTGCCACAACGGACAAGCGCACGACGATGAACCTTTTCACCGGCAATGCTTCCGACGAGTTCTTTGGGGGCGAGGTCCCGGCCCCGGTGCGGGAGCTGCTGCACCAAGCGGCCGAGGCTGCTGCCGGCGAGCGCGCCGCGCTGCTGTGGACAGCGCAGGCGCTGTCGCCGGCCTGCCTGGCGATCTACTACGCGCTGTACAAGCACCACGCCGGGCGGCGCGAGTTCGAGCTGGCCGAACGCGCGGCCTGGCGCGGGCTGCAGGAGGCGGCGCGGCTGGGCGGGCTGGACAAGGACTGGCGCGCCGTCGTGCCCGCGCCGCATGTGTGCTTCAGCCAGGACGGGCCGCAGCGCTTCTGGCTCTTCACGCTCAAGGCGCTGTCCTTCATTCACCTGCGCAGCGAGCGGCCCGAGGTCGCGCGCGAGCTGCTGGCCAAACTGCACGAGCTGGATCCGCTGGCGCAGACGGGCAGCGAGGTCACGGCCTCGCTGCTGCAGGCGGCCGACGCTGCCCGCGGCGCAAGGTGAGCACCTCGGTCGTGTCCCTGGCGCGCGAGCTGCGCACGCCGCGGCTGCTGCTGCGCGACCCCCGGCCGGGTGACGCGGCGCTGGTGTTCAATCGCTGGGCGCGGGATGCCGAGGTGCTGCGCTACCTCGGGTGGCGGGCGCATGGCGACGCCGGCGCCACCCGCCGCATGCTGGACTGGGACAGCGCCCGTTGGCTCAAGCGCAGCGCCTGCACCTGGCTGCTGGTGCATGGCGACGACGGGCCCATCGGCCAGGTTCAGCTGGTGGCACAGTCCTTCGACCCGCCGGTGTTCCACTGGCGCCTGGGCTACCTGCTGGGGCGCTCGCACCAGGGCCGGGGCCTGATGCGCGAGGCCGTCACCGCGGTGCTGGACCATGCCTTCACGCAGCCCGCGCTCTGGCGGGTGGATGCCTTGTGCGACGTGGACAACGCCCCATCGGCCCGGCTGCTGCAGGCGCAGGGGCTTCGCTGCGAAGGACTGTTGAAGGCGCACACGTTGCACCCCAACGTGAGCGAGGCGCCGCGCGACGTGTGGGTGTATGCGCGAACGCGCGAGGTGACGTGAGCGCTTCGCGCCGTGCTCGGCGATCTCAGAGATCGTCTGCCAGCACTTCCGTGGCAATCAGTTGCGCGCGCAGCGCCCAGCGCGCACGCCAGCCGGAGCCGGCCCAGGTCGGGTCTTCCGCCCGCTCGAAAGCCGCGGTGGCTTCCGACTCGCTCCAGTAGACGCGGAAATCGCCGCGGGCGCGCAGGGCGGCCTCGCTGGCCTGCTCCGGCGTCACCGGCACTTCGCGGTAGGTGCCGGGCTCCTGCAGATGGTCGGCGCGGTACAGCGGCGTGTCCCAGCCGTACTCCTCGCCCATCGCGCAGATGCCGGGGAACTTCTCGTTCACGCCCGGCATCTCGGGCGTGGCATCGAACATGTCCAGCAGCTCGCGCGGGCTCGCGCAGTCGTGAATCTCCCACGCCTGCAGCGGATCTTCCGCCGCCACCTTGCGCAGCAGGTCGCCGCCGTCGTAAGCAAACCAGCACCGGGGCTCGGCCTGCTTGGGAATCTCAAGAACGAAAATCATGGCCAGGCCTCCAGGTTGTGCTTGCCGGCCTGCACGAGAGCGCTTGGGCGGTCGTGCAGGGCTGCTTTCACTCGGCGCCCTCGGCGAAGACCTTCTGCCATGCGCCCTTGCGCAGCCGTTCGTTGATGGCGTGCTGGGAGCCGTCGAACTGGTCGTTGGCGCGGCGCAGCGCAGCCTGCGCCACGGAGGCCTCAGCCATGGTCAGCGGAATGCGGCCGGCCACGTGCGTGGCCTTGGGCACCGCCTGCAGGATCGCCTGGCGGTTCGGATGTTCCTCGATGACGACCAGGGCGTCGCTCTCAGGCTGGCCATCCAGGCAGACGTAGCGTCCGATCACTTCGACCTTGCGGCCATCGAGCGTGGTCTTGACATGCACGGGTGTCATCGCAACCTCTCTCACGGAATCACGGACTGGGCGCCAGGCTCGTCATGGCCGGCCCGACGCCTTTTGAATCTTGTCCTCGCCGCCGCGTGGCGGCAGGCGAGGGTCGGGGAGAGGCGAGCAGCCTTCCTCTCCCCTGCTCTTCTCCCGCTGGTGCAGGCCAGGAGGATGCAGCGCTGGATCAGCGGATGATGTCGTAGCTGTAGTCAGTCTTGCCCGGGACGATGGTGTTGGCGTCGAGGGTTTCGAAGAACTCGTCGAGCAGCATCGTGAGCAGGCGCAGGCCGCCGTCGTAGCCCCAGGTGGGGAAGCG
>NZ_AUMO01000157.1 GCF_000430725.1 Azohydromonas australica DSM 1124
GTGCAGCGCACCCGGTTCCGGCGCAATCCCGAGCAGTACCTCGCCAACTTGGAGCAACTGGCCGATCAGCTGGCTTTGCCGTCCTAGTTTTTTTCTTCGGGTGACACGGGCTTTCTCCCTCATGCAGTGGCCGTGCTCAGTTTGCCGCAGGCAAGCAGTGTTGCGCCGGCTGTCGGCAGCACACTCACACTCAGCGGCGCCAGTGCGCCCAGCCGCATTACCAAATGCCGAAGACGCGACTCCACCGTAAGCGACACCAAGGGCAGCGCTCGCTTCAAGCGGCACCGCCGAGGGCTTCGGCTGCCGCATGCGAAGGTGTGCAGGTGGCGCCTCGGCCATTGGCGACGCTACGTGGCTGCCTGCCATGCCAGCGCGCACAGCCCGGCCAGCAGAGCGACCCAGAGCAGGAATGCGACCGCGGCTGCCAGCCGTCCGGCGCCCAGGGCGATGCGAAACACTGCCCAGCCCCTGACACACCAGGCTATCCCTGCCAACCAAACAGCGCTGCCGATCGCGACGGTTACCAGCGCCGGGCCATGAACAGCCCGCATGAGAGGGACAGACACCGTGGGCAAGGCATCGGTGCCTGCATGGCTCGCCTGCGCGATGAAGTCCTGCAGCACCTGCGGCTGGACCAGTTCGACGCCAAAAAGCATCACGAAGGTGCCGGTGCAAAAGTACAGCCACGTGCCACCGAAGAGGTAGGCGAAGGGCGTAGCGACGCGGCTCCAACAGGGTACGCGCTGCACCACGCGCCAAGCACCGGCGAGCACAGCTGACAGTGCCACGGCCATGAGCAGACCGAGGGTGAGGCCCGGCACCAGCCAGCGCTGCGGAGGCCCCTGCGACGCGACGCCCAGCAGCAAGTTGCCCAGCGCCAGGCACAGCACCAGCATCGCCAGTGCGCGCAGCAGCAGGCTGTAGGCACCGATAGCGGCACCGCTTCCCAGGCGCCGCACAATCAGCGCCCGGGGGTGAACCAGCAGCTCCACGAGGTCCGTCGCCAGTTCCACCGGCTTGTGCCACCAGGCGCTCGCGTGCCGGCCGTGGCTCACGCCGGGCGTGATGCCGTACTGCGAAGCCAGCACGTCAATGAGTGCCGAGGTGTCGGCGTCCCAGCGGTCGTTGGCCAGCACCACGGCCTGGCAGCTCGTAAAGTCCTGGAGCGAAGGCGGCAGCTCTTGCGCTTTGGGCATCTGGGCGCCGTCCAGCAGTATCGGGATCACCGGCTTGCCATGGGCCAGTGCCAGCTCGATCTCACGTCGCACGAAATCGTCCGGGTCATCCAGGCGGCGTCCGTTGTTCGCTGCCGCGCGGAGCCAACCGGGTCCCACAAGCGCCAGCACCACCGTGGCGCCGGCCAGAGCGTGCTCGAGCGCTTGGACAAAGTTGGCTCCGGGCACGATGTCGCCCACGTCAAGGAACACGCGATCGGCGCCGAACGCGGCATACAGCCGGTCTGCGAGCCGGCCAGTGGCCGCAGGGCTGTCCTGCCGGCGGTAGCTGATGAAGACGTCACTCATGGGTGTGACCAGTGGCGCAGCCCGGAGTGCGGCGCTTCAGGAATGCGAGACATGCGTGCGAGCCGCCTCGCCCTTTGCCGGCCTAGCCACCGGGCCCAGCCGCTCCAGCGCGTTGCGCAGCGCAGCGGTGCGGGCCTTTTCTTCGTCGAGCTGGCGCAGCAGATCCGCGTGCCGTTCCTTGAGGTCCGCCAGCTCGGCGGGCACGTTGCCCGGACGAGCGTTCGTCTCCAGCGCCATGAGCGCGTTGCCCAGCGCCGCAGCCCGGTCACGGTACTGCAGCCCGAGCGTCGGAGAGAGCCCCAGGCTGCTCGCGCACGCCTTGGCCTGGTCCTGCGCGGTCGTGGCTGCGGCGACCAGCGTGCTGAACTGCTCCTCGAACAGCATCACGGTGATGACGTTCATCGGGAACCTCCACTGCATTCAAGTCTTATCCGTGTGCAAATTGCGCCCTAGGGCGTGAGTCCGAGGATGTGGACGGCTCGTCAGCCGCCCTCCAGGACCGTGCCCACGCAGGTGCCGCGCGCCGCCGCCGCGGCATCCTAGCGCCAGCGCGCAGCGGCTTTCCACAACGCGCACTCCTCCGCAGAGCGGGCAAGATGCGCGGCGTGGCTTGCGGGAAGCAGCTGCACTTCGTCGATTGGTACAGCCTCACAGGCCCCGGCTCCGCAAGGAGCGGGGCTTTTTTACTAGGCCGGCAGAACTTGCTGAGGGTTGAAGCGTCCAAGAGGGGTTATTTGCTGCCACGCGGAGGTATGCGATGGCGCGGCTCACCACCAGAGGA
>NZ_AUMO01000158.1 GCF_000430725.1 Azohydromonas australica DSM 1124
ACGGTCTCCGTACGCCTATTCGTATTCACAGTCCTACTCCTATCTGGAAGATAAGCGATAGACCGTGTCCGGTGATTCAGGGGGCCAGCTCAGTACGGTCTCGCACGGCTGGACTGGTAAGGTAACAGACCATACTCTGGAATCTCTGTACGAGGGTCTGTGCAACTACGATAGCGTGCGAAGCCACGAATAAAACATAGGCGTTTTGCCCATTCAGCCGGACGCACCGTGGATGGCTCCTGGGCCCACTCGAGAGACAAAGCAACCGTGATGAAGGGTGCTTGCCGCTGCTCCAGGAAGGTCACGAACTGCGCCAATCTCAGTCCTGCAGGGTACATTTTGAACCCGAGTCCGCGGCGCATTGCAAGATAGTCATGCATCGCTTCACGCAAGGTGTTCATCGCATTCCTCCCGGCCAAGGCAGCGCCAGTGCTCGTAACGCGGTGAAGTCGACCTTGGCGTAGATCGCTGTGGTCTGGGGGCTGCAATGGCGCAGAAGATCACCAATCTCCGTCAACGAGGCGCCCTGGCGTAACAGCTGCGTAGCGAGAGCATGGCGGAACTGGTGCGCTCCTTTACGGGTCGATTCGATGCCAGCCCGTTTGAAGGCGCGCTTGACGATCGCATCAATCGAGTGAGGTGCCATCAGACTTCGGAATGGCGGGTGTACAGTCAAGAATAAGCTTCGATCGTTGCATTGGGGACGATCGTGTATTAGGTATGCAGCAATAGACTCACCAACCTCAAAAGGTAGAGGTAGGCGGCATTCATTGCCGCGCTTGCCCGGAACTCTCACGCTGCCTGCTTCCCAATCGATGTCATCAAGTGATATTGCTGTGATCTCTCTGGCACGTAGACCAAGTTGTGAAAGCAACAGTAGGACTGCTCGGTCACGTCGCCCCGCTGCCATGCGCGCATCACAATGCTCAAGGAGCTTGATGACATGGCCAGGCGCAATTGACCTGGGAATTGAGGCCTTCGTCCAATTAGCCACAGCAGGAACAGCCGCCCCAAGATCATGGCGGACAAAGCCGCTATAAAGTGCGTACTGCAGGAATGAGCGCAGCGCAGTTGTCATTAACTTGGCTCTCGTGGTCGATATGTGCTGTGCTTGGCGTTGAACGAACCGACTCACGTCGTCAGAGCACAACCCGTCAAGGTTCACGGGGCCGTTGCCAAAGTGTTCCGTCAGGAACTGTAAGACCAATGGGACATAGGTTGATATCGACGCCTTAGCCAAAGAACGTTTGTCATGAAGATATGTGGCGTACTCGCTGGAAATTCGTTGAGCATCAGACAGAATAGGTGCCTGTGGTACCGGCTTGAAAAAAACTCCTTGCGCTCGCATCAGTTTGAGCATCCTGTAAATTGCTTTTGACTCACCTCCTCGACGACACCAATGCTGCATGCGATATTGCATGTACTGCTCACAATGCCGCTCCGCCAGATCGTGCAGTACGACTCCCTGCGACTCCAGCCACCTGCTGAACTCGGCGACTACCCGGGTCTGCCATTGCGTTGAGAGAGTTGAGTAGCCCAGTTCAAACAATAGCGCGGTGTAGGCATCAAGGTGTGCTGCCAATGGCCCTGTGGGCTGCCACGCTAGCGTCCATGAGCGGTTCCGAGGCTGTTCCATACGGCTCTCCTTCCAGGTGACTGCCCTGGAGGAGAGAAAACTATGTCCCGTACGCGTGATCGTCTACTCCAGGCGGCCAACCGAACTGGGACAGGCACGCGGGACATAGGCCGCTGCAGGACATAGTGCCAATTCCAGATTGGGTACCGCGGCTTCATCACGCTGGCCTACCGCTGCCCGCACGTCCGAAGCCTGCAGGCCGAGGCCATCCACGAGGGCGACTTCTTCGATCACATGCAGGGCAGCACAACGTTCCTGAAGTACCGCAAGAGCCTGCGCAAGCGGGGAGGGCTCATCGGGGCGTTCTCACATGTACACCTGGCCAGCGGCATCGAGCTGGCTTGCGTGCTGCGGCCGGACGACCTCCTCAAGGTCCGCGCCTGCAGCGAGACCTACGGCGCCCTCGTGCGCGCCGCCGAGACGGCCAAGGAGCGCGCGGCGGCCGAGCGGCGCCTGGCCGAGACACCCTGGGTCCTATGGGAGGACTCCATGGCGGCGAAGTCCG
>NZ_AUMO01000159.1 GCF_000430725.1 Azohydromonas australica DSM 1124
GAAAGTCGCGCCATCGCACACCTCCGCGTGGCAGCAAACGATCTCTCTTGGAGGATTCAACGTTCAGCAAGTTCTGCCGTCCTAGAAAAAAAGCGTGGGTCCAGGCCGCCACGTTCGCAGACTCCCGAGCCGTTGCTTTCGCTTCACCCGCAGGCGCGCTTGCGGTCCGTCATGGCCTTGGCGCTGCGCGACACAAGACGCGAAACGGAAGAAACGCCATGAATTTCCATTTGTTGGCCGATGCCCAGGAAGTCGATCTGGAGCGGGCGATGGAAGACTTTGACGGCAACCTGGGTGCGGTTGCCCAGCTCCTGCATGAATTCCTTGCCGACCGCTCCGGTTGCGAGCTGAAGCTGACGGCCATCGAGCGGCTGTCTAGCGAGCAGGTGGCTGCCGTCATGCACGACGTTGCCAACACGCTGGATGCCGGCTGGTGCCGCAGCGCGGCTCTGGCCGTGCGCAGTCGTGAGGAACGCTTGCGCCGCGACGCCGGGTGCAACGTCCGCGATGCCATGGCCGAGGTGCGCTCTATCGTGGACAAGGCGTTTCATGCCGTCGAAGCCGTCGTCCGGGATGGCCGCGCGGGCAGCCTGGCCTGATCCGGCGTTCCGGCGCCTGTAGCTTCAACCGCCGTACCCGCCGCCAGGCTCGCCGAGTGCCATGAGCTGGGCGTCAATAAAGCCGGCAAGCCTTTGAAACGGCACCGGTTTTCGGTAGCGCAGCGTGCGGTTGTCCAGCCCGCCACGGGCCTGGATTTCCTCCTCCGGCAATGCCGTGGTCACGAGGATACGCAGCCGCGCCATGCCGGCGTTGCGGCGGACTGCCCTGATCAGCTCAAAGCCGTCCAGCGGCTGCATCACCAGATCGGTGATGAGCAGATCCGGCATCGCACACGCGATGCTGGCCAGCGCATCGGTTGCATTGTCAACTGAGATCAGCTTGACCGCCGAACCCCAGTCCCGCAGGAATCTCCCCAGTGCCCGAGCCGTGCTGACGTTGGGCTCCACCAGCAGGGTCGACAGCGGACGTCCAGCCGGGGACGCCACTCTGGTGCGGCTGCGCGTGAGCTTGAGGATCGAGTGCACCGGGATGCGGCGGTGGCCCCCTTCGGTGCGCCAGGCCTTCAGATCCCCACGTTCGACCATTTTCTGCACCGTGGCCACGGAGACATGCAGCAGCTCCGCGGCCTCCTTGGTGCCGACGACGTCCGTGCCGCCGCGGTGGTGGTGCCGCCTCGAGGCAAAGGAGTGCTCATCCATGGAACTTCAAAGGTTGGGTCGCCGCCGGATACGGCGCTCAGATTGCGACTGTCCCGCAAGACTGTCGCGTCGCCTCTCCATGTTGACTCGCGCGGAGCAGATTGTTTCAAGAGATGACATTTAATTAGTCGCAAGGGCTTCAAGAAAGTGGGGCGTTGTTCCGATATCCAGGTTCGGGATTGGTAGTGACTCGGAGTCCAACTGATAAGATTGGTGAGATCTATCAATTTTTGGGATCTGCTTGTTAGAAGCGTAACGCGGAGTATCGGGGAGTGAGATGAGTGAACCGTTGAAGGGCAGGAAGAAAGGTAAAGGGAAGCTACGAAAAGCGCTTTCCGTTGGAGCTTTGCTGGGTGCCGCAGGCGAACTGCTGGCCAACAAGCAAACGGACGCGGCTTCGGCGCCCGGCTCCAGTACCGCCTCCAGCAAGTCCGGGGCGGACCTCGCCACTCAACAATCCGCACTGGCTGAGCAGGCGCTGCCGCTATCGCTGCACGAAGCGCCGGCAGCGGCCTTGGTCGAGGTCGTGGGCGAGGCGTCCTATGTTGATGTGGCCGCGGTGGCGCAGGAACTTGAGGACAGCATCCTCCTGGCCCAGGCCGGTCCGGCAGAAGTTAGTGGAGCCGCCGAGGCGGTCGCAGAGGCTGGGACGCCTGCCGAGGCAGCGACGACTGCGGAGGCAACCGCTGCGGGCAGTGCCACTGCCACGGCCGGGGCCTCGGCCGCGTTTGGAGGGCCCGCTGCGATTGCCGCGGGCCTGGCAGGCGTGGTGGGCATCGGCGCCGCAATCGGCGGCGGCGGTGGTGGCTCCTCTGCACCGGCCAACACACCTGCGCCCACGCCGGAACCGAGCCCCACGCCCACGCC
>NZ_AUMO01000160.1 GCF_000430725.1 Azohydromonas australica DSM 1124
CCGACATCCATCAGGCCTTTCTGACCCTGGGTTGCGCGCTCATTTGCTGGAACCATTTGCTGCCTTCGTAGGGCAAAAAGTTAGAGCTTCTAAATTCCGGCATTGACGGTGCTTGACTTCGCTGCAGGACTGGCCAGTCACACGGGACGCACCTGCTTGCCTAAGAGGATCAGGACAAGATCGAAAAAAGCGCCTTCAAGGCGCGTCAAACAGGGCTGCTGACGTAGCCCTGTAACCCTGGTTATAAGGTCAGAACGTCTTACGCAGCCCCAGCTGGAACACCCGTTTCTCGTTGATGAAGTCTTTCAGATCACCGTTGCTGACACCGATTCCGGTGTAAACGGTGGTCAGCTTGGACAAGCTGTAGGTGCCGACCAGGCCAATACGCCCCAATGTGCGGTTAGACCCTGCAGCGTTCTCGAACTTGGTTCGGGTGTAGTTCAAGGCTACGGTGCCAGCGCCCACAGGCATCAACGCACCAACGGTATAGGCCTTGAGCCGTGTGGCAGGGCCTGCCAAACCGGGCAATGTCAGCGTTGCAATCTGGGTGCCGATGCCACCCGAAGTCGCCGGAGCGGTAATGATGCCGGCGCTGCCTGTGGTCAGGTCCTTGCCATTCTGATAGCCACCAAGCAGCTTGAACCTACCGAAATCGTAGTTGCCACCGACTTCCCAGATCTTGTTGACTGCATCGCCCGCAGCGCCGACACCTGGAGTAGCCACGCGGGCTTTGCTTTGCTCATAAGACAAAGCGAGGTTCAGTGGGCCGTTGGCGAATGTTCCCTTCAGGCCTTGATACCGGTCGACCAGTCCCTCTCCAGCAGCGACCATGGCCTGCAGTCGCAAACCGTAGAAGGTTGGCGAGATGTACTGCACCGTGTTGTCAATGCGTGGTGCGTCGATGAACAATGGAATCGAGCCAGTAGCAAAGGTGTTTGCAACGGCGGCCGGGTTCGTTACGAGGGAGTTGCCATAGGGATTGTTCAGTACTGTTACCTCGTCATGGAAGGCGTATTGCCGGCCCAGACGAATTTCCCCCAAGGTGGCGGAGGCAAGGGAGATGAATGCTTGGCGACCGAACAGGCGCCCGCCATTGGCTGACACACCGGTATCTCCGGCGAAGCCGGACTCCAGAACGACGTTGGCCTTCAGCCCATTGCCCAGATCTTCCTGCACCCTTAAACCCCAGCGAGATCCGGGGCCGAATGCACTGCCATCAGCCAGGCGATTGAGGGACTGCCCTGCCAGCGGCGAACTATCGCCTGAGCTGAGATGCTGGTAGCTCAGATCAACCAAGCCATACAACGTTACGTTGGACTGCGCCAGGGCGACGTCTGTAAACGCACCCACAGTACCAAGCACTATAAGAATCTTTTTCATCTTCCGTCTCCTCTTACCGTCTTGGTGATTGAACTTTTTGCTTCGCTACCCCATCAACGGGTAATCAAACGACAGCAAAAATCTAGAGCGCCTTGATCAATGCGGGCACCGCCTCAAACACGTCGGCCTCCAGGCCGTAGTCCGCCACGCTGAAGATCGGCGCCTCCGGATCCTTGTTGATCGCCACGATCACTTTGGAATCCTTCATGCCGGCCAAGTGCTGGATCGCGCCGCTGATACCGCAGGCAATGTAGAGAGCAGGCGCCACGATCTTGCCAGTCTGTCCCACTTGCCAGTCGTTGGGGGCGTAGCCCGCGTCCACCGCGGCGCGCGAGGCGCCTAGCGCCGCATTAAGCTTGTCGGCCAGCGGCGTGAGCAGCTCGGTGAACTTCTCGGCCGAGCCCAGCGCCCGGCCACCGGAGACGATGACCTTCGCGGCCGTCAGCTCCGGGCGGTCCGACTTGGTCAGCTCGCGGCCAAGGAAGGCGCTCTTGCCGCTGTCGGCGACCGCGGCCAGGCTTTCGACCGCAGCGCTGCCGCCGGTGGCCGGGGCGGCGTCGAAGCCCGTGGTGCGCACGGTGATCACCTTCACCGCGTCGGCGCTCTGCACCGTGGCGATGGCGTTGCCGGCGTAGATCGGGCGCTCGAAGGTGTCGGCCGACAGCACCTTGGTGACAT
>NZ_AUMO01000161.1 GCF_000430725.1 Azohydromonas australica DSM 1124
TGTGTGCCTTGTCAAGGCACGGTTGATCCGTCGGTGAAAGTCCGACCCGGCCAACTCGCGCTCCGGCCGGAAGCACAAGGAGCGGTCCAGGAGGTAACGAATGGGCTGAAGCACTGCTTGAAAAGGCCTCGTAGGAGGCCAGCAGGCCATGCGGGCCGCAACGTGAGTGAACACTGAGCAGGCCTCGAAAAGTCGTCGTGGATGCCGACCCGCCATAACAACGGGGAAGGCCGTTGGCGGCGCCGAAGTGAGCGTGAAGAGCAGGCGCCGCGTCCACCGGGGTAGTGGTGGCAGCACGCATGGGTACAGATCGACCGTGCAACAAGGGAAGTCCGTGGTGGTGATCGACCGGCAGTTGATCAACGACGACCTCGTGAGGGGTGGAGTCGGCCGCTGCGGATGGCGGATGGGGGCGTAGTAGTGATGAAGCCGGGTAACGCTGGTGGAGCGAAGGCCCTCTGTTCCGATGCGAACGCTCAAAGTGGGAAGAGCCCGGGGATTGGCTTGAGCCTAGGAACCCCGCTCGATTCGGTTCGGATCCTACGGAGTGCGTTACGGGCGAAAGCCAAGAGCGAAGCAGCCTACCGGTTCTACAGCTTGTGGGACAAGGTGTGCCGCGAAGACGTCCTGACTGAAGCCTACCGACGTTGCCGCGCCAACCGCGGCGCGCCGGGGGTGGACGGCCAGACCTTCGAGCGCATCGAGGAACACGGCCTGGTGACCTGGCTGCAAAGACTACGGCAGGAGCTGCGTACCAAGCAGTACCGGTGCGCGCCCCTGCGGCGTGTATGGATTCCCAAGGCAAACGGCGGGCAGCGCCCGCTAGGCATCCCGACCATCCGCGATCGTGTTGCGCAAATGGCGGTGCTGCTGGTTCTCGAACCAATCTTCGATGAAGACCTGTTCCCCTGGCAGTACGGCTTCCGCGAAGGCATGGACGCCAAGATGGCACTGCGCCGCATCCACTACGGCATAGCCGAACGGGGTGCGCGCGAAGTGGTGGACGCTGATCTCTCGGACTACTTCAACACGATCCCACACGGGGACCTGCTGCGCTGCATTGCGCGGCGGGTTACCGATGGGACGGCACTGGCGGTGATCCGTCAGTGGCTCGATGCACCGGTAGTCGAGCGTGCCGACGACGGCGGAGAGATCCGCACGACGGTGGCGCGCGACACCAACCGTGGCACTCCGCAAGGGGGTGTCATCTCGCCGCTGCTGGCCAACCTGTACTTCCGC
This sequence comes from Azohydromonas australica DSM 1124, assembly GCF_000430725.1. Lineage (GTDB taxonomy): Bacteria > Pseudomonadota > Gammaproteobacteria > Burkholderiales > Burkholderiaceae_C > Azohydromonas > Azohydromonas australica. Next base: position 1,240 of record NZ_AUMO01000161.1, read on the forward strand.
CGGTTCATGCTGGCGTGGTACCAAGGTGGTCACGCACGACGGTTGCAGGCCGAAGTGGTCAACTACGCCGATGACTTCGTCATCCTATGTCGACCCGGCAAAGGGGAAGAAGCCATGGCGACGATGCGGCGCCTGATGTCCAGGCTTGGTCTAACGGTCAACGAAAAGAAGACCCGACTGGTCAAGCTGCCTGATGAACGATTCGACTTCCTGGGATACACCGTGGGAAGGTTCTACGGACACCAGGGCCGGCCCTACTGGGGCACGGCGCCGTCGATGAAGTCCATCAAGCGCCTGCGGAAGCGCATACACGACGAGACGTCCAGGCGGTGGAGCGCCACGACGCCCGAGGAACGGGTTGAAGAACTCAACCCCATCTTGCGCGGCTGGGCGAACTACTTCAGTCAAGGGCCGGTGAAGGAAATTTACCGGTCCATCGACGACTACACCGCACGGCGTCTGCGGATCTGGCTGCGAAGACGAAGCGGCAAGCAGGGAACGGGGTACCGCCAATACTCCGACCAGTACCTCTACTTGAAGTTGGGGCTGATATGCCTGCTGCCGATTCAACGCGGCCGCTCGAAAGCGAAGGCCTGATGCGTCGGAAGAGAGCCGGATGCGGGAGATCCGCACGTCCGGTTCGACGAGGGGGATGTGGAAACGGAGCTATGGCGAGGTTACTCGGGCACCGCCAGACGAAAGGGGCGGAAATGGACAAACCGGACCTACGGCCACCGCGCCACATCTCTACTCTACC
>NZ_AUMO01000162.1 GCF_000430725.1 Azohydromonas australica DSM 1124
TGATTGCGGTAAGCGGGGTCATCGCCATGCTGATTCCGTATGCCGCCGAAATCTATCCCGTGCATCTCAGAGGCACTGGATCGGGCGTCATCGCGGCCAGCAGCAAGTTCGGCGGAATCCTCGGCGCCGGCGTTGCTCTGCTGGGCTTCTTCGATCACCTGCTTCTGTCCGCGCTAGTTTTGGCACTACCAATGGCGCTTTCAGCAACTCTTCTGAGCAGGAGTGGCATTGAAACCCGCGGCGTGCGCCTGGAGGAGATCCAGCGCGCACTCAGCCCCTGATGCGAGTGAAAGGCACAAGCAGCTCTGGGATGAGCAGTGACGGGCACGTGATATGCGCTATCGGCCAAAAGCCGCCGTACACAAGCGCGCCTACGAACTTGCCTTAGCCATACTGATTTCTTCGCCACAACGGCCGAGTGGAGCGACTGCCACACAATTCAAGCAGGACGTTGATCACTACGGAGACTGGTCAGCTTGGTTATTTCTTTTGAACCGATGCCACCTTGTGACGGGGCCTGTTGACCTAAAGCAACCAGTCAACGCTTCCTAATTAACAAGGCAAGCTTCCTACCTCCAAACCAATTGGGTAGCATTGCTCAAATAGCATGGATCTTGCATTGCACAAAGTATCCATGCATAATTCGTTTTTATGGAACCCACTCTGCCGCCGGATCAGCTTAGGCAGCAGTGGCTTAGTATGGGCGATAAATTGTTTAAATCGAATTTGCACGTCCGGCCGCAGCACAAAATACCGAACAACCCAAAAATAAAGGAACGCAGAGAATGAGTTTAAATACCTACCTGCCGGGACGGCTCCGCAATACTCCACTGCCACGGAGTCATGGATTGCTGCCGTTATTTGAAGCAGTCGTCAACTCTATTCACTCAATCTCTGAGGTAAGCACCGACCCCGCATACGGAGAAATCACAGTTGAAATTGTGCGCGCAAATCAGTCAAGTTTTCAAATAGAAGATGGAAAGGCAAAAAGAGGCGCCCCACCCCAAGAGCCAATCCTTGGATTCAAAATCATTGACAACGGATCAGGCTTTCATGAAAAAAACATGATGTCTTTTGAAACGCTCGATAGTGAGTATAAGGCACAGCAGGGGTGCCGCGGCGTAGGGCGTCTTTTGTGGTTGAAGGTATTTGAGGCGGTAAGTGTCAATAGCTGCTTTAATGATGCAGACGGAGCAATGAAATATCGCTCCTTCACTTTCACAACTCCACAAGGGATTGCAAACAAAGAGTTAACTGCAGCTGCAGCAGGCGCAGAATTAAAGACTTGCGTGCATCTTTCCGGTTTCAGGAAAATTTACCGAGAAAAGTCATCAAAGACAGCCAGAACCATAGCAAATAGCCTATTTGAGCACTGTCTTTGGTATTTTGTAAGGGATGGTGGAGCACCAAGGATTCGTATCAAAGATGATCTAGAACTTATTAAACTAGAAGACGTTTATGATGACTACATGTTTTCCCATTCAAAAAAGGAAAACATAGCAGTCAAGGAGCAAACGTTTGAAATCACACATTTAAAGCTTAAAGCGAGTGCGGCGAAGCAGCCTTTTATTGCATGGTGCGCCGCTAGGGAGACGCTGATCAATTCGGCTCGAATCTTGCATGGATGAACCACCATGACGCAGCCCTCCAAACCACCCAAGCAATTGAGCTTCGCCAGC
>NZ_AUMO01000163.1 GCF_000430725.1 Azohydromonas australica DSM 1124
AAGAAAGTCGCGCCATCGCACACCTCCGCGTGGCAGCAAACGATCTCTCTTGGAGGATTCAACGTTCAGCAAGTTCTGCCGTCCTAGTTTTTTTGCGGACCATTGATCGCCGGCGTGGCACCGTCGACTCGCTGAGCGGCATCAACTACGGGCCGGTGGAACTCCGCTTGCGCGAGCTGCTTGCGCTGCTCAATTGGCGGCGCTGGTGGCGTTGACCGCGTTGGCGCAGGCCTCGCTGCTGGACTTCCTGTGACGGCGGAGTCGATGGACACGAAGCACGCCCCCGAGACCGTGGCGCCTTGAGGCAACCGCATCGAGGCCGACGACAAGCACAGCATCCTGCCGGTGGCGACGGTGTACCGGTCCCTGGGCGACGAGGCCGAAGACGAAGCCAATGGCAGACTGATCGCCGCCGCACAGAGTCGTCTGGACGAGCCGCAGCGCTTGGAGTTCAACATCCGGGCCATGCTGAACGTGATGACGGCCGAGCAGAAGGCGCTGGTGCACCGGCAGCTGCAGGCCGCGTACATCGTGGACGATGCGATGACGCGCCTGCATGAGCGGCGCAATGTGATCGAGCGGGCGACCGGCGCGAATGCCCAGCCCAAGCAGTAGGCGACCCGAAGGCACCGCGCGCGGCACTGGTGGGCCGACCAAGGGCGGCGAGCGCGTCCTGAGGCCGTTCTCGCGGTTCTTGGAGGGCTGCTTGGGATGGCGCCGGGGCCTCTACCGCTGGCGGCGTGTCGCTTCTACTTGCATGTGCCATGGACCACCTGCCGTCCCCGGGGAATCACCAGTACCAGCCCACCGGCACCAGCCGCTGGGAAAAAGCAGTCGATGGGTATCGTTCGATGACATCACCGCAACATGGCAAGCGTTTAGGTGCAGGACCCTTAGTTTTCTATCAATCGCAAGAGCACTTGCTCATGAGCGACACCTTCCCCACCGACCTGCGCTCCTACTTCGCGGCGAACGCGCCGGCCACCGTCCCGGACTGGTTCCAACCGGACGTCCTTGAGGTGCTGTTGCCCATGCCGGCCAAGCCTGAAGTGCCTGCATCCATCGCCAAACAGGTCAAAGATATGGACCTGCTTGGCCGTGGCCTTGAGCCGTGGGATCTCGCCAGGGTGACGCCGGCCGATGTTGCCATGCAGTATGGGCGGGACTTGAACGACTGGGAGGAGCAAAAGCGCCCGGTCATGAAACAGCGCGAGGAGTACCGCTACTTCTTGTGGCGCTGGTACTACGCCGACCAGCTGATCAACCTCAGGCCGGCACTGAAGGCTGCCAAGCCTGCCGTGAGCGTCTACTGACCTCGCGCCGGCGCCTGGGGTTGCAGGAAAAGTACCAGCCGTCACACCCAGCCACGCCAAGGTCAGAAGATGATGTCCACGGAAGCCATCGCGCTAAGCCTGGCGGTGTTCGGCGCCCTTGCGGCGGTGGCTGGAATCGCTGGCTTCATGGATCACCGGCCACGCACTGGCGTCGTGCTGCTGTGGTGTGGCATCGCCGCCATCGGGGCGGCGTGCGTGCTCTTGCTGGTGATGCCGTACTAGCTAAGAAGCCCTAACTTTTTGCGGGCATGGTAGATGCTGGCATGCCAGTGAGAGCGTCTACTGGGTGAGGTTCCACCATGGCAAGGCCGCTGATT
>NZ_AUMO01000164.1 GCF_000430725.1 Azohydromonas australica DSM 1124
AACGCCGTCATCGGGCTTTCCCAGTTGCTCGTGCAAACCAATCTCGACGAGCGCCAGCGCATGTTTGTCACCCATGTCAACGCCGCTGGCGAGCACCTGCTCTCCGTGGTCAACGACATCCTCGACGTCTCCAAGATCGAGGCCGGTGAGATGCAGCTGGAGTCGGCGCCTTTTGATCTGCCGGCACTGCTGCAGCACGCGCGTGCCATCGTGGAGATGCAGGCGGCGCAGAAGGAACTGCGCCTGGACGTCGAACTGGACCCGGCGCTGCCGCAGCGCCTGGTGGGCGACGTGACGCGACTCAAGCAGATCCTGGCCAACTTGCTGGGCAACGCGGTGAAGTTCACCGACGCGGGCGCCGTCACGCTGCGGGCGACCCAGCTCATGCTGGATAAGCAAGGACGCGACGATCCCTGGTCACCACTGTCGACGCTGCGCATCGAAGTTTCGGACACCGGTATCGGCATTCCACGCGAGAAGCAGGCCACCATCTTTCAGGCGTTCACGCAGGCCGACGCCACGACGACACGCCGCTTTGGCGGTACGGGGCTGGGATTGTCCATTGTGCGCCGCCTGGTGGAATTGATGGGCGGCTGTCTGGACGTCACCAGCGAGCCTGGGCAGGGCAGCACCTTCAGCCTCACAGTGACATTGCCTGTGGTGGAGTGATGCGCAGGACCAGATACGGCCGGACCGCCCCCGTCAATCCGTGCTGACCTCAGCAAAAGGACGCTCGCTTCGCCGAGCGCCATCTGCTTGACATGGATCAAGTGCTGTTGCCGGCAGCAGGCGGTCGCATGGACTTGTCTCAAGTCAAAAGCGTTGGTGCCGAAATTGAGCCCAGGTAATACTTGACCGGGTATCCAAGGCCGGCATTCGCATGAACAGACATTCGATGAAACTCGGTACCAAGCTGGGCCTGGCTTTCGCAGCCCTGGTCATGCTGACGATGGTGGTGTGCGGCTTCGCGATCATCCAGCTCTCCAGCATGTACACCCGCACGCAGGACCTCGCCGAGAACTGGCTGCCCGCGATCAAGGTGCTCGGCGAGATGCGTACCGCCGCCAACCAACTGCGGCGCCAGGAGGCGGACCACGTGATTTCGGTGGAAGCGTCGGAAATGGCCACGGTTGAACAGCGCATAGCCGAGATCAGGACGGCCTTCGCCGAAAAGCAAAAGGCGTACGCAGCGCTGATCACATCACCGCAGGAGCGCTCAGGCTACGAGGCGTTCAAGAAGCACCGTGATGCCTACTTGGCCGTGCAGGCCAGGCTGCTTGAGGTCTCGCGCAACGGCGACAGCGCCATGCAGGAGACCAGATCCCTGTTCCGGGGCGAGTCGCGTTCGGCCTTCAATGCCATGGCGGCCGAGATCGGCAAGCTCGTGGAGATCAGCGACCAGGGTTCCGCCGAGTCCGCTGCCGCTGCCAAGCAGACGTACGAGTCGGCCAAGCGCTGGACGGCGGCACTCCTTGGCGCAGCCGTTGTGCTTGCCGCGGGCTTGGCAACAGCCATCGTGCGCGGCATCACCCGGCAGCTCGGTGGCGAGCCCGGGGACGCTGCCGAACT
>NZ_AUMO01000165.1 GCF_000430725.1 Azohydromonas australica DSM 1124
AGGAAGAAGATCATCGCGCCGCTGACGCGGTGCAGGATCGACACGATGCCCGAGGGCGGCAGACGGTAGGAAACGATCTGCGAGATGTGGATGTTGCGATAGACGGGTCTTTGCTTGAGCGTGTCTGCCATGGTGCGGCCTTGCATGTAGTTGGTGGATGTACTGGAGAGATGTGCAGCCGACCGCGGCAATATCCTGGAGCTGAAAGCAATTCGGGCCGCGCCCTGGACTGGCTCTCATTGCCTGGCGCTGCTTGCAGCGCTGTGTGGCGTGGCAAACGCCAGCCGCGGAACAAGGACCTACGGGCCCCTGATCGCGGCGGCAGCGCTTGAGATGGCACAAGCAGCCGGTACACGCCGGCCGGGCCTGAGGATGTTCGCCTGCTCTGGGAGCCAGGCTCAGTTCAATCCGAGGAGTTGGCGTGCCTGTTCGGGCGTCGCAACGGGGCGGCCGTGCTGTTGGCACAGATCCACTACGGCACGCACCAGCGCGGCGTTGGACGGCGCCAGCGTATCCTTATCCAAGCGCACGTTGTCCTCCATCCCGGTGCGGCAATGCCCACCCAGCTCGAGCGACCAGCGCGCCATGGTCACCTGGTCCCTGCCAATGCCTGCGCCCGTCCAAGTCGAGCCCGGTGCCAAGCGCTGCAGCGTGCGCACGTAGAACTCCAGCACCTCCCGGTCCACGGGCATGGCGTTGCGGATGCCCATCACGAACTGCACGTGCAGCGGCCCCTTGATCTGGCCCTGCTGCTGAAGCTTGGCCGCCTGGAAGATCATCGACAGGTCGAACGCCTCGATTTCGGGCTTGATACCCAGGTCGCGCATCTCGGTGGCCAGCCACTCGACCAGATCCGGGCTGTTGTCATAGACGCGGGTCGGGAAATTCACGGAGCCCGTAGCCAGCGAGCCCATGTCAGGCTTGAGTTTCAGATGGGAGCCGCGCTCACGTCCGGCGCCGGAACGCCCTCCGGTGGAGAACTGCACAATCATGCCCGGGCAGTGCTTGCGGATGCCGTCAAGCACTTGAGCAAAACGCTCCGGTGAAGAAGTCGTGGTCCCATCGTCGTTGCGCACGTGCAAGTGCACCAGTGTCGCACCGGCTTCAAAGGCCTCGTGCGTCGACTCGATCTGCTCCTGGACGGTGATGGGTACCGCAGGGTTATCGCGCTTCTGGGGTAAAGACCCAGTGATGGCGACAGTGATGATGCAGGGTTGGGTCATGTCTGTGTCTCCATGGCGAGGGAGGCGCCCGCCATACGGCGGCGTACTTGGCATCTGGCGCTGAGCCAGAGCCGGGATAAGAAAGTCAGCAGGCGGGGATCACTGGTCGCTGAACCCGTGCGGCCTCGGCCCGCGATTCCGCAAGTAGGCTTGCTAGGCAGTGGCGTGCGGCGTCTTGTCCAATACCGGTTCCGGAGTACCGGTAGGCCGGCTCTGCGGTGCGTTGCCAACCTTGATGCCGGACTTCGACTGTCTCGCCATCAGCTCCGCCACAGCGGCCACGGCCAGGGCCGTCATGTTGATGACGCGGCGCACGGTGGCCGAGGGGGTGAGGATGTGCGC
>NZ_AUMO01000166.1 GCF_000430725.1 Azohydromonas australica DSM 1124
ACCGCCTTGAGTGCCGGCGTGGGCAGCGTGCGCGCCAGCACCCGGTTGCGCTTGGCCCGGTCGTGCTCCAGCCCCGTGGTGTCGGCGGCCGTGGTCGAGGCCGCCACGGGCCGGGTGGAGCCCTGGACGCGCACACCCGCGAAGGGATTGACCGTGGTGTAGCCGGTGGAGAGCAGCCACTCGAACAGGCCGTGCAGGATCACGAGTGACTGTTTCTGGGACGAGATCTTCAGCGGCCCGGCGAACGGTCGCCACAGCGGCGCGAAGCGCGGCACGCCCTTGGAGCCGATCCACTGCGCCGCGGGCTGCGGGTCGGCCAGGAAGTCGCGGTAGGCCAGCGCGTCGTCCAGCGTGAGCGAGGTCAGCGCCTTCTTGCGCTGCAGCACGCACCACAGCAGCAGCCGCTCGGCCTCGCGCCGGTAGGCCGCCTGCGTGAGCTCGGAAGACTTGGTGGACAGCCACGTGTGGATGGCGTCGTAGTCGTTGCGCGCCGCAATGGCGCAGCGCTCCACGGGAGCACGGAAGAGCCCGTTCTCGCCGCTGAGGTCCGAGGGCACGTGCAGCCGCTCCAGCGGCACCACGCCCAGCTCCTTGCGTGCCGCTGAAACGGCCACCAGTGCGCTGCCCGGCGCATCGGTGCCCGGGGCGGGCAGGGCAGGGGACGCCGAGGCCGCGGCAATGGGCCCCAGGTGCGCCTCGATGAAGCGGCGGATGCGCTGCCCCTTGCCTTCACCAATGCCCGGAATGCCGGACCACCAGCGCCGTGGAACCGAGCGGATGCGGTCCACGAGCTGCGCCACCATGAACAGGTCCGCCCGGTGCAGCCGGTCGGCGATGGAGGGTGCGAACCAGGCGGCCAGGGCTGAAGACAGCGTCAGGTCCTCGCCGACGATACCTTCGAGCTCGGTGATGAGCTCCAGCTGCCGCTCCACCAGGCGGGCGCGGCGCCGGGCGGCCCGACGCGCGGCTTCCGCTCCCGGTGCCTGGCCATGCTCGGCCTGGTAGAGCTCCAGCAGCTCCTGCTGGGAGTGGAAGTCGGCATCGAAGCGCTTGGAGAATTCCTCCAGCGAGGGCACGCCCTGTGGCTCCCGGATCAGCGCGGCCTGACGCGCCAGCGTGGACGCCCCCTTCAGGCCGGCACGGCGTGCTGCAGCCGCCAGTTCATCGAGCGTGCGCTGCAGCCGTTGCCGCGCCACGCGCAGGTCCGTGCTCTCCTCGCCGTCGATGCCGACGAGGTAGCGTTCGGAAAGCACGCGCAGATCCAGTCCCTGCACCCAGCCGCGGGCGAGTGCCAAGTGGGCGCGCGTGAGCCGGTCTCGAAGCAGGGAAGAGGCGTTGGTGGCAGACATCGGCAGGGGAGGGCGCTTGGGGCTTCGGCAAGTGCTTGTCGCGCCACAGTTTACCGGCTGGTGATGCCTGCCAAGCCCACTTGCCCAAGAATTCTTGTGCTAAAGATTATGAACGCTTATCTGCA
>NZ_AUMO01000167.1 GCF_000430725.1 Azohydromonas australica DSM 1124
AGCTCGACTTTGGCCATCACGCGGCATAGCAAGCCACCTCGTGCAGGCGGCGGAATACGCTGCGCGGCACTTTGATCATGTCGCGTTCGCGCCGGGACGTTGCTAAACCGATGGTCCGCCACCAGTGTGCTCGGACTGCTGCGAGCGCGTCGCTGAAGGTCGGGATGGTCTTGGTGTACCAGGCGGCCTGGCGAGTGGGCAAGCTGCCATTGCGCGCCAGCGTATTGGCCAGCAGCGTCACCAGCGAGAACAGGCCCAGCAAGACCGGCGTGGTGCGTGCAATGGCCAGCGCACTCCACTGTCGTTGCGTCTCCAACCCGAGGTGCCGGCGGGCCTCCTCGAAGGTGACTTCCAGCTGCCACCTTCGAACGAAGAAGGTCACGATCTGCAGGGCTGTCATGTTCTGATTGGTGCACAGCAACGCCTGGGGATCGAAGCGCCCCAACGGATCTCGTATGAGTACCCAGCGCAGAGGCACTACCGGCAGCCCCGGGTGCTGCCACACCGCGCAGCCCGAGAAGATCTCGATGGGACGCGCCGTCAAGCCATACCAGGCAGGCACCATCACGCGTTGCCAGCGCGTGCGGGCGTTGCCCAGCACGCTGGCCAGCGTGGGCAGCCGAGCGCCTTTGAGTGCCGGGCGTCCAGGCCGTCCGGGCTGCCGTGGCGGCGGCGGCGCAAACAGCCGCGCATCCAGGCGCAGCCGCGTGATGCAGCTCATCCGCGGCGCCAGCGCGTTCAAAAACTCCAGTGCCGAGAAGCTCGAATCGGCCACCATCACCAGCTCTCGGCCCGGTAGCCAGCGTGAGACTTGGCGCAGCAGCTGCCGTGCATGGTCGGTGAGGGCCTTGTGACGGCGCCCGCGTTGATGGTCATGGCGCTCGGACGGCGCCAGGGCCGTCAGCACGGGCAGCGCCCACACGCGATGTGCCCAGGCAATAGGTGCGAGCAGCATCACGCTGAGCCAGCGCAGCCCGCCGACCTTGACGAAATGGCTGCGAGACGAGCGCACCGGATCACGGTAGATGCCGCGTGCGGCGATGCGAGGTCCACGCCGGCGCTCGATCGTGTCGTCGATACCCAGCACGATGGGTCCGTCGGGCACGAAGGCGCGCACCAGCAGCCCCAGCAGCACGCGTGCTGCCACTCGTGGCGACCACACCGCGCGACTCAGCACGCGATGGAAGTTCACGAAGTGCGCTTCGCCGGCCAAGCCCAGTACCCGCAGCACGCTGGCGACGGTGCGCGCGCCGGGCACCAGCACCGCGCCCATGAGCAGCAACTGGGCATGCTGCCAAGTTCGCTGACAAAACAGCCCGGCGAAGCACAAAATGACCTGCGCGAAGCGGGTCGGCAAAACAGACATGGCCTTCTCCCTTGCCCGGAGAGAACAGTCAGTCTACGAGCCGATCCGCTTCGCCTTTACAGCGCGGAAATGGCCAAAGTCGAGCT
>NZ_AUMO01000168.1 GCF_000430725.1 Azohydromonas australica DSM 1124
ACAGCACCGCCTGGCGGTCGTTCCACATCAGCCAGGGCAGCCCGTAGAAGACGATCTGCGTGAGCCACACCAGGGCCCAGCGCCATTGGGCGAAGGTGCCGCTGACCGAGCGGGCGTAGATCTTCTTGCGGGCCTGGTACAGCGAGACGATCCGCGTCGAGTCGTCCCCGTCGGGGGACGCCGCCGCCGGCTTGGGAGAGATGCTGTTCATGATGAGGGCACGGTGGTTGAGCGCGTGACCGGAGCGGGTGCCGGCTCTGCAAGGCGCCAGGGGACGCCGGGCCCCCGCGTGCGGTGCCCGTCCGATTCACGCCTGTGCGCAAGTCTGCGCCGGCTGGCGCCGGGCGCCTTGAGCAGCATCAAGAGCCGGCGGCCTCGAGCCGTCGAGGCGCCAGCGGCCGGCGGCGGGCTCAGCCGTTGCGGTCCAGCCAGTCCTCGACGCGCCCGCGGCTGGGTACGCCGCCGGCGTGTACCAAGCGGCCGTCGATGACCACTCCTGGCATGCTCATCACGCCGTGGCTGATGAGCGTGTTGAAGTCGTCGGCCTTCTGCACTTTCACGGGCACGCCCATCGCGCGCGCGACCTCGTCGATGAGCGCCAGCGTGGCGGCGCCGTGGGGGCTGCGTGAGCCCAGTACCTTGATGTCCATGTCGGTTTCCTTGCTCGAAGCTTGGTGAAGCGTCCGCCGGACAGGGACGACCAGCCACCCCATGCCATGAACACGTGCATAGGGCGTCCGTGCGCGGATGCGGTCAGGAACCGCGTGAAGCGCGGCGTCGTCGGTGTGGTGGTGAGGACGGCAACGCAAGCATGCGTGGCATGTGCAAAAAATTGCTGAGTGAGATCAACGCGCTTGGTGTCAGGGGACGGGGTCGGGGTAAGTCCCGGGTCACTGTGCGCGGCGGCGTTGCAGGCCGCCGGTTCATCCCCGGGGCTGAGGCCGCTGCGGTCCGCGGTCTTGCGCCTGGCGTTGAGAGGTGCTTGTCAGGCGCTTGTCCATCCCTGCTTGCACTTCCCCCAAAAGTGTGTATACTCCGCCCCCTCGCAAACGAACTTGATGACTTTTCAAGTCAGGCCGAGTCAGGCAACCAGGCCAACCAAGCCAGGAGCGCGACCAGGAAGTGAGTTTTCGAACCCCTGCTTGAAATCGGAGCTGGCCGGTCCTTCATGGAGTGGCGCCCCGATGGGGAGTATTTATGGGGTTGGATCCAAAAACCGCGCATGGAATTGGCGTGGAGTTTGGAGCGAAGCCGGCAAACCCGCCGACGCGAAGCTGAAAAATAGCCAAGCAGTTGACAGGGTTTTAAAAGGCAGGCAGAATTCAATTCTTCGCTGAACGACACAGCGAAACGCGAAGCAGGTTGCTGCAGCGCAGTTTGAACCAAAAGTCGAAGCTCTTTAAAAACATACAGCCGATAAGCGTGGGCGTTCG
>NZ_AUMO01000169.1 GCF_000430725.1 Azohydromonas australica DSM 1124
GCTCTCATGGCCTACATCGCTTCCAAGAAGCTCTTCTATTAACTAGGCAATCATACAGAATACATATTCTGCATTGAGCCAGCATAAGCGACGTGCCAATTGCAAAAGTAACTTGCAACCCGCTCAACCGAGGATTCCAGGGTTGTCATGAAACGATAAGCCATGCCCTTCAGTGTGCCAGCATGGTTGGTGGCTGGCCGCGTCCTCAGTTCAGTTTTGAGATCTCGATTTACCCATTCATCCGGGTTCAACTCTGGAGAGTATGGTGGCAGAAAAAACAGCTGGATATGTTCCCTGTTTGCGTCCACCCATTCACGAACTTTTTGAGCTTTGTGCGCTGACAGGCAGTCAACGATGAGAAATATTTTCTGTTCCGATTTGCGGATCAGGTTTTTCATGAACCCAATGAAAGCATCTGCGTTCATGCTTCCGTCAAGAAACTCAAACCGCATCAATCCCTGATTGCTGAGTGCAGAAGCCATGGTGAGACCGAATTTAGGGCGCCGCACCGTATGCTCCTGCTCCGGCGTGTCTCCGCGAGGCGCATAGCTCCTTGCCCAAGCAGCGTCTTGCCGTACTTGCGTCTCGTCCTCCCACAGGATGATGGCATTCTGAGCCATCGCTCGGCGCCTGATGGCCGGATACCGAATCTCCAGCCAACGCTGAACCTCCACCGGGTTTCGCTCCAACGCCCGCTTGGCAGGACGTTGCGGCGTGAAGCCCCAGCGCCGCAAATACTCTCCAACGGTGCGAATCGGCATGTCGATATCCCATAGCAGCTTGACCGCTGCTTGAACCGCTCGACGATTCCACACGGCATAAGGCAGTCCCAATTTGTTCGGAGAACGCCGCAGGATTTCGTCGCGCAAAAGAGTCTCTCGCGCCAAGTTCAGAGTGCGACGCTCTCCATATCTGGCACCACGTCGGCCCGATGAAACGTGAAGGTCTTTATCCCTGCCTCCCACGCCATAACGCTTCCCCCAGTTGATGACAGCTGCGAGAGTCAACCCCAAAATATCTGCCACCTCTTCCCAGGTGTAATTTTTCTTTCGCAAACGGTGAGCCAGTCGGCGCATCAGTTGCAGGTTGTCTTCCGAAAGTTTGCGGCCATCGAGCGTATCCATGGCAACAAATATAGTTCATGCTAATTTAGATTGCCACGTTAATATTACTGCCCGCTCAAGGACAATCGTTATGTGGACGACTCCAAAGAGGGACGTCCTTATCAACGTGTGGACAGTCTGCAGTGGACTGATCTTGA
>NZ_AUMO01000170.1 GCF_000430725.1 Azohydromonas australica DSM 1124
CCCACGCCCACGCCGGAACCGAGCCCCACGCCCACGCCCACGCCGGAACCGACACCCGAACCCACCCTGCAGGTAGGCGGCCGCGCGGTCGATGGCTACGTCAAAGACGCCAAGGTCTTCTACGACGCGGACGGCGACGGCGTGTGGGACGCCGACGAGGCCTGGACGACCACCGACGCGCAAGGCCGTTTCGAGCTGACCGGGTTCCTGAAGACGGCGCTGGGTCGCATCGTCATCGAGGCTGGCGGCATCGACATCGAAACCGGCAATGCCGTTGGCGCGCTGTTCCTGAATGCCGACAACCTGGGCCAGGGCGGCGAGCTCATCGTCTCGCCGCTGACCACGCTGCTGGCGCTCAGCCCCGGCTTGACCGAGGCGCAACTCAAGGCCGCGCTGGGTATTGATCCGTCGATCGATCTGCTGACGTTCGATCCGGTGTCGGCCATGGACGCGGGCGGCGCCGGCGCGGCGCTGGGCGAACAGCTGTTCGCGGCGCAGCAGAAGGCCTACGCGCTGCTGCAAGCCGCCACCGCGGTGGCGGGGCAAGGTGGTGTGGGCGCCGCCACCGCGCTGGCCAATGCCGCCAAGGCGTTGGGCCAAGCCATTGCAGGCGGCGCGACCGACCTGAACCAGATCACGACGCAGGTCTTTTCCAATCTGGTGAGCGATCCGGCCAAGGCGGAGGTGCTCGCCAAGGCGGTCCAGCACTCCATGCAGGCCATCGACAAGGCCTACGTGGCGAACCCGGGCGAGATGTCCCTGTCCGAAGCCCGTCATATCATCGCCGCCGGCGACTCCAACGCCCCAGGCTATGCGGAGGCCGTGTCCCGGCTGTCTGCAGCCAAGGCCGCGGCTTCGGTGTCGCAGACCGCGGTCAAGGCGATTGCCGAGCAGGTTGCTCAAGGCCAGTCCGTTGATGTCGATGCCGTTCTGAAGCAGCTCGACAGCAAGATCCAGGAACAGGAACAGGAATACAACGAAAAGGTCGTTGCCGGGGTCAACCACGAGCCAACGGGCTCGGTGGTCATCAACGGTTCTGCGGTGCAAGGACAGACCCTCACGGTGTCCCACACGCTGGCCGACCAGGATGGTATGGGCCCGCTGAGCTTCCAATGGCTGGTTGACGGCAAGCCCATCGACGGGGCGACCGGCTCGCAGCTGTTGCTGACCCAGTCGCTGGTGGGCAAGGCCATCACGGTGGCTGTGAGCTACAAGGACGGAATCGGTGCTGCCGAGGTAGTCGCCAGCGAG
>NZ_AUMO01000171.1 GCF_000430725.1 Azohydromonas australica DSM 1124
ACCAGCACCTCCCCGAAGCGGGGCCCTTCGAGGTCAACCGTCTGGACCGTCAACGGCGAACCCGCCTTCCAGGCCACTGCTGCTTTGGTTTTCATTGGATGTGCTTCTTTGTTCGTTCAGCTGTTGAAAGTGCCGCGCTTGGAGCCTTCGGCCACGATTTCGTCCCAAGTGGATCGCAGCCACTTTGCGATGGCTACGTTCTGTTCGAACAGCGAGTACTTCGCGTTTTCGCCGTAATCCGCCATATCGATCATGTCGGTAGTGATGTAACGCAGAGGGCTGTTAGGGTGGTCGCGGTGGTGGCGAAATAGTTTCCGGACAACCTCCTTGGTGGGCTCGACGCGATAGGCGTGCCACTGCGAATGCCACTCGCCGGGACGCGGCTTCACGAAGGGGTATTGGCAGGGCCGCCCGTAAGAACCTCCGTCGTAGCTGTTGTTGTCCTTGATCGCCCAGACATTCTTAGGGCCGTTTGGCGATACGGGACGCACCTGAAGCCAATGCACCATGTTCATGGCGATCCAGCGATCCAGCACATTGCCGTCTTCGTACGGGTCAATGCTCAGTGCACCGCTTTCAACATCCTTACGGATGCCAATGATGTCCTGCTCTTCGGGGTTGTCGACTTTGATCAGGACATGGCTGTGGTCCAGCACGAACTTGAACGGAACCCCTTCCTTTTCCACCCGGCGCGCAATCGGTTCAATACGGCGGGGATCCTCGGACCACATGTAAATGTGGTTTTCGAAACCGATATCAATGCCGATGCGTTCGCCAAGCTCATGCGCCAACAGATAGAACTTGACGATTTCATCGTCCGTCACCACGGTTCCTCGGGCATGACGGATATGCAGCATGATGTCGTGGAACTCCGCGCCGCCTTCCTTACTGATGCGCAGGTTCTTTTCGAGCAACTCCTCGTCCTTGCCGGCGGTGTACCACCAAAGACCTGTGCGGATCGGGATGCCGTGGCGCTGAGAGGCGTTCAGGTACTCGCGCTCCTCGCCCGGCTGCGGCATGCGATCGAAGTGATCGTAGACACCGGCGGATTTCAGCAGCCGAAACTGCTCGTCCACCGACATCGGCGTGCCTTCGATGTGCACCACACCCCTGCCGTTGCATCCGAGCGAAAACGGGAATTTCATGTGACTTCTCCGGTTAACTGTGCAGGTCAAGCATCAACGTCCACCGCAGCAGCAGCTGTCACGTGCTGCAGCGACGCGGAGTCAGTCACCGAGGTGTGCAAGGCCTTGACGAAGGCATCCTTGCCCTGGGCTGCGGCGATGGACAGCTCGCGCAGCCACTTG
>NZ_AUMO01000172.1 GCF_000430725.1 Azohydromonas australica DSM 1124
AAAACTATGATCTATGCTTTCAAGAAGTTCAAGTTGAAATTAATTCATGGGATTTCTATGATTTTCTATCAAACTTTTGCGTAAGTCCTATCTTCTCAATTAAAATACAATAGAAAGCGCATTAAGAGCTTATCCCATTAGGGAATTGGACCGCCAAACAACAAGGCCGCAGGCCAGATGCAGCATGGCCAAATAAGTATCGGCCCGCTTTTCCCAACGTACGAGTAGCCGGCGGAATCGATTGAGCCAGCTGTGCGTTCTCTCGACTACCCAGCGGCGTGCTTTGAAGCCAGCTTCCTTCTTCATGGCCTTGGCTTCCTCGCCACGAGTACGAATATGTGCAGTAAATCCAAACTCAAGCACGACGTCACGCACCTCGTCGTAGTCGAATCCCTTGTCCAAGCACAGTCCCTGGGGTTCATCGAAGGTGGGTATGGGTCGCGGAATCACAATCGCCGACAACGTCGCCCTGGTCAGCTTCATGTCGTGGCGATTCGCTCCCGCCACTTGCATCGCGATGGGCATGCCTGCTGCGTCCGTGAGCGTGCTGCGCTTGGTGCCTTCTTTGCCTCTGTCCGTAGGATTGGGGCCGGTTTTTTTCCCCGCCCAAGGGCGCCTTGGTCATTGCGCCGTCCATGGCCAACCAGTCCCAGTCAATGCCTTTGAGGACCTGATAGTCCAACAAGCTCTGTCGCCAAAATTCCCGGAAAACGCCAGCTTCAGTCCATTCCAGAAAACGTCGATGAGCCGAGCTTGAAGAGCAGATGCCCGTGGCGCTCAAGGCATTCCACTGCATACCCGTGCGCAGCACCAACAAAATGGCGTTCATTGCAGCCCGGTCTGGAACACGCGAGCGGTGGCAGCCAAGAGGATGAGGGGGTCGCTGCGGCAACAGAGGTTCAATCTTTTCCCACAGCTCGTCACTGATACGCCAACCGTCGTCCTTCGTCACGAGTCCCATACCGACCTCCTACGTGACACCTACGTCTTAGACTCCTCCAAATGGGATAGGTTCTAAGAACGAACTCAAATGCTTGACAGCCTGTTGCGCAAAATATTGGCATCAATCAAATGTATTTATGCAAACAAAGCTACCTTGAGCGTCAGCTTTGTTTTTGTGCAGGCTATTACCGCTGAGCCAGCAATTAATTCTCTAGGCAGTCGTCTCTAATGGTATCGAATTCCTCGTCGTGGCGTAAAATCCAAATAGGACTTACGCAACGAGCACCATCCGCACCGCCGGGCTGCGCAGCTCGGCTCTTAGATAGTTGGACAGCATCTCGCGTTTGAGCTGATAGAG
>NZ_AUMO01000174.1 GCF_000430725.1 Azohydromonas australica DSM 1124
CGCGGGGGGTGGTGGCCGCTCAACATCATGTTCGCGCTGGCGGCGAGTGCGGCGGCGATCGGGCTGCTGGAGCAGCAGCGCACGAAGGCAGCGCTAGCGCTGGCCGCGGCCGCCGGGATGGTGGTGGAGTTCTGGTGGCCCGCCATCGGGGCCACCGTGGCCGCCTGGTTTTTCTGGCGTGCGCTGACTTGGCGGCCAGCGGCGGCGTGGGTGCTTTGCCTGCTGGCGCTTACTCCTGTAAACGGTAGTTTCTGGGCGTTTGCGGCTGTTCCGATGGTGGCATTGGTAGTGCCGTTAAAAATCCATCCGTCCCGGGTGAGATGGATTTTTTACTTCGCCTACCCCTTCCACCTCACCATCCTCTGGAGCCTCAAATGACCACCGGCATCAACACCCGCTTGGCAGTAATGGACGCCCTGGGCTGGCCCATCGGCATTGCCATCTTCCTGGTAGTGGCGAGCGACTTCGAAGTGGGCGGTGCACACGGCATGGCCTTCCTGTTCCTGGGCATCTGGGCCATTCGCAAGCTCAACTGGGCGCTCGACGGCTACCGGGAGGAGGACTGGTTCGTGAATCCGACCAATCCGGTGTCGGTGCTGCTGGCAGTGTTTCTGCGGCAAGAGGGCTGGTACAGCTACACCACCACGACCGTGCTGGTGTGGTTCGGCAGTATCTTCGCCTTCTGTTGCCTCATCCGGCCGTTCCTCTGACCGGCCGCTGCACAAACAGCAAGGGCGCCTGATGACGCTTGCTTCCATGGCCAACGTCATCCAGTTGCTGAACCGCTCCCAACTACAGTTCCCGCAGCTTGCACTTCTACGGCATGGGCACGCTGGCCGACCATGCCGCGCGGCGCGCGAAAAAGCGATTGATCTACCAAGACGCCTACGCCGACGGCCACTGCAAATGGGATGGGCAGCAGGGAGGTAGACGTCAGGAGCAGCGGCGGCGGCATTCGTTGCCAGCAGCTATACCTTCCTGGCAACGTCAGTGAAGGGAAGGGCTCCCATGTCACCAGCACCGTCTTGGTACGACCGCCACGTCTTGCCGTACCTGTTGGACTTCGCCTGCAGCCTCTCGCCCATCGCGCGCCAGCGGCGCAAGGTCATCCCGCAAGCCACTGGCCGGGTTCTTGAAATCGG
The DNA here is from genome assembly GCF_000430725.1 of Azohydromonas australica DSM 1124. Classification (GTDB taxonomy): domain Bacteria; phylum Pseudomonadota; class Gammaproteobacteria; order Burkholderiales; family Burkholderiaceae_C; genus Azohydromonas; species Azohydromonas australica. The sequence goes on from NZ_AUMO01000174.1 coordinate 1,143, forward strand.
TATCGGCACAGGGCTCAACCTGGCCTTCTACGACCGCGCCAAGGTCGAGCGGCTGGTGGGCATCGACCCGGCGACGGAGATGCACGCGCTGGCCCGCAAGCGCAGCCAGCGCCTGGGCCTGCCGGTGGAGTTGCT
>NZ_AUMO01000175.1 GCF_000430725.1 Azohydromonas australica DSM 1124
TAGGGAGCCACTGAACAATTGCCGCTTCGCGTACGACCGACAGAACTTACGGTCCAACTTTTCACAATATGGCTCAGCTCAGTCTGTTTTTGCTGCTTGACGTCCCTTTTAGGCTGGTTTCTGACCCTTTTCCGGGTCCTGAATCATTTCAGGACGCATCTTGGGCTTGCGGCTTGAGAAGTTTGCTCTTGGCGATCACCAAATTGGCCAGACCGAACAGGCTGTATAGCTGCGCCGTGTTCTTGGCCAGTCCCTTGTAGCGTGCTTTCTTGTGATGGAACAAATTCTTCACCACGTGGAACGGATGTTCGACCCGCGCTCGAATTTGTGCCTTGGCCCGCTCGGCCGCCAGCATCAAATCCTTGAGCGGCCCGTCGGCCATTTGCTTGATCTTGCTGCGCTTGCGCGCCACGTGCCACTGAACATCGGTGCGAATCTCCCCCTGCTGCTGGGCCTGCATAACTTCCGGGCGCTTTTCCACACCGGTGTAGCCAGCATCCCCATGTGCATGCGCTTCCTGGCCGTGGAGCAACTCGTGGGCATGCGCGACATCGCTCTCGTTGGCCGCCGTGGTGTGCAGGCTGTGCACCAGCCCAGATTCCGTATCGGCACCAATATGGGCCTTCATCCCGAAGTGCCAGGCGTTGCCCTTCTTGGTCTGATGCATCTGCGGGTCGCGAGCCTCGTCCTTGTTCTTGGTCGAGGGCGGCGCGGCAATGATGGTGGCATCCACCATAGTGCCCTCGCGCAGTAGCAACCCGCGCTCGCCCAAGTGCGCATTGATCTCTTCGAACAATCTGGCCGTAAGTCCGTGTTCTTCGAGCAAGCGACGAAACTTCAGCAGCGTGGTGGCGTCGGGTACCGACTCGCGCGCCAAGTCGATCCCCACAAAATCGCGCATCGATTGGCTGTCGTAGATGGCGTCTTCGACTGCCTCATCAGACAAACCAAACCACTGCTGCAGGCAGTACATGCGCAGCATCCGCACGATCCCTATCGGCTGCCGCCCTACACGACCGGTGCTCGGATACTTGGGCTCGATGAGCGCCTCCAGGCGCGCCCATGGCACCACCTGCTCCATCTCAGCCAGAAACTTCTCGCGGCGTGTCACACGCTTCTTCTGCGCGTACTCGTAGCTGGCGAAGCTCAATTGCTTGGGTGGTTTGGAGGGCTGCGTCATGGTGGTTCATCCATGCAAGATTCGAGCCGAATTGATCAGCGTCTCC
>NZ_AUMO01000176.1 GCF_000430725.1 Azohydromonas australica DSM 1124
GGGCGCGAGGCGGCGCGGCGCATCAACCTGCCGCTGGACGGCGCGCGCGTGGCGGTGCAGGGCTTCGGCAACGTGGGCTCGGTGGCGGCGCAACTGTTCGTCGAGGCCGGCGCGCGTGTCGTGGCGGTGCAGGACCACAGCGGCACCCTTTTCAACGGCGCCGGGCTGGACGTGGCCCGGCTGAGCGAGCACGTCGTGCGCAACGGCGGCGTGCGCGGCTTCCAGGGCGCCGAGGCCGTGGACGGCGAGAGCTTCTGGGACGTCGAGTGCGACATCCTGATTCCGGCCGCGCTGGAAGGGCAGATCGACAGCACCCGGGCTCAGCGCATCAAGGCCAAGCTGGTGCTCGAAGGCGCCAACGGCCCCACGCTGCCCGAAGGCGACGACGTGCTGCAGGAGCGCGGCGTCCTGGTGGTGCCCGACGTCATCTGCAACGCTGGCGGCGTGACGGTGAGCTACTTCGAGTGGGTGCAGGACTTCTCCAGCTTCTTCTGGACCGAGGAGGAGATCAACGTGCGCCTGGACAAGATCATGACCGACTCGCTGCGCCACATCTGGCAGACGGCCGACAAGCACGGCATCACGCTGCGCACCGCGACCTTCGCGGTGGCCTGCGAACGCATCCTCAGCGCGCGCGAGGAGCGCGGCCTCTATCCCTGAAGCGCCTGTCCCTACGTTCCTTTCCAAGCCAGCCGGCCGGGGCCTCCCCGGCCTGGTTCACAACTCAACCAAGAGCCTTTCCCATGAAGCCATTCACCCTCCGCCCGCGCCACTTCATCTCCGCGCTCCTGCCCGTCGCCCTGGCCGCCGCCTCGCTGGCCGCGCAGGCGCAGCAGGTCGTCAAGATCGGCTTCAGCAGCCCGCTGTCGGGCCCGCAGTCGGCCTACGGCGCGGACAACCGTGACGGCCTGCTGCTCGCGGTCAAGGAGCTCAACGCCAAGGGCATCCAGGTCGCCGGCCAGAAGGTCACCTTCGAGGTCGTGGCCGAGGACGACGCCGCCGATCCGCGCCAGGGCGTGGCCGTGGCGCAGAAGCTCGCCGACAGCAAGGTGAAGTTCGTGGTCGGCCCGTACAACTCCGGCGTCGCCATCCCCGCCGG
>NZ_AUMO01000177.1 GCF_000430725.1 Azohydromonas australica DSM 1124
CCCTTGGGACCGGCTACAGCCCCAGGATGAGATGAGCCGACATCGAGGTGCCAAACACCGCCGTCGATATGAACTCTTGGGCGGTATCAGCCTGTTATCCCCAGAGTACCTTTTATCCGTTGAGCGATGGCCCTTCCATACAGAACCACCGGATCACTTTGTCCTACTTTCGTACCTGCTCGACTTGTCAGTCTCGCAGTCAAGCACGCTTATGCCAATGCACTATCAGCACGATTTCCGACCGTGCCTAGCGTACCTTCGAACTCCTCCGTTACGCTTTGGGAGGAGACCGCCCCAGTCAAACTGCCCACCATACACTGTCCCCATCCCGGATAACGGGACAAGGTTAGAACCTCAAACACACCAGGGTGGTATTTCAAGGACGGCTCCATACGATCTAGCGACCGTACTTCAAAGCCTCCCACCTATCCTACACAGATCTGTTCAAAGTCCAATGTAAAGCTACAGTAAAGGTTCATGGGGTCTTTCCGTCTTTCCGCGGGGAGATTGCATCATCACAAACATTTCAACTTCGCTGAGTCTCTGGAGGAGACAGTGTGGCCATCGTTACGCCATTCGTGCAGGTCGGAACTTACCCGACAAGGAATTTCGCTACCTTAGGACCGTTATAGTTACGGCCGCCGTTTACTGGGACTTCAATCAAGAGCTTGCACCCCATCATTTAATCTTCCAGCACCGGGCAGGCGTCACACCCTATACGTCGACTTTCGTCTTTGCAGAGTGCTGTGTTTTTAATAAACAGTCGCAGCCACCGATTCTCTGCGGCCTCATTGGGCTTCCCCAGTGAATGGGTTCACCTACTAAAGGCACACCTTCTTCCGAAGTTACGGTGTCAATTTGCCGAGTTCCTTCTCCAGAGTTCTCTCAAGCGCCTGAGAATACTCATCACGCGCACCAGTGTCGGTTTGCGGTACGGTCGTCAATAGCTGAAGCTTAGTGGCTTTTCCTGGAAGCAGGGTATCACTCACTTCGGCCGCAAGCGGCCTCGTTATCACCTCTCATCTAAGATCTCCGGATTTGCCTAGAGACCACGACTACGGGCTTGAACCGGGACATCCAACACCCGGC
>NZ_AUMO01000178.1 GCF_000430725.1 Azohydromonas australica DSM 1124
CGCTGCTGGTTCTCGAACTCGCCCGACCAGATGATGTCGTAGCCCTGCGGCAGCTTGATGTCCTTGGCCGCCGCGGCCTGCAGGTCCTTCACCACCGAGCCCATGTCGCGGCCGCGGATGAAGATGCCCACCGCCGCCACGCGCTGCCCGTTCTCGCGCGCGATGTTCATCGCGCCGCTGGCTTGGCTGATGTGCGCCAGCTGCGACAGCGGGATCTGCGCGCCCGAGGCGCCCGTCACCAGCAGGCCCGAGAGCGCGTCGATGCTGCGGTAGCGCGACGCCAGCCGCACCGTCACGGCGAAGTGGCGCTCGCCCTCCCACAGCTCCGAGGTCGCCTTGCCCGCCAGCGCGGTCTCGATCACGTCCTGCACGTCGCCGACGTTGATGCCGAAGCGCGCCGCGGCCTCGCGGTCGATGTCGATGCGCACCTGCGGCAGCTGGCCCTCGCGGTCGATGAAGGCGCGCGAGACGCCCTGCGTGCGCCGCGCGATCGACACCATCTTCGTGGCCAGCTCGCGCAGCTGGTCCAGGTCGTCGCCCTTGATCTTGATCACCACCTGGCCGTCGATCTGCGAAATGCTCTCCAGCACGTTGTCGCGGATGGGCTGCGAGAAGGCCGTCTCCAGGCCCGGCAGCTCGCCCATGGCGTCGTCCATGGCCTCGATGAGCTTTTCCTTGGTCATGCCCGCGCGCCACTGGCCTTCGGGCTTGAAGCCGACGAAGGCTTCCAGGCCGTTGAAGATCTTGGGGTCGGTGCCGTCGTCCGGGCGGCCGACCTTGGTCACCACGGTGGCGACCTCGGGCACGGTGCGCAGGGTGTCGCGCACGCGCCGGGCCATCTGCTGCGCCTCGGTGGGCGAGACCGACGGCGGCAGCGTGGTGTTGACCCACACCGTGCCCTCGTCGAGCTCGGGCAGGAACTCCGAGCCCAGCGTGGTGGCCACCACGCCCGCGCCCACCAGCGCGCCCACCGCGATCAGCAGCACGCGCTTGGGCCGGTGCAGCGCCCACTCCAGCGCCGGCGTGTAGATCTTCTTGCACCCGCGCACCAGCGCGTTGTCCTCGTGCGGCAGGT
>NZ_AUMO01000179.1 GCF_000430725.1 Azohydromonas australica DSM 1124
GTGCGCTGCTCGACAGCGCAGGCACGGCCATCGTCGCCACCGACCTTGCCGGGCGCATCACCATCTTCAACCCGGCGGCCGAACAGCTGTTTCGCGTCCCGGCCGCACAGGCCGTGGGGCGGTTGATGCTGGAGTTCCATGATCCGGACGAGGTACGGGCCAACGGCAACAGGATCCCAAGCGTCATGCGTGACCATGGCCATGCGCAGCCTGACTTGGTCAAGCAGGCCCTGCGCAACAGCACCGCGTCAGAACTGGACCCAACTGGCACGCAGACCGAGTGGACTTTCGTGCGCGCGGACGGTACCCGGTTCCCCGGGCTGTTGAGCATGAGCCTGCTGCGCCACGAGCCGGACACGCCCGTGGGCTTCATGGGCGTCATCACCGACCTCACCGAGCGCAAGGCAATGGAGCAGGCATTGCGCCAGCGCACAGCCGAGCTCGAGGCGATCACTGCGCGTGAGCGGGCCATTTTCGCCAGCGCCGCCACCGGCATCATGATCACGGACTTGGCCAACAACATCATTGCGCTCAACCCGGCTGCCCAGAAGATGCTGCGTGTCTCCGAGGCGCAAGCCCGGGGGCGCCCGCTGCTGAGCTTCCATGACATCACTGAGGTTCGCGAGCGGCTGCATGTCATACCGATGGAAGTGCGCGGGTTAGCCACTGGGCTGTCCGACGTCTTGCCGAACCATCAAAAGCAGGCTGAACCGCAGGCTCCTGCGACGGGTGAGCAGACCGAGTGGACCTTCGTGCGGGCTGACGGCACGCGGTTTCCTGCGGTGCTCAACATGAGCGTGCTGCGTGAAACCCAAGGCAGGCCCTTGGGCTTCCTGGGCATCGTGACCGACGTCACCGAACGCAAGGCGTTGGAGCAGCAACTGCGCGAGCGCACCCATCAGGCAGAAGCCGCGACCGCGGCCAAGAGCACGTTCCTCGCCCATATGAGCCATGAGATCCGCACGCCGCTCAACGCCGTCATCGGGCTTTCCCAGTTGCTCGTGCAAACCAATCTCGACGAGCGCCAGCGCATGTTTGTCACCCATGTCAACGCCGCTGGCGA
>NZ_AUMO01000180.1 GCF_000430725.1 Azohydromonas australica DSM 1124
CTGGGTGCTGCGCCTGGGTGACGGCACGGAAGAATCGAACCGGCGCATGCAGGCCGCGCTGGAGAAGCTGTGGCCCTACGTGGCCGAGCTGTTCGCGCAGGACGAAGTGGACGAGGCCGCAGCCGAGAGCGGGCTGGGCCCGTGCTGGGCCGAGTTGCGCGAGGAGTGGCTGTCGGAGATCGGCCCGCTGCTGCAGGCCGCGACGCTGCGGCAGCCGGCGGACCGGCCCTTCCTGAGCACCGGCCGGCGCGGCGTGCACAGCGAGCACATGGGCTACATCCTGGCGGAGATGCAGCACCTGCAGCGTGCCTTCCCGGGAGGTGCGTGGTGAACGCGGCCCAGCGCGCGCAGCCCACGCGCGTTCAGCGCGCCTGGGACGTGCTGGCCGGCGTGCTGGACCCGGAGGTGCCGGCGCTGTCGCTGTGCGACCTGGGCATCGTGCGCGACGTGCGCGAGGACGGCGAGACGCTGGAGGTGGTGCTCACGCCCACGTACTCCGGCTGTCCCGCCACCGAGGTCATCGAGCGCAGCGTGGCCGAGGCCGTGGAAGGCGCGGGGCTGGGGCCGGTGCGCCTGAAGCTGCAGCGCGCCCCGGCCTGGACCACCGACTGGATCGGCGAGGACGGCCGGCGCAAGCTGCGCGAGTACGGCATCGCGCCGCCGGGACACCTGGCCGCCGACGCCGCGGTGCCCATCCGCCTGGTGCCGCGGCGCATCGCGCCGGTGGCCTGCCCGCGCTGCGGCAGCACGCACACCGAGCAGCTCTCGGCCTTCGGCGCCACGGCGTGCAAGTCGCTGCACCGTTGCCTGGACTGCCGCGAGCCCTTCGAACACTTCAAGCCCATCTGAGCCGCCATGAGCGTCCTGTTCCATCCGCTGCGCGTGCGCGCCGTCCTGCCCGATACGTCCGAGGCCGTCATCGTCAGCTTCGAGGTGCCGCCGGAGCTGCGCGAGGCCTTCGGCTTCACGCAGGGCCAGTACCTCACGCTGCGCAAGACCATCGACGGCCAGGACCTGCGCCGCTCCTACTCCATCTGCG